>NZ_KK211065.1:16562-296706 GCF_000620085.1 Marinobacterium jannaschii DSM 6295 | reverse complement strand
CTCACGCTGACACCAATCACTGCATAGGCTGCAAGTGCTCGTTGCAGGAAATTGCTCGTGGTTTCCTTTTTCTCATCCGGCAGGACCTCGGCGTAGGCCCAGCGACTATGGTCATCAATACAGATATGTACGCACTCATACCGGGCGCCTTTCGAGTGGATCTTACGGTTGCCCGTGACGCGATGTCCCGGCCGATCAAATTTGGGTAACTTCTTGATATCCATATGTAACATGTCGCCTGGTGCCGCATGCTCATAGCGTTGCACCGGTACCTGGGGCTCGATATGCCGGGCCTTATTCAGCTTAAGACGGCGCAAAACAGCCGTGACCGTCGAATAAGCGACTGAGAGCGTTTATATGGACCCACCCGATTTGCCAAGTAATCCTCTGTCGACAAAACTGTAAGATGCACGCTTATATCCGGCTTTGATAATGGGCCTGTACGGGGCCCTACCATTATGTGATGTGCCTCTCTCGCCAGTTCTCCCACACGGCCTCTTATGGGCCTAACGCTCTCTCTGGCTGAAGAGAGTCGATCTTATCTGTCGTGACATAAGGACTGCCTGCGCAAATTTAAGGTCGGTAACTCAGGCGCGGTACGCCTCCTGCCGGGTCAGGATGACCCAGGCGATCCGCGCCAGCTTATTGGCCAGGGCCACTATAACTTTATTGGGATGCATCCGGCTGGCAAGCCGCTGTACTCAGGCCACCAGCCGGCTGTTTGGTGGTTGTCTCATAAACTGCCTGTAGGCTGCGCGGGCACCGTGCACTAACTGTTTACGTACCGTTCGGTTCCCGCGTTTACTGATCCCCATCAGGCGCGGCGTATCACCGCTGGAATGCTGGCGTGGCACCAGTCCCAGCGAGGCGCTGAACTGCCGTCCCGTTTTATACTGGGCACCGTTCCCGGCATGGCAGCGTAACAGCGTGGCATTGATAATGCCGATACCAGGGATGCTCTGCAGTTGCTGACAGGCCTCGTCCTGCCTAGCAACCAGCCTGAGCTGCTCATCGTAGTGCTGTACCGCTTCATCGCGTTGCTGCCACTGACTGAGCAGATCCCGGACAAGCCGCTGAATGATCGGAATCAGGGCCTCTGACTGCGCTATGAGCCTTGCGACTTCCTGCCGCAAGGCCTTGATGCCGGTGGCCATGACAAAACGGCGCTCTGCCAGTATGCACCGAAGCTCATTCGCAACGGCGGTCCGTTCCCTGATTAACCGCTCACGAATACAGTGCAGTGCCTGGATATCGAGCTGGGCTTCAGATTTGATCGCGATCGACGAAGTTTTTGGCCTCGCGGCGGCTTCGGCGATCCCCTGTGCATCGCGGGCATCATTCTTGTGTCTCTGAACAAAAGGCTTTAACTGTTGTGGTGGGATCAGTTGAACCTGATGTCCCAGGGACTGGATCGCACGGGCCGAGAAATAGGCGCCGCAGCACGCCTCCATTGCGATCTTACAAGGCGGTATCTTGCTTGATTGCTTCAGTAGCTGGGCACGGCTGACTTTCTTCGTTAACCGTGTCTGCCCCTGAGCATCAATCCCATGTAATTGGAACGTGGACTTGGTGAGATCGATACCCACAATGCTGATGTTGTTCATGACGGCCCCCTGTTTAGTAATGCTGACCACACTTAATTGTGGCACTTAGGTGGGTGGGTCCATCTCATTTTCCGCGATCTTTCTAGCGCACCACTTGAAGGTCTGGCGATAGAGTCGGATGCATACGATCCAGCTATCAGGCAATTGGTAAGGGCTGCTATGGGGGCGACTGGACGTTGAATGCAGTCCTGCATATCCGTGTTCTCTGAAGCGGACCAACCACCTATAGTCGGCACGTGCACTGATACCGAAATCGGCGGCCACAGAGTGGACTGATCGGCCTTCATTCAGGACACGATCATAATTAGAACTCGATTATGGTAGGTCGTTCAGCCATTCTTATAGCTATGTCTGAGTTAACCGTTGCGGCAGGCGGCCCAGCGCTTCCAGCAAACAGAGCAGGGTTGTCAGCCCGGTCCGGTAGTGCTCCAGAAGCCGCCGCCAGCCGAGATAGTGCTTCAGGTATTTGGTCGAAACCCCATGGAAGCGCTTCATCCAGCCTTTCAGGCGACTGTCGTATGCATTCACATTCTGGATATGAAAGGCCCCTCGCACCTGCGCAATGCTGTTCACTTAAGCGGAGCAGCTTTGCGATCTACGGGATAGCGAGTCTTTGATATCTTTACCGTCCTCGGTGTTGACTGCCGAGGACGGTCATCCAGAAATAGGCTTGCCACACCCGCTCGTAATTCTGACAATCGGGCGCCTGTTCTTGATGCTGGCTGAGCCGCCGCCATAACAATCAGTTGCGCCGCGATAAACTGACAGGCTGGCTTAAAACGTATGTCGCAGGGGCTGCGCCCGTAACTCACGGCCGCCTGACTGGCTTCGCGGCGGATCACGTTGTACGCCAGCAACATGCCCCACACCTCCTGATAAATCAGCTCAACTTTCTTACTCCGCAGGGTGATGGCATTGTGTTGCATCGAGCTTTTGATGTCTCGGAACCCAAGCTCTATTTCCCACCGCTCCTGATAAAGGGCCGCGACCTGCGCCGTACTGAACTGCTTGGCAGGTAAGGAGGTAAAGACGGTCTTCAGCTTGCCATTCACTTCATAGGATACAGCGCGTACATTCCAGGTTTCCGGTAACTCCGGATTACGCTTACGCGCTTGAGCTGACACTTTCATACGCAATAAACGGTCATGCTCGCTATAAGCTTCAACCTCTTCATAGACCAGGCCTCTGCGTTCCGGTATTAGCCAGTGTCGCTGATCCCCGGTTCGATTGATGGTCAGGAGTAAATCCGCTCCCCAAAAGCCTTTATCAAACAGGGTGACGGAGTGATCCGGTATTTGAGCGGTGAAGGTCTCAGCCAGTCGCATTTCACTGCGTCGGTATGGGCTCAGTTGTGCGTTCAGGATGACATGGGAGCGCACATTCATGAGCGCAACTAGCCGCATCATTGGAAACGCGGTCTGACGCTGGCTGGAGGTGTTACCTGAGCCAAAGTGCTCGCGCAGCTCGGGAGTATCAGGCGTTCGGAACAGAGCCCCATCCACCGCAAAGACTTGCAAACCATGCCAGTCGTCCTGTGGATATCGTTCAGCCCCCCAATGCTGTCCCGTACGTTTAAACAACCACTCCAGAGACTGATCCCCTAGTCGCTGTCGTGCTTCGGATAAGCCACTACGTGCCAGCAATGCTTCATTGGCCAAGCCATCGGCACATATATTCAGGCGACGCACGACTTCGCCAATGGGCTCATGTCGGAACATCGCCATACCCACTACCAGCCACAGCACCTGTTCCGGTGGTAATCGTCGGCGTCGGATCGAAGCCTTAGCGGTGAGTTGGAGTGCAGACTCTACCCATTCGACAGGAATATTCTGTGAAAAGGTATCGAGATCAGCAAAGGAATGAAGGTCGTCAAAGCCAAGTAACATCTGTTGAATAGGCACAAAAAAATCCGGGATCCATAGGGAATACCGGATTTTGTGTTGGCTTAAAGTCGCTGGCAAGCCTTAACCGAACAGCATTGCGCGCACCTGCGGGCCTTGACTGCGTATTGCCTCATGGCGAATACCTGTCTCGCGTGCAAAGGCGCTGTAGATGGACACACCATCGGTGCACAGTACGGCTTCCGGGTCCAGCAAGGGCTGGAGTACAGCTTTGATCCGTGTAGCGTCAATCTTGTCCAGAATAAATCCGCCTTGGCACGGTGGAGGTCCCGTACCACCAGCACTGGAATGTGATCGGGGCTGTAGCCGCGCGTTCGCCCGACACCACCGCGTTTGCGCGCAGTGCGTGGCAGCTGGCGCTGGTCTTTAAAGGATTTCAGAAAGAACGTTTCATCCGCGTCCACAATCCCCGCTTCGTGTGTGGCCTGATGCTGGCTGATACAGGCCAGAAAGCGATGCTGCCACAGGAGCGCGGTGTTCTTGCTGACGTCGCAGTGCCGAGCCGCCGAGTGCACCGTTTCCCCCTGTAGCAGGGCTTGCGCATACGGCATCCAGCACTCGCGTTTACGCAGTCGCGCCAGCGGCGTACCGGTCAGCGGGTTGCTGGTGCGGGCACAGTGTTTGCAGCGATAGCGCGGTAAACCATGACTGGATCCCCACGGCTTCAGTGCCGGGGCCTGACAATGTGGACAGCGCGTGGGAAATGAGATGGCCCCACCCACCTAAGTGCCACAATTAAGTGTGGTCAGCATTACTAGACAGGGGCCCATCATGAACAAGATTAGCATTGTGGGTATCGATTGAGCCGCCCCGGATTTTCCGGAGACTATTTTGTTTGAGTCAGGCTGCTTCACCTGACTCTTCCAACTGACGATAGTATGCCATTTCCAGCTCCACTGGCGGTACATTTCCAATCGGTTCAAGTAATCGGCGATTATTGAACCAATCTACCCATTCCAACGTCGCGTATTCCACGGCTTCGAGTCCTTTCCAAGGGCCACGATGGTGGATTACCTCTGTCTTGAACAGGCCGATGATCGTCTCAGCCAGTGTCATCGGACGTGTTGTAATCGTCACCGAAAACTTTCAGTTCTGCTAGTTTACCGACGGCGCCCTATACTACAAACGGCATCAGGTTGTTGGGAATGCCATTCGGATCTTCACCAATACGACCTGCCTCAATCGGATTGAAGTAGCGCAGGATGGCGCTCTGGCAGCTGTTGTCTGATACCTACAAGTCGCGCAGGATGATCTTCGATCATCAGTTTGCTGCGGCCGTAGGGATTTGTGGCTGATAGCGGGAAATCTTCACGAATCGGTACTGAGGCCGGGTCGCTATAAACGGTGGCGGACGAGCTGAAGACGATGCGCTTGCAGTTGTATGTGCTCATTGCTTTGAACATGTTGATAGATCCCTCAACGTTGTTGTGGTAGCAAAGGATCGATTTCTCAACAGACTCTCCGACCGCTTTCAGGCCAGCAAAGTGAATTACGGCATCGATATCGTATTGCTGAAAGGCCGTTTCCAGTGTTTCGGCTTCGCGGATATCGCCCTGGATAAACGCGGGGCGCTTGCCGGAAAGCTCTTCCATGCGGTTAATCACCTCCGGATGACTGTTGCAGAGGTTATCGTAGATAACGGCTTCGTAGCCTGCATTGTGCAGCAGTAAAACGGTATGGCTGCCGATATATCCGGCGCCGCCTGTTGCGAGAATGGTCGTGGTCTTTGCTTCCTTGAAGGCGATTGCGGATACTTTACGTGTTTAGCGCCGAATTGTTGATGGTAATTGAAGGTGAATTTCAGGGGGGAGCGATCAAGGGGCGAGTTCTGTGCTAAGGCTATATACTGCGATACCGAGCCTTTCGGGCAGGGTGCTTAATCTCCGGGAGATGGTGTATAATGCCACGCTTTGATCTGGCTAAGGACGGTATAAGGATCAGGCTCTGCTGCAGAGTAGCTTACTTTAGTATTTCAAGGACTTCTTCAGGTTTACCTGTCTTCTTATTAAGTGTCTATATGGATTCTCGTCCCGCTTCTGCTGAATCGCTTTCTCAAAAAATCATGTCCCTCCCGCGTGCGCACAAACGGCTGCTGATGATGGCTGTCGATGCGCTGGCTCTCCCTCTGGCGCTTTGGGCGAGCTATGCGCTCAGGCTGTCTGAATGGTGGTCTGGCTATTATATGTCCGGAGCGATTTGGGCGTTTGTACTTGTTTCTGTTGTAGGAGTGCTCTATTTCAGGTTGCTTGGCCTATATCGGATCGTCGTACGCTATATGGGGGCGACCGATATACTGGCCCTGGGTAAGGCCATACTGTTACTGGCACTGATGATCTGGGCCGCTGCATTTTTACTTAACTGGCCTTATCTGCCGCGCTCTGTGCCTGCTGTTTTTGCTCTGACGGCATTTGTCTTCGTTGGCGGCAGCCGCCTGGCGGTTAAGTACTACTACCAGTGGCTGCTGAAGCATTATGTCGATAAAGAAGCTGTATTGATCTATGGCGCCGGTGGTGCAGGCGTACAGCTGGCCAGTGCCTTGGTTGGAGGGCGGGAAATCTATCCGGTGGGGTTTATTGATGACGATACTGCCCTGCAGAAAGGTACGGTTAAAGGGCTGAAAGTCTATGCGCCGGAGCAGCTGCCGGAGTTGATTTCCGGCCATAGTGTGACGTCTGTGTTGCTGGCGTTGCCTGGTATAGCCAGCAGGCGTAAAAAAGAGATTCTTGAAAGTCTGGAGCCGCTGCCGGTACATGTCAGAACGGTCCCGTCAATGCCGGAAATTGTATCGGGCACGGCGTCGGTTGAGCAACTGCGTGAGATTGACCTAGAGGATCTGCTTGGGCGTGATCCTGTCCCGCCGAGGAAAGAACTGCAGCAGATCAGTGTGGGCGCTAAGGTGGTTATGATCACCGGTGCCGGCGGTTCCATCGGCTCAGAACTATGCCGGCAGGTGATGCTTGCATCACCCTCGTTACTGATACTGTTTGAGCAAAGTGAATACGCCCTGTATCAGATTGAACAGTCTTTAGCACAGATGCAGAAAGAGCGAGGCACTGATATTGCCGTGATTCCGCTGCTTGGCAGCGTCTGTGATGAGCTACGTGTTGAGGCTGTTCTGCAACGGTTTAAGGTTCAGACGATTTATCATGCCGCTGCTTATAAGCATGTCCCTATAGTGGAGCATAATGTACTTCAGGGTGTTCAGAATAATGTGTTTGGCACCCGTATCGTAGCGGACCTGGCCGCCCGCTATAATGTTGAACGCTTCGTTCTGGTGTCTACTGATAAGGCCGTCAGGCCGACAAATGTAATGGGTGCAACGAAGAGACTTGCGGAGATTGTGCTGCAGGATCTGGCGCTGAAAAGTGACAAGACCATTTTTTCGATGGTTCGGTTTGGTAACGTTTTAGGTTCATCTGGTTCGGTAGTGCCTCTGTTTCGCCGCCAGATTCAGGAAGGCGGTCCTGTTACGGTGACTCACCCGGATATCACGCGCTTTTTTATGACAATCCCTGAAGCTGCATCGCTGGTTGTCCAGGCGGGTTCTATGGGGCAGGGTGGGGATGTCTTCGTACTGAATATGGGGGAGCCGGTGCGTATCAGCGACCTTGCACTCAAGATGATTCATCTGACCGGCCGTACGCTGAGGAGTGAGGACTCTCCTGCGGGGGATATTGAAATCAAATACTCGGGCCTGAGGCCGGGTGAGAAGCTATATGAAGAGCTTTTGATCGGTGAGGATGTTGTTGGCACAGAGCACCCTAAAATTATGCGGGCGCATGAAGAAATTGTGCCTGCTGCCCGCCTTCAGGAATTGCTGACAGAGCTGGAACAAGTGCTGTGCAGTGGTGACAGTCAGCGGGCCCGCTCTCTTTTGCAGCAAAGCGTCTCAGGCTTCCAGCCCTCTTCTGAGCTGGTTGATTTATTAGAGGATGGCGTTGTAGTGCATTAGCCGGTGACTGCTTTGCTGCTGAGCTGCCGCATTACTGAAGGTGCAGAGGGGCTTTCCCTGTTTCGGCCTGTTTTGACGGGCGGGGTCTGCTTGTATATCTCTGCTGAAAAGCTTTGTCGCGGTGTACTTTCAGATCATGGGGACTTTTTGGACGTTTTAGGTACGTGCGGGTGATCAAAAAAATACTTCTGGCTTCTGTAGTCCTCAATGTTGGTATGCTCCTGGGGCGCCTGTCAGGTTTTTTTCGGGAGGCTGTGCTGGCCGGGACTTATGGTGTTTCACCTGAGGCCGATGTCGTTGTGTTGTTGCTTAGCGTACCTGACCTGCTTATCAATATTCTGGTAGGTGGGGGCTTAACGGCAGCGCTGATTCCTGAATTCTCGGGCGATAAAAAGCACGCAAAAATTGTATGGTTTCAGTCTGTTGTCGTCTTTACGCTGTTGTTTTCAGTCGTAGCACTGATACTGGGCACAATGGTGTTGCCTTTGCTGGGTGTACTGGCGCCGGGCTTTACTGAACATCAGCTGAATGTGTCGCAGCAGGCGTTGGTACCGGTGTTCTGGCTGATGCCGCTTACAGTGGCGGCGGGTGTTATGACCGCATTTTTACAGGCGCATAGTCACTTTACGACTCCTGCGCTGGGTACACTGATTGTAAATATCTGTATCGTTGCTGGCCTTGTATGTGTCTCTTCCTTCAATCTGGATCTGGTGACGCTGGGGTTCTTCGTATTGCTTGGCGGGATAGTGCGCTTAGTGAGTCAGTTTGCGGTGGCCTGCTGGTTAAAAGGTCTGCCCGATATGACACTGATGCCCTGGTTATTGAATCGAGATCTGATTGTCAGATATCTGCAGGTGGCTGGGGCCGGAAGTTTATTGCTGATATATCCGGTGGTTAGCCGTGCCTTTGCATCACAGCTGGATGAGGGTGGCATAGCGTTGCTGAGCTATGCAACGAAGCTGGTAGAGCTGCCTTTAGCTTTAGCGGTGACCTTTCTCTCTGTTGTATTTTTCCCCCGACTATCGTCTGCCCACGCCTGTGAAAAGGCTGAAAGCTTCAATAGCCTGACCGCCTGGGGGATGAGGCTGACAGTCTTTCTGGCAGCGATGTCAGTGGTTGCTTTATTGTTCGCAAACAAAGAAGTGGTCAGCCTGGTTTACGGACACGGCAAGGTAAGCAGCCAGGTAGAAAGTAACCTGAGTACTCTGTTTACGATCGGGCTGGCTTCTATACCTTTTATGGGCATTGCTACATTTGCTACAGCTGTTTTTAGTGCCCGGAAGCATACCCGTATACCTCTGTACATTAACTGCGTATCGCTGATATTGCTGGGATGCCTGTTAAGTACCATTGGTGCTGATTCTCTTACAGATATTATGTGGAGTCTGGTGGCCGCTTATGTCTTTGGCGGCGTGCTCTTCCTGCTTGCGCTGGTAAAAAATAACCCGGAGGTTAGGCGCAGCTTATTGAGTGGCGGAAGCATTTCTGGCTGCCTTCTGCCGCCTGCCGTTCTATATTTTATTCTGAGTGTGGTGTTGCCTCAGGACGCAAGTCCCCTGTATACCTTTTTATTAATTTCTATAGTGTCGCTGGCAGTAACAGCCGTCAGCGCACTTTGCCTGCCTCAGGTGAGAAGCAGGCTCTACAGACGTGAAAGGTCATATGATTAATTTTATCTTTATAACCAACCAGCCCGACATGGCGAGGTTTGCAGAGCACTCGGGCGTTTCCAGGATATTTGTTGATCTGGAACGGCTGGGAAAGTACGAACGTCAGGGGCACCTGAATACGTTTATCAGTCAGCACAGTATGAGTGATGTAAAACAGGTAAAGCGGGTGCTTTGCCGTGCTGAATTGCTAGTGCGTCTGAATCCGCTTAATCCGGATACTCCGCATGAGATTGAGCAGGCAATCAGCTCAGGAGCTGATATTTTAATGCAGCCGATGTTTCGGGATGTATCTGAAGTTGCGGCCTTCTCTGCAATGATTAACGGGCGGGTGAAGTTTATACCGTTGATTGAAACGGGGGCTGCCTTTGATCAACTTGAAGCGATCGTCAGGGTTAAGGGTGTTTCAGAAGTTTATATAGGATTGAACGACCTGCACTTGGATCTGGGACTTGCCTTCATGTTTGAGCCTTTTTCCAATGGGATGTTAGAGCGCGCAGCCGAAATAATTAACGCTGCCGGTAAGCCTTTTGGGGTTGGCGGTATCGCCCGGGTCGGGGAGGGAACACTGCCCGGGGAGATGGTGTTAGGAGAGCACCTGAGGCTGGGATCCAGTCAGGTGATCCTGTCCAGAACCTTTAACCGGGACATTGATGAAGAAGGTGGAGAGCTGTCTTTTGCCGCTGAACTTGGAAAGTTGCGGGATGCACAGCTGGGTTTGCTGGAAAGGTCTGATCTGCAGAAAGCTGATGATCATCGCAGGGTTTGTAACGTCATAAATGAGTTTATCCGGGATAAGAATGAAAAGGCTATTTGATATATCTGCGGCGCTGGTTAGTCTGGTTATTTTTGCGCCGGTGCTTGTCATTGTCGCTGTACTGATCAGGCTGGATACGCCCGGGCCGGTTGTTTTTCGCCAGAAACGAGTAGGTCTGAATGGAAAGGCGTTCGAGATCCTGAAATTTCGCAGTATGGTGACGGATGCTGCGACACGGGGGCCACACTTTACCTCAGCGAATGATCCAAGAATTACACGGGTCGGCGCTCTTTTACGGCGTACCAGTCTCGATGAGCTGCCCCAGCTTATCAATGTATTAACCGGTGATATGAGCGTAGTCGGACCGCGTCCTAATGTGCCCGCCCAGCGAGCCGAGTATACATCCGCCGAATGGGGTCAGCGTAATAAGGTCAGACCGGGTATTACCGGACTTGCTCAGGCAACGAAAAGATCAACTGCTACACCTGAAGAGCGCACCCGGCTTGATTTAGAGTATGTAGAAAAGAGCAGCTTTTTATTTGATATAAAAATTATCCTGATGACTATCAAGCAGATTGCGACTAGGGGCGGTAACTGATTATGTGCGGTATTTTTGGTTTTTTTTCGCAGACAGATACGCTTATTGATCAGGAAAAATTTTTATTAATGGGGTCGGTTATTCGCCATCGGGGGCCGGATGGTGAGGGGATCTATTATGATGCAGATAAACGTGTTGGTCTTGGCAATGAGCGCTTAGCTATTCTGGATATTGAGGCGGGCGATCAGCCTTTTATCTCTGATGATGGGAGCGTTGTTGTTGTGCAGAATGGTGAGATTTTTAACCATGTGGAACTGGCAGAAGAACTGTCAGTAGCGGGTTATCCCTGTGCAACCCATTGTGATACTGAAGTAATACTGCGGTTGTATGAACAGGGTGGGATCGTGGCCCTGGAGAAGCTTAATGGCATGTTCGCTATTGCAATATTTGATAAGCGGGAAGATGCCGTTTATCTGATGCGGGATCGGGTTGGTGAAAAGCCTTATTACTGGTATGAGCATGAAGGGGCCGTGCTTTTCGCATCGGAAATTAAGTCAATACTGCAGGTGACGGGTGAAATCCCTTTTAGCCCGGAGGCGCTGAATGCATTTCTGACCTATAACTTTGTGCCACCGCCGATGACCATGTTTGAGGGAGTGAAACATGTTGAACCTGGTTGCTGGCTGAGAATTGGGCGGGACGGTATCAGTACTCACCGCTGGTGGGATCTTGCGTCTGTTTATCAGCAGGATGCATCAGAAGAGGAATGGATCAAAGGCTTCAACTCCGTGCTTGATGATGCTGTACGTATCCGGCTGCGCTCAGATGTGCCTTTTGGGGCATTCCTCTCCGGCGGTGTCGATTCGAGCACGGTTGTAGGTCTGATGAGTCAGCATCTGTCCCAGCCGGTGCGCACATTCAGTATTGGTTTTGATGACCCGCGCTACGATGAATCGCCGTTTGCGCAAAGTGCGGCGGAGCGGTTTGGCTGTGATCACAACTGTGAGATCGTCGATCCGGATATGATCTCCGGCTGGGCCGAAGCCATCTATTACTGTGATCAGCCGCATGGCGATGTCTCCTTTTTGCCAACCCGGCGCGTTGCTGACATGGCGGCTAGACAGGTGAAAATGGTGTTGACCGGTGATGGCGCAGACGAACTGTTTGCCGGTTACGATAAGTATAAAAACTTTTTTGCTACAGATATGACCGCAGTAAGCGCCGGGGAGTTTCAGGAAAAGTACGCTGACAATATCTCTTTGTTTAATGACGAAAAGCGTGAAGACCTGCTGAGCAGGGATATAAAAGCCAGAGTGGATGTTAACTCCGTACATCAGGAAGTACTGACGCCTTTGTTTGCTGCTTCAGCCCATATGGATCGAATTAATCAGGCCCTTTATATTGATATGAAGCTGCTGCTGTCCGGGAATAATCTGGTGAAGCCGGATCGGATGGGAATGGCTGCATCGATAGAAAATCGGGCCCCGTTTATGGATTATCGGGTCATGGAACTGGCATTTAAAATGCCGGGTGATCTTAAACTCAGGGATGGGGAAACAAAATACATTTATAAAAAAGCAGTAGAGGAGCTTATCGGCAGTGACCTTACCTACCGTAAGAAGCAGATGTTTACGGTTCCGGTAGGGGAGTGGTTTAAATCCCGCTTAAAACCGATGTGTGAAGATCTACTGTTATCAGAGCAGACGCGGGCGCGTGGATTGTTTGACTATGGTTATGTGGCTGAACTGCTTGAATCTCATTGTCAGGGCGTGAAAAATAATACCCGGGAAATCCGTGCTTTAATGGCTGTTGAACTTTGGTTCAGGGCGTTTTATGCCTAGTCAGGGTGGATTCATGAATAGTCAGCAGGCTGGATATCGTAAGGGGTTATTAGGCGCTACTGCAGTTTATTTGCTGGTAATGCTCTTCTATGGGAAAGATATGTTTGCACTGGGGAGTCTTGATGGTTTTTACTCTCAGGTTAACTATGTGCATAATAATCTTGGTTATTTTGATATCTTAGCGCCTGTGCATTACCTGCGTTATGCTATTGCATATCCTTTCTTTTATATGCATCAGAACGGAGTGCCTGATTTTTTTCAGGCGCTTGTTTATGTTGCGTACCTGTCACCGTTCTACTTTATAAGGCAGAGTTTGAGTACCTTTGTCGTCTTAATGCTCTTGCTGATAGCGCCCTTTGGGATCAGTTATCGAAGTTGCCTGGTGATCGCTGGGCTGTTCTATCTTTATTTTATTGTTTATATGGGGGAAGGCCGGCGTCTTATTTTCTGGTTGTCTGCTGCGCTTGCAACATTGAGCTCAGGTGTTCTTATTGCCTGGATTCTGATATGCCTGCTTTATAAACGATCCATACGAATAAGCCTGAAAAACTATACAGTCACGCTGTTTGTTTTCTCATTGCTACTTGGCTGCTCTGTCGTACATAAAATAGGTTTTTTTGATCGACTGTCCCCAGCGAAAGTCTCTGTTTCTATGGAAAAAAAATTGGTTAAGGTTAAAGAACCTGTCATAGCTATGAATAGAGTTATCGCAGGTCACTCAGATAACTTTTTTATTAAAGTCGTACGTCGAAGCACTTTATATGTGACCTGGGTGAGAGGTAATTTCACAAAGTTTTATTTTTACGTAACACTGCTTTCAGTTTTAGTATGCGCCACCCTTATTAAACTAAGAGAGGGCCTGTATCCTGCTGCTTTCTTTGCCGTTGGTATACCTGGATTTCTGGTGGAGGGGCTTGGCTCTCTTGCTTTTAGTCTGTGTGCCCTGGCTGTTATCGTTGAATTTCTACAGTGCTCAGGACATTTCAGAAGATTAAAAACAATTGACAGCATTTAGCCAGGGGATGACATGAAAACAGTTTTGTTTGTGGCCTATGGCGGTGGTCATGTAAATACCTTGCTGCCCGTTTATAAGTCCTTGAGTCAAAATGAAAACGTTCGGTGCGTCTTTCTGGCACTAACCACAGCGGGTCTTGTGCTCGAAAGGGAGAACATTCCCTATATTGGCTTTAGAGACCTGCTTCAGGATTCAGATTCAGAGGCGCTGGAAAAAGGTAGGGAATTGGCGGGAGATCCTGCCCAGCATACGGTTGTCCCCTATGAGGAAAGCGTGGCCTATATGGGGCTTTCTTATATGGATCTGGTCGCAGAGAAAGGCAGTGAAGATGCCGCCAGGCTGTATCAGCAAGGGGGAAGGCAGTACTTTTACCCTTTGAAAACGATGCAGCGGTTACTCTCAGATTTGGGCCCTGATCTGATTGTGGCGACTAATTCTCCCCGTGCCGAAAAAGCGGCCATGGATGCCGCTTCTGGACTGGGTATTCCGGCTCTGTGTGTGATTGACCTGTTTGCGATGAAAGAAGTCGAATGGCTGGGCAAACCCGGATATGCCTCACGGCTCTGTGTGCTATCTGAATTTGTTAAACAGCGACTGGTTGAACATGGCCGCGCACCCGATGATATCGTCGTCACGGGTAATCCGGCATTTGATCAGCTCTATACTGAAGAAAAGTGTTCTGATGCGTTCAGAGAGCGCAAAGGCTGGCCTTCCGATCATACTGTAGTGCTCTGGGCTTCCAATGTTGAGCCTGAATATCACCCCTATTCTTCACGTAAGGGGGATGTGAAACTGCCGGAAAAGATCGAGTATGAACTGATTAAATGGGTAGAGGCTCAGCCTGATCGCAGAGCTGTTTTCCGCCCTCATCCAAATGATATAAGACGACCGGATATCAGCCATCCCCGAGTAGAATTGAGTACTCAGGACGATGATTTGAGTACATTACTCAATGCAGTCGATTGCGTTGTGGTTACTGTTTCGACTGTTGGTTTACAGGCCGCTTTGGTTAATAAACCGCTGGTCAACGTAAAACTGTCCATTTTTTCTGAGAATGCACCCTACGATGTGATGGAATTGTCTGAGCCTGTGTATGATCTTGAACAGTTTGGACAAGCGCTGGATTGCGCAATTGAAAATGGTCAACCGGGTATCGGACTTCCGGTGGCTGGCTGCGCAACAGGCAATGTAGTGCGTGAGATAGAGAGACTGCTGAGATGAAGCAAGCGACAGAGGTCAGGCGACTGCTGGTTGTAGGGTTAGGAAGTATTGGAAAAAGGCATCTGGCGAATATTCGTTCTTTAATGCCAGATGCTGAAGTGGCGATCCTCAGGCGGCCGGGCTCCGGGAGCACTGAGTATGAAGGTTGCAGGGTCTATCATTCACAGCAGGAAGCCGTTGAGTTTAACCCTCAGGCGGCATTGGTCTGTGGGCCTGCAAGCACTCATTTAGACATAGCAGGCTTCCTGCTCGACAATGGTGTGCATCTGTTTATTGAGAAGCCCCTGAGTCACTGTGCAGAAGGGGTCTCTCAGCTTCGGCTTAAAGCTGAAAGCCAGAACTCAAAAGTCATGGTGGGCTACAACCTGCGCTTTCTTGATTCGCTGCGCGCTTTTAAGCAGCTTGTCGATGAAAGTGAGTATGGCAGGTGCATCATGGTTAAAGCCGAGGTGGGGCAGTACCTGCCGGACTGGCGTCCCGGGACTGACTATCGCACTTCAGTTTCTGCCCGGAAGTCGTTGGGCGGGGGCGCATTGCTTGAGCTTAGTCACGAGCTGGATTATCTGAGCTGGATATTTGGCAATGCCGTATCGGTTCAGGGGTACCGCCTTAAGGTGAGTGATCTGGAAATAGATAGTGATGACCTTGTAATGGCGCATATGTTTTGCGCACAGGCGGGTGCTGAGATTCCTGTCTCTTTTCATCTGGATTTGCTGCAACGTCAGCCGGTGCGGCTATGCAAGGTAATTTGTGAGCGGGGCACCCTGATGTGGGATGGTATTGAGGACAGGGTAACAGTTGATACTCCTGAGGGGCGGGAGCTTCTCTACAAGGGCGATGGCAATCGCAATAAGATGTATGAAGAGGAACTCATGGCATTTATTGACTGTATTGAGAGCAACCTGCCGGAACCTGTATCCATCGAAGAGGGGCTGCAGGTACTGCAACTGGTCGATGCGCTCGATCGTTCCTCAGCTACAGGCGGAGTAATCAAGTTATGATGACCAGGCAGGAAAGTCAGCACTGTGTTGCATTTATTTTTGCCAGAGGGGGCTCAAAAGGGGTGCCTCGCAAGAATATTCGTAAGCTGGGTGGTATCCCTCTTATCGGACACTCTATTCAGACGGCGCTTAAGACGCCAGCTATTGATGCTGTGGTGGTCTCAACCGATGATGAAGAGATCGCACAGGTTGCCAGGGAGAGTGGTGCACTGGTGCCATTTATGCGCCCGGACTGTCTGGCGACTGATACTGCCAGTGAATATGATGCCTGGAAGCATGCAATTGAAAGCTATCAGTCTGTTTATAATACAGATATCGATCTTTTTGTCAGCTTGCCGCCAACATCACCGCTCCGAGCTGTCGTCGATGTGGAAGCATGTATAGAGCGCTACCAGTCCTCCGATTGCGATATGGTTGTTACCGTCACAGAGGCTTCACGCAGCCCTTACTTTAATATGCTGTGCGAAGATGCAGAGGGCTTTTCCCGGCTGGTGTGTCTTGCCGCCGACGGGCGGCGCTACAGCCGTCGCCAGGATGTTCCTGAAGTATTTGATATGACCACAGTCGCTTACGTCTCTTCACCCTCTTTTATCCTTAACTCTGCATCGATCTTTGATGGCAAGGTTAAGCAGGTGGTAGTGCCTGATGAGCGGGCTGTAGATATTGATACCCTGTTGGACTTTGAATTCGCAGAGTATCTCTTTTCCCGGAAAGCAGAATAATGAGCACTATAAAAGCATTATCCGACCTTCGTGGTCGTACAGCACTGATCACCGGTGGCGCAGGACATCTGGGCTTCACGATGGCGGAAAGCCTGGCCGAGGCCGGCGCCACTGTTGTTTTACTGGACTTTGACCCGCAGAAAACCGAACAGGCGATTTTACAGCTGACGGAGCGTTTTGGCGGCAGCCATCATGGATTAGTGGTGGACCTGTCAGATAAAAGCTCGATAGAAACCGTACCGGAGTTTCTGAGAAGTAAGGATCTTGATCTCAGTATACTGATCAACTGCGCTGCGCTGGTAGGTACTTCAGGCCTGAAAGGCTGGGCGACACCTTTCGAAGAGCAGGATATTTTTACCTGGGAGAAAGCTCTGAATGTCAATCTTACCGGTGCCTTTTATCTGATTCAGTTATGTAAGCCGCTGATGGAAATGAGCCAGGGCGCTTCAATCATCAACATTAGTAGTATATACGGTGTTGCGGGTCAGAAGATGGAGATGTATGAGGGCTTGGGCTATCTGACCCCGGCGGCTTATGCTGCCAGTAAAGGGGGACTTGTGCAGCTTACGCGTTATCTGGCCACAGTACTGGCCCCCTCAATTCGGGTGAACTGTATTAGCCCGGGCGGTATTGAGCGTGGCCAGGATGTCGGCTTTCAGCAGCGCTACAAGAAGGTAACGCCTCTTGGCCGAATGGGTACTGAAGAGGATTTTAAAGGCGTGACACTGTTTCTGGCTTCTGATCTGTCAGCCTATGTGACCGGACAGAATATCGTTGTGGATGGTGGCTGGAGTCTGTAACAGGCTTCATGCAGCTGTTTTGGCGGACAGGCAGATATTATCGCCCAGTCCCAGAAGGTCAGAGTCTGTACGGGCTGTTTCCGGCGCTTCCCTGATGAAGGAGCCGTCTGGTTTATTTTATTCGTAAGGTGTTTATGAATCGTTGCTATGTAATTGCTGAAGCGGGAGTGAACCATAATGGTTCACTGGATATGGCTCTGGAACTGGTCGAGGTGGCTGCAGCGTCAGGTGCGGACGCCATTAAGTTTCAGACTTTCCGGGCAGATAAGCTGGTGGCCAAAGGCACTAAAACCGCGGAGTATCAACAACGTCAGACCGGTGATTTGGACCAGTATGCAATGCTTAAGCGTCTGGAGCTGTCTGAAGAGGCACACCGGGTTCTATTCGAACGCTGTAAGGCGCTTGATATCGAGTTTATGTCTACACCGTTTGATGAGGCGGCGGCTGCTTTTCTGGTTGAGCTGGGCATGGAGATTATTAAAGTCCCTTCAGGTGAACTGACCAACCTGCCGTTTATCCGCTATCTGGCAGCCTTTGATAAACAACTGATTGTCTCCACCGGGATGGCATCACTGGAAGAGGTCAGGGATGCCGTTGATGCGATTGTCTCGGTACGCCAGGAGCTTGGTCTGTCAGCCGATCTGCAGGATAAACTGGTTATTTTGCACTGTACCTCGAATTATCCGGCTTTGGATCAGGACGTAAACTTGTCTGCCATGCAGACAATAGAAAAAGCGACGGGCTTACCTGTTGGCTACTCAGATCATACGGAAGGTGCCTTGATTGCAGTGGCGGCTGTGGCCTGTGGTGCCCGGGTGATCGAAAAGCACTTTACGCTGGACCGTTCGCTGCCAGGGCCGGATCATCAGGCCTCGCTGGAACCCAAAGAGCTGACAGCACTGCTGACAGATATCCGCCGGATCGAAGACAGCATGGGGAATGGCCTCAAAGAGCCGAGAGACTCGGAGCTGCCTGTTCGGGATCTGGTCAGACGTAGTGTGACATTAGTCAGTGATGTCACTGCCGGGCAGATTATCAGCAATGAAGACATATGCCTGAAACGCCCGGGCACGGGCATCGCGCCCAAGTATATACAGGACGTTGTAGGTAAGCGCGCCTGTCGTGATCTACAGGCTGGTAGTCAGCCTGCTGGTAAGGACTTAGCGGATGCGTAGAATTGTATATATCTCGGGTACCCGGGCCGATTTCGGTTTAATGAAGTCCGCTTTAGATGAGATTGAAGGACACCCGGCATTATCTCTTTCGCTATACCTGACCGGTATGCACCTTTTACCTGAGTATGGTGATACCTGGACTGAGGTCAGAGATGCCGGCTTTCATATAGGGGCAAAAGTTCCGGTTGAATTGTCGGGCGGTGAGGGTGCCGAGATGGCGCTCGCACTTGGCAGTCAGATCCAGGGCTTTACCCTTGCCTTACAGTCTGACAGGCCGGATATAGTGTTGCTGCTCGGAGATCGTGGTGAGATGTTAGCTGCGGCAATTGCTGCCCTGCATCTCAGTATCCCGGTGGTGCATATTCATGGCGGCGAGCTGTCAGGTACGGTTGATGAGCCCGTTCGCCATGCTATTTCAAAGCTGGCGCACTACCACTTTACATCGACGGCAATGGCCCGTGAGCGCCTTATACGTATGGGAGAGTTACCTGACAATATCATTGTCACGGGGGCCCCGGGGCTGGACTCAATTGTTAGGGCAGAGCGGCGCAGCCGGGCACCCCTGTTTGAAGACTATGGGCTGGATAGCACGCGGCAGCTGGCACTGGTGCTGTTTCATCCGGTTGTGCAGCAAGCGGCATCGGCGGCTGAACAGATGGATGCTTTATTAAAGGTGGTATTGGGTTCCGGGCTTCAATCGCTGGTTATTATGCCTAACGCGGATGCCGGCAGTGCTGAGGTTGCCCGGGTTATCCAGCATTATGCAGAGCAAAAGCTGATTCGCACGGTGCTGCACGTTCCGCGAGAGGACTTCCTCTCCCTGATGACCGAGGCCTCCCTGCTGGCGGGAAATTCGAGCAGCGGTATTATTGAAGCTGCATCACTGGGAACCCCGGTGCTCAATATCGGTGATCGCCAGCGCTGCAGAGAGCGTAATGACAATGTAGTTGATACCGGACCTGATGAAGACGCCATCCGTGAGGGGCTGGAGCAAGCGCTGAAACTCAGCAATCGGAAATGGACGAATGTGTATGGTGATGGCAGTGCCGGGCAGAAAATAGCTCAGAACCTTGCTGATCTGAGTCTTGCTCCCGGGTTACTGGAGAAGGTCAATGCCTACTGACCTTCTGGTGATCGGAGCTGGCGGGCATGCCAAAGTGGTTCTGGACAGTGTTTGGATAGACAATCCTGACCGCCTGATAAGGCTGATCGATGATGATCCTGTAAAACAGGGGACGCAGCTGTTGCCCGGTATTGTTGTAGAGTCTGTAGATATATTGGAGCGACAGGCCGGTGGGTATCATGTAGCTATAGGCAATAATCATATCCGCCGCCGCTATAGTGGCAGGCTGGAGGCAACAGGAAGGACTGCGGTTACGGTTATGCATGAAAGCGCTTCAGTGTCTGACTACGCCGATATAAACAGTGGCAGTTTTATTGCTGCAGGTGCAGTGGTCGCTCCTGGTGCTTGCGTTGGCAAAGGCGTAATCGTCAATCATAGGGCTGTCGTTGATCATGATTGCGACATCGGTGACTTTGCTCATATTGCACCGGGCTCCACCCTGGGAGGCGGGGTTAAGGTGGGTCAAAACGTTCTGATTGGAGCAGGGGCAACAATTTTGCCAATGGTCTCTATAGCAGATAATGCGATCATTGGTGCCGGAGCTGTAGTGACTTCTGATGTCGGTGAGGGTATGACATTCACGGGTGTTCCGGCGAGGCGAAGAGATTGATATGAAAGATATTTCTGCGATAGAAGTGACACGAAAGTGTAGCTTGAAAAGTGCTCTGGAGAAGCTGGAAAACAGCGGTACAACAGTTCTGCTGCTGGTGAATGAAGAGGGTATTTTATTACGGACAGTAACCGATGGTGATATACGTAGGTTATTACTGGCTGGTTTCGGGCTGGAAGATAAGTTAGATAAACTGGCAGATAAGTCGCCAGTCGTTGCGTCTCCGGGGATGAATCCGGAATCCGTGATTGAGATGATGGACCGCTATGCTGTCAGTCAGTTACCAGCGGTAGATCAACAGTTTAAACCTGTCGACCTTTATCTCAGACATGAGCTTCAGCCGCGCATCCTGCTGTCGGTTCCCCATATGGGAGATTACGAGCGTCAGTATGTGGAAGAAGCCTTTTCGACTAACTGGATAGCGCCACTCGGTCCTAATGTGGATGGCTTTGAGTCAGAGCTGGCCGCTTATGTAGGCAGTGGCCATGCGGCGGCGCTCAGTTCCGGTACGGCCGCCCTTCATCTGGCGCTGCGTTTGCTTGAAGTTGGTGCCGGAGATGTTGTGCTCTGTTCCAGCTTTACGTTTATCGCAAGCGCGAACCCTATTCTGTATCAGGGCGCAACGCCCGTATTTATCGATTCCGCGCCTGATACATGGAATATGTCGCCTGCAGCATTGGAACAGGCATTGCAAAGCCTTGCCCGTCGAGGTATTACGCCAAAGGCGATTATGGTGGTACACCTGTATGGCCAAAGTGCCGATATGGACAGCATCGTAGCGCTCAGTGAGAAGTATGGCGTGCCTGTAATTGAGGATGCGGCGGAATCACTGGGGGCCTATTACAAAGGGAAGCACACCGGTACTTTTGGTACATTTGGTATCTTTTCCTTTAACGGTAATAAAATTATCACCACTTCAGGCGGTGGAATGCTGATCTCCAATGACCGGCAGCTGATAGAAAAAGCCCGCTTTTTATCGACCCAGGCACGAGATCCCGCACCTTACTATGAGCACACTGAGGTCGGTTATAACTATCGAATGAGCAATGTGCTGGCGGGTATCGGTCGCGGACAGCTGAAAGTGCTTGATGAGCGGGTTGCATCACGGCGTGCAGTATTCGATCGTTATCGTGCTGAGCTGGGAGATCTGGACTGCATTGAGTGGATGCCGGAGCCGGAAGGAGACCTGTCAAATCGTTGGTTATCGGCGATCTCGCTTAACCCGGAAAAAACCGCAGTGACGGCTCCTGCGCTGATAGAAAAGCTCGCGGCTGCAAATATCGAAGCACGTCATTTATGGAAACCAATGCATCAGCAGCCATTGTTCGCAGGTACTGAGTACTACAGCCATGGTGAAGAGAGTCTCTGCGACTACCTCTTTAGTACCGGTGTATGCCTGCCTTCTGCGTCAAATATGACTGAGAAGCAACAGACGACTGTGATTCAGCATATACGTAGATTGCTTACGTGATTTTGGTCTCAGGGAGCTTCTGAATTATCAGAGGTTCCCTGAGACTGGTCGAACGCACCACAGCAGCTGTGTTTAACTTTCAGTATAGCCGTGCGGATTTTCGCTCTGCCAGCGCCAATGATCCCTTACCATCTCTTCCATACCGTATCTGGCTTGCCACATCAGCGTTGACTCACTAAACGCGGGGTCGGCATAGCACTCTGCAATGTCACCCGCTCGTCGTGGTGCAATGCTGTAAGGGATCTCTCTTTCAGAGGCTGCTGCAAAGGCGTTGGCCGCTTCCAGCACTGAGTAGCCTTGCCCTGTGCCAATATTGTAGGCGGTGCAGCCGTGTTCTGGTGTTAGTGCCTCTAGAGCTTTCAAGTGGGCGGCGGCAAGATCCATCACATGGATATAGTCTCTAACACCGGTTCCATCTGGCGTGTCATAGTCGTCTCCAAAGACCTTCAATTCCGGTAGCTTGCCGACGGCAACCTGGGCGATATAGGGCATCAGGTTGTTGGGAATACCGTTGGGATCTTCACCGATGCGGCCGCTAGGGTGTGCACCAACCGGGTTGAAGTAGCGCAGGATCGCTGTTTGCCAGCAATTATCTGATCGCTGCAGGTCGCGCAGGATATCTTCGATCATCAGTTTACTGCGGCCATAGGGATTGGTGGCTGAGAGCGGGAAGTCTTCGCGAATGGGAACTGAAGCGGGATCGCCATAGACTGTTGCGGATGAACTGAACACGATGCGCTTGCAGCTATGCTTTTCCATCGCTTCGAATAACTTGACGGAACCTTCAACATTGTTCCGATAGTAAAGAACGGGTTTTTCTACCGATTCACCGACGGCTTTCAGACCTGCGAAGTGGATGACGGCATCAATATTTTGATCGCGAAAAACGCTATCCAGGGCTTCAGGATCACGTATATCACCTCTGATAAACAGGGGGCGTTTTCCTGTCAGTTCTTCGATTCGGTTGAAGACCTCTGGATTGCTGTTGCTGAGGTTATCAAAGATAACAACGTCATAGCCTGCTTCCTGCAGTAGTACTACGGTATGGCTGCCGATATACCCGGCTCCGCCGGTTACCAGAATAGTCATTTGCTTCGATCCTAATAAGTTAGATGGTTCCAGTTTATCATCAGCTCGATAAATGATGAGGTGTTTTCAGGAACCTCATCAATCCTGACGCCAATTGAGAATAGATTCTTAGGTAGATTCTCGTCTTGAAAGCATCGCTTAAGCCGCATGGCTATCTGCTGACTCTCTCAGCATCCTTCTTAGCACTTTACCCACGTTGGTTTTCGGTAGCTCGTTGATGAATTCCACCTCTTTTGGCACTTTGTAGGCGCTAAGGTGCTCCCTGCACCAGTTCTGTACCGATTCTTCACTGAGCTTTTGGTCGCTGCGCACGATATAGGCTTTGACGGTTTCACCACACAGAGCGTCGGGCATTCCTATTGCGGCACACTCCAGCACATCGGGGTGGCTGCTAATGACGTCTTCGACTTCGTTAGGGTAAACGTTAAAGCCGGAGACGATTATCAGGTCTTTGGCGCGGTCGACGATTTTGACATAACCGTCGGGTTGGATCTGGGCGATATCGCCGGTTTTCAGGTAGCCATCGGCTGTCATGCATGCGCTGCTTTCGTCGCTATGGAGCCAGTATCCTTTCATCACCTGGGGGCCGCGGACGCAGAGTTCGCCAATCTCACCGTTGGCGAGCGGTTTGCCTTCTTTATCGATCACTATGACTTCTGTCGCCGCGAGTGGCAGGCCGATGGTGCCAACCTGAACTGCACCGTAGGGGTTGATCGCCACAGCCGGTGAGGTTTCGGTCAGGCCGTAGCCTTCCATAATCTGGCAGCCGGTCACTGATTGCCAGAGCTCGGCAGCGGAGTGGGTCAGCGCCATGCCACCGGAGACGGTGACCTTGAGCTTACTGAGATCCAGTTGCTGGAAAGTCGCGTTGTTGCAGAGGGCGACGAACAGGGTATTCAGGCCGAGAAAGGCGCTGGGGTGCCAGTGGCTCAGCTCTTTAGCGAATCCCTCAATATCCCGGGGGTTGGGGATCAGCACGCTATGACCGCCGGCGAGCATTACGATCTGGCTCAGGGTGAAAGCATAGATATGGTAGAGCGGTAGTGGTGATATCACTGTCTCAGCCCAGTCGTCACCGGCCTGGTTGATCCGTTCGCAGCCCTGCAGGCAGTTGCTGACCAGATTGGCATGGCTGAGCATCGCACCTTTCGAAACACCGGTAGTGCCGCCGGTATATTGCAGCACCGCAAGGTCATCCGGCTCCTGCTTAATCTGGTCGGGAGTTTCGTCCAGGTATTTATCGAGCGCCGGACGAAGATCCAGAGCTTGCGGCAGGTTGTAGGCCGGCTCCATTTTCTTAACGTACTTCACAGCGGCATTGAGCAGAGTGCGTTTGACGAAGCCGTGCAGATCACCGACCTGAGTAACGAATATGTTTTTGATCCGGGTGCTGCCAAGAATCTTTTCGGCTTTATGCGCCATGCTTTTGTGGATAACCAGGGCCTTGGCACCAGAGTCTTTGAATTGGTATTCCATTTCAGCGCTGGTGTACAGGGGGTTGGTATTCACCACGACTAATCCGGCTCTTAGGGCACCAAACAGGACCACAGGGTACTGGATCAGATTGGGCAGCTGAATCGCGATCCGGTCTCCGGGCCTGAGTTCCGTATCGCGCTGCAGGTAGCAGGCAAAGGCATTGGCGAGTTTGCTGAGCTCTGCGAAATTCAGGGTACGGCCGAAGCTGGTAAATGCGGGACGGTCGGCGTATTTCCGACAAGCGAAATCGAACAGTTCGTTCAGGTTTCTGAGCCCTTCCGGGTTCAGTTCGGCGGGAATCAATTCGGTGGTCTGTCGGTTATCCATGGCGGGCCCCCTGTTTCAATGCAATCAATTCCAGTATGGCAGGCTTGTGACATTTTGTGGCGTGACTGCAGAGATGATTCAAAAACTCCTGCGGTGGAGTAGTCTGAAGACTGCGTACAAAGCGCAGTACAATAATTGGCCAGCTTCATGAAGAATCTTCAAGATGAGAGTCTTGTTGCATAGCTTAATGATAAGTATTATCAACAGCAATTAAGTTGATTTCGGAAAGCCACGCCCATGTATATCTGTATCTGTAATGATGTGACCGACCGCCAGGTGCGCGAAGCGCTGGATCAGGGCGCCCGCTCTATGCGCGATCTGAATAAGGAGCTGAATGTGGGCTCGAAGTGTGGCAAGTGTGTCAGTGCTGCACGTCAGGTAATGCGTAGCCATAATTTTGAAGATGATCTGGCTTACGAAGCACGCTGATCAGATCTTGCGGTTTTTCTTCGCTTTCAGGGGCTGCGTCCAGGCCCTGTCCCCTCCAGTTATACTGGCCTCGATTGATCAGACCGACAGGTCCTGATCAATCTTCGATTAGATATCTCTCGTATCAAGCTTCTGATCCTGCCTGTTTTATGGTCTCAGGTCGTTGTTCCGACCTGCTTATGATCTCTGATCATTATTAGAACCGTCATAAACAAAACAGCCCCGGCTGTGACACCGGGGCTGTTGTGATCAAGTGAATCTCAGGATCAGTCGTTCAGGCTACGCTGATACTTGTCGAAGTTATCCTCAACAGACTGAGTAGGTGCCGCAGTCGCCAACGACGCGATAACGATCGCAAGAGTGGCGAAGATCATGCCCGGTACGATCTCATAGACATCGTAGATACCGCCAGACAACTGCTTCCAGATAACCACACTGATACCACCGACCAGTACACCCGCCAGTGCGCCATTGCGGTTCATGCGTTTCCAGTACAGGGCCAGGATCAGGGTCGGGCCGAAGGCGGCACCGAAGCCAGCCCAGGCGTAGGAAACCAGACCCAGGACGGTGCTGTCCGGATTCATGGCCAGTGCCAGCGCTACGATCGACAGGCCGATCACGGCCAGACGGCCGACCATCACGATCTCTTTCTGTGAGGCATCTTTACGGAATACCTGTTTGTAGAAATCTTCTGCCAGCGCAGAGGAAGATACCAGCAGCTGGGAATCGGCAGTGGACATAATGGCTGCCAGGATTGCTGCGAGCAGGATACCGGCCATGACCGGGTTGAACATGGCGTTCACCAGCAGCATGAAGATCTTCTCGCCATCAGCCAGGCCACCGGCCATATGGTTGTCAACGTAGATGCTGCCTGCCAGGCCTACCAGGGTAGCGCCTACCAGTGACAGACCCGTCCAGCTTACGGCGATACGGCGGGAAACCGCGATATCCGCCGCGCTGCGTACGGCTTTAAATCGTGCCAGGATATGTGGCTGACCGAAGTAGCCCAGGCCCCAGGCCGCCAGCGAGATGATCGCAATCGCGCTCAGAGGTTCGCCTTTGGTGTCGTTCCAGATAGTCAGCAGTTCAGGATTCTTCGCTTCCAGCGTATCGAGCATTACGCCAAAACCGCCGTCGGCCTGAATTGCAATTACCGGTACCAGTACCAATGCAGCGGCCATCAGCAGGCCCTGAATCAGGTCGGTCCAGGAGACGGCCAGGAAGCCGCCGAACAGGGTGTAGGAAACGACGCAGACCGTACCGATGATCACTGCGGTGGTGTAGTCCAGGCCGAACACGGTCTCAAACAGCTTTCCGCCAGCGACCAGACCGGAAGAGGTATAGAACAGGAAGAACAGCAGGATAAAGAAGGCGGAGATCACCTGAACCAGCTTGCTCTTATCTTCAAAACGGTTGGCGAAGAACTCAGGCAGGGTCAGTGAGTCATTGGCGGTGATACTGTAGGCGCGCAGGCGCTTGGCCACCAGCAGCCAGTTGAGCCAGGTACCGATCAGCAGGCCAGCCGCCAGCCAGAAGGATTCCATACCGGACGCGAAGGCGTAACCGGGCAGGCCCAGCAGCAACCAGCCGCTCATATCAGATGCGCCGGCAGAGAGGGCTGCAGGCCAGGGCCCCAGAGAGCGGCCGCCGAGGAAGTAATCGGCAGAGTTAGCGGTGCGCTTGTAGGCGTAGAGACCCACACCCAGCATCACGGCCAGATAGACAAGGAAGGTGGCGATAATCACGCCGGTATTTTCGATCATTCTGTGTTTCCTCTCAGGGAGAAGCCCTTATGGGACTTGCTATTATTGTTAGCGTAATCGGGTCTCGACCGCTTCAGCGGAACGGCAGTTACCCACAACCCCGAGCGCCTGAGCGCGGCTTCAGGGGTTGGCTAACGAAATAAGTGTCGGATAACGGCTGTGGATGAGCAGCCTAGCGACAAAACAGAGCGTATCCCGCTGTGGATAAACAGAGGGATTCTGAAGGGCGGCTATTATGCGAAACTTTATTTCGTATTGGAACGGTCATTCTGTTAATAAGCCAAATCTTATTCATCCCTGAGGCTGAATCAGTTATGCACAGGCCGACTGTTCCGGGGGAGTCGAAAGCCCCGTCGCCAGATCGGCGCGGGGCTGTGGATCGTTTTAGTCGGCACCCAGCTCCAGCAGGGTGGCATTTCCGCCCACTGCAGTGGTGTTATCCGAGCGGGTACGCTCGGTGATAAAACGGTTGATGTAGTGCGGGCTGGCAATGCTGCTGAGCTGATCAGCATCGGTTTCTGCCACCATCTGCGCCAGTACACCGGGACGGCTGGCCAGCTGACGGTTGATCTGGCGGATCTCGGTTGCTTCGCCGCAATAGGCGATACCGGCAATACCGTCTTCTTCCAGCAGGCTCTCCAGAGCAGCCTCCGGCAGGGCAACGGCGCTGGCGACACCGGCAGCATGCAGCTGCTTCACCAGCGCTTCAGCTTCTGTGCCCAGTACCAGCGCCACATTGCCGGCAACCAGTGCGCTGCAGATTTCACCGATCAGGGCCAGCGGATTGTTGCTGGCGCTGGCGCAGATAAAGAGTCCGCGACCCGAGGTCGCCAGGCTGTTTGCTTCACCCGTCGGTCCCGGCAGTTCGAGGACTTCATCGATCCGCTGCAGGGCGTTGTCCAGCTGCCAGTTGATCAGATTGGTGGCATCTGCAGCCTGGGAGGCGGCGAAGCCTCGCAGGATTTCCGCGCGGGCAGCAACGCCCAGGTCGTTCCATTTTTCCCAGCCAGCCAGTGCCGTCCGGATCTCTGTGCTATAGCTCATGCTCATTTTCCTCAGACTGTCACTTCACGGGTGAAACGTGGCAGGTAGCGCGGGCCACCTGCTTTAGGGCCGGTACCGGAAAGGCCCTGACCACCGAATGGCTGTACGCCAACCACCGCACCGATCTGGTCGCGGTTGATGTAGACATTGCCGGCGCGCAGGCGGCGGGCGATATGGTTGCAGGTGCGTTCGTTACGGCTGTGGACACCCAGGGTAAGACCAAAACCGGTGGCATTGATGCTGTCGATCACCTTATCCAGATCTTTCGCCTTATAGCGCACCACGTGCAGGATCGGGCCAAACTGCTCATTTTCCAGCTGGTCGATACCGCTGATCTCAAACGCGGTTGGTGCTACGAAGGTGCCTTTTTCCGCATCCATCGGCAGAGCGCTCTGGGCGATCAGCTTGGCTTCCTTCTTCATCCGTTCGATATGCTGCAACAGTTTCTGCTGTGCGGTGCGATCGATTACCGGGCCGATATCGGTGCTGTGGGCTACCGGGTAGCCGACAACCTGCTCGGCCATTGCACCTTTGATCATCGGAATCACACGATCGGCAATCACATCCTGCACAAACAGCACACGCAGGGCGGAGCAGCGCTGGCCCGCAGAGGCAAAGGCACTGTGCACCACATCACGCACCACCTGCTCTGGCAGGGAAGTAGAGTCGATCAGCATCGCGTTCTGACCGCCGGTCTCGGCGATAAACGGCACCGGATCGCAATCACGCTGAGCCAGCGAGCGATTGATCAGCTGAGCGGTCTCTGTAGAGCCGGTGAAAGCTACACCGGCGATACGGCTGTCGGAGGTCAGTGGCGCACCAACGGTGGCACCGTCACCCGGCAGCAGGGCGATCGCGTCGGCCGGAACACCGGCTTCCAGCAGCAGCTGCACGGCACGTACCGCTACAATACTGGTCTGCTCGGCAGGTTTGGCGATCACAGTGTTACCTGCAACCAGCGCGGCAACCACCTGTCCGAGGAAGATCGCCAGCGGGAAGTTCCACGGGCTGATGCAGACAAAGACACCGCGACCCTGCAGCAGGGTATTGCGCTGGCTGCCATCGAAGGCGGTAAACTGCAGTGGCTTACCGATGCCGGCACGGGCTTCATTGGCGTAGTAGCGACAGAAGTCCACGGCTTCGCGTACTTCATCAATGCAATCCTGAATGGTTTTACCCGCTTCACGGTGGCAGATGGCGATCAGTTCGGATTCATTGGCTTCCATCAGGTCAGCCATTTTCTCCAGACAGATAGCACGCTGTTCCACCGGGGTATCGTTCCAGGCGGCGAAGCCGTTCTGTGCCAGCTCCAGCGCTTCATTGACCTCTGAGCTGCCTGCCCAATGCAACTGACCCACCACATGGCTGTTGTCGTAAGGCGCGTTGACGCCATGGCAATCGCCGGTTTCGCGCAGCTGACCATTGATTACCGGGCCACCGAGCCAGGCCTGGGACATAAACTTATCCACACCGGCTTTGTAGGACAGCCACTCGTGCTCAATCTCGATGTTGGCACTGCGGGAGTTCAGGCGGTCTTCAAACAGGTGACGTGGCAGCGGGATACGGTTGTTGTGCAGGGTTTTGCGACCTTTCAGCGTCACTACCGGATGCTCAACCAGGTTTTCCACAGGGCAGCGGGCATCGACCAGGCGGTGAACAAAGGAGCTGTTGGCACCGTTTTCCAGCAGACGGCGTACCAGGTAGGGCAGCAGGTCCTTATGGTTACCCACAGGCGCATAGATACGCACATTGACATCGAAGCTGCTCAGTACCGTGTCGTAGAGCGCATCGCCCATGCCGTGCAGGCGCTGGAATTCGAAATCGCCGTGCTGTGCCATGGTGTAGATTGCGGCTACGGTATGGGCATTGTGGCTGGCGAACTGTGGATAGATCTTGCCACGGACCTGATCGCTCAGCAGGAAGCGGGCGCAGGCCAGATAGGAAGTATCAGTAGCCTCTTTACGGGTATACACCGGGTAGCCACTCAGGCCGCGCTGCTGGCACAGCTTGATTTCGGAGTCCCAGTAAGCGCCTTTCACCAGACGTACCGGAATGCGGTCACCCTGCTCACCCGCCAGCGCAGCCAGCCAGGCCAGTACCGGCAGGGCACGCTTGGAGTACGCCTGGATTACCAGACCAAAGTTGCCCCAGCCTTTATTGGCTGGATCACGGTAGAGTTTTTCAAACAGTTTCAGTGACAGTTCGAGACGATCCGCTTCCTCGGCGTCGATGGTGATGCCGACATCCAGACTGCGGGCCTTTTTGATCAGCTGCAGTACGCGGCCGAACAGTTCATCCATCACCCGGGCTTCCTGACCTACCTCATAACGCGGATGCAGGGCGGAGAGCTTAATTGAGATCGTCGGGCGTGGGCTTGGGCCCTGATAAGTATCTTCGCCAACCGATGCAACGGCGGCCATATAATCATTAAAGTACTTATCGGCATCGGCAGAGGTCAGCGCCGCTTCGCCCAGCATATCGAAGGAGTAGGTGTAACCACGGTCACGGGAGGCCTTACCGCGTTTCAGGGCTTCGGCGATGGTGCGGCCACGGACAAACTGGTGCCCCATGATCTTCATCGCCTGATGCATCGCCTGACGGATGACCGGTTCGGAGAATTTGTTGACCAGGCGGTTGATTGCGCCAGAAGGGCTGCCGTCTTCCTTCTCGTCCATAGACACGACTTTACCGGTCAGCAGCAGGCCCCAGGTAGATGCGTTCACGAACAGGGAATCAGAGTTTTTCAGGTGTTTTTTCCAGTCGGCCACACCCAGCTTATCGCGGATCAGCGCGTCAGCCGTTTCGGCATCCGGCACACGCAGCAGGGCTTCTGCCAGACACATCAGCAGGATGCCTTCTTTGGTATCCAGGCTGTATTCCAGCAGCAGGGCGTCGATCATATGGATCGCACCGTCATTGGCACGAACCTGTTCAATCAGAGATGTAGCGCGCTCTGTTGTTTTATCCAGTTCATCAATCGCAGGCTCTGCCAGGGGCAGCAGCTGCTTCAGCCAGTCACTTTCATCCACGCTGTACAGCGGAGAGATCAGCGGCCAGATGTCTGCACATGGCTTGTTGATAAACTCGGGCTGTAGCGCATCAATCGCCTTAAACATAATGCATATTCCTGAAAATCCCGTGTGAAAACGGGCCTGAACTATTTAGCTGTCCACTTTAGTTACAGCGGTCATCTTGCGTCTTACGGAATGCTCTGGTTTTTTTGCAGATAAATCCGGTCGAGAACAAAGTCATCGCGGTTGCGGCCAACGGGTCGGTCTAGGAGGGGGGAGCGCAGTCAGGTGTGTCCCGCCCGGCTGCCATAAAGGATAGTTCAGGATTCAGATAAAGCGTTGACTGCGGCGATAGCGTGCAGGGGTGATATCAAAGCGCTGTTTAAAGGCATGGGTCAGAGCGCTCTGGCTGGAGAAACCACAGAGGTCGGTAATCTGCACCAGACTCTTGCCCTGCTCCAGCATCTCTTTTGCGGTCTGCAGACGTTGTTCGACCAGATACTGGTGCGGTGTCATGCCGTTCTGGCGCTTGAACAACTCATGGAACTGGCTGCTGCTGAGGCAGGCCAGACCGGCCATATGAGCGACCGAGATCTTATGTCCCAGGTTGAGGCGGATATATTCATTGATCGCGGCCATATCGATACTGCCCGGCAGCCGGCGCCGTTGCGGCAGGTGCAGGTGATGCTGCAGGGCGCAGAGCAGGGTGTTACCGCAGGCGCGCGCCAGCAGCAAATCCTCAGGATGGCTCTGCAGCTCCAGACTGAGGGCATTGGCCAGCACTTGCAGGCGGCTGTCCATGGAAAAGTAGGTGGCGTGGTCAAAGATCCGTTCTACCAGTTCCCGTTCATCACCGGTGTAGCTGTGCTGAACGGGCAGATTCACCACCATGATACGGTTATCGCCCACCCCGGCGAAGGCGTGGTTGGTGGTAGAGGGTACGACGCAGCCGCTGCCCGCCCGGACCTGCTGACCCAGACCCTCGATATCGAAAGAGGTATTACCTTCAATCGCCAGTACCAGCTGGTGGTAGTCGTGGTCGTGGGTATCGGCGTCATCGGGCAGGCTGAGGATATCTGCGGTTTTTACCATGCGAATAGATCTGACAAATGAGAATTGTTCTTGTTAGATGCTTGCTATCATACAGGTTAATTAATGATCAGCTACTTCTATTTTATCAAAAATCTCCCAACAGATTGACCTGAATACAGGTCGGTTGGTCGGGGCGAGGGGCATTTCGCCGCATAAATCGCTAGAATAGGCGGCAGTTTTCTATTTGACTTCTGGATGGCTGCAAACAATGGCTGAACTGAAAAACGATCGATTCCTCCGCGCCCTGCTCCGTGAACCCGTAGACTGCACGCCCGTATGGATGATGCGTCAGGCCGGACGCTACCTGCCGGAATACCGCGAGACCCGCGCTCAGGCCGGTGATTTCCTGAGCCTGTGTAAAAACAAAGAGCTGGCCTGTGAAGTAACCATCCAGCCACTGGAGCGTTATGATCTGGATGCGGCGATCCTGTTTTCCGATATCCTGACGATTCCTGATGCGATGGGTCTGGGGCTCTACTTTGAAGTGGGTGAAGGCCCGCGCTTCAAAAAGATCATCCGTACCGAACAGGACGTGGCTGATCTGCCGGTACCCAAGGCGGCATCCGACCTGGATTATGTGATGAATGCCGTCACCGAGATCCGCCGCGAACTGAACGGTCGTGTACCTCTGATCGGTTTCTCCGGCAGCCCCTGGACACTGGCGACCTATATGGTTGAGGGCGGTTCCAGCAAGGACTTCCGCCATATCAAGAAGATGATGTACGCCACCCCGGAGATCCTGCATGAGCTGCTTAACAAGCTGGCGCAGTCGGTCACCGACTACCTGAATGAGCAGATCCGCTGTGGTGCCCAGGCGGTACAGATCTTTGATACCTGGGGCGGTGCCCTGAGCGGTCCTTGTTACCGCGAGTTCTCGCTGAAATATATGCAGCAGATCGTCTCCGGCCTGATCCGCGAACAGGATGGCCGTAAAGTGCCAGTGATCATGTTTACCAAGAACGGTGGTCAGTGGCTGGAAGAGATTGCCGAGGCCGGTGCCGATGCGCTGGGGCTGGACTGGACCACTGATATCGGTAACGCCCGTGCCCGCGTGGGTGACAAGGTTGCATTGCAGGGCAATATGGACCCTAGCGTCCTCTACGCTCCTGAAGCCCGTATCCGCGAAGAAGTGGCGACTATCCTCGAAGGCTACGGTGCCGGCAGTGGACATGTCTTCAACCTGGGACATGGTATCCACCAGTTTGTCGATCCGGCTCAGCCGAAGATCTTCGTCGATGCCGTGCATGAGTTGAGTGCCCAGTACCACAAGTAATTGCCCGGCCCGAGTCCCGGACGGTTTCCCGCCCGGGCGCTTTGGGCTATCGCAGACAGGAAAATCCACCCGGCAGGGTGGATTTTTTGTATCTGAAAGACAAAGCCTTGCAAGCGGCCGGATCTGCAGGCAGCATGAGTGCCAAAGTCTAATCAGGTTTGATCAGATCTGATCTCCAGCGAAATTCCCAGTATTTGTAATGAAAAAACTACAAGAGTTATTTGAAGGCAATCGCCAGTGGGCGGCGCGCATGCACGCCGACGCACCGGATTTTTTTGCGGCCCTGGCGCAGCAGCAAACCCCGGAGTACCTGTGGATCGGTTGTTCTGACAGCCGGGTGCCGGCCAACGAGATATTAAATATGCTGCCGGGCGATGTCTTCGTACATCGTAACGTGGCCAACCAGGTGATCCACGCTGATATGAACTGCCTCTCGGTGATGCAGTATGCGGTGGAGGTGCTGAAGGTGAAGCACGTCATGGTGGTGGGCCATTATGGCTGTGGCGGTGTGAAAGCCGCGCTGGAGGATAACCATCTGGGGCTTATCGATAACTGGCTGCGCTCTATCCGCACAATCGCTCTGAAGTACCGCGATATTCTGGGCAATTGCACTGAGGAGGAGCGTCTGTTCGACCGCCTCTGCGAGCTGAATGCAATCGAACAGGCCTACAATGTTGCTACCTCGACCATGGTACAGAAAGCCTGGGCCAATGGTCAGGAACTGTCGGTTCATGCGCTGGTCTATGGCCTGAATGACGGTCTGCTGCAGGACCTGCACTTCGGTGTCAGCTGTAATGAGGAGCTTGATCTTCAGATGACGGAAGCGATCGAAGCCGTGGCTAACCTGGCCGGTTGAACGCCAGCATGAAAACAAAAAACGGACTCAATAGAGTCCGTTTTTTGTTTTAGAGTCCGGGATTAACTCACCGATACCTGCAGGGCCTGGTCCAGATCGGCGATCAGGTCATCGATATGCTCGATGCCCACCGACAGGCGCACCATCTCCGGTGATACACCGGCCGACTTCAGTTCTTCGTCGTTCAGCTGGCGGTGTGTGGTTTCTGCCGGAATCGAGGCGAGCGACTTGCAGTCACCGATATTCACCAGGCGCAGGAAGATCTGCAGGGCATCGTAAAACTTACGCGTCCCTTCACGGCCGGATTTCAGGCCAAAGCTGAGGATGCCGGAGGCTTTGCCGCCCATATATTCCTGCGCCAGGACGTTGTCCTTGTGGCTGGCGAGACCGGCATAGTTTACCCAGGTTACCTGATCATGGTTTTCCAGGTATTCGGCGATCTTCTGCGCATTTTCACAGATCCGCTCCATCCGCAGAGACAGGGTTTCGATCCCCTGTAGCAGCAGGAAGGCGTTCATCGGAGACAGGGCCGCACCCATATTACGCAGCGGTACCACGCGACAACGGCCGATAAAGGCCGCCGGGCCGAATGCTTCGGTGTAGACCACGCCGTGGTAGGAGACATCCGGGGTGTTCAGCAGCGGGAAGCGCTCTTTATTCTCTGCCCAAGGGAAGTTACCGGAGTCGACGATAACGCCGCCGATGGAGTTACCGTGACCGCCGATATACTTGGTGGCAGCGTGGATGACGATATCGGCGCCATGCTCGATAGGGCGCCACAGAGACGGGCTGGGTACAGTGTTGTCCACAATCAGCGGTACGCCGTGGCGGTGGGCGATCTCGGCCAGCTGCTTAACGTTAGCGATACTGCCGGACGGGTTGCCGACGGTTTCGCAGTACAGGGCCTTGGTCTTGTCATCGATCTTGCTTTCCAGTGCTGCGTAATCGTCCATCTTCGCCATACGTACTTCAATGCCCTGACGGGGCAGGGTGTGGGCGAACAGGTTATAGGTACCGCCGTAGAGTTCGCTGGTGGAGACAATATTATCGCCCACTTCCACCAGAGTCTGGATCGCATAGGTAATCGCCGCCATACCGGATGCCACTGCCAGCGCGGCCACGCCGCCTTCCATCTCGGCCACGCGTTTTTCCAGCACATCCGTGGTGGGATTCATAATGCGGGTGTAGATGTTGCCCGGCTCTTTCAGGTCAAACAGGTTGGCACCGTGTTCGGCACTGTCAAAGGTATAAGATGTGGTCTGATAGACCGGCACTGCTGCCGAGCGTGTGGTTGGGTCCGTTTCGTATCCGCCGTGTACCGCGATGGTTTCCAGTTTCATCTGTGCGTCCTTTATCTCTTTCGGGGGCCTCATCAGGCCGGGCAGTTGATGCTGGTTGCCCGCGGCGACCGGTCTGCTATCCGGTCGGTTCTGCCTGCTGATTACTCTTTTCTTATTTGGATCAATATTGTTCAGGGATAACCCGAATCGATTGTAAGCGCAGAGTTGTTCCGGTTGAAAGAGGAGTTTCGGTAGAATATCGCGCAATTGAATTTCTCTGATGACTGAACGGGGTCTGCCATGGCGAAGGCAAAATCAGCATATGTCTGCAACGAGTGTGGGGCGGACTACAGCAAGTGGATGGGGCAGTGTACGGCCTGTAATGCCTGGAACAGCCTGAGTGAGGTGCGCCTGTCGGCGGCTAAGGGCAGTGCCCGCGGGGCGCGATATGAAGGCTATGCTGGTGGCGCGGTGCAGAACCGGGTACAGAGTCTGGCGGATGTGAATGTGGCGGAGACGCCGCGTTTCAGCTCCGGAACCCAGGAGCTGGACCGGGTGCTGGGCGGCGGGTTGGTACCGGGTTCGGCAATCCTGATCGGCGGCGAGCCGGGGGCCGGCAAAAGTACGCTGCTACTACAGACCATGTGTCACCTGGCATCAGTGATGCCTGCGCTTTACATCACCGGAGAGGAGTCGCTGCAGCAGGTTGCGCTGAGGGCGCGCCGGCTGGGTCTGCCGGTGGATAAGCTGCAGATGTTGTCGGAAACCTCCGTCGAACAGATCTGTACCATCGCCGAACAGCATACGCCGAAGGTGATGGTGATCGACTCCATCCAGGTGATGCATATGGCGGATGTGCAATCCGCTCCGGGATCGGTATCTCAGGTGCGGGAATCCGCCGCTTACCTGACCTGCTTTGCCAAGCAGACCAATACGGTGCTGTTTCTGGTGGGACATGTCACTAAGGACGGCACCCTTGCAGGGCCTAAGGTGCTGGAGCATATGATCGACTGCTCGCTGCAGCTGGAAGGATCGGGCGATTCCCGCTTCCGGACGCTGCGCTCCCATAAGAACCGCTTCGGTGCGGTCAACGAGCTGGGGGTGTTCGCGATGATGGAGAACGGCCTCAAAGAAGTAAAAAACCCCAGCGCGATCTTCCTCAGCCGTACCGAAGAGTCCAGTCCTGGCAGTGTGGTGATGGTGGTATGGGAGGGGACTCGGCCGATCCTGGTTGAGATCCAGGCGCTGGTGGACCAGTCCCATATGAACAACCCGCGCCGGGTCGCGGTGGGACTGGAGCAAAACCGCCTGGCGATGTTGCTGGCCGTACTGCATCGTCACGGAGGCCTGATGACCGGCGATCAGGATGTCTTCGTCAATGTGGTTGGCGGCGTCAAGGTGCTTGAAACCGGTGCTGACCTGGCGTTGCTGCTGGCCGTGGTATCCAGTTTCCGTGATATGCCGCTGGCACAGGATCTGATGGTGTTTGGGGAAGTGGGTTTGTCCGGGGAGATCCGCCCGGTTCCGAACGGTCAGGAACGGATCCGTGAAGCGGCCAAGCATGGCTTTCGCCGCGCGATTGTGCCCAAGGGCAATGTGCCGAAAGAGGCAATACCCGGAATGGAGGTGGTAGCCGTAAGCCGCCTCTCAGATGCACTGGATGCGGTCTGAGCGGTGACAAAGGCCGGCGCTTAAGACGCTGAAGCGGGTTCAGACCGAACGAGCCCGCTCCCCTGAGATACTATGGGCTAAACTGCATCCGGCATCAGGTGCTCGATTTCGCGCTCAAACAGCTTCTCGTCACCGAGATTCAGCTCCACCAGGCGTCGCAGGTGGGTCATGCTGTCGATATCGGTTTCATGCAGGGAGAATCCGTAGTGATTCTGATGATGGTGAGCCAGGGTTGCTTTGAGGTTCATCACCTCCTCGTCACCGGCCAGGTGGATAATGATATCGACATGGTCGCCTGGCAGCAGATCCAGCGCTTTATCTGAGCAGATCAGCACGCCCTTGAACGAGATATCTTCCAGCTGAACACTGGAGGTCCAGCCCCGGGTACGCAACTCGGTGGCTGCATCAAAGTCGATCCGGGTAAAGCGTCGCCGCTCTGATTTGTCCGTTGATTTCACTGAGCGCTCCATTCACTGGTGGTTAGTCCTTAACCGATCTTAGTACAGAGTTGCGGGGTTTGGAAATCCTCTGCGCACTATGGCGTTATGGCGGGGGATTTCGTGTGCTGCGTAACCTGTTGCGAGTCCGGCGCGGGACCGGCACCTGAGTGATGGCCCGCTTATGTTAGAAACAGCTCAAATACTAAACACCTGAACCAGATCAAGGTTTTATGATCTTGACTCAAACAAACTGTCCTGTCCTCGGGCGAATGGTACAGGCAGAGTATCTGATATGTTGGAAATCATACTGGATGTGGTGGATGGACGGCGGCATAGCCGATACTTTAATCAAACGCGTAGTCACTTCCTCTACCGGCGGGTCGGCACGCTGGCGCTGTTGCTGGGGATACTGCAGCCCGCCTGGATACTGATCGACTGGATGCTGTTGCCGCAAGGCCTGCTGCCGGCTATCGCCGGGGCGCGGTTGCTGAGCGGGGCTTTCTGCCTGCTGATCGGTTTCCTTACTCTGAAACCTTATCTGCTGACGCTCAGCCGGGTCCGGGTGTTGCTGTTTATGCTCGGCCTGAGCGTATTCCAGACCTACAGCAGTACGGTGCTACATCAGGGCGGCTATAGCGATCTGGTGGCCGGGTACCATTTCTTCCCCTATATGATCATCTGCATGATGGCGATCTTTCCACTAACCATTGTGGAAGCCCTGGGTTACGCCGCCGTGGTGTCGCTGTTTGAGCTTGCTGGCCAGGTTTATTTCGGGGTCTTTGGCAGTATCGAGGCGCTTAACGCCCTGTGGTTGCTGCTGGTGCTGGGGGCGATCGCCGGCTGGGCCTCCTGCAATCAGCTTAGTATGCTGATGGGACTGTACCGCCAGGCATCGCGAGACCCGCTGACCGGCCTGTCCAATCGTCGCCAGTCGATGACCCAGCTTGATGCCGATATTGTGGAGAGCCATGAGTCCGGAGCGCCGCTGATGCTGATGCTGTTCGATCTGGACCACTTTAAACGCTACAACGATCGTTACGGTCATGCCGCCGGAGACCTGGTTTTGAAGGAGTTTGCCGCCATTCTGCGTCGTCATTGCCGGCCACAGCAGGACCTGGCAGGCCGTTACGGCGGTGAAGAGTTTATGCTGGTGTTACCTCATTCAGACCCGGACGTCGCGATGTCGGTCGCTGAAGCGATCCTGCAGTCCTGTCGCGATGCGCTGGTGAAAACCCCGGGTGGAGAGAGCGTCGGTTTTTCTACCAGTATCGGTCTAGCGCAGTTGGAAGCCGGTGATAACAGTGAGTCACTGTTGAAGCGGGCCGATGATGCACTCTATAAGGCGAAGGAGCAGGGCAGGGACCAGTTCCAGCTGGCGGCCTGAAGTGGCGGCCCTGTAGAGACAGTCCTGAAGTGAGTAGCAACGTACTGTTGCATTTATGGGTATTAAATAAGCAAATAATTCAGATTGGTTTCAGTTTTTAAGCATATCCTGCTGCGTATCAGATGAGCGGATCGGTTCAGGCGATCAGTTCATAACTCATTAGATGGCGCGGTTATCAGTACAGCTGAATATGGTTTAAGCAGTAGTCACCATTTTCAGATTGATTTCAGTTCTGATGGCTAGCCTGTTACGCAGACTCTTAATATTCGGGTATCGCTATGAAACAGCTGACTGCACTCTTTATTGCAATTTTTGCATCTGGTGTGGCGCTGAATGCAACCGCAGCATCCCGTGACTACGGTCACAATGACAGCGTTGATCACCGCCTCTATCAGGTAGAGCAACGGATTGATACCGACAAACGGGCAAGGGACGCAAAAGATACTCAGCCTGCTGCCAGCAGCAGAAGCCGGATCACCATTTTCATTATCGATAGCAACAGCCTCCCCAAGGGGGAGTATCAGAGACCGGTACAGATGCTCAACGTGGCATACCCGGTCCGCAGCAATGAACCCAGACGCGTCTGGTACTAACCGCTAAGCTTTTTACATCGGCTCAAGGGAATGAAAAAGCCGCACCTTTCGGGTGCGGCTTTGTTTTTTCTGCGCTTCAACAAAGCGGAATCAGAGGTCAGAGATTCGCTTGTACTTGATACGTTCAGGCTGATGCTCTTTACCGTAGCGACGCTTGTAGTCTTCCTGATACTCGGTGTAGTTGCCTTCGAAGAACTCGACATGAGAGTCGCCTTCGTAGGCCAGCATATGAGTACAGATACGGTCGAGGAACCAACGGTCATGGGAGATCACTACCGCACAACCCGGGAAGGCCAGGATGGCTTCTTCCAGTGCACGCAGGGTTTCGATATCCAGGTCGTTGGTCGGCTCATCCAGCAGCAATACGTTGCCACCCTCTTTCAGCAGCTTGGCCATATGCAGGCGGTTACGCTCACCACCGGACAGGTCTTTGGCAAATTTCTGCTGATCGCCACCCTTGAAGTTGAAGCGACCACAGTAGGCACGGGCCGGGGTCTGGTAGTTGCCTACGGTGATGATGTCCTGACCGTCGGAGATCTCTTCGAATACGGTTTTATCACCGTCGATCTCGCGGGACTGATTGACGTAAGCCAGCTGTACTGTTGAGCCCAGCTCGATCGCACCGGAATCCGGCTGCTCTTCACCGGCAATCATGCGGAACAGAGTCGATTTACCGGCGCCGTTACCACCGATAATGCCGACGATGGCACCCTGCGGGATAGAGAAGCTGAGGTCTTCAAACAGCACTTTATCGCCGTAGGCTTTGCTGATGTTGACCGCATCGATGACTTTGTCACCCAGACGAGGACCCGGTGGAATGTAGATCTCCTGGGTTTCGTTGCGGGTCTGGAACTCTTTGGAGTTCATCTCTTCAAACTGTTTCAGTCGCGCCTTGGACTTGGACTGACGGCCTTTGGAGCCCTGACGTACCCATTCCAGCTCGGAGGCGACAGACTTGCGGTGGGCCGCTTCCTGTTTGGCTTCCTGGGCCAGGCGGGCTTCCTTCTGTTCCAGCCAGGAGGAGTAGTTGCCTTCGTACGGGATACCGCGTCCGCGGTCCAGCTCCAGAATCCAGCCAGCCGCGTTGTCGAGGAAGTAACGGTCATGGGTGATCGCCACTACAGTGCCCGGGTATTCCTGCAGGAAGCGCTCGATCCAGGCCACGGACTCTGCATCCAGGTGGTTGGTCGGCTCATCCAGCAGCAGCATGTCCGGCTTGTCCAGCAACAGGCGGCACAGCGCCACACGGCGACGTTCACCGCCGGAGAGGTTTTTCACCTCGGCATCCCATGGTGGCAGACGCATGGCGTCGGCAGCACGCTCCAGTGCGGTCTCCAGGTTATGGCCGTCTTTGGCCTGGATCAGGTTCTCGAACTCGGCCTGTTTCTTCGCCAGCTCGTCGAAATCGGCGTCCGGCTCGGCATAGGCGGCGTAGACCGCTTCCAGTCCGTCCAGCGCTTCTTTGACATCAGCTACGGATTCTTCAACCACCTGACGCACGGTTTTGCTGTCATCCAGCTCCGGCTCCTGTGGCAGGTAACCGACCTTGATGCCGGCCATCGGCTGGGCTTCACCGATAATCTCGGTGTCCAGGCCCGCCATGATTTTCAGCAGGGTGGATTTACCGGAGCCGTTCAGGCCCAGTACGCCGATCTTGGCGCCAGGGAAAAACGAGAGGGAGATATCTTTCAGAATCTCGCGCTTTGGCGGCACGATCTTGCCAACGCGATTCATGGAATAAACGTACTGTGCCATTCGGTCAGGACCTATTTAGCGGGTTTCAAAGGAATGGGCGAATTTTAGCTGATAAGGCTACCTGATGGCTAACCCTGATCCGTTTTCCGGCATATCTGCTGGAAAGCTGTCTGGCCGTGCATTCCCGATATCCTGAACTAATCTGATCTCTACAGGGATATTCCAGGAGTGTTATCAGATGAGGGATCAACTTCGCGCCGCCGCGCTGATGTCAGCTTGCCTGATGAGTATGACCAGCTTCGCTTCCGGACTGATTGAGATCAGGCCACTGAGTATGCCACCGCAGCTGGATGGCGATCTGGGCGACTGGCAGCTACCGGTCTATCAGATCAGCCTGCGCCCAAACCGCCAGGCAGGAACGGATCTGCCCGCCACTTCTGAGATGGCTTTGCGCGCCGGTTACCTGGATGGCGAGGTATATTTCGCCTTTGTCTGGCCCGATCCCCATGAAGACCGCTTACATAAACCCTATGTCTGGGATACGGCTAGAGAGAAGTATCTGCGTGGTCACCAGAGAGAAGACCGGTTAGCCGTGCAGCTGGCCATTTCCGGCGACTACAATACCGACTGGTTTCAGTCCGATGGCTTCGTCGCCGATATGTGGCACTGGAAAGCATCGCGCAGCGATCCGCTGGGGCTGGCAGATGATAAAAATACCATTGTCAGTCATGACCGGTTGTTGCGTTCCGCACACCTGAAAGCGCCGGATGGCCGTTCTATCTATGTCCTGCGGCAATGGGACGAGGGTGACAGCCTCTACAAGACCAAGCGCTATCGCAGATATGACGGTGACCTGAAGCCGAAATATATTCTCAACCCGGGCCCCCTTAAAGGTTCCTCTACCGATGTCAATGCCGCCAGCCAATGGCAGGACGGTCACTGGTCTCTGGAGTTAAAGCGTAAGCTGGATACGGGGCATGCTGACGATGCCCGGTTCGTAATGGGGACTGATGTTCTCGGCGGGATTGCGGTCTTTAATCGCTCTGAGAGTCCCGAGCATCTGATTTCAGAGACTCTGAGGTTCCGGCTGATGCCATGAAGTTACCATTCACCCAATTGTTCAGAAGCCGGCGGCGCTACAGCCTGCAGATGCTGGCGGTATTAGGGCTGCTGCCGGTGCTTCTCGCGCTGGGTGGCGCCCTGCTTTTCAGTAAAGCATCGCTGGATGAAGTCGAGCGTTCCGTCGCAAACAACCTGCAACTGGCGGCGAAAGCCGATAATCGGCTGCAGCAGGTTCTGCTGCATCAGCTGCCGATGGAGCTTTATCTCAACGAACTGTCATCGCTGATTACCCGCTTTCGCAGTGAATTTGAGTTGCTGGTGCTGGATCCGGACCGCGATGACAGCGCGATTATCGCCCTGCATCGGGAGATGCAGCAGAACTATGACCGACTGCCCGGCAGTACCCCGCATTTGCCGGAGGCACTGAAGCTCCATCTGATGGAATCCAGCGGTATCGCGCTGGAGTTGCTGGAGGAGTTATTGGAGACCTCTGGCAGTAATGACCGGCAACGGTTATTCCGTAATAGTTTTATTCCGCTGGACGATGTCTTCGTCAGTATCGAAGAGATCAACAGTCAGCAGATTCAGATCAATCAGGATGCGCAGGCGGCGCTGCAGCAGGCAAGTCTGCGCTCGCAGAATGCCCTGTCTGAGTTGCGCCTGAAAATCCTGCGTACTGAACAGCTCTTACTGGGCGTGGTTGTCATGATTTTGCTGGTTAATCTGATCTGTTGGGGGGCGATGGGGCGTGTACTGCGCAGCCGCCTGGCCTTGCTGGCGGAGTTCTCTCAGCAAGTGGTCGCCGGGGATGCGCGTCGCCCGCCGTTTTCCAGCACCGACAGTACCGGCCGGCTGGCCGTTACGCTGGCTCAGATGGGCCAGCGAATACGGGCGCTGCTGAAGGAAGCCAGTCACCAGGCCGAGATGGCGGAACAGGCCCGTGCCGAGGCGGAAGCGCTGGCGTTTTACGATCCGCTGACCGGGCTGGAAAACCGGCGCTCGTTTAACCAGCGACTGGACAGAGCCATCGCACTGGTGCACCGGGGATCTGCGCGCTATGCCCTGATGTATCTCGATCTGGATAACTTTAAGCACATCAATGATTCCCTGGGACATGATGTGGGTGATCAGTTACTGATAGAGACCGCCCGTCGCCTGCAGCAATGTATCCGTCAAAGCGACAGCCTGGCAAGGCTGGGAGGCGATGAGTTCGGTATGATCGTGCAGAGTGCCAGCAGTGGCTGCAGTATGATGGCAGAGCGGATTCTGCAAAAATTGTCGGTACCGCTGCAGATAGCGGAACAGTCGCTGATTATCTCCTGCAGCATTGGCATCGCCTATGTGCGCATTGATGGTGATGATGCCACCACCCTGCAAAAGCATGCCGATCTGGCCCTCTACAAAGCCAAGGCGATGGGGCGGAACAACTACCAGTTTTTCTCTCCCGAGCTGCATGCCCTGGCCCTGCACCGGATGCGCCTGCTAAGTGAACTACGCCAGACCCTCAGTGAAGGCGGCTTTTGTCTCCACTATCAGCCTAAATATTGTCTGGAAAGCGGCGAAATCAGAGGCCTTGAGGCCCTGATCCGCTGGCCGCATCCAACCGAGGGGATGGTATCTCCGGCGCAGTTTATACCGCTGGCCGAGGAGACCGGCCTGATTTCAGAGCTGGGTAACTGGGTACTGCGTCAGGCCTGCCGGGATATCCGGCGGATGTCGGCTGGCAAGGTGGCGTTACCGGTGGCGGTCAACCTCTCCGGCCGCCAGTTCTACGACGGCAAGCTGGTGGATACGGTACAGCTGATACTGAGGGAATACGGAGTCGATCCCTGCTTGTTGGAGCTGGAAGTGACCGAAACGGTGCTGATCGACGATATTGATGCCAGTATCAATCTGCTGCAGGGACTACGTGACCTGGGTGTTTCAATCGCCATCGATGACTTTGGTATGGGATTCTCTTCCCTCAACTACCTCAAGCGACTGCCCATCGATGTGCTGAAGATCGATCGCAATTTTGTCATGCATGTGGCTGATGACAGTAAGGACCGGGCGATCGTTAACACCATCGTGGAGCTGGCGCACCGGCTCGATCTCAAGGTTGTCGCCGAAGGTATCGAAACGCTGGAGCAGCAGGCTTATCTCAGCCGCATCGGCTGTGATATCGGGCAGGGATACCTGCTGGCGCGGCCGGATGCGCTGGATTGCCTGAGCCTGAACTCCCCGGTGGAGATTCAGTGAATTATGGTATGAATCTCATGCGCTTAGCTTTGAGCGCCTTTCAAGTGTCGTTTAGCGACGGATTCGCTATAATGCGCGCTTTTCCACCACACCCTGCCTCAGGTTGAGCGGATTTTTCTGCATCGGCGCTGCACCGTCGTTTCAATCAGGCAGGATCATTGCACTCGTAGGGGACAACCTGGCAATGTTTACTAAAGATATGTCAATCGCTGACTTCGATCCGGAACTCTGGGCTGCTATGCAGGCAGAGGTTGTGCGTCAGGAAGAGCACATCGAGCTGATCGCCTCTGAAAACTACACCAGCCCGCGCGTTATCGAAGCGCAGGGTTCGCAGCTGACTAACAAATACGCCGAAGGCTATCCGGAGAAGCGTTACTACGGTGGCTGTGAGTACGTCGATGTGGCTGAACAGCTGGCGATCGACCGTGCCAAGGCGCTGTTTGGTGCCGATTACGCCAACGTACAGCCGCATTCCGGTTCCCAGGCTAATGCTGCTGTTTACATGGCGCTGTGCGAGCCAGGCGATACGGTTCTGGGCATGAGCCTGGACCACGGTGGTCACCTGACACACGGTTCCAAGGTTAACTTCTCCGGTAAGATCTACAACGCGGTTCAGTACGGTCTGAACGCAGATACCGGCGAAATTGATTACGCAGAAGTTGAGCGTCTGGCGCTGGAAAACAAGCCGAAGATGATCGTTGCCGGTTTCTCCGCTTATTCCCGGGTGGTTGACTGGGCGCGTTTCCGTGAGATCGCTGACAAAGTGGGCGCGTTCCTGTTTGTTGACATGGCACACGTTGCCGGTCTGGTCGCGGCGGGTGTTTACCCGAACCCGGTACCTTTCGCCGATGTTGTTACCACCACCACTCATAAGACCCTGCGCGGTCCGCGTGGTGGTCTGATCATCGCCAAAGGTAACGCCGATCTGGAGAAGAAGCTGAACTCTGCTGTCTTCCCGGGCGGTCAGGGTGGCCCGCTGATGCACGTTATCGCAGCTAAAGCAGTCTGCTTCAAAGAAGCGATGAGCGACGACTTCAAAGCTTACCAGCAGCAGGTGGTGGTGAATGCCCAGGCGATGGCTAACGTCTTTATCGAACGTGGCTTCGAAGTGGTTTCCGGCGGTACTGACGATCACCTGTTCCTGCTGAGCCTGATCAAGCAGGGCCTGACCGGTAAGGCGGCTGATTCTGCGCTGGGTGCGGCGAACATCACGGTGAACAAGAACTCTGTGCCTAATGATCCGCAGTCTCCGTTCGTGACCTCCGGTCTGCGTATCGGTTCTCCGGCGATCACCACCCGTGGCCTGAAAGAGGCAGAAGCGGTTGAGCTGACTCACTGGATCTGTGATGTACTGGACAATATCGACAGCGAAGAGGTTCGCGACCGTGTGAAAGCACAGGTAAAAGACCTCTGTGCACGTTTCCCGGTCTACAAGTAACCGGACGAAACATGTACAATGCGCGGGCGGTCATCTGACCGCCCTTTTTTATGTCTGGAGCTCAGCATTGGCAAAGCTCCGCTACGCTCTTTATACCGGGCTTCAGGGCCCACGCTCTTTGTACAGGAACTGACGATGTATTGTCCTTTTTGCGCTGCCCACGAAACCAAAGTGGTCGACTCAAGACTGGTGGCTGAAGGCCAGCAGGTGCGCCGCCGTCGGGAGTGCAGTCAGTGTCATGAGCGCTTTACCACCTATGAAGTAGCCGAACTGTTAATGCCTAAGCTGATCAAGGCTGACGGTTCCAGACAGCCTTTCGATGAAGACAAACTCCGCGCCGGTATCCACCGGGCGCTGGAAAAGCGTCCTGTCTCTGTAGAAGAATTTGAAGCCTCTATAAACCGTATCAAGCATCGCCTGCGGGCGACCGGTGAACGCGAACTGCCCTCCCGTCAGGTCGGCGAAGAGGTAATGGCCGAACTGCGTCGCCTCGATGAGATCGCCTATGTGCGTTTTGCGTCGGTGTATCGCAGTTTTCAGGACATCAATGAGTTCCGGGAAGAGATCGAGCGGCTCTCCTCCGGCGCCCTGCGGGCCGATGATGCTGAGGAGCCGTCCTCATGAGCGATCTGTTTTCCCTTGCGGACCGTGAATTTATGGCACGGGCGATCCGTCTGGCGCGACAGGGACTCTATACCACCGCACCGAACCCGCGGGTTGGCTGTGTTCTGGTCAAAGACGGCGAAGTCGTCGGTGAAGGCTTTCACCTGCGTGCCGGTGAGGGCCATGCCGAGGTCAATGCACTGGCGGTCGCGGGCGACAATGCCAGTGGCGCAACGGCCTATGTGACCTTAGAGCCCTGCAGTCACTATGGGCGCACGCCGCCCTGTGCCGAAGGGCTGGTGAAAGCCGGTATCAGCCGGATGGTCTGTGCCATGGTCGATCCCAACCCCAGGGTGTCCGGGCGGGGCCTGAATATCCTTAAAGAGGCGGGAATCGAAGTGGCCTCTGGCCTGCTGGAAACCGAAGCCAGGGCACTGAATCCCGGCTTTATCAAGCGGATGGAATCGGGCCTGCCTTTTGTTCGCAGCAAGTCGGCGCTGAGCCTGGATGGACGCACTGCGATGCAGAGTGGCGAGTCGCAGTGGATTACAGGCCCGGCGGCCCGCTCGGACGTACAGAAGCTAAGGGCACGGAGTTCAGCGATTGTCACGGGTGTGGATTCCATCCTGCATGATGATTCGTCGCTGACCCTGCGCGAGGCGGAGCTGGGGCTGGTGAATGCCGCTGAAGTGGTTAAGCGCCAGCCGCTGCGGATCGTTGTCGACAGTGGCTTGCGGATGCCCGCGACGGCACGCATTCTGTCCCAGCCGGGACGGACACTGATTGCGACCTGCAACAATGATCAGGCGCGGCAGGCCGAACTGAAGGCCGCTGGTGCTGAAATCCTGCTGTTACCGGTCCGGGAGCAACGGGTCGATCTGAAGGCGCTGCTGAAGTACCTGGCGGAGCAGGAAGAGTGTAACGAATTGCTGGTGGAAGCCGGCGCGACCCTGACCGGGGCTTTTGTCGCAGCGCAGTTGCTGGATGAAATCGTACTTTATATGGCGCCAACCCTGCTGGGGTCTGCCGCGCGTCCGCTGTTTGAGCTGCCGCTGGAGCAGATGCAGCAGCAGTATCGCCTGACCCTGCAGGATAGCCGGATGGTGGGGCAGGATATTCGCCTGACCCTGGTGCCCCGGGCTGCTGTCTGACTGATTTAGAGGAAGCTTGATGTTTACCGGAATTATTGAAGCGGTGGGGACGATTGCCGCGATTGAAGAACGTCAGGGTGATATGCAGCTCTATATCCGCACTGCTGAGCTGGATCTGGCCGACGTCAAGCTGGGTGACAGTATCGCAGTCAACGGTGTCTGCCTGACGGCGATCGACCTGCCCGGTGATGGTTTCTGGGCCGATGTGTCGCGTGAAACCCTGGCGCATACCCGCTTCCCGGCTCTGAAGCAGGGTGAGAAGGTTAATCTTGAAAAAGCGATGATGCCCAGCAGCCGGATGGGCGGGCATATTGTGACCGGTCACGTCGACGGGGTGGGTGAAGTACTCTCCCGTGCCGACGATGCCCGTTCGGTGCGCTTTGTAGTTCGTGCACCGGCGAACCTTAAGCGCTATATTGCGGGCAAAGGTTCAATAACGGTCGATGGCACCAGCCTCACCGTGAATGCCGTTAATGATGATTGTTTCGAGCTGAACATAGTGCCGCACACGGTGCAGGAAACTATCATTGGTGACTACAGTGCCGGTCGCCAGGTGCATCTGGAAGTGGATATTATTGCCCGCTATCTGGAGCGACTGGTCAGCTGCCGGGCACCGGAAGCTGAATCGGACGGCGCAGGACTGACACTGGCCAAACTGGCCGAACATGGCTTTATGCGACGTTAAAGCTAATCAAACGAACCGAGGATCTCCCGCTGTCTATAGCAGCCGGGTAAGAGAGTGAAGTGATGAAGCTGAACAGCACTCAGGAACTGATAGAAGATATCCGTCAGGGCAAGATGGTCATCCTGATGGATGATGAAGATCGCGAAAATGAAGGTGATCTGGTCATCGCTGCCGAGATGGTACGTGCCGAAGATATCAACTTTATGGCAACCCATGCCCGCGGCCTGATCTGTCTGACCCTGACCCGCGAACACTGTGAAAAGCTGAAGCTGCCACTGATGGTGCAGAGCAACGGAGCGCAGTTCTCCACTAACTTCACCCTGTCGATCGAAGCGGCGGAAGGTGTAACCACCGGTATCTCCGCGGCAGACCGTGCCCACACGGTACGGGTTGCGGTAAGGGATTCTGTACAGCCGGAAGACATTGTACAGCCTGGTCATATCTTCCCGCTGATGGCTCAGCCGGGTGGCGTACTGAGCCGTGCCGGTCATACCGAGGCCGGTTGTGACCTGTCTCGCCTGGCGGGCATGACGCCGGCAGCGGCAATTGTTGAAATCATGAATGATGACGGCACTATGGCGCGCCGTCCTGACCTTGAGAAGTTTGCCGAAAAGCATAACCTCAAGATCGGTACTATCGCCGACCTGATTCACTACCGTACCACCAATGAACATACCGTGGTGCGTGAGGAAGAGAGTGAACTGGAGACCGAATACGGGGTGTTTAAGTGCATCAGCTACCGTGACGAGATCCAGAACTGTACTCACCTGGCGCTGACTCAGGGCGATATCAAAGCGGATGAGCCAACGCTGACCCGCGTCCATATCCGCTCTGAAGTACTGCGGGATGTGGTCGGTGCCGTATCCGACGGTGAAGTGAAATGGACCATGCGCAAAGCGCTGGAACGCGTTGCCCGCGAAGGCAAAGGCGTTGTACTGCTGCTGGATAGCAGCAGCAAGATCGATCTGGGCGAGGCATTGGGAGGTCTGGTAACCGCCAAGCCACGCTCTAAGGTCAATGTGAGTGCATCCGGTGCTTACCTGACGGTTGGTACGGGCTCACAGATTCTGCGTGACCTGGGTGTGGGCAAGATGCGCCTGCTCAGTTCACCGATGAAATTTAACGCAATCTCCGGGTTTGACCTGGAGATTGAAGAATACATTCCCTGTGAAGACTAAGCTGGACGGAACTGATTACTATGGCAGTTACAACCTTTGAAGGTGACTTTGTCAGCGGCGACGGCAAATACGCCATCGTCGTCGGTCGTTTTAACGCATTTGTGGTAGAGAGCCTGTTGGAAGGCGCGATGGATGCTCTGACCCGCCACGGCGTTAAAGAAGAGAACATCCGCGTCATTCGTGTACCGGGTGCATTTGAGATCCCGCTGGCGGTGCAGCGTGTAGCCGCACAGAAGCAGGATGATGCAATCATCGCGCTGGGTGCCGTGATTCGCGGTGGTACGCCTCATTTTGAGTACGTATCCGGCGAAAGCTCCAAGGGCGTACTGCAGGTCTCTATGGAACATAACCTGCCGGTGGCGAACGGAATCCTGACCGTCAACAGCATCGAACAGGCAATCGAGCGTTCCGGCACCAAGATGGGCAACAAGGGTGCCGAAGCAGCCCTGTCCGCGCTGGAAATGGTTAGCCTGCTGCGTAAGCTGGAGGTTTAAGGCCAGATGAGCGACTCCCCTAAATCTGGCAAGAAGAAAAACCTGACTGCCATGCGCCGTTCAGCCCGCAGCTTCGCGCTGCAGGCCCTGTATTCCTGGCATATGGCAGGCCAGCCGCTGACTGAGCTGGACGCACAGTTCCGGGTTGAATACGACATGCGCGATACCGATATGCAGCTGTTCTCTGAACTGCTGCACGGTGTGGCTGCACGTAAATCGGAACTGGACGGCGAATTCAGCGGCTTTATTGATCGTAGCCTGGATGAGCTTGATCCAATCGAGCTGACCGTGCTGCGTATCGGTACTTTCGAGCTGATGCAGCGCATACAGGTGCCTTACCGCGTTGCGATCAACGAAAGTGTAGAGCTGAGCAAGAAGTTTGGTGCCACCGACAGCCACCGTTACGTCAATGGTGTACTGGATAAAGTGGCACAGCACGTACGTCAGGCCGAAGTTAAAGCGAAACGCTGAGGTTCTGATGGCACTGGGCGAGTTTGAGCTGATCCGGCGTTACTTTGTCACTGGTCAACAGCATGACAGCGTAGCGCTGGGCATCGGTGATGACTGCGCCCTGCTGCTGCCTCCGGCCGGAGAGCAGCTAGCCGTTTCGATCGATACTCTGGTGGAAGGTACCCACTTTCTGCCGGGGACCGATCCCGCATTTATCGCCCGCCGCTTACTCGGCGCGGCAACCAGTGATCTGGCCGCCATGGGCGCTCAGCCTGCCTGGCTGACCCTGGCCCTGACACTGCCCCACTCTGATCCTCTGTGGCTAGAACCCTTTGCGGCGACACTCGCGCAACAGGCCCGTGAGTACGGCCTGGTTCTGGTCGGCGGGGATACCACCCGCGGCCCGCTGGCGTTGTCTGCTCAGGTACATGGATTTGTGCCGCCGGGGCAGGCGCTGACCCGGCGCGGCGCCAAACCCGGTGACCTTGTCTGTGTCACCGGTACGCTGGGCGACAGTCGTGCCGGCCTGGAAACCCTGTTAAGGGATGAGGCCGACAGCGCTGCGATCAGTCACCTGCGCCAGCGCTTCTATCAGCCGGAACCGCGCCTCTCGACAGGTATTGCCCTTAGGGGCATCGCAACCTCCTGCATCGATATCTCTGATGGACTCAGTTCTGACCTGAGCCATATCCTGCAGCAGTCTGCCTGCGGCGCCAGGCTGGAGGCCGCTGCGCTGCCCCTGTCTGACGCGCTGCAGCACTATACCGAGCTGAATAAGGCCCGGGACTGGGCTCTCAGTGGCGGTGAGGATTTCGAACTCTGCTTCACGCTGCCACCCGCGCAGCGAGCCGTGCTGGATCGCCTGCCCGTCAGGGCCTCGGTGATCGGAGAGGTCTCCCGGGGGGAGGGCATTGTTCTGGTCACAGACAGCGGCGAGCAACGCTTAACCGCGGCCGGATTTGATCATTTTGATAAGGATACCCACTGCGGATGAATAACGTTCCTGCCAGCGTCTGGCGCAACCCGATCCATTTTCTGGCCTTTGGGCTTGGCAGTGGTGCCGCACCTTTTGCGCCGGGAACCTTCGGTACCCTGGCTGCTATCATCCCCTGGTTCTGGCTCAACACGCTTTCCCTGCCGCTGTACCTGTTGTTGATCGTTGTGGCGACCTTGGTGGGGATCTGGCTCTGCGGCCGGACGGCGGACGATATCGGTGTCCATGATCACGGCGGCATCGTCTGGGATGAGTTTGTCGGCTTCTGGATCACCATGATTGCCGCCCCTGCGGGCTGGGGCTGGTTGCTGACCGGCTTTGTGCTGTTTCGCCTGTTCGATATCCTCAAACCCTGGCCGATCCGCTGGGCAGATAAAAAGGTCTCAGGCGGCTGGGGTATTATGCTGGATGATATTCTGGCCGGTATCTATGCCTTTCTGCTGCTCCAACTCATCGTAGTTATTACAGCGCATTAATTAATCGCTAACCGATATAAGCTGGTCAGGCAGGTTTCAGCTTAATTTCAGTTACTGTGGTTAACGTTAAGTTCGAAGGTCTATAAACCGGAGAACGCGTTATGAATAGCATTAAACGACTGACGCTAGCCCTGATTGCCGGCTCATTACTGGTTGCTCAGGCTCATGCTGCTGCGCTATATCCACTGGACCCTGCTTTCAGCCCGCGTGAAGGGCATATGGCAGCACAGGAAGGACCTGATTCGACTTTTAATGTCCACGGTGGCACTCTCAGAGACTCCAGTGGTGGCGAAATCAATGCGTATGACTAATACGTAGCACAATTTAGTCGCAGACCGGCCCGCCGGGGCGGGCCTTAAAGCGTTACTGGTTGCTTTGCAAGGATGGGCGCCTGGTATGTGACTGAGGGAGGTATGCATGTTAAAACTGCGCCATCTGGCGATTATCAGCTCGGTTCTCCTGCTGCAGGGGTATACGCCGACGCTGCTGTCTAAAGATATGGATCGCCTCGACTATCAGGCCTGCCGTACGCTGGTAGAGGAGGGCGAGATCCTGTCTATGTCCGAACTGATGGCCCGGGTTCAGGCGCTGACCAGTGGCCGTATGCTCGATACGGTACTGCTTAGCCGGGACGGCAGGTATGTCTACGAAATGGAAGTAGCCGGTAATGACGGAGTCATCCGGACAATCTACGTGGATGCCACAACCGGTTCCCTGCTCACACGATAACAGGCATCCCGGCAGCCATTGAAATCCCGGGCTGCCTGATTGTCTCCGCTCAGCTAAAATTTCCCTATATCCTTATTATTCCTCCTGTATATCAGGTGCCTGTCAGATATTTCGCAAAGGAACAGTAGATGCGTATTTTATTGGTAGAAGATGACCCGGTTCTGGGGCCGGATCTGCGTACCGAACTAACCAAGAGTGGCTATGCCGTCGATCTGGTCGACAACGGTGTTGATGCCGAGGCGATGGGGTTTGAGGATATCTATGACCTGGCCGTGCTGGATCTGGGCCTGCCGCAGCGTCCGGGGCTTGAAGTGCTGCGCAACTGGCGCGGGCGCAAGAATAATATACCGGTGTTGGTGCTGACCGCTCGCTCGGCCTGGCAGGAGCGGGTGGATGGCTTTGAAGCCGGGGCTGATGATTACCTGGGCAAACCCTTCCATACCGAAGAGCTGCTGGTGCGCATGACAGCCCTGCTGCGCCGCTCCCATCAGCAGGTCAGTTCACAGCTGGAGGTTGAAGGGCTGGCGCTGGATGAGAAAACACAGTCGGTGGTACTGTCAGCGGGTGATGAAGTGGCCCTGACCGGGACGGAATATCGCCTGTTGCGCTATTTTATGCATAACCCCGGGCGTGTGCTGTCCAAGCTGCAGCTGGTCGAGCATCTCTATGATGACGGCGCTGAGAATGACAGCAATGTGATTGAGGCCTATATCAAGATGCTGCGTAAGAAGATCGGCAAAGAGCGTATCCAGACCAAACGCGGACAGGGCTATATCTTTGTCGCGACGGTCGGCTAACGGGTAGGGTTATAGTGAAGTCCATTCAGACCCGTCTCAACCTCGCTTTTGTGGCGATCTCCCTGATCGCCTTCGTCGTGCTGTGGTTTTCGATGCAGTGGTTTCTGCGCCAGACCGCCTATGAATCTGTTTCCTCCCGCCTTTCCAGTGATGCCTTCGCCCTGTTGCGTGCCGTCGAGATGGATGACCGTGGCGAGTGGCAGATGAATCCGGAAAAGATCGATCCGGTCTATCAGCAGCCGATGTCCGGCCACTACTTCCAGCTTGAAGTGAATGATGACTGGCACTTCTCCCGTTCGCTGTGGGATGCCCGTATTCCGGTCGGTGAAGGGATGCCGGTCGGGCAGGAAAATGTCCGCCAGATCACGAAAGACGGCAAGCCCTGGCTGATCCTCGACGAGCGCTTTATGAAACAGGGCCGCAGCATGCGGCTGGTGCTGGCAGAGGATGTCAGCCGGATCGAGCGGTCACTGAACCAGCTCGGCTGGCTGGTGGCGGGTATCGGTATGCTGTTTCTGGCTGGCATGTTGCTGATTCAGGTGGTGGTGATCCGGCGCGGCCTCTGTTCGCTGGTGGACGTCCAGGAGCAGATCTCGCGGCTGAAGCAGGGGGAAATACGTCAGTTACCCCACGCCGAAACCTCTGAAGTCGAGCCGCTGGTTACCGAAATTAATTATCTGGTGCAGTCGATTGAGCTGCGCCTGCAGCGTTCGCGCAATTCAGTTGGCAATCTGGCGCATGCCGCTAAGACGCCGCTGACGGTGATCGATCGCCATATTGAGGCCCTGCGACAGAAACAGCCGGCCTGTGCCGATGCCATCGCCGAGCAATCCAAGACCCTGCGTGACCTGATGCACCGGGAACTGACCCGGGCCCGCATCGCCGGGGCGGCATTGCCCGGACAGCGGGTCTACCTGAGTCAGGAGCTGGAAAAGCTGGAGCGTACCCTGAAAGCGATCTACCGCGAGAAGGCGATCCACTTTCAGAACGATATTAATGAACAGGCGTTTTTCCCCGGTGAGCGGGACGACCTGATGGAACTGCTGGGTAACTTGCTGGATAACGCCTGTAAATGGACCACCGACAAGGTTCGCATCTCTGCCGAAAGCACCGAGCAGTGTGTCAGTATACTGGTGGAAGATAACGGGCCGGGGATTGCCGAAGAGCAGCGGGATCGGCTGATGGCACGGGGAGAGCGGCTGGATGAGTCGACCGACGGCCATGGCCTGGGCATGAGTATCATCAGTGATATTGTGAAGCAGTATGGCGGCGTGATGGTGCTGGACCGTTCTGAGCGCCTCGGCGGACTGCGGGCACGGGTGCGTTTCCCTAGCCATTGCGACGCCAAAATAGCCAATAGCGCTTGATCCGGCCCTGTAAGGCACAGGATAAGCATTTATTTGTTAAAGGCTTGTAATATAAAAAATAGGCACCATCTATGGTGTAGTTGCTGCTAAGATATGCGGCCTGAGAATTTGAGGTTAGTTGAGTGTCAGTTAATTACGTCGCCTCATGTAAGCTGCCGACTCCCTGGGGAGTGTTTCAGATGGTGGGCTTTGAAGACGAGGTCACCGGCAAAGAACATGTTGCCCTGGTTTATGGCGAGCCCGATGGCTCAGAGCCGGTTCTGGCTCGCGTTCATTCTGAATGTCTCACCGGCGATTCGCTGTTCAGCCTGCGCTGTGACTGTGGCTTCCAGCTGCAGGAAGCGCTGAAGCGTATCAGCGAAGCGGGCGAGGGCGTGCTGCTCTACCTGCGTCAGGAAGGGCGGGGTATTGGCCTGCTGAACAAGGTGCGTGCTTACCACCTGCAGGATGGCGGCGCTGACACGGTCGAAGCCAACGAACAGCTGGGCTTTGAAGCTGATATGCGCGATTACAGCATGTGCGTACCGATGCTGGAGCATCTGAGAATTGCGCAGGTGCGGTTGATGACCAATAACCCGCGTAAGGTGAAGGCACTGGAGAAATTCAATGTGCGTGTCGCCGAACGGGTGCCGTTGCAGGTCGGTAAAAACCGCCATAATGAAGACTATCTGGCTACCAAGATGGGTAAACTGGGGCATATGATGACCGAGCACCATTTCCGGGATGACGCTGAATAAGCGTTGACCCTGGCCACAAAAAAGCCCTGTTCCGAATGCCGGAGCAGGGCTTTTTTGTGGCTGAAATCCGTTATCCCGTCAGGCGTTGACTGATCGCGGCACTGATACCCGCAGCATCCAGCCCGCATTCAGCCAGCTGCTGGCCACGGCTGGCATGCTCGATCCAGCGATCCGGAATACCCAGTTGCAGCAGCGGCATAGTGAGTCTGCTCCGATGCAGGTACTCCCCGACAGCAGAGCCTGCGCCGCCCTGTATGGCATGATCCTCCAGCGTCACCAGCAGTTCATGACTGGCCGCCAGCTGCTCGATACGGGCATGATCAAGGGGTTTGACAAAGCGCATATCCACCAGCGTATAGCCCTGCTGTTGGGCGACCTGGCGAGCGGCAGGTAACAGCGGGCCAAAGTTCAGGATGGCAGCCTGTTTGCCTGCCTTAATCAGGCGGCTCTGGCCCAGTTTAATCTCCTGCATCGCCTGACGCAGCGGGAAGCCCTGCGAATTGCCGCGTGGATAGCGCACGGCGGCACAGCCCGGATAGCGATAGCCGGTATAGAGCATATCGCGCAGTTCCTGATCATCCGAGGGTGTCATGATCACCATCTCCGGCAGGCAGCGCAGGTAGGCAATATCAAACACCCCAGCATGGGTCGAGCCATCTTCCCCTACCAGTCCGGCACGGTCGACGGCCAGTAACAGATCCAGCTGCTGGATAGAGGCGTCATGAATCAGCTGATCATAGGCGCGCTGCAGAAAGGTGGAATAGATGGCAACCACCGGCTTGCTGTGGCGGCAGGCCATACCGGCTGCCAGCGTCAGGGCGTGCTGTTCGGCAATGGCGACATCGAAAAAGCGCTCCGGGTAGCGGGCTTCGAAGGCCAGCATATCGGAGCCTTCCGACATCGCCGGGGTGATCGCGCACAAGCGTTTATCACGATCGGCCATATCACAGAGCCACTGGCCGAAGATATTGGCCCACTTGATGCGTTTAGGCTCGGGGGCCTTCTTGATCGGTTCTATCTTGGTGATCGCGTGGTATCCCACCGGATCGGCTTCGGCGGGTTCGAAGCCTTTACCCTTGCGGGTACTGATGTGCAGAAACTGCGGGCCGGGACTGTTCAGGGCATACTTCAGTGCCGGAATCAGCTGGGCCAGGTCATGGCCATCCACCGGACCGGTGTAGTGGAAATCCAGTGCCTCGAACAGTGCCGCAGTGGTCTCACCCGGTGTCCGGTTTTTCAGGTTCCTGGCCAGATAGGTGGCCAGGCCGCCGGTATTGTGTGAGATCGACATCTCATTGTCATTCAGGATCACCAGCATATCAGCGCCGGTATGTCCGGCGTGATTCAGTGCCTCAAACGCCATCCCGGCCGTCATGGCCCCGTCGCCGATCACAGCGACTGATTTATGCTGCTTGCCCTGCATACGATCGGCCAGGGCCATGCCCAATGCTGCGCTGATCGAGGTGCTCGAGTGGCCGGTGCCGAAATCATCGTAGATGCTCTCGGCCCGTTTGGGGAATGGGGCCGGTCCCTGCTTCTGACGGATTGCAGGCATCTGCTCACGGCGACCGGTGAGAATCTTATGGGGATAGCACTGATGCCCGACATCCCAGACCAGGTGATCATCCGGCGTGTGCAGCAGGTAGTGTAGGGCGACGGTCAGCTCGACCACGCCCAGCCCGGCACCAAAGTGCCCGCCGCTCTGGCCTACGCTGTACAGCAGGTAGGCACGCAGCTGCTCTGCCAGTTCGGGGAGCTGCTCGACAGGCAGCTTTTTCATATCAGCCGGAGACGCAATAGCGTCCAGCAGCGGTGTCAGCGGCCGGCTCAGGGGGATTTCATGGAACATCAGTGATCGCGTTCTACGATATAGTCAGCCAGCTGACGCAGGGGATCGGCGTCCGTACCGTATGACTGCAGCGCTTCATGCGCCTGTTGCTGCAGCTGCTTCAGTCTGGCTTTAGCACCTTCCAGCCCTAGCAGCGCGGGATAGGTGGGTTTATTCTGGTCCAGGTCAGAACCCTGGGGCTTACCAAGGGTCTCGGTATCACCCTCAATATCAAGGATATCGTCTTTTACCTGAAACGCGAGGCCGATGGCAGCACCGTAGCGCCGCAGGCTTTCAATATCTGCAGTCGTGGCTTGCGTGCTGGAGATAGCGCCCATCTCAATGGCGGCGCTCAGCAGGGCTCCGGTCTTGTGACGATGCATCGCCTGTAACTGCTCGATACTGAGGGGTTGTCCGACATGGGCCAGATCAAAGGCCTGCCCCACCACCATGCCGCGGTCTCCGCTGGCGATCGCCAGTGTTCTGATCAGCTGCAGCAGGATCGCCGGATCGGCTGCAGTGTCATCGCTGAGCAGCTCAAAGGCCAGGCACTGCAGGCCGTCACCGGCCAGTATTGCGGTCGCCTCATCAAAGGCGATATGGCAGGTGGGTTTGCCGCGACGCAGGTCGTCGTCGTCCATCGCCGGCAGATCATCATGGACCAGCGAGTAGCTGTGAATACATTCGATTGCCGCTGCGGCACGATCAGCCTGCTGCAGTTCACCGCCCAGCAGCTGGTTAACCATATAGACCAGTACCGGACGTACCCGTTTACCCCCATTAAACAGCGAGTAAGCCATTGCCTCCTGCAGGCGCGGTTCGATACTGTCGCGTCGGATGCTCGTTTCCAGATAGCGATCGACACGCTGGTGGTACTGCTGCAACAGGTTTTTCAGAGACACGGGTCAGGCATCCTCATCGCTGGCAAATGGCTGGCTGTGCAGTTCGCCGTTTTTCTCGACCAGCATCTGCACTTTCTGTTCAGCCTGTTCAAGAATCTGCTGGCATTCGCGCGTCAGTTTAACCCCCTCTTCAAAGGCGCCCAGCGCCTCTTCCAGGGAGAGATCACCCTGTTCCATACGGCCGACCAGACCTTCCAGTTCGGTCAGTGATTGTTCAAAGTCCGGGGCTTTCTTTTTGCGCGGCATTACAGCGTCCTGAGTGGTGAAAGGCACCAACGTTACCTAAGGCCACAGGCAGAATCAATTGGTTTGCGGCAGCGGACTGGGCTGGCCTGCTCTCTGGCTGCTGGATATTAGTCGCGCCCCCGGTCAGTGTTTTACCTGAGCTTGATGGTGTCCCTCAGCAATGCCGCGCCGGTATTCGCAGATTCCTTGGCATAAATCTCGGTTAAACGTATGTTTGTAGCGTGCCAGTTGGTTAAATTTTGTTATGATTGTTCACTGCAACTGTGGCCGCGATATCGCGTTCATGAAGCTACTTGTAAGAGGATAGGTGAGTGGATTTAGCTACGCTCATAGGTTTGCTCGGAGGCTTTGGCCTGGTTATCGCCTCAATGGTGACGGGTGGTGATGTTGGCGTATTCGTCAATATTCCGTCCCTGATGATCGTTGTCGGCGGTACGCTTTTTGTCGCAATGATGAAGTTCACTCTCGGTGGCTTTCTCGGCGCAGGTAAAGTGGCCGGTAAAGCGTTCATGTTCAAATCGGTCAAGCCGGAAGACATTATTGCTGAAACCGTTGAACTGGCTGATGCTGCCCGTAAAGGCGGACTGCTGTCGCTGGAAGATAAGCAGGTCAGCACCGACTTTATGCAGCGGGGTATTCAGCTGCTGGTGGATGGGCATGATCCGGATGTGGTTCGCACCCTGTTATCTAAAGAAACCAAGCTGGCCCAGAGCCGCCATGACCTCGGCATCGATATGTTTAAGGCGATGGGGGATGTGGCACCGGCAATGGGGATGATCGGTACGCTGGTTGGTCTGGTACAGATGCTGTCTAACATGAGTGACCCGAAATCGATCGGTCCGGCGATGGCGGTAGCACTGCTGACAACGCTGTACGGGGCGATTGTGGCCACCATGATGGTATTGCCATTCGCCGATAAGCTGGCGGTACGTAAAGATGAGGAGGCGCTGAATCAGGCGCTGACAATCGATGGTCTGCTGGCTATTCAGGCGGGACAGAACCCGCGCGTAATCGAACAGATGCTGAAGAACTACCTGCCAGAGAAAAAGCGTGCGACTGAAGGTTGATGCGGCGCTGGAGATATAGTCAATGAGTGACGATAGCGAAGACGAATGTCCACCGTGCCCCGCGGGGTTACCGGGCTGGCTTGCGACTTTTGCGGATCTGATGTCGCTGCTGATGTGCTTCTTTGTACTGCTGCTCTCGTTCTCCGAGATGGATGTACTGAAGTTTAAACAGCTGGCAGGCTCCATGCGTGAAGCTTTTGGTGTTCAGAATCAGATCAAGGTCGAGGATATCCCCAAGGGTACCTCGATTATCGCGCAGGAATTCAGCCCTGGCCGGCCGGAGCCGACACCCTTGAATGAGGTGCGGCAGATGACGGTCAACAATGATATGAATACCCTCGATATCCGATCGAAGGAGGGCGAGAGTGATTCGCCCGACAAGGAGAAAGGCCAGGTTCAGGAGATGCTCAAGAATATGGAGCAGAAAGCTGAACAGGAGGCGGTGATCTTCGCCACGGCGCTGTCTCAGGAGATCGGTATGGGCACCGTAGAGGTGGAGAAAGAGGGGCGCAAGATTATCGTGCGTATCAAGGAGAACGGCTCTTTTGATTCGGGCTCGGCTGAACTGCGTTTCGAATCGATCCCCGTTTTGGCAAAAATCCGCGATATTCTGCTGGGTACCGAAGGCAAGGTGGTGATCGAAGGTCACTCCGATAATATCCCTTATAAGGGACGCCGCTTTGAGTCCAACTGGGATCTGTCGGCAACCCGGGCCCTGGCCGTCGCCCATGAGCTGTTCAGTGATACCCGTATGGACCAGAGTCGTTTCACTGTCTCAGGGATGGCGTCGACTAAGCCGCTGGTACCGAACGACACGCCTGAACAGCGTGGTAAGAACCGCCGGGTGGAGATTATTATTCAGAAGGGAGACGACCTGGAGTCGCTTGAGAAGCTGAACGCATTCGGCAACGGCGAGACTCCGGACCTGATGAATCTCAAGCCGGATGATATTTTCTAGGCGTTAGCGTCACAGAATCCCGAGACACAAAAAACCCGGCGCAGGCCGGGTTTTTAGTATCTGCAGCAGCGGACCGATTACTTGGAGTTGTTTACCATGTATTCGATAGCGCTTTTCAGCTCGCCGTCGTTGCAGTCCATGCACAGGCCTTTAGGTGGCATTGCGCCTTTGCCTTTCTTCGCTGTTTCCAACAGTGCGTCAGTTCCCAGGGCCGCGCGTGAGCTCCATGCAGCAGCATCGCCCAGCTTAGGTGCATTTGCTGCGCCGGAAGCGTGGCATACGGCACATTTGGTTTTGTAAACTTCTTCGCCAGTACGGTCAGCCATAGCAGCGGCAGGCATCAGCAGCGCAGCTGCAGTAGCCAGGATCAGAGCTTTTTTCATCATGTTTTCCTTCAGTGCTCACAAGTGAAAGTTCGCAGAGGCGGGAGTCGTTTTCCGTCAGCGAGAGTAGCATTGCTGACAGTGTCAGACCTTTGGCCTCCGTAACTCCAGCCTTATTGTAATGCTGGCAGGAGTTTAGGCAAAAGCGACTACTAGTGTAAATACACAAATCCGGGTGAACAATGACTGAACAGCTAGTGCTTAAGGTCTGATACCAAAGGGTCTGTTACCGATCTCCGGTGTCGATCCTCTTAGCGCTGACTGCCCAGGCACATCGCATATTCTGCCTGGCTACGCTGCAGATTACGTGCTTTTTTCTGCGCTACGCGATCAGATTTATGGGCTGCAATTGCTTGATCCATAAGGTTTTTTGGTGCCGTTACCAGGCTACGGATATCTTCGATGGAGTAGCCGTCGCGCAGAAGTTGTTCCAGCTGCGCCTTTAGATGGTGATGTGTCATCTATATGTCCTCTTCTTTGTAGTGGGCATATAGTGCGGGTCTGATATTTCAGGGATATTGCAATTGGCGCTTATTTTGACCCCGGTCAAATTGCGCCGGAAAATAGCCTGCTGTTATTCGAATACAATGAGCTGCTCGCGCTCCAGCTTTCGCATCTGTTGCTGCAGGATGCGGTAGCAATCCAGATCGAAGGGCGAATGCTCGGCAGCGCTGAGTCTTGATTCTGCTTCGCTCAGTTTGCTGACTGCCCCCAGATAGTGCCACTGGTTAATCAGGTGCCAGCACTCCAGAGAGTTCTCCTGGTTGTATTCATGAATTGCGATCGCGCCTCTGAATGGCCACCAGGCGATCTGAATGCTACGCAGGCTCAGCATCAGCTGTTGGTTAAACTCCGTCGTGGTCTGTTCGCCGGTACAGGCCCCTCTGCACTGTTTCAGCTGATAGCCAAAGCAGGGGCCGGGGCCTTTTGCCAACCCGCTATGGATCAGGCAGAGGTGGTGTTTTTTAGCCAGACCCTGCAGGGCTTCACGGGCATTCGATGCTTTCTTGAAGATGCCGTAGCAGTGCTCGATCCCCTTATGCAGGCTGTCGTTGAGGTCGATCAGACGGGGCTGCAGGAAGCCTTCCGGGGTGGGTTGCAGATACCAGCTGAACTGGTGGCGACTGCGGCGCAGGCGGCGGTTGTAGACTGGCTGGCGCTGCTTAATCAGTTCTGATTCCAACAGCAGTGCGGACAGCTCCCCGGCGCAGGGGATATGTTCTATACGACGGGTTTGCTGACTCAGCTTCATCTCTTTGTTGCTGCGCAGTGCCTCTGAGAAGTGTGATAGCACCCGCTCGCGCATATTGATGCTTTTGCCGATATATAGCAGGGCGTCATTTTCGCCGTAAAACAGGTAGACCCCCGGCGTGGCTGGAATCTTCCCGATCATCTCTGCGTTGATCTCCGGCGGCAAGTGAGTTTCGCGCCAGCTCTGACGGGTCAGTGTCTCCAGCTCCGTCAGACCATAGTGCAGCTGCCATTGCTGCCATAGCTGAGCGACCAGCAGGCAGTCACCCAGAGCCCGGTGACGGTCCTTGCTCTCGATACGGATTGGCCAGCGTTGCTGCAGCGCATCCAGGCCATGCTTGCGCTGCTCAGGTTCCAGGCTGCGGGCCAGTCGCAGGCTACAGAGGTGGCGCTGGCTCAGGGGCGTTCCTTCCCGGCAGAAGGCGCGGTTCAGAAAGCCATAGTCAAAGCGGGCATTGTGGGCGACCAGTATACGGCCTTTCAGCTTCTCTCTGATTTCGGCGGCCATCTCAGTAAAGTCCGGAGCGTCGTCTACCATAGCCTGGCTAATACCGGTCAGGTTCCTGACAAACGGCGGAATGGCGATTCCGGGGTTAAGCAGCTGCTGCCAGTGCTGCCAGCCCTTGCCGTTTTCGTACCAGACCAGGCCGATCTCGATGATCTGGTCCGTGGTGAGTGAAGGGCCGGTGGTCTCCAGGTCAACGAAAATGAGCTGGTCGGTAAGTTGGTCTTCGGCTGCCGGGGAGGATAGTTGCTTGATCAACGCGGCCTGATCCCCAGTTGTTCACAGGCCTGTCGGATCACTTCCGGATCCAGCGGGGCGGGTGTGATGTCGATGTCTTCGGCCAGCCTGTCCGTAACATATCTGAGTACTTCAATGCGGGCGGACCATTTATGATTGGCGGCGATGATCTGCCACGGGTTGTTCAGGGTGGAGGTATGCCGGAACATTTCGTTGCTGGCCTGTTCGTACTCTGCCCAGCGACTGCGGTTGCGAATATCTTCGGGCGTCAGTTTCCAGTGCTTTATCGGATTATTCAGGCGCTCTTCAAAGCGGCTGAGCTGTTCGTCAGGATCGATATGCAGGAATAGCTTGATAATGCGGACACCGTCGTCGCTGAGCATGCGTTCATACTCGTTGATCTCCTGATAGGCGCGTTGCCATTCAGGCTTTGAGGCGAAGCCCTCAATCCGCTCCACCAGGACGCGGCCATACCAGGAGCGATCGAATATCGCGAAGCTGCCTGCATTAGGCAGCCGCTTCTGAAAGCGATACAGGTAATGCTTGCTCTGCTCATCGGCTTCCGGGGCCGCTATCGGGTGTACCCTAAAGCCACGCGGATCCAGCTTCTCAGTCAGGCGCCTTATAGCGCCGCCTTTACCGGAGGCGTCCCAGCCCTCAAAGACAATAATCGCCCGGTGCCCCTGTTGGTGATATGCCTGTTGTACCTGCAGCATTCGCTTCTGCAGCTTTTTCAATGTTTTCTGGTAACTATCCTTATCAGGCAGGCGGGTGTGCTGCAGCATCTCATAATCGAGGCAGGGTGCGGTATCAGGGAACTGAATAGTCGAGGGCTGGTACATGGTCAGATAGGTTTTCCCGGCTGAAGGCTCTCTGCACGAGTATACCGGGATGCCTCAGAGGGGCAATCAGGCTGTGGATCTTTTCAACTGACAGTCTTGCAGGGGCGCTGAGGGCCTCTGCAGTCATTGTGAAGATGCCCCTCCGCTGCTGATAAGGCTGCCGGGGTTCACCTTCATCAGTCTTCCGCAATCTGATGTAGCCAGAGGGCAACGGCTATCAGGACGGGACAGCGGGCACAAAAAAGGCCATCCTGTCGGATAGCCTTCTTTGTATGGTATTTGGTGGAGGTGGCGGGTTTCGAACCCGCGTCCGCCAATCCGCCGCCACAAGATCTACATGCTTAGGCATCTCTACTCAATTAACCCATCACGACCCGAGAGCCAGGGTGTTTAGGGCGAGCCTCTTTAAGTTTTAACCGTTTGGCTTGAGACAAAGCCGCCGGGCGAGTCTACAAATAATGACACCATATAATCTCAGGTCATAGACGCCCTGAGCATGGCGTAGCGGCCCTTAGGCTGCTAGTGCGTAGTTATCGTCGTTAGCAACTATAACTGTGTAGTGACGGATTTACGAGATTCACTACAAACTCGACATGCACCTGAGGTTTTGTAACCAGCGTCGAAGCCAAGTCACCCCCATATACCAGCCAGTATAGCTGGTTTAAGCCTAAGAAAATACAGCGTTTTTTACTTTGCTGCCAGAATACGCTGCTTCTGACGGTTCCAGTCACGCTCTTTTTCGGTTTCACGTTTGTCGTGAAGCTGCTTACCTTTTACAAGGGCAATCTCACACTTAACGCGGCCCTGTTTCCAGTAGAGCGCCAGGGCTACGCAGGTATGGCCTTTGGCCTGGGTTGCGTTAACCAGTCGGTCGATCTGCTGTTTATGCAGGAGCAGTTTACGGTCGCGTAGCGGATCAGCCACCACATAGTGGCAGGCCGTCTTCAGTGGAGTGAAGTGCGCGCCGACCAACCAGGCCTCGCCACCTTCAAAGATCACGTAAGAATCGATCAGCTGAGCGCGTCCTTCGCGCAAACTCTTAACCTCCCAACCAGTCAGCACAAGGCCCGCCTCGAATTTATCCTGAATGTGATATTCGTGACGTGCTTTTTTGTTCAGACAGATGGTGTTGCCACCGGATTGGGATTTCTTTTTCTTAGCCATGGCGGGGGATTATATAGAGCCGGAGGGGTCAGGAAAAGCGCCGCTTTGGCCTTTGTTACCGTAGTACTACGTAATTTTGCAGGAAAGTTGCAACTGGTATGACTGTAGAGGTTGCGCTGGCGGATAATATTTGGACAATCTGCGCCCTTTCGTGGGTTGGCTGGCGACTCTAGTTGCGGTTTTAGGGGGACATCTGGACTGCGGCGGGTCGACTAAGTTAGGGAAGTCGGTGAATGTGTCATTGCTGGTATTAGCTGCCAGTCCCGGAGACATCGCCCTTGGTATGGCCAATACTACGTTGTGCGTAAGATTAATGACTTAAATAGTAGAGATAACTATAACCATGCAAGAGAAGCAGTCTATCCATGGTGCCTGGGCTAACCGCTGGATCTTTATCCTGGCGGCAACTGGCTCGGCCGTCGGTCTTGGTAATATCTGGAAATTCCCTTATATCACGGGCGAGAACGGTGGCGGTGCCTTCGTTCTGATGTACCTGTTCTGTATTTTGCTGGTCGGTGTGCCAATCATGATGGCGGAGGTCTTCATTGGCCGTCGTTCCCGCCAGAGCCCGATTAACGCTATGCGTGATCTGGCAATAGAATCCGGACGCTCGCCGAACTGGTCGCTGGTCGGGATCATGGGCGTACTGGCCGGTTTTATGATCTTTTCCTTCTACTCTGTCGTTGCCGGCTGGGTTTTGCACTATATCGCGCTGATGGGTTCCGGCGATATGGTCGGCGTAGGTGTTGAGCAGGCGGGCGAGATCTTTAACGGCTTGCTGGCCGACTGGCAGACCCTGCTGATCTGGCACACAGTCTTCGTAGTGATGGTGATCGCAGTTGTCGCCGGTGGCGTGAACAAAGGTCTGGAACGTGCTACCCGCATCATGATGCCAGCCCTGTTCGTATTGCTGCTGGTAATGCTGGGCTATTCCATGAGCACTGACGGCTTTGCACAGGGTTTCGACTTCCTGTTCCATTTCGATCCGTCTGAGCTGTCTGGCGAAGCGGTACTGGTTGCCCTGGGGCATGCTTTCTTTACTCTGTCACTGGGTATGGGATCGATCATGGCGTACGGCTCCTATATGCCGAAGAAAGCCAAAATCGGTAGTACGGTACTGACGATTGCGGCGATGGATACCATCGTGGCTCTGATTGCGGGTTTGGCCATCTTCCCGATCGTATTTGCCAACTCAATGGATCCGGGCGCAGGCCCGGGCCTGATGTTCGTAACCCTGCCGGTGGCTTTCGGTCAGATGCCGGGTGGTCAGATCTTTGGCTTCCTGTTCTTCGTACTGGTCGGTGTTGCGGCCTGGACTTCGGCGATCTCGCTGATCGAGCCTGCAGCGGCCTTTATGGTAGAGAAGTTCGGCCTCAAGCGTCTGCCGGCCTGTATTATCCTGGGGCTGTTGGTGTGGGGGCTGGGTATCACCTGTCTGGGTGCCTTTAACTTCATGTCTGACTTCACTCTGTTCGGCAAGAACATGTTTGACCTGCTGGACTACGCAACCGCGAATATTATGCTGCCGCTGGGTGGTATCTTTATCGCAGTGTTTGCGGGCTGGTTCGTTAAGCAGCATGCCAGCAAAGAGGAACTGGGCTTGTCTGATGGCGTCTATAAACTGTGGTATGTGCTGGTACGTTTTGTGGCACCAATCGCAGTGGGCATCGTCTTTTGTCTGAACCTGTAAGTTAAGTTGACGTTGAGACCTCTGAAATAGCGTGGCAAAGAGCGTATAATCTCGCGCTACTTGAATTGACGAGGTCTCAGTATGACGCAGGTTGAGCGCAGTGCGCTTGTGCTGCACACCGCAGAGCAGATGTTTGATCTGATCAATGATGTGGAATCCTATCCACAGTTTCTGCCATGGTGTGCAGCAGCTGAAGTGATCAGTCGCAGCGAGGATGAACTCGTTGCGACCTTACATCTGGCCAAAAGCGGCCTCAAATACAGCTTCACTACCCGTAACCGCCTGAAGCGTCCGCTTGAAATGACGCTGGAACTGGTGGACGGGCCTTTCTCTTCCCTCTCAGGTGTCTGGACCTTTACTGTGCTCAGTGAAGAAGCGTCCAAGGTGGCCCTGAACCTTAATTTTGACTTCTCCGGTAAGCTGACCGGGCTGGCGATGGGTAAAGTCTTTAACCAGGTCGCAAGTTCAATGGTGGATGCCTTTGTCAGCCGCGCCGACAAAATCTACGTCTGAGGATTTAGCATCATGATGGTGGTGGAAGTGGCGTTTGCCCTGCCGACAGAGCAGAAAATTATCGCTTTACAGGTGGATGAGGAGTGCACGGCCTATGAGGCGGTGATTAAGTCCGGCATCGTGGAGGTGTATCCTCAGATCGATCCTGAAAACGATCCGATGGGGATCTTTGGCAAGTCGATCCGGGACCCTAAAACCACGGTATTGAAAAATGGTCAGCGGGTTGAGATCTACCGGCCGCTGATTGCAGATCCTAAGGAAGCGCGGGCAAAACGCGCAGCCAAGATGAAAGCTCAGAAAGAGGCTGAAGAGAAGGCTGCACGAGACTGATTCGCAGAATCAGTTGCCGGGTGAGGGGCGGAAGTCGCCGTTGAGTGAACTCAGCTTGTCACCCTCAAAGAACAGGCGCAGTTGCTGCTTTTCATAGCTGCCGTCGCCTTTCTGCAGGGTATAGATGTAATCCCAGCGGTCGCTATGGAAGCTGTCTTCCACCAGTGGCGAGCCCATTACAAAGCGGACCTGGCGCTTGGTCAGTCCGGGTTTGAGCTGGTCGACCATTTCCTGAGTAATAACATTGCCCTGAGGGACATCAATCTTATATACGCCGGGAAAGCCTGAACAACCTGCCAGAAAAGCAGTTAAAAAAAGGCTAACAAGAAGTTTTTGCATCTGAAACTGGCTTCCACTATCGTCTGTAAACGCGGATAATAGAGTTTATCACTCCGTGTTATGAACAGTATAGAGAATTATTATGGCGCTCGAAAACCAGGAGTTACGCAAAGCAGGTCTGAAAGTTACCCTGCCACGTGTAAAGATTTATCAGATTTTGGAACGGGCTGGAGAGGGTGACCACTTCAGTGCGGAAGACATCTATAAGCTATTGATGTCTCAGGGAGAAGATGTGGGCCTGGCGACCGTTTACCGGGTGCTGACTCAGTTTGAGGCAGCCGGCCTGGTACACCGTCATCACTTTGAAGGTGGGCACTCGGTGTTTGAGCTGGCGCGTGATGAGCAACACGATCACATCGTCTGCGTTAAATCCGGCAAGGTAAAAGAGTTTAATGATCCGCGCCTGACCGAACTGCTGGACGAAATTGCTGAAAGCCTCGGCTTCACCGTGACTGACCGTACGATCTACCTGTACGGTATCTTTAAGGGTGATGACGAGTAAATCTCTTTCGGGCGTCTGAAGAAGCCAGCATCTGCTGGCTTTTTTAATGCCTGCAAAAACCCTGTGTTTTGTTGGGTCACTCGAATCCCAGCATCTCACGGGCGTGCTCAACTGAGCGGGTCGTGATATCGATACCGCCCAGCATCCTGGCAATTTCCTGTACCCGACGGTCGCTGTCCAGCTGATTGATACGGGTCTGGGTATTGTTGCGCTGAGCTTTCTTACTGACGAACAGGTGCTGGTGTCCCTGAGAGGCAACCTGTGGCTGATGGGTAACGCAGAGGATCTGTGTGCGTTCACCCAGTTCACGCATCATGCGTCCAACCACCTCTGCGATGGCTCCGCCGATCCCGACATCGACCTCATCGAATACCAGGGTAGGGGTCGAGCTGGTTTGAGCGGTGATCACCTGAATGGCCAGGCTGATTCGTGATAACTCACCGCCGGAGGCGATCTTTGCCAGAGGCTTGGCGGGTAATCCCTTGTTGGTGCTGATCAGAAACTCAATCTCTTCAAAGCCGTTGGCACTAAGTTCGGGCTGCTCTGTGCTTTGCAGAGCGATGGTAAATTCTGCGGCGGGCATGCCCAGGCTATGGAGTTGCTGATCGATCAGCCTGCCGAGCTTCCGGGCTGCTTTGGCGCGTTTGTCTGTTAACTTGTGGGCGGCTTCTGCACCGCTCTGACGAGCCAGGTTTACCTCTTCCTGTAGTTGTTCCAGTTCTTCGTCGGAGCGACTCAGGCCGCGCAGCTCCTCCAGCAGGCCGCGATGAAAGTCTGCCAGTTGTTCCGGCAATAGACGGTGCTTGCGGGCAATCTCGTAGATGACGCTGAGGCGCTCTTCCACCTCTTGCTGACGTGAAGGGTTCAGCTCGACGCCGTTGAGGAAGTGGCGCATCTCATGACCGGCTTCTTCGATCTGAATCTGGGCGCTGTTGATCATCTCGGTGACCTGCGCCAGGGCCGGAGACTCACTGTTGATCCCTGCCAGCAGCTGTTGGCAGCGGTTCAGCATCTGCAGGCAGTTATCGCCATCGCCTTCGCAGGCGATCTGTAACAACTGGTAACCCTGATTCTGTATATCACCGGCGTTCGCCAGTAGTTTTTGTTCCTGCTCCAGGGACTGTAGCTCGCCCTCCGCAAGCGCCAGCTGGTCAAGTTCCTCAATCTGGTAGCTGAGCAACTGAACCCGGGCGGCCTGTTCGGCACTTTGTTCCGTCAGCTGTTTCAGCTCGTTTCTGAGCTTACGCCACAGATTAAAGCGCTTGCGGACGGAGTCGGCCAGCGCCTGGCTGCCGGCGAACTGGTCCAGCAGGGTACGGTGGTGCTCTTTGTGCAGCAGGCGCTGATGTTCATGCTGGCCGTGGATATCGACCAGGTACTGACCCAGTTCGCGTACCGCGCTGATCGGATTGGGGCGGCCGTTGATGTAACAGCGCGAGCGGCCTTCACGGGTGATCACCCGACGCAGGATGCATTCCCCTTCCTGCTCCATCTCATTCCGCTGCAGCCAGAGTCGGGCTTCCGGAATCTCGCGGATCTCAAAGCTGGCGATGATCTCGGCCCTTTCTGCGCCCGGCCGCACGGCACCGCTCTCTGCGCGGGCGCCCAGCGATAGCGCCAGGGCGTCCAGCATGATCGATTTACCGGCCCCGGTTTCGCCGCTGACCACGGTCATACCGGCGTTGAGTTCGAGATCCAGTGCTTCAACGATAGCGTAATTTCGGATAGTGAGCTGGCTGAGCATCTTTGAATGCCTGTTTTTTTATACAGTGTTTTTTACTGTATAAGGTAAATTTGAATGATGTGCAACGATTCAACAAAAAATTAATCATCAGAGGGTGTTGAATACCTGGCTTATAACCCCATATAAAGCGGCAGAAATGATTTAGCTGTGGATCAAGTTGGAGAAAACCGATGGCAAACGAAGAAAAGACCCAGGCGGACGTAACCGAGACTCCGGTAGAAGAGCAGGTAATCGAACAGGCCGCCGAGTCTGACGCTGCGGCTGAACAGGCCGAAGCAACTGAGCTGCCGGACGCTGCTGAACTGGCGACGCAACTGGCTGCTGCACAGGCAGAGATTGCCGAATTGAAAGACCAGATGCTGCGGGTGCAGGCTGAGTCTCAGAATATTCGTCGTCGTGCCGAGATGGATGTGGAGAAAGCGCATAAGTTTGGTCTCGAGAAGTTTGCCAACGAACTGCTTCCGCTGGCTGACAACCTGGAACGCGCGCTTGAATCCGCCGGCGAAGATGAAGCATCACAGGCGCTGCGCGAAGGCGTTGAGATGACTCTGAAGATGTTTATCGACGGCATGGCTAAGTTCAGCCTGGATCAGGTTAACCCGATGGGCGAAACCTTTGATCCGCAGTTGCATCAGGCGATGTCTATGGTGCCCGCGCCTGACGCCGAGCCAAACACAGTTATCGCCGTGATGCAGAAGGGCTATACGTTGCACGGGCGTCTGATTCGTCCGGCCATGGTGATGGTAGCAAAAGGCGAATAAAAATTGCTTTTCAGCCCTTGAAAGCTGAGCAACCGCACCAATATAGATTTCAAGTTAAGAATTTGATTGACAGCTTGCCGAGGCAAGCGAGCAGAACTGGAGCTTAAACGAATGGGTAAAATCATCGGTATCGACCTGGGAACCACTAACTCATGTGTGGCTATCCTGGATGGTGATAAGAGCAAGGTAATTGAAAACGCAGAAGGCGATCGTACTACCCCGTCTATCATCGCTTATGCCGACGATGGCGAGATTCTGGTAGGTCAGCCGGCGAAGCGTCAGGCGGTCACTAACCCGAACAACACTCTGTTCGCGATCAAGCGTCTGATCGGCCGTCGCTTTAAAGATGATGTTGTACAGAAAGACATCAAAATGGTGCCGTACAAAATCATCGAAGCGGATAACGGTGATGCCTGGGTTCAGGTAAAAGACAACAAGCTGGCTGCGCCGCAGGTGTCTGCAGAAATTCTGAAGAAGATGAAGAAGACTGCAGAAGACTACCTGGGTGAAGCGGTGACTGAAGCTGTAATCACCGTGCCTGCATACTTCAACGATGCGCAGCGTCAGGCAACTAAGGATGCCGGTAAGATTGCGGGTCTGGAAGTTAAGCGAATCATCAACGAGCCTACTGCAGCAGCACTGGCTTACGGCATGGACAAGTCCAAGGGTGACAAGACCGTAGCCGTATACGACCTGGGTGGCGGTACTTTCGATATCTCCATCATCGAAATCGCTGAAGTCGACGGTGAGCACCAGTTCGAAGTACTGGCGACTAACGGTGACACTTTCCTGGGTGGTGAAGACTTCGATATGCGCCTGATCGAGTATCTGGCGGACGAATTCAAGAAAGAATCCGGCATCGATCTGCACAACGATCCGCTGGCTCTGCAGCGTCTGAAAGAAGCTGCTGAGAAAGCCAAGGTTGAGCTGTCATCTGCCCAGCAGACTGACGTGAACCTGCCATACATCACAGCCGACGCGACCGGTCCTAAGCACCTGAATGTGAAGATCACCCGTGCCAAGCTGGAGTCTCTGGTAGAAGAGCTGGTACAGCGTTCTCTGGAACCTTGCCGCGTAGCACTGAAAGACTCCGACCTGTCTGCTTCCGAGATCGACGAAGTGATCCTGGTGGGTGGTCAGACCCGTATGCCAATGGTTCAGGCTAAAGTTGCAGAGTTCTTCGGTAAAGAGCCACGTAAAGATGTGAACCCGGACGAAGCTGTTGCAATGGGCGCGGCTATCCAGGGTGCGGTACTGGCCGGTGACGTCAAAGACGTGCTGTTGCTGGACGTAACGCCTCTGACGCTGGGTATCGAGACTATGGGTGGCGTGGCGACAGCGGTGATCGAGAAGAACACTACTATCCCAACCAAGAAGTCCCAGATCTTCTCGACTGCGGATGACAACCAGACTGCGGTAACGATTCACGTTGTACAGGGTGAGCGTAAGCAGGCGGTACAGAACAAGTCCCTGGGTCGTTTCGACCTGGCCGACATTCCGCCGGCACCACGCGGTATGCCTCAGATCGAAGTAACCTTCGACCTGGATGCTAACGGTATCCTCAACGTATCTGCTAAGGACAAGGCGACGGGTAAAGAGCAGTCCATCATTATCAAGGCCTCTTCCGGTCTGAGCGATGATGAGATCGAGCAGATGGTAAACGACGCCGAAGCGCATGCTGAGGAAGATAAGAAGTTCGAAGAACTGACTCAGGCCCGTAACCAGGGCGACGCTATGGTTCACTCTGCGAAGAAAACCATGGAAGAAGCCGGTGATAAGGCGACTGAGGAAGAGAAAGCGAACATCGAAAAAGTGACCGCTGAACTGGAAGAAGCCCTGAAAGGCGACGACAAAGATGCGATCGAGAGCAAGACTGCAGCGCTGACTGAAGCGATCTCCGGTGTAGCTCAGAAGATGTACGCTGACGCCGCAGAACAGGCAGAAGCTCAGCAGGAAGGCGGCGAGCAGGCTGATAAGCCGGCAGACGACGCTGTAGATGCCGAGTTTGAAGAGGTTAAAGACGACAAGAAGTAATTCTTGCTCGCTGACCTTTTACACCAACCCGCAATGGCCTCTGGCCGTTGCGGGCTTATTTCAGGCATCGCGGACATCAGTCCGCGTTGTTGTATCCGGCCCACAGGCATTTTCAGCCTGACTGAGGCCTGACAGACCAGCAGATTCGGACTATGTCAAAACGAGACTATTACGAAGTACTGGGGGTATCCCGCGACGCCTCCGACAGGGATATCAAGAAAGCTTTCCGCCGTATGGCGATGAAGTATCACCCGGACCGTAACCCGGATGACAAGGAAGCGGAAGACAACTTCAAAGAGGTGAATGAAGCCTATGAAGTGCTGTCTGATGCACAGAAGAAGGCCGCCTACGACCAGTATGGTCATGACGCAGTCAATGGCCAGGGTGGCTTCGGTGGCGGTGCTGACGGCGGTTTCGGCGATATCTTCGGCGATGTTTTCGGTGATATCTTCGGTGGTGGAGGCGGCGGTGGCCGTCGACGCAGTTCCGTGCAGCGCGGCGCAGACCTGCGCTACAACCTCGACCTGACACTGGAAGAGGCGGTACGCGGTATAGAGAAGAGCATCAAGGTTCCGACCCTGGTGGGTTGTGAAACCTGCGATGGCTCCGGCGCCAAGCCGGGCACCCAGCCTAAGGTGTGTGGCACCTGTGGCGGCGCCGGTCAGGTACGCATGCAGCAGGGTTTCTTCTCTGTGCAGCAGACCTGTCCAACCTGTCGCGGCGAAGGCAAGGTGATCTCCGATCCGTGTGGCGATTGCCACGGTCGTGGCCGTAAAGAGAAGACCAAGACCCTGTCGGTGAAGATCCCTGCGGGTGTTGATACCGGTGATCGTATCCGTCTTGGCGGTGAAGGCGAAGCCGGCACCAACGGTGGCCCGGCCGGTGACCTCTATGTTCAGGTCAACGTGGTTGATCATCCGATCTTTGAGCGTGACGGTAAGCACCTTTACTGTGAAGTGCCGATCAGCTTTGTCGATGCCGCCCTGGGCGGCGAGCTGGAAGTACCGACGCTGGATGGCCGCGTCAAGCTGAAGGTTCCGGCCGAAACCCAGACCGGTAAGCTGTTCCGTCTGCGGGGTAAGGGCGTGGCGCCTGTCCGTGGCGGCTCTACCGGTGATCTGCTGGTGCGTGTCGTGGTCGAAACGCCGGTGAAGCTGAGCAGCCGCCAGAAAGATCTGCTGCGTGACTTCCAGTCAGAGATGGATCAGGGCAACCACAAACACAGCCCGAAGAAACACGGTTTCTTTGACTCTGTGAAGAAGTTCTTTGAAGATATGACCTGACAGTGAAAGGGAGCTCTAAGCTCCCTTTTTGCCCTTCAGGTAAGTAACAAGGTTGAAGGCATCATGATTCCAACTCCTGTAGATGCAGATGCTCTATGGAAGGAAATCCAGGAAGAGGCGCGTCAGGAAGCCGAACGCGAACCTTTTCTGGCGAGCTATTTTCACTCCACCATTATCGGCCACGATAATATGGCCTCCGCGCTCTCCTACCTTCTGGCGGTGAAGCTGGCGGATGACGTTATGCCGGCGGTGGCCCTGCGCGGACTGATTGAAGACGCATTCAAAAGTGAATGCCAGATCATCCGCTCCACCTGTGCCGACCTGCAGGCCGTGCGCACCCGCGACCCTGCTATTGGCAAACTCTCTACCGTTATGCTGTACCTCAAGGGTTTCCACGCCCTGCAGTCATACCGTGTCGCCCACTGTATGTGGTGCCATGACCGTAAGTCGATGGCGCTCTATCTGCAGAGCCGTATCAGTACAGCGTTCCAGGTGGATATCCACCCGGCGGCGAAGATCGGTTCCGGGGTGATGTTTGACCATGCTACCGGCATTGTGGTGGGTGAGACCTGTGTCATCGAGAATGATGTCTCTATCCTGCAGAACGTCACACTGGGTGGTACCGGTAAAGAGTCAGGTGATCGTCATCCGAAAATTCGCGAAGGTGTGCTGATCGCTGCCGGTGCCAAGATCTTTGGCAATATCGAGATCGGCGCCGGAGCTAAGGTGGGTGGCGGTTCAGTAGTGCTGGAAAATGTACCGGCCCATACCACGGTAGTGGGTGTACCGGCAAAAGTGGTGGGGCGTCCGGAGTGCGAAAAGCCGGCGCTGGATATGGACCAGAACTTTACCCACGACGAACAGAAAAGCGGAACCGCCAGTTAAGCGCGCCGCGATTACGGAACAGGAACAAAAGAGATGATCAGAATTGCGGTGATCGGTGCAGCCGGTCGTATGGGTAAAACCAATATCGAAGCGATCTGTCAGGCAGAAGGCGTCGAGCTGGGCGCGGCGATTGTCGAGCCGGGCAGTACGTTGGAAGGTGCTGATGCCGGTGAAGTGGCCGGTGTCGGAAAACTGGGTGTCAGCATTGTCACCTCTCTGGAAGCCGCGAAGGATGACTTCGATATCCTGATCGACTTCACAGCGCCTCAGGTTACCCTCGGCAATATGGCGTTCTGTGCCGCCAATGGTAAGGCGATCGTAATCGGCACCACCGGCATGAGCGACGAAGAGAAGGCCGAACTGAACAGCTACGCCGATAAGATGCCGGTGGTATTCGCCTCCAATATGAGTGTCGGTGTAAACCTCTGCTTCAAGCTGCTGGCGATGGCCGCTAAGGCGCTGGGCGATGACTACGATGTCGAGATCGTAGAAGCGCACCATCACCACAAAGTAGATTCCCCATCCGGCACCGCACTGAGCATGGGTGAGGCCGTAGCGGATGCCCTGGGACGCGACCTGAAAGAGTGTGCTGTCTATGGTCGTGAAGGCCAGACCGGTGCCCGTCCGAAGAAAGAGATCGGCTTCGCGACTATCCGTGCCGGAGACGTGGTGGGTGATCACACCGTGCTGTTCGCCACCGAAGGCGAACGCGTCGAGATCACCCATAAGGCCAGCTCCCGTATGACCTTTGCCAAGGGCGCAGTGCGTGCCTCCAAATGGCTGGCAGGTAAGGATAACGGCGTTTACAGCATGCAGGACGTGCTGGACCTGAACTGATACCGCAGGCCTGAGTGCTATGCTGCAAGAACCCGCTATGGCGGGTTTTTTATTGTGTGCAAGATCTACTCCCGGAGAAAAAGCTGATGAACACCCAGGGCCGATTGATCAGTCGCTTTACACAGAACCTGCCGCCGGGACGACTGGAGTGGATCGGGCTGCGGCCCGGACATAAGCTGCCGATGCTCAGGGTCGAGCAGGTGATGGCGCTAGAGGGGCTGGGCCTGGAGGGCGACCGGCGCTGTCAGGGCACACCGGGATCAGGCCGACAGGTGACCCTGATCAGTCGTGAGTATATCGGCCAGATCGAACACTTTATGGGACTAGCCGATATTGATCCGGCGATGCTGAGGCGGAATCTGGTGATTTCCGGCATTAACCTGTCGGCACTGCGTCACCAGCGCTTTCGTATTGGCGGGGCTGAGTTTGAGGCCGGTGCCTGGTGTCATCCCTGTTCCCGCATGGAGAAGGCGCTGGGGGAGGGGGCGGTCGCCGCGATGCTGGGACACGGCGGTATCTGTGCCCGCATTATCAGCAGTGGTGAGATTCGCATTGGCGATGCGGTTATCAAGGTCTGACCCGCGTGACCGGGTACGGTCTTTCAGGTTGTGTCGTGCAACCAGCCGACCCTGCTGAATCGGGTAAGACGAGACTCGGAGATCCCTGCAATTGTCCGGTATCCTGTCAGACTGAAATACCTTGCCAGTGCCTGGGCAACCGCTTATAAATCAGTAGCTACTGACTAAGGGATATACCGGATGCAGCCTCGCATACTGCTGATCGAAGATGATGAGAAGCTGACCCAGCTCCTGAGCCGTTACCTGGAGAAGAATGGCTTTGAGGTTGTGGTGGGCCATAACGGTGGTGAAACGCGCGAGTTAATCAGCCGTTACCAACCGGATCTGCTGATTCTGGATCTGATGCTGCCGGGCCTGGATGGCCTCAGTGCCTGTCGCGAGGTGCGTCCTCTGTTTAGTGGCAAGATTATGATCCTGACCGCCAGTGATGACGATATGGATCAGGTGGCGGCGCTGGAGATGGGCGCGGATGATTTTGTCTGTAAGCCATTACAGCCCCGGGTATTGCTGGCACGTATCCGGATGTTGCTGCGCCGGTTAGCCGAGCCGGCTGCCGATCCTGCTGCGGTATTGCAGGCGGCAGCGACAGCGCCCGGCGTGACTGAGGTGGCTGCCGGAGGCAGTGATACGGCTCCGGCTGGGCAGAGCCAGCTTAGCTTCGGTGAGCTGCGACTGGACCAGACCCGTCGCCGGTGCCTGCTGGCGGGTGAGGTGGTCGGCCTGACGCCGGGTGAGTTCGACCTGTTCTGGCTGTTGGCCGATCGCCCCGGACAACCTCTGTCACGGGACCAGCTGGTAAAGCTGACCCGGGGTATCGACTATGACGGCGTCGACCGTACCATCGACAATAAGATTGCGGTGCTGCGGCGTAAGCTGGCCGATGATCCGGCCCGTCCGAATCGGATTATTACCGTGCGCGGTAAAGGCTATATGTTTGTGCCCGACAGTTGGTAAGGATCTGTACAAACCCATACAGAGTCGCAGCTGACGCCGAATTTCCTGCCATGCCAGAATGACAGTGGCTCTGTAACCCATTCTCCGATCTGCCTGCTTAGGTGCCCCTATGGCCAGACTCTTCATCACCTTCTACGTGGCGATCGTAGGATCTCTGCTCGGCTATGTCTTCACCATCAACGCCCTGGCGCAGCATATGCTGTATGACTTTGCGGTGGAGGACACCCGCAGCACTATCCGGGGGTACCTGGAGGTGCTGGACCGGTTGCATCCCTATGAAGGGGACCAGGCTACCCTGCAGGCTGCCCGGCGTGTCGCCGAGGCCAATGACCAGATACTGGAGCGGATCAGTCCGCAACAGCTGGACCCGGCGATCCGGCGGGCGCTGGAGCAGGGGCAGATTATGTTTCAGGAAACAGACGACGGCGATGATGATATCGCTTACTTTCGCATCGAATCCCTCAATGACATCTTCAGCGTCCGGCTTAATCCCGATTCGCGGCTAGGTCAGGCAGAAGAGCTGGTGTCGAAAATTTCGGTGATTGGCGTGCTCACCACGCTAGGGCTGGTGTTGGCGCTGATGGTATTTATGCTGCATCGCAAGCTGAAACATCTGGAGCGGGCCGCGCTGGCCTTTGCCGAGGGGGACTTCAGTGCCCGGGCACCGGAAAACCGAAGCTTGCGGGTAGCCGGGCTGAATCATGCGTTTAACTGTATGGCGGAGCAGATCGAATCCCTGATCGCCAGCCATAAACGTCTCACCAATGCCGTGGCTCATGAACTGAGGACGCCGATTTTCCGGCTGCGCTGCCAGCTGGAGCTGCTGGACTATGATCTCTCCGTACAGGAGCACCAGAAGTACAGTGAAGGGATGGAGGAGGATCTGACCGAGCTGGATGAACTGGTGGATGAACTACTCAGTTATGCCCGTATGCAGCGCAATGATATCCAGCTGGAGATGCAGGCGGTGCTGCTGGATCAGTGGTTACTGGAGCAGCAGTCCCGGCTGGAACGCAGCTGCCACCATTGCCTGACAGTGACGCCCGCCCGGCGGCCGATGCCGGCCAGTATCGATGGCCGGTTGCTGTTGCGTGCCCTGAGTAACCTGATCCGTAATGCCGATAACCATGCTGTGTCCCGCATCGCTATCCGGCTGGAAGAATTACCGCCCTGTTTCTGCCTGCATGTGGATGATGACGGTCCGGGTATTCCTCCGGCAGATCGCGAACGGGTATTCGAACCCTTCGAGCGGCTGGACAGTGCCCGTACCCGCGCCACCGGCGGGCATGGCCTCGGGTTGTCGATTGTGCGCGAAATTATGCAGCAGCACGGTGGGCATGTGGAGGTCAGCGTATCGCCACTGGGCGGCGCCCGGGTTAGCCTCTGCCTGCCCGCGGGCTAAGCATGCTGATTCCCGAGCTTTGTATCCCAGCCTGAATACATAGCCTTACACAGCCAGGATATTGTCAGCTGGCGCAGCTTGCGATCATAGCCTCACTTCAATGGTTTCAAGTGACTGAGGCAAGCAAGATGAAACAGACCACATTGGCTCTGGCCGCCGCAGCCGCGCTGCTGACGAATGCCAGCGCATTTGCAGGTGAGTTCGCGGTCGGTATAGCCGCCTATAAAATGGATTCGCCCTACCAGGGTTTCGATGATGAAGACGGCGTCGTACCGCTGTTGAGCTATGAGGGTGAAGACTTCAGCTTTTCCGACGGTGACCTGGGTTACCGTATCTACGGCGAGAAGGAACGGCCGCTGAATGTCTATCTGGTGCTGACCTCTGCCGGTAGCGGCTTCGACAGCAGTTATTCTGCGGTGTTTGCCGGTATGGCAGAGCGTGACGACAGTATCGATTTCGGTCTCAGTGCCGATCTGGATGCGGGGCCAGGTGTGCTGTCAGCCACGCTGGTGCATGATATCTCCGGTAGTCACAAGGGGTACAGCGTCGATATAGGCTACAGCCTGGCGCTGGAACTGAGCGATCGCTTTACCTTCGAGCCGGCTGCCGGCGTGCAGTATCTGAGTTCTGACTTTACCGACTATTACTTTGGTGTCCGCAGCAACGAAGTGACGGCCAGCCGGGCGGCGTATACGGCGGACAGTTCAGTACATCCCTATGTCGGCTATCAGATGCAGTATGAACTGACTGAAAACTGGATGCTGCTGCACGATGTGGGTTATGCCTGGTTGGATAAAGAGGTGCAGAACTCTCCGCTGGTAGATAAAGAGGTCATCTGGGCTGCGTCGCTGGGAGCTATCTACCGCTTCTGATGGCTCGTCCTGGACGCTAATGCTGCTGTCCTGCGGCGTATCAGGGTGGCCTGAAGAGGAGTGGCGTTATCTGGGCGAGCGGCACCGGATCTGATTTCCCGAGTTGTCCCCAGACAACTCATCCCCCCAATAACCCGCCGCTCCCCCGCTGCGGGTTATTTTTTGCCTGCCGCTGGCTCAGGCTTCTTTCAGTTCATCGCTTTCCATGGCTTCAAGTAACTGGTCGAGCAGATCAAGCAGTTGCTGGCGGTCGCGACTGTCCACAGCGCTGACCGGCCAGCGGGCACCGGTTTGTTGCAGATGCTGTTGATAGTCCGCTACTTCGAGGCCGCCGGCTTTATCGATATGGCTGACGCCGACAATGCAGTGGCCGTTGGCGAGGAACTTATGGTTGGCCTGCAGATAATAATCCAGCTCGGCCAGCGGATTGCCGTGGCTGTTATCGATCAGGATAACCAGTCCCACCGCGCCCTGGCTGAGGATATCGCTCATAAACTCCAGGTGGCGCTGGCCCGGTGTGCCGTAGAGATTGATGATATAGCCATCGCTCAGCGTCATCCGGCCATAATCCATTGCCACCGTGGTGGTTGGCTTACGGGCGGCGATCTCCTCATCACTGGGACGGGCTTCGGTCTGGACCGGCGGGATATCACTGAGGGTTTTGATAGCGGTGGTTTTACCGGCGCCGACACAGCCGGTAAAGACAAACTTACACTGATTCTGGGTATTCATCGGATCCTTTCCCTGTGTATTTATCCCTGGTAAGCCCGTTTTGGCTATGCCGGTTGCAGCGGCAGAGTACGGGACTGAAAGGCTACATCCTGCCTGCTGCTGCGAAAGGGTGCAATAAGACTGCGGCAGGGTTTACTCCCTTTTGCTGATTACAGACCCCAGAGCCTGACTTAGCTCAACCGGCAGCGGAAAGACGATGGTGTTGCTGTGTTCGCCCGCGATCTCGGTCAGGGTCTGCAGGTAGCGCAGCTGAATCGCCTGAGGCTGTTCTGCCAGGATTCTTGCTGCATCACGCAGTTTCTCGGCGGCTTCCTGTTCGCCCAGTGCATGGATCACCTTGGCGCGTCGCTCACGTTCGGACTCGGCCTGCTTGGCGATCGCCCGGATCATCGACTCATTCAGGTCGACGTGTTTGATCTCGACATTACTGACCTTAATTCCCCAGTCGTCGGACTGGGCATCGAGGATCGACTGGATATCCTTATTGAGCATATCCCGCGAGGATAGCATCTCATCCAGGTCATGTTGCCCCAGTACAGATCGCAGGGTGGTCTGTGCCAGCTGGCTGGTGGCTTCAAGAAAGTTCTCGACATTGATAATCGCTTTCTGGGCGTCCAGTACCCGGAAGTAAACCACGGCGTTCACCCGAACCGAGACGTTATCTCTGGAGATCACATCCTGGGTCGGTACATCCAGCACCACTGTCCGGATATCCACCCGCACCATGGTCTGGATCAGCGGAATGATGATGATCAGCCCCGGCCCTTTCACCCGGTAAAAGCGCCCCAGCATAAACACCACGCCGCGCTGATATTCCCGCAGGATACGGAAAGCGCTGATCAGCAGCGCCAGCACCAGGGTGATCAGCGCCAGGCTGAAATAGTAACTGATCATAAGGAGTCTCCGTTGTGATCGTGGCCATTGCGGATCACCTCCAGCCAGAGTCCTTTGATGGCGGTGACTTTTACCCGGTCGCCGGTGTGGACCGGATCGTAGCTGCGGGCGTTCCAGATCTCGCCGTTGAGGCTCACCTTGCCGCTTTCGTCTGTATCGCTGCCGCAGCCGAAGTTGCACAGAGCCTGCGCCTGCTGGCCGACCAGCATAGTACTGCCGCTGACCAGCTTGCTGTTGCGGGCCTTCAGCGCCATTGCCAGGGCAAAGATGCAGACCGCAATACTGAAAACGCTGAAGGCGGCGATCAGCGGCAGGGCGATCTGGAAGCTGGGCAGTTCCGTATCCATCAGCAGTACCGAGCCGAAGATAAAGGCGATCACGCCACCAAAGCCGAACACGCCGAAGCTGGGCGAAAGGGCCTCGGCTACCATCAGGGCGATCCCCAGAATGATCAGTGCCATACCGGCGTAACTCACTGGCAGCAGCTGGAAGGCATAGAGTGCGGTGATCAGGCTGATACCGCCAATAATGCCGGGCAGGCCGACGCCGGGATTATAAAATTCCATCAGCAGACCATAGACACCCAGCAGCATCAGGATATAGGCCACATTGGGGTTGGTGATAATCAACAGGAATTCATGGCGCCAGTCGGCGGTGATCTCCTGCACGGCGAAGCCGCGGGTGTGCAGGGTATAGGCTTCGCCCAGCAGCTTGATCTGCCGTCCCTCCAGCTGTTGCAGCAGGTGGTCCCGGTCGCGGGCGATCAGGTCGATCACCTTCAGCTCCAGTGCCTTGGCGGCGTCCAGGCTGGCCGCCTCACGCACCGCCTTTTCAGCCCAGTCGGCGTTGCGGCCATGCAGGTTGGCGAGGCCGCGGATATAGGCACTGGCATCGTTGATAATCTTCTTCTGCATCGCACCGGCGCTGTCGGGCGGCTGATCCTGCTCTTTACTGCTGGGTGGCTTGGGCTGGGCGGGCATGCCGATCTGCACCGGAGTGGCGGCGCCGAGGTTGGTGGCTGGTGCCATAGCGGCGATATGGCTGGCGTAAAGCAGATAGGTACCGGCGCTGGCGGCGCGGGCCCCGCTGGGGGAGACATAGGTCGCCACGGGTACCGGCGAGGCGATAATATCCTGAATCATGCCGCGCATCGCCTTATCCAGCCCTCCCGGCGTATCCATGGTGATCAGCAATAGCGACACCGACGCGTCCCGGGCATCCTCCAGAGTACGGCTGAGCAGGTCATAGGTGGCGGGGCCGATCACGCCATTGATGCCGACCTGCCAGATCTGTCCCTGCGGCACAGCGGCCGGCGCGGCCGGCTCTTCAGCCGGTGTCGTCATGGCGCTACAGAGTAGAAAAAGGGTCAGCAACAGCTGGCGCAGTGATGCAAGCATGAGTTCACATATCTGAGCTCATCCCTGAGGTGATGGTTCGGATGTCGATGGTTAAATTATAGACAGATTCTATTTATTGAATTGCCATTCTTTATTTAGTGTTCATTAACCCGGCCATCTAAGCTGTATGTGATCCCGACAACAGAGGAGGCAACATCATGTCACTCAAAGGTAGCAGGACGGAGCAGAATCTGAAGGATGCATTTGCCGGTGAATCCCAGGCTAACCGCCGTTACCTCTATTTTGCCGCCAAGGCGGACGTGGAAGGCTATAACGATGTCTCTGCGGTATTTCGCTCCACCGCCGAAGGGGAGACCGGCCATGCCCATGGCCATCTGGAATATCTCGAAGAGGTGGGAGATCCCGCCACCGGACTACCGATAGGCGCGACCCCGAATAACCTTAAAGCGGCCATCGCCGGTGAGACCCATGAATACACCGATATGTATCCCGGTATGGCAAAAGAGGCGCGGGATGAAGGTTTCGATGAGATAGCCGACTGGTTTGAAACCCTTGCCAAGGCTGAACGCAGCCATGCCAACCGCTTCCAGAAAGCACTGGATACCCTCGACTGATCAGGCCCTGCTTTTTCCTGAACCGATAGCCGGGCCGGCAGGCGCTGTGTTTTCCGCCTGCCGGCCTGCGGGAGATATTTATGTCTGATAAACCTCAGCGCGAGGGCAGCCTGGAGGCCCCGACCCGGCACCCGATCGACTGGCAGGATGAAACCTTCTACGACCCTGATGACCTGAATACCGAGCTAGAGCGGGTGTTCGAGATCTGTCATGGCTGCCGCCGCTGCGTCAATCTCTGCGATGCCTTTCCCACCCTGTTTGATCTGGTGGATGAGTCCGACACCCTGGAGGTTGACGGTGTTGATAAGGCTGACTTCAGCAAGGTCACAGAGCAGTGCTATCTCTGTGATATGTGTTATATGACCAAGTGCCCCTATGTCCCGCCCCATCCCTGGAACGTGGATTTCCCTCACCTGATGCTGCGGGCCAAGGCGGTCAGCTTCCGGCAGCACCAGACCCCGCTGCGCGACCGCCTGATCAGCAACACGGATGCGATCGCTAAGCTGGCGACGATCCCCCTGCTGGATATCACCGTCAATGCCGCCAATAAAAACCCGCTGGCGCGCCGCTTGCTGGAGAAGAACCTGCACATCCACCGGGATGCAAATCTGCCGGTCTATCATCACCAGACGATGCGTAAGCGGGTGACGCCCCAGCTGCGGCATATCACGCCCCATCCCGGTAAGGATACCCGCGGCCAGCTGGCGCTGTTCGCGACCTGCTACGGTAACTACAACGAGCCTCAGGTGGGCGAAGACCTGGTGGCGGTGATGCAGTACAACGATATCCCGGTGCGCCTGACCCCGGCCGAGCGCTGTTGCGGTATGCCGAAGCTGGAGCTGGGCGACCTGGAATCGGTGGCCGCGGCGATGCGGCAAAACGTACCGATGCTGGCCGAACTGGTCGACCAGGGCTGCGACCTGACCGCCGTGATGCCCTCCTGTGTACTGATGTTCCGGCAGGAGCTGCCGCTGCTGTTTCCCGATGATGAAGCGGTCGCCAAAGTGGCGGCGGCTTTCTATGATCCGTTCGAGTACCTCTGGCGGCGTCATCGCAGCGGTATGCTAAAAACAGATTTCCAGTACATACTTGGGGATATCAGCTATCAGATTGCCTGTCACTTGCGGGTGCAGAATGTCGGTATCCGGGCACGGGATGTGTTGCAGCTGGTGCCGGATACCCGCGTGCATGCGATCGAGCGCTGTTCCGGACATGACGGTACTTACGGTGTGAAGTCGGAGACCTACGACAAGGCACTGAAGATCGGTCGTCCGGTGGCGCGCAAGCTGAAACAGCAGCAGGCGGATTACTTTGCCAGTGACTGCCCGATGGCCGCCACGCATATCGCCTCAATGGCGGAAGGCGATCCCCTGCCACACCACCCTCTGTCACTGCTCCGTATCGCCTACGGAATCTGAGGAGGCAGCAATGAAGCACCTGAGTGTGAATGATCTCTGGAGTCTGGAGGAGTATGCCCGCTGTCGGGGTGAGTTCCGGCGTCAGATGATCGCCCATAAAGAGCGTCGCCAGATCCGTCTCGGAGAGCATCTGCGGCTGATGTTTGAGGATCGCCTCACCATGCAGTATCAGGTGCAGGAGATGTTAAGGGCGGAACGGATTTTCGAGCCGGATGGTATTCAGGAGGAACTGGATACCTACAACCCACTGATTCCCGATGGCGATAACTGGAAGGCGACCCTGCTGATCGAATATACCGACATCAAGCAGCGCCGCAAGGCACTGAAGAGACTGCAAGGCATCGAGCGACATCTCTGGTTCCAGCTCGAAGGCCAGGCCAGGGTTTATGCGATTGCCGATGAGGATATGCCGCGTGATAGCGCAGAGAAGACCTCCAGCGTGCATTTTCTGCGCTTTCAGCTCGATCCGGCAGCCTGCAGGGCATTGCGACTGGGGCAGGAACTCAGCTTCGGCGTCGACCATCCACACTATGAATACTGCGTGACGCTGGAATCCGGCATGCGGGCGGTGTTGCTGAATGATCTGGAGATACCGGACGTCCACTGATATCAGGGTGTTCGGGATCAAATAACTTTGGGCGCAGACGATCAATAAAGGTCAGATTGATCGTCTGCGCCCAGGGTGGCTTTTGTTTCAAAAGCGTTCAAGTTCGGTAAACTACCCCGGATAATGGACTTAGACAGAATTTTTTCTGTACCTCATCACACCACTAGAATTCGTATTGTTACAGGCTTAGTGCTTGGATAAGCGCCCTATGCTGTGACTTGGTGTATTCGGTATCTGATCGATGACATCTCTCATCAGAGCGACTCTGATAGCAAGACTGCTGAGGTTCATTTGGTATGTATCATTGATGAAGTGTTAAGCCAGGCATGGCATGCCCATGGGAGGGCCGATTTTGGAGATGATCGACAACATCAACCGTCTACTCGGTGATGACCTTAAGGAACAAATCACACCGGACTCCAGGCTGAAAATTGCGGCCTCTTGTTTTTCCATCTATGCATTTGAAGCTCTTAAATCCGAGCTTTCAAATATTGACAGTCTGGAGTTTATTTTCACCGCACCCACCTTCGTACCCAATGAAGTGACAGACCGTATGAAGAAGGAGCGTCGTGAGTTTTTTATCCCTATGAAACACCGGGAAACCCGGCTTTACGGCAGCGAATTCGAGATTCAACTTCGCAATAAGCTCACGCAACGTGCCGTTGCTCGTGAGTGCGCTGCATGGATACGTAAGAAAGTCACCTTTCGCTCAAACAAAACTAAGGCCTCCATGCAATCATTCGTACATGTGGAGCAACAGGGTGAGAGCGTGGCCTATATGCCGGTCAATGGCTTTACCGCAATGGATCTTGGATATCAGTCCAGCGATGCCACGTCCAACTTTGTCCACCGCATGGATGACCCGGTACATGCCAAACAGTACCTGAATCTGTTCGACCAGATCTGGTCTGATCCGAACAGGGTTCAGGATGTGACCGCTGCCATTTGCGATCATATCGAATCTGTCTATCAGGAAAATTCGCCGGAGCGCATCTACTTCACCATGCTCTACAACATTTTCCGCGATTTTCTGGAAGATGTTGACGAGGACGTGCTGCCCAAAGACCTGACCGGCTATCGCGATACTCAAGTTTGGAACAAACTCTTCAACTATCAGGAAGATGCTGCCACTGGCCTTATCAACAAGCTTGAGACCCATAATGGCTGCATATTGGCCGACAGTGTGGGGTTGGGCAAGACGTTCACGGCGCTCGCAGTCATCAAGTATTATGAGCTTCGGAACCGCTCAGTGCTGGTGCTCTGTCCAAAAAAGCTAGCGGATAACTGGCGCAACTATAACAGCAACCTGACCACCAATATTTTCGTCAAAGACCGGTTTAACTATGATGTGCTCTGTCATACTGACCTGTCGCGCACCGCTGGCGAATCTTTCGGTATCCCACTAAACCGGGTGAATTGGGGCAATTACGACCTGGTGGTTATCGACGAGTCTCACAACTTCCGTAACAACGATGTCTACCGCGACCGGGAAACTCGCTATCAGAAGCTAATGCGCAAGGTGATTCAGGCCGGAGTGAAAACTAAGGTACTAATGCTATCAGCCACCCCGGTTAATAATCGCTTTACTGATCTGCGCAACCAACTGGCTCTGGCCTATGAAGGCGACTCTGATGCGCTTGGCCAGCACCTCAATATCCGTACCAGTGTGGAAGAAATATTCCGCAGGGCGCAAAAAACCTTTAACGGATGGTCTGTCCTGCCGGCAGAAGAACGCACCGCTGCATCCATTCTGAAGGCCCTTGATTTCGATTTTTTCGAGTTGCTGGACGCTGTGACCATTGCCCGGTCACGCAAGCATATCCAGACCTTTTATGACACAAGTGAAATTGGCCAATTCCCGCAGCGCCGTAAACCCTTATCGTTTCGTTGCCCGATCACCACGCGGCGTGATATTGCCGATCTCAACACCATTTTTGCCCAGCTGTCGTTGCTCAGGCTGGCTGTCTACGCGCCAATCAGCTATATCCTGCCCAGCCGATTGCGTAAATACGAAGAGATGTACGATACCCAGGTTGAAGGTGGCAAAGGCAAGTTAAGGCAGGCTGACCGTGAACGCAGTCTGCAGGCCTTGATGACCACGAACCTGCTAAAGCGGCTGGAAAGCTCTATTTATGCGTTCAGAAAGACCCTAGGTGTCCTCCAGAGCAATATCCTGAATACGCTGGAAGCGATTGATACATTCGAATACAGCGGCCTCAATGCAGACATAGGCGATGACCTGTCCGATTTCAGCTCTTTTGATCCGGATGACGAAGATCTATCCGGGCTTAATGACTTTACTGTCGGTAAGAAGGTCAAGATCAGTTTGGCTGATATGGATCTGCCATCCTGGCGGTATGAACTATCGACAGACCTCGAACGAATCAACGCTCTACTAGAATCCATTAGTAAGGTCGCTCCTGAAGACGATGCCAAACTGCAGCACCTTCTGCAGCAGATCCAGCAGAAGATTGAACAGCCGATCAACCCTGGCAATCGTAAGGTGCTGATCTTTACAGCGTTTGCGGACACTGCCCAGTATATCTATGAAAACCTGGTTCCGCTGGCCCAGCAGCTCGACCTGAATGTCGGCAAAGTGACTGGTTCAGATGCACCTAAGTCGACGTTGAAAAAGGGCTACGACTTTCAGAGTCTGTTGACACTGTTTTCACCTCTGTCCAAGGACAAGGCGATCGCCCTGCCGAACGAATTCGCGGAACTGGATATACTGATTGGCACCGACTGTATCTCAGAGGGCCAGAACCTGCAGGATTGTGATTATCTGATCAACTATGATATTCACTGGAATCCGGTACGCATCATCCAGCGTTTTGGCCGTATCGATCGCATAGGCTCCCCCAACGCTCAGGTTCAGCTCGTTAACTACTGGCCCGATATTAGCCTGGATGAATATATCAACCTCAAGGAACGCGTTGAAAACCGTATGGTGATTACCGATATCACCGCCACTGGTGATGACAACGTGTTGACGGCCAAATCCAGCGATATCGCCTACCGTAAGGAGCAGCTCAAACGGCTTCAGGACGAAGTCATCGAGCTGGAGGATGTTAAGACCGGCATATCCATTACCGACCTGGGGCTGAATGACTTCCGTATGGATCTGCTTAACTATGTTAAGACGCACGGAGAGCTGGATGGCGTGCCTTTGGGCATGCACGCCGTAGTCCCTGCTCAGCCTGAGCTAGGGTTGCAGCCAGGTGTGATCTTCGCACTGAGAAATATGCACGACAGTGTCAACATCAGCCAGCAGAACCGACTTCATCCCTATTATTTGGTGTATATCGCCGAGGATGGCGAAGTGATTGCGGACCATACTGATGTGAAGCGTCTGCTGGACCTTATTCGGTCCAGCTGTAAAGGCCGGTCTGAGCCTGTTCATGATGTATGTCGCACATTTAACCAGCGCACCCTGGATGGCCGTCAGATGGATGCCTACTCCGATCTGTTAAGTGAAGCGATTCGCTCGATGATCGAGATGCAGGAAGAAAATGATATCGACAGTCTGTTCAGGGGGGGACGCACCAGCGCACTTATCAATTCCATCACGGGGCTGAATGATTTTGAGCTGATCGCCTTTCTGGTGATAGAGGACACCGTTGGTAACATGAGTGAAGGAGCCACGGCATGAGGCTCTTTGCCTGGCCCCAAACCGCTGCGTTTGGCCGCGCTGTACCTAAACGCAAGATTTACCAGCATGCAGATGCCAAAACAGCGCTCAAGGATCTGTTCGTACAAGAAGTTGATCAGCTAACCTGGGCTTATAAGCTGGCCCCGGAAACCATTAATATCTCGGCGACCGAAGCGGTCAGCGAGATACAGATATTTCAGGTTAAACTGAAAACCCCACGGCTGGATCACAAGGTACTGCAGGCTATCGATAAGGCGATCCCCTTTCCGATCCTGTTTGAGTTATCCTACCGCGGCCAGGTCAAGCTGGCTGCTGCCTACAAACGCCCCCATGAAACAGATAACAGCCGCTGGGCGCTGAGCCGTTACTTTGAAAGCGCCTGGGTATCGAAAGAGGCGCAGCGTGAGCCGCTGCCAATGGCGCTGGATTTGTCACTGCTTTATAAATTGCTGCTTAGCCCCTTGGTCGATGCAAGCAACGTTGTAGAGTCCGTACCACCATCCAGCTACGGTGTTCGGGATACAGGTCCAGGCTATAAGGTTTCCGGCCAGCCCGACACTACACAAAACATCGAACTGGCAGTCCCTTCGTTAGCGCAGCGGATTGCCCTGGCAGAAGCCATCGATACCAAACAGAAAGAGATCGACCGAATCAAAGCGCGTTTAAAGCGCGAAAAACAGTATAACAAGCGCGTCGCCATCAACCGCGAGCTGCGCGAAGTCAAACAGCAGTTGGCGCAGCTGCAGTCCAGTCGGCCCCTGACCGTGAGCCACTGAGAGTTAAGAGAACCACCATGGAAAAATTGAAGATGCACAGCCCTGACCTGGGTCAGGACAATATCACCAAAATCCGCGAGCTGTTTCCCGGCTGCGTAACAGAAGCACGGGATGAAACCAGCGGTGAACTGCGTCTGGCGGTCGATTTTGACCAGTTAAAGCAGGAACTCAGTGATCATATTGTGGACGGGCCGCAGGAGCGCTATCGGCTGGATTGGCCGGGTAAGCGGGAGGCACTAGTTACAGCCAACAAGGCGTGCTCGAAAACGCTCCGCCCTGTTAGAGAAGAAAGTATAAATTTTGATAGTACCAATAATCTGCTGATTGAAGGCGATAACCTTGAAGTCCTCAAAGTGCTTCAGGAATCTTTTGTGGGGCGGGTGAAGCTCATTTATATCGACCCTCCTTACAACACCGGTCGAGACTTTATATACGACGATGATTACTCACAAGAGGCCGGGGAGTATCTGGATGCTTCTGGGCAGAGAAATGCAGAGGGCAGCCGTTTAATTGCCAACACTGAAGCGAATGGCCGTTTTCACTCAGATTGGTTATCAATGCTTTATCCAAGGCTACGCCTTGCTAAAAATCTGCTTTCCGATGACGGTGTGGTTTTCATCTCAATTGACGACAATGAGGTAGACAACCTTCGTAAGCTGGGCAACGAGATTTTTGGAGAATCAAATTTTATTGCCACTATTATCTGGCAAAAAGTCTATGCCCCGAAAAACTCAGCCAAATGGTTTTCGGAGGATCATGATTTCATTCTGGTTTTTGCTAAGAATAAGGAAACTTGGTCTCCTAATGCGCTTCCAAGAACAGAGGAAATGGAAGCAAGGTATAAAAACCCTGATAATGATCCTAGGGGAGTATGGAAAGCGGCAGATCTTTCAGCAAGAAACCCTTACAGCGCTGGGGTTTATGCTATTACATGTCCATCTGGGAGATTGATAGACGGACCTCCACGAGGAATGTATTGGCGGTTTAGTGAAAAAAAGTTCAAGGAGCTTGACTCTGATAATCGGATTTGGTGGGGTGAAAGTGGAAATAATGTACCTGCTGTTAAACGGTTTTTAACAGAGGTTTCTGCTGGCAGGACTCCTCAGACTTTATGGGTATATAAGGAGGTCGGCCATACTCAAGATGCAAAGAAAACACTGCTAAAATATGTTCCTTTTGAAAATACCGAGAATGTTTTTAATTCAGTTAAACCTATAGCACTTATTCAGCGGATTTTACAGTTATCTACTTCTCCAGACGGTAGCGATATTGTTTTGGACTTCTTTAGTGGAAGCTGTAGCACCGCGCATGCCGTACTTGAGCAAAACCGCACAGACGGAGGAAATAGACGCTTTATCGGCGTACAGATCGCGGAGCCTCTGCGCATTCCCGAGCCTCAAATGAAAACCATATTCGATATGGGCAGGTCACGCCTGGTGAATGTCATTAATGAACTCCAGGGCGATGGGAATACACCTCTGGGCTTTCGTGTTCTCAAGCTGGATAGTTCCAGTATGAAGGACATTTACTACCGGCCCGACCAGCTATCCCAGGGCGATCTGTTAGATACGGTCGATAACGTTAAGCCTGATCGCAGTGCAGAAGACTTGCTGTTCCAGGTACTGGTCGATTGGGGGGTGGATCTGACACTGCCAATACGCCGTGAATCGATTCAGGGTAAAACCGTCTTCTATGTCGATGATAATGCACTGGTAGCTTGCTTCGATCAGGGTATCAGCGAAGCACTGGTTAAGGAGCTGGCGAAGTCCGAACCCCTGCGTGTAGTGTTCCGTGATAACGGTTTTGAGACGGATGCGGTGAAGATCAACGTTGAGCAGATCTTCCGTCAGCTTTCACCTACCACCGAAGTCAAAGCGATCTGAGGTCAGCGCATGCAGCCAATCGAGCTAAGTGCTCTGCTGGAGCAACTTATCAGCACCTGGGAGAACGAGGTGGTGGAGTTCAAGCAGGCGGATGAAAATTATAAGACCGATAAAATAGGCGAGTATTTTTCAGCACTGAGTAACGAAGCTAACCTGCATGAGCAGGACAGTGCCTGGTTGGTGTTTGGGGTAGACAATAAAAGCCGTAGTGTGATGGGTTCCAACTACCGCGAAGACCCTGAGCGCCTGCAAGGGCTAAAGCAGCAAATGGCCCAATGCACGGAACCCAGCGTAACTTTCCGCGAAATACATGTGCTGAGCCACGCGGCGGGGCGTGTGGTGCTATTCGAAATTCCGGCAGCCCCCCGTGGTATCCCCATCGCATGGAAAGGCCATTACTACGCTAGGGCGGGCGAAAGCCTGAGCCCTCTGGGTCTGGACAAGCAGGACGAAATTCGTCAGCAGACCATCTCTCAGGACTGGACGGCACAGTGGGTTGCGGATGCTTCCTTGGATGACCTGGATGGTGCTGCCGTCCAAAAAGCACGGGAAGCTTTCGCTCAAAAATATGCCAACCGCTTCACCGCAGAAGAGGTGGCAAGCTGGCCGCTGACAACCTTTCTGGATCGTGCGCGTATCACTCAAAATGGCCAAATCACCCGCGCCGCACTTTTGCTATTGGGTAAAGCAGAATCGGCCTGGAGACTTTCACCGCATCCAGCCCAGATGACCTGGAAACTGGAGGGGCCGGAGCGGGCGTATGAGCACTTTACGCCACCTTTTCTGTTAAACAGTTCCAAGTTGTACCAGCGTATTCGCAATATTCAGCTCAGGCTTTTACCAGAGGATGAACTGGTGCCAATAGAGGTCTCCAAGTATGACCAGAAGATCGTACTGGAGGCTCTGCACAACTGCATCGCCCATCAGGATTACAGCCGCAACGCTCGCGTGGTTGTGATTGAGCAACCGGACCGTCTGATCTTTGAAAATGACGGCCTCTTTTTTGAGGGTGAGCCGAGCGATTATCTGGAAGGGAACCGGGTTCCGCGCCGTTACCGAAATCCTTTTCTGGCCCAGGCGATGGCTGAGTTCAATATGATTGATACCATGGGCTACGGCATCCACGACATGTATGCCCGTCAGGTACGGCGGTACTTCCCTATGCCGGATTATGACCTGAGCGCATCAAATGCAGTGAAGCTAACGATTTACGGTAGCGTGGTTGACCCGGCCTATAGCCGATTACTGATTCAGAAGACTGACTTGCCACTGGCGGATATATTGGCCTTGGATCGTGTGCAGAAAAAGCTGCCGATCCCTGATGAGGCTGTGACACGGCTTAGGCGTGAGGGACTGATTGAGGGGCGTAAGCCCAACGTCTATGTCTCTGCAAAAGTAGCCAAGGCAACCGCGGGTAAAGCGGATTACATTCGAACCCGCGCTCAGGACGATGAATTCTATGCCAAATTACTGACGGATTATCTTGGAAAGTTTGGCGAGGCATCGCGTGCCGAAATAGATAAACTGCTGTTAGATAAGCTAAGCGACGGGCTCTCTCTGGAGCAGAAACAGCACAAAATCGGCAACTTACTGACCAAACTGAGGCGTCAGGGGCGTATTCGTAATACGGGATCACGCCGTAGCCCTATTTGGAAACTTGCAGAATAAAATCATACCTTTGTAGATATATTACTCTGTAAATTGTTTTACTAAACAATAAGATACTGCTTTCTGCATTCTTTTCTGCAAGGGTTGTTTGCAGAAAAGAATGCAGAACTTTTGCAGAAATAGAGAACAGCATGAAGCTCAAATTCAAAACCCAAGCCTACCAGACGAATGCGGTCGAATCCGTGGTGGAATGTTTCGCTGGACAGCCGAAGGTTGATGGCATTACTTATCGTATTGATCCTGGCCATAGAGCACAGGCGAGCGCGTTTGAAGAGGGCTTCAAGAATACGGATCTGGCTCTGACCGAAGCACAGGTACTGGAAAATATTCAGAAGGTACAGCGCCGACAGAATCTGTCTGTCACAGACGCTCTGACCGGGTTTACCACCTACGACAAGAAAGGCAATCGGGTATCGGTGAAAGCCGATTACAAGAAGCGGGCCCTGGCCGCTACACGGTTGCATCTGGATGTAGAGATGGAGACCGGCACCGGCAAGACCTATTGCTATATCAAGACCATTTTTGAGATGAACAAGCGCTATGGCTGGAGCAAGTTCATCATTATGGTGCCTTCAGTCGCTATCCGAGAAGGAGTGTATAAGTCGCTGCAGATTACCGCCGATCATTTTACCGAGAGCTACGGTAAGAAGGCACGTTTCTTTATCTACAACTCCAAACGTCTGCACGAGCTGGAAAGCTTTTCATCGGATGCTGGCATCAATGTGATGGTGATGAACATCCAGGCATTCAATGCCCGAGGAAAGGATAACCGGCGTATTTATGACGAACTGGATGATTTTCAGTCGCGCAAGCCTATTGAGGTTATCGCAGCTAACCGGCCAATACTGATTCTGGACGAGCCGCAAAAGATGGAGGGCAAGGCCACCCAGGAAGCACTACCTCGATTTAATCCACTGATGATTCTGCGCTACTCGGCTACCCACAAAACCCAGCACAATCGTATACACCGCTTGGACGCCCTGGATGCCTACAACCAGAAGCTGGTCAAAAAGATTGCGGTACGTGGCATACAGACTCGCGGCCTGGCCGGTACTAACGCCTACCTATACCTGGAAGGGATCGATATATCGAAAAAAGCGCCTGTGGCCCGTATCGAGCTTGAGATAAAGCTGAAGTCCGGTGAGATAAAGCGACAGTTACGCCGCTTGGCGTTTCGCGACGACCTGTTTGTGGAGTCAGGTGAGTTGGATCAATACCGGGATGGTTTTACCATTAGTCAGATAGACTACAACACGGATACCGTTGAGTTCACTAATGGCATCGTGTTGAAGGCGGGTGAAGCCCACGGTGATGTCTCGGAGCGAGATGTACGTCGCATCCAGATCCGTGAGACCATTAAGTCCCACCTGGATCGGGAAAAGCAGCTCTTTGCTCAGGGAATCAAAGTGCTGTCGTTGTTCTTCATTGATGAAGTGGCCAAATACCGTGATTACGAGCAGGGCGATGAAAAAGGTGAGTATGCGCGAATCTTTGAGGAAGAGTACCTGCTGCTGAAGGATGAATATCTGTCTGAGCTGGCAATCGATAACCAAGCTTACCGTAAGCACCTGGAGCAGATTGCAGCCGAGAAGACTCATAACGGCTACTTCTCGATCGATAAGAAAACCAACCGGCTAAAAGACCCTAAGGTTGGCGCCCGGTCGGTCGATTCCGATGATGTGGATGCTTACGATCTGATTCTGAAGGACAAAGAGCGTCTGCTGTCATTCGAGGAGCCTACACGCTTTATCTTCTCTCACTCTGCTTTGCGAGAAGGCTGGGACAACCCCAACGTGTTTGTCATGTGTATGCTCAAGCACAGCGATAATACCATTTCACGCCGTCAGGAAGTCGGGCGCGGCCTGCGCCTGGCGGTGGACAAACATGGCGATCGTATGGACCACCCAGCGGTGGTTCATGACATCAACGTACTGACGGTCATTGCCAGCGAAAGCTATACGGACTTTGTTGCTGGCCTTCAGCAGGAGATCACCGAGACATTAACCGCCCGCCCACGGCAGGCAAATGAGGACTACTTTACCGGCAAGATACTGAATACCAAAGACGGCGAGGTTGAAGTCACTGCGGTGATGGCCAAACAGATCTACCGCTACCTGCTGAAGAACGATTACACCGACGACGCGGATCATATTGCCGACCTGTACCTGCAGTCCAGGGAAGAGAGCAGTCTGGCTGCGTTGCCGGACGATCTTCAACCCTATGCCGATCAGGTATTCGAGCTGATTGACAGCGTCTTTAGCGATGCTCAGTTACCCCAGGTGGATGACGGTCGCAAGCCGAAAACCAATCCACTCAATGCCAACTTCGATAAGAAAGAGTTCCGGGCACTTTGGGAGCGGATTAATCGTAAAGCGGTTTACAAGGTGGATTTTGATTCTGACGAGTTGGTCCGTAAATGCATCAGTGCACTGGATACAGAGCTGCGTGTAACACCGTTGCAATACTGGGTGCGTAAAGGCATCCAGCAAGACGGACTCACCGATGAACAGCTGCGCAACGGAGAAGGCTTTAGGGTTGAAGAGACCGCGACAGAGTATGGTGACTCCATCCACTCACGCGTCAAATATGACCTGTTGGGTAAGGTGGCAGAAAACACCCAACTGACCCGGCAAACCACTGCCGAGATCCTAAAAGGCATTCAGGCTGCTATTTTCAAGCAGTTTCAACAAAACCCGGAGCACTTCATAGTAGAAGCCAGCAGGCTGATTACTGAGCAAAAAGCTGCCATGGTTATTGAACGCCTAGCCTATGACGAAGTAGATGAACGCTACAGTGTCGATATCTTTACGGCAAATCAAACAAGCCAGGATTTCTCCCGCGCTTCCGCCAAGCTGAAGAACCATGTTTACGACTACGCGATTACTGACTCAGCGGTGGAGCGTGAGTTCGTTAAAGAGTTGGATACCAGCAGTGAGGTCGTGGTTTACGCCAAGCTTCCTCGAGGCTTCCTGATTCCGACTCCGGTTGGGGACTATAACCCGGACTGGGCGATCTCATTCCGCAATGGTAGTGTGCGCCACATTTACTTTGTAGCGGAGACGAAAGGCACAATGTCATCTATGAAGCTGCGTGAGATCGAAAAGACCAAGATTGAGTGCGCCAAGAAGTTTTTTGTCGAGATGAGCGAGCAGATCGATAAGGATCGAGTGAAGTATGATGTTGTTACCGATTACTCCAAACTGATGGACGTAGTCGGCAAGGCTTCGTAAGGCTATAAAACTCAATAAGTCGGACGTCCACTGAGTGAACGTCCGGCCGGGCGTTACCGGTTACAGTCCCATATGCTGGGCGTGGAAGCGCAGGTGATCTTCGATAAAGGAGGCGATGAAGTAGTAGCTGTGGTCATAACCCGGCTGCATCCGCAGCACCAGCGGGTACTCGTTGACCGCACAGGCCTGCTGCAGCGCTTCCGGCTTCAGCTGTTCGTGCAGGAACTCATCTTCGGTGCCCTGATCCACCAGCAGCGGCAGTTTAACTTCGGCACGGTCGATCAGCTGCGAGGCATCCCAGGGTTTCCAGTCGTCGCGGTTATCGCCCAGGTAGTTGCCCAGCGCCTTCTGGCCCCAGGGGCAGTTCATCGGGTTGCTGATCGGTGAGAATGCAGTGATCGAACTGTAGCGCTCAGGATTACGCAGGCCGACTACCAGCGCTCCGTGACCGCCCATCGAGTGACCGGAGATGGCACGCTGCTCGGTCAGCGGGAAGTTGGCTTCGACAATCGAAGGCAGCTCTTCGCTGACGTAGTCATACATGCGGTAGTGGCGGCTCCACGGCTCCTGGGTGGCGTTGACGTAGAAGCCGGCACCGCTGCCGAAGTCATAGCTGTCATCTTCGCCCGGCAGGTTACAGCCGCGCGGGCTGGTATCCGGACAGATCACGGCGACACCCAGTTCGGCCGCGACGCGGAAGGCACCGGCTTTCTGACTGAAGTTCTCATCGGTACAGGTCAGGCCGGAAAGCCAGTAAACCGCCGGTACCGACTGCTCTTCCGCCTGGGGGGGCAGGTAGATGGCGAACACCATATCGCAGTTCAGGCTGCCGGAGCGGTGACGGTAGCGCTTCAGCCAGCCGCCAGCGGTCTTGTTGGCGCTGACCAGCTCCAACGCAATAGAGTTACTCATGCAGGGTTTCTCCAGATAGAAACGCTCTCAGTCGAGGCTGTGTAATAACTATTGCGACTTGGCTATAGGGCGTTAAAAAGACACTCAAAATGCTCATTTACTTCAGTAATGCCCAAAGGGCACGCTGACTCCGCTTTTTCGTGTCTTTTTGCCTTCTCTAGCCTGCGCTCATTACGTTCTTACTCAGCCTCTTGGGGGCGTTTAAACACAGATTAGAACTTGATGACGGAGCGGATGCTCTTACCTTCGTGCATCAGGTCGAAAGCCTTGTTGATATCTTCCAGACCCATGGTGTGGGTGATGAACGGATCGATTTCGATCTTGCCGTTCATGTAGTCCTCAACGTAGCCTGGCAGCTGGGAGCGGCCTTTAACGCCACCGAAAGCGGAACCTTTCCAGACACGACCGGTAACCAGCTGGAACGGACGGGTGGAGATCTCCTGACCGGCACCGGCCACACCGATGATGATCGACTCGCCCCAGCCCTTGTGGCAGCACTCCAGCGCAGACCGCATCACATCGACGTTACCGATACACTCGAAGGAGTAGTCAACACCGCCGTCGGTCATATCGACGATCACTTCCTGGATCGGCGCGCCGTGGTCTTTCGGGTTGACGCAGTCGGTGGCACCGAACTGACGTGCCATCTCGAACTTGTCTTCGTTGACATCGATGGCGATGATGCGCTCGGCACCGGCCATACGGGCACCCTGGATTACGGACAGACCGATACCACCCAGGCCGAATACGGCAACCGTATCGCCCGCCTGTACTTTGGCCGTGTTCAGTACCGCACCGATGCCGGTGGTGATACCGCAGCCCAGCAGGCATACTTTTTCCAGTGGCGCGTCAATGTGGATCTTCGCCAGGGAGATCTCCGGGACTACGCTGTACTCGGAGAACGTGGAGCAGCCCATGTAGTGGAACAGCTCTTTGCCGCCAACGGAGAAACGGGTGGTGCCGTCTGGCATCAGGCCCTTGCCCTGAGTGGCGCGAACCGCCTGGCACAGGTTGGTCTTGCCGGACAGGCAGAACTTACATTTGCCACATTCAGCGGTGTACAGCGGGATAACGTGGTCGCCCGGCTTCAGGCTGGTCACGCCCGGGCCGACTTCTTCAACCACACCGGCACCTTCGTGGCCGAGGATGGATGGGAAGATACCTTCCGGATCGGCACCGGACAGGGTGAAGGCATCAGTGTGGCAGACACCGGTCGCAACGATGCGCACCAGTACTTCACCGGCCTTAGGGCCCTGTACATCTACTTCTTCGATCGACAGCGGTTTGCCTGCTTCCCAGGCCACGGCGGCGCGTGATTTCATTGGAGTCTCCGGTTTCTGGTTAATTCGGTGATGCTTTATTCTTGTAACATGGCAATGCCCGGATCTGTGGGATCAATCTGAGCGACAATTCGCTAATTCATCCGTCCGGTTGCGTGGAGGCCTGGCGCGTTATGCTGAAGCCTTAGTGGGGCCAGCCTGCCGAGGCGATGTGCAGGCATTGCATCATTAATTCAGGTTAGGCAGTCTAGAGCATGAAATGCGGGGGATCATCCTTCCCCGGGGCAAGGAGTTTTGCTGGAGAGCAATAATGAATCGTTGGGAAGGCATCGAAGCTTTTGTCGCCGTGGTACGGCACGGCAGCCTGTCTGCTGCGGCGCGGGAACTGAATGTATCCGCGTCCCATGTCAGCCGGCTGATCAGTTTCCTGGAAAAACAGCTGGATGCCCAGCTGCTTTTCCGCACGACCCGGCAGGTCAGCGCCACGGAGGTCGGACGGGTCTATTTCGAACAGTGCCGGCACCTGCTGGAGGGATTCGGTGCGGCGGATGATCTGGTCAGGGATTATCAGGGCACGCCGAAGGGGCTGTTGAGGATCAGCTGTGGCACGGTGTTTGGCGAGCATATTATCGCCCCGGTATTGAATGACTTTATGCTGCTGCATCCTCAGCTGGAGATCGACCTGCATCTGAGCAACCGCAGTGTCGACCTGATCAGCGAAGGTTTCGATGTCGCTATCCGCATGGGGGTGCTGCGCGACTCCTCCCTGGTGGCGCGCCGGCTGATCTCAAGGCGCGAGTATATCTGCGCCGCCGCCAGCTATTTCGAGCGCAATCCGCGTCCTCATACCCTGCAGGAGCTCAGCGGCCACAACTGCCTGATCGGCTCGAATGACCAGTGGAAGGTGCAGGTGGCGGGCAAGACCAAGGAGCTGCGCGTAAGCGGTAACTGGCGTGCCAACTCCGGGCTGGCGATTGTCGATGCGGTGCGTAAGGGACTGGGGGTGGCCCAGCTGCCCGATTACTACGTCGAGCAATATCTGGAAAGCGGCGAGCTGGTGCCGGTGCTGCGGGAGTATGAAGTGCGTGATGGCGCTGTCTGGGCGGTATATCCCCAGAGCCGTCACCTGTCGCCGAAAGTTCGCCAGCTGGTGGATTATCTGCAGCAACGCTTTGCCGATGGCACCCATTGGGTCTGTGCCCATTCAGCCTGAGAAGACAATCGCGCGGGCGGTATAAATTCCCCCCCGGGATAGCCGCAAATAGTTTCCGTATTTATACGCAGAATTTAGATATTTCGACCCCGGGGGCAGCTTCGTATAGGTAACGGGTCTATACTCGTCGCTGAGAGGCTCCCGGATTTAAATACCCTAAAAGATAATATCTGCGCAGAGTGTTCTCATCTAAAGAGTCAGCGGTGCACTTTGGCCTGACTCTTCAACTAAACATTGATGTTAGGAGAATAAACGGACATGGCACAGAAGCAGTTCGAAACCCTTCAGGAGATGGGAATCGAGGATGCATACGATATCGAAAGGTACACATCCCGAATCGAGGGTGATACTGATATCCTCAAGATCTATTTCCACCGCCACCAGGGCGAATGGTTTGCCAAGAGTAAGAAATTCAAGTTCAAGCGTTTGCACAAGAACGTCCGTGTCAACGAAGGCCTGGTGCCTTACCGTGCAACCACTGAGTCCTCCCCTTACTTCCTGCGTGCTGTCGCTGAACTGGATCAGCTGGTAAGCGCTGACCGCAATACGGCGACCAAGAAAGAGCAGTTGCTGGAAGAGCTGGAACACCTTGAAAAGGTGGTTGCGCGTAAGATGGAAGATATCCGTCGCCAGATCGACGAAATCTGATCGGTCTCCTCAGCTAAGGCGCAGGCCCCATCGTGCTAATGCGTCTTTGCTTTCTTCCCGCCCGCATCGCCGCTGATTTTCTACCCTTTCTGACCGATTCCCCTGCCGGTTTAAGCAGATAACCCCGTCGGGCTAAGCTCCGGGTTCTGTTATTTTTGATCTGGCTGCAGTCCTTTTACGGCTGCTTGTTGTCCATGATTAAGGTGTGTTCATTTTTTATTCACACCCTATTCATTCGTTGCCCGCTAAAAAGGAGCTATGCAATACCCTGAAATAAGGGTGAGGAGCACTCCCATGAAACAGTTCTTACTGTTGGGGGTATCCGTGTTGTTACTGGGCATGGACGCACATGCGCTGGTTGAGATACCTTCGGCGCAGGTTCAATCCGGCTATCCTGACAACCCCGGCTACGCAGCTGAAAAGGTGATACCACCGTTCAGTCGTTTGTCGACTCTGCCTGACCCCGCCTTGCACCTGGCAGGCCGCATTGGCTTCAGCATCCATATCCCCATCCACGGCTACCACGGCGGTTCTATCTCGCTGCATAGCTATCCCGGTTATGGCCATCGCTATTATCGTGGTTACGGCCATGGCTATTATCGCTACAAGCCCCACCGTTCCTATCGGGCTTATAAGCCACACCGCTATCGCCCGCATATCTACCAGCCATTTTACTACCGCCCACACCATCAGCGGCCGCATCATTACCGCCCCTATCGCTTCCGTCACCATGGTCATGACCAGGGTTACTCCGGCAGACAGCACTCCTATGGCGACGGCTATCACCGGGCCGAGCGTCGTTACCGCAACCATGAGGGGTATCGCTCGCAGGGGCAGCGACGGCGTCATTGGCAGTAGTCCGCTAACTGGTTAAGCTGGGCGCAGGACTATTGGCAGAGGCAGGTCGGATGTACAAGCTCAGTTTTTTCGTGCCGCAGGATGATCTGGAGGCGGTGAAGCAGGCGCTGTTTGATGCAGGCGTGGGACGGATTGGCGGCTATGACTGCTGTTGCTGGCAAACCCTGGGGCAGGGGCAGTTCCGGCCACTGGCAGGCAGTAACCCCCATAACGGCCAGCAGGGGGAGGTCGAGAGATTGCCGGAATGGAAGGTGGAAATGGTCTGCAGTGATGCGCTGATTCGGCAGGCGGTGGCGACCTTGAAGCAGGCTCACCCCTATGAAGAGGTGGCCTACGACGTCTGGCAGCTAGCGGATATCTGAATATCAGCCGGAAGCAGTTAAAGCCCGCTGCGGCTGATAAATCCCTGCAGGCCGGAGAGGACGATCTCCGAGGCCATTGCCGCCAGGATCAGGCCGGTAACCTTACTGAGAATATTCAGGCCGGTATTGCCCAGCAGCCGTTCCAGCCGGCTGGCCAGATGCAGCAGGATCAGCAGGCACACCAGTGCCAGCACCATACCGGCGAGGCCTTCCAGCACGGCGGTCCCCTCCAGTTCAGCCCCGTAGACCAGGATAGTACCGATGGTCGCCGGACCGATAATGGTCGGGATCGCCAGCGGTACTACCGAGATATCATCCCGCTGGTCGTCCGGGACTTCGGCATTGACCCGCACGCCCTCGCGCACCAGGCTGATCGCCGACAGGAACAGCAGGATACCGGCACCGATACGGAATGAGTCCAGGGTGATGCCCAGTACCTCAAACAGCGGCGTACCGAAGAAGAACAGGATCAGACTGGTCAGAAAGGCGGCCATCACGGCACGATTGGCGGTCTTGCCCCGTTGTTGTGATGTTGCCCCCTTGGTCAGGGAGAGGAACATCGACACCACGAAGAAGGGTGCGAACAGGAAGAAGAATTTTACCCAGGTTGAGAGTATGAGTGTCATGAGTGTGTATCGAGGTTGAGATGACGTTGAATGCGCGCGGATGCTAGCACAGGAAGGGACCTGGCTGATCGGTTGTTAGAATAAGAATTTCTTATTAACAATCAGGATTATTAATTTTCCTTGTTGAGCGAAGGGGCTATTCTAGTCCTCTCTGGCAACGTCCCGTTGCAACCTGAACATATCTTTGAATTTCTTCTTTCTGAGGTCTCGCCGATGGAATCCCGTTGGTTGCCGGTATTCAGCCTGTTTACCGCTATGCTGCTGTGGTCCAGCTCCTTTATCGCCCTGAAGCTGGCGTTCCAGTACTACGATCCGATGTTTGTGGTCTTCGGCCGTATGGCGGTGGCATCCCTGTGCTTTATGTTTGTGATCCGCCGTATCGCAAAGTTTGAATACCGTGCCGGAGACTGGAAATACCTGGCGCTGATGGTGGTCTCGGAACCCTGTCTCTACTTTATCTTTGAGGCGATGGCGTTGCAGAACACCACCGCGATGGAAGCGGGAATGATCACCTCATTGCTACCCTTGCTGGTGGCGGTCGGGGCCTTTTTCTTGCTGAAGGAGCGTCTGCACGGACGTGCCTGGCTGGGCTTTTTGATCGCGGTGTGTGGGGCGATCTGGCTCAGCGTATCGGGCGAGCAGAGCGAGAGTGCGCCGAATCCGTTGTTGGGTAACTTCCTCGAATTCTGCGCCATGATCTGTGCCACCGGTTATACCCTGTGTCTGAAACATCTGTCACAGCGCTATTCGAGCTGGTTCCTGACGGCGCTGCAGGCCTTTGCCGGATCGGTGTTCTTTCTGCCGCTGGTGTATGCCTGGGATGGTGGTATGCCGACCACATTCGAGATGCCGGCGGTGCTGGCGATCCTCTATCTGGGGACGCTGATCAATATCGGCGCCTACGGCATGTATAACCTGGGGGTTTCGAAGATCTCAGCCAGCCAGGCCTCCGCCTTCGTTAACCTGATTCCGGTGTTTACCCTGATTCTGGCCTATGTAGTGTTGCGCGAGACCCTGAATGCCGAACAGATGATGGCCGCCGGTCTGGTGATCGGCGGGGTGATTCTGAGCCAGTGGCAGCCGCGTAATCCGGAGCCGGAACTGGTTGGCGCTGCCTGACCCTCAATTCTGCTTAGCTTTCCTACGGCCTCAGACAGTCACTGCCTGGGGCCGTTTTTCGTTATGGGCGCGGCGCTGCTTGCGCTTGCGCCGCAGCCACATCAGGCCGCCGGTGACGGCGCTGGCTGAGATCAGCCCGATCGCCAGGGCGATCAGGCTATCGCGCCCATTCAGGCCCAGGCTGTTGGCAAAACGCCACTTATGCAGGTAACGAAACACCCAGCCAAAGAGCTGATCGCCGGCTGTGACCTGCTTGGCGAGCAGGGCATCGCGGCTGTCGATATAAAGCGTCTGTCCGGGATACGCCAGTGCCATCACCGGCAGGCGCTTGTCGATAAAGCCGTAATCCGGGTCATCCCTGTAGCTGCGGATCGGCCGGGCGGAAAGGGGACTTGCACTGCTCAGGCCCAGTTTTGCCACCAGCTGCTGTGCAAACCGGCGCTCGCCATCGGGTCTTGGCTGTAACTGGCTGCCTTCGAGCCAGAGCGCAGGCTGGCGCAGACGCAGCAGCTGCCACTGTAACTGCCCATCCAGATTATGCAGCTGCACGCCGTTGATACCGGGAGCCTGAGCCATCAGGCTGCCGAGGCTGATATCGAGCTGCATGCTGGGAACCGATTGTGCCAGCTGGATGCCGCGGATATCCGGCAACTGTTTCTCCAGGGTGCGCACCAGACCGCTCAGCGTAAACATCAGCAGCGGTATCGAGATGATCAGGCCCGATAGGCGATGCAGCCAGTGCAGGTGTTGTGGTTGTTTGCGTTGGCGAAACGGCAGCAGAGTATAGAGGTAGAGGCCGCTGAGTCCGATAAAACTACTCATCAGCATCAGGCCGATAAAGGTCGCGCTGCGCAGCCAGTGGTCGGGCGGCACAAAGGACCAGACGTGCAGGGTCTGAAACAGTCCCATCAGGCTGCGGCGGCGATCATCGCTGATGGCGCCGAGGCGGTCTTGGCGGATATCAACAAAGGCGGTGGTGACCCGGGGATCGGCAAACTCCACCCGCCACACCGGCAGCAGGCGGTTGATCGGCGGATACTCGGCGCTGAACTGATCGAGCCGGGTCACCTTGGTGACTGCTATTTGTGTCAGGCCGCTGAAGTGGCGCGCCAGCTGGATCGCATAGTCACGATTGCCCCCTTCGACCACCTCTGCTTTTAAGGGCTCTAACATCCGGCCGGGTCCGGCTACGCTGGGGATAACCTGCAGCAGCCAGTCATCGCCCAGCTTTACCGGACGCAGGTTGTGTACGGCATCGATCGACTGCTTCTCAAGCAGTGGCTGCAGTGCTACCGATTGCAATGCCGCAGGCCAGGCCGGGGCGATATACACCGGTGTGGCCGCCTCCGGCCGGGTCAGGCGCATCAGCGGATGCAGCAGGCCGCTGAGGCCCCAGAACAGTAGTGGCAGTAACACCCATAGCGCCAGGCGGCGGTGCCAGCGGTAGAGATTTGCAGTCATGGTTTCCTCTCCTTACCAGCGGTATTCGAGACCGGCTTTGACGTTCAGGCCCTGGCCCGGGTAGTAGCGCACCTTGCCATAGCGGATCTCGGTCTGGTGGGAGTAGCGGCGATCCAGCAGGTTGTCGATCCGGGCGAACAGCTGCCAGTCAGGCTCGATGTTATAGCGCGCCTTGAGGTTCAGCAGGGTGAAACTCGGTGCCTTTTGGGTATTGGCATCATCCATCCAGTAAGTACCGAAGTGCTCCAGCTGTAGCTGGGTATGCAGGGCCCCCGGTACCCAGTTCAGCGCCAGCGAGCCCTTGGTATGGGGCGCGCGCATCATCCCCTTGCCGGAGAAGTCGGTTCCGTCATTGATATAGTCGATAAACTTATGGCGCGATTCGCTCAGTGCCGCCTGCAGGCTCCAGTGCGGGGCAAAGCGGTAGAGCAGTTCCAGCTCGACACCCTGATGGCGGGTTTCACCGGCATTGGTACTGAAGCTGTCCCCCTTGCTGTCTTCGGCGCGGACGATGGCATCCCTGATCTCCATGCGGTAGGCGGCCAGTGTCAGGTCGAGTTGCTCCGAAGTCATCTTGTAGCCCAGCTCCCAGGTGGTAGAGCGCTCCTCATCGACGCCACCGGCGAGGCTCTTGCTGTCGCCACTGCTGAGGTTGTATAGGGTTGCGGCGGATGGCAGTCGGGTCGCCTGGGCGATACGGCCATAGAGGTTGCTGCTGTCACTGAGGCGATAGCTGGCTGCTAGCTTTGGGTTGAGGCTGCTGAAGCTGTCACTGCGGTCGGCCAGGCGGCGGTTGCCGTAGCTATCGTTATCCGCCTCGGCCAGGTTATTTTCCAGCTCATAGCGGTTGTAGTCATAGCGCAGACCGGCCTGCAGCTGCAGGTTATCGGACAGGAAGCGGTTGTGCTGAACGTAGGGCGAGAGGTTGCGGTACTGCACCTCCTGGTCGCGGTACTTGTGGCCCGCGACATAGGTGTTGGCCCCCCAGCCGCGGGTGGTGACGGTAAAGGGCTGGTAACTCAGCTCGTCGGATTGGGATTGTTCCAGATCGAGACCGAAGAAGGTTTCGCTGCCATCATCATGCTGGTAGCTGGCCTTATTCAGCAGGCCGATAGAATCGATCGCCGTTTCTCCGACCGGGGTATAGCTGCGCCAGGTAGCGACGTAGTTATTGGTGCTGTGGCGCAGGTAGGGGATGATGCTGATCTCCAGCTGGTCGCTGGCGCTGTAGAGCCACTCCATGCTCAGACGGATAAAGTCGCTGCTGCGCTGCGGGTCGGTCGCCAGTACCTGATCGCTGAGACCGGTCTGGGTTATATCCGTATCGTACTGGGCCTGGGTCAGGCCGGAGGCGGACTCATCCTCCTGCTGTGACAGCTGCAGTACGGTATTAATCTCACTCTCCTCGCCCTGCCAGAGATGCTTCAGCAACAGCTCCTGGCGCTCGCGCCGGGTGTGATCGCGCCAGCCGCCATCCTGCAGGGCCGAGGCGGCGATCAGGATCGCCTGGTCATCCGCGATGGCATCGGTATGGCTGAACTGCAGCTGGCTGTAGTCGTTCTCACCGGCCAGCAGCTTAACTCTGCTCTCCGGCTCAAAGGCGGGATCGGCGCTGCGCACATTGATGGTGGCGGCTACCGCGCCGGCGCCATAGAGGGTGGTGCCGGCGCCTTTGAGGATCTCGATCTGATCGGCGCTGGTGTTATAACTGGCCCAGCGCAGACCATTGTGGTTAAAGAAGGCGGCCGATTGCAGCGGGATACCATCCTGCAGGAACAGGTAGTAGCCATCGTAGTTGAGGGGCAGGCGGATGCCGGTGTTGTGGGAGGAGCTGCCGGAAAGCTGGTTCAGGGTCGCTCCGGCCACGGCGTTTATGCTGTCCTCAATATGGGCACCCTGATCCAGTGCCAGCTGCTCGGCATTAATCACGCCGATGCTGAGCGGGACCTCGGTGCTGGCCTGTTCGCTGCGACTGGCGGTGACCACCATAGTCTCCGCCTGCTCGACCTGTTCGGCCTGGGCAATGTGGCTAAGCAAGAGGGTGCCAATAGCGAGGCTCAGTGGCTGACCCAAAAACGGTACTGAAGATCTGATCGGCATGACTGCGTGTGCTCCCTATGGCATCCGATGGCAAACGGAGGCGGATCATACGCAGGGCGGTCAGGGCTGAGAACGTGACACAGTGACGCGCGGCAAATTGTCCGGTGTGACGATTTGCCGCGATTTCAGGCTACCAACAGGGGGAGAAGCTTAGCGGTTGGCGCCGATCTCTACATGGCGCAACGGGAACTGATCTTGCTTACGGTCTTCGAAATAGAACCGCAGTGCGTTACTGATGGTTTCAAAGGCCAGTTCATCCCAGGGGATCTCGGTTTCGCTGAACAGCGCCGCTTCGAGGGTCTCTTCTCCGGCACCGAAGTCAGGCTGTGGCATTCTGGCCAGGTAGAGCATCTGTACCTGATTAACATGTAGTATCGATGTGACGGTATACAGAGAGATCAGTTCCACTTCGGCCAGGGCTTCTTCGCGGGTTTCGCGTAAAGCGCCCTGTTCAGTCGATTCGCCATTCTCCATAAAGCCGGCTGGCAGGGTCCAGAGACCCTTGCGGGGTTCGATAGCGCGACGGCAGAGCAGAACCTTGTCGCCATAGACGGGCAGGCAGCCCGCGACAACCTTCGGGTTCAGGTAGTGGATGGTGTGGCAGTTATCGCAGATATGGCGTGGTCGGTTATCCCCTTCGGGAACCGCCAGCCGAACGCTGGAACCGCAGTGGCTGCAATAGTTCATCAATGATCCTTAGCCGGTGCTGGCATGCTGTCAGTCACAAGGTATGATGTTCAGAACAAATAGAAAAGCCCTGCGGCGGTTTTTTATGCCGCAGGAGCCTGATCACTGAGTATATAGATTCGAAGCCTGCGATGATTAATCAGTTGAGACAACGCCTTGCCCATCACAGACCGTTGCGTATCCGCGAGGAGGGTGGCAAGGCGGGCGTATTGGTGGCGATCACTGATTGCCATGAAAATCCGGAAGTCATTCTGACCCGCCGTGCAGCCCATCTGTCGACGCATAGCGGCGAAGTGGCTTTTCCCGGCGGTAAGCATGACGATACCGATCCTGACCTGCTGTTTACGGCCCTGCGGGAAGCGCAGGAGGAGGTGGGATTGGTGCCGGATGAAGTTGAGGTGCTGGGCCAGCTAGGTCAGGTGCTGTCCAAGAATCGTCTGCAGGTGACGCCCTGGGTCGGGCTGGTACCGGTGGATGTGCCTCTGACCGTCAATCCGGATGAGCTGGACGCAGTGTTTCGTGTGCCTTTACGGTATTTTCTCGAAACCGACTCCCTGCAGACCCATCGTATTCACGCCTATGGACGCCAGATGGATGTACCCGCCTGGCGCTACGAGGGGTTTCTGATCTGGGGACTGACGGCTTATGTGCTGGTGGATCTGATGAATCTGGTTTTTGATGCCGGGATTCCGATAAAAACCCGGCCGGAACATCGTTCCTGATCTTGCCGGACAAGGAGCAGAGTATGCTTTATTCCGTTGAAGGACAGGCTGTGCAACTGATCGGCCTTGAACATTTTGTCGCCCACAATGCCACGGTGATCGGCAATGTCCAGCTGCACGATCGCAGCAGTATCTGGTTTAACGTAGTGATTCGCGGCGATAACGACCCGATCATTATCGGTGAGGGCTCGAATATCCAGGACGGTGCGGTATTGCATACCGATCCCGGTTACACCCTCAGTATCGGGCGCGATGTGACCGTCGGGCACCAGGCGATGCTGCATGGCTGCAGTGTGGGCGACGGCTCTCTGATCGGTATCGGTGCCGTGGTGCTCAATGGCGCTAAGATCGGCAAGGGCTGCCTGATCGGAGCCAACGCCCTGGTACCGGAGAATATGGAAATTCCGGATTACTCGCTGGTGGTGGGCTCCCCGGCCAGGGTCAAGCGCACTCTGAGCGAGGAGCAAGTCGCGGGATTACTGGAGAACGCCCGTCACTATGTTGAGAATATGCGCCGCTTTAACCGTAGTTTTGAAAAGCAGAAGTAGAGCATCCACATGAGTGCCGAAAAGAAAAAAACAATTCCCAGCCCTTGCATCGGCGTCTGTGCCCTGGGTGATCACGATATCTGTATCGCCTGCCACCGCAGCGGTATGGAGATCGCTGAATGGGGCGTGATGAGTGACGATGAAAAGCGCGAAGTCTGGCAGAGGATCGCCCGTCGTGAACAGGGCGAAATCTGTTAATCAATCCAGCTCAGGAGTACTGCTATGAAAGTGATGATCGATATCTGCGTCGTGCCTATCGGTGTTGGTGTCTCTGTCTCCGACCATGTCGCCGCCTGCCAGCGGGTATTTGAGGATTCCGGACTCAGCTACCAGATGCACTCCTATGGCACTAATGTCGAGGGCGACTGGGATGCGGTCTTTGCCGCGGTTAAACGCTGTCATGAAGTGGTGCATGAGATGGGCGCGGCGCGGATCAGCAGCTCGATGCGGGTCGGCACCCGCACCGACCGCGAGCAGACCATGGATGACAAAATCCGCAGTGTCGAGGAGAAGCTGCAACAGGACTGAGTGCAGACAGACCCGATTTCATAAAATAAAGGCGATCCCGTGGGATCGCCTTTATTGTCAATGCGCTGCGCGGGCGTGGCTTACTCTTCCTCTTCCGCCTTGCGCTTCTTAGCCACGATACGGACGGTTTTGATCAGATTGCCGGTGATCTGCAGGGTTTCCAGACGGTAGCGGCCGATCTGCAGGCAGACATTGGCCTCCGGAATCACCTCCAGTCTCTCGGTAATCAGGCCATTGAGGGTTTTGGGCCCGTCGGTTGGCAGATCCCAGTCCTGGGCTTTATTGATCTCGCGGATATAAGCGGCGCCTTCGATAAAGTAACTGCCATCATCCTGGCGATGGATATCCTGATTGTCTTCATTGCCATCGCCTGACATCTCGCCGACGATCTCTTCAAGGATATCTTCCAGCGTCACGATGCCCTGAATATCGCCATACTCATCCACCACCAGGCCGATACGCCGGCTCTGTTTCTGGAAGTGCAACAGCTGGGTTTGCAGCGGGGTGCTCTCAGGGACGAAGTACGGCTCCTGAATCACCTGCAGGATAGCGGCTTTGGAGACCTGGCCCTGGTGAAGGATCTGTGCCAGGTTGCGCATATGCAGGATGCCAACCACTTTATTCACTTCGCCGCGGTAAACCGGCATCCGGGTATGGCCGCTGGTGCTGAGCTGCTGGATGATGGTTTCAAGGTCCTCATCCAGATCGATTCCTACCACCTCGTTGCGTGGAATCATGATATCGCTGACCGTCACATCGCCTAATTCCAGTACGCCCAGCAGCATCGACTGGTTGCGCTGTGGCAGCAGAGCACCGGCTTCATTTACCAGGGTGCGTAGCTCTTCAGTGCTGAGGTGATGGTTATTGCCCTCAGTGACATTGATACCAAACAGGCGCAGGAAGCCATTGGTAATGCCATTGACAGCCCATACCAGCGGGTAGGTCAGCTTCAGCAGCGGTGTCAGCAGATAAGAGGCCGGAAAGGCGATCTTCTCCGGATGCAGGGCGGCAACGGTCTTGGGGGACACTTCGGCAAAAATCAGAATGATCAGTGTCAGGCCTGCCGTGGCGATCGCGATGCCCGCGTCGCCCCAAAGCCGCACCGCAATCACAGTTGCGATAGCCGAGGCGAGAATGTTAACGAAGTTGTTACCAATCAGAATAACGCCGATCAGGCGGTCTGGACGGGCTAGCAGCTTGCTGGCTTTGCGGGCTCCGGCATGCTTCTTCTTAACCAGATGTTTCAGCCGGTAGCGGTTGAGTGACATCATGCCCGTTTCGGAGCTGGAGAAAAATGCGGAACAGAGAATCAGGAACGCAAGGATTCCAGAGAGAAAACTAATCGATGCGTCTTCCAAGACAGCACACCTTGTGGTTCAGGGTTGGAACGACATTTTCAGTGCAGTCCCTGACCCTGTCAAGAAGAGAAAGGTCTGAATCAGACCAGCATTTCCAGTACCAGCTTACTGCCGAAAAAGGCCAGTGCCAGTGTGGCGAAACCGCCGATGGTCCAGCGCATGGCTGAGCGGCTTCTCCAGCCAAAAAAGATCCGGCCCGCCAGCAGGACGGCGTACAGGACCCAGGCCAGAAGCGACAACACGGTTTTGTGTGCCAGTTGCTGGGCAAACAGGTCATCAACAAAGATAAAACCGGTCACCAGCGAGGCGGTTAACAGCGCAAGGCCTGTGCCCAGCATCTCGAATAACAGCCGTTCCATCGTCTGCAGCGGAGGCAGGGAAGAGACCAGTCCCCGGGTATGGTGATGTTTCAGGGCCCGTTCCTGCTGATGCAGTAACAAGGTCTGGAAGATCGCCACGGTAAAGATACTGTAGGCCAGAATCGACAGCAGGATATGGATAATCACCCCGGAGGCATAATGCTTGGCCATTCCGATATCGGGGAACAGCGCCGCCAGCGCAGCTGCCAGTGCAGCCATCGGGAAAACGCCGATAAACAGATTATCGATCTGCTGGCGCAGGCTGCTCAGCAGCACCAGTCCGGCAACCAGCCAGGTGATCAGGGAGCCGACACTGAAAAAGCCGAGGTGGATGCCGCTTTCGGGATGCAGTACCAGGTATACCGCCAGTGTGTGGGCAGCCAGTCCGGCGGCTCCCAGCAGGCGAATCTGCCCCCTTGACGCCTTGCCGGCCCCTTTAAGGGATTGCCATTGCAGTAATGACGCAGCGGAATACAGAACCAGTGCAATAATTGTCGGGATTATCAGCATCCATCTCCTCCCGTCCGGACAAACCGGCCCAGGCAGCTATATATCAGTCAGTGTACAGTCCCTGAAATAGCAGGGTCAGCGCGATAGTGTGTCACAATTGCCGGGTGGATGAAATAACACAACCTGTCGCGAAAACTGACCGGTCAGGCGGTCTTAACGACATTGCCTGCGTATGGAATGCCGAGAAAGCTAACGACTTGCCTCAGCCCTGTCTGTATAATGCTCGCCAATTACTCAATTTTGTTGTATCCCGCCCGCGCGCCACACCATCTCAGTACATTCACAGTGAGGCCGCTCAGGGACTGAACGCCGAGGCAATGCATGTTCGAGAATCTTTCAGAACGACTTACGAAAACGCTACGTACTGTCACAGGACAGGCGAAACTGACAGAAGACAATATCAAGGGCACCCTGCGCGAAGTGCGTATGGCGTTGCTGGAAGCCGATGTTGCGCTGCCGGTTGTAAAAGAGTTTGTTAACAGCGTTAAAGAGCGTGCCGTCGGTCAGGAAGTCAGCAATAGCCTGAAGCCGGGCCAGGTCTTCGTAAAGATCGTTAACGAAGAGTTAGTCCGGGTGATGGGTGAGGCGAATGAAGACCTCAACCTGGCCGCCCAGCCGCCGGCAGTGGTTATGATGGCGGGCCTGCAGGGTGCGGGTAAAACCACCTCTGTCGCCAAGCTGTCCCGCTACCTGCGAGAGCGCGAGAAGAAAAAAGTGCTGGTAGTGTCTGCCGACGTCTACCGTCCGGCGGCGATCAAGCAGCTGGAAACCCTGGCGACAGAAGTCAGTGTGGATTTCTTCCCCTCTACTGCTCAGCAGGATCCGGTCGATATCGCTAATGCAGCGATCGCCCATGCCCGTATCCAGCACCATGATGTGGTGATTGTCGATACCGCCGGCCGTCTGCACGTTGACAGCGACATGATGCAGGAGATCAAACGCCTGCACGCGGCGATCAATCCGGTTGAAACCCTGTTTGTGGTCGATGCCATGACCGGTCAGGATGCCGCGAACACCGCCCGCGCCTTCAATGAAGAGCTGCCGTTGACCGGTGTGGTACTGACCAAGACCGATGGTGATGCCCGCGGCGGTGCTGCGCTTTCGGTGCGCCACATTACCGGTAAGCCGATCAAGTTCCTTGGTGTCGGTGAGAAAGTCGATGCGCTGGAGCCGTTCCATCCGGATCGTGTTGCCTCCCGGATTCTCGGGATGGGGGACGTGCTTTCCCTGATCGAAGAAGCCGAGCGCAAGATCGATAAGGACAAGGCGGAGAAGTTTGCTGCCAAGATCAAGAAAGGCAAAGGCTTCGACCTGGAAGACTTTCTTGAGCAGCTGCAGCAGATGAAAAACATGGGCGGCATGATGGGCATGCTCGATAAGCTGCCGGGTATGGGTAACCTGGCCCAGGCGGCGCAATCAGCCGATGCCGAGAAAGGTATGGGGCAGATGGAAGCAATCATCAACTCCATGACGCCGCACGAACGTCGTCATCCTGATGTGATCAGTGGCTCACGCAAGAAACGTATCGCTAACGGCTCCGGCACTCAGGTGCAGGACGTCAATCGCCTGCTGAAACAGCATAAGCAGATGTCCAAAATGATGAAGAAATTCAGCAATAAGGGCGGCATGGCGAAGATGATGCGTGGCATGAAAGGCATGATGCCTCCTGGTATGGGGGGTGGCATGGGCGGAATGGGTGGTATGGGCGGCGGCAACCCCTTCGGCGGTGGCGGTTTCCCGAAAAAGTAAGCACCGGATAATATTGTGATTTTCTGCTTAAATTGTAGGCAGAAAGTGCTTTAAACGGGTCGGGATTTAACGTAGAATCTCGGCCCTGTTTTTATGGTGGTCGTCCGGTGGTTTTATAACCAGAGAATGGCTGCATTCGAAAACGGAGAGGTGACACTGAAACCTCTCCCGCAAATAAAGGGACCATTCGCATGGTAACAATTCGTTTGTCTCGCGGCGGCGCTAAAAAGCGTCCTTTCTATCAGATCACTGTAGCCGACTCACGTAACCCACGTGATGGTCGCTTTATTGAGCGTCTCGGTTTCTTTAACCCGACTGCGCGTGGTCAGGAAGAGCGTCTGCGCCTGAACCTGGAGCGTGTAGCTTACTGGCAGGAAAAAGGCGCTCAGGTATCTGATCGCGTCGCTCAGCTGGTTAAAGAAGCTAAAAAAGCTGCTGAGTAATTATTGGAATCAGGCTGGGTTAATTAGATGAGTGAACAAGCTTCTCAAGAGCCAGTAGTTCTGGGGCGTGTTTCCTCTGTCTATGGGGTTAAAGGTTGGGTAAAGATTATTTCCCATACCGACCCAATGGAGAACATCCAGACCTACTCGCCATGGCTGGTTAAGTACCAGGGACAGTGGAAGACCTATCAGGTTGAAAGCTTCAAAAAACATGGCAAGGGCCTGATTGCAAAGCTGGCTGGAGTAGATGATCGCGAGATCGCACGTCTCTATAACGGATGTGAGATCGCTGTAGCGGCGGATCAGATTCCTGAACTGGAAGACGGTGAGTTCTACTGGAGTCAGCTGGAAAACCTTTTGGTATACACCGAAGCCGGCGTGTTGCTGGGTAAGGTGAGCCACCTGATCGAAACCGGTTCAAACGATGTACTGGTGGTCAAAGGCACAGCGGAAAGCATAGATCGCAACGAGCGACTGCTGCCCTACCTGCCTGATCAGGTTATAAAAGATATCAACCTGGAAACAGGTACCATGCGGGTCGACTGGGATCCGGAGTTTTAGACTGTGTGGTTTGGCGTAGTAACGCTGTTTCCGGAAATGTTCGAAGCGATAAAGGCTTACGGAGTTTCTGGTCGGGCGGTGCGAAATGGTCTGATCGATATAGCGTGCTGGAATCCGAGGGATTTTACCCTCGATAAACATCGCACTGTAGATGATCGGCCGTACGGCGGTGGTCCCGGAATGCTGATGAAAGTTCAGCCATTGCGGGACGCGATCCATGCTGCGAAAGCAGCGGCGGGTGAGGATGCAACGGTTATTTACCTCTCTCCGCAGGGACGTCGGCTCGACCATAAAGGCGCACAGGAATTGGCTGGTCGGAAGAAGCTTATTCTGGTGGCAGGGCGTTACGAAGGTATCGACGAACGCCTGATAGAGACTGAAATTGATGAAGAGTGGTCGCTTGGGGACTTTGTCCTCAGTGGTGGGGAACTGCCAGCGATGACGATGATTGACGCAGTCTCTCGTCTGGTGCCGGGTGTATTAGGGCATCAGAACTCTGCTACCGAAGACTCTTTTTGCGATGGGCTGTTGGATTGTCCGCACTATACCAGGCCGGAACAGTTCGACGAGATGCAGGTACCTGAAGTGCTGCTGGGCGGCAACCACGAGGAGATCAGACGCTGGCGTCTGAAACAGCAACTGGGCAGAACCTGGGAAAGGCGTCCGGATATGCTGGAAAACCTCGAGTTGAATAAAGAACAGCAGGCGTTGTTAACAGATTACATCCGAGAGACCCAAGGGTCCGACGGTTGAATATTTAGGAGCGAGCGATGAGCAGCAAGAACCTGATTATTCAGCAGATTGAAGCTGAACAGATGAACAAAGAAGTGCCGGCATTTGGCCCGGGTGACACTGTAATTGTTCAGGTTAAGGTAGTAGAGGGTAACCGTACCCGTCTGCAGGCGTTTGAAGGTGTTGTTCTGGGCAAGCGTAACCGCGGCCTGAACTCTGCTTTCACTGTACGTAAAATCTCCCACGGTGTGGGTGTAGAGCGTACTTTCCAGACTTTCAGTAACACAGTAGACAGCATCACTGTTAAGCGTCGTGGTGACGTTCGTCAGGCGAAACTGTACTACCTGCGTGAGCGTTCTGGTAAATCTGCACGTATCAAAGAGAAGCTCAACTAAGAGCGGCCTCATTGATCATCAAAAAAGCGACCTACGGGTCGCTTTTTTTGTGGCTGTAATTTGATCGCCAGTGGCAGACAGGCGATGTGCTTTGGCGCTATGCTTAGATTTCCGCAGAGGGAGCTCTGTATATTCGAACGGAAGCTCATTGTGAAGTTGGCGCTTGGGGCTACAGGATGTTGAAAAGAATAGGAATCTGGCTGGTTGCATTGATGCTGCCAGTCGTGTCGGTGGTACTGGGCTATGGCTATGTCTGGTGGTCGATGCAGCAGGCGGCAGAAGAGTTCACTGCCGGTCTGAAACCGATGGTGGATCTGAAGTTTGAAGAGCTCTACTTCGATCCGATCGAAAACCAGGTCGGCTTGCGCGGTATCAGCATCCAGCCGCTGGGAGTCAATGAAACCTTCCGTATCCAGGCAGTACACTTCACCACGCCGGATCGACAGTTCTGGCTGGCCGCTGAACAGATGCTGGCCGCCGGGCGCTGGCCGGAGGTGTTTAATACCCGTATAGAAGGCCTGAACCTCAATGTCGCGGCGATCAATGCGGCAATGCCTGCCAGTCTGCCGATGGCGTTGGACAACGATACCGCTTTAATCCGTGCCTTATCTCCCTGTTACTCCAATGACCCGCTGCGTCAGATGACGCTGATGGGCTATGGTGATATCCGCAATGATATCGAGCTGAGCTACTACCTGAGCCGGGGCAACCAGCTGGCAACGACCGATCTCAGGTGGTCGATGCAGGGCGTGATGGATATCAACACCCACCTGGAAATTCCACTGGCCCAGGGGCAGATCAACAGTGCCGCCCTGATGCAGGGGGCCGCCGGTATTGAAGTGCTGTCGGTGGCAGTTCAGGACCGGGGGTATAACAACAAACGCAACCGGTTCTGCGCATCCCGTGAGGGGATTGAGCCTGAGCAGTTAGTCAGTAACTTTGAACAGACCCTGCGGCAGCAACTGGCTGCGCAGCGTTTCGAGCTGCCCGAAACCTTTATCAAGGCATTGGTTGGTTTACAGAAACCGGGTGCCCAGAGCTATATTGAGCTGCGTCCGACGGCTAATCCGATGGCACTGATGATGGTGCCGCCGAGCGAGGCGCTGGCGATGTTGCAGCCAACCCTGGAGGTGAATGGCAAGCGCCTTAATCTGCAGCCGCTGGCGGTAGCCTTAGGACGTCTGCAGGGCGGCGCAGCGGCTCAGCCGGATTACAACGCCCAGGTCGTGGCGGCAGAAAGCTCTGTGGGGGCCGCTCCATTAGCAGAACCCGATGCGTCCCGCCCGGACAGTGATGGCTTTTCAATGGGGGCAGAGCCGGCCATCGTTCAGCCGCCGGTGGCACAGACTGAAGCCGCTCAGCCTGCCGGGGCTGAGCAAGTGGCGGCGCTGACGCCAACTGTTACGCTGAAGAAAAAGCCGCTGGCCGAGCAACCGCCGGGCTTTAAAGAGGTGCCGGTCAGGGCATTGCTGCGTTATAAGCAGAAGCGGATACGCCTGCGCACTGTGTTTGGCCGTACCATCGAGGGCAAGCTGGTCTCTGCTGATAGCCAGAAACTGCGTATCGAAGAGCGTCAGTCCCACGGCAAGGCAGTGTATCCACTATCCCTCAGTAATATCACGCTGGCAGAGGTGTATCACTGAGGCGTTCATTGGTGGCAACGTCTGCGGTAGCGGCTTCGTCGCTATGCCTGACGGCAATGGCCGTAAACTGATCCTCACAGCGTAGGAATGCTTCCACGACGCGGGGGTCAAAGTGGCTGCCGCTGCCCTCAAGAATAATACCGCGTGCTTTCTCGTGGGAGAACGCGGGTTTATAGACCCGTTTCGAAATCAGTGCATCATAGACATCAGCCAGCGCCATCAGGCGGCCTGAAACCGGGATCTGGTCGCCACTGAGCCCCGCCGGATAACCACTGCCATTCCACTTTTCATGATGGGTCAGGCTGATCTCACGCGCCAGACGCAGAAAGGAATTGCTGCCCATGCGGCCTTCCGCTTCTTTCAGGGCGTCCGCGCCGATGCGGGGGTGGCGCTTCATTACATCAAACTCTTCATCGGTCAGTTTGCCGGGCTTAAGCAGGATGGCATCGGGTATCCCGACTTTGCCTACATCGTGCAGTGGCGCTGATTTAAACAGCAGCTGGATGGTCTCGTGGCAGAGATACTGGCAGAAATCGGGATGATCCTTCAGGTCTTCTGCCAGCGCCTTGACGTAGTACTGGGTACGGATGATATGGGCGCCGGTTTCGTTGTCTCTGGTTTCCGCCAGTGAAGCCAGGGCCAGGATGCTGACGTCGCGGGTCAGATTCAGCTCCCGGGTGCGCTGCTCCAGGCTGTCGATGGTGCTATTGGTATTGTGGGCAATCAGGCCGAACTCGTCGTTGGAACCCACCGGTACCCGGATGCTCATATCGCCTGAGGTAACCGCCTGAAGGGCCTGTTGCTCGCGCTGCAGAAACAGCTTCAGGTTGCCGGCGTAGGCGAAGATGATCGCCAGCACATAGCTCATGACCGCACCAATGGTAAAGGCCAGTTCGGCAAGGATATAGCGTTGTGCCGTCGCCAGCGGAATCTCCGCCCCGGCATGTTGCAGCCACTCCAGATCCTTATTAATGATCAAAAAGATTACGCCGATCACGCTGATGGCGCAGAGGCTGGCAAACCAGGTGAATTTCCGGGTCAGAGGGTAGGGGGTGTCATCCGGGTTCAGCTGCAGCGGGCTCTGCTCTGCCTGCAGGGCGATCTGGCGTTCCCGGTGCAGAGCCAGTTCGCAGGCGATCAGGTATCCCAATACCAGCATACCGACGATGATCTTGCCGCTGCTCTCCAGCGGGAACTGCCACACCGCCAGGTTATACAGGGCGAGCAACAACCCTCCGCTGATAAAAAGCCCTAAATCGTAGCGAAACTGACTCGCCGCCTGCTTCTGCAGCGGCAGGGCCTGCAGACGTTGCTCCAGTTTCAGCCTCAGCAGCCACTGCCCGGTAAACGTCAGCAGTATCGGTACCAGAAGCTGGACGGTGGTCAGGCTGTCCAGAAAGGGGCAGACCTGGGTGCCATAAAGGGCGAACAGCAGCAGTGCGATCAGGTAGTGCGCGGTGGTGCGGCGCTGCGTGGAGATGAGCGGTCTGGACATCGGAGTTACCCTGTTTCCTTACAAGAATAAACAATCATAAACTGCTATTCGAATCACTGTCAGCCGTTTTCCACAGCAACAACGGCGCATGAGTCTGGCTATTGACTGGTGGTAGAGGGTAAGGTTCCACAGAATTGGATTTTAACAGGCGCGTTTGTGGCAAAAGCAGCACTACCCTCACAGAGGGATCAACAGCTGATCGATCAGTTTCTGGACGCCATCTGGATGGAAAAGGGATTAAGTGATAATACCCTGGCCTCCTACCGGCGGGATCTCAATCACTACGCCTGCTGGCTCAATGGGCGCGGAGAGTGGCTGTTGGATGGCGGCCGTCTGGCGCTGCAACAGCACCTGAGCTGGCGGGTGCAACAGCGAATGAAGGCCAGCTCCACCTCGCGGATGCTCTCCTGCCTGCGTGGCTTCTATCGCTACCTGCTACGTGAACAGATCATCAGTGAAGATCCGACCCTGCGGGTGGACAGCCCCAGGCGGGCTCGGCCACTGCCCAAGACCCTCACCGAACAGGATGTGGTTAACCTGCTCCAGGCGCCGGACCTGGCTGATCCGATTGACCACCGCGACCGGGTGATGCTGGAGGTGCTCTATGCCTCAGGACTGCGTGTCACTGAGTTAGTCGAGCTACAGCTGGGGCAGATCAATCTGAACCATGGCGTGATCCGGGTATTGGGCAAGGGCAGCAAAGAGCGGCTGGTGCCGTTGGGCGATGAGGCGATTCATTGGTTGCAGCAATACCTGCGTGACGTGCGACCACAGTTTGGTCTGCCCGCGGATGATGAAACGGTGTTTCCCAGTAAGCGTGGTCAGATGATGACCCGCCAGACCTTCTGGTACCGCATTAAACGCCACGCACTGAATGCTGGCATCGATAAGGAGTTATCTCCGCACGTTCTGCGTCATGCCTTCGCCACCCACCTGCTCAACCACGGTGCTGACCTGAGGGTGGTGCAGATGCTGCTGGGGCACAGTGACCTGTCGACCACCCAGATCTATACCCATGTTGCTCAGCATCGCCTGCAGAGCCTGCACCGCCAGCACCACCCGCGTGGATGAGCAATGCGTCACAACCCGCTGTTATGTTTTAATAACTGAACTTTATGCAGTCCCGGGCATCTACATAGCAACACTTGTCACAGGCCCGGACAACGGATTTATTGAGGATGATTATGCGTAAACTAATGGCGGCAGGCGCAGTACTGCTGGGAATGAGTACCGGAGTATTTGCGGCCGGTGACGTCGAGCAGGCGATCAATGCGAGTCTGAAGAATGTTAATGCCCGCCTGACTGCGACCAGCATACAGGAAGCACCTGTTGCCGGCCTCTACGAAGTCGAGCTGAACAACGGCGACGTGGTTTATGCTACGGCCAGCGGTGAGTACTTCTTTACCGGCCCGCTGCTGCGTTATCAGGATGATAAGGGACTGGTGAATGTCACCGAGCAGAAGTTCAACGAAAACCGCAAAGTGAAGATGAGCCAGCTGAAACAGGAAGACCTGGTCAGCTACCCGCCAAAAGGCGAAGTTAAAGCCGTGGTTAACGTTTTCACCGATGTCGATTGCCCCTATTGCCGCAAGCTGCACGATGAAGTCCCTAAGCTCAACGAGATGGGCATTCAGGTGAACTACCTGGCCTTCCCGCGTCAGGGCTATGGTTCCAAGGCCTATCATAAGATGAATGCGATCTGGTGCGGTAAGCCGGGCGAACGTGTCGCGTTGATGGATAAGGTCAAAGACGGCAAAGATATCGACAACGCCAGCTGTGATTCCCCGGTAATGGCCCAGTACGCCCTCGGCCAGCAGGTTGGCGTCACCGGCACCCCTGCGATGGTATTGGAAGACGGCTCTCTGGTACCGGGCTATATGCCAGCCGAGCGTCTGGTGAAGATGCTGGATATTAATTAAGGCGGAAAGCCTTAAGGTTTAAGCTTTTAAAGCCCGCTCAGGAATCTATAAATAGTACCTGCCGGGCTTTTTTATTTTAAGCTATTGTTATTTCGATTCCGAATTACCGGCTCTGCTAATTGCGATGTCACGTAGTTATTGGAGCCACCTTAAACCACAATCACCTGATTATTTATAATTGGTGGCCAGATCCTGGCTGCTCAATCTCGTCAACGCCGCCTCCAGCATTATCGCCATCGTCAAGTGCTCTTATCACGCGACAGTCCAAGCTAATTGTGCCAAGGTCAGCAGCAAGTTTATTACTCCCCCGAATCTGTACCGCTTGAGCCTGTTGCTTATCCTACGTATCCTGATGACTGGTGGTTGTCGGTCGGTTGTTTTTTATTCAAAGTATGGGGTTGCTCGGAAACTCAGCCCTGGATTGAGCAAACGGAGCTGGATAGCGTTTATTAGCCCGGTGTAAATGTGCCTTTATATAATGTTTGGATAGAGGCAGGTTTGAACAACCCTCTTAGCAGTTATCGCTAGGAGAATATAATCTAAATTATTCAGAGTGATAAATTCAAGGAGGAAACATGCGTTTTGAAAGAAAGCACTTTCGTAACGAGCTGATAAGGCTGAATCAAGGTGAGAATGCCTATTTAGGGACAGAGGCTTTTTTAGTGAATTGCAAGATCGAGTCCAGAGTGGGTAGTAGAAGCCTATCTATATCAGGGGCTAGGTTTTTAGGTGGAGAGTTTCACGCGAAAAGGAAATTGTCTAATGTTAAATTTCTTGGTGGAAAATTTGAAAACGTAAAATTTTTTGGATCTTATAAAGGGTGCGATTTTGGCTACTGGGATTGCTGGAATGAATATGGTAGGATGAAAGAGTGTGATTTTTCTGATGCTACGCTAGACCAGTGTCGTTTCATAAATGTGGACATGGAAGGGATAAAACTTCCTAAGTGTTCAACGATTTGTATTATCGATCCAATAGGCAATTCTAGCACTATTAGTAGTATGGATTGGCCAGATGAACTTCGGATAATTAAAAAAGTTGTATTGTCCGAGACTCCGGAATGCTCTGCGATAATTTATAATGTAGATGCGCTTTTGAAAGAGTATGGCGGAGATATGGAGGTTTTTAAAAAAACTATATGTGCATATGATTTTTTTGTGTTGAATTTTTGATTCTTGGCTGACATGTTGGGTAATTAATTAGCATGTCTATTTTCTAAGCTGATATATTGATTTTTGATACAGGAAGTGACTTTCTGTTCAGGGTTTACTAATAAAGCTTCGATTGTATTTTTGCGTGAGTAACCAAAAGATGAGTAAAAAGTATGTAATGATATTTCAACATATTCCTATAATTTCTGATGGAATTCTGGAAAGGCATCGGCGATTTTTGAATAAGCAAGCAGATATTTCAGAGCCTTGGCGGCTGCCTACAGAAAACAGCGTCTCTGTATCTGATATAGGTAAGGGGGAGCTTATATCAATTACCAAGCTGAGGAAATTCCTTGGGAAAGGGATTTCAGGAGAGGTGTCTTATTGTTTGCGTAAGGATCATTACCTAATAAATAACTCTAGCCGTGATGATAGACTTATATATGAGTTTAATCCTGAAAAGGTGGATTATAAAGCTCTTGTTAATGACGTTTTTCCTGAGTTAGTGAGGTCGTTTGAGTGCTATCGTGCTGCCATATATGATGAAGATGCTTTTTTACCTCATTGGCGGGAGTTAAAGAGGGTGAATAGAGAGTTTGGCAAAGATCTTAATGGGCGGGATGGAGTGTTTTATATAAACCCAGTCACTTACTTTAGTCGTAGTTTATGTAATTTGGAGTTCTCAATATCTCCTGATGAAATAGTATCGATTTTGGATGGGAAGATTGAGCATGTGTCGTTACTGCTAGATGGTGTACTAATTCGCTATAGCTCTGAAGTGTTGTCAGAGACAGAGTATGACGCAGTGGACAAATATATTAGGTCTCTTCTCACAGAAAGCTATTAGTGCTTTGTCTAGTCTATTTTGGCTTTGGCTTAATTCCCGAGTGAAGCCGCTGAGAACACTATTTATAGTTTCATGTGTTTGATATGCAGGTGGTGGTTTTTCAGTGGCGCTACAAGTGATGGATTACGAAGAATTTAACTTAATCCTTGTAACAGCTATCTGTCCTTTGTAATTGGTCGCTATGTAGTTTGCAGTGTAGCTTAATGGAAGTATACGAGGAGGTATAGTGAAATACTATCGTATGGTTGATGATGTATATTTTAAGAATCGGTGGTATCTCGGTGAAATTAAAGGTGTAGATAACTGGGTATTTGTCAGACATGGTGTGTCACTCCCTGTAGGGGGCAAACTATAGAGGTGACACAGAATTTTGAACACTACCGAATGCTCTGCAGTTATATTCGATGTTAATACCATGGTTAAGAAATATGGCGGTGATGAAAGTTCAATAAAGAAGCTAATAGAGGGTGTTGAATTTACTATAACCTAATCTTATTATTTGCGTGGATCTAGATGTAAATTCTAACCATATTTTTCACAAAGTTTAGCTATTTGAAGTGCCAAATAATGACCATTAGGCTACAATCTTATACTTCGCTCGCGAACTATTGATAGTGCTCTAGTTTATCTGTCAGCGCCAGTAATAGCTAATGAATCTATCTTAATACGTCCTGCTTATCAGATTCAGAGATTCCATTATAATTTATGGAGATGTCAGGGCCTGAAAAGTCTACAAAATAGACACTGCCTCTAGAATTGATATCGCTTGCAATACTCTTGACTTGGGATACCCCTAACATATCCAATTCTGTTTTATACCGGTTCTTCGGATAGCAAAGATACTTGAGGCTATTAATCACAATGCCTTTATCTCTGCCTGCCACTTTCATATACCCATAGACTCTATCAATATTCACCAAACTTGAGTCGAATTTAAAGATTTCTATATCGACATCATAGTCTGCACTAACCTTGGCTTTTAACTTCTGTGAATACTCTTCGCAACCCGCGTATAAGGGCACCGTAGACGGCTCGTTTTGTTGTTGACATCCAATCAGTAACAATATGACAGTAAAGGAAAAACAAACTCTAGGTAGGCCTTTTGGGGTGGGGTCTGCTTTTGATTCTTTCTTCATAGTTACTACCCGCTTTGGTCGCAGCTCTTTACAATAAATCTTGTAGGCATCAATCCTAAAAAGAGATGCCTAACACACAAGAGCAGTACAGCAAGGTAGCTTACTGCTTTGTGAGAGTATTACCCTATTAGTACTGGTATAGAGTCCTTACTCAGGCTTCGCATTCACCAGTTCTGCCAATCGCAGCAGCTGAATCGGTGGATACAGTTCCAGCTGACGGGCGACGTCCATATTGATAAACATCGAGTAGCGGCTGAGGGATGGGATCGGTAGCTCGCCCGGTGCCTTGTCGCCAAACAGTACTTTCTCCGCCTGGTTGCCAGCCAGGCGGCCGACGTTGTAATAGCGGTTGGCGACGGCGAGCAGGCCGTTAGATTTGGTGACCATCACATCGTAGGCGCTGGCTACCGGTAGCTTGTTCTTTACTGCTTCGGCGGTGAACTCATCGCGCTTCTCCCGGTTATAGGAGCTGGAGCCGACGTAGACCATATCCACTTCTTCGTCGGCCAGTTGCTGCATCAGTGTTGGGATCTGCCCCGGTAGCGGGTTGCCCTGGCTATCCAGTTGATAGGTGCGGGTCACCAGCTCGAAGTCCATCTTATCCGCCAGTTTGGCCAGCTTCTGGGTGTTCAGCGCCGCGTTAAGGGCGGAAGGGTTATAGATCACCCCGATCTTTTTCAGGTCGATATAGTCCTTGATCGCGCGGATCTGTACGTCCTCCGGTACCCGGTTGCGGATGCCGGTGACATTGTTACGGCCACTGCGTTCATAGGAGTCGATAATGCCCGCGCCGATCGGGTCGGCAACAATCATAAACATGGCAGGGATATCGCCAAGGTATTGTCGATTATGGCTGGCTTGAGTGCCGATAATCGCTTTGGTCACCGAAGTGCCCCAGGTTACCACCAGGTCGGGTTTCATAGCGCGGGCTTCCTGCAACAGCTGCGGCAGCTTGCCTTTGTCCCTGGCAACATCGCGTAGCTCGATTCTGACCGGCAGCTGTTTATCTTCGATGTATTGCCTGAAGCCCTGACAGGCATCTTCACAGCCACGCCAGACCACCATATAGATGGTGGCCGGCTTATCCGTCGTGAAACTGGTGGCAAATAACGGAGTGCTGAGTAGCAGCAACAGGGCCGGAATGAGTGTGTTCAGTTTCATGATGCGCTGGCTTCCTCAGGCTTCGCTGCCATTTTCATATAGATCGCCATAATCAGGCCGGTAATTACAATGCCGCTGCCGACGATAGTCATTGCTTCGCCGTAGTCATAGAAGGTCAGCAGTGCTGCGACAAGGATTGGCCCGAGCACGCTGCCGATGCGTTCAGAAGTACGTAGGATGCCAAGGGCTGCAGTACGGCCGACATTCGGGGTGGCTTCGGCGGCTTCCATCGCGGAGGCAATCAGCGGGGCTTTGAGGATCGAGTGGGCCGCGCCCATCAGGGTTACCGCCAGCAGGATGCTGAGCATCGAAGCTTCACCGTAGAGCGATATCAGGATGCCGCCGGAGAGCAGGGTGCCTAACACCACCAGTTCTTTGGTCTTGCCGCTGTGGTCTGCCAGGCTGGAAGCCAGCGGGCTGAGCGGAATAATCACCAGTGAGTACACCATCATGATACGGCCTATCTCCGACTGGCTGGCATCCAGCGATACCAGATAAAGCGGGACCAGGTAGTAAAGGAAGCCGGTCAGGATGATCTTGGCCGGGATGGCACAGAACAGCACGATAAAGACAAACTGGGCATTGGAAGCCAGTGCCAGCAGGCTGCCTTTCCCGCCGGGCTTGGCGCCGCCGGTATTACGTTCAGTATCGACTTCGGAAGACAGCATCTGCCACGCCAGTAGCCCGGCAAACGCAGCCAGGGCAGCGGAGATCATAAAGACCGGCTGGTAGCCGATGCGATCGGCAATGATACCGCCCAGCGCGGTACCGCACATGGTAGCGGTCATCAGTACGCCGACAAAGATCGCCATGCCGCGGGCGCGGTTTTCTGATGAGACGATGGCGGCGATGTAGCCCTGGCAGCTGATGGTGATAATGGCGTAACCGATGGCGGTGGTGCCGCGCCAGAAGATAATCTCGTAGATACTGCTGGCCAGTGCACAGCCGATATAGCCTGCCAGTGCCGGCAGCAGCCCCCAGAAAAACAGCCGTTTATGGCCCCAGCGGTCAACCCAGCTGCCGGCGAAGGGGGTTGCCGCTGCGATCACGAACATAAACACCGAGATCGGCAGGCCCATCATGATGTCCTTGCTGAACCAGGGGTTAGGCTCGTAGAACTCGGCAACAAACAGCGGCATAAAGGATTTTTGCAGCTCTTCGGCAAAGGCGAAAACGAACAGCGGGATACGGGCATCCATTATATTGCCCTGGCGTTCGCGGAATACTTTCAGCAGATTAAAGTTGCTCGCCAGCTTTTGCAGCCGGCCAGAGATACCGTCGTTACGCAGTGACTGCAGTTGCTCCGGATGCTCGATAATATCGCCCCGGCCGTCGGTGACCTGGTCGAGAGTCTGGCGGAAGCGTTGCTGCAGCTGGCGGGAGTCCTGATTCAGGCGGCTGATATAGTTGCCGATAGAGCCTTTGCCGGAGTAGTTCTGGTTAACTGAAAAATCACCGCTGGCCTGGCGCTTGAGGATATTTTCCGATTGTTGCAGCGGGCCTGAGACATAAAACATCACCACCACCATCACCACCTCAAACGAAACCAGCAGCACGGCGATCAGTACGATGGCGATATCGAAGAACACGTCGGTGAGCTGGGTACGGATGAAGCCGGTGTCGAGGCCCAGCTGAACCGCGCCGACCCGTTGTCCCTGCTGCTCCAGTGGCAGGAAAAGGTTCTGGGCTTGCATAGCGCTGCCGGGCAGCAGGCTGGTCAGCTCGCTCCAGCCTTGCTGCAACCGGCTGACAAAACTGGCCTGAAGGGCGCTGTCTGCATTGGTGGAGAAGCTCTGGCTATTGTGCTCACCCAGAGTCACGCCTTCGGTGACGCCCCCCTGATAGAGGATCTTGTCGCGCGCTGAGGTGACGACCAGATAGGTCAGTTCAGGATATTTTGCGGCGGTTTCCTCAAGGTACTGATCCATGCCCCGGATCTGATCCAGCGGTACACCGACATCGATGGCCAGTTTCAGGTCTTCACTGATCACCAGGGCTACCGCTTCTGCTTTTTTCAGCAGCTGTGGTTTCAGGGCAATATTGAATTCGGTCAGGGTGTAGATCGAACTGATCAGCGAAGCCAGCAGGGTGCTGAGCAGGGTGACCAGAAACAGGCGACGGTTAATAAATCCGGTCAGGCCATCGGTATGGTTAGTCATGGATCAGCCCCGTTTTTTCTGTGTGTTTTCTGGCTGTACGGGTGGGCTTGGTGTGCCGGGCATCCTGGCTGATCGCTTCCAGTTCGTCGGTGACGTGGGTCTTCATTTCGTTACTGCGCTCAATCTGTTCCGCAAATTGATGGGCAACTGTGCCCGGTTTGATCGCTTCAGGGTTGCGGCGGTTATCTTCGGCCAGTTGCCCGGTGATCAGTTTAAAAACATTATTAACATCACCGAAGCCGAGTCGTACGGCGATGAAGATCAGCAGAGCAAAGCCACCGAAGATCATCAGGGTCATCTCCAGCAGGTGCAGCTTAACCTGTGCCAGAAGACTGCCGTAGGAGGATTTGTTGTAGGCGATAACGATGCTGCCCATCAGCTGATGGACGCCGTCAAACAGCTGCAGCCCGCTATATAGAGTGTCTTCTCTATCCAGCGACCATGAGGCCTCATTGCCTTTCAGTGCTCGTCGAAGCAGTTCACTACTGAGCTTCTTGCCTAGCTGGTTGTTATCGGTGGAAAAGATCACTTCGCCGCGGTGATCGATAACATGGATAGCGCGTACCTGATTGTCACGCCCCTGAGCCCGTTGCAGTAGTTCAGGCAGGTTGTCCATCGAGCGTAGTTGCAGCCCAAGCTGATCGGCCTTAATAATTGACCTTTCCAGCGAGCCAGACATGACCTGCAGGCGTGAGGAAACCACGTCGGACATCAGGCTGTTAAACTTCATATGGTTCATCAGGTAGAGCAATCCTAAAACGCTGACCAATATGATCCAGATGGTAATTACCAGCTTTAAATGCACTTCGATAAAAGCTTTCACTAACCTTTCCTGCGGTTATTTCTCAATGATTTTGGCATGGTGTCATTGTGAATACATCTAATGACTAAAACATAAAATAACGAACGATCAAGAACTTCATTAGGATTTTCTTAATTGCCGCTTTTCGTGTTGTTTGCTTCGTGTAATCAGACGGTCAACGCCAGAGTGAAAGCAATATTGCGTCATGCTATTGGTAATAATCTGTGTCGAAATCCTGTGTAATGCCAATCAGATTACTCGTAAAACTGTCGTAAATACTAGCTGAATTTACCTATAAAGTAAGATTGTCAAATTGAAATGTGAAGATAATGTGGAGCTGAAAAATAATGCTCTGATCCCGTTTTTTTTCTGCTATCCTTGCTCAGGCAAAAGGATGATCTGGCGGCTGGCCGGAGAGGCTGTATCAGTGGTTGTCAGGCCGCATCTGCTCAGTGATTTTTAAGATAACTTTAAGATAACAAAGGGATAATCCTGAAATCTGTCAGATAGGGGTGCTTGTGGCGCTGTGCTGTCAGCACGGGTAGGAATTTAGACTGGATTTAATGGAACGGTCGTTTATATACTTGCCGGATATCTGTATAAGGGGTCTGTGCTCAAGACAGACTGATAAGTCGGTAGGGTGAATAGATAACCTGTAGGATGATCCTTAAGGGCGTTATAAATGGATGGGTTTGTAGACTCCCAGAGCAGTAACCTCATTGCGACTGATAGTAAAGGTAATGCCTTTGTTGTTAACCGCATGGTTTATCGCGATGCCCTGTCAGAAGTGCCTGATCTGGATGTCGACCTGCAATGTCAGGATATATCGCCACACGAGTGGCTGGGCGAAGAATTAACCTGTGATGTTTTTGATGCTCCGGGGAGCAGCCGCAAGGCTATCCGGTCATTTACCGGAATTGTGACGTCCGTCCAGCAGATCTCAACCAACTCATTTGAACGTTTTTCCACCCACCGTTTGCGTATCCAGTCCTGGTTTTCGCTGCTCTCATACAGCCGCAATTACCGTGTGTTTCAGCAACAAAGCACACAGGATATAGTCACCTCCGTATTCGATGAACTGGGGTTTAAGGGGCGCTATAAAGTCGACGATATGCCGACGACCAAACGCGAGTATTGCCTGCAGTTTGATGAAACGGATCAGGCATTCGTGCGCCGCCTGCTAGCAGAGGAAGGTGTGCATTTCCACTACGGTGTCGATACCGATGCCGACACCCTGATTCTGCATGACGCTTCCAAGCCCTTCTCATCCTCGGACAAAGTCTCACTGGACGATATCAGCGCCCCGGGAGGCAGTAATGAGATCGTCCGTAACTGGTCACCACGCCATCGCTTTCATGGTGCATCCATCGAACTGGCGGGGTATGACTATAGCCAGACCAAGCTGCTCAGCAGCAAGGCGAAAAGCTCAAAGTACAAGATTTCCGCCAACACTAAGCTGACCGACTACCGCTATCCCAATCCGACCATCAGTGGCGCCCTGGATGACCTGGCGAAGCCGCTGGCTGAAACCAAGCGTGCCCAGCTGGACTCCGAATATCACCTGGTCGACGGTGAAACCGACAGCGCCTCGCTGGCCGTGGGGTATTACCTTAACCTCGCCAGCCACAGTGACAGTGGCCAGACCGGGGACTATCTGGTGGTTGCTGTAGAGCAGGAGTTCGTCGTCGATGATTACAACGCTTTTTCCCAGCGTTGCCGTTTCAGCTGTGTACCGGATAGCCATCCTTACTACCCGCCTGAGCTGGCTAAGCCCCGGGTATTTGGTATGCAGAGTGCCGTCGTAGCGGGTAAGACCGATGCTGAACCGGCCTCAGATGATCAGGGCCGGGTGCGGATTCAGTTTCACTGGGACAGTGAAGCCAGTGGTGATAAGACCAGCTGCTGGGTTCGGGTCGCCCAGTCTATGGCGGGCAATGGCTATGGCCTGCAGTTTATCCCCCGCGCCGGGCAGGAGGTGCTGGTCAGCTTCCTCAATGGAGATCCCGATCAGCCGCTGGTCACCGGTTGCCTCTACAACAGCAAGCACAAGCCACCCTATCCGACCACCGATACCACCCAGTCAGGCATCAAGACCCAGTTGAAGGGGCAGTCTAACGAACTGCGTTTTGACGATAAAAAGGACAGTGAGCAGCTCTACCTGCATGCCGCCAAAGACATGTTGGTAGAGGTGGAAAATGACACCGACGAGAAGGTCACGGCTGAGAAGCGGGTGGCGGTGAAGAAAGATATTACGGTCACCTCGGATCAGAACTACAGCCTCGCCACTAAGAAAGATATCAAGCTCAAGACCGATACCAACTACAGCCTGACGGCGACGAAGGCGATCAGTGGTGAGGGCAAAACGATCACCCTTGAGGCCGACGATAGCATCGAGCTTAAGGTCGGCAGTAGCAAGATCAAGATGACCAGCTCCAAGATCGAGATCAGTAGCGGCACCATCAGCCTGGATGGCAGCTCCAAAATTGAACAGAGCGCCGGTCAGGTCAAGGTGGCCGGAGATACCAGCGTCGAAGTTAAAGCGGGGACCGGTCTGACCCTCAAAGCGGGTACGAACCTGGCGGCCTCGGGTCTTAATGCCGAACTCAAAGCCAGTGTTGCGGCGACGGTGAAGGGCAGTGCCACGGCTGAGATATCGGCCAGCGGCTGCACCACCGTTAAAGGCGGCGTGGTGATGGTGAACTGATGTTGAAGAAGATCCCCTATCAGCAAAGCCAGCCGGTGCTGGAGCGCTTCGAACTCTCGGAAGAGGCGGCTGGCGTAGTAAATGGCGAGATGGCACCTGTCGAGCTGCTGCAGAGCCTGCAGCAGCAGGAGCTGTATATCGACGCGGTGAATTTTCTCTGTCATGCGCTGCCGATGCGCGAAGTGATCTGGTGGGTTTGTTTGGCCCTGGGGCTGCGCAGTGATGTCTGGTCACAGCAGGAGCAGGCGGTGTTGGAAAACGGCCGTCGTTGGGTGCAGGAGCCGGACGAGGCCAAGCGCCGACTGGCGGAGCAGCAGGTACTGCGGCTCGGCACCGAGCGGGCCCCGGGCTGGCTGGCCCAGGCAGTGTTCTGGAATGGCAGTGGCAGTCTGGGGGAGCCGGGGCAACCCGTAGTATTGCCGCCAGAGTTTCTCTATGCCAAGGCCGCCGCCGGCGCGATTAACGTCGCTGCCGCCTTGCCGGAATGGCATGGCCACAAGAAATTTAATGAGCAGGTGATCGCCATGGCGCTGGATATTGCCGCCGGTGGTCGCGGAGACAATCTGCAACAGAGGCTAGCCGTCTGATGCCTTGTGCAGCCCGTTCAACCGATATGCATGTCTGTCCGATGCAGACGCCGGGAACACCGCCTATTCCTCACGTGGGTGGTCCCATTTCAGGCCCCGGTAACCCCCAGGTGCTGATCGGCAAACTGCCCGCGGCCTGTATGGGAGAACTCTGTACCTGTGTCGGTCCGCCGGACAGCATTGTCAAAGGCAGCGCCACGGTGCTGATCGGCAAGAAGCCCGCCGCGCGAATGGGCGATACCACGGCCCACGGCGGCACTATCAGCATTGGCTGCCCGACGGTAATGATTGGCGGTTAGAACCAGTAATAAGAAGCTCAGGAAAGGATTTGAACGATGCCACTACGACAACCCATCCGACCCGCACACATGTACGATACCAACCATCTGGCGGTTTCGCTGGACCCTGGTGAAGCAGCTGAGCAGCGGGAGGATTTCGTTATTGAGCGCCAGCTGGATGAACTCTATGCTGATGCCGTGGCGGCTGATCGCGAGTTGGGGGCGCTTTATCAACCACGTGGCAAGGGAGTTTCCGGGGGTTGTTGCTGGTATTCGGCAAGCGCCACTGAAAAGGCGCTCCGATGCCAAGAAGAAGTTGTTTCGTGGTGGTCACCGCAGCAAGGATGTCGAGGATCTTAAAGATATTGCCCGTGCGACCATTGAGTTCGATACCTTGGAAGCACTATTGGCCGCGCGCGAATTTATCAAGACTAAGCGGTCATTTAAGGATCTGGACCACACGGCACTTAAAGACCGTTATACCCCGGTACGGGCTGGCGGCCTTGGGCCAACGGACCAGGGTTACCAGGATATTAAATTTTTCCTGCTGATGAAGCTCGATGGTGGTCGCCGCCATATAGTCGAGTTACAGCTTAACCTGGTCGGTGCCCTGATGGCGAAGGATGTGGGACATCCTTTCTATGATGTAGTCCGTCTCGGTGGCACTGGCTGGGATCCGCGCCTGCCCAACTCCGATATCCTGATCCCATCGGATGTTGCGCAGAAGATCGGTTCGAAGCTACTACACGCCTGTCATGAATGTATCCACCGCAGTGTCGAGCCTGAAAAGGCGCGCATCGTTAAAAGTATGGTGAAGCGTAAATTCTTCCGTCCCGTCTATGCTCGCTATGCCGATGGCCGCCCGATGTTTGATGACAACCGCAACCGCAACCGTGTCGTAGACCGCTACGAGCCAAGGGTTGGCTCGGTACGCCTGACGTTTACGACCCCGGCTGATGTCGAGATGGGATTGGCACTGAGTGAAGTGAGCTGTGCGGCTTACTCCTATTACAACGCCTATTCGCGTCAATATAGATACCGTACGGCAAACAATATCCACGACTGGTGGTAAGTGCAGATAACGGAAATCAGACAGAGTGGTTGCTATGGAACATCTGCTTAACCCGATCAATGACGATGCCCCTTGCGGCGAATACCTGAAAGGCAACCGTAGCCTCTATCGGGGACTGCGTAACAGCTTCAATATGGCGCAGTCCTCCTTCCGACAGCTGATCGAATCGCCGGATGCCACCGCTGATGATGAACTGCTGCAGGCCAACCAGGATAACTGGCAGTCGCTGGCACAGCAGTGCGAAGAGACCCTGACCGATACCTCCAAGGATGTCGAAGTCTTTTGCTGGCTGGCCACCGCCCAGCTGTTTGGCCGCGAGCCTCTGGCGGGGTTGGCCGATGTATTGGAAACCTTCGCCGAAGCAGTGGAGCGATTCTGGCCGGACCTTAACCCCAAGCCACCGGAAAATAAGCTCAAGGCTGAGGATGATAGCGATCGTCAGCGCGAATGGGCGGAACATCGCATCAAACCCCTGCTGCAGCTGGTGGGTGATACCCAGGACAGCGGGTTGCTCTATATGCCGCTGCAGATGATCCCGCTGATTGGCGAGATCGACTACGCCCGTTACTTCTCGGCCGAGCGTAAGGGCGAGCTGGCACAGCTGAAGGCTGAAGCCGAGGCCGCCCTGGCTGCTGAACGAGCCGTTGTCACCGAAACTATTATTGCCCTGGGACGTGCGCTGGAAGCGCTGCAGTTGTTGGAAAGCCGCATCGCGGAACATTGTCGCAACGACGGCGCCGAGGGGATGAGCTTCCGTTTTGTCCGTGAAAGCATCGAACGGCTGATCAATGCCCTGCGTTATCTCCTGGGCGACCAGTTGCAACCCTGGCCGCTGGACAAGGTAGAAGACGTTGAGGTCACGCCTGACGCAGCAGAAGCTGCCGGCAGTAACCAGCAAGAAAGCGTATCAGCAGAAGACACCACAGCCGCGACCGAAGCACAGGCTGATACTGCGGTTAGTGCGCTTCAGGCTGCGGGCACGACAGTCAGCCTGACGCCGGGCGGTGAGATCTACTGCCGTGACCAGGCCTTTCAGGAGCTGCGCCGTATCGCCGACTACTTTCAGCGCACCGAACCGCACAGCCCGGTCTATATGCTGCTGGAACGGGCGATCCGCTGGGGCTATATGTCGCTGCCGGAGCTGCTGAACGAGATGGTGGGCGAAAATGGCGGCGTGATGGGGCGCATCACCCAGCTGGCCGGGCTGGAAAGCATCGAGAAAACAGATATTCCCGAAGCCCGGATCGATCCGGGCCTGCTGACCCAGCCACAGGCTCAGGTCACAGCCGCAATGGTTGCTCCGGTCGCTGCACCGGTCATAGCACCCGCGATGACGGTGCCCGAGCAGCCGGTAGTCGTTAGCCAGCCTGCTGCGCCCGCCCCGGCTGCGGTGATCGGCTTGCCGGATGAGCCGGCTGCCGGTAACAACAACCAGACCAGCGGCACCGACCCAGACAACGCGGCTGGTCAGCAGATATCCAGTTTTGAGTGGTAATAGCTAACAGAATAGAACGGTCGCAAAGGCGGCTCTTTAAACAGCAAGGAGAGACAAATGGCTTCAATATTCATGCGAATTGACGGCATTAACACTATTAAAGGTGCAGCTACCGTTACAGAAATCGGCAACAAGAAAGGCTTCTTTGCCCTGGACCACGTCAGCTGGGAAGGTAACCGTGGTGTAGGTATCAATATCGGTAATGCCAACAACGCCGATAAGGGTATGGCGGCGCTGGGCCAGGTTAAGGTGCGTCGTCAGTCTGATGGTGCCTCCCCTTACCTGACCAGCTTCCTGTTCTCCCCGGGCGCTGAAGGTAAGACCATCGAGATCGTGATGACCAAGCCAAACCGTACGGGTGCAGGTATGGACCCATACCTGGTGATCACGCTGGAGAAATCCCGCATGTCTCACTACAACATCGAATGTCGCGATGGCGAGCTGCCAACCGAAGAGTATGACCTGACCTATACCACCATCTCCAAGGTTTACTACCAGGAAACCGAGGGCGGTACCATCGAGAAGGGCGATACCGTGAAATTCGATACCACTACTGCCCAGCTTGAGTCCAAAGCGGCTATCTAACGCCAGAACTAAACCAGGAGGTTGCACGTGGCCTTGAATTCACAACATAAGCGGGTCAGCAAGAACCGTGTCAGCATCACTTACGATGTTGAAACCAACGGTGCTGTTGAAACCAAAGAACTTCCATTTGTCGTCGGTGTACTGGGTGATTTCTCTGCCCACAAAGAAGACCGCGAAGACTTCGAGGATCGCTCCTTCTACCAGGTCGATAAAGACAACTTCGACACGGTCATGAAGCGGGTGGGCCCGGAACTGAAACTGAAAGTCGACAACACTCTGTCTGACGATGGCAGCCAGTTTGAGGCCGCGCTGCAGTTCAACTCCATGAAGGACTTCGAGCCGGATGCCATCATCGGCCAGGTAGACGCACTGCAGAAGCTGGCGGATACCCGCTCCCAGCTGAAAACCCTGCTGGCGAAAGCCGATCGTTCCCGCGATCTGGAGAAACTGCTGAAAGAGGTGCTGCAGAGCGCCGACACCATCAATGCGCTGTCCAGCGAACTGAGTATCGATCCTAAGGGAGGCGAGGAATGAGCACTGAAGAACTGGTAGGCGAAGCAGGCGCCGCCGAAGCGGAAGCGGTCAGCTTCCTGGATCGCGCGATCGCAGCAACCACCCAGACCCCGGAAGATACCACTAAAGAGCTGTTCTCCGTGTTGGCAGAACAGGCCCTGGGTGGCACCGTGGTCTGGGACAAGAATGTTACCAAGACCATTGAGAACGCCATCGCTGAGATCGACAAACAGATGTCCCGACAGCTGTCTGAAGTGATGCAGCAGGATGACTTCCAGCGCCTGGAAGGTTCATGGCGGGGTCTGAACAAACTGGTGAAAGAGAGTGAGCTGGGTACCAGCCTGAAGATCCGCCTGGTGGATTTCCAGAAAGAAGAGCTGCTGGATCAGTTTGAAGATGCGCCTGCGGTTGATCGCAGTCCGCTGTTCGAAGCCCTGTACCAGAAAGAGTTTGGCACTGCCGGTGGTGAACCTTATGGCCTGCTGATTGGCGACTACACCTTCTCCCACAAGGATGAAGATGTGGCCCTGATGCGCTACATGGGTGAAACCGCGGCTGCCAGCCATGCGCCCTTTATCGCAGCGGCGAATCCGGAAATGTTTGAATTCGACAGCTTCGAAACCTTCAACGAAGGCAAGCCGGTTGCAGCAGGATTCGACTCTCCGTCCTACGCTGCCTGGAACGCTTTCCGTGAAAGCGACGATGCCCGCTATGTGACCCTGACCCTGCCACAGACCCTGGCGCGCATGCCTTATGGTGCTAACGGCCTGGGTACAAAGGCCTTCGATTACGAAGAGCTGGCGACCGATGCAGTGGGTAACCCGCGTCCGACCGATAACAGCCAGCTGGTCTGGTCTAATGCCGCTTACGAGCTGGGCCTGAAAATGACCCAGGCACACACTGCCTACGGCTGGTGCACCGCGATTCGTGGTATGGACAATGGCGGTAAGGTTGAGAATCTGCCGAACCTGACTTACCAGTCCGACGCCGGCGACCTGCAGCAGCAGTGTCCGATCGAGGTCAACCTGACCGACGAGCGTGAGAAGGAGCTGAGTGATCTGGGCTTCCTGCCGCTGGTGCACTACAAGAACACCAACTACGGTGTTTTCATCGGTAGCCAGACCGCGCAGAAACCCAAGACCTACACCGACCCTGACGCGACTGCTAATGCGGCGATCTCCGCGCGTCTGCCATACATCATGGCCAGCAGCCGTATCGCTCACTTCCTCAAGGTGATGGGTCGCGACATGCTGGGGTCCAACCTGGAAGCGACAGATATCCAGAGCAATCTGCAGTCCTGGATCGACCAGTACACCAACTCCGGTGCAATGGGTAACGAAGAACGCTCCAAGACCCCGCTGGCGGAGTCTGCCATCAAGGTGGTGGAGCAGCCAGGCCGTCCGGGTGCCTACTCGGCGGTTGCTCACCTGCGTCCCTGGTTGCAGCTTGAAGAGCTGACTACCTCGGTACGTATGGTTACCAAGATTCCGGGCGGTTGACGGATTGGGCCCGTCACCCTGACGGGCCCTGCTTATGCCTATGTTTTCTAAAGACTTTCAGCACGACTTAAACGCTCTGGACCCACAGCAGGAGGATTACCTGCTGAGCTCTCTGGTGCTCCTGAGTCAGTGGGACAGCGAGATATTGCACAGTCCCGAGCGGCTGAAAGCTGCGCTGAACCGGATGATTGCTGCCCTTGATCAACAACTTTCGCAGCAGTTGTCAGCGGTGATGCAGCACCCTGAATTTATGGCACTGGAGGCGCGCTGGCGCAGCCTGCATAGCCTGGTGACCCTGCCGGTCAACTACCAGCGTATCGAGGTGAAGTTGCTTGATGCCAGCTGGCAGCAGCTGTCCCAGGATATCAACAGTGCCAACACCCTGCGTAGCAGTACGCTGTACAACCTGATGGGAAACCGCGAACTGAATACGCTGGGAGGACACCCCTTCGGCATGGTGGTGATCGATCACGGCCTGTCGATGGAGATGGATTATGACGACGAGTGGGACAACCTCTACACCGTCGAACTGCTGGGACAGCTGGGCGAGCAGGTGCTCTGCCCCTTTATCCTGTCACCGGCCGATGAATTCTTTGGCGAAAATGGGGCCGACTGGCTATCCGATATTCGCCGCATAGAAAAGATACTGGAAGGGCCCGACTACACCGGCTGGCAGCGCCTGAGACAGCTGCCCAGCAGCCGCTATATCGGCCTGGCGATGCCAAAGATCCGTTTGCGAAAGGCCTATCACCGGCACCGCTGCGGCTTTATCTACAACGAAGACGGTAGTCGGCATAACGGTCTCTGGGGCAGCGCCGCTTTTGCTTTCGCCAGCGTGGCGTTGCGGGAGTTTAACCGCATCAGCTGGTTCGGCTTCATGAAATCGCGCTGGCAGGAGCAATACCAGGGGGCTGTGATCAACCTGCCACCGAATGCGGCCAGTCAGTCGGTACTGAAACAGCCCCAGACCGACGTGCGCCTGTTTGGCAACTTGGCGGCGTTTTACTCCACTCAGGGATTTCTGCCGCTTAGCCATAGCCGTATGACCGACAAGTTTTTCTTCTATGGCAACAACTCCCTGTGGCAATCGGATGCATCCGATGCAGGTCAGGTGATGGGACAGTTGCAGACCACCCTGATGATCTGCCGTATCGCACATTATCTGAAGGTGCAGATCCGCAGCATGATCGGTAACTTCCAGAATGCAGCTGAATGTGAGCTCTACCTCAGCCGCTGGATGGACAACTACTGCAGTAACCTGATCGATGCCGATGAGTCAACGCTGGCGAAGTATCCCTTCGGCAAAGGGCGGGTCAGGGTGCAGGAAGTGCCGGGCAGCAATGGCCGTTACAGCTGTGAGGTGATGGTGCAGCCGCAATACCAGTTCGATCATTTCTGCGGTGAAGTAGTGTTATCCACCGACCTGGGCCAGGCTGGCGATCAGTCAGGGAGGCGCTCCTGATGGTGTTCTGGCAGGCCTTTCTTGCCGAAAAACACTATGGCGATCCGCAGGATGCACTGGTGGCTTCGGTACAGTATCAGCTGACCCGTTTGCTGAACTCTGAAGCGCCACTGATGAAACTGCCACCGCAGCTGCAGCAGGTGGAAGGCTCCAACCTGCGCTTTGGCCTCGATAGTCTGCAGACCATCAGCAGTCAGATGAATAACGAACAGTTTGCCCGTCAGCTGGAAGACTGGGTCAAGGCGTTTGAACCGCGACTGGCTGCTGTCCAGGTCGAGGTCCATGCCCGTGAAGAGCATAAAAACAGGGTTAGCTTCTCGCTATTGGCGAGGCTGAAAACCGAACGTGGCAGTCACGCCCTGGTATTTGATTCCAGTATCAGCCTGGCAGGACAGAAGGTGGAGATGGAGGGGCAGGAGATTGTCTGATCAGTTGATGCGCTATTACGAGCGTGAATTGGCCTCGGTACGTAAGTCGCTGGCATCTTTCGCCCAGCGCCACCCGGAGCAGGCCGCCCAGCTGCAGCTGAACCAGAGTGGTGTCGAAGATCCTAATATCAGCCGCCTGATCGATGGCATGGCCCTGCTGACCGCCAAGACCGAGCAGCGTCTTGACGAGCAGTTGCCGGAACTGCTGCAGGACCTTTTTTCCCTGCTCTATCCCGGCTACCTGCAGTTAATCCCGGGCTATACTGCGCTGACACTGGAAACCGATCCCGAGCAACTGAACGAAAACGTACTGCTGCCAAAGGGCTCTGAAGTGGTTGTGACGCAGCCCCAGGGCGACTGCACCTTTACGACCTGTGCCGACCTGCAGGTCTACCCGTTCCAGATCGACCGGGTTGATGCCGAAGCGGCGCCCTTCTCCTTTACCGGGCCGGGGGAGTTATGCCATGCCGATTCGGTAATCCGTATCCAGCTCAGTTGCTGTGATCCGGACAGCCGCTTCAGCCAGCTACAGGTTGGCGATTTAGACTTCTATGTCAGGGGCTTTGAGAACAGCGCCGCCAGCCTGATCGAGATCCTGTTGCAGCAGACCGAGCTGATCTCGGTTTCTTCACCTGATGGTGCTCAGCACCAGACCCTGCCAGGCGAACGACTGCAAAGCCGGGTGGCTGATCCCGGGTTCCAGTGGTTGCCGCGTCATGGCAACCAATTCGCAGGTTTTGACCTGCTGCGGGACTACTTTGCCTACCCGGATAAAGGCGCCTATTTCCGTATTGCGGCACTGGGTGAGCAGTTGAGCCGGATCGACGCTGCAACGGTGACGCTGAATTTCTTTGTCCGTGGCCTGCCCGCTGAATTCCTGCGCCTGTTCGATGCCTCAGTGTTCTGCCTCAATACAGTACCGGCACTGAACCTGTTCCGTCGCCCGGGCGAGCCTCTGAACTATGATTTCTCCCGCCTGTCGATGCCGGTGCTGGCCGATGCCTGGGCCGATTCAGATATCGAAGTGGTTTCGCTCGACCGGGTGCGTGAAGTACTGCCGGACGGTGAACGCGAGCTGCGGCCGCTCTACCAGGTGCGTTACCGCCAGGATCGCAGCGCTGCCCGCTGGCAGAGCCGACAGCGTTATGACGAAACGGGCCAGCGTCATGTTGAATTGGCACTGAGCAGTGAACAGCCCAGCACCGGCATGGTACTGGCGCTTGACCTGCACTGCTGTAACGGCCGTGCGCCCTGCCGGATCGCAGCGGGTACGGTGGCCGAAAGCCTGGCGGCGATTGATCTGCCAGGCGAGCTGAAGTTACTGAATTCACCCAGCGCGCCACACTATCCGGCGCTGGATAATGACCTGCACTGGCGCTTTATCGCCCTGCTGAACGCCAACTTTGCGACCCTGTTGCAGACCGATCAACCCGCCGAGGCATTGCGCGACCTGCTATCGCTCTGCGCACCGGGGAACAGCTGCCGTCAGGCGGAGACGATCACTGATGTCAGTTATCGCCAGCAGGTAGCGCCGATGCAGGTGGCCGGACACAATATCTTTGCCACCGGCACCGAAGTAACGGTGACCCTGGATGCGGTTGCCCTGGGCGATCAGGCGGCCCTGCTGGGCGAGGTCCTGAACGGCTTTTACCGTCAGTTCTGCAGTTACGACCGCTTTATCCAGCTGCAGCTGCGCCATTTTGGCAGTGACCGCAGTGGCCGTAGCTATCCGCGGGTGCATGGGAGTCAGCTATGTCTCTAGGGCTGCTGCAGGCGCCCAAGCAGCGCCAGCTCGACTTTATCCAGGCGATCCGCCTGCTGCGCCAGATGGGTGACAGTGGTGAATTGCGCCTGACAGCCGAACCGATGCCCGAGGGCGATCCGGCCGAAGTGCTGGCCGTCGAACGGCTGGGCAGCGAAACCTGCCTCAAGCTGGGACTGGAGGCACTGTCCGGGGCCCGCGGTGTCTTGCCCGATTACCTGTACGAGGAATTGCTCTCCAGCCTGCACGATGAAGAGCAGGCGTTGAACGATTTCCTCGACCTGTTTAACCATCGCTACTATCAGCTGCTGCAGGGTGTCACCGAGAAGGGCAACTTGCTGCTGCGTGATGAGCAGGAGCAATGCGACAGCGCCCTGGTGACCCGTACCGCACAGCGCCAGTGCCTGACCCAGTTGTCGGCCCTGCCGCAGCTGCCGGATGCAGAGACCGGGCTGATCGGTTACAGCTTGCTGCTGGGAATGAACCTGCGCAGCCTCGATGGCCTGCGCCAGCTGTTGTGTGACTACTTTGAACTGCGGATCCATGTGCAGGCAACGCCCGTGACCCGGTACCGCCTGCCTGCCTCAACCCTGAGCCGCATTGGTAGGGGGGGCGGTGCGCAGAATAACCGTCTTGGCCAGGGACTGTTGCTGGGCCGCAGCGGTGAGATGAACTTTCATCGCCTGGAAATTCTGGTGGAACCGGCCGATCAGGCCCAGTATCTCAGCCTGCAGTCGGACCTGCAGTTTGCTGCCCGGCTGCGTCAGGTCTCCGAAGCTTACCTGCGTGAGCGTAGTGAGCTGAAACTCTATTTGTACGTAAAACGCGCCTTCATCGCACAGCCTCTGCTTTCCTCCCGGCCACGGGCCGGGGTGTGGCTGGGTGAAGCCAACTGTCTCGCTCCTCATCTCAGGCCTGAGGAGTATCGGAAAATTCTACTTCAGTAAGGGAAATTCAATATGTCACAGGTAAAACTGGGAAATCTGGTTGCGAAGCTGGAAGCGGATCTGAAAGGCGCGCTGGAGCAGGCAGCCGGTGCCGCGATGAACCAGAAGGTGGCGGCGATCGAGGTAGAGCACTGGCTGGTGCAGCTACTGAACGCCAAGGAAAGCCACTTAGGACAGTGTCTGCAACAGCAGAATATTGACAGTAGCACCCTGCTGGCAGAGCTGACCGCGCGGCTGGGCCGACTGCCCCAGGGCAGCGAAGGCCAGCCGACGCTGAGTAAACAGTTGAGTGACCTGATGGAGGCAGCCTGGATGCTGGCCTCGGTTAACTTTGGCCAGCAGCAGGTGACCAGCCTGCACCTGCTACTGGCACTACAGCAGCCGGATGCCTTCGGCCTGAAAAAGCTCTCTCTGGAATCCCTCAGTGGCCTGTCGCTGGAAGCGCTGCAGGCCCAGATCAGTAAGGTCAAGACGGGCTCGGCAGCCGCCCCGGTGGCCGGTGCACCTGCCGCCGCTACCGGACCGGTTGAGGGCGGTGCACTGGATAAGTACACCGTTAACCTGACCCAGCAGGCCCGCGACGGCGGCATCGATCCGATCTCAGGCCGCAATGCAGAAGTGCGCAAGGCGATCGATATCCTCTGCCGTAAGCGCCAGAACAACCCGATTCTGGTGGGTGAACCCGGTGTCGGTAAAACGGCCGTGGTGGAAGGACTGGCGCTGCGCGTGGTCGCCGGTGAAGTTCCGGCGGCGCTGCAGGGCGTTGAGATCCACTCCCTCGACCTGGGCCTGCTGCAGGCCGGTGCCAGCATCAAGGGTGAGTTTGAAAACCGCCTCAAGGATGTCATCAATGAGGTGAAAGGCTCCGAGACACCGATCGTGGTGTTTATCGATGAAGCCCACACCCTGATCGGAGCTGGCGGTACCGCGGGACAGAACGATGCCGCCAACCTGCTGAAACCGGCCCTGGCACGGGGCGAATTCAAGTCGATCGCCGCGACTACCTGGGCCGAGTACAAGAAATACTTTGAGAAAGACCCGGCCCTGACCCGCCGCTTCCAGGTGGTGAAGGTCGAAGAGCCGAATGCCGAGGATGCGATCCAGATGCTGCGCGGCGTGGCCCAGTCCCTCAGCCTGCACCACGGTGTATTTATCCGTGAAGATGCGATCGATGCGGCGGTGAACCTGTCGATCCGATACCTGCCGGCGCGCCAGCTGCCGGACAAGGCGATCAGCCTGCTGGATACTGCCTGTGCCCGTATCGCCCTGACCCAGGGGGCCAAACCGGAGGCGATCGAACAGCTGGAGCAACAGATCCGCTATATGAACAGCGAGCTGGAAGCGCTGCAGGCGGAGGAAGCGGTCTTTACCGGTGGTGCAGAACAGATTGGCCTGCTGCAGGAACAGCTGGCACTGCGTGGCGAAGAACTGGCCGTCGCCAGCAGCCGCTGGGAACAGGAGCAGGGGCTGGTAGATCAGGTGCGCAACCTGAAAGCGGAATTGCAGGAACAGCACCAGCAGGGCAGCGTCGATCAGGCGAAGCAGGCTGAGTTGCAACTGCTGCTGGAGCAGCTTGATGGCGTGCAGCAGGAGCAGCCGCTGGTTCATGCGATGGTCGACCAGCAGGCGATCGCCACGGTGATCTCCAACTGGACCGGGATTCCGGCGGGTAGCATGGTACGCGACGAGGTCGCCAAGCTGCTGACGCTGGAAGATGCCCTGCACCGTCGCGTGATCGGCCAGCAGGCGGGTATCAGCGAGCTGGCCAAGAGTATCCGTATCTCCCGTGCCGGGCTGACCGACAGTCGTAAGCCGGTGGGAGTCTTCCTGATGTGTGGCCCCAGTGGTGTCGGTAAGACCGAGACCGCCATGGCGCTGGCCGATGAGGTGTTTGGCGGCGGTGACAACCTGACCGTGATCAATATGACCGAGTTCAAGGAGGAGCATAAGATCTCCATGCTGCTTGGTTCCCCGGCCGGTTATGTCGGCTTTGGCGAGGGCGGCGTGCTGACCGAGGCGATCCGCCGTAATCCTTACTCGGTATTGTTGCTGGATGAGATGGAGAAGGCCCATCCCGGTGTGCATGACCTGTTCTACCAGATCTTCGATAAGGGCCATATCAAGGACAGCGAAGGTCGTACCGTCGACTTCCGCAATACCATTATCATCATGACCTCCAACGCCGCTGACCAAGCGATCTGTGATGTCTGTGACCAGAGTGAACAGCGCCCGGACAATGCCGAGCTGGTGGAACAGATCCGTCCCGAGCTGCAGCGCTTCTTCAAGCCCGCCTTCCTCGGCCGTGCTACTGTGGTGCCTTATTACCCGCTCAATGATGAGGAGCTGGCGCAGATCACCGAGATCAGCCTTAACCGCATCCGCCGCAAATTGCAGGAGCAGTACAAAGCCAGCTTCACATGGAACCAGCAATTGGTAGACTTCGTGGTGGCGCGTAATACCGACCCGACCACAGGCGGTCGTGCCATCGAACAGATTATCAACCGCTCACTGATGCCGCGCCTGGCAGAAGAGTGTATCGGCCGCCTCAGCGAAGGACTGGCGATCAGCGCGGTTGAAGTCGGGATTGAGGCGGGCGAGATCAGCCTCGCTATCACATAAGGACCTGTTGATAAGGTGACCATGATCAGACTCCGCCGTAGACAGGGGCTGCCGCTGGCAGCCCTGAGTGGCCTCCTGCTGATGCTCAGTTTCCCGGCCCAGGCGCTGGAGCGGCTTAAGCTGGCGACCCAGCACTGGCCGCCCTACCAGACCCTGGAAGAGGGCAAGATGTCCGGTGTGGCGCTGGAGCGGGTGCAGTGCTCCCTGCGTCGCATGGGCCAGCCCTACGAGCTGCATATGATGCGCTGGGACAAGGCGCAGCTGCTGGTGGAGACCGGCGAGATGGATGGTTTCTTCTCTGGTTCCAGTAATGCTGCCCGCGGCCGTTACGCCCAGGCCTCGGTGCCGGTGATCAGCGAAGCGCTATCCTGGTTTGTGGCACCCGGCGTCAAGCTGGATATGGATGATGAGTCGGCCCGCTACCAGGCCCGTTACGGTGCCAAGTTCAATACCAGTAAATGGCTCTACCTGAAGAAAAACGGTTACAACGTGGTGAAGAAACCGCGTGATGCCGATGCACTGCTGCAGATGTTGTGGCAGGGGGATGTGGATGTGGCCCTGGAGTATGAACTGGTGCTTGAGCACTCAATGCATACACTGGGGATCCCGACTGACTACTTCCGCAGGGTACCGTTTCGCCGTCAGGACCTCAGCGTCCATTTCGGCAAGACATTCCTGACCCAGAACCCTAATTTCCTCAGCACCTTTAACCGGGCGCTGGAACGCTGCAAGAAGAGTTAACTATGTCCATAAGCTTACAGCTGGTTGAAGTCCCTCCGGACGAGCAGGTGATCAACCGCCAGGTGGCTCTGCCGGAAAGTGGCGGCACCATCGGCCGGGCCTATGACTGTACCCTGCAGCTGGCGGATTTTAACCGCCAGTTGTCACGGGTTCATGCTGAGATCGCGCCCGCGCAGGGCGGTGGTTATCAGGTGACGGATCGCAGTACCAACGGTGTCCATCACAACGGCAAGCTGTTGGGGCGAGGGCAGCACCAGCGCCTGCACGATGGAGATACCCTGAAACTGGGGAGCTACCTGCTGCTGGTGAGCGATATGAATAGCCTGTTCAGCGAGACAGATGACCCCTTTGCCGAAGATCAACCGGCAATGGCGAGCGAACCCCAGTTTGATACCGAAAACCTCCAGGCTCAGGAGTCCGGCTGGCCGCTGGAGGAGGTAGCGGCTGCGGCAGCTGACCTGACGCCAGAACCGCAATTCTCGCGCGAAAATGTGCTGGCGGATGACCGCTTCGGCTACGACCCGTTTGAAGATGAGTTGGAGATGCGCGACGAGGGGCCGGTGATGCGCAACGATATGGTCACCCTGGATCAGCCAGTGTCCGGCGATGCCCAGCTGCAACTGAATGAAGGCCTGAAACAGCTTAACCTGCTGATAGAACAGCAGCGCCGCCTGCAGGCCGAACCCTATGGCCATGAACAACTGATGGACTGCCTGCAGCGCACCCTGGATCGCTTTCTGGATGAGCTTGATCCCGGCCAGCTGGAGGAGAGTTTTGATGACTACATCTCCGGCTGGGGCAGCCGCGATAAGAAATACTGGAAGCTCTACCGCAAGCAGTTCAGCCGCAAGCTGGAGCGACGGGAGTTTCACCGCCAGTTTTCGGCACTGTTTGTGGAAGAGTTGCGGGGTAAGAAATGACGGCCGGACGATTCTTACCGCGCTGGCTGCTGGCGGGCCTGTTGCTGTTGGCGGTGGGCTGCTCCTCCTCCAACCAGAGCCCGGTCAGCGTGCCGTACAGCGTCAAAATCGGCGTCGAGCTGGCCGGGGATATCAATCCCTATGGCGATGGCAGCGCCCATCCGCTGGTGCTGCGCCTCTACCAGTTGACCGAGCTGGGTGGCTTCCAGAACGCAGAATTCCTCGACCTCTATAACGGTGACCGCAAGGTACTGAGCGACTCGCTGGTGGATGTGCTGAGTATCGGCCCATTAACACCGGATACTCAGCAGCAAGTGGCGGTGGAGCTACAGCGTGAAGCACGCTTTCTAGGCGTGATGGCCGAGTTTGCCGACTACAGCAATGCCAGTAGCAAGGCAGTGATTAAACTCAGCGACCAGCCTGCCAAGCAGGATATCTCGATTCGGGTAAGTGGGTTGCTGGTGTCGATTGTGGAACCACCTAAGCGCGCCTGGTGGCAAATTTTCTGAGGGAATGGCAGTGAGACGGCATCGTAAAGTAGTTTGGAACGAGGGGATGTTTATCGCCCCGCAGCACTTCCAGCAACAGGATCGTCACTTTCACCACTATGTGGAGCAGTACGCGGCCACCATGGGTAGTGGCCAGCGCTATGGCCTCAGTGGTTTACAGATCGACAGCGAACGGTTGAAAATCGGTAAGATCGCCGTGACCGCCTGTCGCGGCATCTTTCCGGACGGCAGCTTCTTCGAGAGCAACCAGGAACTGCTGCTGGATATCCCGGAAGGCACCCTGAACAAGCGTATCTTCCTCGCCCTGCCGATGGCAGTAGAGGGGGAGACCGATATCGGTGAACGGGCGGAAAACCGCCGTTACTACCGGGAGAGCGTCACCCTGTTTGATGCCAGCCAGGCGGGTAACAACGGTGTGGATACCGAAGTGGCACAGGTCAACGCCCGGCTGATGCTGGAAGGCGAGGATATTACCGGCCTGACGCTGATTCCGCTGGCGCGGATACTGGAGCGTCGCGAGAGCGGGGCACTGGTACTGGATCAGGGCTTTATCCCCGCCTGTATTCACTATGGCGCCTCAACCCTGCTCAGCGAGCGCCTTAAGGAACTGCAGGTGTTGGTGAGCGCCCGTGCCAGCATGGTGGTGCAGCGGATCAGTGCCGGTCAGGAACGAAAGAGCGAACAGACCATGATGCGCGAGTATCTCTGGTTACAGACGCTCAATCGCTGGATCCCCTGGCTCAGCACTACGCTGGAGAACCCCGCGACTGCCTGCGATGAGGTTTACCAGCGTCTGGCAACCCTCTCTGCCGAGTTGTGCAGCTTTGAACCGGCGGTTGCGGCCGAGCTGCCCCCGCTGCACAGCCATGATATGCAGGCTGCTTTCGCGCCATTATTCACCCGCCTGCGCGACCAGTTGTCACTGGTGCAGAGCGACAGCGTGCTGGAGTATGAGTGGGACAGCAGCCTGTTTGAAAAGCGCCGCCTGCTGCGTGCCGCGGTGGCGGATCTCCACCTGCTGGAGAATCACCGTTTTGTACTCTGTATCGAGTCCTCCATCGGTGCGGCCGCCCTGGCGCAACTGTTCCCGGCTGCGGCCAAACTCTGCGGCCTGAGCCAGATCGCTGAAGTGGTACGCAACGGTATGTCCGGTATCACCCTCAGCGCCCTGCCGGTGGCACCGACCGAGCTGAAACCCCGTGCCGATGTCTGCTATATCGAGATCGATACCCGCCACAGTTACTGGCAGGAGCTGCTGGAAAAACGGGAAGCACTGGCGCTGCATGTGGATGGACGCATCCCCGACCTTAAACTGAAGCTCTATGCCCTGGGATAAGTGTTGATGACAATGGATTATCTCGACGAGGCTACCATTGAGGTAGCCCAGCCGGGCGTTTCTGCCGGGGCTGCCGACAGCGGTCGCAGGCTCTGGCTGGAAGGCGCTGCGGCACTGAAAAACCGTAGCCGTGACCTGGAGCTGTTGCAGCAGTTCAGCAGTCATGAGAATCCGCTGATCAACGCCGGCAGTGAGCTGCTGGTACTTTGCGCCACTTTGTCGCGACTGCCAAGGCCGGATGACCTGCTGCGCTTCCGTCAGCAGCTGAAAGGCAATATTACCCAGCTGAAGCAGCAGGTGGCCCGGCTCGATTATCCCCCTTCGGTTGCCGACAAGAGCTGCTTCCTGTTCTGTATCGTGCTGGATGAGTTTATCCTTCACTGCGACTGGGGCGAGGACAGTGGCTGGGAGAACCAGACCCTGGTGGCTGAATTGTTCGGAATGCGTGACGGTGGCGAACAGTTCTATCAGGTTGCCAACAAAGCCCTGGCCCAGCCCAACCTGCTGCTCGACCTGCTGGAGCTGATCTACCTGTTTATGCGCATCGGTTTCCGGGGCCAGTATCGCCAGGGTAGCCGCGAGCGGCTAGAGCAGCTGCAACAGCAGATCGAAACCATCATCTTTCGCGCCCGGCCACCGGTGCCGTTTCAGGCCACCGAGCGTATCGAAGTGCCCGTCGCGGCAAAGCCTGCGCGTCCGGCCCGCTTTGTGCGTCAGTCACTGCTGTTTGTGCTGGCAGTCGGCCTGGTCTGGGGCGGCACCAGCTACTGGTATCAGAACACCTTCGACCAGCGCTCGCGTGATTTTGTCCGCCTGCCGGAGTTCAGTCAGACCTACCTTGGGGTGACCGATGTTAAAGAGGCGGTCTATCTCAGTACCGATGAGGAGATGCGCCTGGCTGCCCAAGCCTACGGTCGCCAGCAGGCGGCGCCTGCGGTTGTCAGGGCGGCGACGAAGCCAGCGCCGATCAAACCAGTGGCGACTGTGGTTGAACAACCTGCAGCAGTGGCTGCTGATCCGGCCCGCCCCTGGCGGGTACAATTGGGGACTTTCAGTCGAGCGCAGCTGGCGAGCGATTTTATTGCCCTGCACCGGCTTGATCGCTTCGAGGCAGAGATCGAACCCTGGCGGGATAAGTACCGTATTCTGACACGCTCGGCTGAGCGTTCAGAGGCGGTGGCAATATCAAAACAGGTGCGGGCCGAGGGGATCAGTGATGCCTTCGTGCTGCCGAAAGAGTAATACGGGGATCTTGCATGGAGGCACCTAAATTGCGGGTCTGGCCTTTTATTCTGTGCGCGCTGCTATTGGCTGCGCTGTCTGGTTTTTTCAGTTTCGAAGCGGGTTGGTGGGCGCTGACCCCGGCCTGGCAGCCGGTGCTGGCGGTCTTGCTGTCGCTGCTGTTTGGTGCCTTGCTGGTACTGCCGTTCTGGTTCTATTACCGCCATCGGAAGCTCAACCAGCCCTCCGAGGAGGAACTGGCGGCGCGGCGTCTGGCCGCGCTGCAGAAGCAGAAGCTGATACGTACCTTCGACCGACTCTGGCAGAGCCGCGCGCGCACTGATCGCGGCCCCTATGACACCCCCTGGTACCTGATGCTGGGCAATGGTCGTGCTGCAGAGGGCCTGCTGTTGCAGCAGATGGGCTTTGAAGCGGTGACCCTTGATGACAACGAAAGTGACAGCAACCGGGCAGAGCCGATCCGTTTCTGGAACAGCGACCGGGCCGTGTTGGTGACCATAGACGCCAGCGTGCAGGGTGAACGTTTCAGCAGTGCACTGGCAACCCTGCTGCAACGGCTGCTTGCCCGCCGTCCGCGACAGGCGGCCAATGGCATACTGGCGCTGGTGCCGGTCTCCCGGCTACTGAATGCCGAACAGGATCAGCTGGCCAAGGGCGCGCGCCGCCAGCGCCAGCTGTTGCGCGAGATCAGTAAGGGCCTGGGACTGAACCTGCCGGTTTACTCGGTGGTGACCGAGATGGCCGAGTTACGGGACTTCTGCCAGAGTTTTTCTACTATGGATGAGCACCGTCTGGAGGAGCCGTTCGGGGCGATGATGCCGGTGAAGCCACAGCCGGGCTTCGACCCGGAATGGTTCAGCCAGTCCTTTTCCCAGTTGCAGGCGCGACTGGCAGCCCAACTGACACCGGCTCTCAAGGCTCAGCTCAATGCTGATTACCGTGATTCGATCCTGCTCGGACCCTATCAGTTCGGCCTGCTGCAGACAGAGCTGGAAAGCTACTTCCACAGCCTGTTCGACGATAACCAGTTTGATGACCAGCGTTTTAACTTCCGTGGCTACTTCTTCGTCAATGCTGCGCCGGACAGCGCCCCGGTCGATCGCCTCAGCTTACTACTGGCATCGGAGCTGGGTTATGCCAGCGCTCCGGTCAGTGAACCTGCCGGGATGGGTCGCAGCCTGTTTGTGAAAAAGCTGCTGCGCCGGGATATCCTCGCTGAATCCGGGCTAGTGGGGGTGAATAAACGTCGCGAACGCAGCTATACCGCCCTGCGGATGCTGTTCAGCGGTGGTCTGGCGGTCTGCTTTGTGCTCTTTGTCTGGTTGCTGAAGGCCAACTTCGACTACTATCAGGCACTGGATAACCGCGCTGTGCAGATGCTGGATCGCTATAAGGAGAACCTGCTGGCCAGCCGTCCCAATCCGGATGAACTGGCGGCCCCGATCTTCAGCCTGTCCGAGTTACGTGATATCAGCCTGATCTACCAGGCAGAGACCCCCTGGTACGTGGTGTCCTGGCTACCGGACCCAGGTGTTGGCAAGGCGGCGCGTGTGGCTTACCAGCGCGAGCTGCAGGATCTGCTGCTGATCACCATGCGCGATTACCTCTATAAGGATCTCTACGTCTACAACAAGCTGGACGACAAGGTAAAAACCCTGGAGCTGTATAACCTGCAGCAGTTGCTCTACAGCAGCAAACGCAAGGATCCACAACCGCTGACCGACTACTATGTTGAGTCGCTGAAGGCGGAGGGCGAGGGGGATGTGGCGATGTTGCAGCGCTTCCGCCTGCTGCTGACTGACCTGTTCCGCAGCGGCGCCGTGCCGCCGCAGGATGACCAGGCCTTGATCCAGCTGGTGAAGGCCTCACTGTCGGCAGAGGACATCAGTGACCTGCTCTACAAACACATCATGCAGCAGCCGCAGTATGCCCGCCGGGTAGATATGCGCGGCAGCCTGGGACAGAGCTACCGCCAGCTGTTCGATTTCAGCCCCGGTTTCGGTGGCTATCTGGTGCCTTACGCCTTTACCCGCGAGGGTTTCCAGCAGCTGCTTAACGACACTGGTTTTGACCTGGCCAGCACCGCGATCCGTGATTACCAGGGCGTGATCGACCGCATCAGCGGCGAGGCGGAGCTGAACCGTATCAACCGAAAGCTGCGCCAGCGCTATACCGAGGAGTATATCGGCTACTGGCAACGCTTCGCCGCCAACACTGAGTGGGTAACGTTAACTGGCTGGGCCGATTCCGGCCAGCAGCTGGCGCTGGTGGCGGACCCGATCTTCTCGCCGCTGAAGCGTCTCTATAGCCAGATCGGCTATCACACAGAGCTGGCTGAACTTTTGACCGCGGTCGACGAGCCGGAGAAAGCTAAGAAGCAGCCTAAGGTGAAAGGCAAAGTTGGCGCCAAGGCCCAGGGCCAGTTGCAGGCCGAGCAGGCGGAACGCGAAGAGCACAAGAAGCTGGAACAGCTGCAGTCGCGGCAGAAGATGGTCGATGCGATCGCACTGCCGTTCAGCAACTACCACAAACTGGTGAAGCCGGACGATACCGGCCAGAGCCAGTTGGACCTGGTGACCCGTCAGGTTTCCCAGACCCTGGCCTGGCTGAAACTGGCCAATGGCGGTAAGTCCCGCGAGCAGTTCTTCCTCGACCAGCTGGCTGAAGTGGAGCTGGTAAACCCGCTGGCCCAGTTGTCGACCCTGGCGGACAGCTATGACGATCACCTGCTGCAGAGCTTCCTGCGCGGTAGCGCCGAGCACCTCAACCAGCTGGCGTTGGCCGATGTGCGTGAGCTGCTGAATAAACACTGGCATGAGGATGTGATCAGCTACTACGACAACCAGCTGGGTGCCTTCTATCCCTTCACGGCAAGTTCCGATCAGGATGTTAGCCTCAAGGCCTTTAAGGGCTTCTTCGGGCCTAAGGGGCGGATGAACACCTTTGTGGATAAGTTTATCGTCTACTTCAATGCCCGCGATAACAGCGACCCGGTACTGAACAGCTTCCTGCCGGGCCAGTTCCTGGCACTGGATGAGCGCTTCTGGAGTGGCCTGACCCAGACCTCGTCGATCCAGTCCACCTTCTTCACCGCCGAGAAGCTGGGGCTGAAGTTTGCCATCCGTGCCCAGTCGCTCAGCAGTGGCCTGACAGAATTTGCGCTGCGCAACGATATGCCGCTTTACCGCTACCGTAACGGCCCGTCGCTGTGGAAAACCCTCAGCTGGCCTGATACCGAAGTGCACAGCAAGGCACTGGAGATGCAGGTGAAAGGCAGCGACCGGGTACTTATCCACCAGGACTTCCCGGGGATCTGGAACTGGTTCCGCCTGGCCGAAGCCCTCAATGGCAGCGGTCTGCAGGAATCCACTACCAGCTCATTGGAAGCCAGCCGCGATGGTGAGTCGGCGCGCCTGCTGCTGCGGGTCGACGGCGACAGCAACCCGTTTATCAGCGGCTACTTCGCCCAGCTACAGTTGCCGGAGCAGATCTGATTGTCCGCCGGACACCCGCTGTTGTGGCAGCGGCTACAGTCGGAGTACCCGACTGAACCGCTGCTGCTACAGCCGGGTATCTGGCGCCTGCAACATCGCAGCGGCGAAAGCCATATCGCTAAAACCGCTGCCGATGGCAAAAGCTGTTTTTTCCTGAGCAACGAAGCGCACTGGCTACAGCGCTTAGAGGGCCTGCCCCTGCCTGAGCTGATCGACTATCAGCAGCAGGATCAGCAGGCCCTGCTGATCTACCGCGCCCTGCCAGGGGAAACCCTGTCCAGGCTGATCCGGCACAACCCCCAGCCCTTTGCAAACTATCCACAACTGATGGCCCAGTTAATCGCCTTAATACAGCAACTGCACCAGCAGGGTGTTATACACGCCGACCTGAAACCCAATAACCTGATTATCCACAACGGCCGCCCCTGGCTGATCGACCTCGCCAACGCCGCCAGCAACGGCAGCGCCATCGCTGAACGCCCCTACCGTGGCTACAGCCCCAGTTATTCACACCCCGACCTACAACAGGGCAGCGGCCACTATAGCCCGGACCTCGACCGTTTCAGCCTACTGGTTATCCTGCGCATCCTGATGGGCGGCGGCTGCCAGCGAGTGGCGGAATACTCAGGACAGGGGATTGAGCGGGTATTTATGCCCTGGATTGAGCGTGCGAAGCTGGATACTGGTGATAAGGCGTGGTTGATGCGTCTATATTAGACAAAGCATTTGCATCGAGTGAATTTGGTATAGAGTAATGATACTTCTGAACATGAGAGCTAACTGTACCACCTATTAAGGGGAGGCTGATCGTATTTATTATAAAATACTCTTAATCTCAGTTATTTGGCTTTCAAGTTTTGTGATCTGTATCTCAAGCTTATCAATAAATTTATTGTGCAGGCTTCTGTCGATTTTTATAGTGTTTTTAGAAATTGGCTCTAGGATTGGTAAATTAGGCATTGATAACCAAATTCCGGAGTGAATAGATCTGTTAAGACTGCTTGTAATATCATAAAAAAGCTTTTCGGCAGAAGCTTCTTCACGAAGACAGGATGTAACATAACCTAGAAACTCAGGGCAGGAAACTCTAAGTAAGTGTTTGTTTGGTCCATTTTCAAACTCTACACCATAGCAGAACCCCATAGACTTGTAGTCAATTAGTGAGTAGTGGCTAATAACGTTACTTAAATTGTTTCTGATATTTGGTGCTATTATGGATAATAGAGTTCTTTCTTTTTGTGATAAAAAGTAAGGTGAGGATTTTGCTTGTGTTACAGCTTGTCTAATAGATTTTAAATTTTTAACCTCACTCCAAATTTCAGATTTTTTTAACAGTAATTGATATGGGCCTATCCAATTAGGAAACTCCGTACATAGAAGGTTGGAAGCCCATTTCCAGTTTTGGGTTTTCCAATATAACTTCCCTGAGTATGCGCTATGCAAAAGTTTAACAATAGTGTCGTTTCCGAATTCGGAATGCCAGTTGATCATGTGCATTCTGAGTAAGATCCCTGATAGTTTGGACGTTTGGGGACCTGCTCCGTATTCATCAACAAGCTTTTCAGCTAATACTGGTATTACATCGGGTTTAATAATAAAATCACAGATGCGATTCCAACGATTCCAAAGATAGTCTTCCCTTGACATTAAACTGGTTTTGTCTGAGTCAGGCTCTTTAATGTGTGAAACTATCGGAGTGTTTTTTATTATGTTTTTTGAAAGGTTTTCTTCTTCTCTCTCTAAATCAACGACAAAAGCATGACCATTTCGATACTTTATATCTGAAAGTGTAGAAACCTGACTGACCCAGCTATACTTTATTCTGTTGTTTTCGATGAAAGGGTAGTTTATCCAGACTATTAAATGTATCTCGCCTTTTTCTCGACTTAGGTTTTCCATTTCCTCATTGAGAACAAAGAGGTGATCATGGTTTGTTACAGCTATGTCAATATGGCTTTGCTTTATAGTGGTGGGATCAAAAGAGGGTAGTATCCAAAGAATCCTGCCGAAACGTTCATAGAAATATTGTCTTGCAGCAATCATAGAGGCCATTTCAGTCGATACTTGCACCTCGAATGCAGTTATAAATCCACCTACTTCGGCTTGGACATCAGGTTGCCGCCATTCATTGTGATTTTTTAAACGGGATTCTATTTTTATACTTTCACTAGGTATGCTTAGGTCAATTCTAAGAAGTTTGGCAATAAGGTTTTTTAGCTCTGAGTGTTTCTTGCTCTCAAGTGCCCCTCTGTATATAAGTGCCCTTAGTGCTTCTATCGGAATTCCTAAACCACTTCGCTGGGGACAACTTTCTGATTCATGTGAGTTGGTTTTATAATGGCTAAGGAAGTAGGTTTTCTCTTTTTCAAGAGATTTTGCTTTTATGTATAAAGAGCCTTTGCAAAGAGAGCATCTAAGTAGTGCTGGTTCACCAGCTTCACGTAAGGATGTTATTTTCATCCGGAGACGTTGAATTTCTTTTTGAGAATGACTTTCAAAAAAAATTTCCGCGCTATCCTGTTGATAGATACCATTGTTGAATATCTCAATAGCTTGGATTAGCATGTTTTATCTTCCGTGATCTACAGTTTATATCCGAACAGCTCTAGGCGATACACGATATCACTGAAACTGTAGAAAGCAAGTCCTAAGCTCCATTACATGACGCTACACAAAACTCAACTGAAAGCTTAGCTTGTGACGAGAAACTAATTCAAACACGAATAGAAAATACACGTCGAAAAAGTCGACGATTTTCATCGTCAAACGACATCAGTGAAAAGTAATGGGACTTCCTTTAGCGTGCAGGTTGGGATGAGGAACGAATCCCAACAGGATATTTGAGTGAAGGTTTAAACCAAGTTCACTACTCGAGAAGACTTTAGTCTATTACCAAAGGGGAATGTTGTTGAGCGGGCCTTAACTATTTCCTTTCTGGTGTTGGTGGTGTGTAGTACAATTCGTGACCTTTAGTCTTGGTTGTCTACTGTAAGGTCGTTATGTCAGGTCAGTCTTTCCTTGATGATTTTGAAGTTTTCCCCTGGAGTGAGAACTTTGAAACCGGTGTTCGCGAGATCGATGAGCAGCATAAAAAACTGGTCGATTTGCTGAATAATCTGGCAAATGTCTTAACCCAGGAGGAACCAGGCGGAATTAATCAGGCCTTTGAAGAGCTGGCACAATATGCGGACTATCATTTTGCATCAGAGGAAGCGATCTGGTCTGAGAGCTTTAAGGATGATCCCTGGTTTGTCTCCCATCAGTCAGCCCACTCCTCTTTCCTGCCGCAAGTGCTGGAACTGCAGAAGAAAGACAAGCACAAGCCGTTTCACGTTGTTGTCGAAGATATCCTGAAGTTTCTGATCCGCTGGTTGGCGTTTCATATTATCGATGATGATAAGCGCCTTGCCGTTGCGATCGATGCGATGGCCTCTGGTAGTAGTCTGGAGGAAGCAAAGGCTATCGCCAATGGGGAGATGAACGATTCTGTCCGGGTTTTAATAGACACCATCATGATGATGTATGATCGGCTCTCCTCTCGTACCTTAAGTCTGATGCGCGAGAGACATGCCCGCCAGCGTGTAGAAGCGCAGTTGAGAGAGGTGAATAGAAGCCTCGAAAAGCTCACCATTACCGATCAGCTGACAGGGATCTATAACCGTCGCTATTTTGATAGCGTGATCAGTGATGAGTTAAAACAGATCTGTATCTACCAGAGCTCGCTCAATCTGATTCTGTTCGATATCGATTTCTTTAAGAAGCTCAATGATTGCTATGGCCACTCTTGTGGCGATGATGCGCTGCAGAAGGTAGGCCAGTTGCTCAATGCTATCTGCCACAACGAAGGTGATTATGCCTTTCGCCTTGGCGGTGAGGAGTTTGCGGTGATTTCCGTTGCTACCCCGGGCAAAGCCGAACTGATCTCGGGTGAGCAGGTCCGCCAGCAGATCGAGAGCCTGAAGGTCCCGAACAGGGACAGCGTCGTTTCAGACTTTATGACGGTATCTGTCGGTGAGCTGATTGTAGAACCGGCCAATCATCAGGATATCAGTGAATTGATGAAACGGGTCGATCAGCGTCTGTACACCGCAAAAAACAGTGGTCGGAACCGGGTTGTTGATTATTAGGAAACTGAGAACATACACCTGATCAACGGAAGCGTGTTGCTAATGCAGTCGCTGTTGCCTTTACCCCCTCTCAACCCTTGCCAACTGCTGCTGCACAGAAAACCGCCAAAGAGATAGCGGCTTTCCGCGGCTTGGGGCTATAATGGCCGACTATTTTATTTGAGCCCGCCGGGCGTAGGGTTTACAGGCCATCGAAAAGGGTCTGGGACTGTTTCGGGGGCTGGTCTGTGAGATTGACTATCAAGCGAGGTATTGGTTTGAAACCGGTAAAAGTTGGTATCTGTGGCCTCGGTACTGTCGGTGGCGGTACTTTTAATGTCCTGAAACGCAATGCGGATGAGATCACCCGCCGCGCAGGTCGCCATATTATTGTGGAAGAGATCGGTGCGCGCCGTGACAATCCGGCGATTGATACAAAAGGCACCCAGATTACCCGCGACATTTTTGCCGTCGCAACCAATCCTGAGATCGACATTGTTGTCGAGCTGATCGGTGGCTACGACGTGGCACGCGATCTGGTTCTGACTGCAATCGAGAACGGCAAGCACGTGGTTACCGCCAACAAGGCGCTGATCGCCGAGCACGGTAACGAGATCTTTGAAGCGGCTCAGAAGAAGAACGTGATGGTTGCGTTCGAAGCGGGTGTGGCTGGTGGTATCCCTATCATCAAGGCGATCCGTGAAGGTCTGTCTGCCAACAAGATCAACTGGCTGGCGGGCATCATTAATGGTACCGGTAACTTCATCCTGACTGAGATGAAAGAGAAAGGCCGTGACTTCGATGATGTGCTGAAAGAAGCCCAGGAACTGGGTTACGCCGAAGCCGATCCGACTTTCGATGTTGAAGGTATCGATGCGGCGCACAAGCTGACCATCCTGTCTTCTATCGCTTTTGGTATCCCGCTGCAGTTCAACAAGGCGTACACCGAAGGGATCAGCAAGATCACCACTGAAGATGTGCAGTACGCCGAAGAGCTGGGCTACCGCATCAAGCACCTGGGCGTAAGCCGTCGCACAGAGCAGGGCGTAGAGCTGCGTGTTCACCCGACCCTGATCCCTGAAAAGGCGCTGCTGGCGAACGTAAACGGCGTTATGAATGCCGTTGTGGTTGATGGCGATGCTGTTGGCCAGACCCTGTACTACGGTGCCGGCGCTGGCGCTGAGCCGACCGCTTCTGCCGTGGTGGCTGATATCGTTGACGTGGTGCGCACGATGACCGCTGACCGTGATAACCGTGTACCGCACCTGGCCTTCCAGCCGGGCAGCCTGTCCGATCACCCGGTACTGCCGGTTGAACAGACTGAAACCGCTTACTACCTGCGTATGCAGGCGCTGGAGCAGCCGGGTGTACTGGCCAAGATCACCAGCATCCTGGGTGAGAAGGGTATCAACATCGAAGCGATCATCCAGAAAGAGACCAGCGAAGAGCAGGTTCCTGTCATCATCCTGACCCAGACTGTTCAGGAGCAGAAGATGAATGAAGCGATTGCCGAGATCGAAGCCTTTGAAGGCATCTCCGGCAGCGTGACCCGTATCCGTGTTGAGCACCTGGACGGCTAAGGAGTCCTGACGTGAAATATATTTCTACCCGGGGCGAAGCCCCGGTTCTGAATTTTGAAGAAGTGCTGCTGGCCGGTCTGGCCAGCGATGGTGGTCTCTATGTTCCTGAAGAGCTGCCGACTTTCAGTAAGGACGAGATCGCATCCTGGGCCGGCCTGGAATACAACGAGCTGGCTTACAAGATCATCGCTCCGTTCGTATCTGACTGTGTCGATGCCGATGATCTGAAGAAGATGATCGACGAGACCTATGCCGGTTTTAACCACACTGCGGTTGCCCCGCTGAAAGAGCTGGGCACCAACGAGTGGGTACTGGAGCTGTTCCACGGCCCGACCCTGGCATTCAAGGATTTCGCCCTGCAGCTGCTGGGCCGCCTGATGGACTACGCCCTGGCCAAGCGCAACGAGCGTCTGGTGATCATGGGTGCGACTTCCGGCGATACCGGTTCTGCCGCGATCGAAGGCTGCCGTCACAGCGATCACCTGGATATCTTTATCCTGCATCCGTACAACCGCGTGTCTGAAGTTCAGCGTCGCCAGATGACGACCATCCTGGAAGACAACGTTTTCAACATCGCGCTGGAAGGCAACTTCGATGATTGCCAGCAGATGGTTAAAGACAGCTTCGCCAACCAGGAATTCCTCAATGGCATGAAGCTGGGTGCGGTAAACAGCATCAACTGGGCACGTATCATGTCCCAGATCGTTTACTACTTCTCTGCGTCCCTGGCGCTGGGTGGTCCGCACCGTGAAGTGAGCTTCTCCGTACCGACCGGTAACTTCGGCGACATCTTCGCCGGTTACCTGGCCAAGCAGATGGGGCTGCCGATCAAACAGCTGGTGGTTGCCACGAACCGCAACGATATCCTGCACCGGGTGATCAGCGGCAACGATATGTCCAAGGGCACTTTGGAGCACACGCTGTCTCCATCCATGGACATCATGGTTTCCTCCAACTTCGAGCGTCTGTTGTTTGATGTTTACGGCCGTAACGGTGCTGAGATCTCCGATCTGATGGATCGCTTCAAGTCTGAGTCCGTACAGCTGGATGGCCCGCGTTGGGAGAAAGTCCGTGAGCTGTTCGACAGCCTGGCGGTTGACGATGAAACGACGGTTGCCGTGATCAAGCAGGTTGAAGCCGAAACCGGTTACCTGCTGGATCCACATACCGCGATTGGTGTTAAGGCTGGCCGCGAATGTAACCGTGACCCGTCTGTACCGATGATCACCCTGGCGACTGCGCATCCGGTGAAGTTCCCTGAGCCGGTGGTTCAGGCCGGACTGGAAAGCCCACAGCTGCCAAGCCATATGACCGACCTGTTTGAGCGCGAAGAGCGCCTCGAGGTTCTGGCCAACGACCTGCCAACCGTGCAGAGTTATATCGCCGGCCACGTGCATAAGTAAGCAGGACGCATAACTCGAAAAGGCCCGAATCTTCGGGCCTTTTTTGTATCAGAACCTTGAAACCTTGCCGCGAGCCGAGACCGTATCATGGCCGATCTGTTCTTTATCGCCTCCAAATTGTTCTGGGCCCTTATCGCCCCGGAGCATTTCCTGATTTTGCTGTTGTTGATTGGCCTGCTCTGGCGGGGCTCAGTGATCGGACGCTGGTTGCTGGGGTTTAGCCTCTGCTGCCAGTTGCTGATTGCGGCGCTGCCTGTGGGTAATTATCTGCTGCGGCCACTGGAACAGCGTTTTCCACAGCCAGAGTTACCCACCGAGATCGGCGGCATTATTGTCCTGGGCGGTGGAGAAAATCCGGAGCTGAGTCAGAACTGGGGACAACCTCAGTTTAATGCTGCGGCTGAGCGGGTGATGGTGCTGCCGCAACTGATGCAGAAGTATCCACAGGCGCAGGTGATTTTCAGTGGTGGTTCCGGCCGCGTGTTGCGTCAGGATGTTAAAGGTGCAGATGGTGTAGGCCAGTGGTTGCGAGGGCTGCAGCTGGGCGAGCGGCTGACGCTGGAGCGTCAGTCGCGCAATACCCATGAGAACGCGGTGCTGAGTAAGCCACTGGCAGAGGATCTGGATAAACCCTGGCTGTTGATAACCTCGGCGTTTCATATGCCGCGTTCGGTGGGGATATTTCGTCAACAGGCCTGGCCGGTGATCCCGTACCCTGTGGATTATTACTCCACAGAGGGTGGCTACCGGCCGATCTACTGGCGCAATGCCCGTGACCTGAATATCGCCGTCAGGGAGTGGATCGGACTGACGGTCTACTACTTTACAGGCAAAACTAACCAGCTTTTACCGGCTGTGGAAAACACTACTGATGTCTGACCTGATCATAAATCGTCGTCCCCAACCCGATAGCAGCCTGCCGGTGTTCAGTCAGGTATCCGAAGTACTGGCGCGGGTCTATGCCAGTCGCGGCATCAGCGATCTGGAACAGCTGGGGCGTAACCTGAAAGAGTTGCTGCCGGATTCTGGCCTGAAGGGGATGGATGCGGCTGTCGAGCGCCTGATTGTGGCGCTGGAAAAGCGCGAATCGATCCTGATCGTCGGCGACTTCGACTGTGACGGTGCCACCAGCACGGCGGTGGCGATGCTGGGGCTGCGGATGCTGGGCGCGGCCCAGGTGGACTATCTGGTGCCGAATCGCTTTGAATACGGTTATGGCCTCAGTCCCGAGATTGTCGAGGTGGCGGCAACCCAGAATCCGCAGCTGCTGATTACGGTGGATAACGGCATCTCCAGTATCAGCGGCGTCGAGCGCGCCCATGCGCTGGGACTGGATGTGATCGTGACCGATCATCACCTGGCGGGCTCGGAGATTCCCGAAGCCTGCGCCATCGTCAATCCCAATCAGCCGGGCTGCGAGTTTATCGCCAAGTCCACCTGTGGCGTGGGTGTGATCTTCTATGTGCTGATCGCCCTGCGCCGGGCACTGGGTCAGCGTGGCTGGTTTGAAAAACAGGGCCTGGCGGTACCTAATCTGGCTGAATTGCTCGATCTGGTGGCACTGGGCACCGTGGCTGATGTGGTGCCGCTGGAGCAGAACAACCGCACCCTGGTCTATCAGGGACTGCAACGTATCCGCGCCGGTCGGGCCCGGCCCGGCATTCTGGCACTGATCGAAGTCTCGGGGCGGCATAAGGAGAAACTGGTCTCCACCGACCTGGGTTTTGCCCTGGCGCCCCGGCTCAATGCGGCGGGCCGGTTGGAGGATATGTCGATCGGTATCGAGTGCCTGCTGAGCGAGGACTACGACTACGCCCGCGATCTGGCCAATACCCTGGATGAGCTGAACAAGGAGCGTCGCTCCATCGAGCAGGAGATGCAGCAGCAGGCGCTGCAGTTGCTGGATCAGCTGCAGCTGGATGAACAGCAGCTGCCCTGGGGTCTGTGCCTGTTCGACGAGGGCTGGCACCAGGGGGTGATCGGGATCCTCGCTTCGCGCATCAAGGACCGGGTACACCGTCCAGTGATTGCCTTCGCTCCGGGTGAGAATGGCGAGATCAAGGGCTCGGCCCGCTCGATCAGCGGTTTCCACGTGCGCGATGGCCTCGATGCCGTGGCGGCAAAGCATCCCGGTCTGATCAGTAAGTTCGGTGGCCATGCCATGGCGGCGGGTCTTTCGTTTCCGGCGGAGAGCTTTAAGGCCTTCTGCGAGGCGTTCGACAACGAAGTGAAACGCCAGCTCAGCGAGGCTGACCTGCAGCAGCAGATTCTGACGGATGGTGAACTCAACGCCAACCAGATCAATATCCGTCTGGCGGAAGAGCTGCGCGAGGGCGGCCCCTGGGGACAGCAGTTCCCGGCACCGCTGTTCGACGGTGAGTTCGCCCTGCTGCAACAGAGAATTGTCGGTCAGCGCCACTTGAAGATGGTGCTGATGGACCCCACATCCGGTCTGGCACTGGATGCGATCTACTTTAACTGCGACACCCAGCTGTGGCCGAACGAAGGCATCAGCCGGGTGCGGGTCGTCTATCGACTGGATATCAATGAATTTCGCGGGCAGCGCAACGTTCAGTTGCTGGTCGAACAGCTGCTGCCCCGTTAACCGCCGCAAGGCGTCTGAACCTTTAGTGGAGAAACCATGAACGATTTTACTCTGGAAGAACTGACTGCTCTGGTAAACGTATTTGAACGTGCGCAGATCGCTGATGATGCGGTAGAAGCGGATCTGTTCAAGCGTATTACCGCGGCTCACGCCGAGCGTCAGGAGCTGGAAAGCATGGACTTCGATGACTGCCTGGGCGGAGCGTGCAAGCTGTAATGAGTCAGCTGCCCTATTACGTCGGTGCCCATGTCAGTGCCGCCGGTGGTGTCGAGAATGCACCGCTGAATGCGAAACGCCTGGGTGCTAATGCCTTTGCGCTGTTCACCAAGAACCAGCGCCGCTGGGAAGCCAAGCCGCTGACCAGCCGCAATATCAAGGCGTTCAAGGAAAATTGCGCCCGGCTGGGTTTTGAGTCGGCGCAGATCCTGCCCCACGACAGCTACCTGATTAACCTGGGTCATCCGGAAGCGGAGCCGCTGGAGAAATCGCGTCACGCCTTTATCGACGAGATGCAGCGTTGTGAGCAGCTGGGTCTGAGCCTGCTCAACTTCCATCCCGGCAGCCACCTGCGCAAGATCCCTGAAGCTGAATGCCTGGCAAAGATCGCCGAATCGATCAACCTGGCATTGGCAGCGACCAGTGGCGTCTGTGCGGTGATTGAAAACACCGCCGGGCAGGGTAGCAACCTCGGCTTCAGCTTCGAGCAGCTGGCAGCGATTATCGACCAGGTGAACGATAAGTCCCGCGTTGGCGTCTGCATCGATACCTGCCATATGTTCGCTGCCGGTTACGATATCCGTACCCAGGAAAGCTGCCGTGAGGTGTTTGCGCAATTCGAGCAGATCGTTGGCTTCCAGTACCTGCGCGCTATGCACCTCAACGACTCCAAGGGCGGCCTCGGCTCCAAGCTGGACCGCCACCACTCCCTTGGCGAAGGCGAGATCGGCTATGAGGTATTCCGCTTTATCATGCAGGACGACCGCTTCCGCGGCATCCCGCTGGTACTGGAAACCATCGACGAATCGATCTGGGCCGACGAGATCCAGCTGCTGCGCGCTTACAGCGCCGAAGTCGCCTGACCTGTTCAGGGTGTCCAAGCGGGTACCCTGAATGCTTTCCCGATCATTTCCTTCCGCTTACCGCTTACCGCTTACCGCTTACCGCTTACCGCTTACCGCTTACCGCTTACCGCTCTAAGCTCGTAGCTCGTAGCTCGTAGCTCGTAGCTCGTAGCTCGTATTTTATTACTGATCGTTCACCTGTTTGTCACAGTCAGAAATTAGTCTGATCCGATTAGGGAATTGGAAGAGAAAATCTAATGTCTGTTGCTCAGAGTGCTATCGAGCGTAATTTTGAAATGCAGTTGCGTGAGATCTTGCAAACAGAGGCGTTGCTACCCCATTTCCAGCCGATCGTTGATCTGCGGCGTGGCGATATTATCGGCTACGAAGCGCTGATTCGCGGGCCCGTTGGCTCACCGCTGGAGATGCCGGGGCCATTGTTTAATGCGGCGATCGAAGCTGGCTTACAGAATCCGCTGGAACTGCTCTGCCGCAAGCGCTCGCTGGAGGAGTTTGCCGAGCAGAAAATTGGCCATAAGTTGTTTCTGAATATCAGCGCTTCACTGCTGGGTACGCCCGAGCATCAGGAAGGTTTTACCGCTGAGCTGCTGCAACAGCTGGGGATCCCGCTGGAGAATATCGTTATCGAGATCTCCGAGCAGCATCCGTTCGATCATCATGGTCTCAGTCGTGAGGCGGTCGAGCATTACCGGGATATGGGCTTCAAGATCGCTATTGATGATCTGGGTACCGGCTATTCGGGACTGAAACTCTGGTCTGAGCTGCGGCCGGATTACGTTAAGATCGATCGTCACTTTGTCTCCGGCATCGACCGCGATCCGGTGAAGCATGAGTTTGTCCGCTCTATCTGTAATATCGGCCAGGCGATGCAATGCCAGGTGATCGCCGAAGGGATCGAGCATGCCGAAGAGCTGAAAACCCTGAAAAAGCTGGGGATCGCTATCGGTCAGGGCTTCTATCTGGGTTATCCACAGCCAAAACCAGAGACTCCCTACGATAAGTCCCGCGTTATCCTCGAATACAAAGAGCGTGCCCCCTCGGCAGGCATCAGCATGAGTGAAACCGCCTACTCGCTACTGCGTCCGGCACCGGCGGTCGCGCCTGACAGCCGGGTGACCGATGTCAGCGAGTTGCTGCATGAACACCCGGAATTGTCGGCAATCCCGGTACTGAAAGATGGCAAGCCGGTCGGCGTGGTGCGCCGGGCCGAGTTGTTTGAGCGGTTTTCTACCCAGTTTGGCCGCGCCCTCTATGAGTTCAAGCCGGTCGATAAACTGCTGAGCCGCGATGTGCTGATTGTGGAAAGCGATCTGTCGCTGGAGAAGGTTTCGCAGATGCTGACCGAGCGGGAGGACTTCAACCTGCAGCAGGATATGGTGATCGTGCAGGACGGCTGTTACTTGGGGATGGGCAACGTACGTGACCTGCTGAAGCGGATCACCGACCTGAAGATCCGCAATGCACGCTATTCCAATCCGCTGACGTTACTGCCGGGGAACGTACCGATCAACCGCGAGATCGATGCGTTGCTGCGCCAGACGGTGGATTTCCGGGTGGCCTACTTCGATCTCAACCAGTTCAAGCCCTTCAACGACTGTTATGGCTATTCCAAGGGGGATGAGGTGATTCGCCTGCTGGGTGACCTGCTCAGCCAGGTGGCGGGCAGTGACACAAACTTTGTCGGCCATGTTGGCGGGGATGACTTCGTGGTGCTGTTCCGCAGCCGGGACTGGCACCAGCAGTGTGAGGCGATCATTGCGGCATTTGATGAGCAGGCACGTCACTTCTACAGCCCGCGGGATCTGGAACAGGAAGGGATCTGGGCTTCAGACCGTAAGGGAGAGCGTACCTTCTTCCCGCTGCTGGGACTGGCTGTCGGGGTGGTTCATCCTGATCCCTACAAATGCACCAGCTACCATGAGGTGGCGGAACTGGCGGCGATGGCGAAAAAAGAGGCGAAGAAAAGCCACAGCAGTTGCCTGTTCATCTCCCGTCGCCGCCGCATTGTGGCGTCGCTGCTGCAGCAGAATAACCGCGTCTGAGCTTCAGGCCGGATGGGCAGCTGGCGGATTGGCTGCCAGGCTGCGCATCGCCTCATCGGTGGTGAAAAACACCTGTCCCGGTGCCAGCTCCTGCAGCAGTTCGGTGTTTTTCAGCTGGTCCATCACCGGCCCCTTCACCTCCGCCAGGTGCAGCCGTACCTGCTGGTTACGCAGTTTGATAATCAGGTTTTCCAGCGTCTCCAGGGCGCTGGCATCGATAAAGTTTACCGCGCTGCAGATCAATACCACATGACGCAGATGCGGGGCCGCCGCGCACTGCTGCAGGATAAAGCTCTCGACATAACGGGTATTGGCAAAATAGAGGCTTTCATCCACCCGCAGCGCCAGAGTGTCATTCAGCGTCGAGACCTGATGGCGGGCGATATTGCGAAAATGCTCACTTTCGCCGACCCGGCCGACGATGGCGATATGGGGCTGACTGGCGCGGTAGATCAGCAGCAGGATTGAACTGCCGATCCCCAGCAGGATGCCAAGCTCCACCCCTAATACCAGCACCAGTGTAAATGTCAGGGCCAGGGTCAGGGCGTCGGCCTTATTGAACTGCCAGCATTTGCGGATACCGCTCAGGTCGATCAGCGGCAGCACCGCCATAATCACGATGGCCCCCAGCACCGCTTTCGGCAGATAGTAAAACAGCGGTGTCAGCCAGAGCAGGGTAACCGCCACCAGCAGGGCCGAGATCAGCGAGGCGATGGTGGTCTGGGCACCGGCGCTGTGATTGACCATCGAGCGCCCGAGGCCGCCGGCAACGGCGAAGGTACCGCTGAACGCAGCCCCCAGGTTGGCCGCCCCCAGCGCCAGTAGCTCCTGGTTAGGGTTAATCCGCTCCTGCCGCTTACTGGCCAGTGCCGTACCGACCGAGACGCTTTCGAGAAATCCCACCAGTGCGATCAGCAACGCGGGCAGTGCCAGTACCTGCCAGGTTGACGGGTCGATCAGGCCGAAGCTGATTGAGGGCAGGCCCTCGGGGATCAATCCCACGGTGCTGACCGCCAGGGACTGGTCGAGCTCCCCGAGCCAGACCACCAGGGTGCCGGCGACGACGGCAAACATCGGGCCGGCCTTACTCAATGGCTGGCTGATAGCCTGCGGCCAGCGACACTCTTGCAACACTTTCGCCAGGGGCTTTTTGCTCCACCAGAGAACGGCAATAGCGCCGCAGCCAACCAGCAGTGACGCGATATTGAGCTGGTCGAGCTGTTGTAACATGGAGGTCAGTGCCGGCAGGAACTCGCCCTCTGGCGGGCGTGGCAATCCGAGAATATGGCGTAGCTGGCTGATGGCGATCACCACGGCGGCAGCGCTGGTAAAACCGGTAATCACCGAATGGCTGATAAAGTTAACGATATCCCCCAGCCGCAGCAGCCTCAGCAGCAGCAGGAAACCTGCGCAGAGCAGGGAGAGATTGACGGCATAGCGGATATACTCAGAGCTGGTCTGCAGCTGTAGCTGGCCCAGGCTGGAGGCGACCATCAGAGAGGCGATCGCTACCGGGCCCACCGCCAGTGAGCGGCTGCTGCCCAGCAGGGCATAGAGCAACAGCGGTAAGATAGCGCAATAGAGGCCATACTCGGCCGGCATGCCCGCCAGCATGGCATAGGCCATCCCCTGCGGGATCAACATGATCGCTACGACGACGCCAGCGATCAGGTCGCTGACAAAGGTTTCGCGGTTATAGGCTTGCAGCCACTGGCTGAGGGGCAGGCGGTTGAGCAGGGAGAGCATGGTGCAATCTGTCTTTAAGTTTTGTAATAAGCATATATCAATATGAAATATGTTGCCTGTGAGTATTATTCATGTGCAGAGAGGGGATCCCGATGAGTGAAGGCTGGACACCGTTCTACGATCAGCGCCATGTTGAGGTTACCGACCGGGATACGGTCTATGATGGCTTCTTTAAACTGCAGCAGCTGCGACTGCGCTACACCACCTTTGCCGGTGGCGATATGGAGATTACCCGGGAGCTGTTCTATCGCGACGATGCAGTCTGCGTCCTGCTGTATGATCCGCGCCTGGATGAGGTGGTGATGATTGAGCAGTTCCGCATCGGCACCCTGGACCACCCACACAGCCCCTGGTTACTGGAGCTGGTGGCGGGCATCGTCGAACGCGGTGAGAGCGCAGCAGACGTGGCACACCGCGAGGCGGCAGAGGAGGCGGGTGCTGAATTGCAGGCGCTGATACCGATCAGCCGCTACAGCGTCAGTCCGGGCGGCAGTCGCGAGTATATTGATCTGTTCTGTGCCTGTGTCGATGCCTCGGTGATCAGCGGCGATCATGGCCTGGCCGAAGAAGGTGAGGATATCCGGGTACATCGCATCCCGGTGCAGCAGGCGTTTCAGTTGGTCCGCTGCGGCCGGATCGATAACGCCGCCTCGATTATTGCCCTGCAGTGGCTGCAGCTCAATTTCGACACTGTCAAAGCTGAATTTCTCAAGTTACAGAGCTGACAACCAGTCCTGGGTTTTTGACTTGCTGATCAATAAGCTACAATAGCCCCATCGATTAACCGCGCCACAAAAGTACAGCAGAGGACCTATGGTTCAGCAGCGATGAAACGCAAATACGTACCCGACCTGACCCGGCAGACAGCGCAATGCGAGGCGAATTACGCCCGCATGCTGAAGCTATTGCCCGATATTGATGATTGCGGCGAGCGCGATTTCCACGTGCGCTGGCAGCAGCATCAGACGGTCGTGCGGCTGTCGGTGGAGGAGCGTTTCAAGTACACCACAACGGTGCGCCTCAGCTATCAGCATGATGGCCAGTCGCCGTGGCTGGAAGCGCCGGCATTGCTGATCCGGCTCTACCATGATGCCCGGGTGGCTGAAGTGGTCTGCCTGCAGCGCTCGCAGCTTTCCGGCGTCTATCCCTACCCCAATCGGGAGATGCACCAGCCGGATGAGAAGCTGCAGCTGAACGAATACCTCGGCGAATGGCTGGGCCATTGCCTCGACCGCGGCCATCATCCTGATCCGGTCTATGTCAGCTGAATGATGCGTGACTATTGCCTGATCCAGCTGACCGATCTGCACCTGCAGCCCGATCCCGCGGCCCTGTTACACGGCGTTAATACCGAGCAACGACTGCAGCAGGCTCTGGCATCGCTGGCCGGTACTGAAGCCGATGCCCTGGTGCTGACCGGTGACCTGGCCCATATCGGCAACGTTGCCGCCTATAACCGCCTGATTGATTACCTGAGTCCTGTAACGTGCCCCGCCTACTGGTTGCCGGGCAACCATGACGATGCCGCGCTGATGCAGCAGCTGGCGACAGGTTCGTTACGCCAGAAGCAATTTCGCCTCGGCAACTGGCAGATCCTGCTGCTGGATACTACCGCCGAGCCGGACGGTGTCGGCGGCGGCGAGATGGCAGCAGGGGAGCTGGCGTGGCTGCAACAGCAGCTGGCACAGGCCGAGCAGGACAGCAGCATCGATCACCTGCTGCTGGCGATGCACCATCATCCCGTGCCAGTGGGCAGCGCCTGGCAGGACCGGATTATGCTGCGCAATGCCGGCCCGTTCTGGCAACAGGCCGAACAGAGCCGCAAGCTGCGGGCGGTGATCTTTGGTCATGTTCATCAGGATAACCAGCTGCAGCACCAGAGTGTGGCGCTGTATTCGTCGCCGTCGGTGGCAGCCCAGTTCGAACCCCGCTGTGAGCAGTTCACCCTTGGCCCGGAAGGCCCTGGCTACTGTTGTTACCGGTTGAGTGCCGATGGCCGTGTCGAGCGCCGGCTGGTGCGCTTAACGGAACTGGCGCAAGCGCCAGCCGGTTGAGGCCGGGATCAGCCATAATCGGTACTGCGCTTGCACCGGTCAGGAGCCTCCGGTACCTTTCTCAGGGGCATTTGCGACCTCAGACAGATCATCCCGTTTTGAGTCCCCGCAACCGAATATAAGCGGGGAGACCCTCCGCTGTCCCGATTACTGGCAGGAAGAGTCCGGATGAAGGAACCCGTATATATTTACGTGCACGGCTTTAACAGCTCGCCGGCATCCATTAAGGCGCAGATCTTCAAACGCGAGATTGTCCAGCGCAGCGCGGCCCGGGTAGAGGTCCCGGCGCTGTCTAACTGGCCCGCCGAAGCGATACAGACCCTGCGCCAGCTTGTGGAGCAGTTTCAGCGGCAGCCGGTGGTATTGATCGGCAGTTCACTGGGCGGCTATTACAGCACCTGGCTGGCCGAACACTATGATAATGTGCGGGCGGTGCTGGTTAATCCGGCGGTCAGGCCCTACGCCCTGCTTGAGGAGTGGCTGGGCGAGAATGAAAACCTCTATACCCACGAACGTTACGAGCTGACCCGCGATCACCTGCAGCAGCTGATCGAGCTGGATTGCGCTGAACTGCGTGATCCGGAGCGCTATCTGCTGCTGACCCAGACCGGGGATGAAACCCTCGATTACCGCGAGGCGGTGGCCAAGTTCGCCGCCTCGCCGCAGTTTATCCAGCCCGGCGGCAGCCATGGCTTTGATCGCTTTGAGGATCTGATCCCGGCAATCGAGGCCTTTGCCGAGGGCCGGATCGAACTGCCCGCTGCGACACCTTTACCCCTGTCATCCAGATAGCTACAGGAACCACCGCGAGATGACAAAGCAATATAATGCTGACTCAATAGAAGTACTTAGTGGTCTGGAGCCGGTCCGTCGCCGCCCAGGCATGTATACCGAAACCGACCGCCCGAACCACCTGGCCCAGGAAGTCATCGATAACTCGGTGGATGAGGCACTGGCCGGTCATGCGCGCCAGATCGATATTATCCTCAACAAGGATAACTCCCTGTCGGTCACCGATGATGGCCGTGGGATGCCGGTGGATATCCATCCGGAGCAGGGTGTCTCCGGGGTCGAACTGATCCTCACCAAGCTGCATGCCGGCGGTAAGTTTAACAACGACAACTACAGCTACTCCGGCGGTCTGCACGGGGTAGGTGTGTCGGTGGTGAACGCCCTCTCCAAGATGCTCGAAGTGACGGTGCGCCGTGATGGAAAGGTATGGCGGATCGCTTTTGCCGATGGCGACAAGATCGCCGATCTGGAGGTCATCGACAGCTGCGGCAAGCGCAATACCGGTACTACGGTGCGCTTTTTGCCCGATGCCTCCTATTTTGATTCGCCCAAGTTCAGTGTCACCCGGCTGAAGCATAACCTGCGTGCCAAGGCGGTGCTCTGCCCGGGGCTGAAGATGACCTTTACCGACCTCAGCGGCGCCAAGCGGGAAAAAGAGGAGTGGTACTACGAGGATGGCCTGACCGATTACCTCAAGGGTGCCACTCAGGTATTTGAAACCCTGCCGGCGGAGCCGTTTACCGGGTCGCTACAGGGCGAGGAGGATGCGGTCGAGTGGGCGTTGCAATGGCTGCCGGATGGCGGTGAGATGATCTGCGAAAGCTACGTCAACCTGATCCCGACGGCCCAGGGCGGTACCCATGTAAACGGCCTGCGTACCGGCCTGTTGGAAGCGATGCGCGAGTTCTGTGAGTTCCGCAACCTGCTGCCGCGTGGCGTCAAGCTGTCGGCGGACGATGTCTGGGACAAGTGCTGCTATGTGCTGTCGGCCAAGATGCGCGATCCGCAGTTTGCCGGCCAGACCAAGGAGCGTCTCTCCTCGCGTCAGATTGCCGCCTTTATCTCCGGCACCATCAAGGATGCCTTCTCGCTGTGGCTGAACCGTCATGTGGAGGAGGGCGAGCGGATCGCCGAGATGGTGATCAGCAACGCCCAGAAACGTATCCGCTCCAACAAAAAGGTGGTGCGTAAGAAGGTCACGCAGGGCCCCGCCCTGCCAGGTAAGCTGGCCGACTGTTCCGGCGGTGATACCGCACAGTCGGAACTGTTTCTGGTGGAAGGGGACTCGGCGGGCGGCTCTGCCAAGCAGGCCCGCGATCGTGAGTTTCAGGCGATCATGCCGCTGCGCGGCAAGATCCTGAACTCCTGGGAAGTAGAGGCCGGAGAGGTCCTGGGTTCTCAGGAGATACACGATATTTCGGTGGCGATCGGCGTTGAACCGGGGGCCGATAATCTGGATGGCCTGCGTTACGGCAAGATCTGTATCCTCGCCGATGCGGACTCCGACGGTGCCCATATTGCCACCCTGCTGTGTGCATTGTTTGTGCGTCACTTCCGTAATCTGGTGGCGGCCGGTCATGTTTATGTGGCGATGCCGCCGTTGTACCGGATCGATGTGGCGAAAGAGGTGTTCTACGCCCTGGACGATGCCGAGCGCGATGGCACTATTGAGCGCATCCGTGCCGAACGCAAGAACGCCAGGATCGGTGTCCAGCGCTTTAAGGGACTGGGTGAGATGAACCCGCTGCAGCTGCGCGAAACCACTATGGCGCCGGATACCCGCCGTCTGGTGCAGCTGACCATCGAGCCGGGCGACGATACCAATGAGACTATGGATATGCTGCTGGCGAAGAAGCGCTCGGCAGACCGCAAGAGCTGGCTCGAAGGTAAGGGTAACCTGGCCGATATCGGCCTCTGAGATGGCATCTGTGGCTGCGGCGGGTTGAGTCTGCTGATTCCCCGTCGACAGCCGTAACTGAGCGACACAGGCAAACAACAAGGTTGTTATGAGCATACAATCGACCTTCGATGACGGCGTAGAGAAGCTGTCACTGAGAGACTTTTCCGAGAAGGCGTATCTGGACTACTCCATGTACGTCATCCTCGACCGTGCCCTGCCGAATATCGGCGATGGCATGAAACCGGTACAGCGCCGCATCGTCTACGCGATGTCCGAGCTGGGGCTGAAGGCCAGCGCCAAGTACAAGAAATCCGCCCGTACCGTGGGTGACGTACTGGGTAAATTCCATCCCCATGGCGACAGCGCCTGTTACGAGGCGATGGTGCTGATGGCACAGCCGTTCAGCTACCGCTATCCGCTGGTGGATGGCCAGGGGAACTGGGGCGCGCCGGATGATCCCAAGTCCTTCGCCGCGATGCGATATACCGAGGCCCGCCTGGCACCCTATTCTGAGCTGATGCTGCGTGAAGTCGGTCTGGGCACCGTAGACTGGGTACCGAACTTCGACGGTACCCTGGATGAGCCGGCGGTACTGCCGGCGCGGGTGCCCAATGTACTGCTGAACGGCGGTACCGGTATCGCTGTCGGTATGGCGACCGATATCCCACCGCATAACCTGCGTGAAGTGGTCGGGGCTTGTGTCCATCTGCTGGATAACCCGGATGCCACGCTGGAACAGCTGGTGGAGTTTGTGCCGGGGCCGGATATGCCGACCCGGGCCGAGATTATTACCCCGCGTCAGGACCTGCTGAAACTCTACAGCACCGGCCGGGGTTCGCTGAAGATGCGGGCCATCTACGATAAGGAGCAGGGCGAGATCGTGATCCGCGAACTGCCGTATCAGGTCTCCGGTGCCAAGATCCTGGAGCAGATCGCCGCCCAGATGCAGCAGAAGAAGCTGCCGATGGTCAGCGACCTGCGTGACGAATCGGACCATGAAAATCCGACCCGGCTGGTGATCGTACCGCGCTCGAATCGTATTGATACCGAGCAGCTGATGGCGCACCTGTTTGCCACCACCGATCTTGAACGCAGCTACCGCGTCAATATGAACATGATCGGCGTCGATGGCCGGCCGGAAGTGAAGGATCTGCGCCAGATCCTGACCGAGTGGCTGGGTTGGCGTACCGGCGTGGTGCGCCGCCGTCTGCAGCATCGTCTGGAGAAAGTTGAAGATCGGCTGCACATCCTCGAAGGTCTGATGACCGCTTACCTCAATATCGATGAGGTGATCGCCATCATCCGTTATGAGGATGAGCCGAAGCAGGAGCTGATGAAGCGCTTTGACCTCAGCGAACGCCAGGCCGATGCGATTCTCGACCTCAAGCTGCGTCACCTGGCCAAGCTGGAAGAGTTTAAGATCCGCGGCGAGCAGGATGAGCTGGAAGCGGAACGTAAATCCCTGCAGGAAGTCCTGGGTTCCGAAAAGCTGATGCGTCAGCTGATCAAGCAGGAGCTGCAGGAGGATGCGGAGAAGTACGGCGATGAGCGGCGCTCGCCGCTGGAAGAGCGCAGTGAATCCCAGGCCTTCAGCGAGAAAGATCTGCTGTCGGCCGATCCGGTCACGGTGGTGATCTCCAAGCAGGGCTGGATTCGCGCCGCCAAAGGCCATGATATCGATGCCGGCGGCCTGAGCTACAAGTCCGGTGACGGCTTTAAGCTGGCCTGTCCGGGACGGATGAATCAGGCCACCATACTGCTCGACTCCACCGGACGCAGCTATACGCTGGATACCCATACTCTGCCATCCGCGCGCGGACAGGGAGAGCCGGTGACCGGTAAGATTACCCTGCCGAAAGGGGCTACGGTGGACAGTGCCGTCAATGCCCGTGAGGGCGATAAGGTGTTGCTGGCCTCTGACGCCGGCTACGGCTTTATTACTACTGTGGCGGACCTGAGCAGCAAGACCAAGAACGGCAAAGCCGCCCTGACCCTGCCGAAAGGCGCGGAAGTCCTGCCTGCCGAGGTGCTGGACCAGGTGGAGGGAGGCCTGCTGGCCGCCGTCACCAATGAGGGCCGGATGCTGGTGTTCCCGCTGGCGGAGCTGCCGCAACTGGCACGGGGTAAGGGGAATAAGATTATCAATATCCCATCCGCCCGGTCCGCGGCCCGTGAGGAGCTGGTGCTGGCGCTGAAGGTACTGCAGGAGGGGGATACCCTGATGGTGCATGCCGGCAAACAGCACCTGAAGCTGAAAGGGGCCGAACTGGAGCATTACCGTGGTGAGCGTGGCCGCCGGGGGAACAAGCTGCCACGCGGCTACCAGCGGGTAGACCGGCTTGAAGTCATCAGTGAAGCCGCTGTCGAATAGTGAACTAAAAGGCTAGGTGGACTATAAGAAAAAGGGGTCTGTTTCAGACTCCTTGTTGATTCTCAGTCAGGAACAGGCGTGTTTTAATTACAGTTCATTAATTAAACGCTTGTTTAACCATTCCCTGCATGCTGCCGGGCTGCGGTGTTTTTTTGCGACTTTTATCTCATGGATTTTGAGGGCGATGGTTTGCATGGAACAGCATCCTAAAAAGAATCGCTACAGTCGACGCATCGTCGTCTATGCCATCAGTGTCAGTTGTGTGATCCTGCTGTTTATTCTGGGGCAGCTGTTGCATCTCAAGCATCTCCACAGCAGCTGGCGCCAGTTTGGTAGCGAAGCCCATGCCCGCAGCATCATCCTGGCCGACCTTAACCGGGCTATTGGCTACGGTGGCCTGATACACAACTTTAAGAACTACCTGCTGCGGCGCGAGGACAAGCTGTTGCCTCTGCTGCAGCAAAATCATGATGACTTTCTGCATGCCATGCAACGCTACCGCCAGTTGCCGCTGCAATCGCGCGAAAGGCGGGCGTTGGATCAGGTTCAGGCGGTGATCTCTGCCTATAGCCGCCATGTGGAGATTATCCAGCGTAGCGATCTTCCGTTGCCACGGCTGGACCTGCTGGACCAGCTGGTCAGAATTGATGATCAGCCCGCACTGCGCGCGCTGCAGCAGCTGCAGGATCACAACAGTCGATTTGTGCGCCATCATCAGGTGCTGCTCGACCGGCAGATCCGCAACAGCCTGCTGTTCTTACTCAGTGGCCTGATCCTGATGCCGGTGGTGCTCTGGGCGGCCTGGCGCTACAACGGCCTGATCAGTCACCTGCTGCAGGCACGGCTAGAAAATAACCGGGTGCGACAGGCGCTGAATGACTCCCATCGACAGGAAGAGGCGCTGAAGCAGATGGCGTTCCAGTGCCCTTTGACCGGGGTCGCCAACCGGGCGGCATTTGAACGTCACTTTGACGCAGCGGTGGAGAGCGCCATTGCCCGGGATAAGCATATCGCCCTTTTGTTTATAGATCTGGATGACTTCAAGCTGATCAATGACCGCTTTGGCCACGATATAGGTGACAAGGTGCTGGTGGCTGTCGCAGAAAGATTGAGTTCGGTATTACGTGAGGGCGATCAGGTTGCCCGTATCGGCGGAGACGAGTTCGCTATGCTGGCGCTGGATATCGATAATAGTGAGCAGTTCAATGCACTGGCTATGCGCCTGTATCAGGCGGTGGGAGAGCCTTTCGCCTGCCTGCCGGAGGAGGTGGATATCAGTTGCTCTGTCGGTGGGGCACTGTTCCCTGAACAGGGCCGTTCGCTGGAAGCGTTGCTTAAGGTGGCAGATGCCAATATGTACCGCATTAAACGCAGTGGTAAGCGTGGCATGATGATAACCGTCTGACAGCCGCTGCGTTCAGTTCAGCTTCATCTTCGTCAATAGGTGATTGGCCTGTTTCTGCAACAGCTCCTGATAGCGCTTGGTTACTCTCAGCAGTAATACCTTGTCTTCATCTTCGCGCCGGATATCGGCATCTTTCAGGATCGCCTGCTTCAGTTCCGGCGCTTCGGTCAGGGCCGTGTGACTGATCAGTTCGTTGCTCTGGGTGGTGCGGGTCAGGAACCGGGCTTCCTCCAGCAACAGTGACAGTTTGGCTGCGCTGCCGCGTACCAGAGACATATGCAGATTCATCACCGGCTGGAAAGCCCGGATACGGCTCTGGTTAAAGGCTTTGTAAAGCAGGATAAACAGCTCGGCGGCACAGATGGCGTTGATTCCGTGCTCATCGCCCTCCAGCGGCTGTGCGAAACTCAGCTGGATATTGCTGTCATTCAGTAACAATGCCTCGCCACCGTATATCGATGCCACCTGACCGGCGAGGTACTGGTAGTTACGCAGCAGCTGGGCCCTTTCCTCATCGTCAGCATATTCTGCATGTGCGCTGGTGGTGTCGATATAGAACAGGTAGGCGGCTTCCTCCGGCGGCAGGATCAGTTCCAGCTCCTGCTCGAAAGAGTACAGCGGCAGCTGGGTCTCTTCGCGGCGGGCGACCAGCGGATTCTTGCTTTTCAGCGCCGGGCCGGCGTCGGCGGCCGGTAGGGGCTGGCCCGCAGCGCTGCCGGTGGCAGGGGCTTCGGCCTGCGAACTGTCGGTTACATCTTTCACTGGGCTGGCCGGTGACCGGTTGACCGGGCGAAGTATCGCCACGCTGGCCGGGGGCGTCTCCTCGTCCAGTTCAATCTCTTCCGCGATAATTGCCTGGTCAGGATCATCGGTATGAGCCTGACGGCTGTGCAGGTTCGGCGTGGCGGTGCTCTCTTCGGGACGCAGCAGGTCAACCAGCGTGTCGGTTTCCAGTGTCGGCTCGCGGCGCTCCGGCCGGGGCTCAGACTGGTGTTCTGGGCGGTGTTCCGGCTGTTGCTCTGATCGGGGGGCGGAAGCCGGTTCGGCAGTGCTATCTGCAGCCTGCTCCGCTGCGGCCTTCAGTGCAGGTGTTATTTCAGGCTGGGCTGGCGCAGCAACCGGTGGCGCGGGCGCTTTCGCCGGCGCAGGCTTGTCATAGGGACGGGGAGCCGCTGGGGTGCTGGCCTCAGGTTTTATCGCCTGAGTCTGATCCAGTATCGGAGGCTGCGCCTGCTCACGGGTCTCTGCCTGCAGCAATTGCTCGAACTGCTTACTGTAATCGATGCTGTCCGATGTCTGCGGGGTATCTTCAGTACTCTCGTGGCCTTCCGCTTCTTTGGGGTGGCTGCGGTTACGCCCGGACAGTGAAATTGTCATCAGCACGGCGCTGCTGATTGCCAGGGCCAGCACCAGAACCTGGATCAGCAGCTCCTGCAGGCTTTTCTTCTGCGGCGCCGTGTTGAGCCAGAGCTTCAGGGTGCCGATCGATTCCTCCTGCTGCAGCAGGGTACGGCGCAGCTCAAGTCCGGTCTGCTCACCGGCGCGGGCGATGACGGCACCTTTGCCATCGCTGAGCTGCAGGCCAGCCACATAGTCCAGCTGACTCAGCTCGTTGAGCAGGTAGTTGAGGCTGATGCGATCATTGGACAGCAGGGAGGGACGGATCAGCAGGGTAGTCTGCCGGGCCAGCGCCTGCCCCAGTTGTTGTGTCGACTTCTCTGCCTGGCGTTCGCTGGCCAGAAAGAGGTAGCCGCCGGCCAGCACCAGACTGAGCAGCAGTACGGCCGTGACTGAAAACAGCAGACTGCGGTTTCGGCGTTGACGGTTTTCGTTGGGCTTTAGTGACACAGCAATACTTCGTAGTTGGGCGCAAAATAGCCGAATAATAACAGCACTGGGCTACAGGGGTGAATCCATCCGGGCTATGTTTTCGCCTCCTGTGGCCGAATCAGGGAGTTAACCGCTGCCAGTAGCGATGACCGATGCCCATCAGACAGGTATAATGCAGGCGGAATCTCTGGTAAAGGTGCAGACCTGACTTTTTCCCTCCGGGCTGGTATATCCGGCCGGAAGCTGGGAAACACGCGCTGGCTGCCTGACCTCCTCTGTAATCGCGTAGCTCCGATGGCTGGTATCAGGCCGATCGGAAGCCGCCGTATCTGCAGGGTTGACGGAGTTTCTATTGAACCTATCTGGACTATCAGGTGAGGCATGAACGTAGAACAATATATGATCGAGCTGGGACAGCAGGCCCGCGCCGCGTCACGCTCGACGGCTAAAGCAGACTCAGGCGCGAAGAACCGTGCCTTGCTGGCAATGGCTGACGCCATCGACAGCAGCCGCGATACGCTGCGTGCTGCCAATGCCAAAGACCTTGAAAATGGCCGTGCAAACGGTCTGGACGATGCCATGCTGGATCGTCTGGAACTGACCGATGCGCGTATCGATACCATGATTGAAGGCCTGCGCCAGGTTGCTGCGCTGCCCGATCCGGTGGGTGCCATTACGGACATGAACTACCGCCCCAGCGGTATCCAGATCGGTAAAATGCGTGTGCCCCTCGGGGTCATCGGCATCATCTATGAATCGCGTCCCAATGTAACTGTTGAAGCGGCCAGCCTGTGCCTGAAGTCGGGTAATGCGACGATCCTGCGCGGCGGCTCCGAGGCGATCAATTCCAACCAGGCGGTCGCCGCCTGCATCCGTGCCGGACTCCGGGCCGCTGGCCTGCCGGAAGACGCGGTGCAGGTGGTGGAGACCATCGACCGTGCTGCCGTTGGCCAGCTGATCACCATGCCGGAATATGTCGACGTGATTGTACCGCGGGGCGGCAAGGGCCTGATCGAGCGTATCAGCCGCGATGCCAAGGTCACCGTGATCAAGCACCTGGACGGTATCTGCCATGTCTATATCGATTCCGATGCGGATCTGGCGAAGGCGGTGAATGTTGCGATCAATGCCAAGACTCACCGCTACGGTACCTGCAACACCATGGAGACGCTGCTGGTGAACCAGCAGGTTGCTGCGGAAGTGTTGCCTCAGCTGGCTGAAGGTTATAACAGCGCCGGTGTCGAGCTGCGGGGCTGTGAGCGCACGCTGACTGTGCTGCCGTCGATTAAGGCGGCGACCGAAGAGGACTGGTCAACCGAATACCTGGCACCGGTACTGTCGGTTAAAGTCGTGGACGATATGGATGAGGCGATCAGCCATATTAATCAGTATGGCTCCCACCATACCGATGCCATCATCACTGAGAACTACAGCAAATCCCGCGCTTTCCTGCGTGAGGTGGATTCCAGTTCGGTGATGGTGAATGCCTCGACCCGCTTTGCCGATGGCTTTGAGTACGGACTGGGTGCCGAAATCGGTATCTCTACTGACAAGATCCATGCCCGTGGCCCGGTCGGCCTCGATGGACTGACGTCTGAAAAGTACGTGGTTCTGGGCGACGGTCATATCCGCCAGTAAGGATGTCGATGACTCAACAGGCATTCGCCTTTATGGGCGGGACTTTTGATCCTGTCCATAATGGCCATCTGAGAACCGCGCTGGAGATCCAGCAGTGGCTGGGAGTGGATCGGGTTTGCCTGATTCCCTCGAAAATGCCGGTACACCGCGATGAGCCGGGTTGCACTTCTGAACAGCGGTTGGCGATGGTGCAGGCCGCAGTGCAGGATGAACCCTCTCTGGCCGCAGATGATTGCGAGATTGCATCACGACAGCCCTCCTACAGCGTGCTGACCCTGCAGTCTCTGCGTCAGCGGCTGGGAGACGATCTGCCGCTGTGTATGATTATGGGGATGGATGCCTATCTGGGCCTGCATCGCTGGCATCAGTGGCAACAGATACCGGAACTGGCACACATTATTGTTGTCTCCCGTCCGGGGTATCAGTTTGAGCCCAATGCGGAGATGGCTGAATTTACCGCCCGGCACCGGGCAGAAACAAAGGATCAGCTGCTGGACCGCCCCTGCGGCCAGGTGCTGATACATGAACTAACCCCTCTGGGTATCTCTGCCACTCAGGTCAGGAAACAGGTGGCACGCGGCGAATCGCCACGTTACCTGCTACCTGATCCGGTCTGGCACTATATCCGGCTTCACCGTTTATACGGTTATCAATCCAACTGAAACGAGCAGAATGCAGACTGAACAGATAATTACTCTGGTGCACACCGCACTGGAAGATATGAAAGCGAAGGATGTTGTAGAACTCGACGTGGAAGGAAAGTCCAGCGTGACCGATGTCATGATCATCGCCAGCGGTACTTCCCGGCGTCATGTGATGTCTATCGCTGACGAAGTGATCGAGAAATCCAAGCACAATGGCATGCAGCCGCTGGGCAGCGAAGGCCAGGACGTTGGCGACTGGGTACTGGTGGATCTGGGCGCTGTGGTTGTCCATGTGATGATGCCGGATGCCCGCAGCTTCTACGACCTGGAGCGCCTGTGGCGCTTCGATGCTGACACAGCACAGGGCAAGTAACTGATGCGGGTACGCCTGATCGCTATTGGTGGCAAGATGCCAGGCTGGGTGACCGATGGCTACAACGAGTATGCCAGGCGATTGCCATCCGATTTCCAGCTGGAGCTGATCGAGCTGCCGCTGGGACACCGGGGTAAAAGCAGCGATCCCGCCCGGGCCAAGAAGCAGGAAGGGGACCAGATGCTGGCCGCGATCCCTAAGGGAGATAAGGTGATTGCGCTGGAGGTGGGCGGCAAAAGCTGGTCCACCGGGCAGCTGGCCGATCAGGTGGAAGCCTGGCGTATGGATGGCCGCAATATCTCTCTGCTGGTGGGCGGGCCTGATGGCCTGGATGCCCGCTGTGTCGCGGCGGCTGACCAGAAATGGTCGCTGTCAGCGCTGACCCTGCCCCATCCGCTGGTGCGGGTTTTGCTCGCCGAACAGCTCTATCGCGCCTGGACGGTGATCCAGGGGCATCCCTACCATAAATAGGGACCCGCAATGGCCGCCGAACGTCTAAAGGATCATTCTCAGGAGAGCCGCACTTTCAGTATCCGCGCTGTGATCGCATTTGTGCTTGTGATCATGCTGATGGGGGGACTGATCGGGCGCTATTACTACCTGCAGGTGACGGAGCATAGTAAGTATGCCTCCTTGTCGGACAAGAACCGAGTGCAGCTGCAGCCGGTAGCCCCGACCCGGGGACTGATCTATGACGCCAACGGCGTTCTGCTGGCCGATAACCGGCCCAGCTACAGTGTCACCGTGCTCAAGGAGCAGATGAGGGATCTGGACGGTACCCTGCTTAAACTGCGGGAAATTATCGATATCAGTGACCGGCAGGTCGAGCGATTCCGCAAACGCCTGCGCCAGCGTCGCCGCCCCTTTGAAACGGTGCCGGTCAAGTTCCGCCTGACCCAGGAGGAAATTGCCCGTATCTTCGTCAACTACCACCGCCTTCCGGGGGTGCAGGTCGAAGCAGATCTGATTCGCTACTACCCCTACGGTAAATCGCTGGTGCATGCCCTGGGCTATGTGGGGCGGATAAACCAGCGCGAGTTACAGAAAGTGGATGCCACCAACTATGCCGATACCCACTATATCGGCAAGCTGGGGATCGAAAAATACTATGAAGAGATGCTGCATGGCAGTGTCGGCTTTCAGCAGGTAGAGACCAATGCCCGTGGCCGGGTGATGAAGGTGCTGGAAAGCTCGCCGCCGGTGCCGGGGCAGGATCTCGAACTGCATCTGGATATGCGCTTACAGCGGATTACGGAGAAACTGGTGGAAGGGCGCCGTGCCTCGGTGGTGGCTATCGATCCTAAAACCGGTGGTATTAAGGCACTGGTGTCGACACCGGGTTACGATCCAAACCTGTTTGTAACCGGTATCTCCAATACCGATTACGCCGCGTTGCGTGAATCGGAAGACCTGCCGTTATTTAACCGTGCGCTGCGCGGACGATATCCGCCGGCCTCCACGGTGAAGCCGATTATCGCCCTGGCGGCGATGGACAGTGGCACTGTCTCTCCTGCCTATACCGTCCATGATCCCGGGTTCTATACCCTGACAAGGGGCGGACGACGCTACCGTGACTGGAAGCGCTATGGACATGGCAAAGTGAATCTCGACCTGGCCCTGGCCCAGTCCTGTGACACCTGGTTCTACAGTGTGGGGCATAAGATGGGGATCGATCCCATGTCTGACTACCTTGGCCGCTTTGGCTTTGGCCAGGTGACCAGTCTCGATCTGCCGGAGGCTCTGCCCGCCATACTGCCGTCTCGTCAGTGGAAGAAAGCCACGCGTAAACGCCCCTGGTATCCGGGCGACTCAATCAACCTGAGTATTGGACAGGGCTTCCTGGTGGCCACGCCGCTGCAGCTGGCGACGGCAACCGCAGTGATTGCTAACCGCGGTAAATGGGTGCGGCCGACCATGCTGAAGGGAATCCGTTCTGTCGATGCCAATGGAGAGCCGGTACTGATACCGCCGGATATCAGTGAAGCGCGTCCGCTGCCTGCCGACATCGAGGTGAATAACCCGGCCTACTGGGACCACATTATCGATGGCATGGCCAGCGTAATGCACGGCCCGCGAGGAACGGCGCGGAAGTCGGCCCAGGGAGCACAGTACCGGATCGCCGGTAAGACCGGTACCGCTCAGGTAGTGGGGATCAAGCAGGATGAAAAGTATGACGCCGAGGCGCTGGAAGAGCGGCATCGCGACCATGCGCTGTTTGTCGCCTTTGCACCGATCGACGATCCCAAGATCGCCCTGGCGGTGATAGTGGAGAATGGCGGCGGCGGTTCAAGTACGGCCGCCCCGGTCGCGCGTCAGGTGATGGATGCCTACCTGCTGGGCCTGGATCCGACCACGGCTGACCGGGCCATTTATGAAGACCTGGAGATTGCGCTGCAATGAGTGTCGGAGAGTTTCGCCGCCATATGCCGGAGGCCCACGATTCGCTGCGACGTCGCAGCAGCTGGTGGAGCCATACCCATCTTGATATCTGGTTGCTGCTGATGCTGGCACTGCTGTGCGGCTTCGGGCTGGTGATTCTGTACAGTGCTTCCGGGCAGGATATGGGCTACGTCAGCCGCCAGGCGATCCGTATGGGGGCGGGCTTCTTTGTACTGGTAGTGCTGGCTCAGCTGAGCCCGCGTTTCCTGGCGCGCTGGGCTCCCTGGCTCTACGGAATCGGTCTGGCTCTGCTGCTGGCGGTATTACTGTTTGGTGTTGGCGCCAAGGGCGCACAGCGCTGGATTGCCTTGCCGGGCTTCCGCTTCCAGCCTTCGGAGATTATGAAGCTGGTGCTGCCGATGACCATCGCCTGGTACCTGGCCAGCCGGCCGTTACCGCCATCCCTGAAGCACACCCTTATCTCCCTGCTGATGGTGGCCATCCCGACCGTCATGATCATGAAACAGCCGGACCTGGGCACCAGCTTGCTGATCGCCGCTTCGGGGATCTTTGTCCTGCTGTTTTCCGGTATCCGCTGGCGCTATATCTTCGGTGCCCTGGCGGTCGCAGGGGCTGCACTGCCAGGTCTCTGGGCGGTGATGAAGGACTATCAGAAACAGCGTGTGCTGACCTTCCTCGATCCGGAAAGCGACCCGCTGGGATCCGGCTGGAACATCATTCAGTCGAAGATTGCTATCGGTTCCGGCGGTGTGACCGGTAAAGGCTGGCTGGACGGTACCCAGTCCCAGCTCGACTTCCTGCCGGAATCCCATACCGATTTTATTATTGCCGTGATCGCCGAAGAGCTGGGACTGACCGGTGTTGTCTTACTGTTGTTGCTCTATCTCTGTATTATCGCCAGAGGCCTGCTGATTGCCGCACAGGCGCAGGATGGCTTCGGCCGTCTGCTGGCCGGCAGTGTGATACTGACCTTTTTTGTTTATGTGTTGGTCAACATGGGGATGGTCAGCGGGCTGTTGCCGGTGGTCGGGGTGCCTTTACCGATGGTGAGCTACGGCGGTACCTCAATCGTCACACTGATGGCCGGGTTTGGAATTTTAATGTCGGTCCGTAGTCACAGAGCCATGTTGTTGCGCTAGTTATAGGGATGGAAGCGGCATGAGACCAATATTCAGAAAGATTTTATCGTTACTGGCGCTGAGTAGCGCCGTGGTGGTTCAGAGCAGCTGCGCTGCAATGGACAGTCATGACAAGGGATACTCAGCCCATCCTTCGGCCCAGGGGCTTATAGATGAACTGGTGGCCGAGGGCTTCGAGGCTGCCCAGGTGAAGGACACCCTGGCCCGTGCGAAGCGTCAGGAAAGTATCCTCAGGGCGATGTCGCGTCCGGCGGAAAAACGCCTGGACTGGGGCGGCTACAGTAAGATCTTCCTGCAACCGAAACGGATAGAGCGGGGCGCGCTGTTCTGGCAGCAGAATGCTGAAACCCTGGCCCGGGCCGAGAAAACCTACGGCGTACCGGCTGAGGTGATTGTCGCGATCATCGGCGTGGAAACCCACTTTGGCCGTATTATGGGGAATTATCGGGTGCTGGATGCCCTGGCGACCCTGGGATTCGATTATCCGCGCCGTGCCGAGTTCTTCCGCGAGCAGCTGAAACAGTATTTTATACTGGCCCGGGATGAGCAGCTGGATATGCTGGCGGTGAAAGGCTCCTATGCCGGTGCGATGGGCTATGGCCAGTTTATCCCTTCCAGCTATAAGAACTTCGCCGTTGATTTTGATGCTGACGGCCAGCGCGACCTGCTTGGCAACACCACCGATGCGATTGGCAGCGTGGCAAACTATTTTGCCAGCCATGGCTGGAAAACCGGTGAAGCGGTTGTGTCTGCCGCGTTATTGCAGCAGCCGGTGGATAAGGCGCTGATTAATGCCGGACTGAAGCCGGAACTGACCCTGCAGCAGTGGGCGGAGAAGGGCGTACTGCCTGCCGAGGAATTTGCGCCAGACCAGAAGGCGACACTGATCCGGCTGAAATCCGGCGAAGAACAGCAGTTTCTGCTGGGATTAAATAATTTCTATGTAATTACCCGTTATAACCGCAGCAGGTTATACGCGATGGCTGTGCATCAGCTGAGCAGGGAGATACGGGCTGCCTACGATTCGAGACGTCCATGAGAGCAATCGTTGTTGTACTGACTTTAATCTGGCTTGCCGGCTGCTCAAGTAAGGGTGGTAACGGGCGCTACAGCGTAGAGAATGACTATGGCCCGGATCAGCCGGTGGATGTATCCCATGTGAAGGATGCGGTACCCCGGGTTGAGCCGAAAAGCCGTGGCGGCAACCCGGCCTCCTACCATGTGCTGGGCAAGACCTACTATGTGAAGGCCAGCGCCAGTGGTTATCAGGAGCAGGGACATGCCTCCTGGTACGGCAAGAAGTTTCACGGTCATAAAACCTCCAATGGCGAGGTTTATGATATGTACAAAATGACTGCGGCGCATAAAACCCTGCCGTTGCCGACCTATGTGCGGGTGACCAATCAGGGCAATGGCCGGCAGGTGGTGGTGCGGGTCAATGATCGCGGACCTTTCCATCCCGGCCGGATTATCGATCTGTCCTACGCCGCGGCTTCCAAGCTGGGTATGCTGGGAGCCGGTACTGCCAGGGTCAAGGTTGAGGCGATCGATCCGCGAAGTTGGCAAAAAACCAGTCAGGTACTGGCGGCAGCTGAAGTGCCGGTCAGGGATGTCAGCGGGCAGTACCTGCAGGTGGGAGCGTACGCTTCGCGCCGCTCAGCGGAGCAGGTACAGGAAAAACTGCAGGGCGTCGCGGAAGGGCTTTCTGTGGTGATCCGGCCGGTACTGAGAGGCAGTCAGAAACTACATCGGGTGCAACTCGGACCACTGGCCAGTGATCAGCAGGTGCGGCGGATGCAGTCGCGTCTGGGCGCTGCCGGCTTCCCTGAAGCCCGGTTAGTGGACTTACACTGAGGGGTTAAGTAGAGTTGGCCTTTGGCCAGTCAAACGCCGGTTTTGTTTACAACTGAATATATAACTGAGTGATGATGTTTAAAGCAGCTTGGAAATCCATTTTACTATTTGTCGTGACGCTGTTCTCCCTGCAATCTCAGGCAGCGGCACTGATTCCTGCCCCGCCGACGATTGCCGCCAAGGCGTATATCCTGGTCGATGCCGATACCGGCAAGGTGATTGCGGCGAAGAACGAATCCACTCAGTTCGCCCCGGCCAGCCTGACCAAGATGATGACCAGCTATATCCTTGAGTATGAGCTGAGCAAGGGCAATGTCAGTAAGAATGACCTGGTGCTGGTCAGCGAGAAAGCCTGGCGCACCCAGGGCTCGCGGATGTTTATCCGTGAGGGGACCCAGGTCAAACTGGGTGACCTGATGAAGGGGATTATTATCCAGTCGGGTAATGATGCATCGGTGGCGGTAGCCGAGCATATCGCCGGCAGTGAGTCAGCGTTTGCTGACCTGATGAACCAGCACGCACGCCTGCTGGGTATGAACGATACCACTTTCCACAACGCGACCGGCCTGCCGGCTGAGGGACACGTCTCCTCCGCGCGCGATCTGGCGAAGCTGGCGCTGGCGATTATCACCGAATTCCCGGAACACTACAGCGTGTATTCCGAGAAGTACTTCACCTATAACAATATCCGTCAGCCTAACCGCAATAAGCTGTTGTGGCGCGATAAGACGGTCGATGGCATCAAGACCGGTCACACCGATGAAGCGGGCTACTGCCTGGTATCCTCAGCCAAGCGCGACGGTATGCGTGTGATCTCTGTGGTGATGGGCACTAACAGCGAAGAAGCCCGGGCTCAGGAAAGCCAGAAACTGCTCTCCTATGCGTTCCGCTACTACCGCACCCATAAGCTCTACAATGCCGGCGAAGCCCTGAGCAACGCTAAGGTGTGGGGCGGCGTTATGGATCAGGTGGCCGTCGGTCTGGCACAGCCTCTATCCGCCACCATTCCACGTGGTCAGGCGGACCAGCTGAAAGCGGTTCTGGATCTGGACCGGGTGATCAAGGCGCCGGTCAGCAAGGGACAGCAGTTTGGTAATGTCAAAGTGACCCTGAACGAAGAGCTGGTGGCAGAAGTGCCGCTGATCGCGCTGAACGATGTGTCAGAGGGCGGTTTGCTTAAGCAGATCTGGGATTCGATCCTGTTATTCTTTATGTCCCTGATCGGTTAATAACCACTCACTGATACCGCAGCCGTCTACCTAATCCGGCCCCTGTCTGGACAGACAGGGGCTACCCTCTAAGCTAAAGCTATGAATACTGTCTATCTGAATGGTCAGTTTGTTGCTGCACAGGACGCACGGGTCTCTGTTTTTGACCGCGGCTTCCTGTTCGGTGACAGCATCTATGAAGTGATTCCTTACTATCGGGGTGTGGGCTTCCGGCTGGAGGAACATCTGCAGCGCCTGAGTCACAGTTTGCGCGCCGTTCGCATCGATGCGGAGGCCGACTGGATTGCGATAATGGATGAACTGGTGCTGCGCAACGGAGGCGGAAACCTCTCAGTGTATCTGCAGGTCAGTCGCGGTAATGCCGGTAAACGCAGCGCGGTATACAGTGACGATCTTGAACCGACGGTTTTTGCCTGCTGTAACCCGATCCGGGATATTTACCAGGATGGCGCCGATCAGGTGCAGGGTATCAGGGCGATCGTCGTCGCCGATCAGCGCTGGCTGCGCTGTGATATCAAGGCGACCGGGCTGCTGCCCAACATCCTGGTGCTGCAGCAGGCGCGTGATCATGGCGCAGATGAAGCGCTGCTGATCCGCGATCAGCTGCTGACGGAAGGGACCTCCAGTAACCTGTTTATTGTTAAGCACGGTGTGCTCTACACACCGAAACGCAGTTCAGAGATTCTAGGGGGCATTACCCGTGAGCTGGTACTGGATCTGGCCGATGAAAACGGCATTCAGTACCAGGAGATCGATATCGACTACGAGACCCTGATCTCTGCTGATGAAGTCTGGATATCCAGCTCTACTCGGGCTGTGGTACCGGTTATTGAAGTTGACAACCAGCCTGTTGCGGACGGTGCCAAGGGCCCGCTCTGGCGGCAGATGTTTGAACTGTTTGCCGGCTATCAGCGTCGCCTGATGACCGGGGAGTGAGATATGAGCGAAAAAGAAGCCCCTAAGATTGAGTTTCCCTGCCCGGACTACCCGATAAAAGTGGTAGGGCGTGCAGCCGAAGATTTTAAAGGTTTTGTGATTGAAACCGTTCAGGTGCATGCACCGGATCTGGATTTAAAGACGGTGACTGTTCAGGACAGCCGGAACGGTAACTTCCGCTCAGTGCGCTTTCGCATTACCGCCACCGGTGAAGAGCAGCTGCGTGCCCTGCATAAAGACCTGATGGCCTCTGGTCGCGTACAGATGGTGATCTGATGGCTATTGCTGAACAGGTTATCCTGCGGACGCTGGGTGTACAGCCTTACCTGCCGACGCTGGAAAAGATGCAGGCCTTTAATGCCGCCCGGGACGAGAATACCGTCGACGAGATCTGGTTGCTGGAGCACGAGCCGGTCTTCACCCAGGGGCAGGCGGGTAAAGAGGAGCATGTGCTGGCAACCGGCGATATCCCGCTGGTTCAGGTCGACCGGGGTGGCCAGGTTACCTACCATGGCCCGGGTCAGGCGGTGGTTTATCTGATGGTCAACCTGCGTCGACGCAAGCTGGGGGTGCGCCATATGGTGGCGCGGATGGAGCAGGCGGTCGTTGCTATGCTGGCGGAGTATGGTGTCGAGGCCTATGCCAAACCGGACGCCCCGGGTGTCTATGTTAATGATGCCAAGATCGCGTCGCTTGGATTGCGGGTACGTCGCGGCTGTTCCTTTCATGGCCTGGCGGTGAATATCGATATGGATATGGAGCCGTTTCTGCGAATTAATCCCTGTGGCTATGCCGGCATGGCGATGACTCAGCTGAGCAGCCTGGTAGAGGACCTGGATAGCGCGGCTGCAATGCGCTGCCTGGTCGATAAGATGATTGAGCAGATCGGTTATGCTGAGGTGAGCGAGCATCAGGCACTGAGTTAGCTGCCGCTCCGTTAGAGGACCCGAGCTGATGAACTAAGGAACTGTAATGGTTCCTTTTTAATTGCTGTTTATATTAGTAAAATATAAATTAGAGATTATTAATTATTTATCTGAGTCCTCTACAGGAGCTATACATGGCTGCAAATAAAACGATCTCTGTTACCGCCACTATGGGCGCGGGCTATGCCATTCATGCCGATATCCGTGACCATCAAGTGGCGATCGATCAGCCGACGGCGGGCGGAGGTACTAATGAAGGGCCGACGCCACTGGAGTACTTCCTGTTTTCCCTGGGTGGCTGTATTGCCAGCATTGCCCGTATAGCAGCAAGTCAGCAGAAGATCGATCTGCGGGCTATGCAGGTGACTGTGAGCGGTGACCTCGATCCGGCTGGCCTGTTGGGGAAGGCAACCCCAAACCGCGCCGGTTTTCAGGAGATCAGGGTAACTGCATCCATCGACTGTGATCTGTCAGCGGAAGCACAGGCTGAGTTTTTGGATGAAGTTTGTCTGCGTTGTCCTCTGCACGACAATATCAAGCTATCCACAGCGGTTATTCACAGTCTGAGCTAGCCTGTAAAGGTAATCCGGAGTTTTCCACATAATCTGTGGAAAACTCTGTTTGTAATATCGTAGTAATCTGCTTTAACTACCCCGCAGGCCCCGCCACTAAAGGCTTTCAGTATTGTGGTTGTTTTTTGACCGCTGGCTGTATAGCAATTTTTCAATCTATTTCCGGGCATCGGATGGCCTGCTGATCCAATCTCCGCCATTGTGGACTGCTATGTGGATTGAATGGATTATGCACAGTAAGAGTAAGAGGGATTGAGTCCAGTATTTCGTCGGAAATCGATGTGGGTAATCTTTAATTATTTAGCTAAAACAGTAAGTTGGTAAATTTATCTGAAACGGGGCAATGTCCTGTAAGCCATCTCTCGGTGAACTTACCAACTTGTGGAAAACAGTTATTCAGTGATGCCAGCGTCAGCGAGCTGTTTCGGGGCTGTGGATTGTTGCAGCTGGAGCACATATTCAGCCAACCGGTCCGTTTGCCGGGGCGACAACTCAGGAAAGCTGGGCAGGTTTTTATGCCGCTGGTGATAGCCGTACTTGATCAGTACGAACAGCTCATGTGCTTCCAGTGGAGGCTGGCTGTGATCTCTGTTTTCCAGGCGGGCGCCCGGGCCTCGGCTCTGATGACACTCCAGGCAATAGTATCCGTACAGCTCATCGCCACTGAACATATACTGAGGCGATTTCTCACCACAGCCAGCTATCAGTGCAAGGCTGAAAATCAGCGATGTCTGGATATAACGCCACACGATGTGTCAGACCTCAGTGCTCAGTACAAAGGCGAGATTTTACACGCTTGATCAAAAAATCGCCAATCAGTGTGTCGCCAGCGCCAGCCTGATGCCGCAGAGGCCGAGTATGACTTCGCTCAGTAGCAGCCAGGGATCACCGATCGCTGCGCCCTTGATAGTCTTATCGATTTCCCCGCAGCGGCCGAGCAGCTGTGACAGTGCGGTTGTCGGTAGTTTCTGTGCAGCCCGGCGCACCAGGTTCTTGCGCTTACCCCAGATCTTCTCGCGCTGGCAGAGCGTATCGTATTGCATGCCCTGGCTGAGGCCCTGCTGTACGGCGATCAACGCGCGTATTTCACGGCTCAGTGCCCAGAGCACTATCGGCGGTTCGGTACCGTCCTGTTTCAGCACCTGTAGGATCTTGTTGCAGCGTCCGGCATTGCCCTGCAGCGCCGCGTCCGTCAGGCCGTAGATATCGTAGCGGGAGCTGTCTGAGACTGCGTCCATCACGGTCTCAGCGTCCAGCGGCTGATTGCCGAACAGCAGCTGCAGTTTTGCCAGCTCCTGTTTGGCCGCCAGAAGGTTACCTTCAATGCGGTCACATAGCAGCTGCACTGCGGAGTTATCCATCTGTAAGCCCAGCTGGGCGGCGCGCTGGCGAATCCACTGGGCCAGCTGGTCGGCTTCCACCGGCCAGATTTCGACAATCACACCTTCCTTGTCGATCGCTTTAAACCAGGCGCTTTTTTTGGCGGCCGCATCCAGCTTGCCGGCGATAATCAGCAGGACATTGTCCGGCCCGGGATTACTCAGGTATTCCCGCAGGATCTCGCTGGACTGCTTGTTCAGTTTCTGGCTACCCAGACGCAGTTCGATGATCTTACGTTCGGCAAACAGCGATAGGGCATTGGCGCACTCCAGCAGGTATTCCCACTTAAAGCCGCTTTCGACATGCAGTACTTCACGTTCAGTGAAGCCCTGTTTCTGAAAATGGTGGCGCAGCGTGTCGCTGCTCTCTTCCGAGAGCAGCGGTTCGTCGCCACAGATCAGATAGACCGGGGCGACGTTGCTGTTCAGACGACTGGCCAGTTGATCCTGACGCAGCTTCATTGACGTGGTGCCAGACTCAGGTAATGGCGGATGATCTGCTGGGCAACGGACTGACGCATATCCTCGCGCAACTGAATCTCCTGCTCGTCACCGGCAGTGGCATCGTTGGTATCGTAGCTGTAGATCCGTTCGGCCTGCAGCAGACGGCGGTCTTTCACATCCTGAATCAGGTTATAGACCTCGAACTCCACATCCAGCTTGAGTTCGTACTCGTCGACTTGGGCACTGCTGTTCAGGGTCAGGGAGTTTCGGCTCTGTTGTGCGCTGAGGATGGTCAGCTGATAGCCCGAATCCTGCTGAATGGCTATGCCACTCTGACGCAGGGCCCGCTCCAGGCTGCGCACCAGGGCCGGGTCAGCGGTGCCTGTTTTCAGGCTCAGCTGACGCATCTCTTCCGGCACCTCGTAAATGCCGCGCAGGTGAAAGCCACAGGCCGATAACAGTGATATCGACAGCAGCAGCGTAAACGCGGCCACTGTCCGGGATTTCAACCAGGCGGTCATTAGAGGCTCCCCTTAACCGACGACGATGTTGACCAGCTTACCTGGTACCACGATCTGCTTACGCAGGGACTTATCGCCCATATGCTTCTGCACATTCTCATCAGCCAGCGCAGTATGCAGTACCACATCTTTGTCGGCGTTAGCGGCGACTTTGATCTTGGCGCGTACCTTACCGTTGACCTGAACCACCATTTCGATGGAATCACGTACCAGAGCACTCTCATCTACAGTCGGCCATGGTGCTGTCAGCATTTCACTGCTGTGTCCCAGTTCCTGCCACAGCTGGTGGCTGACATGCGGAACGATCGGTGCCAGCAGCTGAACGGCGGCTTCCAGGGCTTCCTGAGTTACCGCACGGCCCTGCTCGCTGACATCAACAAACTTGCTGATGGCGTTGCTCAGTTCCATGACGGCGGCGATCGCGGTGTTGAAGGTCTGGCGGCGTTCGATATCGTCGCTGACTTTCTGGATCGTCTCGTGCACTTTGCGACGCAGGGCTTTCTGGTCTTCGTTCAGCGCATCGGTATTGAGGGCCGCTACGTTGCCACCGTTGCCGAGGTGGTCAAAGACCTGTTTCCACAGACGCTTAATAAAGCGGTGTGCACCCTCAACACCGGAGTCGGACCACTCCAGGGACTGTTCCGGTGGCGCAGCAAACATCATAAACAGGCGCACAGTGTCGGCACCGTATTTATTGATCATCACCTGAGGATCGATGCCGTTGTTCTTCGACTTCGACATCTTGGACATGCCGTCATGAGCCAGAACCTGACCGGTTTCAGCATGAGAGGCAGCGATCACCCGGCCTTTTTCGTCGGTTTCGATGTTAACTTCGGCCGGAGATACCCAGACCTTGCCGCCTTTTTCATCTTCGTAGTAATAGCTGTCGGCCAGAACCATACCCTGGCAAAGCAGGCGCTTGAATGGCTCGTCAGAATCGACCAGACCCTGATCGCGCATCAGCTTGTGGAAGAAGCGCGAGTAGAGCAGGTGCAGGATAGCGTGCTCGATACCGCCGATATACTGATCCACCGGCAGCCAGTAGTTGGCTTTTTCCGGCTCAAGCATGGCGTTTTCGCTGCGTGACGCATAGCGGGCGTAGTACCAGGAGGACTCCATAAAGGTGTCGAAGGTATCGGTTTCGCGCTCGGCTGCACCGCCGCACTTAGGGCAGCTGGTGTTAATGAAGCTGGCCATCTTCTTGATCGGTGAGCCTACACCGTCAAATTCCACATCTTCCGGCAGGCGTACAGGCAGCTGGTCTTCAGGTACCGGCACGGAACCACAGCTGTTGCAGTTGATCACCGGAATCGGTGTGCCCCAGTAGCGCTGACGGGAAACGCCCCAGTCACGCAGACGGTAATTGATGGTAACTTTGCCCTGGCCTTTGGCTTCAAGGTCGGCGGCGATCGCTTTGAACGCCATCTCGAATTCCAGGTCGTTATAGTTGCCGGAGTTCACCAGCACACCCTTCTCGGTGTACGCCTCTTTGTTCAGGTCGATCTGAATGCTGCTGTCGGCCGGTTTAATGACCTGCTTGATATCCAGACCGTACTTGGTGGCGAACTCATAGTCACGCTGGTCATGGCCCGGTACGGCCATGACCGCACCCGAGCCGTAATCCATCAGTACGAAGTTGGCGGTCCAGACAGGGACTTTCTCACCGGTCAGCGGATGAATCGCATCAAAGCCCAGCGCCATCCCTTTCTTCTCCATGGTCGCCATATCAGCTTCGGCAACCTTGGTGTGACGGCATTCGTCGATAAACGCCGCCAGCTCAGGATTCTTCTCAGCCGCCTTGGCTGCCAGCGGATGCTGGGCGGCAACGGCGACATAGGTCACGCCCATCAGGGTGTCGGGACGGGTAGTGAATACTTCCAGATCACCGTCCCCTTCAACGTGGAATTTCAGTTCCAGACCCTGGGAACGACCGATCCAGTTGCGCTGCATGGTGCGCACCTGCTCTGGCCACTCTTCAAGTTTATCCAGATCTTCCAGCAGCTGGTCGGCGTAGTCGGTGATCTTGAGGAACCACTGCGGGATCTTCTTGCGCTCGACGATTGCACCGGAGCGCCAGCCGCGGCCGTCGATCACCTGTTCGTTAGCCAGCACAGTCTGATCGACCGGGTCCCAGTTCACTTCGGCTTCTTTCTTGTAGACCAGGCCCTTGTCCATCAGCTGAGTGAAGAACCACTGTTCCCAGCGGTAGTACTCAGGGTGGCAGGTTGCTACTTCGCGATCCCAGTCATAGCCGAAGCCCATCTGCTTCAGCTGGTCGCGCATGTAGTTAATGTTCTCGTAAGTCCACTTGGCAGGTGCTACGTTGTTTTTGATCGCAGCGTTTTCCGCCGGCAGACCAAACGCGTCCCAGCCCATTGGCTGCAGTACGTTTTTGCCCTGCATACGCTGGTAACGGGAGATTACGTCGCCGATGGTGTAGTTACGAACGTGCCCCATATGCAGGCGGCCGCTTGGGTAAGGGAACATGGACAGGCAGTAGAATTTGTCCTTACCTGGCTGTTCCTCGCATTTGAAGCTGTTATTGGCTTCCCAGTGTTGTTGCGCCTGGGCTTCAATTTCCGTGGGCTGATACTGTTCGTTCATCGTCTTTATTGTCAGAAACCGGTAACTAAAAACCGGCATGCGTTTTGATGCCGGTTAAGGGTTCATTGGAAAGTTTGCAGTATGGTGCATAGCATACAATATAAGCGGAACTGTCAACAGAGGAACCGCAGCTCAGGAGAGGAATATGAGTACGCAGAAGCCAGAAAAACCCGATATGAAAGCCGCATTCGATCGCGTAATGCAGCGCCTGCGGGACAATCTGAAGCAGGCGGAATATAAATCATGGGACTACCTTCAGGACAAGATCGAGGAGGCTGTTGAGGTCGAACTGACCGCCGAGGAGATGACCCGCGATGAGGTCGGACTGCTTAGTGCCTATGTCAAACGGGACCTGCGCCGGCTGGGGCACTATGCCCACGAAACCGGTGAGGGTGTGGCCGCCTTCCTGAAATTTGACCTCAATGCGCTGGAGCAGCGGCTGGCGGGGTTGCTGACGGATCTGGCCGACCGCACCCGGATCGAGCAGGAGACCCTGCGCGAGCAGCTTGATCATACCGAAGATCAGTATATTGAGGGCGAGGTTGCCACCGCCGGGACACTGGAGTGCCTGGAGTGCGGTGCGTCCACGGTGCTGATGGAAACAGAGATCCTGCGCAGCTGTGCCCAGTGTGGCGGTCGCTATTTCCGCCGCGTCAGTGCGGAGTGGACTCCGCCAGAGGTCTAGGCGGTGTCGCAGAAAGCCTGTGCCGGCTGGGTTCTGCTCAGCCTGCTGCTGTGCCTGAGCATTACAGCGCTGCTGCAGAGCCGGCCGGTACCGGCACAGTTAATGATGGTGCAACTGGTCAATGAGTCCCGGCAGTTGCTGACGCGGGTCGATATTAAGCACGGCAACAGCAATACCGAAGAGCTGATCAGTGCACTGCAGATCGCTCCCGGAGAGAAGCGCACCCTGGGCCTGAACCATCGCCCGGGTATGGGCTTCAGCCTGACGGTTCATTATGCCAGTGGTGAGCATTTTGAGGTTTGTGTCGGTAAGTTTGTCGAAGGGGACCGCCTGACCGAGGTGATTCGCGACGGTTATCTGGATGAATACGCCGGACTTTACTGGTAACCGGCCCTGCCCGTTGTTTCTCCGGTTTTGAAGAGGCAGGGCCAGCCAGCGGTGTCAGCGATAGAGGCGGGACTGTCGGCGCGGCACCCCTCCTGCCAGTAACAGCAGCAGGGCCAGCAGCAGAGCGGGCAGCTGGCCCCAGCGCTGGTAGGGAGTTGCACCCTGCATCGACTGCACTTCGCCGCTCAGCACCGCCTGCTGAAAGCGCTCTGCTACGGCGACAATATCCCCCTGAGGATTGACCAGTCCGCTGATGCCATTATTGGTGGCGCGAATCAGCCAGCGTCCGTTTTCCAGCGCCCGGACCCGGGCGATCTGCATATGCTGATCCGGCGCGATGGAGTTGCCGAACCAGGTGTCGTTGGAGACCGTTAGCAGCAGGTTGGCGCGGACGGCGCTCTCCCGGATCAGCTCCGGATAGGCGATCTCGTAGCAAACGCTGGCCGCAATCCTGCGGCCATGAAAGTTCAGCAGTTCCTGCTCACCCTGCGGCAGGCTGAAGCTGGACATCGGCAGGTTAAAGAAGTCGATCAGACCGCGCAGCTGGCTTTCCATCGGCACGTATTCACCAAAGGGCACCAGGCGTTGTTTGTGGTAGACCCCGAGGCCGCCACTGAGTACCGCGATACTGTTGTGATAGAGGTAGTCGTTGCCGTCATCCGGATCAAGTCGGGCGGTGGGTATACCGCTGATCAGGGTGCGTTGTTGCTCTTCCAGCTGATCCAGGTAAGGGCCGAGCTGAGGCAGGGCGATGGAATAGAAGGTCGGTATGGCTGTTTCCGGCCAGATCAGCAATTCCGCATTGCCGGCTTCACCGGACAGGTCCATATAGCGCTGCAGGATCTCTTCCAGCCGGGTGCGCTTCCACTTTATTTCCTGAGCGATGTCAGCCTGAACCAGTGCAACGCGGATCGGTTCACCTTCGGCGCGGGTCCACTGTGTCGGGAGGTAGAAAGTGGCGAGGGTAGTGATAACCAGTAGCAGGGCCGGCGCCAGGCGCTGGCTCAGGTTGCGGCCGACCAGGAGTTTGGCGATGGCGACCCCGGCCAGGGCCATGATCAGGCTGCCCAGCCAGACGCCGCCGATCGGCAGCCAGGCCGCCAGCGGGGTATCCAGTGTGGCATATCCCAGGTAAAGCCAGGGGAAGCCGGTAAAGACCCAGCTGCGCAGCCATTCGGTCATAAACCAGAGGCCGATAAACGACAGCGCCGCAAACCGGCCAGCCAGCCAGCGCCGCCAGATCCAGCCAGGCAGGGCGACAAACAGTCCCATGGCAATGACAAACAGAGCGGTCATCCCGATGGCAAGGACCTGCGGCGTGGCGCTGTGCTCCACCATGCTGACATAGATCCAGCTGGTACCGGCACCAAACAGGCCGCTGCCAAAGGCCCAGCTACGCCACCATGCCTGGCGGGGCGAGGCATTTCTCAGCAGCAAAAACAAAACGGCCGGCGCCAGGGGCGCCAGCCAGACATAGTTAAAGGGGGCCAGGGCAGGGGTGACGAGCATCCCTGCCAGTGCGGCTGCTATCAGTGCCAGCATCTGTTATCTGAATCAGTTGCTCTTACGGGTAACCTGCAACAGGCGGATACGTCGGTTATCGGCCGACAGGACCTTGAAGGTGAAACTGTCGATCTGGACGGTTTCATCTTTCTGCGGCAGATGACCAAATTTCTGGGTGACGATGCCGCCGAGGGTGTCAAACTCGTCATCCGCAAAGCTGGCATCGAAGAAGTCGTTGAAATCTTCGATCTCGGTGAGGGCTTTGACGATAAAACTGTTGTCATCGAAGGGTTTAATATTGCCGTCATCCTCTTCGATATCGTGCTCATCTTCGATCTCACCAACGATCTGTTCCAGCACGTCCTCAATGGTAATCAACCCGGCAACGCCACCATATTCGTCGACAACGATGGCCATATGATTACGGTTGGTGCGGAATTCCTGTAACAGGACGTTCAGGCGCTTGGATTCAGGGATGACCGTTGGCTTGCGCAGACATTGACGGATATCGAAATTTTCCAGGTTGCCTTCGAGGATCAGCGGCAGCAGATCCTTGGCCAGCAACACACCGAGGACTTCGTCCGGTGTCTCGCCGATGACCGGAAAGCGGGAGTGGGCGCTGGAGATAATCACCGGCAGAAACTCACGGGGAGTCAGGTCGGCCTCGACAACAACCATCTGAGAGCGGGGGATCATTACGTCCCGGACCTGCTTGTCTGATACCAGCATGGCACCTTCTATGATGCCCAGTGCCTCGTTGTCCAGCAGGTTTTCATCGGCTGCTTCGCGGATTTCGCTTAGCAGGTCGTCCCGGGTGCGGGGTTCATCTGTGAATGCCTGGGCAAGTTTGCCCAACCAACTTCGCGGTTGTCCCGATCGATCTTCGCTCATTGTGTCCTCTGTTACTGTTCCTGATAGGGGTCTTCGATATCCAGCCCGGCGAGAATTTTCCGCTCGAGCGATTCCATGATTTCGGCTTCTTCGTCATTTATATGATCGTATCCCAGCAGATGCAAGCATCCATGTACGATCATATGCGCCCAGTGGTGGTGCAGGGGTTTACCCTGTTCACCGGCTTCACGCTCGACCACGGCCGCACAGACCACCAGATCGCCCAGCAGATCCATCTCGGGCACCCCTTCGGGCAGCTCAAACGGGAATGAGAGTACGTTGGTGGATTTATCTTTGCCGCGGTACTGATGGTTGAGGCTCTGGCTCTCGTCTTCGTCGACGATGCGGATGCAAAGCTCAGCGCTGTCACGCTGACCGCTGAGAGCGGCCTCAACCCAGCTTTTCAGCTGGGCTTCGGTAGGCAGTTCAGGTGATTCAATCTCCTGCTGCAGTTCGACAAAATAACTCAACGCTGTTTGTCTCCGGCCTGTTCCAGATTCTCAAAGCGGTCGTAGGCGCGCACTATATGCTGAACCAGCGGGTGGCGTACCACGTCTTTCGCCGTGAAGTGGGTAAAGCCGATCCCCTCGACGCCGTCCAGCACCTGCATGGCGTGTTTCAGGCCGGAGTAGGTGCCCTTAGGCAGGTCGACCTGGGTTACGTCACCGGTGATAACCGCCGTGGAGCCAAAACCAATGCGGGTCAGGAACATCTTCATCTGTTCCTTGGTGGTGTTCTGGCTCTCATCGAGGATAACAAAGGCATTATTGAGGGTACGGCCACGCATATAAGCCAGCGGTGCAACCTCGATTACGTTGCGCTCGATCAGTTTGCCAACGCGCTCGAAACCCAGCATCTCATAGAGGGCGTCGTAGAGCGGGCGCAGGTAAGGGTCGACCTTCTGGCTCAGGTCGCCGGGCAGGAAGCCGAGGCGTTCGCCGGCTTCAACCGCCGGGCGGACCAGCAGGATGCGTTCGATCTCTTCCCGTTCCAGGGCGTCGACGGCACAGGCCACTGCCAGATAGGTCTTACCGGTACCGGCCGGACCGATGCCGAAGTTGATATCCTGGCGCAGGATAGAGCGGACATATTTCTGCTGGTTCGGACCACGTGGTTTGATCAGCGCTTTCTTGGTGCGGATCACCACCTCTTTGTCGCAGTCGTCGCTCTGCTGCATCTGCTCTACGCCGGACTGTTGCAGGTAAAGATGTACCTGGTCCGGGGTCAGCAGCTGGCCGTTACTGGCTTCGCCATAGAGGTCCTGAAGCATGTTGCTGACAACCTGAATTACATTCAGGTTGCCCAGTAGCTGAAAGTTGTTACCGCGGTTGCGGATCTCGATATTGAGACGTTGCTCGATAAGTTTCAGATGTTCATCAAGCTGACCGCAGAGGTTGGACAGGAATTCAGGGTTGTCCGGTTCCAGGGTCAGGTTGATCGATTGTGCTGTATTCAAATTACCGTCCATAAAGACTGCTTAATGCATTTGATCCAGCTCGGAGCTGATCAGTTCCCCGAGCAGGGAGTTGGCATAGGCCTGTACGATCTTCACATCGGCGAAATGGCCGATCAGGTCTGGGTTATCGCAGCGGAAATTAACCACGCGATTGTTCTCGGTACGGCCGGAGAGCATGCCCGGATCTTTCTTGGAGTAGCCATTGACCAGGATGCGCTGGGTGCTGTCCACCATACGGCGACTGATCTGCATCGCCTGCTGGTTGATGCGCTCCTGCAGGATCGACAGGCGCTGCTTCTTGGTCTCTTCAGTGACATCATCCGGCAGGTCGGAGGCCGGCGTGCCCGGGCGACGGCTGTAGATAAAGCTGTAGGACTGGTCCATCTCTACTTCGGCGATCAGGTTCATGGTCTGCTCGAAGTCGAAGTCAGTTTCGCCCGGGAAGCCGATAATAAAGTCGGAAGAGAAGCAGATATCGGGACGTACTTTCTTCAGGCGGCGCAGCTTGGACTTGTATTCCAGTATGGTGTGGCCACGCTTCATCGCCATCAGGACGCGGTCGGAACCACTCTGTACCGGCAGGTGCAGGAAGCTGACCAGTTCCGGTACATCGGCGTAGGCTTCGATCAGGCTGTCGGTAAACTCTACCGGGTGACTGGTGGTGAAGCGGATGCGGTCGATACCGTCGATCGCGGCCACGTTGCGGATCAGCTCAGCCAGGTCGGCGATATCGCCGTCATGGGTGGCACCGCGATAGGCGTTAACGTTCTGGCCCAGCAGATTGACTTCGCGTACCCCCTGTTCGGACAGCTCGACACACTCGGTGATGACGTCATCCAGCGGACGGCTGACCTCTTCGCCACGGGTGTAGGGCACCACGCAGAAAGTACAGTATTTGGAACAGCCTTCCATCACCGAGACGAAGGCTTCGGCACCTTCCACTTTCGGCGCCGGCAGGTGATCAAACTTCTCGATTTCCGGGAAGGATACATCGACGATGCCGACGGAGCCGTTCCGGGTTTCGTCAATCATCTCCGGCAGGCGGTGCAGGGTCTGTGGGCCAAAGATCATATCGACATAAGGCGCACGGCCGAGGATGGCATCGCCTTCCTGACTGGCAACGCAGCCGCCGACACCGATTTTAAGATCAGGGTTCTTCTCTTTCAGCTTGCGCCAGCGGCCAAGCTGGTGAAATACCTTTTCCTGAGCCTTCTCACGGATCGAACAGGTGTTAAGCAGCAGGACATCAGCGTCCTCAGCAGAGTCGGTCAGCTCTAACTCGTGACTTTCACCCAGCAGGTCTGCCATACGGGAAGAGTCGTACTCGTTCATCTGACAGCCGTGGGTTTTGATAAACAGCTTTTTCGCCATTACTCACCTGTGGTTACTAAAGGGGTTGCTCAAGGAAACCGCGCATTATACGGAATGCACCTGACAGTGCCTAGCCGTGTCCAGATAGATTGTCTGATTTTTGAGCAGGCTTGTATTCAGGGATTTTATCCCAATATCAGTCCCCGGTATTTATCAGTTTTCGCACAAGGTAATAACTATTCATGGCTAATGATGATCGCATCTACCGCGTGATGTTCGTCAATCAGGATCAGGCTTACGAACTGTACGTGAAGCACGTCTATCAGAGTGATATGTGGGGCTTTCTCGAGCTGGAGGAGTTTGTCTTTGGCAACCGTTCCGAGCTGCTGGTGGATCCGGGTGAGGAGAAGCTGAAAGCGCAGTTTGCCGGCGTGAAACGTTCCTATATCCCGATGCAGGCAGTGATCCGCATTGACGAGGTAGAGCAGGAGGGCGTAGCCAAGATGAGTGATGCCAAGGGCACTATTACGGCTTTCCCGATGGCGGTACCGCCGAAAAAGGACTGACGGCCAGTGCCAGCCGCTCAGAGCGGCTGGCTATCGACCGGCAGCAACGTTTTGGCATTGCGTCCGGGAATCTCCCGTGCCAGTTTCGGCACCAGGTAACCCGGTAGCTCGCCCTGTAACTGACTCATCAGCCGTTGCGCATCCGCATCGCTGATATCGAAATGGGCGGCGCCCTCTACCGGGTCAAACACAAACAGGTAGTAGGGCAGTACCCCGGCATCAAACAGGCTCTCGCTCAGGGTTTTCAGCACGGCGACCGAATTGTTTATCCCCCGCAGCAGCACGGCCTGGTTAAGCATCTGTACATCCGCCCGGCGCAGCAGCCTGATCGCCTCTCGAACCTCATCGTCGATCTCATTGGCATGGTTGCTGTGCAACACCATCACCGTCTTCAGGCGACTGTTCTGCAATATGTCCAGCAATTCCGGGGTGACCCGCTGTGGAATCATTACGGGCAGGCGGGTGTGGATACGCAGCCGCCGCAGGTGCGGGATCTGTTCCAGGTCAGCGATCATCTTCCGTAACCGGCTGTCCGGCACCGCCAGTGGATCGCCGCCGGAGAAGATCACTTCACTGATGCCCTGGTCAGCCTCTATATAGTCCAGCACCGACTGCCACTGCTCAGGGCCGAGGCGGTTGTCCTGATAGGGAAAGTGGCGACGGAAGCAGTAGCGGCAGTTGATGGCGCAGGCACCGGTGAGGATCAGCAGTACCCGGCCATTGTATTTATGGATCAGGCCGTCACGGTGGTTGGCGTCCGCTTCCTGCAGCGGATCGGTCACATAGCCGCTGATCTTCTGCTGTTCGGCCTGTAGCGGCAGCACCTGCAGTAACAGTGGATCATTGGGATCGCCCGGGCGGATGCGACGCAGAAAGGGTTCAGGTACCCGCAGGGCAAAGAGCTCGCTGCTTATATTGGCATCGGCCAGCAGAGATTGCGGTAGCTGCAGCTGTTGCAGCAGTTCTGCCGGGCTGGCGATCGCCTGGCTCAGGACTTTCTGCCAGGGAAGAGTTTGCTGTATGACATCGGATCTGCTCATGGCGGCGGATTCTCCCTTTCGCCTGTCGGGCTGTCAATTCATGTTTCTGTAACCCGGACACCGCAGCATCGGCTTAGGCTAAAAACTTGAGGCAATATCATGACCACGATTATCGACCAGATTGAACAGCTCTATGCTGATAAAGGCTGTGGCCAGTACGGTGAGGCGATCAGCCAGTTGCAGCATGCGCTGCAGTGCGCCGAACTGGCGCGTCAGGCGCAAGCCAGTGATGAGATGGTAGCGGCAGCCCTGCTGCATGATATAGGTCATCTGCTGGAAGACAGTGACTCCGAGTTTGGCAACGTCGATGCAGACCGTATCGGCGCACGCTTTCTGGCACCCTATTTCAGTAAACAGGTGTGTGAGCCGATCCGCCTGCATGCCCGGGCCAAGCGCTACCTGTGCAGCGTAGAGGAGCATTACTTTGCTACCCTGTCGGCGGCTTCCCGCTATTCCCTGAAGCTGCAGGGCGGCCTGCTGGAGCAGGATGAGATTGAGGATTTCCGTGCCGAACCCTTCTTCCCACTGGCGATCAAACTGCGGCGCTGGGTCGAGGAGAGCAAGCAGCCGGGGCTGGATGCGGGCTGTTTTTCAGACTACCGGGCGGCATTGCAGCAGGCTATGCTCTGATGCGGTCGAATAAGCTCATGCCTTATTTGTCACGTCACTTTTAGCGACAGGGGCAATGGAGTAGAATAGCGGGCATTTGGCGTGGCAGAACCCTGCCGGGCCGGTATCTGATGCAGTTATCAGGCCGGTCCTCCAGCTTTTCGGCCCGCTGTTCTGATTGAATTTCCAGGTATTTTTTATGGCTAACTATTCTTCGAACCAGTTTAAAAACGGTCTGAAAGTAATGATCGATGGTGATCCTTGTAACATGGTTGACGTCGAGTTCGTCAAACCGGGTAAAGGACAGGCATTCACGCGTGTAAAGCTGCGTAACCTGCTGACTGGTCGTATCTGGGAACGTACCTTCAAATCCAACGAAAGCGTTGAAGGCGCGGACGTAATGGATCGTGATATGGAATACCTCTACTTCGATGGCGAGATGTGGCACTTCATGGAGCCGGAGTCTTTCGATCAGGTGGCTGCGGATGAGAATGCTGTCGCCGATGCTAAGCTGTGGCTGAAAGAGCAGGATAAAGTCATGGTGACCCTGTTTAACGGTAACCCAATCGCAGTTACACCGCCGAACTTTGTCGAGCTGGAAGTGGTTGAAACTGATCCGGGCCTGAAGGGTGATACGGCGCAGGGTGGTTCCAAGCCTGCAACCCTGTCTACCGGTGCTGTGGTACGTGTACCGCTGTTCATCAACCAGGGTGAAGTGCTGAAGATCGATACCCGTACTGGTGATTACGTATCCCGCGCTTAAGCTGATCTGTATTTCTGAAACGGCAGCCCCGGGGCTGCCGTTTTTGTTTCTGTCTGTTGTGAAAAAAGCGAACAATGAATCCGACCCAATGGCAACCCACCGCCAGTGTAGACAACCTTAAGCGCCGTGCCGAAGTACTGGCACAGATTCGCCAGTTTTTTGCCCGCCGCGGCGTGATGGAGGTGGATACCCCGGTAATGTCGCACTGCGCTGTCAGTGACCCTTTTATCGACACCATCGAAACCGCGTACCGGCCACACTTTCAGGCCGAAGCACAGGTCCTTTACCTGCAGACTTCGCCGGAATATGCCATGAAGCGTTTGCTGGCGGCGGGAAGCGGGCCGATCTATCAGATGGCAAAAGCCTTTCGCAACGGCGAATACGGCAAGCGCCATAATCCCGAGTTCACCATGTTGGAGTGGTACCGGCCGGGATTCGATGATCAGCAACTGATGGACGAAGTCGAAGCGCTGGTGTCTGAAGTGCTGGGGGATGTGGCGATCAGTCACTATAGCTATGGCGAGTTGTTTCAGCACTATCTGGGGCTGGACCCGCATCAGGCCGATGCCCGCCAGCTGGCGGCTGTTACCCGTCAGCATATCGAGATCGAACTGGACGATGATGATCCGGATACCTGGCTGAACCTGCTCATGTCCCATGTGATTGAACCGGCGCTGGCATCCCGCGGCGCAGTGTTTGTCCATGACTATCCGGCATCACAGGCGGCGCTGGCGAAGGTCAAAACCGGTCAGGACGGTACTGAAGTGGCGGCGCGATTCGAGCTGTTCGTCAATGGCATCGAGCTGGCTAATGGCTACCATGAGCTAACCGACGCCGCAGAGCAGCAAGCGCGCCTGCTGAAAGACCAGCGCAGTCGTGAACAGCTGGGGCTGCCCTGCCGGCCGCTGGAGATGCGGCTGGTGGCGGCGCTGGAATCGGGTATGCCGGAGTGTGCCGGGGTGGCGTTGGGAGTCGACCGGCTGGTGATGATGGCGCTGGGAACCAGCAACATCCGTGATGTGCTGGCATTCCCACTGAACAGGGCCTGATCAGGCTGGCAGCTGATTCAGCAAAGCGCGGCGGATACGCCGCACCGCCTCTTCCACCAGTTCAAAGCGGCAGCCAAAGTTCAGTCGCATAAAGCGGTCATCGCCGAAGTCGCGTCCCGGCGAAAGCCCGACCCCGGCCTGCTCAAAGAAGCGGGCCGGATTTTCCAGCTTGGCTCCGGAGACGTCGATCCAGGCCAGATAGGTTGCTTCTACTTTCTCCAGTTTCAGTCCCGGAATCTGATTGATCTCGCGGATCAGGTAATCCCGGTTTTGGCGCAGGTAATCGATCTGTTGCCGGTTCCACTCATCGCCATCTCGGTAGGCTCCAATCGCAGCGGTATAACCAAGCAGGTTGACGTCGGGTACGATGCCTTTGCGCTGATTATTAAACTGCTTACGTAACTGGCGGTCCTGAATAATGGCGAAGGAGCAGCCGAGGCCGGCGATGTTGAAGGTTTTGCTCGGTGCCATCAGGGTGATGCAGCGGGCACCGATCTCCGGCCCCAGTGCAGCCAGCGGCTGGTGGGCCAGGCCCTGTTCCAGAATCAGGTCGCAGTGGATCTCATCAGAGCAGACATAAAGGTCGTGTTTCAGTACCAGCGCCGCCAGCTGTTCAAGTTCTTCACGGCGATAGACGGTGCCGCCGGGGTTATGCGGGTTACAGAACAGCAGCAACTTGCTGTCTGCTGTGATTGCCGCTTCAAGTGCCTCAAGATCGAGGCTGTTGTGACCGTTGCTGTTTTTGAGCGGCAGGGTAACCACCTGCTGCCCTGCCAGATGGGGCGCCGACATAAAGGGTGGGTAGACCGGCGACGGGGTCAGCACCCGGTCTCCGGGCTGGCCGGTGGCGCGGCAGGCCAGGTTCAGGCCACATACCAGTCCCGGCAGCCAGACCAGCCAGTCCTGCTCGATGTGCCACTGATAGAGCCGTTCCATTCTGTCGATCACCAGGCGGGTCAGTTCATCCGGGGTATTGGTATAGCCGAATATGCCGTGACTGATCCGCTCCTGCAGTGCCTCCTGAATGGCAGGGGGCGAGAGAAAGTCGGTATCGGCTACCCACATCGGCAGAATATCGGGATCGCCGTACTTTTCCCATTTCAGACTGGAAGTGTTTTTGCGATCGACAGGACGATCAAATTCTGAGGCCATAAGTTTGATTCCGGTGCTGGCTGGCTGAAAAAAAGCAGATGATAACCATCGGCCCGATCCGCTGAAAAGCAAGCAGGCGGCGGGATTACAGGTCCCCTATTGTAGGCCTTTCACCTTGCAAATAGTCAATGGCACTGTATAGTCTGGTGGCAATTAAAATCAAAATTTTCCGATAGTGGCCAGGTGAGATTTCAGGGAAAAATCAGCCCCTGACAGCCCTGCGGCAGCCACTGGCTTCAGGACGCTTTTCAAGCTTTTTCCGGCCTGTCAGCACTGTCCGGATACCCCGTTTTCCGGCCTGACCGTCTGCCTGACACTACAACCCCGAATTCCAGCAATCGTAGACAAGGTGACGCCTGATTTTCGGCATCGCGTTGAATGGATTGGAGTATCTCCGATGAGTGATAACAACAAAGTAATTATTTTTGATACCACGCTGCGCGACGGCGAGCAGAGCCCGGGTGCGTCCATGACCCGTGACGAGAAACTGCGGGTGGCCAAGCAGCTGGAGAAGATGCGCGTCGACGTCATTGAAGCCGGTTTCGCGATCGCCAGTCAGGGTGATTTCGAGTCGGTGAAAGCGATTGCTGAAGCCGTACAGAACAGTACCGTGTGTTCACTCTCCCGGGCGCTGGATGCGGATATCGATCGCGCCGGTGAAGCGCTGCTTAATGCCAACAGCGGCCGTATCCATACCTTTATCGCCACCTCTCCGATCCATATGAAGTACAAGCTGCAGATGCAGCCGGATCAGGTTGTCGCCCAGGCCGTCCATGCAGTTAAGCGCGCCCGCAACCTGATCGATGATGTCGAGTTCTCGCTGGAAGATGCCAGCCGCTCCGAGCTGGATTTCATGTGCCGTATTATCGAACAGGTCATAGATGCCGGTGCCCGCACCATTAATATCCCGGATACGGTAGGCTACGCCGTACCTGAAGAGTTTGCCTATACCATCCGCCAGCTGATCGAGCGTATTCCCAACGCTGATAAGGCGATCTTCTCGGTACACTGCCATAACGACCTGGGTCTGGCGGTGGCTAACTCGCTGGCGGCCGTCGGTGCCGGTGCCCGTCAGGTGGAATGTACTATCAATGGCCTGGGCGAGCGTGCCGGTAACGCTTCGCTGGAAGAGATCGTGATGGCGATCCGCACCCGTAAGGATATGCTGGGCGTTGAGACTGATATCGATACCACTCAGATCGTGCCTGCCTCCCGCCTGATCTCCAGCGTGACCGGATTCCCGGTGCAGCCGAATAAGGCGATTGTGGGCGCGAATGCTTTTGCCCACGAGTCCGGTATCCACCAGGATGGCGTGCTTAAGCACCGTGAGACCTACGAGATTATGACGGCCCAGGATGTGGGCTGGAATACTAACCGTATGGTACTGGGTAAGCATTCCGGCCGTGCTGCATTCCGCAGCCGCCTGGACGAACTGGGAACGACCTTTGCGACTGATGCCGAACTGAACAGTGCCTTTGCCCGCTTCAAGGAGCTGGCCGATAAGAAGCATGAGATCTTCGATGAAGATCTGATGGCACTGGTCAGCGATACCCGCGCGGCGGCGGCGAGTGAAAAATTCAAGCTGAGCAGTCTGGCAGTAACCTCCCAGACCGGTGAAACACCGCTGGCGAAGGTGGTGATGCAGGTTGAAGGCGAAGAGGTTCAGGCGGAAGCGATGGGATCGGGTCCGGTGGATGCAGCCTTCAAAGCGATTGAAGCGATCGCCTCTTCAGAGGCCGAGCTGCAGCTCTACTCAGTAAACGCCATCACCCAGGGGACCGACTCTCAGGGTGAGGTAACTGTGCGTCTGGAAAACGGCGGCCGTATCGTCAATGGACTGGGCGCAGATACCGATATCATTATCGCCTCTGCCAAAGCCTACATTCATGCCCTGAATATGCTGGATGCCAATATCCAGAAAGCACACCCTCAGGTGTAAGCAGGACACGCGGCCTAAATGATGGAGCAACAGCAGCGTCACCAGTATCTGGATGCCCTGGGGATCACCAGCTGGCTGCCACAGCAGCCCCTGTCCGGAGCTGCGCCCTCGGAAGACTGGGTGTGGGATTTTCGTTATCCCGCCCCCGAGATCCCCTTTAGTGAGGGCGACTATGATGACTATGCCGGCGATAGCAGCGATGCCATGCTGCAGCCCGGTAATGCCGATCCGCGCCTGCGACCGCGCCCGAAAAAGATGCAGCCCTCGCCCCAGTCGCGGGAGGCTGCCCGGGCGATGCTGGCACAGACGCTGGGAGCTGAGCTGGATGCTAAGCCTAAACCTAAACCGGCGGCTGCAGCGGTGGCATCCCCGCAGCAGCCACTGACTGAACCGGTTACACCGGCTGCGACGAATAAGCCGGATCCGCGCTTTAAGCTGGCATTCGTGCAGACCGGTCCTTTGTTGCTGATCGACAGCCTGCCGACCCAGGGGCAAGACGGTTTTACCGAGCATCACCAGAACCTTGCTCAGGCAATCTGCAGCGCGCTGCAATCCGGGTTGCCAGCATTCCCGCCCGCCACCCTGCTGCCCTGGCCGATGTTTGTCAGCAAGACCATCGATCAGGGCTATGAGCAGGCACAGATTGCCATCAGGCATAAACTGAAACGTGCGCTGGTGGCGGATGTAAAGGTAATGCTGCTATTTGGCGAGGCGGCGGCACAGATGGTGCTGGAGCGTGATGAGGAGCTGGACGAACTGCGCGGCGCTATGTTCAGTTACCGTCCGGGGATTAAAGCCCTGGCGACACGCAGCCTGACAGAGGCCATGCATGTCCCGGGTGTGAAACGGGATATCTGGCTGGACCTGCAGCCGGTCGTGAAATTCCTGCGCAATGAATAAGCTACTGATCCGGCCCCTGGCTGAGGCTGATCTTAATTCCTGGGTTGCGCTGGAATGCGCGGTCTTTGCAGAACCCTGGAGCGAGACACAGCTGGCGGGGTGGCTGAATCGCGAACGCACTCTGGCGCTGGGTGTCTTTGCGCCGGAAAGCAGGCAGCTGCAGGGATTTGCCCTCTACAGCTATATCCTTGATGAAGCCGAGCTGCTGCAGATAGCGGTGGCTTTCGAAGCGCGGGGGCTGGGGCTGGCATCCGGCCTGATGCGCCAGGCCGGTGAGCAGCTTAAATCCCTGGGAGTCGGGCGGATCTTGCTGGAGGTCAGGGACAGCAACCTTGCGGCACGCAATTGCTATCGAACCTATGGTTTCAGCGAGGAGGGCGTTCGCAAGGGCTACTATAAGGGTGAACAGGGGCGCGAGGATGCTGTCCTGATGAGCCTGTCCCTTTAGTTACTCCTTATCGCCGTAGCAGATCACCCTGTTGCGCCCGCCGTGCTTTGCCGCATAGAGTGCTTCGTCGGCCTGCTGCAACAGCTTGGGGCCCGATGTTGCACTGAATTTTGTCGAACTGACACCGATGCTGACACTTACCCGCGATGAGCTATCTGAAAATTCGTGCGGCAGGTTGGCATCTTCCAACTGGGTCAGCATCCGGCTTGCCAGGTGACGGGCACCTTCCAGCGGAGTTTCAGGCAGTATTGCTGCAAACTCTTCGCCGCCAAAGCGGGCAAACAGGTCCCGTGGCCGCTGCAGGCAGCCATTCAGTATGCGCGCCACACTTTTCAGGCACTCATCACCTTTCTGATGACCGTAATTATCGTTGTAAAGTTTGAAGTGATCGATATCGAGCATAATCATGCTCAGTTCCTGCTGGCTGCGCTGCTGATCTCTCCAGGCCCGCTCCATCTCCTGTTCCAGCCCGTGACGATTGGTCACCTGGGTCAGGCTGTCGATCCGGTTTAGCCGCTGCAGTTCAATATTGGCTTCGTCCAGTGCGCTCTTCATCTGAGCGATTCGTTCCATGGCGTGGATTTTGGCTGATAACACGACCGGGCTGATCGGCTTGGTCAGGTAGTCATCGCCACCGGCGTCGATCCCCTTGCTGAGGTGGGCTTCATCTGTCCGTCCACTGAGGAAGATAATCGGAAACCAGTTGCTATGCTGACGGCGGATCTCCCGGGTGAGTTCAAAGCCATCAATATCCGGCATCTCCACATCGGTTAACACCAGATCCATAGGCTTGTCTTTCAGTATCGCCAGCGCTTCCCTGGCGTGGCTGGCTGCCACTACTTCATGCCCTGAGTCTTCTATTACCGCAATGAGTATGCTTCTAATTAGCTTGTCGTCGTCGACAATCAGTATTCTCATTATTAGCGTCCTGCCTTGGGTCGGTGCATTTCAATATATCAGTTTTACATCTTAAGACCAGTGATTCCTGTAGCCATCTCCGGAACACAGATTGTCAGCTGCCACGGGGCGGCTCAGGCTAGATTTAAGGTTAGTGAACGTATGTTTCAGACTAGCCTAATTGCTGCCCCCGTGGTCCGAATTCGTTGTACAATTCATCTCATATATAAACGAAGTCTAATATTTAATGAGCATTACAGACGGATTACTAAGTGGCTGGAGCCTCTGGCTGAGCCTGATCATATATCTGGCCGCTCTGGCAATGGCTGCATGGCGCGCGCCCTGGGGTGTGCTGTTCAGCAACCGGGCACTGCAGCACCTGTTTTTCGGTGCCACGGTCGTACTGATGCTGATGTGGACGATGCGTGCCGGTATTTCGCCGGGACTGGCGATCCACTTTCTGGGAGTAACGGCACTGACCCTGGTGTTCGGTTGGGATCTGGCAATTCTGGCGGCAACACTGGCCTTGCTGGGAATGGCCCTGATCGGTATCGAAAGCTGGGACGGGCTGGCCCTGAATGGCGTCTGCAGCGTATTGCTGCCGGTGCTGGTGACCAGCCTGTTGCTGAAGCAGGTAGAGGCGCGGCTGCCGAAGAACTTCTTTATCTATCTGTTTATCTGCGGCTTTGCCGGCGCGGGTATCTCCGCTGCGGTTGCCGGTAGCTCTACCGTGGCGGTGTTGTGGCTGGAAGGGGTCTATGACTGGGCGCGGATTCACCGCGAGTATGTGATGTACCTGCCGCTGATCATGTTTCCGGAAGGCCTGCTGAACGGTATTTTGCTGACCGGTATTATGGTGTTCTATCCCGACTGGATACGTACCTTTAATGCCCGTGAATATATCGACGACCAGTAGAGACAGCCTTGCGGCTATCAGTGACGTACTGGCCGTTTAGCGAGTTTGCGCTGCAGGGTGCGACGGTGCATCCCCAGGGCGCGGGCGGTGGCCGAAATATTGCCGTCATGTTCAGTCAGTACTTTCTGGATATGTTCCCACTGCAGCCGGTTTACTGACATCGGTTGCTCTTCAATCCCGACTTCCGGGTTGGCATTTTCATTGTCCAGGGCGGCCAGGATCTGGTCCGCGTCAGCGGGCTTGGGCAGGTACTGGGTCGCTCCCAGCTTTATCGCTTCGACGGCGGTGGCGATACTGGCGTAGCCGGTCAGTATCAGGATACGGGCCTGCGGGTTGCAGGCCCTGATATCGCTGATCAGGGTGATGCCTGAAGCACCCTCCATCTTCAGGTCCAGCGTGACCATATCGGGCTTCAGGGACGGGATAACCTGCTGCGCTTCCTCGGCACTGTGGGCCACTGTGACATCGAGGCCGCGGCGCTTCATCGCCCGGCTGAGTACCCGGGTAAAGCTGCTGTCGTCATCGACTATAAGCAGTGTGGGAAGTGAATCGCTCACTATAGCGTTGCTCCTTTCGCGGTTGTCTGCGGCGCAGCGTTAGGCCTGTTCAGTGTGACTTCAGTCAGGGTGCCGCCATCCTGATGATTATACAGCCTGACTTCGCCGTCATAGCTTGCCAGTGTGCTGGAGGTCAGGAACAGGCCGATGCCCAACCCCCGGCCCTTGGTGGTGACGAAGGGCTTGCCCAGATTATCATGGGTCTCGAGGGATAACCCCGCCCCCTGATCGTGAATCTGCAGAATGATCTGGCTGCAGCTCCAGTCCAGCTTAATGCGAATATCCACCGGGCTGGCATCGGCGGCATTATTGAGCAGGTTGATCAGGGCCTGTCGCAGGGAGGTTGTCGCCGCCAGCTTCGGTATTTCGCTGCTATTGTTAATCTCCAGCTGCCACTGTGCTTCCGGTCTCATCAGTTGCCATTGCTCCAGAACTTCATGCAGCAACTGATCAACGGCCAGCAGGCGGCGGTTTTGCTGTTCCTCCCGCACCGAACGCGTCATCTGCTGCAGGCGCCGGGCGCAGTTTTCCACCTGCTGCTGCAGTTCTGAAATATCTTCACGCAACTGGGTATCGTCCTGATGGTCCAGCTCCATCTCTTTCAGCAGGACGCGCATGGTACTGAGAGGGGTGCCCAGTTCATGGGCGGTACCGGCGGCCATGGTTGCCAGTGAAATCAGCTGCTGGTCATGGATGCGCTTTTCCCGCTCCTGTGCCAGCTGCTGGCGTTGCTGCTGCATCGAGCCCTGCATCCGCATCACGAAGTAGGTCACGACAAGGACAGTTAACAGAAAGTTCAGCCACATCCCGGTAATGTGCAGGTCAAACAGGCTGAGCATGCTGTGCTGGTGGCTGGTGATAACGATGATCGGCTGGTAGTAGAACAGCAGAGAGCTGTATGTCGCGACGACTAACGCTGAGATGATCCAGACGTACAGGCGGGAAAGAGTGGTCGCGGCAATGATCAGTGGCACCAGCAGCAGGAAGATAAAGGGATTGGTACTGCCGCCGATCTGATAAAGCAGGGCGCCTTGCAGACTGATATCGGCAACCAGCTGAGTGAAGAGTTCAGGCTCGGTCACCGGCCAGGGCGAATGCAGGCGGGCATAGGTGGCGGCATTGAGCAGCGCCAGCATGGTGAGTGTGGCGCCCGCCAGCCAGATATCCAGCTCAGCCTGTAATATATAGAGCACGAAAAGTACGGCAATGCACTGGCCGAACAGGGTCAGGGTTCTGATGTAGCTAAGCTGGAGCAGGTTGTTCTGATGATTCGCCATAGCGGCGGATTATAGCAATTTAGCCACGGCTGCTGCTGGGGCAATTTGTCGCACTATTATTATGGCGTTGCCGCGATCTCTGTGGGTGCTTGAGGTACAATGCGCGGCGATCAGTGCTTTCAATGTCAGAAATTTGTCCGATAATGAAGCCATTATTACAGTCCGGTAGATAAGACTGTGCACAAGTTTCTACGGGTATCAGCGTTGCCCGGTTACAATAGTCAGAGTGGATCGTCTCTTGAAAGTAGTCACTTCGGTATTAAATGGATTTCGATCCTTTGTTGTACAGCTTCCCCGACTGCATAAAATCCTGCTATTGCTGGCCGCCCTGATTCTGTCAGGCGCTTTGGTCTCGCCTTCTTCGTCCGCGCCGGAACGCATTCGCAAGAGTATTGAACTGCCGCTGAGCCTGAGTGATGCCGAGGCGGCGCAAGCCCTGCCTGCGCCGGAAGTACTGGTCGCCGCAGGTCAGGATGCTGAGCCGGAACACGAGCAAAGCTATATCGTGCGCAAAGGGGATACCCTGAGTAAGATCTTTGAGGTCTTCCGGATTCCACAGGCCACCATGTACAAATTGCTGGAGGCGGATCTGGATGTGCTGGCGCTGGATACGATCAGGCCCGGGCACCGTCTGGAGTTTGACTTCAACGACAAGCAGTTACTGACGCGTTTTACCTTCAAGTCAGGGCTGACCTACAAAGTGGTCTTTTCGCGCGAGAAGGTCGGAAGCTTCGAGGTTAAGGAACATATCGCTAAAGGACAGTGGCGGCGGGAGGTGTTTGCCGGCGAGGTCCATGGCAGTTTTCATCTGTCTGCGAAGAAGGCCGGAACGACGCTGGCCGAGGCCTACAGTATTACGACCCTACTGAAAGAGCGGGTGAAGTTCCGGCGTGATGCCAGGGCCGGGGACAAGTTTCAGGTGGTAGTGTCCCGGCAGTATGTCAAAGATCAGCCAACCGGTAACAGTAAGGTTGAAGGCTTCCGCTATCAGGGCAAAACCCGCACCTTGTCGGCTTTCCTGTTCAATGAAAGCTATTACGATGAAAAAGGGCGCAGTCTGGAAAAGGCCTTCCAGCGCATACCGCTGAAGAAGAGATACCGTATCTCCTCCAGCTTTAATCCACGTCGCCGCCATCCGATCACGAAAAAGATCCGTCCCCATAATGGCACCGATTTCCCGCTGCGCATCGGTACCCCGGTGCTCTCTGCGGGTGATGGCGTGGTCAGCCGGGTGATCCGGCACCGCTATGCCGGACTCTATATCGAGATCAAACACGGTTATAAATACCGTACCCGCTACCTGCATCTGAGTAAGGCACTAGTGCGCAAGGGACAAAAGGTTTCCCGTGGTCAGCGGATTGCGTTATCGGGCAACAGTGGCCGCTCCACCGGGCCTCATCTGCACTACGAATTCCATATCAATAACCGCCCGGTTAACCCGATGACGGCAAAGATACCGGTGGTGAAGACCATCGCTTCATCGAAGAAGGGGGCCTTCAGGCAGCAGGTGGCACGGCAGAGCAAGCTGATGCAGCAGCTGCAGGCTGAGCAGGCGGTCGCCAGGGTGGCAGAGAATGATGCGCCCTGAGCGGCGCAGCTGACTGCAGAGATTCTGATCAGGATTTGTGTATAGCCGCCGGATCAGGGAAAATAGCCGCCAGTTTCGATTAACATCGAGTCTCACTGTTGCCGGGGTATCTCCCTGATGCGGCTGAGCCTTCGACCTGCAACCCAGAAGATCTCTATTGATGTCAAATTCCCCAATTCAGCAGGAAGTCTCCAAGCGGAGAACTTTTGCGATCATCTCCCACCCGGATGCGGGTAAAACCACTATTACCGAAAAACTGTTGTTGTTCGGAAACCTGATCCAGACAGCCGGTACCGTAAAAGGTAAGAAGAGCGACCGTCATGCGACTTCTGACTGGATGTCGATGGAGCAGGAACGTGGTATCTCCATCACTTCCTCCGTGATGCAGTTCCACTGGAACAACCGGGTGGTTAACCTGCTGGATACCCCGGGGCATGAGGACTTCTCCGAAGATACCTACCGTACCCTGACGGCAGTGGACAGCGCCCTGATGGTGGTGGATGGCGCCAAAGGTGTCGAGGACCGCACCATCAAGCTGATGGATGTTTGCCGTCTGCGCGATACGCCGATCTTCTCTTTCGTCAACAAGATGGACCGCGATATCCGTGATCCGATTGAGTTGCTGGATGAGATCGAAGAGGTACTGAAGATTGCCGCAGCACCGATCAACTGGCCGATCGGCATGGGACAGCTGTTTAAAGGTGTCTATAACCTCTACACCGATGAGATCCATCTGTACCAGGCAGGAATGGGACATACCATCCAGGAAGATCGTCGTATTGTCGGCCTGGACAGCGATGAAGCCCGTGCCCTGCTGGAAGATGAGTACGATGATTTTGTCGAAGAGATAGAACTGGTGCGCGGTGCTACCCATGAGTGGGACAGCGAAGCCTTTATGGCGGGGCAACTGACGCCGGTCTTCTTCGGTACCGCGCTGGGTAACTTCGGCGTACGTGAGATGCTGAACAACTTTGTTGAATGGGCGCCTCAGCCGATCCCCCGCAGCACTCAGACCCGTACTGTTGAGGCGGCGGAAGAGAAGTTCAGCGGCTTTATCTTCAAGATCCAGGCAAATATGGATCCGAAACACCGTGACCGTATCGCCTTTATGCGGGTCTGCTCCGGCCAGTACCGTAAAGGTATGAAGATGAAGCACACCCGTATCAATAAGGATGTGAAGATTGCCGATGCGGTCACCTTCCTGGCGGGCGACCGTGAGAATGTCGAAGAGGCCTGGTCGGGCGATATTATCGGCCTGCACAACCACGGTTCGATCCAGATCGGCGATACCTTTACCGAAGGCGAAAGCCTTAAGTTCACCGGTATCCCGCACTTCGCGCCGGAGATCTTCCGCCGGGTGCGTCCGATCGACCCGTTGAAGATGAAACAGTTACAGAAAGGTCTGCAGCAGTTGTCAGAGGAAGGGGCGGTACAGTTGTTCCAGCCGCTGAAAAACAATGACCTGATACTGGGTGCCGTGGGTCAGCTGCAGTTTGACGTGGTTATGTTCCGCCTGAAGGATGAGTACAAGGTGGATTGTGTCTATGAAGCCGTTAACTGCCAGACTGCGCGCTGGGTCGAGTGTGACGACCAGAAAATGCTGGATGAATTCCGCCGTAAGAACCACGACAACCTGGGAATCGACGGCAGTGGTCTGCTGACCTACCTGGCGCCGACTCGGGTTAACCTGAGCCTGGCTCAGGAGCGTTTCCCGGATGTCGCTTTCCGCGCTACCCGCGAGCATTAAAGCGGACCGACCCTGACGGTACTGCGGCGGATCGTTCCGGATCCGCCGCTTCTCGCTTGCTTCCAGCTTCCCGCCTCTCTATCGTTAGCCCTATGGCTGATACCTTCCCACTGATTGATACCCACTGCCATCTGGACTTTCCGGCTTTTGATGCCTGTCGTGACGAGGTCATCGAAGAGGCCGCGGATCTGGGTGTATCCACTATTGTGATGCCGGGTGTTACCGCGGCAGACTGGCCACGCCTGCTGGCGTTGCAGAGTGGCAGCAGGCCGGTCGCGCTGGGGCTGCATCCCTGTTTTATTGCTCAGCACCGTGATCAGGATCTTGAGCTGCTGAGCCGTTTGCTGGCGCAGGAAAGGGTTGTGGCAGTGGGGGAGATCGGGCTCGATTTCTTTATCAAAACCCTCGACAGCGAACGCCAGTTACAGCTTTTTGATGCCCAGCTGGCACTGGCGGCGCAGTTTGATCTGCCGGTGTTACTTCATGTACGTAAAGCCCATGACCAGGTGCTGCAACGCCTGAGGCAGCGTAAGTTGCCGCGAGCAGGCATAGTGCATGCCTTTTCCGGCAGCGAGCAGCAGGCCCGGCAGTACATCGATCTTGGCTTTAAGCTCGGCTTTGGAGGTGCCGTCAGTTACTCGCGGGCGACAAAACTGCGTCAGCTGGCAGCGCAGTTACCGCTGGAGGCGATTGTACTGGAAACCGACGCGCCGGATATGCCCCTGGCAGAATACCCTCAGCAGATTAACCGGCCATCCCGGGTTTTTCAGGTGGCAGGGATTCTGGCGCAGTTGCGGGGAGTCCCGTTACAGCGGATTGCCGCCGTCACCACTGCCAATGCCCGTCAGCTACTGAATATTTGAATTGCCCGGCCAGTTGGAATTGCCGCGGTCGTTGGAATCATACAGCTCCCGCTGTTCCTGACGCAGGTAGCGCCAGACCGCATAGGTCGCTTCGTTGTAGGGTACCTGATAACGGTTAGGAGCGATCTGTTCACTCTGATAGAGGTTGTTGGGCGGGGATATCAGCAGGCTGGCGAGGTCTTCCACATCCCAGTCGGCGTTAGTGGTGGGCAGGCCATAAGCCTCTTCAATGCGGATCTCATTGAAGGAAGGGATGATCAATTCAAGGTTGAGGCATTCGCCGCTACCCCAGCAGATCTGGGTGCGATCAAGGTCGACAATATAGTCGCTGGCGGAGCTGCCGCCCTGATGGTTGCACGCTGCCAGTAGCAAGGCTACCGGCAGCAGCAGACGTTTCATGGTGTGTATCCGAGTGGCTGAAGCTAACTTTCAGCTTAGCACATATCGGAGAAGGGGTTTTTTACCTTCAGTTCAACCGGGTTTTCGTAGCCGGGCAGGCTGATCTGGTCGGCGCTGATCTTCAGGTCCTCGCCGGCCAGCACATTGTGGTCGTAGAGGTAGATCGGACGGGCCAGGCCTTTAGTCGCTTCCTGGTCGTACTGCAGGGCGGCTGCGTTAACCAGTTCGCGGCGGCGGTCGTAGGCCTGCATTGCCTCAGCGCCGTGGCGTTTCAGCAACATCTGTCGGGTGATATGGGGGGCCAGTACCGGCGCAGAAGCGTTGTTGCCGCCAAAGCCTTTCGAATTCAGCAGGACTGCATCCATGCCTTCACGACCGACTTCCAGATGCTGGTTGCTCAGCAGCAGGTTGCTCTGGTGTACATCGGAGGCAAAGGCCGGAGTTGTCAGGATGCCCGGGATGTAGCCGTAAGCCCAGGTGCCCAGGGAGGTCGTCAGCTGGTCGCCGCCGGCGGTGCCCTGAGAGTGGCCGAGATAGCATTTTACTGCAGCCACGGGCCAGTTCCCGATACCGAAGGCCTTGGCTGTCTCGTTGATGACGTGGGATTCTGTGACGCGATTCTGCGGCGTGCTGGTGCCATGTGCCTGCACAAAGCTGCGCTGGCGCAGGGACTCTTCACCCAGCATGCCCTGTATCAGTGAGGCCGCTTTGCCCAGGGTAATGTAGTTACCGATACCCGGTGCTGAGATTGATTTCTTGTGGCCATCGGCGTTAACAAACACTTCCGGCACGGCACCGTGGATCTCTGCGCCCATCTCCAGTGCCAGGTCGTCGCTCATCAGCAGCACGAACTGGCTCGACTCGCCCATGGTGAATCCACAGTTTTCGCCGAATGGCCGGCAGGCGCGGCGATAGTGTTCGTCGCTCAGGCTGGCAACGCCGTCCAGAGCCTTGAGATCTTTGTCTTCAGCCAGTGCGCCCATGGCGCGGAAGCCTTCGATTATCTCAGGCGTCACCGGCGCATCGCTGCCGCCGACCAGTACCACCTTGCGGCGGCCAGAGCGGATATCGTTGACGCCGCTGCGCAGGTTATAGAGGAATGTGGCGCAGGCGCCCAGAGCGCCGCCGGTGGTGCCGACACTGCCCAGGACATAGGCGTTGATAAAGTCGGCCGGCATCTGGGCATAGCCCAGCGGCATCTGTTTGGAGGTGGTTCGCTTGCCCAGGGCGGCATACTTGGTCAGGCCGCCGAAGCCAAGGTCATCCAGCTGGCCGATAGAGTTGCTGGCATAGACGGCGATCTGGTCCGGAGCGACCCGTGCGGCGATCTGCTCAAACGGAATGCCGCTGGAGCGCAGGGCGTCAGAGGCACCAAAAACGGTCATCTGCAGGTTACGAGGGTGGTTGCGCGACTGATACAGCGTGCCTGGCTGAAAGCCGCTCGGCAGTTGCCCGGCTGCTTTAACCTGTGCTTCCTTGGTGTCAGGGAAGATGACATCCATCTCGCCCGCAACACAGATATCAAACTGTCCCGGCGTCGACTCGGTTACCTGCCAGTTGGCGGGAATCTGGTTCGGCATCTGTCGCTTACGCAGCGTGAAGCGGATACCGTCATCGTTCAGGGCCATCTTTGCCGGGGCGTTAAACATGACCGCCTCAACATCAAAGCGTTCCTGATCGATACGGCGAATCAGCGTGTTTGCCAGCACCTGGTCTGCGATAGCTTCGCACAAAGCGCTGGCCGACAGCTGCTCGCCGGCGTTATTCAGGTAATGGCCATTGTCATAGCTTGCCAGCCCGGTCAGGGTGGCCAGGCCGATCAGAGTTTCTTCCCGGGTCTGTGAATCCAGTTTATCCAGCACCAGGCGTCGGTATGCATGATGGAAGGATGCACGGCCTGCTGGATTGATACCACCAAAACCAACAATGACAGGTAGCTGAGACAACGGGAAACTCCTCGGGCTGGATCTAGTCTGAAGTGGCTGACTATGTTGCCGGGTTGACATTAAACAGGTGTTTAATCGGCGGGGCGCTATAGTTATTACCGACCTGTAATTTTATAGTGTGCAACCGGGACTGACTAGCGGAAAATACAGACATTTTCAGTAACTTCGCCTGTTACCGGGGTCTTAAGCCATTGTTCATCATCTGGCGGCAAAATACTGTGACAAAAAGGCGAACGACTGGCCCCGGTTCAAGGCGGGGTTAAGTGAAGCGGGCGACCACCGCACTATTAAGGAATTGAATATGCAGAAATTAGCGACTCTTTGTCTGGCTGTGGCAGTGATCAGCGGCTGTCAGACCATCGACCCTTATACCCGTGAGCAGAAAACCGGAAATGCGGCCAGTGGTGCGGGTATCGGCGCTGTAGCCGGTGCGGTGCTGGGTGCGGCGGTATCCAGCAAGAAGGATCGTAAGCGCGGAATTCTGACCGGAGCGCTGGTCGGCGGGGCGGTCGGTGGTGGTATTGGTTACTATATGGATCAGCAGGAAGCGCTGTTGCGCCAGGAGCTGGAAGGTACTGGTGTCGGCGTGCAGCGTGAAGGCGATGCGATCCGCCTGATTATGCCGGGCAATATTACCTTTGCAGTCAATTCTGATCAGGTGTCGACCAGTTTCTATCCGGTACTTGATTCAGTTGGCAAGGTGCTGGCGAAATTTGATAAGACGCTGATCAATGTCGATGGCTTTACCGACAGTTCAGGTTCTTTTGAACACAACCAGAATCTGTCTGAATACCGTGCGGCACGGGTGGCGGACTATCTGGGGCAGGTAGGGGTTAACTCGAACCGAATCAATGCCCGTGGTTACGGTGAGCGCTACCCGGTGGCTGATAACGCTACTGCCGCTGGCCGGTCGCAGAATCGTCGTGTAGAGATCAATATCCGCGGCCAGCAGCAGAGCTGACAAAGGGCCTGAAACAGGTGCCTTAGCCTTCTACAGCATCGAAACGGGACAGCAGGCCTTGCAGCTTCTGATCCCAGTTTTGACGCTCTGCCAGCAGCTGGGCCTTTTCCTGGTCCAGCTGGGCTTTCTCTTCACGCAGTTCTGTGACTTCCATGCGCAGCAGCTCCATCTCTTCCAGCATCTGCTCGATCTTATTTTCTAACGTATTAAATAACTCAGTATTCATATATCTGTAACTCTACTGTCAGGCGCAAAAGCCTTCGATTATAGGGATCACAGCGGCCAGTACAATCTATCAACAGTAAAAAATCAGCGGGCGATGGCCAGGTCACCCGGCAGGATATTGCTCTGATGACTGTCGGTCATCAGGTAGGCGCGGGTTGTCTGGGCCTGTACCTCATCAATTACTAGCGTTTTGCGGGTGTTGGTGAGGTGGGTTTTAGGCTGCAGGGCGCCATTAAAAAAGGTCGAGCGGTGAAACACGGTAAGCTTGTCACCCCGTTTCAGGCCGCTGTTCTGACCGGCATCCAGCCATACCTCTTTGCCCTCTGTGCGGCTGATCAGGGCGCTGTACGGTCTGCATCGCAGGTCCTGTGCCATCTCCTCGCTGAGGGTTGCCAGGAGCTGATTGATATTGCGGCCATATTCCTGTTGACCAAAGGCGCTGCTGCCAAAACCGACTCTCAGCTCCGGTTCCAGTTGCCACAGGCCGCTGGCCTGATAGCGTTTTTCGGATAGCAGGGTGCCGCTGTAGGCATCGTGCAGGTAGATGTCGAGCATAAAGTTGCGCCGGTAGTGGGGGCCGCGACTGTCGATACGACGCAACAGGTCACGGAAGTAGTTCTGGTCCTGCAGGGCTTCCTGATCGATCATGCTCATATCGCGAATGACGCCGGAGATAATATATTGCACTGCCAGCTGGCGGGTGTTGGCGGCGACGGTGCTTAAAGCGCCGTCGTCCAGCTGGCGGCTGGCGGCGCTGTCCAGTGAATCGTACAGGTTCAGATGGGTGGCTTTGAATATATTGACCCGGCCGCTGTTACTTAGGTGCTGAGCCAGTTGGGCCGGCAGGGCAGAGACGGCATTGTCCAGGCCGCCGAGCATTGCCTGGGCGGACTGGGTGATCGGGAAGGCGGTAATGGCGACCGACTTCATGTAGTTGTTGGTACTGCCATTTTCACAACCGGTATCAAACTGTACGTCGGCGCGGATTCTGACGAGCAGGTACTGTCCCTCAACCCTCTGGTCAATGATTTCCACCTGGCTGACCTTGCCCAGGGTGGATATCTGCATGTTGTCGATTTCGAGAATGCCGTCGCGGATCTGCTGATTACCTGATACGTAGACTGCGGCCTGCATCGAGGCCTGGCGCGTCGCGTCGCGGACCGCATTCTCGCGTGCAGAGACATAGTCGTTGTTGTTCAGTGGTGCTCTTCCCTCGGCTTCGATCATAACCGCCAGACTCAGCGGGCTGAACAGGCCCAGAATAAAAAACAGTAGGGTAAATCTGGCGCGACTAAACATATTGCTCTGATGACCGACATAGTTAGAAAGCAGGTGGGTCATTGTATAGTGCCGGTGTCTGGCTTTAAAAGGGGATTTGGCGTCAGATCTGTATTGCTTCTGCTGTGAGAACTGGCCGGAACTTGTGTTAAATTGTGTGGATCTTTATCTGGGGTGGCTTGGCTTTATGAAGAAGCGGCTGATTGTTCTCTGTCTATTGTTATCGGGATGTGTATTGCGAAGCCCGGCGCCACAAACGGTTGCTGATCCAATGGCTGCGGAAGGTGGCGAGAATCCCGCAGAGGTTGCGCAGGCAGAAGAGCTGCCGGATGTGGCCCCGGAATCTGTGTCTGAGCGGCTGGTGTTAACCGATCCGGTCAGTGATGCTGTTGCTGACATGGTGCTGCAGCTTAATACCGGTCTCAAATCCAATCGGGTGCAGCGCTTGCCGATGGCGGTGTTGCCCTTTGTCGATCTGCGTGACCCGAGGGTGAAAGGGCCGGTCGGTGAGCGTTTTGGCGAAAGTTTCCTGTTCCAGCTGGAACAGAATGGCTACAACCTGGTGGATTACCGGGCCGTCAGCTTAACCACCACTGCCAAGGCACCGTTGTCGAAAGGGAATCTGTCCGGCTTACGCAGCCGTTACCGGATCTATTTTATCCTCACCGGTACTTATGCCCGCTATCCGGACGGTATCGTACTGAATGCCCGGGTGCTGGATACGACCACCCGTCAGGTGCTGGCGACCGCTCAGTCACATATCTCCAACACACGGCTTGAAGGGGCGCTGCCGGGTTATGACCCGTTGAAGGTGTTGCAGCAGGGGATGATCATTGAAAATGCTCAGGGGGCTGTGGGACAGTGAAAATAGCTAGATTAGATGGATGGCGGTCGCGAAGTGTGGCGGCCTTCTGGGTGCTGGCAGCTACGCTGCTGCTGGGCGGTTGTGAAACGATTTCTGATTCGGCTGCTAAGGTTGGCGATTCGTTGCCGGACGTGACGGTGGTGCCCGGAACCGCACAACCTCAGCCTGACTGGGTGCGGGCAACCGGTTACGCGCCGATCAGTCTGCAGCCGGGGGCTAATCAGCAGCACAAAATCCTGATGGCGATGCGTGCCTCCAGGCTGCGTGCCTATCAGGAGCTGGCGGGCATGGTGCATGGTCAGTATGTTTTTGGCACTACTACGGTGCGGGATATGGTGCTGCAGAACGATCAGTTTAAGACGGCTGTATCGGGCATCGTACGTGGCGCGCGGGTAGTTAAAAGTTACCCGGTGCAGGAAGATACCTACGCCACCATCCTTGAGCTGGATATGAACCAGGTACAGCAGGCCTGGGCCGGGGCGCAGCACTGAGGGTGGTTGTGAAAGGATTCAGCTAGGAAAGGGCGCTCACAGGAGCGCCCTTTTCGGCTGTATAAAGCTGTTACTTCTTCTGGCTTTCGGCAAACTTTGCCAGCTGCTCGGCGCTCGCCTTCTGCTGGTGTTTCTCTTTCCAGTCGGCATAGGGTTCGCCATAGACCCGTTCCCGCGCCGCTTCATACTCGACCTGCTCGCCACGTTCTTCGGCGGCAGCGACATACCATTTGGACAGGCAGTTGCGGCAGAACCCGGCCAGGTTCATCAGGTCGATATTCTGGGCATCCTTGCGGGAATCTAGGTGTTCCAGCAGGCGGCGGAATACGGCGGCTTCAATCTCGGTCTGGGTCTGTTTATCCATCGTTCTGTATCTCGCTTATTCTTCTGGACGGAGCCCGTGTTGAGGACTCCGCCGGGCTGTTGGGTTATTTCTCCAGCTGGATATGTTCATCCAGCTGGGTGCAGATTGCCTGTTGCAGCTGGCTGCATAGCTGGGGGTCAGAGATCGGCTGGCCCTGATTGTCGGCAATAAAGAAGAAATCCTCTACCCGCTCGCCAACATTGGATATCTTGGCCTTGCGCACGGTGACATCGTGGTCGACAAAGATCCGTCCCAGCAGGGCCAGCAGGCCGGGCCGGTCGGGAGCCTGTACCTCAAGCACCGTCAGCTGGCTGACAGAATCATTGCTGATGGTGACCTGTGTCGGCATTGCAAACAGTTTCAGCTGTCGCGGCACGCGGCGCTGAATAATATCGCAATAATCATCCGGGTCATCCAGCTCCTCTTCCAGTGTTTGCTGGATATGGGCGATATAGCCGGGGTTTTCTGACAGCGGCTGGTTATCTTCGGTCAGCACCGTATAGGTATTCAGGGCATGACCGTCATCACTGACGATGATGCGAGCATCCTGAATGTTAAGGTGAAGCTGATCCAGTGTGGCAGCCGTCGCCGCAAACAGGGTCGGAATATCGGTCAGGTAGATGAATATTTCGGTCGCACCCTCGTGCAGCCGGTGCGAAGTCTGGCGGATCCGCACGATCGGCTTTTCTTCGCTATGGCTCTCCAGAATAGCCTGGGTATGCCAGGTGATGCTCTGGGCGGTTTCCCGCAGGAAGTATTCGTTACCGATGCCGTTCCACAGCTGGCGGACATCACTCTCCTGGCGGCCATAACGCGACAGCAGTGCCATCGATTCATTCTGAACCTGTTCGATACGGTCATCCGGATTGACCGGGTTCTCCAGTCCGCGGCGCAGGGCTCGCTTGGTATCGGTGTAAAGCTGGCGCATCAGCGTGGCGCGCCAGCTATTCCAGAGGCTGTGGTTCGTTGCGTTGATATCGGCCACTGTCAGCACATAAAGATAGTCCAGGTGCATGATGTCACCAACCCGCTGGGCGAAGGCGTGGATCACTTCCGGGTCGGAGATATCCTTGCGCTGTGCAGTCATCGACATCAGCAGGTGGTTGCGCACCAGCCAGGCCACCAGGTGGGTATCCCATTTGCCGAGATGGTGGCGCTCGCAAAACAGGTAGACATCTTCGGCGCCCAGCTGGGAGTGGTCGCCACCGCGGCCCTTGGCAATATCGTGGTAGAGCCCGGCGATATAGAGCAGTTCGATCTTCGGCAGCTGGTTGACGATGCGATGGGCGATCGGGAACTGTTCGCGAAAATCCTTGTGCCGGAACTGGCGACTCTTCTGGATCACCTTCAGGGTGTGGGCATCCACCGTGTAGATATGGAACAGGTCGTGCTGCATCTGACCGATAATATGACCGAATTCCGGCAGGTAGCGACCGAGAATGCCGTAGCGGTTCATCCGCTTAAGTTCGGTCGACACCCGTTCCGGCGAGCGTAACAGCTCCATAAATAGCGAGGTGTTACGGATATCGCTGCGGAACTCATCATCAATCAGGTGGCGGTGGTCACGGATCTGGCGGATGGTGCTGGCCCGCACGCCTTTAATGTCGGTGTTCTGGGCCAGTAGCACGAACACTTCCATCAGGGCGAAGGGGTGGTGTTCGAAGACCTTGTCGTAGGTGACTTCCAGGTAATCATTACGGATCTGGAAGCGCTTATTGAGCGGGCGGATGCGCTGTTCGTCATCCTGACGCAGGATCGCTTCGTCGAAGTGTTGCAGCAGCATGTCGTTGAACTCGGACATCGCCTTGGCGACCCGGTAGTACTTATGCATAAACTGCTCGACCGCCAGGGCGCCGTCCTGGTCCTCGTAGCCAAAGAATTCGGCCAGGGTGCGCTGGTGATCGAACAACAGCCGGTCTTCGCGCCGGTTGCAGTGCATATGCATCGCATAGCGCACTGTCCAGAGGTAAAGCTCGCCTTTGTTCAGGCTGTCGAGCTCGCTGTCGGTGACAAAGCCGTGTTCGACCAGGTTGCGGATATAGGTGGCGCCGAAGTGCCGTTTGGCAACCCAGCCGATGGTCTGCAGGTCGCGTAGCCCGCCGGGCGAGTTCTTAAGATTGGGTTCGAGATTGTACTCGGTGTTATTGGTCTTGTTGTGGCGCTCCTGCTGCTCCTTGACCTTGGCGAGGAAGAACTCCTTGTCAGTCCAGGCGCCTTCGGAGGTGACCCGTTCGTACATGGTTTCGTGAAACCGGATATCGCCCACCAGGGTGCGGGATTCGATCAGGTTGGTGGCGATGGTTATATCGGAGCGGGCTTCGTTATAACACTCGCTCTGGGTACGCACGCTGGAGCCGATATCCAGATTGATATCCCACAGCAACGTCAGGAAGCCACTGATCGGTTCCTGTAGCTGTTCCGGTTCTAACTCATCGTCGAGCAGTAGCAGGATATCAACATCGGATTTCGGATGCAGTTCGCCACGGCCGTAGCCGCCGACCGCAATCAGGGATATCTGTGCCTCTGCCGGCCAGTCATACAGATTCCATGCCGCCTTGAGGATCTGGTCGACAACCCAGGCCCGTCCGTAGATCAGTTTGCGGATATCCTCGCCGTCCCGGAAACGCTGGTCCAGCAGCGCCTGGGCTTCCTGCATGGTGTCTTTAAACACCTTGATGGGGGCGCTGGATGCCGCCAGTTGCTGATGAAACCTGCTCAGATCAAGCAGTTCATCACCTGAGGCTTGGGGCTGGAAAGCTGTCGACATGATGACTCCCTGAGTTAGATCTCTTCGTCACTGCGTTTGGTCAGGACTTCATAGCCGTCTGCGGTGACCAGTATCGTGTGTTCCCACTGTGCAGAGGGGCGGCGGTCTACGGTTTCCACTGTCCAGCCATCGTGCTTGGAGAGTTTTACATGGCGTTTGCCGGCATTAATCATCGGTTCGATGGTGAAGCACATGCCTTCGGCCAGCTCTTCGCCGGTGCCTGCTTTGCCATAGTGCAGTACTTGCGGGTCTTCGTGGAACTCCGCCCCGATACCGTGGCCGCAGTACTCGCGCACCACGGTGTAGTGATGGGCTTCAGCATGCTGCTGAATTACGGCGGCGATATCGCCCAGGCGGGTGCCGGGTTTTACCAGGCGAATACCTTTATACATGCATTCCTGGGTGACTTCGGTCAGGCGCTTCAGGTGTGGCTGTTCTTTACCAACAAAGAACATCTGGCTGGTATCGCCGTGGTAGCCGTCTTTGATGACGGTGATGTCGATATTGATGATGTCGCCGTTCTTCAGTGGCTTGTCGTTCGGGATGCCGTGGCAGACCACCTGGTTTACTGAGGTGCAGATCGACTTCGGGAAGCCGTGGTAGTTCAGTGGCGCAGGAATGGCGTCCTGTTCATTGACGATGTAATCGTGACAGATCTGATTCAGCTGGTTGGTGGTAACACCCGGCTTAACGTGCGGTGCGATCATCTCCAGTACTTCGGCGGCAAGGCGACCGGCAACGCGCATCTTTTCGATTTCTTCCGGGGTCTTGATTTTGATGGTCATGGCTAAAGGGTATCCGTCAGATCATTTTTGCCTGTGGTGGCTGCACGCTGCAGCAATCAGGCAGGAATAAGTTAATGCAAACACAGATTGTAACAACCCATGCAGGTGCAGCGAAAGCGGCCTTTAATTATCAGGGGCGATATGGTATAAATCCCGCGCTCGAAAATTGCGCTCAGCGCAAAATACATCACACACGTGCCGACACGTCATTCAGGGTGCTCTGGAAACAGGGTTGGATGATGGGGTACGTGGAGGTCTAACCCTACTAGGAATCGCTAAAATGGCAAAAATCAGCATGCGCGACCTGCTTAAAGCAGGCGTACACTTTGGTCACCAGACTCGTTACTGGAACCCGAAAATGGGCAAATACATTTTCGGTGCACGTAACAAGATCCATATCATCAACCTGGAGCACACTCTGCCAGCACTGAACGGTGCTCTGGACGTGGTTCAGAACATGGCTTCCAACAAGAACAAAGTTCTGTTCGTTGGTACTAAGCGCGCCGCAAGCAAAATCGTTAAAGAAGAAGCTGCTCGCGTTGGTATGCCATACGTAAACCACCGCTGGTTGGGTGGTATGCTGACCAACTACAAAACTATTCGTCAGTCTATCCGTCGCCTGCGTGATCTGGAATCCCAGAGCCAGGACGGTACTTTCGATAAGCTGACTAAGAAAGAAGCTCTGATGCGTCAGCGCGAAATGGAGAAGCTGGAACGCTCCATCGGCGGTATCAAAGAAATGGGCGGTCTGCCTGACGCTCTGTTCGTAATCGACGTTGATCACGAGCGCATCGCTGTAAACGAAGCTAACAAGCTGGGTATCCCTGTAATTGGTGTTGTTGACACCAACTCTAACCCAGATGGCATCGATCACGTAATTCCGGGTAACGATGACGCTCTGCGTGCTATCCAGATCTACGTTAAATCCGCGGCTGATGCCTGCGCTGAAGGCTCTGAAACTGCCGGCAGCAAAAGTGAATTCGTTGAAGTAGAAGAGAAAGACGCAGCAGCCGAGTAATCGGTCTGTCAACTGCGCCGAGTAATCTCTTCGGACACTTTTGAAGGGGAGCGATGCTCCCCTTTTTTGAATTTTTTGATTAACGCTTGAATCTTTTTTGAGGTATTCACCATGGCATTCTCTGCTAAAGACGTTAAAGAACTGCGCGATCGCACCGGTCTGGGCATGATGGAGTGTAAAAAAGCTCTGGCAGCTGCTGACGGTAGCATCGAAGCTGCAATTGAAGAGCTGCGTAAAGCGTCTGGCATGAAAGCTGCTAAAAAAGCAGGTCGTACAGCTGCTGAAGGTATCGTTGTTGTTAAAGTTGCTGCTGACAAGAAATCTGCAGTTGCTGTTGAAGTGAACTCTGAAACAGACTTCGCTGCACGTGACGACAACTTTGTAGCGTTCGCAAACACAGTTGCAGAAGCTGCTGTTGCTTCTAAAGCGGACACTATCGAAGCGCTGATGACTGATGAGCTGAACAACACGCGTGATGCACTGGTTCAGAAAATCGGTGAGAACATCACAGTTCGTCGCATCTTCACCGTAGAAGGTGATGTGGTTGATGCGTACGTTCACAGCGATAACAAAACTGCTGCTATCGTTTGCCTGGAAGGCGGTAACGCTGAAACAGCAAAAGATATCGCGATGCATGTAACGGCTGTTAACCCTCAGGTTGTAAGCAAAGACGACATGCCTGAAGACGTTGTGGCTAAAGAGAAAGAGATCATCCTGGCTCAGCCGGACATGGCTAGCAAGCCTGCCGAAATCGCTGAGAAGATGGTTATCGGCCGTATCAACAAGTTCCTGGCTGAAAACAGCCTGGTTGAGCAGCCGTTCGTTAAAAACCCAGACCTGAAAATCGGTCAGTTCGCTAAAGAAGCGGGCGCAGTGGTTAAATCTTTCACCCGTATCGCAGTGGGTGAAGGTGTTGAGGTTGAAGAGGTTGATTTCGCAGCAGAAGTTGCGGCTCAGCTGAAAGGCTGATCTTTCAATCCTCCCTCCCGGTTGTGCATGCGCACGCATGCACAACCCGTTCTTATCCTGCTAGACTCATTTCACCTCATTTCGAGCGGAGACTCTGTAGATGCCTTCCACTGAAAAACAATCCAGATACAAACGGATACTGCTGAAACTTAGTGGCGAAGCCCTGATGGGCGATGAAAACTTTGGGATTGATCCTAAAGTGTTAAACCGGATGGCGCTGGAAATCGGCCAGCTGGTTGGGATTGGTGTTCAGGTTGGAATGGTGATCGGTGGTGGTAACCTGTTTCGCGGCGCAGCACTGAATGCCGCCGGTATGGATCGCGTTACCGGCGACCATATGGGTATGCTGGCGACCGTTATGAATGCTCTGGCGATGCGCGATGCACTGGAACGCAGCAATATTGCGACCCGTGTGATGTCTGCGATCCCGATGAGTGGTGTGGTTGACCATTATGACCGCCGTCACGCTATGCGTTACCTGAGTCAGGGCGATGTGGTGATTTTCGCAGCAGGTACTGGTAACCCGTTCTTTACCACCGACTCTGCTGCCTGTCTGCGTGGCATTGAAGTCGAAGCGGATGTGGTACTGAAAGGTACTAAAGTTGATGGCGTTTATACGGCCGATCCGATGAAGGATCCGTCCGCTAAGCGTTACCTGCACCTGAGCTATGATGAGGTGCTGGAGCGTCAGCTGGGCGTTATGGACCTGACCGCTATCTGTCTGACCCGTGACCATGATATGCCAGTCCGGGTATTTAATATGAATAAACCGGGCGCACTGGCCAATCTGGTGGTTGGTGGTGACGAAGGGACATTGATAGACTGCGCTGAAACAGTAGGAGAAAAGTATGCTGAATGAGATTGCGCAAGACGCCGAACAGCGCATGCAGAAAAGCACTGAATCGCTGGTAAATAACTTTAAGAAGATCCGTACCGGCCGTGCTCACCCAAGTATTCTGGATACAGTACAGGTGTCCTATTACGGTTCTGATGTGCCGTTGCAGCAGGTGGCAAACGTCATCGTTGAAGATGCCCGTACGCTGGCAATTATTCCATGGGAAAAGCCTATGGTGCCGGTGATTGAAAAGGCGATCATGAAGTCCGACCTGGGTCTGAACCCGGCGACATCCGGTGATACGATCCGTGTTCCGATGCCTGCGCTGACCGAAGAAACCCGTAAGGGCTACATCCGTCAGGCACGCAGCGAAGCAGAGAATGCACGTATTGCTGTCCGTAACATCCGTCGTGATGCTAACGGTGACCTGAAAGATCTGCTGAAAGAGAAAGAAATCACGGAAGATGACCAGCGCCGCGGCGAAGATCGTATCCAGAAGCTGACTGATAAGTTTGTGACTGAGATTGATCAGCTGCTGGAGCAGAAAGAAGTTGATCTGATGGAAATCTGATGCCTGCTGGCGGGGCTTGCCCCGCCGGACTATTTGCCTATGTCTGATAAGAATATCACAGCTAACGCTAATCAAAATCCGCCGCCTCGCCATGTGGCGATTATCATGGATGGTAATAATCGCTGGGCCAAGGCACGTCGCCTGCCCGGACTGGCAGGACATAAGGCCGGTGTGGAAGCGGTACGCCAGGTTATTTCCGGCTGTATGGACCAGGGCATAGAAGTTCTGACGCTGTTCGCCTTCAGTTCCGAAAACTGGAAGCGCCCGCCTCTGGAAGTAAAGGGGTTAATGGAGCTCTTTAAATTCGCGCTGGATCGTGAAGTTAAAAAGCTGCATAAGCACAATGTCCGGTTGCGCGTTATCGGGGATAAGTCGCGATTCAGCGAGAGTCTGCAAAAGCGCATTGCAGCCGCAGAGGCGCTGACTGCAGACTGTGATGGCCTGACACTGAATGTCGCCGCCAACTACGGTGGTCGCTGGGATATTGCCAATGCAGCGCAGGAACTTGCGCGGCGTTGTCAGTCCGGTCAGCTTGATCCGGCACAGATCGATGAGGCAATGCTGCACGGTCTGACTTCGATGGCTGACCTTCCCGAGCCGGACCTCTGTATCCGTACTGGTGGCGAGAAGCGGATCAGTAATTTCCTCATCTGGCAGTTTGCCTACACTGAATTCTATTTTGACGATTGCTTCTGGCCTGACTTTGGTAAGGAGCGCCTGGCGGATGCTGTCGACAGCTTTTGTGGTCGGGAGCGGCGTTTTGGGCGCACCAGTGAGCAGGTAGAGGCAGATAAGAGTGTTTAAAGCGCGATTGATTACAGCGGCTGTACTGGCGCCGCTGGCGTTATTTGTATTGTTTGGTCTTTCTGACCGCTATTTCTACTATTTTGTCGACCTGGCCTTGCTGCTTGCTGCCTGGGAGTGGGCTAACCTCTCTGGCTTAAAAGAGATCCTGCCGCGTCTGGCCTATACCGCCATGACCGCTGTGCTGCTCAGTGCGATGCACTGGTTCTGGGATGGGTCTTCGGCCTTCTGGGTGCTGGGGGTAGTTGCCGCATTCTGGCTGTTGATACTTCGCTGGGTCATCAAATATCCCGATATCGGCAGCTGGGCATCCGGTAATGTCCGCGCACTGATTGGCTTTGTCGTCATACTGCCGGTGTGGCCCGCATTGCAGCTGCTGAAAATCAGTGGCCAGAGTGATGCCCTGATACTGATGTTGCTCTTGCTGGTTTGGGGGGCGGATGTCGGTGCCTATTTTGCCGGCAAATCACTTGGCCGCAATAAGCTGGCTCCCGCCGTGAGCCCGGGGAAAACCCGCGAAGGTTTATACGGGGGGCTGGCAACCTGTCTGTTGGTCGGCGCCGGATTTTCTATCTGGTTTGAACTGGAGCCGATCGCACAGGTCTATCTGATAGCGCTGGCGTTTGTCACCGGGCTGATTTCCGTGCTGGGTGATCTGTTTGAGAGTATGCTGAAACGTCACCGAGGCATAAAGGACAGCAGTCAGTTGTTGCCCGGACATGGCGGTGTTCTGGACCGGATCGACAGCCTGACCGCTGCTGCGCCGTTGTTTGTCGTAGGTATCCAATTTATCCCATTTAGCTGAGCATATCTTTTCTATGGCCTTACTCCATACCATCCTGGCGACGCTTGTAACTCTGGGAGTTCTGGTAACTATCCATGAGTGGGGGCACTTTTATGTTGCCCGCCGGTGTGGGGTTAAGGTTCTTCGCTTCTCTGTCGGCTTCGGTAAGCCGCTCTATTGCTGGACCAGTCAACGCAGTGGTACCGAATATGCCCTGGCGGCGATACCGCTGGGGGGCTACGTGCGCATGCTGGATGAGCGTGAGGGTGATGTTGAGCCTCACGAACGTGACCAGGCTTTCAATAATAAGTCCGTCTGGCAGCGTATTGCGATTGTCGTCGCCGGGCCTGCCGTTAACCTGATCTTCGCTGTCTTCGCCTATTGGGTGATGTTTGTCAGCGGTGTAACCGTTTCTGTACCGCTTGTCGGGGCCGTTGCGCCGGCCTCTCTGGCCGAGCAGGCGGGTGTCGAGCCGCGGGGTGAAATTATTCGCCTGGATGGGCGACTGACCGCTTCCTGGGAGGATGTGAACCTCCGTCTGGCTTCGCGGATTGGTGATGAAGGATTTCTCTCCGTTCTGGTGCGCTATCCGGACAGCAGTCTGCCCCAGGAACACCGCGTTAAGCTGGATGGCTGGGCACCGGATCTGGAAACTGAGTCACCGATTGCGGCCTTTGGTCTGACCCCTGAGCGCCCTCAGATCCCGCCGGTCATTGGTCACCTGGTGCCTGAAGGTGCGGCTGAGAAGGCCGGCCTGCAAAGCGGGGACCTGATACTGTCTATCAACGCTGAACCTATTGCTGACTGGCGGCTTCTGGTTGAAAGAATCCAGCAAAGCCCGGGTGCTAACCTTGTGGTTGGTATCGAACGCGATAGCGAGCAGATTCAGCTTCAGTTGATCCCTGCTGAGAAGACGCTGCCGGATGGCCGTCTCATTGGCTATGTCGGAGCCGGAGTCCAGGCCTTTCAGATGCCGGATCATATGGTGCGACAGATCAGCTACGGTGTAGTCGAAGCTATCTCAGTAGCATTTGCGAAAACCTGGCAGATGATCACTCTGACCCTGGAATCGATCTGGAAAATGATTGAAGGGGTTATCTCGGTAAAAAACTTGAGTGGCCCTATAACCATTGCTAAAGTGGCCGGGGCCTCGGCGGCCTCTGGGTTTGAGGACTTTGTCAGCTTTCTGGCCTATCTCAGCATCAGTCTGGGAATTCTCAACCTGCTGCCCATTCCGATGCTGGACGGTGGCCACCTGCTCTACTATCTGGTTGAGGTCGTGCGTGGTAAGCCTGTGACCGAACAGGTGCAGATGATCGGTCTGCGGATTGGCATGACACTGCTGCTCACCCTGATGACAGTCGCCATCTTTAATGATGTGATGCGACTCTGAATAGGCCGAAAGGCTTCGTGAAAGGATAACAGAAGACGTATTCATGAAACGTGGACTTGGATTTCTCGCGGCGCTGCTGTTTGCGCTATGGACTGCTACTGCTCAGGCACTGGTTTCTTTCACGGTTTCCGATATCCGGCTTGAGGGCCTGCAAAGGGTTTCGCCGGGACTGGTATTTCGTAACTTTCCGGTCAATACCGGCGATCATATAACGGATGGTCGTCTGGCCGAGGCTATCCGCAAACTGTTCAAATCCGGTTATTTTGATGATGTCAGTGCTGCCCGCGATGGTGATGTGCTGGTGTTGCAGCTGCGTGAACGGCCGGCCGTTAGTCTGATCCGTCTGGAAGGCAACAGTGTTATCAAAGATGATGACCTGATGAAGGGGCTGGAACAGAGTGGCCTGAAAGAGGGCGAAGTCTTTAAACGCGCGACGTTGGATCGTATCCGTCTGGATCTGGTGCAGATCTATACCAATCAGGGCCGCTACGGTGCTGATGTCAGCACTGAGGTGGAGACGCTGCCCGGCAACCGTGTTGCGGTGAACCTGACCATTGATGAGGGCGACGAAGCCCGCATCCAGCATATCAATATTGTCGGTAACAACGCCTTTTCTGACGAAGAGCTGAAAGAGCTGTTTGAGATGGAATTGCCTGACTTCTGGTCTTTCTATACCAAGTCAGATCGCTATGCGCGGGAAAAACTCGAAGGTGATCTTGAACGCCTGCGTAGTTATTATCTCGATCGTGGTTACGTCAACTTTTCTATCGATTCCCGCCAGGTTTCTATCTCTCCGGATAATAAGAGCATCTTTATTACCATCAATGTAAGCGAAGGTGATCTGCATACGGTACGGGATGTGGATATTGCCGGTGAGATGGTAGTGCCGGAATCCGAACTGGCTGAGCTACTCAGACTGGAAAGCGGAGATATTTACTCGCGTAAAGAACTGAATAAGGGGCGTGATGCGCTGATCAAGCGCATCGGAGACGACGGTTATCTGTTTGCAAATGTCTCACCGGTTCCGGAAGTGCATGATGACAAAACGGTTTCCATCCGCTATTACCTTAACCCGGGTAAGCGGACCTATGTCCGTCGTATCAATATCAAAGGCAATACCCGCACTACCGATGATGTGATTCGCCGCGAGATGCGTCAGATGGAGGCGGCTATCGCCTCCAGCGAGAAGATCGAACAGTCGAAAGTGCGACTGGAAAAAACCGGCTTCTTCGCCGAGGTGAATGTGGAAACCCTGCCGGTGACCGGTACTGAAGACCAGGTCGATCTAACCTACTCGGTGGTGGAGCAGCAATCGGGCTCCCTGGCCGCCAGTGTCGGCTACTCTCAGGGCGACGGCGTTCTGCTGGGGTTCAGCATTGAGCAGGATAATTTCCTGGGTAGCGGCAAGAACATTGGTATCAGTATTACCAGTACGGATTCAACCACTGAATACAGCTTTAAGAGCCGCGACCCGTACTATACGGTCGATGGCGTGAGCCGGGGTTACGAAGTTTACTACCGTAAGCGTGACTTTGACGAAGACGATACCAGTGCCTATTCCACCGATGAGATCGGTGCCGGTATGAACTTTGGCTACCCGATAGATGATTTCCAGCGTCTGAACTTCGGTGCCACGCTGGAGCAGGTGTCGATCAATACCGCGCAGCAGACGCCACAGGAAGTAACTGACTTTCTTGCGAGTGAGGGGGATAACTACCTCAATCTGATCGGTAAGTTCAGCTGGCGTGACAACCACCTGAACCGTGGTCTGTTACCAACCAGGGGCTATTCCCAGAGCACCAGCCTGGAGCTGGCGCTGCCGGGCAGTGACCTGAGCTACTACCGGCTGCAGTACAACCTGAAGGCCTATAAGCCGATCAATGAAGATGAAACCTGGATTGCGACCGGCTGGAGCCGTCTGGGCTATGGTGGTGAGTTTGGTTCTAACCGTTATCCGTTCTATAAGCACTTTTTTGCCGGCGGTATGCGCTCGGTGCGAGGCTTTAAAGCCAATACTCTGGGGCCGAAAGATACTCCCACGGCAGGCAATGAAGCGGAACCTTTCGGTGCCAATCTACTCATAACGGGCGGTCTGGAGCTTATTTTCCCGACTCCGTTTACTGCCGGAAGTGGCAAAGTGCGGACACTGGCATTTATTGATGCCGGTAACGTTTTCAGTACGGATTGTGCGACGGGTTCTACTGGCTGTGATGAAGGGGTAGAGCTGGAAGAGATACGCTACAGTACTGGCCTGGCACTGAGCTGGCTGACGCCGCTGGGACCTCTTTCCTTTGTTTTGGCGACACCGCTTAATGAGAAAGACGGTGACGAAACAGAAAGCTTCCAGTTTACTTTTGGCCGAACTTTCTAAGGAGATATGATGAAATTACTGCGTAATGTGGTTTTACTCTGTGTAACGTTGATGAGTACGCAGGCACTGGCCGAAAAAGTAGCTGTATTGGGTGTGGATCAGGCTGTGCGTGCTTCAAAGGCCGCCGAGGCGTTTCGTAACCAATTACGTAACGAGCTTTCTGCTGAGGAAGCTGAAGTGGCGGGTCTGGAGAAGCAGGCAAAAGCAGCACAGGAAAAACTGGCGAAGAACAAAGGCCTGGTGTCTGACGCTGAGTTTAAAAAGCTGCAGTTACAGTTCCAGAAAGTGTTCGCCCAGTACCAGCGTAAGGGGCAGGCGCTGCAGCAGAAGCGTGCGCAGAAAGAGCAGGCGTTCCTGCTGGAGATGCGCCCTAAGCTGGATAAGGTAATCCGTGGCCTGATCGAGAAAGATGGCTACGATATGATCGTCAACAAACAGGCGACTCTGTTTGCGAAGAAAGAGCTGGATATCACACCTAAAGTGGTTGAGCTGCTGAATGCGCAGTGAGACTTCCTGCGGCGACTACACGCTGGCTGAACTGGCCGGCGTTGTAGGTGCTGATGTGGCAGGTAGCCCTGACTTTCGGGTCAGTGGCATTGCCACGCTTAAAGATGCTACCTCTGATCAGCTTGCGTTTTTTGCCAACAGTCGCTATCTGAGCCAGCTGCATCAAACCTCTGCCGGGGCTGTATTGGTCGCTGAGCAGCACCGGGACGATTGCCCGGTAAATGCACTGGTGGTCGAAGATCCCTATCTGGCCTACGCCAAACTGAGCAGCCTGTTTGCGCCAAGAGATACCGCTGCCCAGGGGATTCATCCCAGTGCAACGGTAGACCCGACGGCGACAATCGATGCTGCTGCGGTGATCGGTGCCAATGTGGTTGTGGGCGCGGATACGGAGATTGCAGCAGGCTGTGTGGTCGGTGCCAACACGGTTATCGCCGAACGCTGTAATGTCGCCGAAGGTACGCATATTAATCCCGGCGTGACGCTTTATGCCGATGTGAAAATCGGTCGTAACTGTATTATCCACAGCGGAGCGGTGATCGGCGCCGATGGCTTCGGCTTCGCCAACGAAAAAGGTCGCTGGGTTAAGATTGCGCAGCTCGGAGGTGTCACCCTTGGTGATGATGTCGAGGTAGGGGCAAATACGACAATCGACCGCGGCGCGCTCAGCGACACCCTGATCGGAAGCGGCGTGAAGCTGGATAACCAGATTCAGATTGCCCATAACGTAGAAATAGGTGATTCCACGGCCATTGCTGGCTGTACCGCCGTGGCAGGAAGCACTAAAATTGGCGACCGCTGTACAATCGCCGGCTGTTCAGGAATTACCGGACATCTGGAGATCGCTTCAGGAACCCATATTACGGCTATGACACTGGTGTCGAAATCGATCACCGGTGCAGGAGCCTATTCTTCAGGAACCACGGCCGAACCGCACAGTTCCTGGAAAAAAAATGTCGTTCGCTTCAGGCAGCTTGATAATCTTGCAAAACGACTGAAAGTTGTCGAAGCTAAACTAGATAAGTTTGAAGGTCATAATTGATGATGGATGTTAAAGAAATCCGGGAATATTTGCCGCATCGCTACCCGTTTTTGCTGGTTGATCGCGTGGTTGAGCTGAATGTAGGGGAATCCATCGTTGCGCTGAAGAATGTCACCGTAAACGAGCCATTCTTCAACGGACACTTCCCTGATCAGCCGGTAATGCCAGGCGTACTCATTGTTGAGGCGATGGCTCAGGCTGCTGGTATTCTCGGTTTCAAAACCATGGATAAAAAACCACAGGACGGTTCCATCTATTACTTCGTAGGTGCGGACAATCTGCGCTTCAAGCGCCCTGTCGTACCTGGTGACCAGCTACGCCTGGAAGCAAAAGTTGTTTCCGAGCGCCGAGGTATCTGGAAGTTCGATGTCGTCGCGTCTGTCGACGGTGAGAAAGCCAGCTCTGCAACCATTTTGTGTGCTGATAGGAAGGTCTGATCTTGATTGACTCCCGCGCCATAGTAGATCCTGCTGCAAAGATTGCTGCCGATGTCGAGATCGGTCCATTCAGCATTATCGGGCCGGATGTCGAAATTGATTCAGGAACGGTAATCGGTCCGCACGCCGTAGTGCGTGGACCGACCCGGATCGGTAAGAATAACCGTATCTTTCAGTTCACCTCAGTCGGCGAAGATTGCCAGGACAAAAAGTATGCTGGTGAACCGACGGAACTGGTTATCGGTGATAATAATGTGATTCGTGAAGGGGTCACTATCCACCGTGGCACCGTTCAGGACAACAGTATTACTATTATTGGCAGCAATAACCTGTTTATGGCAAATGCCCATGTGGCCCATGATTGCGTTATTGGTGACAATATCATCATGGCAAACAATGTCGCGGTTGCCGGGCATGTTCATGTCGGCGACTGGGCGATTCTGGGTGGTTTTACAGCCGTTCATCAGTTCTGTCATATCGGGGCGCACGTGATGTGCGGCGCTGGTTCTGTCGTGCTGAAGGATATTCCGGCTTATGTTATGGCCAACGGTAACAGTGCTCAGCCGCATGGCATCAATAGTGAAGGCCTGAAACGACGCGGCTACAGTGCTGACAGTATTATGGCGATTAAGCGTGCCTACAAGGTGATCTATCGTCAGAAACTGACACTCGAACAGGCGGTGGAGACTCTTCAGGAAATGGCCGTTGATGTGCCGGAACTGGAGCCTATGATCAGCGTCCTGCAAGCTTCCAATCGCGGCATTATCCGCTAGGTGGATCTGCCGTGAAGGCAAAAGTACGAGTTGGTATTGTCGCCGGGGAAGCCTCCGGCGATATTCTTGGCGCAGGCCTGATCAGGGCTCTGCAGCATCGTTATCCCGACACTCAGTTTGAATTTGAAGGCATTGCCGGCGAGCTGATGCAGGCGGCCGGATGTCGTTCGCTCTACCCCCTGGAGCGACTCTCGGTGATGGGGTTGGTCGAGGTGCTTGGCAGGCTGAGAGAGCTGCTGAAGGAACGTCGCCAGCTGACCGATTATTTTCTGGCTGATCCACCGGACCTGTTTGTTGGTATCGACGCACCGGATTTCACGCTGAAGATGGAAGGCTGGCTGAAGCAGGCCGGGATTCCTACGGTACATTATGTCAGTCCGTCAGTCTGGGCCTGGAAGCGTAAGCGTATCTATAAGATCAAGCAGACTACCGACCGGCTGCTGGCGCTGTTTCCCTTTGAAGCCCGTTATTATCAGCCAACAAAGCAGGATGTGGTATTTGTCGGGCATCCGCTGGCGGATCAGATTCCTGAAACCATCAGCTTTGATGGCCTCGAGTCCCAGCTTACACCGCTGCACTCCGAACAGACCACCATCGCGTTGCTGCCCGGTAGCCGCGGAAGTGAGATAAAGTACCTGGCGCGACCGTTTCTGGATACCGCGCGCTGGCTGCAACAGCGTCTGGGGCACATCCGTTTTCTGATGCCGGCGGCAAATGATAAACGCTATCAGCAGTTGAAAGCTTTGATTGATGCCGACTATCAGGATCTGAACATCAGCCTGGTACTGAAGCACTCCCGCGAGGTTATGGCACTGGCGGATGCGATTCTGATCGCTTCCGGTACCGCCACGCTGGAGGCGACGCTGTTGAAAAAGCCGATGGTCGTTGCTTATAAGATGTCCTGCCTGACCTATGCAATTTATTCGCGGATGGTTAAAAGCCCCTATGTGTCGTTGCCGAATCTGTTGGCGGGGGAGGCGCTGGTGCCGGAGATCCTGCAGCAGCAGGTAACTCCCGAAGTGCTCGGGCCCGAAGTACTGCGTTGCCTGGAGGATCATGCCCATCGCCAGCGTCTGGAAGTGGTGTTTGGGCGGATTCACGATGAACTGCGCCAGGGGGCGAGTGACAGGGCAGCGGATGCCGTGATGGGATTACTGGAAAAGGTTAACTGATGGACGCAATAACATTCGACTTCGCGCCACGTCAGAATGTTGCCGGTGTCGATGAGGTCGGACGTGGTCCGCTAATCGGCAGTGTGGTGACGGCTGCGGTGATACTGGATCCGGCCAGGCCTGTTGCGGGCCTGAATGACTCCAAGAAACTCAGCGAAGCAAAGCGAGAGAAGCTGTTTGTTGAGATTCAGGAGAAAGCGCTGGCCTGGTGTATCGCCGAAGCCAGCGCGGCTGAGATCGATGAACTGAATATCCTCAATGCTACTATGCTGGCCATGCAGCGGGCGGTTGCCGGCCTTGCTGTGAAACCCGAGTATGTCTATATAGATGGCAACCGCTGTCCGGTACTGGATTGCCCGGCGGAGGCGGTCATTAAAGGGGACAGTAAAATCCCTGAGATCAGTGCCGCTTCCATTCTGGCCAAGGTCTACCGTGACCGGCAGATGGTCGAGCTGGATAAGAAACATCCGGAATACGGCTTTGCCCGTCACAAAGGCTACCCCACCGCAGCGCATTTCGCTGCCCTGAATGCGCATGGCGTTCTGAATGAGCATCGCCGTAGCTTTCGTCCTGTTAAAGAAATCATTGAATCCTGATCGGTAACCGTTATGGCAGACCCTAACTTCGTTCACCTGCGTGCTCACTCTGAATTCTCCCTGGTTGACGGCCTGATCCGTGTTAAAGGGCTGGTGAATGCAGCCAAACAGGAAGGTATGCCGGCGGTCGGGCTGACCGATGAGGTAAACCTTTTTGCACTGGTTAAGTTCTACAAGGCTGCCGTGGGCGCTGGGGTTAAGCCTATCTGTGGTGTCGACCTGTGGGTTCTGAACGATCAGGATGAGTCCGCGGCGCCAGACCGGCTGACTTTGCTGGTTCGTACCGGCAAGGGCTATCGCAACCTGATGGAGCTGGTTTCGCTGGCATACAGTGACGGCCAGAACTTTATTCCCGGTCGCGCTCTGGTCCGCAAAGAGTGGATCGTTGAGAAGTCCGAAGGACTGATCGCCCTTTCTGGGGCAAAAGCGGGTGAAGTGGGTAGGGCGATACTGGCCGGCAAGGGAGAGCGTGAGGCTCTGGATTTCTGGCGTAGGATCTTTCCTGATGCGTTCTATCTTGAAGTTCAGCGCGCCGGCCGTAAAGGTGATGAAGAGGTGGTGCACGGCAGTGTAGAACTGGCCCGTGAGACCGGCTGCCCGCTGGTCGCGACCAACGATGTGATGTTTATCGAGACCGGGGATTTTGAAGCCCATGAGGCCCGGGTCTGTATCAACCAGAGTGTGACGCTGGAAGATCCTAACCGTCCGCATGATTACAGTGATGAGCAGTATTTTCGTTCTGCCGAAGAGATGGCGGAACTGTTCAGGGATATCCCCAGTGCCCTGCATAACAGCGTCGAGATCGCCAAACGCTGCAATATAGATATCGAGCTGGGCACCTACTACCTGCCGAAATACCCGATCCCGGAAGGGATGCTGATGGATGACTACTTCCGCAAAGTCTCGTTTGATGGCCTGGAGGAGCGTCTTGAAATCCTGCTGGACAGGGATGATCCTGATTACGAGGCCAAGCGGAAGCCTTATATCGAACGTCTTGAGTTCGAGCTGGATATCATTATCCAGATGGGTTTCCCGGGGTACTTCCTGATCGTAATGGACTTCATCAAGTGGGGTAAGGAAAACGGCGTCCCGGTCGGGCCGGGGCGAGGCTCCGGTGCCGGTTCCCTGGTGGCCTACGCACAGAAGATTACCGATCTTGATCCGCTCGAGTATGATCTGCTGTTCGAACGATTCCTTAACCCGGAACGTGTCTCCATGCCCGACTTCGATATCGACTTCTGCATGGATAACCGCGACAAGGTTATCGACTACGTAGCCCGCACTTATGGCCGTGATGCGGTATCCCAGATCGTCACCTTCGGTACCATGGCCGCTAAGGCAGTGGTGCGCGACGTCGCCCGAGTGCAGGGTAAGCCCTTTGGTCTCGGTGACAAGCTGTCCAAGTCGATCCCGTTTGAAGTCGGGATCACCCTGAAAAAAGCCTGGGAGCAGGAAGAGCTGCTGCGTGACTTCGTCAATAACAGCGAAGAAGCCCAGGAGATCATGGAGATGGCTTACAAGCTGGAGGGGATCACCCGAGGCGTAGGTAAGCATGCCGGTGGTGTGGTAATCGCCCCCACCAAGCTGACCGACTTTGCCGCCACTTACTGTGATGAGGAAGGCAATGGTCTGGTGACCCAGTTCGATAAGAACGATGTGGAGGAGGCCGGGCTGGTTAAGTTCGACTTCCTGGGGCTGCGAACCCTGACCATCATTGACTGGGCGCTGGATACCATCAATAAGGTCCGCGCCAAAGAGGGTGAGGAGCCACTCGATATTGCCCTGATCGACCTGGAGGATCCGAAAACCTTCGATCTTCTGCAGTCGGCCGAGACGACCGCGGTATTCCAGCTGGAATCCAACGGTATGAAAGACCTGGTTCGACGCCTGTTGCCATCGCGTTTTGAGGATATCGTCGCCCTGGTGGCCCTGTTCCGTCCAGGGCCGCTGCAGTCGGGCATGGTGGATGACTTTATTAACCGTAAGCATGGTCGGGCGGAGATGGCCTGGCCTCACCCGGATTACCAGCTCGACAGTCTGCAACCGGTACTGGAGCCAACCTACGGCATCATCCTGTATCAGGAGCAGGTAATGCAGATCGCCCAGGTGATGGCGGGTTATACCCTGGGCGGTGCTGATATGCTGCGTCGTGCGATGGGTAAGAAAAAGCCTGAAGAGATGGCGAAGCAGCGAGTGGGCTTCCTCGAGGGAAGTGAGCAGAACGGTATCGACCGTGATCTTGCAGGTAATATCTTTGACCTGGTGGAAAAGTTCGCCGGATACGGCTTTAACAAATCCCACTCCGCCGCCTATGCCCTGGTTTCCTACCAGACCGCCTGGCTGAAAGCCCATTATCCTGCACCGTTCATGGCTGCGGTAATGTCCTCTGATATGCAGACCACCGAAAAAGTGGTGATCTTCATTGAGGAGTGCCGCAATATGGGGCACGCTCCGTTGCCACCGGATGTGAACAGTGGCGAATACATGTTCACCGTCAACGATGAGGGGCATATCGTCTATGGCCTGGGGGCGATCAAAGGGGTCGGAGAAGGGCCGATCGATGCCATCGTGCAGGCGCGCCAGGATGGTGATGGCGATTTCAAGGATATCTTCGATTTCTGTGCGCGGGTGGGGAGTAAAAAACTCAATAAGCGGGTGCTGGAAGCGCTGGTACGTTCCGGGGCACTGGATAATCTTGGTCCGAGCCGGGCGATTCTGTTTGAGGCGATACCTGATGCGCTGAAGGCTGCCGATCAGTCTGAGCGCAATCAGGACGCCGGGATGTTCGACCTGTTTGGCGAGGTCGAGTCCGATGCCGGCGGTGATCCCTATGCCGATTATGCCCGCCGGGTGAGGGAGTGGACCGATAAAGAGCGTCTGGGCGGTGAAAAGGACACGCTGGGACTCTATCTTACCGGTCATCCGATCGATGAGTATGAGGCCGAACTGCGTAACTTCATCAGCAAGAAGATTGTCGAAATCCAGCCGATGCGTGGCAGTACCCAGAAGATGGCCGGGCTGGTAGTCGATATGCGCCTGAAAAAGACCAAGAAGGGCGATAACCTCTGCTTTGTCACGCTGGACGACCGCAGTGCCCGTATCGATGTCACTTTGTTTGGCGACACCTTTGATCAGGCCCGTAACCTGATCGATAAGGATCAGGTGATCGTGGTTGAAGGCGAGGTGCAGGAAGACCATTTTTCTGGGGGGCTTAAGGTGCGTGGCAATAAAGTGCTCAATATCGCCCAGGCCCGGGCTCAGTATGCCACCTGTATTGAGATCAGCTGTGATCGTTCGCAGCTGGCCGGACGTCGCATTACCGAACTGTCTGATCTGCTGCGCCAGTATCACGGTGATGGGACCCTGCCGATTCAGCTTCGATACCGTCGCGAAGATGCGCTTGCTTCGCTGCAGCTGGCGCCGGAGTGGGCTGTACAGGCGAATGATGATCTGCTGCTGGCGCTGATGGATCGCTTTGGTGGTAACGCCGTGCGTATGCGTTACTGATTGACTGGTTATCAGTTCTCCAAGCGGGTACACTTGGTGCCAATTTTTTACCCGATTTCTGTATCGTATTTTTTAAGAACGAGTACTCATGAATCCGAACTACCTGGATTTTGAACAGCCTATCGCTGAGCTGCAGGCCAAAATTGAGGAACTGCGGCTGGTTGGCGATGATGCTGAGCTGAATATCTCCGACGAGCTGGAAAAGCTTGAGGAAAAAAGTCGCACTCTGACCGAGTCTATCTTCTCCGATCTGACGGCATGGCAAGTGTCCCAGCTGGCCCGTCATCCTCAGCGTCCTTATACGCTGGATTACATCGAGCACATCTTTGATGAGTTTGATGAAATGCACGGTGACCGCCACTTCGCAGATGATCCTGCGATTGTCGGTGGTACAGCGCGCCTGGATGGCAAGCCGGTCATGATTATCGGCCACCAGAAGGGACGCGAGACCAAAGAGAAGGTGCGTCGCAATTTTGGTATGCCAAAGCCGGAAGGTTACCGTAAGGCTCTGCGCCTGATGGAAACGGCTGAGCGCTTCAAGCTGCCGGTGTTTACCTTTATCGATACGCCGGGGGCTTATCCGGGTATCGACGCAGAAGAGCGTGGTCAGTCAGAAGCGATCGCCTACAACTTGCTGAAGATGTCTCGCCTGAATACGCCTATCATCTCTACCGTCATCGGTGAAGGTGGTTCCGGTGGCGCACTGGCGATCGGTGTCTGCGATGAACTGATGATGTTGCAGTACGGTACCTACTCCGTAATTTCACCGGAAGGCTGTGCCTCAATCCTGTGGAAGAGTGCCGAGCGGGCTTCTGATGCTGCTAAGGCGATGGGTATCACGTCTGACCGTCTCAATGAGCTGGGCCTGGTCGATCAAATCGTCAGCGAGCCACTGGGCGGCGCACACCGCGATCAGGGCCTGATGGCAGCTAACCTGAAGAAGCATCTGGTGGATTCACTGGATAAACTTCAGGGTATGACCTCCGAAGAACTGCTTGAGCGCCGTTACGAGCGCCTGATGTCTTACGGCCTGGGTGGCGAAGAGCAGTAATCCACATTGCTCCGGAGACGCTGGGGTGCTGGCTCGATTTGCCGCAGCCCTGGCGCCGGAGACAAAGATCCGCCGCTGGGTAATTGCTCACAGCGGTGGTCTTGATTCACAAGTGCTGCTGCATCTGGCAGCGCAGCTTCTACCTGCTGATCGATTACTGGTGCTTCATATTAATCACCAGTTGCAGGTCGATGCCGGTCAGTGGCAGGCATTTTCAGACAGTCAGGCCCGTTTGCTTGGTCTGTCGTTTCGCTGTATCCGGGTTTGTCCGGAGTCCAATTCGGAACAGGCCGCGCGGAATGCCCGCTATGGCGCGTTTGAGGCGTTGCTACAGTCCGGAGACTGCCTGTTGCTGGGGCAGCATGCGGATGATCAGGCCGAGACACTGTTGTATCGCCTGTTGCGCGGTGCCGGATTGCATGGCCTGGGGGCGATGCCGGTTCGGCGACAGCTTGGCCGGGGTGTTCTGCTCAGGCCGTTGCTGGATTGCAGTCGTCAGCAGTTGGAAAGCTGGGCGCAGGCGCAGCATCTGGACTGGGTCGATGACCCGAGCAATCAACAGAATGACTATGATCGTAACTATTTGCGGCATGAGATTATTCCCCGGCTGAAGCAGCGCTGGCCCGGATTGGCACAGCAGTGGGGCGAAACGGCGACCCGGCTGCAGCATAGTGATCAGCTGCTGAACCGTTATCTGGACGCTGAGCTTGAGTCGCTGACCGGATCTTTCGACGAGTTGCGCCTGGAGGCTATCGGGGCCTTTGATGAGATCAGGCGTTCGCATCTGCTGCGGCGCTGGGTGCAAATCAGGGCCGGTCTGCTGCTGAACGCTGAACAGTTGCAGCAGATCGCAGCGACAGTGATTGCCGCCCGAGAGGATGCCCAGCCATTGTTTCAGCTGCCCGGCTGGCGTCTGCGTCGCTTTCGTAATGGGCTCTATCTGGTGCCGGCCGAAACAGGGCTTGAGGTGGCTGAAACGCTGCCGGAGCTTGAACCCGGAGAGTTGCCCCTGGCGGATGGTATCCTGTCTATCGAACGGGGTGATTCAGGCCTGAAGACCCTGGATGGGGTCCGGCTTGTACGTCGAAAAGGTGGCGAGCGTTGTCGTCCCTGTGGACGCGGCGGCAGTTGCAGTGTGAAAAAATTGATGCAGGAACATCATGTTCCTCCCTGGTTGCGGCAGCGCTGGCCCCTATTGATGGCGGGGGATGAAGTGGTCGCAGTACCGGGTATTACCGTATGTGAAAACTGGCAGGGTGAAAAAGGCCGATCATTCGTCCTATCTTGGCGCGCCTTTGCGTTGTCTGAGAGAGGCTGATTTGCTATCCTGTAGCGCCATCTTGATTTGAAATTCCCTCGCTTTTAACCACGATCAAACAGGTTCCGCATGACGCGTTATATCTTCGTCACTGGTGGTGTCGTGTCCTCTTTGGGCAAAGGCATCGCATCTGCTTCACTTGCTGCCATTTTGGAAGCACGAGGCTTAAAAGTCACCATGCTGAAATTGGACCCGTACATTAATGTCGATCCGGGTACCATGAGTCCTTTCCAGCACGGTGAAGTATTTGTTACCGAAGACGGTGCGGAGACTGACCTGGATTTAGGTCACTACGAGCGCTTTATTCGTACAACTATGACCAAACGTAATAACTTTACGTCTGGTCGTGTATACCAGCATGTGCTGCGTAAAGAGCGTCGTGGAGATTATCTCGGCGGTACAGTGCAGGTTATTCCCCATATTACCGACGAAATTAAGCGTCGCGTGATTGAAGGTGCCGGTGATGCCGACGTGGCGCTGGTTGAGATCGGCGGTACTGTAGGTGATATCGAATCCCAGCCGTTTCTGGAAGCGGTCCGTCAGATGAAGGCCGAGCTGGGCTTCTCCCGTGCCATGTTTATGCACCTGACTCTGGTGCCATATATTGCAACGGCCGGTGAAACCAAGACCAAGCCATCCCAGCACTCGGTTAAAGAGTTGCGCTCTATCGGTATCCAGCCGGATATCCTGGTGTGCCGCTCCGAGCGTCCGCTGCCAGATTCTTCCCGTCGTAAGCTGTCTCTGTTTACCAACGTGGAAGAGCGTGCCGTTATCTCCCTGCCGGATGCCGACACTATCTACAATATTCCGGAGATGCTGGCCGAACAGCACCTGGATGATATCGTTGTAGAGCGCTTCCATCTGGATGCGCAGCCTGCTGATCTGGGTGAATGGATCCGGGTGGCAGATGCGCACCTGAACCCTGAAGGCGAAGTGAAGATCGCCATGGTGGGTAAGTACATGGAGTTGCTGGATGCCTACAAATCCCTGATCGAGGCGATCTCCCACGCAGGTATCGCCCTCAAGCATAAAGTACGCATTGAGTATATCGATTCCGAGCGGGTTGAACGCGAAGGCGTTGAGATTCTGGCAGATGCCAGCGCGATTCTGGTACCAGGTGGTTTTGGCGAGCGCGGCGTGGAAGGTAAGATTAAAGCCGTACAGTACGCACGTGAGAACAGGGTGCCTTACCTGGGTATCTGCCTGGGTATGCAGGTCGCGGTTATTGAGTATGCGCGCAACGTAGCCGGCATTGCCGGTGCGACCTCCTCGGAATTTGATGAGAAAGCGGAGCATCCGGTTATCGGTCTGATTACCGAATGGACAACGGAAGAGGGCGATGTCGAGCAGCGCGGCTCCCAGGATGACCTGGGTGGTACTATGCGTCTGGGCGCTCAGATCTGCCATCTGGCGGAAGGTTCTGTATCTGCTGAGAGCTACGGTGCGACAGAGATCAAGGAACGTCACCGTCACCGTTATGAAGTGAATAATAACTACGTAAAACAGTTGGAGGAAGCCGGTCTCCGTATCGCGGGTCGTTCCGTCGATGGAGAGCTGGTGGAAGTTGTTGAAGTGGCAGACCATCCGTGGTTTGTGGCTTGTCAGTTCCACCCTGAGTTTACCTCTACGCCACGCGATGGACATGGCCTGTTCACAGGCTTCATCAAGGCCGCACTGGCTCAACAGGCCAAGCAGCAGTAAAGATTAGAGATCATTAACTTCTGGAGTTTATCAATGGCACAGATCGCTGATATTAAAGCGCGTGAAGTACTGGATTCCCGCGGTAACCCAACCGTTGAGGCCGATGTAATTCTGGCTTCCGGTGTAGTCGGTTCTGCCTGCGCCCCGTCCGGCGCATCTACGGGTTCACGTGAAGCGCTGGAACTGCGTGACGGCGACAAGTCCCGTTACCTGGGCAAAGGTGTACAGAAAGCGGTAGCTGCAGTAAATGTAACTATCCGCGAAGCCCTGATCGGTATGGATGCTACCGACCAGCGCGCGCTGGACAACAAAATGCTGGAACTCGACGGTACCGAAAACAAAGAAACCCTGGGTGCGAATGCAATCCTGGCTGTTTCTCTGGCGGCAGCTAAAGCGGCGTCCGTCGAGAAAGGGATTCCTCTGTACGCACACATCGCTGACCTGAACGGTACTGCCGGTCAGTTCTCTCTGCCTGTGCCGATGATGAACATCCTCAACGGTGGTGAGCACGCAGACAACAACGTTGATATTCAGGAATTTATGGTGCAGCCGGTGAACTTCGATAAGTTCTCTGAAGGCCTGCGCTGTGGTGCTGAAATCTTCCATGCCCTGAAAGCGGTTCTGAAGGCGAAAGGCCTGAATACTGCAGTGGGTGATGAGGGTGGTTTCGCACCTAACCTGGCGTCTAACGAAGAAGCGCTGGTGGTGATCAAAGAAGCAATCTCCAATGCGGGCTATGAGCTGGGCAAAGATGTCACCCTGGCGCTGGACTGTGCCGCTTCCGAGTTCTTCAAAGACGGCAAGTACGACCTGTCCGGCGAAGGCAAGGTATTCGATGCGGAAGGTTTCGGAGACTACCTGGCGAACCTGACCGAGAACTACCCGATCGTTTCTATCGAAGACGGTCTGGACGAGTCTGACTGGGATGGCTGGGCTTACCTGACCCGTAAGATCGGTGATAAGGTTCAGCTGGTTGGTGATGACCTGTTCGTTACCAACACCAAGATCCTGGCCCGTGGTATCGAGCAGAGCATCGGTAACTCTATCCTGATCAAGTTCAACCAGATCGGTTCCCTGTCCGAAACACTGGATGCGATCAAGATGGCGAAAGATGCCGGCTTCACTGCCGTGATCTCCCACCGTTCCGGTGAAACTGAAGATACCTTTATTGCCGATCTGGCAGTCGGTACTGCAGCCGGTCAGATCAAGACAGGTTCCCTGTGCCGCTCCGACCGTGTAGCGAAATACAACCGTCTGCTGCGGATCGAAGAAGAGCTGGCAGATAAGGCTGTTTACAACGGTCTGTCCGAGATTAAAGGTCAGGCATAAGCCTGCGCTTTTAGCTTAAAGAAAAGGGGGCTTGTGCCCCCTTTTTTGACGCGAGGTTTTTTGTGTTTCGCTGGTTAATCATCTCTCTGCTGATTATGATTCTTTCGCTGCAATACCGTCTCTGGTTTGGTGAGGCGAATCTGCGTCAGGTTATGCAGCTTCAGCATCAGATTGATCAGCAGCGCGCCGAGAACGATAGCCTCAGTCAGCGTAACCGCCAGCTTGAGGCGGAGGTTAAAGACCTGAAAAGCGGTCTTTCTGCGCTGGAGGAGCGTGCCAGAAGCGAGCTGGGCATGGTGCAGGACGGAGAAACCTATTATCAGCTGGTTGAGCCCGACAACGGGCGGTAAATATTTGTGACATCACTCCCTACCGATTACTCCTATCTATACGGTAAGCCCCTCTCGCGGGCGACAATTCGTACATCTCCTGAAGATTTTTGTGTAACTGAGAAGCTTGGTTTCGAACCCGAAGGCGAGGGCGAGCATGTCTTTCTCTATATCCGTAAGCGTGGTGAAAATACCGACTGGGTCGCACGCCAGCTGGCCAACTTTGCTCAGGTCAGCCCACGTGATGTCAGCTATGCCGGTAAAAAAGATCGCCATGCGGTGACGGAGCAGTGGTTCTGCGTTAAGTTTCCAATGCGCCGCAGCCTGACCTGGAGCCTGTTTGGAGGTGACTCTGTAGAGGTTCTGCAAGCGGTCAGGCATCCACGGAAGCTTCGGCTGGGGACGCTGCAGGGGAACCGCTTTGGCCTGCGGTTACGCAATGTCACTGATCCGGATGATCTGGCAAAACGCCTGGCGATGGTGCGCCAGGGCGTACCGAACTACTTTGGTGAGCAGCGTTTTGGCTTTGATTATGGCAATCTCGACAAAGGGATTGCCCTGATGCGCGGTGAGTTCAAAGAGCGACAGCGGCATAAGAAAGGACTGTATATCTCAGCCGTGCGCTCCTGGCTGTTTAACCAGCTGCTTTCTGCCCGTATCGGGCAGAATATGTGGCAGACGCTGCAGCCTGGTGACGCCATGATGCTGGCAGGTTCACAAAGTTGCTTTGTGGCCGATAACCCTGAAGCAGAGACCGATCGCCTGTTACAGGCAGATATCCATCTGACCGGGCCGATGTGGGGGCGCGGCGAACTGATGTCTCAGGGGCCGTCCCGGGATTGGGAGCTGGCACAGCTGTCAGACTGGATTGAGATCCGGCAAGGGCTGGAGGCGTTAGGCCTGAAACAGGAGCGCCGCGCCCTGCGACTGATGCCAGTGGATCTGCAGGCAACAGCGGAGTCGGATGATACCTGGTGGCTGGAATTTGACCTGCCATCCGGTGCGTTTGCAACCAGTGTGTTGCGGGAAATTGCGTTGATAGAGTCCGCATCGTAACAAGGTATATTTAGTATGAAAGTTCTGATCTCAAACGATGATGGAGTTTTTGCTCCGGGACTTAAGACGCTGGCGGAGCTGCTGGAACAGGAGCATCAGACACTGGTGGTCGCACCAGACCGCAATCGCAGCGGAGCCAGCAATTCACTGACACTGGATCGGCCGCTGGAAGCAAACCGTCATGCTAATGGCTTTCTCGGCATTAACGGGACGCCAACCGATTGCGTGCATATGGGGGCTTCCGGACTGTTCGAGATGGCACCGGATATTGTAGTCTCTGGTATTAACGCCGGTGCCAATATGGGCTGTGATGTAATCTATTCGGGTACGGTTGCTGCCGCGATGGAGGGGCGACACCTGCCTCTGCCGGCCATCGCGGTATCGGTCGCCGCATATCAGCCGAAGCATTATGAGACGGCGGCGGCGGTAGTGCGGGATCTGCTGGCGGATATCCGCTCGCTGAACCTGGCGCCGCGGACAGTATTGAATGTTAATGTTCCGGATCTGCCGCTATCTGAACTGAAGGGGGTTCAGGTGACACGGCTGGGGCATCGGCATTTAGGGGACAGGCCTGTGTCGACACAGGACCCGCGTGGGAAAGAGCGGTTCTGGATTGCAGGTGTGGGGGATGTGGCGGATCGTGATCCCGGGACGGATTTTTTTGCTGTTGATGAAGGTTATGTCTCGGTTACACCGCTGCACGTGGATATGACGCAGTATTCCGGAATGGATAATCTGGGGTGCTGGCTGGAGGCGTTGTAGTGAATGAGCTCTGGTTTCAGGGTATTGGAATGACTTCAAAGCGCACGCGGGAGCGGTTGGTCTCCCGGTTGCGTGAGCAGGGAATTGATGATGAGGCGGTGCTGCAGGTAATGCGGGATACGCCGAGGCACATTTTTATCGACGAGGCGTTGTCTCATCGGGCTTATGAAGATACGGCCCTGCCGATAGGATATAACCAGACAATATCGCAGCCCTACATTGTGGCGCGTATGACAGAAGTATTGCTGCAGGATGGGCCGGTCAGCCGGGTGCTGGAAGTGGGTACCGGATCGGGGTTCCAGACGGCGATTCTGGCCCAGCTGGTTGATCAGGTATTTAGTGTGGAGCGAATCAGGCCGCTGCAGGAAAAGGCGCGTCAGCGTTTGCAGGTGCTGAAATTGCGCAACGCCCAGCTGCTGCATACGGATGGCGGTATGGGCTGGCCTTCAAAGGCTCCTTTTGATGGCATACTGGTCGCTGCGGCGCCGGATGAAGTGCCGCCTGAGTTGTTGCAGCAGCTGGCAATCGGTGGCCGCCTGGTGATACCGGTTGGTGGTGGCAGTCAGGAACTCAGGCTGGTACGTCGGCTGGATGAAGAGACGTTTGACACTCAGGTATTAGAAGCCTGCAAGTTTGTACCACTGCTCAGTGGTACTGTTCGTTAAGGAAGAAGAATGCAGAATTCACGTGGCTGGAGGGATTATCTGGCACTCTCCGGCAAAGGTATGATGATGGGCGCTGCCGATGCAGTGCCTGGCGTTTCCGGCGGTACTATCGCTTTTATGACCGGAATCTATGAAGAGCTGATCTTTTCTCTGCATCAGTGCGGGCCGGAAGCGCTGAAGGTCCTGTTGAGGCAGGGGCCGCGACAGGCATGGCAGCATATCAATGGCAATTTTTTGCTGGCGCTGTTTGGTGGTGTCTTGCTGGCATTACTGTCTTTTGCCCGGGTGGTGCTGTATCTGCTCGCCAGCTATCCCGAGTTGCTCTGGTCCTTTTTCTTCGGGCTGATACTGGCTTCATGCTGGCTGCTGGTGAAGCAGATACAGGGCTGGAGCAGTAATGCCGTGAGTGCCTTTATATCGGGCACCATACTGGCCTACCTGATTACCACCCTGGCTCCGACGACGATTGAGGCAACGCCGCTGTCTATTTTCCTGGCCGGTATGATTGCCATCTGTGCCATGATTCTGCCCGGAATATCCGGCAGCTTTATACTGTTGCTGATCGGCATGTATGCTCCGGTGATGGGGGCGATTAAAGGCTTTGATCTGATGTTTATCGCTATCTTCGGGGCGGGATGTGTTATTGGTCTGCTCAGCTTTTCCCGGGTGCTTAACTGGATGTTCCAGCATTACCACACTGTGACGCTGGCCCTGTTGGGTGGCTTTATGCTGGGTTCACTGAACAAAGTCTGGCCCTGGAAGTATACGACCTCTTACGTCATTAACCGTCATGGCAATGAAGTGCCCCTGGTGCAGGAAAATGTATTGCCGGGAAGCTACGAAGTCATGACCGGGCAGGCCGCATTTCTTGGCGGTTCTGTCGCTATGCTGTTGCTGGGGATGGCGTTGGTGGTTTTGCTGGAGCGAAGCACCCGATCTGCCAACGGTTAGCCTATGCCGGCGATATGGCGCTTTATCTGTATCCTGATCACTGCAGCCCTGCTTCTCCAGGGATGCAGTGGCCGTTCCCGGGTGCAGGTGGATGAGCGTTCATTGGGGGCGGCTGGCAGTAAGGTCAGCAACACTCAGCCTGTTTCACGCATAAAAAAGACCCGCAGGAAAATTTCACCGGTTCCCGAAAGTTACCGGGTAAAGCGTGGTGATACCCTCTACTCTATTGCATGGCGTTACGGGCTGGACTACCGCCAGCTTGCTGCTCGCAACCGAATCAGCAAAAACTATCAGATATTTCCCGGTCAGCGACTCAGGCTCAAGGCTGCAAAGCCGGTGGCTAAGCGCAAAGTGACTGCGGCTTCCCCCTCCAGGGCTGTAAAAAAGCGTAAAGTGTCTGCAGCGCCTGCCGCTAAAAAAGTAGCGACAGTGCAGAAGGTATCTTCTGCAGCAGTAAAGGCCCCCGTGAAACCTGTATCAAAGGCGCCTGATCTGACCTGGCGCTGGCCGTCCGGGGGACGTATCATCGCTGGCTTCAGAACCAGTGGTCAGGTAAATAAGGGACTGAATCTGGAGGGGAAAAAAGGAGACCCTGTCTATGCTTCTGCGCCTGGTGAAGTGGTCTACGCAGGCAGCGGATTGCTGGGTTACGGCAACCTTATCATTATTAATCATAATCAAAAGTTTCTTAGTGCCTATGCGCATAATAGTCGTATATTCGTAAAAGAAAGTGATATGGTTAAAGGAGGTCAGAAAATAGCTGAAATTGGAAGAAGTGGTACAAGCAGGGAGATGCTGCACTTTGAAATACGCCGTGATGGCGTACCGGTTAATCCACTGCGATATCTGCCAAAACGATAATCACAATAATGTTTGGCGAGATAGGTGGGCACAAAGGGGCTGGGAAATTATGGATAGTATCGATAAAAATTATGAAGCTGTAGAGGACGTCAGCATAGAAAACGAGGAGCTATTAGATAGCAATTCTGACTCAGATGCTGATAGTGACACAAAGCCGGCAAAGGACAAGGGGTCTGAAGTGCCGGATCTGATTAAGAGTGGCCGCGGTCGTGGCAGTGTCGCACATAACGATCTGCTAAACGCTAAAACTCTGGATGCAACACAGCTTTACCTGAACGAGATCGGCTTCTCCCCGCTGTTGACGGCTGAGGAGGAGGTCTATTATTCGCGCAAAGCTCTGAAGGGAGAAGAGGCTGCCCGTAAGAGAATGATCGAAAGTAACCTGAGACTCGTGGTTAAAATTGCACGGCGCTATATCAATCGTGGTCTGTCTCTGCTGGACCTGATTGAAGAGGGTAACCTTGGCCTGATTCGTGCTGTTGAAAAATTTGATCCTGAGAGAGGATTTCGCTTCTCGACCTATGCCACCTGGTGGATCAGGCAGACAATTGAACGCGCGATCATGAACCAGACGCGCACTATACGCCTGCCAATACATGTGGTCAAGGAGCTTAACGTTTATCTGCGCGCTGCGCGCGAACTGGCTCAGAAACTCGACCATGAGCCATCGGCTGAAGAGATTGCGATGCTGGTGGATAAGCCGGTGGAAAATGTCGAGAGGATGCTGGGATTGAATGAAAGGGTCAGCTCGGTCGATACGCCGATGGGGAAAGACTCTGATAAGTCCCTGCTGGACACAATTCCAGATCTGGACAGCTCTGACCCAGAGCAGTTGCTGCAGAATACCAATATCAGCGGCAATCTGAATAAATGGCTGGATATGCTGCCTGAGAAGCACGCAGAAGTTCTCTCCCGGCGCTTTGGCCTGCGCGGTTATGAAATGAGTACTTTGGAAGAGGTCGGTCGTGAGATCGGGCTGACGCGAGAGCGTGTGCGTCAGATCCAGGTCGAAGCGCTGCGTAAGTTGCGCGAAATTGTTGAGAAAAACGGCCTCAGCGGCGAGGACTTATTACGCTAAGAGCTACACTCTCCCTGTAGTATGTACGGCTTCGTCAAGGATTACTCTTTGCGGAGCCGTTTTAGTTTATCTGCTTCACCATTCCAGCTGTCTGCGTCCGGCAGGGCGTCTTTTCTTTCGCAGATGTTTGGCCAGAGTTCGGCCAGCGTTTCATTGAGTTGATAGAACGGCTGCTGACTGTCTGTCAGCTCGTCTTCGTGAATAATTGCATCGGCAGGGCATTCCGGCTCGCACAGGGCGCAGTCGATACATTCATCAGGATGAATCACCAGCATATTCGGCCCTTCGTAGAAGCAATCTACCGGACAGACTTCAACGCAGTCGGTGTACTTACAGAGGATGCAGTTTTCGGTCACGATATAGGCCAAGATTCCCTCCTGTGCCTGCCACTGTGGCGAGGCTTTGTGTTGGCTGAATCAGTGGACTCAGTATGAAACAGCATAGACCATCCCGCTGCCGCGGGACGGTCTTCTGTGAGGGAAGGCGTTAGAGCGCCCCCTTGAGCTCATAGAGCAGATCCAGCGCCTGACGCGGCGTCAGTTCGTCCGGTGACAGGCTGTTGAGCTTTTCCACCACTGGATGAGGTTGACTGGAAAAGAGGTCGTTCTGCAGCGGCTGAGGGGGGAGTGAGGCGGTAATCGGCTGGCTTTGCTCCTGGCTGCTCTCTTCTAGCTGCAGCAGTTTGCCCCGGGCATTGTGGATAACGTTCTGCGGCACGCCAGCCAGCTTGGCGACCTGTAAGCCGTAGGACTGGCTGGCCGGTCCCTCCAATACCTCGTGCATAAAGACAATGTGGTCGTTGTGTTCGACGGCGTTGAGGTGCACGTTGAAGACATGATCAGCCATCTCAGGCAGGCTGGTCATTTCGAAGTAGTGGGTGGCAAACAGGGTAAAGGCGCCGACATTGCGGGCCAGATGTTCGGCGCAGGACCAGGCCAGTGACAGGCCGTCAAAGGTGCTGGTGCCGCGACCCACTTCATCCATCAGGACCAGGCTGCGATCGGTCGCGTTATGCAGGATATTAGCGGTTTCGGTCATCTCAACCATAAAGGTTGAGCGCCCGCCGGCCAGGTCGTCCGATGATCCCATGCGGGTAAAGATACGATCGACAATGCCGATCGTGGCACTATCGGCCGGCACGTAACTACCGATATGAGCAAGCAGTGTGATCAGTGCGGCCTGGCGCATATAGGTGGATTTACCCCCCATATTCGGGCCGGTGATGATCAGCATGCGACGCTGTTCGGACAGCTCCAGGTTATTGGCGACAAAAGGCGTATCAAGTACCGTTTCGACCACCGGGTGGCGGCCTCCGCAGATGCTGATCTGAGGCTCTTCTGTCAGCTTGGGCGCGGTGTAGTTCTGGCTGGCGGCCCGCTCTGCCAGATTGGTCAGTACATCAAGCTCGGAGAGTGCGCTGGCGCAATCCTGCAGCTGGGGCAGGTGCTGGGCAAGAATTTCGATCAGCTTTTCATACAGGGCTTTTTCGCGTGCCAGTGCCCGGCTTTTCGCCGACAGGGCTTTGTCTTCAAATTCCTTAAGCTCCGGAGTGATAAAGCGCTCGACGTTTTTCAGTGTCTGGCGGCGGATGTATTCAACCGGAGCCTGCTCCGACTGGCTGCGACCCAGTTCGATGTAGTAGCCGTGTACCCGGTTATAACCGACTTTAAGTGTCGATAGTCCGGTGCGTTCACGCTCGCGGTTTTCCAGGTCGACCAGGTAGGCACCGGCGTTTTCGCTCAGCCCTTTCAGTTCGTCCAGTTCGGCATCATATCCGAGATTGATCATGCCGCCATCGCGGATAACCACCGGGGGATTTTCGACGATGGCTTTTTCCAGCAGATTGGCAAGATTGCTGTGCTCTGCAGCCTGATCGGAAAGCTCGGCAATGCGGGCGGCATCGCTCTGGCGCAGTAACAGCTGAATCTCCGGCAGCGCCTGAAGGGAGAGTTTCAGGCGTTCAAGATCCCGCGGACGGGCTGAGGCCAGGGCGATACGGGAAAGGATGCGTTCCATGTCGCCGATCTGGCGAAGTTGATCACGAAGGTCTTCGTAGCCATACCCTTCCAGTAACCAGCGAATGGCGTCCTGACGAGCCAGCAGGGTATCCCGGTTGCGGAGCGGACGGTTTATCCAGCGGCGCAACATCCGGCTACCCATCGGCGTACGGCATTTGTCGATTACCGATGCCAGGCTACCTTTTTTGCCGCCATTGAGATTGCTGTCCAGCTCAAGGTTTTTTCGGGTGGCCGCGTCCAGTACCACACTCTCGGCCCGCTGTTCGATCTGGATACGGCGGATATGCGGCAGCGCGCTGCGCTGGGTGTCCTTGGCGTACTGCAGCAGGCAGCCGGCGGCCGCCAGGGCCAGTTTAAGGTGATCGCAACCAAAACCGCTCAGGTCGTGGACATTAAATTGCTGGCACAACTGACGTTCAGCGGACTCGAGTTCAAAATGCCAGGGGGCCTGGGGGCGTATGCCTTTGAGGTCGCCCAGGAGGGACTTTAGCAGGCTCTCCTCGTTGTAGAGGATCTCGGAAGGCTTGAGTCGTTCCAGCTCGCTTTGCAACGCTTCATCACCGCTGACTTCGAGCAGGCTGAAGCGGCCACTGCTGATATCAACCAATGCAATACCATACTGCGCTTCGGACTGAGTGACTGCTATCAGCAGGTTGTCGCGATGTTCATCCAGAAAGGCTTCGTCACTCAGGGTGCCAGGGGTGACGATACGTGCAACGGCGCGCTCCACCGGACCTTTGCTGGTGGCCGGATCGCCAATCTGCTCACAGATTACAACAGACTCTCCCTCTCTTACCAGGCGAGCTATATAGTTTTCGGCCGCATGAAAGGGTACGCCGGCCATGGGGATCGGCTCTCCTGCGGACTTGCCACGAGCGGTGAGCGAGATATCGAGCAGTTCCGCTGCCTTTTTGGCATCATCAAAAAACAACTCGTAGAAGTCACCCATGCGGTAAAACACCAGTTGTTCCGGGTGTTGGGCTTTGATGCGCAGGTACTGTTGCATCATCGGAGTGTGGTTCTGAAACGAGCTGGACTGACTTGTCATAACGGCGCTGGCAAATCCATAAGAGTATTAAAAGAAAGGTAACCCGTGTTGGGATTCACACGGGCGTCAGGCATTTTACGGTAATCGGAGTCTTATCTGAACCCGAATAGAATTCGTCATGCTGTTGCAGGTGGCGTGACAGCAGGAGCTATCTGTATGACTGTGGAAATTTCATGCAACTGTGGTTGCAATCGAGCCGTGTTATGAAATAATACTGTCCAAACATACAGTATTATTTCAACGCAGCTAACAGGGTTGAAGATGGACGCAAATCGCAAAAAAGCGCTGGATGCAGCGCTGTCCCAGATTGAAAGACAGTTTGGTAAAGGCACCGTTATGCGCATGGGCGATCAGCCCCGCGAGGCTATTCCATCTGTATCCACAGGTTCCCTCGGGCTGGATATTGCGCTCGGTATAGGAGGCCTGCCTTTTGGTCGTATCGTTGAGATCTATGGTCCGGAATCCTCCGGTAAGACCACGCTGACACTGCAGGTAGTGGCTGAAGCCCAGAAACAGGGTAAGGTTTGTGCCTTTGTCGATGCTGAGCATGCGCTGGATCCGATCTACGCTGAAAAGCTGGGTGTGGATGTCGATGCGCTGCTGGTATCTCAGCCTGATACCGGTGAGCAGGCGCTGGAGATCTGTGACATGCTGGTGCGTTCCGGTGCTGTCGATGTGATCATCGTCGATTCTGTGGCGGCGCTGACACCAAAAGCTGAGATTGAAGGCGATATGGGTGACTCTCACGTTGGTCTGCAGGCTCGTCTGATGTCTCAGGCACTGCGTAAGCTGACCGGTAATGTGAAGAATGCCAACTGCCTGATGGTCTTCATCAACCAGATTCGTATGAAAATCGGCGTGATGTTCGGTAACCCGGAAACCACCACCGGTGGTAATGCCCTGAAATTCTATTCCTCTGTGCGTCTGGATATCCGTCGTACCGGTGCCGTGAAGCAGGGGGATGAGATTGTCGGTAACGAAACCCGCGTTAAGGTAGTGAAGAACAAGGTCTCTCCACCATTCCGTCAAGCCGAGTTCCAGATTATGTATGGTGCCGGTATCTATCATATGGGTGAGGTTATCGATCTGGGTGTTCAGCAGGGGCTGGTGGATAAGTCAGGTGCCTGGTATGCCTATAAAGGGGATAAGATCGGTCAGGGTAAGGCCAATGCTGCCAAGTACCTTGAAGAGCATCCTGAGATCGCTGCTGAGATTGAAGGTGAGATCCGCGCCCGGTTGCTGAACGTACCCAAGCCTGCCGCTGCCGCTGATGCTGAGTCTGCTGAGGATAAGCAGCAACTGAATCTGTCCTGATACGGTAGATTTGTCAGGAAATTAAGGGCCGCTTGCGGCCCTTTTTGGTCTCTGAAAGAATGACTTTCCGGGAGGGGGTGCAGATGAGTAGCGATGAGATCGGCGAGATTAAGCAAGTGGTGCTGAGGCTGTTAGGGCGTCGCGAATACAGTCGCCATGAGCTGGAACAGAAATACCGTAGTCGGTTTGATGAGGTCCAGCTTGAGCAGGCGTTACAGCAGCTTGAGGCCGATGGTTATCTGTCAGATAGTCGCTTCGCTGAAGTGTTTCTCCGAAACCGCATTGCTCAAGGCTATGGCCTGCAGCGTATCCGCTTTGAGTTTCGCCAGAAAGGGATTGCCTCCGAGTTGCTTGATGAGGCCCTGGAAGAGCAGGCTCCGGACTGGTATACGCTGGCAGCTGATGCCTGGCAGCGTAAGTTCCGCCAGCCTCCGGCGGGAGATCACAAGCTCTATGCAAAGCAGATGCGCTACCTGACGCAGCGTGGCTTTGGGATGGATGAAAGTCGCCATGCAATCGCTTCTGCCGGGCGTGACGATGAGTGAAGCTGGTGTCCGGGTGAAATATCCCCGGACTGAAGCTGTTATCCCTGCTATTTCTGCGCTGATTATATAAAGCGCGGCTTCGGTAATTCCGCATTAAGCCCGAGCTGCCCCGAACCGTAACGCACGCCATTCTCCGCTGTCCACTAATTCCCCCCTGCGGCAAAAATAGTCGTACAATTTTCAGGCACGATATATACTATTGCGCTTTTTTGACGCGGTTTTCGCTCAGCTTTGGCTGACCAACAACCCCCGATATGCGACATTTAGCGGGTAAATAAAACCTGTAGCTCCGGCCGCTGGCCTGAACTGAACGGATACAGACGGTTCTCCCTATGAAATACATGACAAGTGCTGAAATTCGCCAGGCATTCCTGGATTACTTTAAGCAAAACGGCCACCAGGTCGTATCCAGCAGCTCCCTGATTCCTGCAAACGACCCGACATTGATGTTCACCAATGCGGGAATGGTGCAGTTCAAGGATGTTTTCCTGGGAGATGAAAAGCGAGCCTATACCCGAGCGACCACCTCGCAGCGCTGTGTGCGTGCCGGTGGTAAGCATAATGATCTCGAGAATGTCGGCTATACCGCCCGTCACCATACCTTCTTTGAAATGCTGGGTAACTTCAGCTTCGGTGACTACTTTAAAGCTGAAGCAATTCGCTTTGCCTGGGGCTTCCTGACGGAAGTGATGCAGTTGCCGAAGGAGCGACTGTGGGTGACGGTTCATCATTCTGATTCCGAAGCTGAGCGCATCTGGAAAGAGGAGATGGGTATCGATCCGGAACGCTTCTCCAAGCTGGATGAAGATAACTTCTGGTCGATGGGTGATACAGGCCCTTGTGGCCCTTGTACCGAGATCTTCTTCGATCATGGTCCTGAAGTGGCTGGCGGCCCTCCGGGCAGCCCGGATGAGGACGGTGATCGTTATATCGAAATCTGGAACGTGGTGTTTATGCAGTTTAATCGTTCCGCCGATGGCGAGATGACACCGCTGCCGAAACCGTCCGTGGATACCGGGATGGGCCTGGAGCGTATCGCTGCCGTGATGCAGAACGTTCACTCAAACTACGAGATCGACCTGTTCCAGCGTTTGCTGAAGGCGACTGCAGAAGCCGTCGGCACTACTGACCTGGAAAGCAAGTCACTGCGCGTTATTGCAGATCATATTCGTTCCTGCTCATTCCTGATCGTGGATGGGGTTATTCCATCCAATGAAGGGCGGGGTTACGTTCTGCGTCGTATTATCCGTCGTGCCGTTCGTCATGGTAACAAACTGGGTGCCCAGGGAGTCTTCTTCCATAAGCTGGTCGCGGCGCTGGTCAGTGAAATGGGTGAAGCTTATCCAGAGCTGAGCAAGGCTCAGTCTCAGATTGAACGTGTACTGCTGCAGGAAGAGCAGCAGTTTGCCAAGACGCTGGATAACGGCATGAAGTTGCTGGAACAGAGCATTAAAGCGCTGCAGGGATCTGTGATCTCCGGTGATACGGTGTTCAAGCTGTATGACACTTACGGCTTCCCGGTTGACCTGACTGCTGATGTGGCGCGAGAGCATGAGCTGACCATCGACATGGCTGGGTTTGAGCAGGAGATGGATGCGCAGCGTGCCCGTGCCAGGGCCGGTGGCAACTTCTCTGTTGACTACAATGACAAGCTGGATCTTGAAGGTGAAACTGCCTTCACCGGTTACGATGTGCTGGAAGACAGCTCCGCCGTTGTCGCGCTGTTTAAAGAGGGCGAAGCGGTCAATCAGCTGTCTGCCGGAGAAAGCGGCATCGTGGTGCTGAACAATACGCCGTTTTACGCTGAGTCCGGTGGCCAGGTCGGTGACCAGGGCGCTCTGAACTGGGACCGAGGCCAGTTTGCGGTGGCGGACTGCACCAAGGATGCCGGTAACCACCTGCATCATGGTGCGGTATCTGAAGGTGTTCTGAAAGTCGGTGACAGTGTTTCTGCGGCAGTAGATCAGGCCAAACGCCAGTCGGCGGCACTGAACCACTCTGCGACCCATCTGTTGCATGAAGCTCTGCGCATTGTGCTGGGCGAGCATGTTCAGCAGAAGGGCTCGCTGGTAACCGCCGAGCGTCTGCGCTTTGATTTCTCCCACTTTGAGGCCGTGACTGCCGATCAGCTGGCTCAGGTTGAGGCGATTGTGAATGAGCAGATCCGCCTCAATACTTCGGTGGAAACCGAGGAGATGGCGATCGATGACGCCAAGAAGAAGGGCGCAGCAGCGCTGTTCGGTGAGAAGTACGGTGATGTGGTACGCGTGCTCTCCATGGGTGGCGATTTCTCTGTCGAGCTTTGTGGTGGTACCCATGCCAAGCGCACCGGTGACATTGGCCTGCTGAAAGTGGTTTCTGAAGGCGGTATCGCTGCCGGGGTTCGTCGTATTGAAGCGGTAACTGGTCAGGCTGCGGCTGAATGGGCGGCAGAGTCTGATAGCAAGATTGCTCAGTTGGGCGCATTGCTGAAAGGCTCCCGTGATAATCTGGTCGAGAAGGTGCAGGATCTGGCTGAGCGCAACCGTCAGCTGGAGAAGGAGCTGGAACAGCTTAAGGTTAAGCTGGCGGCCTCTCAGGGCGCTGATCTGCTCAGCAATGCCGTCGAAGTGGCGGGTGTGAAAGTGCTGGCGGCCAAATTGGAAGGGGTTGAGTCGAAGGCCCTGCGCGATACCATCGATCAGCTGAAGAACAAGCTGGGTTCCGGAGTGGTTGTTCTGGCTACCGAGGCTGACGGCAAGATCAGTCTGGCTGCCGGGGTAACCAAAGATCTGACCGCTAAGGTTAAGGCCGGTGATCTGGTGCGCGAGCTGACCGCTAAACTGGGCGGTAAAGGCGGCGGTCGTCCGGACTTTGCCCAGGGTGGCGGTACAGACACTGCAGCACTGCCTCAGGCGCTGGAATCTGTAGTTAGCATGGTGGAGGCTGCCTGTTAAGGCAGCCCTTTAGGGGCGACAGAGAGTAGGGGAATGTATGGCTCTGTACGTACAAAAGTATGGCGGTACCTCTGTAGGTACCGTCGAACGCATTGAAGCCGTCGCCGATAAGGTGAGCGGCTTTCGCGAGAGCGGCCACGATGTGGTCGTTGTTGTGTCTGCGATGAGTGGTGAGACCAACCGCCTGATCGGTCTGGCTAACTCCATTCAGGATAAGCCAAGTGCCCGTGAGATGGATGTACTGCTATCGACCGGAGAGCAGGTCACGATTGCGTTGCTGGCGATGGCGTTGGAAAAGCGTGGCGTGGCGGCTCGCTCCTATACCGGCAGCCAGGTGAAAATCCTGACGGACAACACTCATAGCAAGGCGCGTATCCAGGATATCGAAGTGTCGCGTATGCGGACAGATCTCGATGCCGGGCGTGTTGTTATTGTGGCCGGATTCCAGGGGGCGGATGCTGAAGGCAATATAACCACCCTTGGTCGTGGAGGCTCTGATACCACCGGTGTGGCCCTGGCAGCAGCCCTCAAGGCTGACGAGTGCCAGATTTATACCGATGTGGATGGGGTCTATACCACTGATCCACGCGTTGTGGAGGGCGCCAGGCGTCTCAGCGAGATAACCTTTGAAGAGATGCTGGAGATGGCCAGTCTCGGCTCTAAGGTCTTGCAGATCCGTTCTGTTGAGTTTGCAGGAAAGTACAAGGTGCCCTTGCGCGTACTTTCCAGTTTTAAGGATGGTCCGGGAACCCTGATCACCATAGAGGAAGAAAACGCCGTGGAAAAACCCGTTATCTCAGGAATCGCATTTAACCGTGATGAAGCAAAGCTGACGATTGTTGGCGTACCTGATATCCCAGGTGTGGCGTCACGGATTCTGGTCCCGGTCAGTCGTGCCAATATTGAGGTCGATATGATCGTCCAGAATGTGGCCGCCGATAAAACCACCGACTTTACCTTCACCGTACACCGAAATGACTATGTCCGGGCTGAGGAAATTCTCAATCAGGTTGCGGCTGAACTCGGTGCCCGGGAAGTGGTCGGAGATAACAGGATTGCGAAGGTTTCTATTGTTGGTGTCGGCATGCGATCTCATGCCGGGGTTGCCAGTAAGATGTTTGAATGCCTGGCAAATGAAAATATCAATATTCAGATGATCTCGACTTCAGAGATTAAAGTTTCAGTGGTTATCGCTGAAAAATATCTCGAGCTTGCCGTTCGGGCGCTGCATTCTGCGTTTGAATTGGATAAAGCTGAAGCTGTAAGCGAATAATTGCTTGCTGGTCTATAGTTAGACCTGCAGGCGCTATTTATGGGTGTGCTCTGGCAAGGAGTTGGACGATATGTCATCGCGCGCCCTCTCGGCCCCCTCAGGCCGAATCTGGTAAGACAGGAAGAACTAAGGAGATCCTACACATGTTAATTCTTACCCGCCGCGTAGGCGAAACTTTAATGGTCGGTGATGACGTCACTGTGACTGTACTTGGTGTCAAAGGCAATCAGGTACGTATTGGCGTCAATGCGCCTAAGGACGTGTCTGTGCATCGCGAGGAAATTTACCAGCGCATCCAGCGTGAAAAGGCAGGTGAGCAGGGTAACGAATAGAAATTTAAACTTTTTTTAAAAAAAATAAGAAAAAGACTTTGCTTATCAAAAACATGTCTGTATAGTTCGCCCTCGTTGTCGCGGTGAGATGGCCGAGTGGCTGAAGGCGCGCCCCTGCTAAGGGCGTATACCTCACGGTATCGAGGGTTCGAATCCCTCTCTCACCGCCATTTTAGTAAAGCGCCCGTAGCTCAGCTGGATAGAGTACCTGGCTACGAACCAGGCGGTCAGAGGTTCGAATCCTCTCGGGCGCGCCACCTTCCAAAAGATCACACCTTAAGTATTGCGCCCGTAGCTCAGCTGGATAGAGTACCTGGCTACGAACCAGGCGGTCAGAGGTTCGAATCCTCTCGGGCGCGCCACTTAATCTCCTCTCCCTCCTTGCTGCAATTAATCGTTATAATTTCTGAACTGATCGTCATTCCGGGGCATTCCTCCATGAAGTTCATTGTTAAGCTCTTTCCAGAGATAACCATCAAAAGCAAACCTGTTCGTAAGCGCCTGATTCAGCGGCTGCAGTCGAATCTTGCCAATATGTTGTTGCGCGTCGATAGCGAGATCAAAGTCCGGGGCTTGTGGGACAAGGTTGAAGTGATCGCGCCCGGCAACGATCAGCTGCTGCGGGAACAGATCATCAGTGTCCTTAGCCGGACGCCCGGTATTCAGCACTTCCTCGATGTCCATGAACATCCGCTGGGGGATTTCCACAACGTCTATGAGCTCACCCGTGACGCCTATAAGGAGCGCCTTAAGGGCAAGACCTTTAAAGTGCGTGTGCGCCGTTCAGGAGATCACGACTTTACGTCAGTGGAGCTGGAGCGTTATGTCGGTGGAGGGCTGCGTCAGCATACCGAGGCTGCGGGTGTCGATGTGCGTAAGCCCCAGGTCTGGGTCGATCTGGAAGTCGTTAAAGACAAGCTCTTTATCGTTCAGGAGATTATTCCCGGACTGGGCGGTTATCCGCTCGGCAGTCAGGAAGCTGTGTTGTCCCTGATTTCCGGTGGTTTTGATTCCGTTGTTGCCAGCTATATGACGATGCGTCGTGGCTGCAAAACGCATTTCCTGTTCTTTAACCTGGGTGGCAAGGCGCACGAGATTGGCGTTAAGCAGGTTGCGCTCCATCTGTGGCAGAGATATGGCTCCTCAGCCCGTGTGAAGTTTGTCACCGTGCCGTTTGAGGAAGTGGTTGGTGAGATTCTGCAGTCGGTGCATCACTCGCATATGGGAGTGATCCTTAAGCGTATGATGATGCGTGCCGGTGAGCAGGTCGCCGACCGGATGAAAGTCGGTGCACTGGTCACGGGTGAGAGTATCGCCCAGGTCTCCAGTCAGACGCTGCCTAACCTCTCTCTGATCGACGCATCCACGAATAAGCTGGTGCTGCGTCCGCTGGTGGTGATGGATAAGCAGGAGATCGTGGATCTGTCTAAGCAGCTCGGAACCTATGAATTTGCCGCCAGCATGCCGGAATACTGTGGTGTGATCTCTGATCGCCCAACCACCTGTGCCAGGCAGGAGCGCGTCGAGGAGGAAGAGGAAAACTTCGACTTTGATGTACTGGATGCGGCACTGGAGAAGGCTCAGGTGATCTCCATCGATGAGATTGTCGAGGATGTCAATGCAAACGCCAAAGTGGAAGCCCTGAGTAAGGTGGATGCTAATCAGGTAATAATTGATATACGTCCACCGCAGGAGCAGGAGAAAAAGCCGCTCAACATGCCTGGGTGCGATATTGAACTGATCCCGTTCTACAGCCTGTCCGGTGCGATTGAAAGCTTTTCATCCGAGCGGGAATATTTACTGTACTGCGAAAAGGGTGTGATGAGTCAGCTCCATGCTCAGCAGCTGCAGGATAAAGGATTGCTTAATATCAAAGTGTATCGTCCGGAATAATATTTCCATGCCGGGTGCTCTGTCGCCCGGTTTTCACTTCTCTACCAATACGACAATTCCCCTTACAATCGTCGACAATTCAGCCGATATTGCTGCTGTATTGCGCGAAATCAAAGCCGTTCTTGTTGCCTGATTTCTCCTTTTCGGGTTTAATTGTGATCCATTTGCAACCAGTGCATCCGTCGTGAAGTAACTGTTATAGGGGCAGTTTCATACCTTACAAAGGTCGCACGGCGAATGGGTATCGTTAACAACAGGAGCACCCATAGATGGAAAATCTGTTATCAGAAGGTTTCACTTTGATGATCTTCGGTATGGGTTTCGTCTTCGTCTTTCTGACGTTGCTCGTATTTGCTACAGGCGGAATGTCAAAGTTCGTCGCCAAGTACGCACCAGAGCCAGCGCCACAGCCTGCTAAGCCCCGTGCTGCAGCTGCACCGTCCAAGGCAGGTGGAAGCAATGACGAGTTAGTCGCAGTATTGACCGCTGCGGTTCATAAATACCGTTCAAAGTAATAAGAACGGCGTAATAACGAATAACCTGCATTAAATCGACAGAAGGCCATTACCCATGTCCGACGCAAAGAAACCTCTTGGCATCACAGATGTAGTACTCCGTGACGCACATCAGTCTCTGTTTGCTACTCGTATGCGAGTTGAAGACATGCTGCCGATCGCGGAGAAGCTGGATAAAGTAGGCTACTGGTCCCTTGAAAGCTGGGGCGGTGCTACTTTTGACTCTTGCATCCGTTTTATTGGCGAAGACCCGTGGGAACGCATCCGTCTGCTGAAACAGGCGATGCCAAACACCAAGCAGCAGATGTTGCTGCGAGGTCAGAACCTGCTGGGCTACCGCCACTACGCAGATGACGTTGTAGACAAGTTCGTAGAACGTGCTGCAGTCAACGGTGTAGATGTTTTCCGTATCTTCGACGCGATGAACGATCCACGTAACCTGGAACGCGCGATCAAGGCGGTAAAAGCAACCGGCAAGCATGCACAGGGCACAATCTCTTATACCAAGAGTGAAGTGCATACCACTGATATGTGGGTTGAGTATGCCAAGACCCTGGAAGATCTGGGCGCAGATTCCATCAACATCAAGGATATGTCAGGCATCCTGACGCCTTACGATGCTTTTGATCTGGTATCCCGACTGAAGGCTCAGACCTCTCTTGAGGTTCAACTGCACGCGCATGCAACTTCCGGCCTGTCTGATATGACAATCCTGAAGGCTGTAGAAGCAGGTATCGACCGTGTAGATACCGCTATCTCCTCCATGTCTATGACTTATGGTCACACCGCGACCGAATCCGTAGTTGCCGCACTGGCAGGTACCGATCGTGATACCGGTCTGGACCTGAATCTGCTGGAAGAGATCGCTGCCTACTTCCGTGAAGTACGTAAGAAGTACGCCAGATTTGAAGGCTCTCTGCGTGGTACTGACTCCCGTATCCTGGTTGCTCAGGTTCCGGGCGGCATGCTGACCAACATGGAAAACCAGCTGAAAGAGCAGGGCGCTGCCGATAAGTTCGACGAAGTACTGGCTGAGATCCCTCGTGTACGTGAAGACCTGGGTCTGATTCCACTGGTGACACCTACTTCTCAGATCGTCGGTACCCAGGCGGTTATCAACGTTCTGATGGGTGAGCGCTACAAAACGATCTCCAAAGAAGTTCAGGGTATCCTGAAAGGCGAGTACGGCGCTGCGCCGGCCCCTTACAATGCTGAACTTCAGGCGCGTGTTCTGGATGGTGGTGAGGCTATCACCTGTCGTCCGGCTGATCTGCTGAACTCCGAAATGGATAAGCTGGTTGAAGAGCTGCGTGCAACGGCTAAGGAAAAAGGCATTGAGCTGGCTTCCGGTGAGAACGAAATTGATGACGTTCTGACCTATGCGCTGTTCCCGCAGATTGCGCTGAAATTCCTGGAAAACCGTAACAACCCTGATGCATTTGAACCTGCACCGACTCTAGAGGACGCACAAGCAATGGCTGCACCTAAGAAATCCGGCCCAGAAGTTTACACTATCGCTGTTAACGGTCAGAACTATGTAGTTCAGGTAACCGAAGGTGGTGACGTTTCCTCTGTAGCGGCTGCTCCTGCAGCGGCTGCACCAGCGGCTCCTGCGGGTGATGCTGAAGCGGTTCCAGCTCCTCTGGCAGGTAACATCTGGAAAGTACAGGTTGGCGCAGGTCAGGCTATTCAGGAAGGCGACGTGCTGGTTATCCTGGAAGCGATGAAGATGGAAACAGAAGTACGTGCTGCACGTGCTGGTACCGTTGTTTCTGTTGACGTTAAAGAAGGCGATGCCGTTCAGGTGGGCGATAGCCTGCTGACACTGGCGTAAGGGTAAGCTCGAATGGATAAGCTGCTTGAGCTATGGCAAGCGTCCGGCCTCTACAATATGGGGTTCGGTCAGCTTGTAATGATCGCGGTTGGCCTGCTTCTGCTGTTCCTGGCCATCCGTAAGAACTTCGAGCCACTGCTGCTGGTGCCGATCGGCTTCGGCGGTATTATGGCGAATATCCCTGAAGCGGGCCTGGCATTCTCTGCTGTAGAGAATGCGGTGCACTTCGCGCAACCGGAAGTGATGAAACACCTGGCTGAAGTACTGGGTATTGCTTCTACTGATCCACACGATGTGGCACATGCGTACCACGGCGCTAACGCAACTGTTCACGCAGCGGCGGCTAATGCAGCAATGGATCATGGCTATAACAACGGCATGCTGTACAACTTCTACTCCATTGCGATTGCATCTGGCGCTGCGCCACTGTTGATCTTTATGGGTGTAGGGGCGATGACCGATTTCGGTCCGCTGCTGGCGAATCCTAAGACTCTGTTCCTGGGTGCTGCGGCGCAGTTCGGTATCTTCGCCACTGTGCTGGGTGCGGTGTTGCTGAGCACGCTGGGTATCATGGACTTCAGCATCCAGGATGCTGCCGCGATCGGTATCATCGGTGGTGCGGACGGTCCTACTGCTATCTATGTAGCAAGCATGCTGGCTCCACATCTGTTGGGTGCGATCGCTGTAGCAGCATACTCCTACATGGCGCTGGTGCCGATGATTCAGCCGCCGATCATGCGAGCTCTGACTACAGAGGAAGAGCGCAAGATCTCTATGGTACAGCTGCGTCACATCACCAAGACTGAGAAGATCATGTTCCCGATCCTGCTGCTGATTCTGGTTGCGTTGCTGCTGCCGGATGCGGCACCACTGCTGGGTATGTTCTGTTTCGGTAACCTGATGCGTGAGTGTGGTGTGGTTGACCGTCTGAGCGACACCGCTCAGAACGCGCTGATCAACATCGTAACTATCTTCCTGGGTCTGTCTGTTGGCTCCAAGCTGTCTGCAGATAAATTCCTGGACGTAGAGACTCTGGGTATCCTGGTACTGGGTATTGTTGCCTTCGGTATCGGTACTGCCTGTGGTGTCTTGATGGCGAAAGCCATGAACCGTATGCAGGGTGGTAACGCGATCAACCCGCTGATCGGTTCTGCAGGTGTATCTGCAGTACCAATGGCGGCACGTGTATCCAACAAGCTGGGTCTGGAAGCTAACCCGCAGAACTTCCTGCTGATGCACGCGATGGGCCCTAACGTGGCCGGTGTAATCGGTTCAGCTGTTGCGGCAGGTGTGATGATCAAGTTCGTTGGCTAATCAGCTCGCTGAACGAAAAAAGGCTGCCCTCGGGCAGCCTTTTTTGTGCTCGCCGGTTACTGTCGGGTCAGCTTGCGAAGGGCGTCTCAGGTGGGGTTCTTCCAGATTGCTGTACGGGGAGGAAGCAGGCTGCCATTAGGGGATAAAGGCAGCCACAGAGGTCAGTGGCCAGCCAGAACTTCAATATGTGCCTGTACGCTAAACGCCAAAGATACCGGGTTGTAGCCTCCCTCCAGCATCGAGATAACCCGGTTGTCGGAATAGGTGCGGGCAGTATCGAGTAGCATCTGAGTGACCCAGCGATAGTCTTCTTCACCGAGGTTTATATCGGCCATCGGGTCTTCGGCGTGGGCATCGAATCCGGCAGAGATCAGGATCATGTCCGGTTTGTGCTGCTGCAGGGCGGGTAGCCAGCGGCCCTCGACCAGGTTACGAAACTCCAGGCTGCCGCTGTGTGCATCCATCGGGCAGTTGATGATGTTGTCGCGCAGGATTTCGCTGTAGCGTTCAGGATAAAAAGGATGCTGGAAGGTTGAGCAGACCAGCACTTCTGGTCTGTCCTTAAAGATATCCACAGTGCCGTTGCCGTGATGGACGTCGAAATCGACCACGGCAACGCGGTTGATGCCGGGTTGTTGCAGGGCGTGAATCGCCGCGATGGCGATGTTGTTATAGAAGCAAAACCCCATTGGGATATTGTGCTCGGCATGATGACCGGGAGGGCGAACAGCGCAAAAGGCATTCTTGCTATGGCCTGCTAATACCCGGTTTACGGCGAGTATACCGGAGCCTGCTGCAAGGCTGGCGGCATGCAGGGAGTCGGGGCAGAGCGCCGTATCCTCGTCGGTATAGACGACACCGCTTTCCGGAAGCTTTAGTTCGAGGCGCTTCTGGTGCAGGTTGGCGTGCGCAAGCTGGATCTGGTCGGGCAATATGTGCACGGATGTTTGCTGCTGCAGTTCGTCCAGCAGACCTGTGCGGCCCAGTACTTTTCTGATGGCCTGCAGTCTTACCGGGCTTTCCGGATGTTCTGGCCCCATGTTATGAAGGCAGCAGTCATCGTGGGTGATATATGCTGTAGTCATAATCCCTTGCTGTATTTTATTTTTGGTTAGTGTAACCAAGTCCTTGGTTACGTTATGTAGATCAATCGTCTACTCTTCAGTTATAAACCATGTGCCGCTGGTGGTTTCTTGATCTGTGTCATTAGTCAAACCGCACTCAGCGGTTAGGATTGATTCCACAGCATAGAACTGTCTTGGCACCGCGTGTTTCACCCTACACTCGGTGCTTTTTTTTGTCTGTAACTTCCGTTCTGAGCCACTACTTTCCAATATAACTGATCTCAGCGCCGCTTCTGTTCCTTGAATTGGCTGTGAGGCAGTATACTTAGCGCCTGGGTTCTTTTTTAGCAATTTATATGGCTGGGCTGGTTGAGTGGCAGTGTCCCGTATCGATTATTCTGATAAGCACGTCCTGTTGGTGGAGAGTAGTGGCAATATGCGCTCTGCTATCTCTCATATGTTGCGTGGTCTGGGTATCGATAACCTTGTGGCAGTGACTGCCAGCCGCAGAGTTCTTGAACTGCTTGAAGAGCGCGAGTTTGACGTGGTTTTGCTGGGTTATAACGTCAGCGACGTGTTTAATGGCATGCAGATTCTGGAAGAGGTTCGATTCAGACAACTGAGCGGGCCGGAAACCGGCTGGATCTTTATGACCAGCGATGCCTCGCAGGCGACCGTACTGCATGCGATTGACTGCAAAATTGATTTTCTGCTGACTAAGCCTTTCTCTGTCGATGAATTGAAGCAGCGGATTGATCAGCTCCTGGAGCGTAAGCAGGGGATGAAAGCGATCTATCAGGCCCGGGCGCAGGGTGATGATGCGCAGGCTCTTCGGTTGTGTTTAGCAGCGGCTGATCGATACGATGACAGTGCCGAGGAGGCTCAGGTGCTGGCTTGTCGTTTACTGATAGAAAGCGGCGAGTTATCCCGTGCAGAGCGGCTGGCAGAGCAGGTCTACTGGCGTACTTTAAATAAAGAGGCTGGCTTAGCCCTGGCAGATGCGATCTACCGACAGCATCGTTATGCAGAGGCGATCGAAGAGCTGGAGAAGCTTCTGGCGCAGTACCCTCTGTTTTTACCCGCATACGATCTGCTGGCTGAAGTGCAGGAGATTCAGGGGCAGGTGGTCGTTGCCAGAGATACCATCCAGCTGGCGGCCAGGCGTTCGCCATTCGGTATACCCAGGCAGATGGAGTTGGGGCGATTGGCGGCGCACACCAATGAGTATGAGCTGGCTGCGGGTGCCTACAGGAAGTCTATCCAGCTGGGGAGCCGCAGCTGCTACGGTACGCCGGAGCCTTATCTGAGACTGGCTAATATACGCCGCCTTGAGTTAAGAAATACTGAAGGTGTAAAACAGAAGGAGCTGATGGGAGAGCTGGATCAGCTACTGGATCATTCGGTTAAGCGCTTTCGTGGCGATCAGTCTCTGGTGGTGCAGGCAGCACTGCTGCGCAGCGAGGCATTTCAGGAAGTGGGCGATACGGATGAGGCCACCCGGCAACTGCGCTTGGCGCAGATTGCGAATGAGGAGTTGTCTCAGGCGCTCGATCTGGAGCAGCAAAGGGCTAGTCTGCTGCGTGGTGGTGAAGGTAAAAAGCCACCGGAACCGGTCGCAAGTAAGTCGGATAAGCCGCCTGTTTCTAAGGCTCATGATATGAGCCTTAAAGTAAACGGGTTGGGCGTTCAGCACTATGTTGGCGGAAAAATGCCGCAGGCTCTCAAGTGTTTCGGGCTTGCTATCGAGTACGACCTGACAAATAGTCGTGCTGCGCTGAATCTGGCGCAAGTGTTCCTTGAATCTGCGCGTGACAATACTGAAAAGCGTCAGGAGCGTCTGCGTATGGTTGACCGCTACCTGAAGCTGGCTTCAGGCCATCGGCTGGACGCGGAAGGTCACGCAAAGATGGTTCGGCTCAGAAAGCTACGGGGTTCAGATATAGAGCATCTTCCTGCCGGAAGTCTGGGGGAGTTGCTGGCTTGATTAGCCGTGGGCAGGTTCTTTCTATGAAGTGAGGTAAAGAATGGCGTCCCAGAGAGGATTCGAACCCCTGGCCTGTCCCTTAGGAGGGGACCGCTCTATCCACCTGAGCTACTGGGACGCTGCAGATAGTAGCGCGAAATTCTACTGACATTGCCCGCGCTAGTCACTATCTATAATGGCAATGCCAGGTAAATTTTTGATAAACAAATAAGGTTGTCGGTGTTCGGGCGGGTCAGGCTTTGCCGATGCGGCTTTGGGCGCGATAATGTCCTGCAGAACCTTGGGTGTTGTAGATGCTGTCCTGGGTCTTCTGTCCGCGGATGATAGAAAGAAGCTTATCTACATTGTGCTTATTGCGCAGTACCGCTTGTTCATTTCGGCGGTTTTTCTCGCTGGCTGAATGTAGTTCCTTTTTCAGCTGTTCCCAGTTATCCGTTAGCTGCGTGGCAGCTGCTTCAGAAGCCTGGCTGATGAGTTTCTGTACGCCGGACTCTTTATTCTCCAGCTGCATGAAACCGAGAATCTTTGCGCGTTCAAAAGTGTTGTGCTGAAACTCTTCAAGCACTGTGCGCTTTTGCATGCAGGTGGTTTCAAGCAGGGCAGTATCTCTGCGGGCAACCGCGTCCAGTTCCTGATCCATCAGGGTATCAAGGCTGTGCAAAAGTTTAATGCCCTGCAAAAGCAGGGCATTAAACTGATTCAGGTGTTCAGTCGTCATATCAGATCCAAATACTTAAGCGTATTACTTAAGCATATCTTCGAACGACATCATACCCGCAGCGACTTTTTCGGCATTAACCTGATAGTTGCCGCTTTCAATCTCGGCTTTAAGTCGCTCAACCTTGTTCTGGTCTACGTCCGGCGTGTCTGCGAGTTTGCTTTGCACATTCTGCAGTGACTGGGCTGCACTGCTCAACTTAACAGTGTCGCCGCTAGGTGATGCAGCGGGCTGGCCGCTGTCATTTGTACTACGCGCGGCAGTATTGCTGTGCTCAGTTACCCGGCCACGAGTGCTTGTCGCCTGGGACGATGACAGGCTCGTGAGATCTGTAACCATGAGTCTAATCCTCAAACATTTGCTCTGTGAACAGGTATCGGCAGGTTTACGCCGGGCTTTAGAAATAATTTAACAATTTTTGATCAGTATAGCAGCCGGTAAAAAGTATCATTGCCTCTGAGTAAGCGGTGCCTGAGATCTAGAATGCGCGGGGCCTCAAAGATAGCCGGGCCAGATCAGAGTCAGGGAGTGCGTACCTGACCGGGCGCTATGACGATCGCTTTGATCTCCCGGCCTGATTTGTTGTTACGAACTCTGATCTGCTGTCGCTTCTTGCCATTCTCCAGAGCCGTGCCGCTGGCTCTGATGCTCAGGCTGTTCCGACGGGCTTCAATAATGACGCTGTCTCCCTTACGAATGACCGGTGCTTCGCTCAGTGATCTGGGCTTAAGCAGCTTGCCCCGATTGGTGCTACGCTTCACCTGCCATCCGATCAGCGCGTTTTTATCGGTGTAGAACGCGCCCTTAAGTGCAGTAATATCAGTCTCTTTGAGCACCATGTCGTCTGCGGTGAGAATTTTTCCTCGTTGCAGGGCTCTTGCCGCAACCAGAACAGGGAGCAGATGCTGGCGGGTTGCGCTGGCATAGAGTTTCCAGCGGGGAGAACTGCAGGAGACCTTGACTGAAACCCTTGAACTCTTACCGCGAGGCTTTGTAAGAGTCAGAGGTTGTCTGCAGCGGGGAAGATTGAGGCTCTGGTTGAGGGGTTTTACCTTAATCTCTGTGCGGGCGTTTGCGTAACTGTCTTGATAGTAGCGCTGCAGATGGTTATATACTTCTTGCTCAATATCACTCAACTGCCCGGCGTGAAGCCAATTTGCGATGAAAAGAGTGGTTAGCAGAAAAAGACGTGTTAAATTAATGATACTCACGTTGGCTTCCTGTAAGCCGCGGGACTATAACTGTTTAAATAATGAGTCCAGTAATATCCACGGGATTGGTAAATCATGTCAGGTATCCTAGATAGTGTAAACCTGCGGACGCAGATGGTGGGGCAAAACCGTCTGGAGTTGCTGTTGTTCGGTCTTGAGACAGAGCAGCAGTACGGCATTAACGTATTTAAAGTACGCGAAGTGTTGCAATGTCCTGAGCTGACTGAAGTTCCGCGTCAGACGTCTGCCATCAAAGGGATGGCACATATCCGCGGAGAAACCATCCCGGTGCTTGACCTGTCGGAAGCGATAGGTCGCTCCTCTGTGCCTCAGAGTGAGCGCAATAAGTGCTTCCTGATCGTAGCGGAGTATAACAAGCGCACATTGGCCTTTTTGGTGCGTCAGGTCGATCGTATCCTGAATACCCAGTGGGATCAGATTATGGCGCCGCCCACCGAAATTGGTGTCGAAAACTACCTGACAGCGATCTTCGAACACGAAAACAAGCTGATCGAGATTCTTGATGTCGAGCAGATCCTTGCTGATCTCTATCCGATGTCGACAGATGTTAGTCGCGAAGTGGCCAACGAAGAGGTCAGGGAGCGGGCGAAGCAGCACCATGTGCTGATTGTCGATGACTCTTCTGTTGCTCGTAATCAGATGCAGCGCAGCCTGGAAGGTCTTGGCTTAAAGGTTACGTCGGCCAATAACGGCCGGATTGCCTGGGACCTTCTTTGTGGCATGGCCGATCGCGGTGTTGATGTGCTGGATCACTATCTGATGATTATCTCAGATATCGAGATGCCGGAGATGGATGGCTACACCCTGACCGCAATGATTCGTGAAGACCCGCGTATGGAGCGTATGCATATCGTATTACACACCTCCCTTTCCGGTGGCTTTAATGTCTCGATGGTTAAGAAGGTCGGGGCTGATGGTTTCCTGGCTAAGTTCAACCCGAATGACCTGGCGGCGGCAGTGGTAAGTCGTATAGGGCAGTTAGAAGGAAGGAACTGAGCCTGGTGTCTGATACGTTGTCAAAAGGCAGGGTAGCGCCGCGCAGCTTTCATATCAGCGAAAGCGACTTTGAGACCTTCAGTCGCTTTCTGGAGGATAGCTGCGGCATTCTGCTGGCAAAACATAAGCAGTATCTTGTGCAGAGTCGGCTTGGCCGGATAATGCAGGAACAGAACTGCGAGGTGTTGCCTGATCTGGTTAAGCGCCTGAACGGGCCTGCCGGCAATCGCCTGAGAGATCAGGTTATCGATGCGATGACAACCAATGAGACTCTCTGGTTCCGGGATAATCATCCTTATGAGATATTGTCCAAGCGTCTGTTGCCAGAGGTGGCGGAGGGCAGTCGCTTTGGCAAAATCCGGATATGGTCGGCAGCATGTTCCAGTGGTCAGGAGCCTTATTCGATCAGTATGGTGATCGATGAGTTCAAGAAGCGAAATCCGACCTTGTTAAAAGGAGGTGAGGAGATCGTCGCTACCGATATATCGACCGATATTCTCGCACAGGCGCGTCAGGGGGTTTATGAAACGCTTGCGCTAGGGAGAGGGCTCTCCCGTTCCCGCCTGGAGACCTATTTTGATGAAAAGGCAGATGGGTGCTGGGGCGTAAAGGCGCCTATAAAGTCCCGGGTTCGCTTTCAGAATCTGAATCTTCTGGGGAGTTATTCGGGGCTTGGTCAGTTTGATATTATCTTCTGTCGCAATGTCCTGATCTATTTCTCCGCAGAACGAAAGACTGAGATACTCCGTAAAATGCATAAAGCGCTCAGGCCGGGGGGCTATCTGTTGTTGGGGGCCTCTGAGTCCCTGTCCGGATTGAGTGACTGTTATCAGATGATCCATTGCCGTCCCGGCATCATCTATAAGGCAATCTGATTGCCGTCAGGCGGCAATATAAGCGGTGCCGCTTTGCCGCTTTGCCGCAGCGAGCGATCATTCTCTACCAGAAACCCCGTATTTACGGGGTTTTTTCTTTTTGGCACATGCTTTGCATTTATTACCTCAAGGTAAATAAGGGGCAAAGGTATGTCTATCAGTTTCGATAACGCGCTTGGAATACATGACGATGCACTGCTATTGCGTGCGCGTCGGGCAGAGGTGCTGGCTAACAATATTGCCAACGCTGATACGCCTAACTTCAAGGCGCGCGATATCGACTTTAAGGCGATTCTTAACGGCGAGATGGAGCAGCCGATTCAGATGGCGGTGACAGACGCATCCCATCAGCCGGGCCTGGCCAGTCCTGATATGGCAGCGGAGCTTATGTACCGTATTCCGCATCAGGCATCGGTCGACGGCAATACCGTTGAGGTCAATCAGGAGATGGCATCCTATACCGATAACTCCCTTGCCTACGAATCCTCCTTTACCTTCCTGGACAAAAAGTTTCAGGGTCTCATCAAAGCACTGAAGGCTGAATAACTATGTCACTAACTAATGTGTTTGGGATTGCCGGTTCGGCAATGAGTGCGCAAACCATCCGCTTGAACACAACAGCGAGTAACCTGGCTAACGCAGAGAGTGTCAGCTCCAGTCTTGATGAGACCTATCGTGCGCGTAAGCCGGTTTTTGCCCTAAAGCCGACAGAGCCGGATGCGCCTATAGAGAATCCGGATGGCCTGCCTGCAGGGCAGGGGGTGCAGGTACTTGGCATTGTCGAGAGTGACGCTGAATTGCGTCCTGAATACAACCCGACTCATCCAATGGCTGATGAAGAGGGCTATGTCTACTACCCGAATGTTCAGGTGGTGGAGGAGATGGCGGATATGATTTCCGCATCACGTTCTTTCCAGATTAACGCGGAAATAATGAATACAGCCAAGCAGATGATGCAGCGTACGCTGCAGATGGGGCAGGGCTAATGACTGATCAGATATCAGGGTGGCGACCATGAGTGGTATCGATGGTGTTAACTCGAATGTATTCGAGCAGATAAACCAGACCAACAAGAGCAAGTCCACTGCATCGACCGAAAAGAGTCAGGCACAGCAGGACAGTGATATGTTCATGAAGCTGCTGGTGGCGCAGCTGGGAAACCAGGACCCGACCAGCCCTGCTGATACCGGCCAGTTCATGGAGCAGATCTCTTCGATGTCGATGGTGGAGGGTATCAATAACCTGCAATCATCCATTGGCAGTCTGACCAGCTCGATGATGACCAGCCAGGCAGCATTGCAGGCTTCGTCGATGGTTGGGCGCTCTGTTTTCGTGCCGCAGGATACGGCTCCGGTGGGTATCGATGGCAATGACAGCTTTGCCCGCGGCTCTTTCAATCTGAAAGAATCGGCATCTGATGTACGTATTAAGGTCTTCGATGAAGATGGCGAGCTGGTGGATTCTGTTCAGCTCGGGGCTAAGCCTCCAGGTGAGGATGAATTTTACTGGGGGCTTTCGGCCGATCCTGAAAATGGCGTCAGCGAACCTGGTGAATATCGTTTTCTGGTAGAGACGCAATCGAATGATGGTGTCTGGGAAGCCGTTGACGATGTTCAGCTGGCGTTCCGGGTAAATAGCGTGACCCTGGGTGAAAACGGAATTGGTATGAGCGTTAACACCAGTGCCGGTACTTTTGACAGCAGTAAAATCCGACAGATCGGAGTTTGAGGACAGATAAATGGCAGGATTTAATACAGCAATTACCGGTCTGAAAGCGGCGACAACCGGTCTGGATGTAGTTGGTAACAACATTGCGAACTCCAGTACGGTTGGCTTTAAGGCTTCTCGTACCGAATTTGGCGATATCTACGCTACCGCAGTTGTGGGTAACGGCTCGGCAAACGTGGCCGGTTCAGGTGTAACGGTGAGTGATATAGCGCAGGACTTTAAAGCCGGTACTATCGAGTTCACCAACAATAACCTGGACCTGGCTATCAATGGTTCCGGCTTTTTCCAGCTGGACGATGGTCTCGGGGGCGTAACCTATACCCGAGGCGGTTCTTTCGAGCTGGATAAAGATGGCTTTATCGTTTCCAAAAACGGTAAGTTTCTGCAGGGGTTTGGTTTAGATAGCCAGGGTAACCAGTTGCCGATCGGAAATCTGCAGGTTTCTGAGAAAGAGAGTCCGCCAAAGTCGACTGAGTCTATTGATCTGTCCTTCAATATCGATAGCCGTGCCGATGCCAGTACCTTGCAGCAGCCCTACAATAAGGACGAATCCGGCTCCTTTACCTACAGTTCGACCATTCGTACCTTCGATAGCCTGGGTAATGAGCATACCATCAAATATAACCTGGTAGAGCAGCCGCCAATCCGTGAAGTTCAGGCGCTGGCGTTTGCCAAGGCTAACACTGCTGACTACCAGTACAACTCCAGTGTGGATATCAGCGGCACGCCAGTAAACCTGCTGACGCTGCAGAAGATGATTGATTTGCCAGCCGGTGCCGGTGATGTGGGGCAGGTGCGTGCGGTACGGCTGGATGCGGGTACGGCAGATGCTGATACCATCACGGTTGGTATGACCATTGGTGGCTTTAACTACACTGCCAGCGTGGATAATGGCAATACGGCCGGTGTTGCGCCAGGGGTGAACTACGATACGGCCGGTGAGCTGGCTGCATTGTTCGACGGCGCGCTGGAAGCGGATATCGTGTCTAAATATAATGCCTCTATCCCTGATACCGACACGGATACGCCACGTCTGCTGGGTGTGGCGCGAGATCCGTCTGACCCGGCTGGCCAGCAGTTGTTGTTCCAGTTTGATGATCGCGGCTCGGCACCAGCCGTAGGCTCCTTCCTGGCAGGTACTGCCCCGGGCGCAGCCGTTGCGCAATCTAACCTGATTGGTACTGAATGGGAGCCGCAGGATGCTGCCGGTAACCCGACCGGTGCTGTGACGACCAATACCATCAATGTTGGTGGCGCCGTGAGCGCCCTGACCACGGCAGACCCGCGAATTGCGAAGATAGAATTTGCAGAAAGTGACGACGGATCTGCGTTTGAGGTGCAGTTGCGCTTCCGCGCCGATGCTACGGATGTCGATCCGGTGCAGGTACGTAACAGTACTGATAAGAGCCTGCGTACCGATGTGGACATCTCATCGACCTCGCTGGATGCCAACGAGGTTCACACCTACTCCTTTAATGATGCTGCCTTTAATGGTGGTGTACTGGCTGCGCGTACCAATATCAAGATTGGTAGTGTCGATATCCCTCTGACTCAGGGGGCGTCACCGGCCAGCATTAACGAAACCATTGTCTCCTTCCAGCAGGTTATTCTGGACTCCAACCCGGATCTGGAATCGGTCACCTTTAACAGCAGTAATGAGCTGGTTCTGACCTTCAAGGCGGAAGTCGGAGACCTGAATAACGATACCGGCTTGCTGGTGAGTATGGGTGATGCCGATGGCGATCCTGCCAATGGCACCGAGGTTCCGGTATTGCAACGTACCGGCCTGGTTAATGGTGACAGCAGCTATAACGGCGTATATCGACTCTATGCCTACCTGAATGGCAGTGAGTTGCTGGATATTGGTAAGGATGTTGACCCGGGTGAGTCGGGCTTCCTGGGCTTTGGTGATGCAAGCAACCCGTCTGAACCGGGCCCGGTTACTATTAAATTTAACTCGACCAATGGCCTGTTGAGTGAGATTAACGGTACGACCATCGCGCCAAATGCTGATGCTCCGAAACTGACGGTAGCAGGGGCCGACCCGGCGAACCCGGCGACCACGATCGCGCTGGATCTGACCGGCACGACTCAGTTTGCCTCCGCCTCTATCGTGAAGACTTCCTCCCAGGATGGTTACACTAAAGGTGATCTGATCGGTGTGTCTTTCAGTGAGTCAGGTGAAATGGTGGCGAGCTTCTCCAATGGTCAGAACCGCTCTCTGGGCGTTGTGGCGATGGGGACCTTTGAGAACCAGTCGGGTCTGGCTGCGGTAGGGGACACTGAATGGACCGCGACCCTGACTTCCGGGGCGGCAACTCTGAACCCACCGGGCACGGGGCTTAATGGTTCGCTGCGTTCGGCGGCGCTGGAGCAGTCCAACGTCGACTTGTCTGAGGAGTTGGTGCGGCTGATTGAGGCGCAGCGTAACTTCCAGGCGAACTCCAAGACACTGGAGACCCTGAATACGGTGACGCAGAACATCCTGCAGATCTGATCAATGGTGGCAATAGGCTGCATGGGCAGCCTTTTGCCGCCACGCTGTTTCCGCTTTCCGCTTTCCGCTTTCCGCTTTCCGCTTTCCGCTTTCCGCTTTCCGCTTTCCGCTTTCC
>NZ_KK211065.1:0-16522 GCF_000620085.1 Marinobacterium jannaschii DSM 6295 | reverse complement strand
ATAGCCCATAGCCCATAGCCCATAGCCCATAGCCCATAGCCCATAGCCCATAGCCCATAGCCCATAGCCCATAGCCCGAAAGGTTGGCATGTAATGTGCATATGTATTGGGCAATCAGGATTTCATCTGGACATAACGCGGGTATTGCGATGGATAAAGTAGTCTTTCTGGCGATGAGCGGCGCACGTGAAAACATGCTGGCCCAGCGTGCTCATTCCAACAACCTGGCAAATGCCACGACCAACGGTTTCAAGAGCGATCTGGCCCAGGCGCGCGCAATGCAGGTGTTTGGGGAAGGTCACGCATCCCGTGTTTATGCTCAGACTGAACGTCCGGCGACGGATCTGACCGGCGGTACTCTGATAGAGACCGGCCGCCAGCTTGATGTGGCAATCGATGGCGAAGGCTGGATCGCTGTGCAGCGCCCGGACGGGACTCAGGGTCTGACCCGCGCCGGTCAGCTGCAGATCAATGCCAATGGCCAGCTGGTAACGGGCAGTGGCCTGAGGGTGATTGGAAACGGTGATGTGCCTATCGTTTTGCCACCTGCGGGTAAGGTCGATCTGGCTGTCGATGGTTCTATCTCCGTACTGCCCCTGGGTGAAGCGGCGACTGAACTGGTACTGGTTGATCAGATCAAGATGGTTAACCCGGATCCTAAAACCCTGTTTAAGGGCACCGATGGACTGATGCGTACCGGGGCAAATGAGCCTTTGCTGCCGGATCTGAATATCAAGATCCGCTCCGGTTATCTGGAATCCAGCAATGTTAATGCAGTAACTGAACTGACCTCTATCCTGAGTCTGTCACGGCAGTATGAGGTGCAGGTGAAAATGATGAAAACAGCAGAGGAAAACTCCACTGCTGCCACACAGATATTGAAGCTGTCGTAAGACACAAGGAACCAGGAGTTAGCAAATGCACGGTGCACTTTTTGTCGGTAAAACAGGTCTTACGGCACAGGACAATTCTCTCAAGGTTATTTCAAATAACCTTGCCAACACCAGTACCATCGGATTCAAGAAAGACCGTCCGGTATTTGAAGATCTGCTGTATCAGGTGCGCCGTCAGCCAGGTGCCGAATCTGCTGAAGGGTCTCAGCTGCCGTCGGGCCTGCAGTTGGGAGCCGGTGTACGTACGGTGGGTACCCAGAAACTGTTTGCTACCGGCGATCTGCAGATCACGGATGAGTCATTTGACGTCGCGATCAACGGACGTGGCTTCCTTCAGATTACCCTGCCGAGCGGCGATACCGGCTATACCCGTAACGGCCAGCTTCATCTGAATTCCGATAACCAGCTGGTAACCGCAGAAGGTTATCTGCTGGAACCGGCTATCACGCTGCCTACTGAGGTGCAGTCCGTTACGATCGCCGCCGACGGTATTGTTTCTGCTGTCACACCGGGCACACCCAACGGGTCCCAGATTGGCCAGATTCAGATCGCTGACTTTGTAAACCCCGCCGGTCTGGAAGCACGTGGCCAGAACTTCTTCGTTGAAACGGCTGCCAGTGGCGCCCCCCAGCCGAACAATCCGGGTGATGCCGGTACCGGCTTCCTGCGCCAGGGCGCGCTGGAAACCTCAAACGTGAATGCAGTGGAGGAGCTGGTCAATATGATCACCACGCAACGGGCTTACGAGATGAACTCCAAGGTCATCTCTACCGCTGACTCTATGCTCGGATTTATTACCCAGCAGCTTTAATCGACAAAGGATAGGATGATGAAGCCTCTGATCGTTCTGTTAAGTGTGTTGCTGCTGGCAGGGTGCGTAACCAAGCCGCAGATGCAGGGTGACCCTTACTATGCACCGGTGAATCCATCGGCGTTACAGCAACCTTCACCGATCAACGGTTCAATCTACAGCCGTGCCAGCGCGATGAATCTCTATGGCAATGGCCGTGCTCACCGTATCGGCGACATCATCACTGTTGTGCTGTCTGAAAATACCCAGTCTTCCAAGTCAGCTAAGACCGAGCTGGATAAAGAGACCACGATAAACCAGCAGGCTCCGACAGTTCTGGGGCGTAACTTCAGTGATCTGGGGTTCTCTGTACCTCAGAGTACCACCGAGTTCGATGGTGAAGGTAAATCGGATATGAGTAACAGCCTGACCGGCAATATCTCGGTGACTGTGCATAACGTTCTGCCCAACGGCAATATGATTGTGCGAGGTGAGAAGTGGCTGACCCTGAACCAGGGGGATGAATATATCCGTATCAGCGGCATCGTTCGTCCACAGGATGTCTCTGTGGATAACACCGTGCCTTCCACCAAGCTGGCCGATGCCCGTATCGCCTATGCCGGTGAGGGTACCGTGAGCAATACCAATGAGATGGGCTGGATCTCCAAGTTCTTTATCAGCCCGTTCTGGCTCTTCTGAGGAGTGGCAATATGCGTCTGTGTATCTTCCTGCTTTCCCTGCTGCTGAGCAGCGTAGCTGTCGCTGAGCGCCTTAAGGATATGGTGTCGGTTGCCGGTGTCCGCTCCAACCAGCTTGTGGGCTATGGCTTGGTCGTGGGATTGGATGGCACAGGTGATAAGACCGCTTTTACCTCCCAGACCTTCAGAAATATGCTGAACAACTTCGGTGTGGTGATTCCGCCGGGCAGCAATCCGAAGTCGAAGAATATTGCCGCGGTGGCGATTCATGCTGAGCTGCCACCATTTGCCAAGCCGGGACAATCGATCGATATTACCGTCTCGGCACTGGGGGATGCCAAAAGCCTGCGCGGTGGTTCGCTGTTAATGAGCCCGTTAAAAGGTGCTGACGGGCAGGTCTACGCCGTGGCTCAGGGTAATCTGGTGGTGTCCGGCTTTGGTGTCCAGGGCGATGATGGTTCACGGTTATCTCTGAACGTGCCCAGTGTAGGCCGCATCCCGAACGGGGCATCGGTCGAGCGGGTCGTGCCGAATGCGTTTAATCATGGTGACAGCCTGGTGCTGAACCTGAATCACCCGGACTTTACCACTGCACGGCGTGTTTCAGATGAGATCAATCAGCTGCTGGGGCCGGGTATGGCCTCAGCACTGGATGCGACTTCTATTCAGGTGCAGGCCCCCCGGGATCCGGCCCAGCGAGTTTCGTTCCTATCGATCCTCGAAAATCTGACTGTGACACCGGCCGAAGAGGCCGCACGGGTCGTGATCAATTCCCGCACCGGCACCATTATTATCGGTCAGAACGTACGCGTTTCTCCGGTGGCGATTACCCACGGTGGCCTGACGGTGGCGATTACGGAAAATTTCGATGTAAATCAGCCCAATGCCCTGGGCGAAGGGGAGACCGTTGTGACTCCCCGTACCGGCATTGAAGTCGATGAGGGATCGGGGCATATGTTTGAATTTACTCCGGGCTCCTCTCTGCAGGAGATCGTTGAGGCGGTGAATATGGTAGGCGCGGCACCGGGCGACCTGATGGCAATCCTGGAAGCGCTGAAACAGTCAGGCGCCCTGAAAGCTGATCTGGTGGTGATCTGATGATCAATAATGATAACCAGGTCAAGCATGCTGCCCTTTATACCGAACTGAATGAGCTGCAGAAACTCAAGCAGACGGCAAAGAGTGACGAGAAGGGCGCGCTTAAGGAAGTAGCCAAGCAGTTTGAGCAGATGTTTCTCAGCATGATGATGAAGAGCATGCGGGAAGCCAATGCTGTACTGGCGAAAGACAGCCTGATGAATGGCGGCCAGGTTGGTTTCTATCAGGAGATGCTGGATAACCAGATCACCATGGATATCTCCAGCAATCAGGGAATCGGTCTGGCTGATGTGCTGGCGCGCCAGCTGGGTAAATCGATCGATATCGATATGGATGCCCGCGATCCTGATAAACCGGCCCTGAAACCGCTCAGTGAATCCGACCGGATGCTGCAACGTGCGATGGACAATGCCGCAAATCTGGCTGCCAGTGCCCTGCTGGAGCGTAGTCAGACTAACCCGGCCGAAGCCCCGCCTCATATCAGCTCTCCTGAGCCGGTAGCCGAATCAGCCGCTGTCACGTCAGATACGGACGCTGAGAAAACAGTTTTGCCTGAACGCTTCGAGTCGCCGGAGCAGTTTGTCAGCAGCCTGATGCCACTGGCGGAAGAGGTGGCCGGGGAAATAGGCGTAGACCCTAAGGTTTTACTGGCGCAGGCTGCGCTGGAAACCGGCTGGGGGCGCCACCTGATTCGCCAGAGTGACGGCAGCAATAGTCATAACCTGTTCAATATCAAGGCTGATCAGCGCTGGTCAGGAGAACGTGCCCTGGTGAACACCCTTGAGTATAACAACGGTGTGCCTCAGCAGCAGCGCGCGGCGTTCCGTGCCTATGATTCCTATGAGAGTAGTTTCCGGGACTATGTTGAGTTTCTGAAGAGTAATCCGCGCTACCAGCCGGCCCTGCAACAGGCGACCAATCCTGTTGAATACCTGCAGCAACTGCAACAAGCAGGTTATGCCACTGATCCGGAATATGCTGACAAGATTGGCCGTATCTATCAGGGTGAATTTCTGGCATCCGCTGGAAACGATGTAAATAAAGGCTGAGAACAGCCGATAAGTTAATTATTGCCTGCAGCCCCTGTTTGTCGCTGCATTTCGGTTTAGGAGAATGTCATGAGTTTACTGGGTATCGGCCTGCAGAGCCTCAGGGCCAGTCAGGGGGCACTCTCGGTGGTTGGCCAGAATATCGCCAACGTAAATACCGAGGGTTATAGCCGCCAGATTGCCAATCTGACAACCCACGCCGAGCAGAAAGGGGTTCAGGTCAGCCACGTGCAACGCGTTACCGACGACTTCCTGACCCGGCAGCAATGGGCGGATACCGCCAACTATAACCGTACCGATATCTATGCCACGATGGCCTCCCAATTGGATAATCTGTTGGGGGACGCCAGCACCAGTATCAGTACCGGTGTGGATAATTTTTTCAACGCTATGCAGAACGCGGTGGATGATCCGACTTCGATCCCCAATCGTGAGTTACTGGTGGCCGAGGCGGATGCACTGGCCAAGCGCTTCAACAGTCTGGATGACTATCTTGCCCGGCAAAACAGTGAAGTGAATAATCGTCTCGAGTCGATGACCGAACAGGTGAACTCGCTCAGCAGCAATATCGCTGAGGTCAACGATAAGATCCGTATCGCCGTGGTTGCCGGTCGTCCGGCCAGCGAGTTGCAGGATCAGCGAGATGAGCTGGTGAAAGAACTGTCCGAACTGGTGGACGTCACCGTGGTCGATCAGAATACCGGAGAGCAGACCGTCTTTATCGGCAACGGCCAGCCGCTGGTGGTAGGGCAGAGCGCTAATACCCTGCAAGCGGCATTGGGTGATCCGGACGAGTCGCAGTTTGGCGTATCGATTATGCAGGCTGGGCGTGAAATCGATATCACTAATGAGCTGTCCAGTGGTCAGATTGGCGGTATGCTCAGCTACCGCGATGAGGTGCTCAACCCGGCCCGGGATGAGTTGGGGCGGATTGCCATGGCAATATCCGAATCAATGAACGAGCTGCACCAGACTGGTATCGACCTCAACGGTGAATTCGGTAGCCTGATGTTTACCGATATCAATAGCGGCCAGCTGATGGCTGATCGTATCTCGGCCAAGGAGCAGAACCTCTCCAACCTCGATACCGCGCGGGTGGAAATCACCGATCTTTCCAAGCTGCAGGCGACCGAGTATGAGCTGATTTTTAATACCCGTACCAGCCTGACGCTGGAACGCGCCAGCGACGGCAAAACCTATACCCTTGATAGCCTGACCCAGGTAACAAATAAGGATGATGTTACCGATGGCACTTATTTCGCCGACTTCACCACCGGAGAGCTGGTGTTGGAAGTGGATGGGATGAAGATGACCCTGGATGCTCAGGGCACCTTTGTCGAAGGGGATCGTTTCCTGATCCAGCCGGTGCGAAACGGTGCGGCTGAGATTGAGAACCAGATCAAAGACGGTAAGCTACTGGCATTGGGCTCTCCTATCCGCGTATCCAGTGGTGAAGACAATGCCGGAACCGGCGAGGCCAGCGTCAGTATTACCGATATTCATGCACCGGGATTCAGTACCCAGGGCGAGCTAAAGCCTCCGGTTGAAATCGTATTTAATAACAGCACACCCCTGACCTACACCATTATGGATATGACCGATCCTGCGGCACCCGTACCGCTGGATCAGGGCTTTGGTCCGCGTGAAAATATCGCCTTTACGGCAGGTGAGGCGATCGAGATCGATGGTTACGAGATCAGTATCGTCAACAAACCCCAGGCGGGTGATCGTTTCGCCTTCGAATACAACACCGATGGTATCTCGGATAACCGTATCGCTTTGGCGCTCTCGAACTTGCAGCAGGCGGACGTGCTGGCGGGTGGCTCCTATCAGGAAATCTATGGTGCCATGGTTGAGAAAGTCGGCAGCACTACAGCAGTAGCTAAGATCAACACTGAGGCACAGAAAGCGGTATTGGATTCCACAAATAACACTAAGGCCAGTATTGTCGGTGTAAATATGGATGAAGAAGCCGCCAAACTGGTGCAGTTCCAGCAGGCCTATCAGGCCTCAGCCCAGATTATTCGGGCCTCCCAAACCCTGTTTGACAGCCTGCTCAGCTCTATCTGAGGAGTTTAAACGATGCGTATTTCTACCCAGCAGCAGTATCTGAACTCCACCAGTAATATGCAGCGCTCGCAGAACAACCTGGCGCGGCTGCAGGAGCAGATAGAAACCGGTAAGAAGGTCAATAAGCCCTCGGATGATCCGGTAGCTTCGGCCCAGATTCAGAAGCTGGAGCGTGAGCTGTCCCAGTACGATAAGTACAAGAGTAATATTGACGTTACCCAGCGTCGTCTGGATCTTGAATCCTCTGTACTTGATGATATTCATACCGCGACTGATAGAATGCGGCAGCTGGCTATTCAGGGGGGGAACGATACACTCACTGAGGCCGATCGCAAGTCTATTGCCAATGAGTTGCGGGTGACCGCTGACTATGTCGCCGGGCTGATGAATACTCAGGATTCACAGGGAGAGTATCTTTTTGCAGGCAGTAAAGGGGGCGTGCAGCCTTATCAGAAATCGCCGGAAGGGACTTATACCTACCACGGTGACGAAGGCCAGCGGATGATTCAGGTGGCGCCGGACCTGTACATACCCTCAAATGATTCGGGGCGCTACCTGTTTGAGTCAGCAGATGATGAATATGTATTTAGTAAACCTGGTGATCCGGCAACCAGTGGTCATCTGACTTTCCCGACCGACAGGGAAGCTGTTTATGATGAACTGACTTTTGAGCCCTTTATTCAGCAGGCGGGTGATCTGACTGTCTCTGTTTATATGGAAAAACAGACGCCGTTTGATCCATTGGCTCCGGTTAGCTACGGCTATCGCGTGACCGATAGTGGAGGCAATGAGGTTGTCGGAGACACCACCTTGGGTGATCTGGCTAATCCGGTTGAAGTGCAATTGAATGGATTGCGTTTTGATATTACGCAGCCCCGCCTGGAAGACTTTGAGTTTAAGCGAGAACCCATTGTGAATGGCGTTACTGCTGTCGAAGCCAGTGACAAAGTTCAGGCAAAAGCCTTCACCGATGAGCATGGCTTTACCAACTACAGTGTGGAATTCTTGGCTGCCACAGGTACAGAGCAGGGACGTTATCAGATCCGCGATGCGGCCAACAACCTGGTTGAGATAGAGGGCGAAACTGATTTTGCCTACAACAATGACCAGATCTCTTTTGCCGGCTTTACTCTGTCACTGGCGACCGGCGCCCAGGCGCCAACGGTGGGGGGGAGTTTTGAAATGCGCCTGCCGCTGGAAGAAGATATTTCCAACGTTGATGATGTCACTATCCGTGATAGTGCGCTGTACAATGAGTTTGCCTCTTCGCTGGCAGGTGGCGAACTGATGGTGGAATTTGATACTGATAACAGCGATGCTGTAACCGGTTATGAGGTCTTTTCGGTCAATGGTGGTGTGGAGACTTCACTTGGCACCTTTACCCATAGCTTTGACTCGGGCGTGCCTGCTAATGCAACGCTTGATCTGCAGTACAACGTTACTAACCCAGGCCCACCGGTCACCACCGTTGCGACAGATTCAGGGCTGAGTTTGTCTCTGGATCTGAATAATATCCAGAATGGTGAGCGTGCCAGTGTTCGTGTGGAGGATGATGTGACTACAACATCTGAATCAGAGCACCCAAGCGCAGATGTAGTAATTCATACGGAGGATGGCCGCCGGAATGTTCTGGATATTGCGATTAATCTGGCGGAGGCACTTGAGGCCGGCATTACTGAATCCGGTCACAAATTAAATGTGGATGATGTCACTGCCGATGCTATTGAGCAGTTTAAGGTAGCAAACGAACGGGTTTTAACCGCGCAGACGGCAATAGGTAGTCGTTCAGGTTCATTGGAAGAACAGCTAAACACCAACCTGGACTTTGAGCTTTTCACCAAAACAACGCTCTCCAGTATCCAGGATCTGGACTACACCGAAGCTATCACGCAGCTGCGTCTGGAAGAGGTTGTTCTTCAGGCCTCCCAGGCCACCTTTACCCGAGTTGCTAATCTCAGTCTGTTTGATCATCTGTAATCAGATGGGCTGAGAGGTTACTTCAGCGCACTGTAAGCTCGCTGCATCTTTTTACCTTTCATATGCTGGCTGTGGTCACTGGATAGTTGCTGCTTCTGCTGGCCCGCAAGTAGCAAGGACTCGGTATCCAGTCTTTTTACCTCCTGAATGACCTCTCGCAATCTATCAGACTGTGTGTCGAGATTAGCCTGGTCTAAGGAATCCAGAGCTTCTAGAAGCGAGGTGCGCTGTGCTTGTAGGGGCTCCACTTGTTCCCACTCTCCCTTGTGGGCATGTGCATTGATCTGCCTGCTTAAGCTAAGGAGTTGATCTATCTCATTATCCACAGTGTCCCTCACAATTCGGTTGCCTTTTGCTCTCAAGATCAGTTTGAAAGTGTCGATGACAGATTTCAAATAAAAGTTTCAGCCCGTAAGAAATTAAATTTCTAAAAAGTGCTAAAGCAGCTGGAAAAGCGGTCGATAACTTTTCACAAGTTAGATAATTGTGGCCCAGCCACCCAACGAAGAATTGACAAATACAGCCGGTCAGACCTGGCTGGGTATTAGGAGAAGCTATCATGGCAATGGTAATTAACTCGAACATCATGTCGCTGACAGCCCAGCGTAGCTTGAGTTCTGCTCAGAATGAGCAGAACACGGCAATGGAGCGTCTGACCACTGGTAAACGTATCAACTCTGCAGCAGACGACGCAGCGGGTTTCTCGATTGCGAACAAAATGACCTCTCAGATCAACGGTCTGAACCAGGCGAGCCGTAACGCAAACGACGGTATCTCTATGATCCAGACGGCAGAAGGTGCTCTGGATGAATCCACCAACATCCTGCAGCGTATGCGTGAACTGTCCGTTCAGTCTGCTAACGGAACTTACGACTCTGGTAACCGCGCCACTCTGAACGCCGAAGTACAGCAGCTGGTAGAAGAGCTGGACCGTATTGCGGAAACGACTACTTACAATGGTTTGAACGTTCTGGATGGTTCCCAAGGTAAAGTCGATTTGCAGGTGGGTGCAGAGGCAAATGAGACTATCTCCTTCGAACTGAAAGCGATGGACTCCAAGAACCTGGGCTTTGGTTCTGTAAGTGCGGATATCTCGGGTGATGATGTTAGTCTCGGGGCTGGCGTTGATATTGAGGAAGGCGATATTCTGATCAACGGTCAGAGCGTTGGTGCATTGAACTCATCCTCTACTTTTGATGATGTTCTGGCTGCTGTCAACGACAATATCAACGGTGTTACCGCTTCAGGCTTTAACGATGTTAAAGCGTCTTCCGTTGGTACTGGTGACACTACCAGCCAGACGTTGACAATTGCTGTAACTGAAACTGATGGCACTTCAACTTCTTATCAGATCAAAGATACCAATAACCTGACTGAACTTGTCGACGCGATCAATACTTCTACAGGTGGTAATGTCCAGGCTTCTCTTGATGATGATGGCGAGCTGCAGCTTCAGAATAGCACAGGTGCCACTATGCAGCTGCAGGCTGGTGGTAATGCTGCCACTATTACCGGTATCTCTTCGGCAAGCGCCTTTGAAGGGCAACTGGCATTGACTTCTGATGATGGTAGTGAAATCACCGTTCAGACTGGTCCTGATGGTACTGTAGGTTCTTCAGGTGACCTGGCGAAGCTTGGTCTGTCTGAGAACCGTGCAGGAGGGGTTGTAGTTGGCAATGCTATGGGCTCTGCAGCAGCAGCGACAGCGCTGGGCTTTGAAGACCTGAAAATCAATGGTACTGCCGTACCAAACAAACTGGACGGTAATGACGTCGATACGCTTTCCGAGAAAGTAGACGCTATCAACTCTGTAACTGACGATACCAACGTAGTGGCTTCCTTGGAGGCAGAATCGGCTAACCAGTTCCTGAAAGATAGTGCGTCTGCCGAAGTGATCGCAACTGCAGCCTATGTTGCTTTGACCGGTGCTGCCGATGTTTACGTAAATAACACTAAGGTTAGCCTGGCGGCCGATGATACGTTGGACAATGTTATCTCTGCATTCAACGCAGTCCAGACTACCACTGGTGTAATTGCTTACGCTGATGATGACGGTAAACTGCACCTCCATAGCGATAGCAGCTTTACCTACGGCCTGTCTGCCGCTGACCAGGATGCTGCGGGTCTCTCCCTCGGTACACTGACCGCTAGTGCTTATGGTACCAGCGCCGGTATAGCAAGCGAGTCTGGTATTTCTGCTCTTAGTACCGCGACCAGTATCAAGCTGAATGGCCAGGAAGTTAACTTTACCGCAGCTAACTATTCCGACATTAACACAGTGGCCTCTGCGATTAATGGCCAAAGTGCCAACACCGGTGTTGCGGCATCTGTAAATGATTCCGGGGAGCTGGTACTGACCTCAAATAATGCATTCTCGATTGAAGCGAATACAGGTGACTCCCTGAAGCTGATCAGCGGTATGGGCTTTACCTCTACTGATTACTTCACTGCAGCGAATGACGAAACAAATGCTATTAATGTCAATGCGGGCATTAAGCTGGATTCTCTGAACGATTCCTCGATCAGTGTAGAGGTTACCTCAACAGGTAAGACTGCAACAGGCCTGATTAACCAGAACGAATCCGGTACCGGAGCGGCAACGGGTTCATCCATTAACAGCATTGACATCACAACTGCAGCCAACGCAACCAAGGCGATCGATGTAATTGACAATGCGTTGGAGCAGGTGGACGAACAGCGTAGTGAGCTGGGTGCGGTGAACAACCGACTCGACTTCACCATTAATAACCTGTCTTCAGCTGTAGAGAAAACTTCCGAAGCCCGTTCCCGTATTGAGGACGCTGACTTCGCTGCTGAATCTGCTGCGCTGTCCCGAGCTCAGGTACTGCAGCAGGCGGGTACTTCAATGTTGGCTCAGGCTAATGCTGCACCTCAGCAGGTATTGTCCCTGCTGCAGTAATCATAGTACTTTAGCGCAATCACCTGGCCCCTGGGGCCAGGTGATTTTTGACAAGACAGGAGCACTGTAATGGCTATAGAATCCATTAACACAGTGGCAGCTTCTACGGTTCAGCAAGGTATTACCCCGCAAGGCGAGCAGTCCCAACAGATTCAGCAGAGTGAGCAAGTGGCGAAAACCTCCCAGGCTCAAGGTGTTGTTACTGAAGGGAACAGGGACGAGCAGGAAAAGCTAGCAGTCGAACAGTTGGAAGCCGCTGTAGAAAAAATGAATGAGCTAATGAAAGATGGGCAGCGATCGCTCTCTTTCAGCGTAGACAAGGATCTTGATGAGGTTGTCGTCAAAGTCCTTGATAAGGAAACGGAAGAGCTTATTCGCCAGATCCCAAACGAAGAAGCGTTAGAGTTTGCCAAGCATATCGAAGGGCTTGTTGGGGTCATATTTAACGAACGCGCTTGATCTAATTAGGTCCGGCGCGTTTCTGCTTATAAATGGAGCGTGCATATGGGCAGCAATATAATCAGTACTTTAGGTGCTGGTTCCGGTATTGATACATCCTCTCTGGTCTCAAGCTTGGTCGAAGTTAGCAAGGCGCCGCAGGAGCAGCGGCTAGACCAGAAGAAAGAGTCACTGGATGCCCAGATATCTGCATATGGCACCTTGAAAAGCAGCCTTTCAGAGTTACAAAACGTTCTCTCTCCACTGGGTAACAACGATACCTTCAACGCCAGATCTGTAGCTTTTCCCGAAACTACAGTCATCACTCCAGACTCTCTTGATGCCGATGCCCAAACTGGCTCCTATCAAATAGAAGTGACCCAAGTTGCTCAGGCGCAAAGCCTGGCGACCTCGACCGTATCGGATCCTGACGCCGATATGAGTAAAAGCGGCACTTTAACGATTAAGTTTGGCACCTGGACCTATGATGGTTCGGATAATCCACAAAGCTTTGCGTTAAATGACAGTAAGTCAGCCCTGAATATCGCTGTTGAAAGTGGCGATACCCTGAATGATCTTGCCGAGAAGATTAATGATGAAGATTCGGGGATTCAGGCGACTGTCCTTAAAGTGGGGAGTGATTATCAGCTGATGCTTACTGCGCCGTCGGGAGAGGCGAATGCACTTGAGATAACCAGTGATGATGCCAGCCTTTCGGAGTTTGAGTTTAATGCCTCTAACTATGCCTCTGTGACGGAAACGCAGCAAGGTGAGGATGCAAAGCTCAAGGTGAATGGCCTGGAGCTCACGCGAGAGACTAATAGTATTGAGGATGTTATTGAGGGTTTTAATTTCACCCTGAATAAGGCTTCGGTTGGTGAAAATATCAATTTCTCGATTGAAAACGACAAGAGTGTTGGCGAGCAAGCTGTCCGAGATTTTGTAGAGGCCTATAACACCTTCTTTGAAACCGCGAACAACCTCACAGGCTTTACACGAGACGAAGATAACAAGGTTGTTAGAGGAAGTTTGGCCACCGACAGCTCAGCCAAACTGGTTATCAACCGGGTGCGCGACATGTTAACTGGCGCTGTGCCGGGGTTGAGCAATGATATATCTTCATTAACCAACATCGGTATCCGTACTCAGATTGATGGTAGTCTTGAAATTGATGAAGACGACTTCAGCGCAGCCTTTAAGGACAACTACGATCAAGTTGAGGCGTTGTTTGCCACTCAAGTCAGCTCTACCAATTCTAATGTTAGTGTCACTGTAGGTAGTTACGCCCAAGATACCGTGGCTGGTACCTACAGTGCGACTGTCACGGCTGACCCGGCAAAGGGCACCATATCGGCAAACGCGATTACTGCCACAGGCTTTGCCAGCGGTACTGATGATTTCAGCCCCTCTCTGGATACATCAGCGGGAGATTACAGCTTTAAAGTAAGTATCGATGGCACAGAGTCTGATACCATAACCCTGACGGGTACATACAGCAGCGCGGAAGATATCCGCAGCGAGCTGCAGACGCTTATTAATGGTGACAGTAAGCTTAAAAGTGCAGGCGCTGCTGTTGATGTTGCTTATGATAGCGCAACGGATAGCTTTAGCTTTACCTCCCGTACCTATGGTACCTCTTCGGCAGTCAGCTTTACGGAAGCTGGCACTGATATCGGTGGGCTGGGTATCGCTACTAACTTGACTGGTACCAGTGGAAGTAACGCTGCAGGTACAATAGATTCGAAAACAGCTTTCGGTTCGGGTGAGGTGTTGTTACCTGAGCTTGGCTCCAGCCCTTATGGTTTGAATCTGACGGTGAGAGAGGGGGCTACAGCTAGTGGTAGCTTTAGTATTACCTTTACTCATGGTCTGGCTGGGGAAATTAGTAATCTTATCGATGATTTCCTCTCTAGTACCGGGACTATTGCCAAGCGGGAAGAGCGTATTAATTCAGACCTGTCTGACATTGAGACCGATAGAGAGGAGCTGGAAACTCGTATGACTGCTTACCAAGCCAGATTAACTTCGCAGTTTCAGGCAATGGAGCGAATCGTTTCCAGCTTTCAAAGTACAGGCAATCAGTTAGATGGATTAAATGACCGTTTGCCTTTCACTGCTTCTAAAAACTAAAAGTTAAAAGATAATGACTGACTTTGATGCTGCTATACAGAAAACTTTAAAGCAAGCAACCAAACTTACGACAAAACTGGAAGCAGAAGTTCTCTTTAATAAGAACTTGCTTTTTTTTAAGAGCAAGATGCCTTCTCTTTATGATTTTTATAAGGACTATAAACCAGAAAACTTATTCTTGGCTTTTGATGAAAACGATAGTGTAAATGTCGTTAACAAGTCAGGGAAGTATGTTTATTCTGAGTCTCCGGTTTCATTTGCCTGTAGCCAGGTTGAGGCCTTTTGTAAAAAGCCAAATGTTAAGTACTTGACTTTTCAAGATACAGGGCCGGAAAGCGGCTACCTGCATCAAAAGCTGATGCGTAGGCTCTTTGAGTCCTATAAGTATTCTGAGAATAACTTTAATCGGGTTTACCTTAGTACTCCGGAGCACCTGCAAACAGTAGTGGTTTTAGGGGTTGGGCTTGGATATCATATACATGAATTACTAAGTCAGAAGTACGTAAATAATTTATGTATATATGATCCGCATCCTGAATCTATGTATCTTTCAATGCATACTGTCGACTGGGAAAAAATAGTTGCCTTATTTGATGCGGTAGGTAAAAATATTGAGTTTTGTATCGGAATTGATACTAAAGCCAGCTATAAGCAGATTTGCGATTTCTTTAACCGGGTTGGCGTCTTTAACGTTGTTAAGTGCTATATATATAAGCATTATGACAGCGTAGAAGTGAAAGAGCTATACGACTACATCATGAGAGATATCCTAAACGTCGCTATAGGCTTTGGTTTCTACGATGATGAGCGTGTTGGTTTCTCGCACACGTTAAGTAACTTGAAAAATGGATATGGAATTGCCCGTAAATCGTTGACGGTTCGTGAAGATATCTCCGATCAAGTTGCGATTATCGTTGGTAACGGTCCTTCCCTCGACAAGCATGTGGATTTTTTGAGGGAGAACCAGGATAAGGCAATATTGATTTCATGTGGCTCTGCCCTGTCATCACTGGAGAAAAAGGGCATTAAGCCACATCTTCACTGTGAAATGGAAAGACCATACGGTGTTTATGCCTGGTTAAATGATGGTACTAGTGCTGAGTTCCGTCAGGGTATCAAGTTTTTTGGTTTGAATACGGTGTACCCGGATGTATTTGGGCTTTTTGATGAGTCCTATATCCTTCCTAAGCCTAATGATCTAGGTTCCACCTTTATGGTTAGCCTTATGGACCAGAACGAGAACAATACGCTCGTTATGGCAGATATGTGTAACCCTACCGTATCGAACCTAGGCGCTTCTCTTTGTGTAACTCTTGGCATCAGGGATATCGTTATCGTCGGGGTTGATTTGGGAATGCCTAATGCGGCTGAGCATCACTCCAAAGATAGTCAGTACTATACACAGTCAATAAACTATGAGCAGAGCTTTTTAGATCAGGGCATGTACAAAATTCCTGGGAATTTTCAGGAAGAGGTTTGGTCTACGGTTGTGTTCGATACAGCAAGGCACAACTTTGAGCGAATGATTGATCGTTATAAGGTCAACATCGCCAATATCAATGATGGCGCTAAGATAAGGGGTGCGATCAGCTGCCATGCAGAAGATATCTCAATAGAAAATACTCAGAAGTCTCCGGCTGAAGATCTGGAAGAAAGACTTGGCAGGGTGTTCTACAACGAAGGCCTGGGGGATCCCAGCAGGTTTAAGGAGTCCGAGTTTTTCGAGGAGTTAGCTCTGGCAATCGATTATACCAAGAGGTGCTTCGACAGGGATATCTCCTCGATCGAGGATGCCTATATGGTAATGCGAGAGGTTCACTTCTATTTAAATAGCTCTGGCAAAATGGGCTTTATGACGCGTGGTATATTGAAGGGTACTGCTAACTATGTTGCGGCGACTTTTATCAGTGTTCTTGCCGCTGCTAAGGCAGAGGATATCCCTAAAGCTTATTCAGAAATGAGAGAAGTGTATTTAGATTTTCTGGATGAAGTTGTAGATGATGCCAAGTCTAACCTGTTTAAGCTTGATACTTATAACAACTATGGCTAAGTCACATTATTTTAAGTAAATAGCATTTCGCTTAGCGCTTGGGAAATAAAAGCAGCCGATAAGGCCAATGCCGTTCACTTAAGCGGGGCAGCACTGCGATCAACCGGATAGCGGGTCTTGCTCATTTTCACCGTCCTGGGTCTTGAAGGCCTGGGACGGTAGTGGATGCACAACTCACCTATGCCGGATCTTAAGTTCGCTAATCGCTGCCCTGTTTTGGATACAGGCTGAGCCTGAGCCATCACGATTAGTTGGCTGGCAATGTAACAATAGGCCGCTTTAAAACTTATCTCGCTTGGCGTTCTCTGATAAGCGATGGCTGCCAGCGCGGCCTCCCGGCGGATCACATTGTAAGCGAGCAACATGCCCCAGAGCTCTTGATAAACCAACGCAACTTTTTTACTCCGTA
>NZ_JHVJ01000007.1 GCF_000620085.1 Marinobacterium jannaschii DSM 6295 | reverse complement strand
TGGGCGTATAGCTCAGTTGGGAGAGCGTCTGCCTTACAAGCAGAATGTCGGCAGTTCGAGCCTGTCTACGCCCACCATCCCTCTTTTTTCTTACTTTCCTATTGAATTCTACTGCCACTGATCTAAGCTAGTTTCAGTCTGGTTTGCACAGTGGATTAGTGCGTTTGTTCCTGTCTCTGTCGTAACCACGCCTCGTTTTGGATTTTCGATGGTGGTTGTAGTTCTATGCGCAATGTTGATACCGAAAAACTAACCTCTCTATGCCCTGATCCGATTATTGGCGTTGATCGCTGGGGTACTATCAATGTATTTAATCCAGCTGCTGAAAAGCTGTTGGGCTACTCCCTGAAAGAGGTTCTCGGTTTAATGCATATCTCGGACATATATCCGGGTAAGTCGCATGCGCGTCAGATCAAGCATTTGATCTACGGTGATGTTAATGGTGAGCCGGGACAGCTTGAAGGGTTTGAAACCATGCTTGTTCGCAAGGATGGTTCCAGGCTCCCTATACGTCTGTCGGCTTCTTTGGTGATTGTTGATGGCGAAGAAGTGGGAAGCATCGGCTTTTTTCATGATATGTCTCAGCAGCGTGAGTTGCAGTCACAGTTGGAAAAGCTGTCGATTACCGATGAATTAACCGGACTGCATAACCAGCGCCACTTTTACAAGATTCTAGCCACGGAGCTTGAGCAGGCTCATCGCTATAACCGTCCTCTTAGCCTCATCTGTTTTGATCTGGATCGATTTAAAGCCGTAAATGATAATCTCGGCCACCTTATGGGGGATCGTCTTCTTAAGCTGGTTGGAGAGGTCATGAACGCAGATCTGCGTAAAGTGGATAGTGCTTTTCGTTATGGCGGGGATGAGTTCATGCTGATACTGCCGGAAACCGCTCTGGATAAGGCTGTGTGTCTGGCTGAGCGAGTACGGTTAAAGTTTTCTGCATCTGTTTTACAGATAGAAGAGCTGAAAGACTACAGTGTGACTTTCAGTATGGGGGTCTCCGAAACCCACGGTGGAGAAGGGCTTGATCAGGTGGTTCAACGCGCTGACCAGGCGATGTATCAGGCTAAGCAGTCTGGCGGAAATCAGGTTTTCAGTTTGCCTGCACCCGAAGCTATACAGGCCGCAGCGCCCCCCCTGGCAGATTGCCAGTACCTCTAGGTCTTGAAAAAAGGCAGTCTCTTTTAGTTGTATCCCTCGCATTAATCCGATGTAGTTAATATTGGGCTCTTGTCCGGTCCTGTCAGGCGGGGCATGCTAGTGGCATATCTGTCACGAGTCGGGTCTAAATGGTCTCAAATCTTTTTCAGAGCGGAGGTACCGGGCTGCCGCCGGTGGAATTGCTCTCTCTTTCCTGTGCCCGGAATATTCGGGTGAAGCTGCTGCGCACGGATCTTATTCACCCCCTGGTCAGCGGAAATAAGTGGTACAAGCTCAAATACAACCTCCTCGCCGCTCAGGATCAGGGGTATCCCCGTGTCATCAGTTTTGGCGGTGCCTATTCCAATCATATTCATGCACTGGCCTGGGCCGGTTTCAATATGGGACTCGAAACGGTTGGGATTATCCGTGGCGAGCCGGAGTATGCAGAAAACCCGACCTTGCGGGATTGTCAGCGCTGGGGCATGAAGCTGCACTTCGTTGACCGGAAAACCTATCGGCGGCGCAGCGATGCTGAATACCTGCAGCAGCTACTAGAGGTGGTAGGCCCCGGGTATATTGTCCCGGAAGGGGGGAGTAACCGGTTGGCGGTTAAAGGCGTGGCAGAGCTGGCAGAGGCGCTGTGTAGTTCTGAATCGCCTGATTATATCCTTTTGGCGGCAGGGACCGGTGGCACCACGGCAGGCTTTGCCGCCGGAGTGGCTGATGGTATCAGGGTTCTTTCTGTGCCTGTGCTGAAGCAGGGAGAGTTCCTTCGTGATGATATTGCTCGCCTGCTCGCAGAGAGTGGCGTTGCTGATCGCCATAACTGGCAGTTGGATCTTGAAGGTCACTTTGGCGGATACGGTCGGGTCTGTGCTGATGTGCGTAGCTGTATCGAACGGTTTGGGCTGCAATATAAGCTGCCTCTGGACCCAATCTATACGGCGAAGTTGATGTTACGCTTGGAGCAGCTGCTGGCGGAGGAGTACTTTCCGTCTGGCAGCGAGGTGATGGTGGTTCACACCGGCGGCCTGCAGGGAGCACGTAGTTTATTGGTATAGGGCTTTATTTGCTGCATGTGCATCTTATAATGACTGTTTTGTTGCGCTGCAAAACTTATCTGGAGTAATAAGTCGGATGGACTATTTTCGCAACGTTGGTCTTATTGGCCGTCTGGGCAGTAAGGCTGTAATTGATACCCTCAAGCACCTCATTCGTTACCTTCATGATCGCGGTATGACCTGTGTGCTCGATCAGAAAATTGCAGAGGTGATGCCTGGCCACGGGCTGCAGATCTGTAAACCTAAGATGATGGGAGAGATCTGCGATCTTGTCATCGTTGTTGGGGGGGACGGCAGCTTACTGGGGGCTGCGCGCTCGATCGCATCCAGTCATGTTCCTGTGCTGGGGGTTAACCGTGGCAATCTGGGATTTCTGACTGATATCGCGCCGGACCAGATTGAGCAGAAAGTAGGGGAGGTGCTGGACGGAAAGTACATCGTTGAAAGCCGTTTCCTGCTGGATGTCGTGGTCAAACGCGGTGGCGAGCCGATCGGTGAAGCGATGGCGCTGAATGACTGTGTACTCCACCCGGGCAAGGCTGCCCGTATGATCCAGTTTGAGCTCTATATCGAAGGTCAGTTTGTATACACCCAGAAATCCGATGGCCTGATCGTTTCAACTCCGACAGGCTCAACGGCTTATGCCCTTTCCGGCGGTGGCCCGATTATGCACCCCCGTCTCGATGCGCTGGTATTGGTGCCGATGTTTCCGCACACGCTGTCCAGCCGTCCTATTGTGGTGGATGGTAATAGCGAGCTGAAACTGGTGATCAGCGAGGATAATGAGATGTATCCGACAGTTTCCTGCGATGGCCAGAACAGTATTAACTGTGCGCCGGGAGATACCATCACCATCCATAAGAAGCCTAATAAGCTTAAACTGCTGCACCCTCTGGACTACGACTTCTATAGCACTTGTCGTGAAAAGCTGGGGTGGGGGACAAAACCGGGAGATTGATGTGGCGCATACCAGACAAGGAGTTGATCTGATCGGTGATGTGCACGGTTGTGCGAAAAGCCTGGAGTTGCTGTTGCAAAAACTGGGTTATAGCAAACAATCCGGCGTATACCGACATCCAACAAGAAAGGTGATCTTTCTTGGCGATATCGTTGATCGCGGACCTCGAATTCGGGAAGCGCTGCATCTGGTCTACGATATGGTCAGCCGCGGCAATGCTGAAATCGTGATGGGCAACCATGAGTATAATGTGCTCTGTTACCTGACGCCGGGCGAGCAGGGTAGTGATATGGAGTGGTTGCGTGAACGTACGCCGCGCCATTTCAGGATACTTAAGGAAACCCTCGAACAGCTGGCTAACCATCCTCAGGATCAGAAAGACTTTCTTGACTGGTTTATGACCATGCCGATCTATCTGGAACATGAACATTTCCGGGTCGTTCATGCTTGCTGGCAACAGGACCTGATCGATCAGTTCAGAACTCTGTATGGGGGTAACTGTTTCAGTGAGCGCTTACTGCACCGCTCTGCTGTAAATGGCAGCTTCGAATGGACACTGATGGATCGTTTGCTGAGGGGGACGCACCTGCGCCTTCCGAATGGCGAACAGATGATCAGTAAAGACGGCTTTAAACGCAGCTTCTTCCGGACCAAGTTCTGGGCACGTAATCCGCAAAAGTATATTGATGTGGTGTTTCAGCCTGATCCGCTGCCTGAGCATGTCGCCCGCTTGCCCTTGACCCGGAGCAATCTGGAAGATCTCAGTTTTTACGGTGAAAAAGAGCCGCTGTTGTTTATCGGCCATTACTGGCGTGAAGGCAATCCGCAGCCGATCACCAGCAATATCGCCTGTCTCGACTATAGTGCAGTTAAGTACGGTAAATTGGTTGCTTACCGGCTCGATGATGAGACAGAGATCAGGCCCGATAAGTTTGTTTGGGTTGATGTAAAGAGAGAAGTGAATGAGTAATCTGCGGTATCCCTTATGATCAAGGTGCTGTCTGCTCCGCTGCAGGATGATCTGCAGCCCTTTGCCGATTTTCTCTGGCGCTATCAGATCCCCCACCGGATTCTAGAGGCAGATCAGGAGCAGCAGCTATGGGTTGGCCGTAGCGTTAATGCGGAACAGATCTGTAAGCTCTATGACATGTGGCGTGGTGGCCTGGACCTGGACACTGTCCAGGTTGAGCAACAGCAGCATATTCCGGCTTGGCGGGACCGTATTGGCGAATGCTGGCTGACCTGTGCATTGATTGGCTGTAGTCTGCTGCTTTCGTTTCTGACCGGGTTCGGCGACAACTGGGATCTCACGGGCCGCTTTACTATTGCCGCAGTGGTGGTCGGCGACGGCTCGCTCTATGCCGATACACTGCTATCCTCGCTGGCAAGCTTTGAGATCTGGCGATTGCTGACGCCTATGTTCCTTCATTTCAGTCTGCCCCACCTGTTGTTTAATTTGCTTTGGGTCTGGGTGGTTGGCTCGCGTATAGAGCGGAGTCAGGGCGTCTGGGCATTACTGGGGCTGGTTACTACATCGGCCTTGCTCGCCAACGTGGCCCAGTATCTGGTCAGCGGCCCCTTGTTTGGAGGTATGTCCGGTGTTGTTTTCGGGTTGCTGGGCTATGCCTGGCTCTGGGATAGAAAGTATCCCGCTAATCCGGTCGGGCTGCCGCCGGCGTTGATGGGGTTTATGCTTTTCTGGCTTGCACTGGGCTATACCGGGGCGCTGGAAGCGATGGGCTTTGGATCGATTGCCAATACCGCTCACCTGGCCGGGCTGGTGGCCGGTTTATTTTTTGTACCCATCGGTCGTCTGATCTCCCGCTGATATTCTGTCTGATTCATCGTATGGCGCAACCACCGAAGTGGAAGGTGATGCCTGAATGAACGATCTGAATCCCCATATCGATCATCTCTATGATGCCCAGCTAAACCGGCTGCCTGGCCAGGCAGCCGGCTGTTATATCGATACCGCTGAGGGGCCTGTCTGGTTGATGCAGGCAGGTCCTGAGGATGGACCAGTACTGCTGGCACTGCATGGTATGCATACACCGGCCCCCTTTAATCTGGAGATGGTCTGGCCGCTGACCCGACACTATAGGGTATTATCGCCGGACTTTCCTGGACATACCGGCCGTACTGCCGGTGACGCACTGAGCGCTGGCGGACATGCATACGGTCGCTGGGTTCTGGCACTGCTTGATCGGCTCGATATCCAGCGTTGTCCGATGGTCGGTATCTCTTTCGGGGCGGCGGTGCTGCTTGATACCGTAGCGCTGGCACCGCATCGCGTGGGTTGCGCATCTCTGATTGTCCCGGCGGGGTTGGAAAAACCCTTCTGGCGACCGATGCGCCATATTATTGTGCCGTGGATAAGGCATTGCCTGAAGCCCTCTGATGAAAGTAGAGCGGCCTTGCTCAGGCCGGTTATGGCACCGGACTGGCCAGCGCTATTTGAGTTTTATCAGGCGGCGTTACGCTATCAGCGGGCTGTCACCCAATACCCGCCTGGGCCTCATGCACCTGTCCGCTATCGCAACTGGACCCGTCCGGTCCAGTTGATCCTCGCCAGGCAGGATATCTATTTTGATGCCGGGCGTCTGGCGCGGCAGGCAGGAGAGCTGCTCCCTGGCTTCTGTGATCTGCTGGAGCTGGACGACACCCATATCCCGTCACTACGCAATCGATTACGGGTGCAGAAGGCTGTGGTGGGTTTCATGTCACGATACGACAGTTTCCGTTCCGACTCCTGAGCCTGGCAGCAATCGCTGTTTTGCCAAGTGATGGTGCCGGATTGGCTGTGGTAAACTGCCTGCTCCGTTTATGAAGGAGTCGTGCATGACTTACGAAGAACTGATTGCAGCAATGACACCCGAAATGCATGAATCGCTGAAGACTGCTGTTGAGCTGGGAAAGTGGCCTGATGGGCGGCGCCTGAGTGAAGAACAGCGCGCTATCTGTCTGCGAGCGGTCATTCACTATGATCAGAAAAAGCCTGAGCATGAGCGTGTCGGCTTTATCGACCGTACCAAGTCGGATGGCTCCCAGCACGGTGAAGACCCTCTGGCACCGCAGCCGCTGAAAATACTGACTGATAACTAAAATACAGCGAACAGAGCAGTCCAGCTCCTTGACTGATATCCGGCACTGGCTTTCGCAGAGGCTGTTTCTCTTCGGCTGAGAGCCGGCCAGAATATCAGCCTGTTCGCTATTCTCTGACAAGACGATTACATCCATGCAAGAGTTGGCATCCGGTGCTTTACAGAAAATGCGCACCCGGCTGGCAGATACGGTTGAGTACCGGCTGCCGGTCGGCGATTCCGAAATCCCCCTTAATGAGCTGATCGGGCAACCGGTGTTGTTGCAATACAAGGGGGAAATTAACTGTATTGGCTGCGGCCGAAAAACCAAAAAGAGCTTTAGCCAGGGCTACTGCTTTCCCTGCTTCAAAAAACTTCCTCAATGTGACAGCTGTATCGTGAGCCCGGAGAAGTGTCACTTTGCGGAAGGCACCTGTCGCGACCCTGACTGGGGCGAGCGTAACTGTTTTCAGGATCATATCGTCTATCTGGCCAACTCTTCGGGCGTGAAAGTCGGGATTACCCGGGGCACTCAGGTGCCGGTGCGCTGGATGGATCAGGGCGCGATTCAGGCATTGCCGATACTGAGGGTCTCGACCCGCCTGCAGTCGGGATTGGTTGAGCGTTTGCTTGGAGAGCATGTTGCTGATAAAACCAACTGGCGGGCCATGCTGAAAGGGCAGGTTGATCCGATGGACCTGTCGCTGAAGCGGGATGAGTTATTTGAACTCTGTGCTGAGGGGCTGGCCGGGCTCGAGCAGCAGTTTGGCCTGCAGGCGATCCAGCGCCTGCCGGATGCAGAACAGCTTGAGATCAGCTATCCGGTTCTCAACTATCCTCAGAAGGTTACCAGCTTTAATTTTGATAAAACGGCAGAAGTCAGCGGTGTGCTGCAGGGTATCAAGGGGCAGTATCTGATACTGGATACTGGCGTCATCAACATTCGGAAGTTTACCGCCTATCAGGTTGCATTCAGTGCCTGAACGCGAGGGTGAAGTTATGTCACAGGAACCACAGGTTATTTACCTCAAGGATTATCAGGCACCGGCATATTCGGTAGATAAAACCACGCTTCGATTTGAGCTGTACGAGGAAGAGACCATTGTACGGGCAGAGCTGCAGATGCAGCGCAATACCCAGCATGCCGAGCCGCTGCCGCTGCAGCTGTTCGGGCACGAATCGATGGAATTGCTGCGCCTGGCGGTTAACGGTGGTGTGCTGCAGCAGGCCGAGTATTCGCGTGAGGGCGAGCTGCTGACCCTATTGGACACGCCGGATCAGCTCACGCTGGAGATCGTAACCCGTATCGAACCGCAGAATAATACCTCCCTTGAAGGGTTGTATAAGTCCGATGGCATGTTCTGTACCCAGTGTGAAGCTGAAGGCTTCCGCCGTATCACCTTCTACCCGGATCGTCCGGATGTGTTGTCCGTATTCACCACCACGGTCGAGGCCGAGCAATCGCGCTACCCGGTACTGTTGTCGAACGGAAACCCGATCGCCCGGGGCCAGGAAGAGGACGGGCGTCACTGGGTAACCTGGGAGGACCCGTTTCCTAAACCAGCTTATCTGTTCGCGCTGGTTGCCGGGGATCTGGAGCATATCGAAGACCAGTTTACGACCGCGTCAGGTCGACCGGTAGAGCTGAAGATCTTTGCCGAAAAGAAGGATCTGGATAAGCTCGACTATGCCATGCAATCGCTGAAGCGCTCGATGACGTGGGATGAGGAGGTATATGGCCGCGAGTACGATCTGGATATCTTTATGATCGTTGCCGTGGACTTCTTCAACATGGGGGCCATGGAAAATAAAGGACTCAATATCTTTAATACCTCTTGTGTGCTGGCTAACCCTAAGACCACCACAGATGCGGCTTTTCAGCGTGTTGAAGGCGTGGTGGCGCACGAGTACTTCCACAACTGGTCGGGTAACCGGGTTACCTGCCGTGACTGGTTCCAGCTTAGCCTGAAGGAGGGCTTTACCGTCTTCCGTGATGCTGAGTTCTCCGCCGATATGAACTCGCGTACCGTTAAACGTATCGAGGATGTCACCCTGTTGCGTACCGCCCAGTTTGCGGAAGATGCCGGTCCCATGGCACATCCGGTACGACCCGCCTCCTTTATAGAGATATCTAACTTCTACACCCTGACCGTCTACGAAAAGGGTGCCGAAGTGGTGCGTATGATTCATACCCTGTTGGGGCCTGAGCTATTCAGAAAGGGATCTGACCTCTACTTTGATCGTCATGACGGCAAAGCAGTGACAACGGATGACTTTGTCGATGCGATGGAAGACGCTTCGGGTCGTGACCTGAGCCAATTCCGTCGCTGGTACAGTCAGGCAGGTACGCCGGAGTTGCAGGTGGAGGATCGCTTTGATGAAAGTACCGGGGTTTATCAGCTCACTGTGCGTCAGAGCTGCCCGGGAACACCGGATATGAAGCACAAACAGCCTTTCCACATTCCTCTGGCGTTGGGACTGCTGGATCAGCAGGGCAGTGACCTGCCTCTGGACGGAGGGCAGACAACTCAGGTACTGGATCTGACGGAATCCGAGCAGACCTTTAGCTTCGAAGGCCTCAGCGCTAAGCCGGTTCCTTCACTGCTGCGAGGCTTTTCTGCGCCTGTGAAGCTGAGTTACGACTATAGCCGTGACGAGTTATTGTTCCTGATGGCACATGATAGTGATGGCTTTAACCGCTGGGATGCATCCCAGAAGCTGGCTGTCGGTATCATGCAGGAGCTGGTGGCAGCCTATCCATCGCAGATGCAACTCGATCAGCGATTGGTGGACGCCTATCGTCGGGTATTAACCGATGAGTCTCTGGATCCGGCAATGGTTGCCCAGATCCTGACCTTGCCATCCGAGGCCTATCTGGCAGAACTTGCAGATGTGGTTGATGTTGAAGCGATTCATGAGGTGCGTCAGTTTATCCGCCGTCAGCTGGCTAAAGCCCTTGAATCAGAATTCCTCGCGACCTATAACAGTCACCAGACGCTTGAAGCTTACCGTCCTGACGCCTCGGAAGTGGCCCGTCGCAGCCTGAAAAACCTGGCTCTGTCCTATCTGGTCGCGCTGGACAATGAAGCTTACCTTAGCCTCGCTCAGTCCCAGTTTGCCGATGCGGATAACATGACCGACCAGCAGGCGGCGCTTGGGCAGGTGGTTCACTCCGACTTTGTCGAAGCAGGTCAGCAGGTACTGGCGAAGTTCTATGACCAGTGGCAGCATGAATCGCTGGTGGTCAACCAGTGGCTGGCAGTACAGGCTTCAGATGTGAAAGAGGGAGCGCTGGAACGGGTGGTCGCCTTGATGCAGCATGAAGCCTTCGATATGAAGAACCCGAATAAGGTGCGCTCGGTTATCAGCGTGTTCTGTAATCAGAACCTGTTGAATTTCCACCGCCCGGACGGCTCCGGCTATCGCTTCCTCGCTGACCAGGTGATTGAATTTAACCGCATCAATCCTCAGATAGCATCAAGGCTGCTGACACCGCTGACACGCTGGAAGAAGTATGATGCTGATCGCCAGGCGCTGATGAAGGCAGAGCTGGGGCGGATTATGGACAGTGGTGAGCTGTCGAAAGATGTCTATGAGGTAGTCAGCAAGAGCCTGGCTGCGGTAGAGTAATGGCCAGGCTTCAACGGCGCATCCAGCTTTTGCTGAACGCCAGCGTTTTATAGAGCCTGTTGAATTCTCTAGATAAAAAGTTGGGGGAGAAGCTTTCCCCCGCTTTGGTTATACTCGGTAAAAAACAAACTGAACTACCGCAAGGATCAGATATGGAACAACATCTCGCTGCGGGCGATAAATTTGATATCCAACAGAATTTTCGTCGTTACATGCGCCTGAAAGAGCGTCATGATGCAATCCAGGAAAGCCATAAGCACGCACGTGCCAGTAAGGTTTGGATTGCAGGTATCGTTACACTTGTATTTGCAATGGGCTCCGATTTCTTCCTGGGTGCCGCTGCTGGTCTGTTTGGCGTTTACTTCTACAACGTTATCTCCAGCTGGACGAAATCCAATGATACCGAAGAAGAGCTGGAGACACTGGATCGCTGGTTTGCAACCAAAGGTCTAAAGTTTGAAGGCCGTATTATCTATCGTACAACGGACGCTCTGCTGGAAAACCCGCTGGATCCGTTTGACGACACTTGCTTCCAGTAACCACTGAAGCTGGTATCTGTGGACAGGCCGGTAGCGCAGTGCGTTACCGGCCTGTTTTCGTTTTAGCCCGGTCAAAACTGTCCGGACGATGTCGCAGGGGAGTGGCCTATGCAACGACTGGCACAATGTAGCGGTTGGATATTCGACCTGGATGGCACCCTGACCCGGCCCGTTCACGATTTTGATCGTATCAGGCAGGCGCTGGGGATCCCCGCCGCTGAAGATATTCTGGGCTATATAGAGGCTCAGCCCGCTGGTGTGCAGTGCACCATGAGAACGCAGCTGGACGAGTGGGAGCACTTTTATGCTTCACAGGCGCAGGCTGCAGAGGGGGCCCGGGAGTTGACTGCCTTGTTGGCGGAACAGGGTGTTGCTTTAGGTATTCTGACCCGTAACACGCGGGAAGTGGCTATCCGTTCTCTGACGGCGATCGGCATTGCCGGTTACTTTGAAGAGGAGGCTATTCTGGGGCGTGATGAAGCCAGGCCAAAGCCTGATGCGCATGGTATAGAAGTCCTTCTAAATCAATGGGATATATCGCCAGAGCGGAGTGTGATGGTCGGCGATTTTAAGTATGACCTGGAGGCGGGAAAAGGAGCGGGAAGTGCCACTGTACATGTAGATGCCGGGGATCGTCACTGGCCCGAGCTGACCGATATCAGAGTCTCTTCGCTGGCGGAGTTAATCGGAATTTTCAGGCCTTAATATAAAACTGGCACGCAGTATGCTGTATATCAAAGTGAGAAAAGCCTACGGCTTTACTCTTGGCCTCATGGGCAGATTGACTGCTCTCCTTTCTCACGGAGAATATCTGGGAAACCAGTGTTTTCAAGGGAACTTTCAGCCGGTACGGGCTTGCGCGTACCGGTTTTTTTCGTCGGTGTTTATCCGGGCCGGAGCTGTTACGTTGAGCGATTGTGATCCATTTGTAGCGGGTTTTGATAGATATCAATGTCCCGGAAGAGGGTTAGCGAGACACTGAAGTCAGACCAAAGGAAAGGAAAGAGGAATCCCTTAATGAGCATTGAGCATCATGATCTGCTTCACGAATTTCCAGAACATCGCGAGCGCATCCATAATCTGAAAATGAATGACGCCCATTTTTCTCGTCTGTTTAATGAGTATCACGTGGTCACCAAAGACGTTGAGCGGATGGAATCGGAAGTGGAGCCGGTATGCACCAAAACGGAAGCTGACCTCAAACTCAAGCGGCTACATCTGAAAGATCAGCTTTATAAGATGCTGCAGGCCTGATTTTACCGGCCCCAATTGTTCCCATTGCTAACAAGCCGGCATTTGCCGGCTTTTTCGTTTCTGGCCTATATCAAGCTCCACAGGGTTCGCTGTCTTGTCATCTGAGATGAGGTGCCGGTCGGGAGCGCATCCATTGTCTGTCCTGATACGTATTTAAGACTTAAGCTATATATTAAAGAATATTTACAGCTTTCTGCCGCTTGCGCTTACTGCCGTTGCAGGAGGCATGCCCCGAAACAGGATGACGTGGCTTTGATGGATAAACAGATATACAACTGGCGATATGTCTTTCAGGTCGCCCTGGAGCATAGGCGGGAACTGCTGCTGGCTAACCTGATTGCCATGTTGGCAACGCTGGCGCTGGTGCCTCTGCCACTGTTGATGCCGCTATTGGTAGATGAGGTTTTACTGCAGCAACCGGGGTTGATCGTTGAGACCCTGAACCCGTTATTTCCAGACGACTGGCATGGTCCGGTACTCTATATCGGTGCTGTCCTTGCCGTCACCGTGGTATTGCGCTGTATCGGCCTGGCTCTATCGGTTTGGCAGTCGCGTCAGTTCTCGATTATCTCCAAGGATGTGATCTATCGCATGCGGGCCGGATTGCTGGAGCGGCTGAAAAAAATCTCAATGTCAGAATATGAGACGCTCGGCAGCGGCGCAGTGGCATCTCATTTCGTTACCGATCTGAACACTGTTGACCAGTTTGTTGGCAGCTCGCTGAGCAAATTGCTGATCGCCTCGCTCTCCATACTTGGGACGGCCTTTATTCTGCTCTGGATGCACTGGCAGCTGGCGCTGTTTATCCTGTTTTTCAACCCGGTGGTGATCTACCTGACGACGGTTATCGGTAAGCAGGTCAAGCACCTTAAGAAGAATGAAAACAGCGCCTTCGAAATATTCCAGAATGCCCTCACCGAAACGCTCGATGCGATTCAGCAGATCCGGGCGGCCAATCGCGAGCGTCACTACCTGAGTTCTCTGGTTGATTCGGCGCGCCAGGTGCGGGATTACTCTACAGCCTATGAGTGGAAGAGTGACGCGGCATCTCGGCTGAGCTTTATGGTCTTCCTGGTGGGTTTCGATATCTTTCGCGCCCTCTCAATGATGATGGTGGTGTTCTCCGATCTCAGTGTTGGTGAGATGATGGCGGTGTTCGGTTATCTCTGGTTTATGATGGGACCCGTTCAGGAAGTGCTGCATATTCAGTATTCATACTATGCGGCTAAAGCGGCGTTACTGAGGATCAACCGGCTGCAGGAGCTTGAACAGGAGCCCCAATACCCGACGTTATCTGATCCGTTCGCCGGCGCGCGCACGGTTTCGGTCACACTCGAGGCTATCCGTTTCGGTTATCACCCTGAAGATGAAGTACTGAAAGGTATCTCCCTGCATATTGCCGCCGGGCAGAAGATTGCGCTGGTAGGTGCCAGCGGCGGAGGTAAATCGACCCTGGTGCAGGTATTGCTCGGTCTTTATACCCCCAACAGTGGCAGGGTGCTGTTTGATGGTGTGCCTGTCGATCGGATTGGCCTGCAGACTGTCAGGGAGCATGTTGCAACGGTTTTGCAACAGCCTGCGTTGTTTAATGGCACGGTGCGCAGCAATCTGATGATGGGGCGAGCTTTTAGTGAAGAGCAGCTCTGGCATGCCCTGCGGATTGCCCAGCTGGATCAGTTTGTCTCAGGGCTGGAGGCCGGGCTTGAAACACGGGTTGGGCGCCAGGGTGTGCGGCTATCCGGTGGTCAGCGGCAGCGTCTGGCGATTGCCAGAATGGTATTGTCAGATCCAAAGGTCGTGATTCTGGATGAGGCAACGTCGGCGCTGGATACCGAGACTGAATTTGCCCTGCATCGTGCTATGCAGACATTCCTGCGGGGCCGCACCACCATCATCGTTGCGCACCGCCTCAGTGCCGTAAAACAGGCTGATCATGTCTATGTCTTTGAAGACGGGACTATTGCAGAACAGGGTCAGCATGAAGAGCTGCTGCAGCAGGAGGGGCTTTATGCCCGTCTCTATGGCCAGCATCAGCATTAAGCTACGGCGTACTGCAGGCACTCTCTCAGGCGGAGGGAACGGTCTCTCCCGAACAACCGGTAGTAGGATCTGATGCGTAAACGATTTCCCTGGCGGGATGGAAACCATCTCAAACTGATGGTGGACGGGGAAGCGTTTTTTCCCGTCATGCTGGAGGCTGTCTCTCAGGCGAGGCACAGTCTGTTGCTGGAATTCTATCTGTTTGCCTCCGGGCAGATTGCTGACAAGTTTATCACTGAGCTGATCGCCGCTGCCCGGCGCGGAGTTATGGTCAAGATAATCCTGGATGGCTTCGGGGGGCTGAAGTTTAAGGACAGTGACCGGATCCGGCTTGAACGGGCCGGGGTAGACCTGGTGGTCTACAATCCGTTGCATCTTAAAAAGTTTACCCGCAACTTTGCCCGGGATCACCGCAAGCTGCTGGTGGTGGATCAGCAGGTCGCGTTCATCGGTGGTACAGGTATCAGCGATGTATACTGGCTATCAGAGGGACGTGGATGTCCGTGGCATGAACTGATGGTGCGCATTCAGGGACCGGTGGTGGCGGATCTGGTCGATGTTTATAACGCCCTTTGGGCCCGGTGTACCGCCAATCGTTTGCCTCCCGGTGGTGGCCATGCGGTGGCAGGAGATGCCTCGGTGCGGGTAACGACGGTGCAGGGGATGTACCAGCAGGATATCAAGGCCAGCTTTCTCAACCGGGTAAATCATGCAGAAAATCATATCTGGTTGATGACGGCCTACTTCCTGCCTTCGCTCTCTGTACGCTCGGCGCTGCGCAAGGCTGCCCGTCGGGGGGTTGAGGTGCGGTTACTGATTGCCGGTCCTTATACCGACCAGCCCTGGGTATTTCATGCATCCAAGCGTTACTACCGCAGCCTGCTCAGGGCGGGCGTGAAAATTTATGAATATCAGCCCCGTTTTCTGCACGCTAAAATGGCGGTAGTCGATGGCTGGTCATCGGTTGGCTCCTGCAATCTCGATCACTGGAACCTGCGTTGGAACCTGGAAGCCAATATTGAGGTCACAGATGCAGAGTTCATTGCTCAGGCGGTGGCGGTGTTACAGGATGATATTCAGCACTGTGAGGCGGTCACCTGGGATGAGTGGCAGAAGCGCCCCTGGCACCGTAAGTTAAAAGAGATGTTGTGGTCCTGGCTGAGTCAGCTGGTACTGAAGATACGATAAGAGGTCTTATTATGAACAAGATGAGGGTAACCCTGGCGGCGATCCTTATGGGTTCCACGCTGCTGGCTGGTTGTGCCGGAGGGCTGACAGGTGAGACCTATTCCCGTAATGATGCCCGCAAAGTGCAGCAGGTAAGATACGGCGTAGTAGAGTCTGCGACTCCTGTGGTCATTGAAGGGCGTCGGGATGGTATTGTTGGTACCGGCGCCGGTGCCATTGTTGGTGGTATTGCCGGTAGTTCGGTCGGTGGTGGCCGTGGTAGCCAGATCGCCACCGTGCTGGGCGCCGTTGCCGGTGGCGCGCTGGGTAATAAAGCAGAGGAATCAGCAACCCGTGCCCAGGGCCAGGAAATCACTGTTGTGATGGATAATGGCCAGGTGCTGTCTGTTGTGCAGGAGGTCGAGCAGGGCCAGTTTCTGCGTGCCGGTGACCGGGTCCGGTTATTACAGCGTGCAGGACAGAGTCGGGTCGTGCTGCGCTAATCCTGCTAAGTCGTTTGATGCGATATTAATCTCCAGGCCGGATTAGCTGGCCGCCATTTCTATACTCCGATCGAAAGCCACTGCATCTGCGGTGGCTTTTTCTTTTCAGTTTCCTGGGGCAGCCCACCGCCGCCCTTATTCCTGAACTCTGATTGCCGTTTTGAATGTTGTGAAAACAGGCCCGTATTTTGCTGTGTTTCAGTTAAAGCTGGTGCTTTCTTCGTATCGGACTTTGGAAAAGGTACTTCGAAGCCATCTGGCTTGACTCATTAAACAACAGAAAATTACGTGCTGGCGCTGCTGATTTGCAGGAACTGAACGGACCGAGTGCCCTGAGTGCCTTGGAACCCGGGCTATTCAGGCAATCTGATAGCGCGGAGTATTTTTCAGGAGAGCTGATACCCACCGATAGATTTTTTAGATAACGCTTAATCTCAGTAGACCAGACCGGCGCAGTCGCCCGTATTTGTTTCTTCGGTTCAGGCAGGTTTTTGCCGTTTTACGCCGGGGAAGGGGTGTTGTTTGTTTTTCGCCGTAGAAACCTGAATTTTGCTATTGCCCGCCGGCAATAGTAGGGGGTTCTGTATGCCTGTCATAAGCACTGTGGCGCTTTAATCGAATGCCGCAGCAGGTTTGTTCGTGCTGAGAAAAACTATCCATACTCAGGGAGAGTAGAATGTATATCCAACAGAGCAGTGTTCATTTCAGTGCCGAACACCAGAAAACATCCTCAGTTTCCTTAACCGAATCGGTAGGCTCAATCGAGCAGGAGGGTGGTTTTGGCGCCCAGTTCAGTCAGTTTCAGGGGATGTTCCAGAGCCGCGCCGCCAGCTTCTTCGAATCCTTTGCCTCCATGCAGGGAGGCGGAGCCGATGAGGAGGGCGCCGTTCAGCCATCTGTACTGGTCATGACCGACGAAGGGATGAAGTTCCGTGCCGAAGAGGCCAAAGAGGCCCGGAATATGGCTCAGGAAAACAGTAAGGCGATGATGTGGAAGGGCCTGCTGGAAGCTTTGACCGGAAAAGAAGTGGTCACCACCGAATTGCCTGAAAACCTCTCTTCCGGCGAAGCCGAGGAGGCAAATAACCAATTGCAGCAGGCTTATCAGAGCCAGCTGCAGCTTCAGCCGGTGGAGCTGCAGGTTAACGTCCAGATGTCGCGTCATGTCGAAGAGTATGAATGCACCAGCTTCCAGGCCTGTGGCAAGGTACAGACCGCCGATGGTAAGAGTATTGATCTCAACCTCAACCTGCAGATGGAGCGCAGCTATTCGGAAACCGTAACCTATTCTGAGACCCGCTCCATTGTTTTCAAAGATCCGCTGGTGATTAACTTTGAAGGTAATGCCGCGGACCTGTCGCCGGAGCAGTATGAGTTTGATCTGGATGCCGACGGCGAAAATGAGCTGATCAGTTTCCTTGGGCAGAACAGTGCCATGCTGGCACTGGATCTGAACAAAGATGGCAAGATCAATGATGGTACCGAACTGTTCGGTGCTCTGAGCGGCGATGGCTTTGCTGATCTGGCGCAGTACGATGAGGATGGCAATGGCTATATAGACGAGGCCGATTCAATCTTCAGTGAACTCAGATTGTGGAACAAGCATCTGGGTGAAGATACGCTGGAAACGCTGAAAGAACGCGATATAGGGGCGATCTACCTCGGCGCTTCTGAGACGCCTTTCGATATAAAGGGTGAGGACAATCAGACCCTGGGACGGGTGCGTGAGAGTGGCTTCTATCTGACCGAGAACGGTGAAGCGGGTACCGTGCAGCAGATCGACTTCGCTGTCTGAATCCCGAGCGCAGGCCCGCTAGTCCGGGCCTGCAACCTGATAACGTTATTTGTCAGGTGCGTGGAAGTACAGGTAGAGATCAACCAGCAGCTCAGGGATCTGGGCGACCATTTCCTCAGCCAGCGCAGCATTCTTGCGAATCTCTTTAAACTCAGGCTCCTCGAACAGGTCGGAGGCTACCATTACCGGCAGAAGCATTTCGACCACTTCCTCTTCGCGGGCGCCAAACCAGTGTTCTTCCTGCTCAAATACGGCTTCCATAAATGCCTGTGACCAGAAGATCAGCTGGCTGTCATCGCCTTCTTCATCTTTTTCCAGCGTCAGGTAGCATGGGAAATCCATCGGCTGGTCGTTATACAGCGTGCTGCCGATATTCTGATAGAGGCGGTCCAGCAGGGAGATGATCTCAGTCTTCTGGTCATCAGATTCCCAGGCCGGCTCGCCATCAAATACCAGTGCCAGACGGCTATCGCGATCAACCTCCGCGCTGCTGATATTCAGGGCACAAAACAGGCCGTGGACGCCGACAAAATCCAGCGCTTCTTCTGGCGCAGCATCGGAGTACAGAAAGTCGTCCAGAGTATCAATTTCAGCGCCGGTTAAAGCCTGATTGTTCATCGCGGTCATGTGTTTTCTTCCAGATAAATTATGCCGGGTAGATTGTACTCGGAAACGGTGCTAACAAAAGCCCCGTGACGCCGGAACACTGAATTATTGCATTGCCGGATGACATATCTGCACGCTTTGCGGATAATGCCGCCCATGATTGACAGGGCGAGAGAGATACTGCGTGATACGTTCGGCTACGACGATTTCCGGACGCCGCAGGATGAGGTGATTGAGAACCTGGCCTCGGGCCGGGATGTTTTGGTGATTATGCCCACCGGCGGTGGCAAATCACTCTGCTATCAGATACCGGCGCTGCTGCGCCCCGGTGTAGCGATCGTTATCTCGCCGCTGATCGCCCTGATGCAGGATCAGGTCAGCGCGCTGTCCCAATGGGGTATCCGAGCCGGCTGTCTCAATTCCAGTATGGACTTCCAGCTGCTTTCCGAGACAGAGCACCAGCTGCGCTGTGGTCAGCTCGACCTGCTCTATGTTGCGCCGGAGCGCCTGCTCCAGCCGCGTACCCTCGAATTACTGCAGCAGTGTCAGCTGGCACTGTTTGCCATCGATGAAGCCCACTGCGTGTCGCAATGGGGGCATGACTTCCGCCCCGAGTACCTGCAGTTGTACCGCCTCGGAGAACTGTTCCCCGGCGTGCCCCGTATTGCACTGACCGCCACGGCTGATGAACGCACCCGTCAGGAGATCATCAACCGGCTTGAACTCAGGGATGCGGTGCAGTTTATCCAGGGCTTTGACCGCCCGAATATCCGTTACCGCATCGGTCAGAAAGACCGGGCCAAGGATCAGTTGCTGCACTTCCTGCGTGACGAACACCCTAATGACTGCGGTGTGGTCTACTGCCTGTCCCGCAAGCGGGTGGAAGAGACCGCCGCTTTCCTCTGTGAAAAAGGCTTTAACGCCCTGCCATACCATGCCGGACTGAACAACGACATCCGCCACCACAACCAGCACCGTTTCCTCAGTGAGGAGGGGGTGATTATGGTGGCGACTATCGCCTTCGGCATGGGCATAGATAAGCCCAATGTGCGCTTTGTTGCCCACCTTGATTTACCTAAGAGCATCGAAGCCTATTATCAGGAGACCGGACGTGCCGGTCGAGATGGTCAGCCCGCCGATGCCTGGATGGTGTATGGCTTACAGGATGTGATCTTCCTGCGCCAGATGCTGGAATCCTCCCAGGGCAATGATCTGCACAAGCAGGTGGAAAGGCAGAAACTGGAGGCGATGCTCGGACTCTGCGAGATAACCAGCTGTCGCCGCCAGACGCTGCTGGCGTATTTCGGCGAACGGGACCACCAGGCCTGCGGTAACTGTGATACCTGCCTGGAGCCGGTGCCGGTCTGGGATGGGACCGAGGCTGCACGCAAGGCCTTGTCAGCGGTCTATCGCAGTGGCCAGCGCTATGGCGTGACCCATGTAGTGGATATTCTGCTGGGAAGTAACAACGATAAGCTCAAGTCTCTGGGGCATCATCAGCTCAGCACCTGGGGCATCGGTAAGGAGCTGGACCGGAACCAGTGGCGCTCGGTATTCCGGCAGCTGGTGGCGCGTTCATTCCTGAATGTAGATGCACAGGGGCACGGAGTGCTGCAACTGACGGATAAATGCCGCCCGTTGCTGCGTGGAGAGCAAACGCTGGAATTAAGGCGCGATGGCCGTAAGCAGTCACGCTACCGTAAGGAACAGGTTCCACAGAACAAGCTGGAGGCGGAGGACTTTGCGCTCTGGAATGCGCTTAAGGCCCGGCGTAAGTCGCTGGCGGATGAGCAGGATGTTCCGCCTTATGTGATCTTCCATGATGCAACGCTGATGGAGATGGTGATGTACCGCCCCGGTAATCACCAGCAACTGCGCAAGCTTAACGGTGTGGGAGAGCGCAAGCTGGAACTCTATGGTGACCCGTTCCTCGCTGTGCTGGAGGAATTTGCCAAGGCACCGGATAACAGCGGGGCCGCCCAGGTGAGTGAGTCGATAACCCTCTATCAGACCGGCATGACGGTTGAGCAGGTGGCGCGGACGCAGAAACTGTCGGTGAATGTGATCTACGGTCACCTGGCGCAGGGGATTCGAGCCGGTCAGCTGCTGCTGCGGGATGTGGTCGAATTACCGGACAATGAACTCAGTCATATCCAGCAGGTGATGCTGGAGTGCCAGCGCGAAGCTGGTCAGTCGCTGAAACCGGTGTATGACGCGCTGGCCGGCGTCTATGAAATGGGCATACTGCGCTGCGTTAAGATGGGACTGGAGCTGGGATGAGCGGATCGCTGGCGGCTCTCTTTGTCAGCGGTTTTATATCGGCTACATTGTTTCCCGGAGGCTCTGAAGCACTGTTTATCTGGATGCTGCAACAGCCGGACTATACCGGATGGCAGCTTTGGGGCGCTGTCAGTGCCGGCAATGCCCTGGGGGGGATCGTTACCCTGTTGATGGGGTTATGGCTGGCAGCTCGCTACCCCCTCAGGGCACCGGACAAGCGCTGGCAAAAGCAAGCGTTTGGCTGGCTGCAGCGCTTCGGCCCCTGGGCTCTGTTGCTCTCTTGGCTGCCGCTGGTGGGTGATCCCCTCTGCTTTGTTGCCGGCTGGCTGCGCCTGAATTTTATTTTCTGCCTGTTGATGATTACACTCGGAAAGGCAATCCGTTATGCAGGGTTGCTCCTAATTCTTAGCTGAGGGCAGGGAGTGCATGTCGGGATATCGTGCTGTACGGATACTGTTACTACTGATTATCCTCCTGCTGGTGTCGGTGAATACCTGGCTGTCTCAAACCCGCACAACCGATTGGCAGGAACCTCTCTGGGCTGTTGTCTATCCTATCGCTGCCGATCAGCTGCCCATCACCCGCCTCTATGTGAATGCCCTGAGCGAAGATCACTTCGAGGATATGGAACGCTTTATGGCACGCGAGGCGCAGCGCTATGGGGTGGTTCTGGATAAGCCCCTCGAAGTTAAACTGGCGCCGCCGCTGGAAGTACAGCCGCCGGAACCGCCGCAGAACCAGAGTGTACTCAGCAGTATTATCTGGAGCCTGAAGATGCGCTACTGGGCCTGGAATAATGATAACTGGCAGGGGCCTGAGCCGGATATCAAGATCTATATGCGCTTCTTTACCCCGGATTACGACCGTGTTCTGGCCCATTCCCTGGGATTACAGAAGGGGATGATCGGTGTGGTGAACGGCTTCGCCAGTATTGATTATCAGGCCCGCAATAACTTCGTCGCCGCCCATGAGCTATTACACACCCTGGGGGCCACCGATAAATATGATCCGCGTACCAGCTTTCCGCTCTGGCCTGATGGCTATGCCGACCCGGACCGGAAACCGCTATTGCCTCAGTCCCGTGCCGAGATTATGGGCGGGCGGGTACAGGTGAGCGCGGGCTGGGCGCTGATGCCGAAAAGCCTGAAGCAGGCGGTGGTAGGTGAGCGCACCGCCCGCGAGATTCAGTGGTTGTCGCCTTAATCCGTTGTGACAGCGGTTTTCAGCGCCTTGACGATATCCGCTTCCAGCTCTTCCAGTATCGGCTGGGCCGGACTCTGCGGGTTGATCTGGGAGGGGCGCAGGAAGTAAATCTGAGTGATGCCGGATTTCTGTGTCAGGGTAACGGACAACGGGCACAGCGCCAGCATTTGCGGGTCCTTATTGCTGACCTGATTGACATACCAGGGGTTACAGAACACCAGGCTCTGGATCTCTTCGAGCTGATTACGGTTGTAGTCCTCCTTCCAGCGGTCCTTAAAGCGTGACACCGACTGACCGATATTAGGCTCGAACACCACAAAGAAACGGTGCTGCTCCAGTGCTTCATAAATTTTGAGGTAGTTCTGGGAAAATTCGCCTTTGATCTCCATCGTCATGACCGGACCCGCTTGAAGTGGCAGGCTGAACAGCCAGATCAGCGGCAGTAGTAGCTGTTTTGCAACGAAACGGGCAGGGGCTTTGAGGAATGACATCCGTTTTCTTCTCCTTGATCGCACGGGTGCTGAAATATTCGCAGTTTAGCAGTCCGCTGTTCCGGGGTATAATCGCCGCCTTTTAATTAGCAACAGCGATCAGCGGCAGGCGAAATGAGCGAAGCGCAAGACCTGGAACTCGAGCAGAAAAAGCGTAAGACCCGACAGAACAAGCTGCAGAAACGTCTGCGTCGTGAAATGGGGCGGGCAATCGAAGACTTCAACATGATTGAAGATGGCGACAAGGTGATGGTGTGCCTGTCAGGGGGCAAAGACTCCTATGCCATGCTTGATATCCTGATGAACCTGCAGAAGAGTGCGCCGATCAGCTTTGAGCTGGTGGCTGTAAACCTTGATCAGAAACAGCCGGGCTTCCCGGAGCATATTCTTCCGGCCTATCTGGAAGGCATTGGCATTCCTTTCAAGGTGCTGGAACGGGATACCTACTCGGTGGTGAAGTCGGTGGTACCGGAAGGGAAGACCACTTGTGCCCTTTGCTCCCGTCTGCGTCGTGGCACGCTGTATGGCTATGCCGAAGAGATCGGGGCCAACAAAATTGCCCTGGGTCATCACCGGGACGATATTCTGGAAACCTTTTTCCTCAACATGTTCTATGGCGGAAAAATGAAGTCGATGCCACCGAAGCTGGTATCCGATGATGGCAAGAACATGGTGATCCGTCCGCTGGCGTATGCACGCGAGAAAGATATTGCCGCCTATGCCGAACTGAAAGAGTTCCCGATTATCCCATGTAACCTCTGCGGTTCTCAGGATGGCCTGCAACGCCAGGTGATTAAAGAGATGTTGCAGGACTGGGATCAGCGATTCCCGGGCCGTATCGAGACAATGTTCCGCTCGTTGCAGAACGTTGTGCCTTCCCATCTTGCCGATACGGAACTCTTTGATTTCAAGGGCCTGCAGCTGGGCTTTGCTCACGGTATCGCCGAAGGTAACGGACTGCGCGGTGTGGCCGCTGCTCCGGTACCTGAAATGATCGATATCCTCTCCGTCTGATCACTCGCTAAAGGCGCGGGACCGGCTCTCCTGTCCCGCTGTACCGCTCGACTGGCCGCGACATGCGGCTCCGCAGATACCATTCTTAACATTCTTATCTACACTGACTGTGCTGGCCATGAAAAGGCCGGATACTGAATCTGATCCGGAAGTTGGAGCCCTGCTCCAGGGGTTGTTCTGGATTCCTCTGGTGCGCCTGAGTTACCGGAGGTCTCCAAAAGGGACTCGGAAATAAGGATGCCCAGATGGAGCAAAAAGTATTCGTCGCCGACGGTAGTCCGGCCCTGACTGCATTCTACAAAGCGATACTGGAGGAGTGTGGTATTGGTGTGGAGACATTCCACTCCGCAGCCGCCAGCCTTGCCAGACTGAAAGTGTTAAAGCCCGACCTGATGCTGATTGGTGGGCAGCTGGAAGACGGAGACTGCATCAGTCTGTGTGAAGCCATCAAGTCTGAGCCAGCCAACCTTCTGCTGCCGGTGATCATCGTTTCTTCTCAAAGCTCCGCGCAACTTCGGTTGAACTGCTTTCAGGCCGGCGCCATCGACTTCATTCATAAGCGTTCAGGCCCCGCGTTTCTTGTCGAGCGGGTTCGTTCGGTGCTCGAACGGCAGGACAGGCTTCTGATCGATCAGTACCGCCAGCGTAAGCAGCACAAAGTGCTGGTGGCTGAGGACAGCAAGTCCCTTCGCAACCTGTATGGTGAACTGCTTTCAAGTATGGGCTGCAGCAGTGAGCTTTGTTGTGATGGCCTGGAGGCATGGAATTACCTCAGCCAGCATGATGACGTTGATCTGATCATTACCGATATTGAAATGCCGGAACTGGATGGCCGGGCACTGAACCGGAGGGTGCGTGCGAATAACGACTATGATCATATTCCGGTTATTGTCGTAACCCATCGTGATCAGGATGAGCTGCTTTGCTCACTGCTGTCAGAAGGGGCAAATGATTACATTACCAAGCCATTTGTGCATGAAGCATTCCGGGCCCGGATTCAGAATCACCTTCGAACGCGGCAGCTGTACCGGGAGCTGGAATGTGCAAATTCCGAGCTGCGGGATTTCAATACGCATCTGGAACGGCGGGTTGCTGAGAGAACCCGTGAGCTGCATGACGCTCATATGGATACCATCGCCAAACTGTCATTGCTGTGCGAATACAAGGATAAGACAACCGGTAATCATGTGAACCGGGTGCGCTTCTATTGTGAGGAGCTGGCCAGAGCTATCGGCATGGATGACGACCAAGTAGAGCAGATTGGACTCTCAAGCATGATGCATGATGTTGGGAAGATCACAACGCCCGACTCGATACTGAATAAAGCCGGCAGGCTTAACAGTGACGAGTGGCAGCAGATGCAGCAGCATGCCGAAGCCGGAGCGCGCTTGCTGGGAAACGGCAGCTTCTACGCCATGGCAAGGGATATCGCCCTGGCGCATCATGAGAAAGTCGATGGCAGTGGTTATCCTCGCGGACTGAAAGGCGATCTGATACCGCTGGCGGCGCGCCTGGTCGCTGTGGCGGATGTATATGATGCGCTGACCTCCAAGCGCAGCTATAAGGAGGCCTGGCCACCTGAAGAGGCTGCAGCGGAGTTACGGCGAATTTCCGGGACACATCTTGACGCCAGGCTGGTCGATGTCTTTTTGAAATTGCTTGAAACAGGCAAATTGGACTATATTGCACGACGCTACGATGCAGAACTGGCCGAAAAGTACCAGACCACTTCCGAATAAGGGACTAGCTGGACTGAGAACGGTGACAGTCGCCTGATCTGGAAGGGGATTAAGCTTTTCAGATTACAGTCCCCCGGGGAGTCGGAGCCTGTAGAGCCTGGTCAGTTTAGTCAGGCCTGATCTTAACTGTTTGACAAGCACGGTACCTTTTCCCGGTCTATTGCACCGGATGCCAATGGGAGCGGCGTGTAGAACGTATTGTGAAGACAAAGCGCTCGATACGAAAAGGTAGCGACAGAATGGAATCATTGCCGGGAATCAGAAAATGGATAGAGTTCTTGTTGTCTCTTCAGCTACGCCCGTTCTTATACGCAGTGAGCAATCACTCTGGCCCGCAACTGATGACCAGAGATCACGCGTCGACTGGGGACTGGTGCAGTATGAGGGCAGCGAAGCGCTTTGCCTTAAAGAATCGGCTGCCCGCCCGGGATCAGTAGGTCAGCGGGCACTGTCCCAGTGGGATCGTGCCGTGTATCACTCTCTCTTTGCCGCCAGCAGCACCGACAGCAGTCGTCGCGATCTGAGTCGTCAGGGGCCTTATGTCCGTGAGATGGCCGGGCATCATCATTTTTTTCTCCATGAAGGCCGTTTACCCGGCATTGAGGAAACATACCGGTTTCCGCTGGGGAGCTTCAGCCCTTTAGGAGAGAGCGACAGTGAGCGAGCTTTCTGTGCGCTGTTATCGCGTAATCAGATTATCTGGAAAGATGGACGGCCAGAGAGAATTGTTCGCCTTTCTATCGTAACGGACTTCGCATCACGGATCGCCCCGTTGGGGGCCGCGCCGTTTATCTATTCCGATGGTGACTATCTGTATGTGCATTCCGACCGCCGTCTGATTGATGGTGCCGTCAGGCCCGGATTTTACGTACTTGAAACAAATACCCGGCACGCATTGAAAGATGTCACGCTCCAGTCCTCAGATGCCGCGCCATTAGTGCTGATCAGCGACCGGCCGCTTTCTGACGGAGAGTGGCGACCGATGAGTGATGGCGAAGTACTGATGATTCGCCAGGGCGAGGTTGTGGATCATTGTAAGCCGCTGGAAATTCTTGAAGAGGAGTTTATGGAAGACTAACTGATCGCTTGTGGCGTCTTCCCCGAGGGCTGGCTGCGACAAGGCAGGTTAGGAATCGGGGATATCTGTGGTGGTGCATCAGATATTTGCTGCGTTGTGACTGCAAGGCCCGCCCTGTCTTGATAGTGCCGTTTCCCGTTTCCACGCAACTCTGTGTTGTCACTCCTGTGTTGTCACTCAATGCGTTGCCTCTGTCAGGCAGGATGTGCAAACTGTGCGCTTCACCTATTCGGGAGAGTACAGATGCAACACTGGCTATACCTGCTGGCTGCAATCCTTTTGGAGGTTGGCGGAACAACCGCGATGAAATACTCGGAAGGCTTCAGTCGCCTGCTTCCGTCGGTGTTGATGTTTGTCTGCTATGGCCTGGCCTTTGTCTTCCTGACCTATGCGCTCAAGGTGTTCGAAGTCGGGACTGCGTATGCGATCTGGTCAGGAGTGGGAACGGCGGCGATTGCACTGATCGGCGTGCTCTGTTTCAGTGAAGCCGTGACCACGATGAAACTGATATCCCTTTCTCTGATTATTCTGGGTGTAGTCGGCCTGAATCTGGCTGGTGGTGCTCATTGAACCTATCCCCTCTATGAAAATCATCTTAAGCCGAAAAGGCACTGATTCCAGTGCGGGGGGCCTGGCAAGCCCGATATTCCCCGATGGTCGCCTGTTATCTCTGCCGATCCCGCAGGCTGACGGGCCTGTGCGTTACAGTCAGTTGCATCAGGATAATCTGCCATTATCCCGCCTGATCAAGCAGTTAGGAGGTAAGCAGTGGCGCAGTGCCTGTCACCTTGATCCGGATATAGATCCGCGCCTGAAGTCCGTCGATGAACAATGGCTGCCTGCATTCGGGCAAAGTGGCAGTGCACAACGGCATCTGGAGCAGGAGGGCGTGGGCGTAGGCGATCTGTTTCTGTTTTTCGGCTGGTTTCGTGAGGTCGAAAAAGTGCGCGGGCGCTGGCAGTTCCGCCCAGGGGCAGCAGATATGCATCATATCTATGGCTGGCTCCAGGTCGGTGAAATCGCGACTCCGGACAGTCAGCTGGCAGCTCGCTTCCCCCAGCTGCAACAGCACCCTCATCTGGTAAAGGACTATCCGTTCAATACCCTCTATCTGCCCACACCCCGCCTGACCCTGCCCGGGGGTGAGACGGATTTGCCCGGCTCTGGCTGCTTTAATCACCATCGTCCTGAATTGAAACTCACCCGGGAGGGAGCAACCCGTTCTGTCTGGCGCCTGCCCCCGGCATTCTGGCCTGACGAATTTGAACAGGCGCTGAGCTATCACCGTCAACCTTGGCGCTGGCAGCAGACAGATGAAGAGGTTGTTTTGCAGGCCGCGGCCCGGGGACAGGAGTTTGTGCTGGATTTGGCATTTTCAGGTGATATTGCTCCCTGGCTGGAGCAGCTGTTCAGGCCGCTGTGCCAGGCAGAATAGGTCAGTCCGGAGATGCGGAGCAGAAAGAGTATTCATTGACTAGTCTATGTGAGGCTGGCATGGATATAATCTTTGAGTTATCTCATAACTAGGAATAAAGTCTGAGTTTATGCTCTGTCTGCATGAACATTCATTCTTCACAGATACCCGGAAAGGAACTCTCAAATGACCCTTAAACATCGTTTTTTGCTGTTGCTTGCAGGCGTTGTCGTGGCATTCGCGGCATTATTCGCCATCCAGAGCTGGCAGAACAGCGCACATCAGGACAGTTGGGAGAAACTGCAGCAACAGGCGCAGGCGCGACAGCAACTGCTGCTGGAGATCCGGCAATATGCGGGCTACGGAGCCCTGATTCATAATTTCAAAAACTATGTTCTGCGCGGAACCCCCAAATACCATGAGCGTGTCATCGCTGACTTTGAGCAGGTCTCCGGGCTGATCGATCGCTATCGTGACCTGCCACAGCTGACCACGGTGGAGAAAAAGGCGCTGCGGGATATCTCCGATACATTGCTTAAATACCGCAACGCCGCAGATCAGATACAGGCGCTTATAGCTCAGGGGTTCTCTGTCCGTGAACTGGATAAAGCCGTAAAGATCTCTGATGGCCCGGCTATCGAAGGCTTTCAGCGTCTGGAAAAGCACTATCAGGAGATAGTGCAGAATGCGACTGCGGAGTTTGAAGCGATCAGTCGTGCGGGCTTCCGGTATATGCTTCTGGCCACCGGCATCGCACTTGTCCTGATTATGGGCGTGGCTTTCTGGCTCTATCAGTACCTTACCGGCCGGCTGGACACGCTGTTTGCGGCCCTGAAAAACCTTACCGATGGCCAGGGCGACCTGAGTCAGCGCCTGCAGTTAAAAGGCAATGATGAGTTTCAGCGCCTGGCCCAGGAGATCAACAGCTTTATGGCCAATATGGCGAAGCTGATTGCTGATATTCATGGCCTGTCGCAGGACCTGGAACTCGGACTCGACCGGATTAACAACAATGCCAGCGGCAACGCTGCCCGCACCGAGCAGCAGAAAAACGAGACAGAATTGCTGGCCGCAGCGGTTGAGGAGATGGCGAACACCGCTCACAGTGTTGCTAACAATACCTCTGATGCCGTGAAAGCCGTGGATCATGCCCAGACTGAGTTTACTGCCGGGGTTGATTCTCTGGGCAGTGCAGCTGACGGTATGCGCCACCTGGCGGAGGATGTCCGCCAGGGTGCAGCGGTGATTACCCGACTCAAGACCCAGTCAGACCGTATCGGTGAGATTGTCAGTGTGATTGGTGATATCGCGGATCAGACAAACCTGCTTGCATTGAATGCGGCGATTGAGGCGGCCAGGGCCGGTGATCAGGGACGCGGTTTTGCAGTGGTTGCCGATGAGGTGCGTACCCTGGCGGGACGGACCCAGCAGAGCACTATCGAGATTCGCAAAATGATCGAGGAGCTGCAACTTGGCAGTGAGAATGCTGTACGTGTTATGGCCTCCAGTGAAGAAAAGAGCGGCCACGCGGTAGAGCGGGTTCAGCTAGCCGAGCGGGCCCTGAAGGAGATCTCGCAGGAGATGGATCATATCTCAGACCTGAACATGCAGATTGCCAGTGCATCGGAGGAGCAGTCGGCTGTTACCGATGAGATCAGCGCAAATATACAGCGGATCTTCACCCTGTCAGAAGAAACGTCTCAGGCCGTGGCCGAGAATAAGAATGCCATCGCCACGCTTGACGGACGCAGTGAAACGCTGAACGGACTGGTTGCCCGATTTCACGTATAGACCGACCGCGACGGAGCGCGCAGAGAAGAGCTGGAAAGCTGGCAGGATATCGGTATGATGTGCTGCCCGCAGGAAGGGCAGAACAGAGTTCAGGGAGTCAGTCCGTGTCAAAACTGGTGAAACAACTTACTCAGCGACATCGTAAACGGCAGCGTACCGGCTTATTGCTGGCGGCATTGTTGGGGCCTCTGGGGTTGGTGTACAGCTCCTGGGCTGCGTCGTTGTTGTTGACGATTATCGCGATGGCCGGTGGTTATTCCTGGACGATTCCCGCAGTCTGCTGGGGGTTCTCGCTGATCATCAGCCCCTGGCTGGTGCTGCGCCGCAATCGTAAACTGCAGGACAGTATCCGGGCATTTACCCGTTTATCCTGACTGCGTTATGCTGATGTAATCCCTGGCCGGCCTGTCTGGCGATTGAAGTAAAAAGACCTGTTGAGGTAAAGCGTGAAGAGTTTCCTGTTTACGACTGATAATGATCGCGGTGGCGTGATTCTCTGTGACCTGGATACTCTTGAGGAAGCCGTAGTCTATCTTCAGAACCGCTTTGCCGGTGTTGTCAGGGTCGAGCAGGGACGTGATTACTGGACCCCTGAAGAGGGGTTTACGGCGTTGCCTGCGGCTGACCCCGATCCTGATTCCGCCGGATAGCCCGGCGTTTCCGCTTTACCCGCAACCCCCATTTCTTGCTGCCGCTGTCCGGCCAGGCCGGTCTCTCCTGATGCGTCCGTATCTTAATCCGCCATCATCCTCTGTTCTCAGCCCGTAACCTGATCGGTTAAGCTTGTAGCCTCCATAGTTTGCACCGACTTCAGGGACCCGATGTTTCGAATCTATCACTCAAATGAGCTGGACCTTCTCAAAGACCTGCTGGTTGAAATGGTGCGCCGTGAGCCGCTCCAGGACCCCTTTGCCCGCGAGACCATTCTGGTGCAGAGCCCGGGTATGGCCCAGTGGCTGAAACTCGAGCTGGCGAAAAGCCTTGGCATCGCGGCGTCGGTGGATTTCCCGCTGCCAGCCAGTTTTCTCTGGGAGAGCTTCTCTCAGGTGCTCGACGGCGTGCCGCGCCGCTCTGCCTTTGAAAAGGAGGCGATGAGCTGGAAGCTGATGCAACTCCTCCCGGACCTGTTGCCGCGCGAAGAATTTACCGCGCTGGCGCAGTATCTGAGTGACGATCAGTCTGATTTCAAGCTTTACCAGCTGTGCGGCAAGATTGCCGACCTGTTTGACCAGTATCTGGTCTATCGGCCGGACTGGATCGCCGACTGGGAGCAGGGCGGGCAGATGGCGGCCGAGACCCAGTTATGGCAACCGATCCTCTGGCACGCACTGGTACAGAGAAGTGCTGAGCTGGGCCAGCCGCACTGGCACCGGGCCAATATGTACAGCAGCTTTGTGTCGGCCCTGGCCAGGACCGACGCTGCCCGGGCGGGGTTGCCCGAACGCCTGTTTGTCTTTGGCATTTCGGCTCTGCCACAGAATTACGTCGAAGCGCTGCAGGCGATGGGACGTAAGGTGGATGTGCATCTGATGGTGACCAACCCCTGCCAGTACTACTGGGGCGATATCGTTGACCGGGCACAGATCGCCCGTATCAGCCGTCGCTGGTTTGATAAGCCGGGTGTGGACGCAGAGAGTTATTTTAACCACGGTAACCCGATACTGGCGTCCATGGGGAAGCTGGGACGGGACTATCTTTACCTGCTGCAGGATCTGGGGGCCGATGAGATTGAGCTGTTTCAGGAGGCTGAACCGAACAGCCTGTTGTCCCGGGTGCAGAAGGATATTCTGCAGCTGGACGATGCCGCCCGCTTTCCCGCTGCGCGGGATGTGATAGAGAGCAGCCATTACAAGCAGTCCCTGCAGCCCGATGATCGTTCGATCAGCCTGCACAGTTGCCACAGCCCGCTGCGTGAGGTTGAGGTATTGCATGATCAGCTCCTGGCGATGTTTGAGCGCCAGCCGGACCTTTCACCACGGGATATCATCGTCATGGTGCCGGATGTGGCAGCCTACGCGCCTTATATCGAAGCGGTATTTGCCAATGCCCCGGCTGAGCGCTACCTGCCGTTTTCGATCTCCGACCGTTCTGCACAGCAGGAGAATCCGCTACTGCTCAGCCTGCTGAAGCTCACCTCCCTGCGCCAGAGCCGCTTTACCGTCTCGGAGATGCTGGAGTTGCTGGAAGTGCCGGCCGTATTGCGCCGCCTTGAGCTGGATGAAGAGGACTATCACACCCTGCGACGCTGGATCTCGGCGGTGAATATCCGCTGGGGACTGAACAGCGAGCATCGCAGCCTGCTGGACCTGCCGCTGTTTGAGCAGAACAGCTGGCGCTTTGGCCTGAAGCGGATGCTGGCTGGCTATGCCATGGGCGAGCTGGATCAGCTCTGGGATAGCATTGCGCCGTACAGCGAGGTAGAGGGACTGGAGGCGGCCCTGCTGGGACAGTTGCTGGAGTTTATCGATCTGCTGGAGCGCTGCCAGCAGAGCTTCAGTGGCGATAAGCCGCTGAACCAGTGGATACTGGAAATTAACCAGCTGCTGCAGGACACCTACCTGGCCGACGATGATGATGAAGTGGCGATGGAGCGGGTGAGAGAGTTGCTCAAGCGGCTGGCGGAGCAAACTGCAGATGCCGCTTTTGATCAGCCGATCTCTGCTGAGATCCTGCACGACTATCTCAGTAACGGCCTGTCATCGCAGCGTTCCAGTCAGCGCTTTATGGTCGGGGCAATCAACTTCTGTACGCTGATGCCGATGCGCTCGATCCCGTTTCGGGTCGTGTGCCTGCTGGGGATGAATGATGGCGACTATCCGCGCAGCATGCCGCCGTTGGGGTTCGACCTGATGTCCGATCAGCCGCGCCGGGGAGATCGCTCCCGGCGCGACGATGACCGATACCTGTTTCTGGAGGCGCTGCTGTCGGCCCGGGAAACACTCTATATCAGTTATGTCGGGCGCTCGATCCAGGATAACAGCGAAAAAGTCCCCTCGGTGCTGGTGAGTGAGCTGATGGAATACTGTGGCCAGGGATATGTGCTGCCGGAACATCTGACACTGAACGGTCTTGATAGTACCGATGCCCTGCGCCGTCGCCTGACCACCGAGCATCCACTGGCACCTTTCAGCGCCGCTTACTTCCGTCAGGGGAGTGCATTGTTCAGCTATGCCCGTGAGTGGCTCGGTGCCGCGGCCCCTCAGGCCGATGCCAGCGCGGGTTTCCTGGTCAAGCGGCTTGAGGCGGATCTGCCGGAATCCCTTGAGCTGAGCGAGTTGCAGGCGTTCTTCCGTAACCCCTGCCGCTACTTCCTAAATCAGCGCCTGAAAGTGTATTTCCGTGATGGCGACAGTCAGACCCTGGATGAGGAGCCTTTCGATCTGGAGCGTCTGGATGATTACCTGCTGAAGAATCGCTATCTCAAGGTCGCGTTAGAGCAGGGGCCGCTGGACCGGGTGGACGCGCAGGTGTATGCCGAAGGCTTGTTGCCGGTGGCGATGGGAGGCCAGCGCCTGCTGGCAAAGCTGCGCCATGACTGCGAGGAGCTGGCGGAAAAGGTGAATGCCCTGAAGGAGGGAGAGCCGCAGCGACGTGAGCTGCGCCTTGATATTGCAGGTCTTAGCCTGACCGCCTGGATCGATGGCTTTTATGAAGATACCTTGCTGCGATACCGACCCTCTCAGGTCCAGGCTCACGATCGTATAAACTGCTGGATCGAACATCTGGCCTGTTCACTTGCTTTCCCCGATCTGAAAGTAAGCTACTACCGGGGACTGTCCGGGCTGGTCAGCTTCAGGCCGCTACCACGGGATAAAGCCGCAGAGCAGCTGACACAACTGGTTGAACTCTATAAAGAGGGCCGGTGCCGGCCGATCGCCTTTGATCCGGGGTGTGCCTGGGAATACTACAAGCAGCTGGAAAAAGGTGAAGACAAAGCTCAGACCGCACTGGAGAACCGCTTTAACGGCGGCCCCCGTAACTTCGGTGCACTGGATGACCCCTATATCCGCCGTATCTACCCGCAACTGAATATGTTTGAGACTGAACTGAAAATCCTGGTAGATCAGCTGATCCAGCCAATGCAGCCATGGATGGAGGAGAATCGCGATGACTAAGCCATTGCCGCTGGATCCGATCACCTTTCCCCTGCACGGACTGCGCCTGATTGAGGCTAGTGCCGGCACGGGCAAGACCTACACCATTACCGCACTCTATCTGAGATTGCTGCTGGGGCATGGTGCCGAGGCCGGACGGCCATTGCCCGGGCCAGACCAGATTCTGGTAGTGACCTTTACCGAGGCGGCAACCGAAGAGCTGCGTGACCGTATCCGCAACCGTATCGGTGAAGCGCGCCTGGCATTTCTGCTGGGGGCCAGCAATGACCCGCTGCTGCAGCGTCTTCTGGATGATACAGAAGATCATCCTGCGGCGGCCCGATTGCTGGAGCAGGCGGCGCAGCAGATGGATGAAGCGGCGATCTTTACCATTCACGGCTTCTGTCAGCGGATGCTGCGCCGCCATGCCTTTGAAAGTGGTGCGTTGTTTGAGAGTGAGCTGACTCAGGACGACCAGCCACTGGTGCGCAATGCGGTGCTGGATTTCTGGCGCAGCCAGATCTATACCATGTCGCCGGCACTGGCTGATGCGGTGCTAAACCAGTGGAAAACGCCGGATGCGCTGTTGGCCGATATCCGCTCCTGGCTCAGTACCCACGAACTCCGGCTGCAGCCCGACCTGTCCGGACTGGATCTGGAGCACAGCTTTCAGTTGCGCCAGCAGGAGATCGACCAGTTCCGCCAGACGTGGCTGCAGAATAGCGACGATCTGGAAGCGCTGATTCGTGATTCCGGTGTGAATAAAAGCAGTTACCGCAAGGATTTTGTACCGAAGTGGATAGCTCAGATCGCTGCCTGGGTCAGTTCCGAACAAGCCGAACCCTCGAAAGAGGTGGCGAAGCAGCTACAGCGCTTCTCTCAGGAAACCCTGATCAGTAAGACTAAAAAGGGCGCGCCGCCAGAACACGCACTGTTTCGTCAGATCGATCGGTTAGCCGACAGTGAAGTACCGCTGCGGCAGGCGATGCTGGCCCGGGCAATGGCGGAGGTGAAGCTGCGCCTGCAGCAACATAAACAGCAGCATAACCTGCTGACGTTCGACGACTTGCTATCCGGACTGGATAGCGCTATTCAGCGTGAAGGTGGTGAGCGGCTGGCTGAAGCGATACGCCAGCAGTTTCCGGTGGCGATGATCGATGAGTTTCAGGACACCGATCCGCTGCAGTACCGTATCTTCAGCACCCTCTATGGCGATCGGGATGACGCCGCACTGATTATGATCGGTGATCCGAAGCAGGCGATCTATGCCTTCCGCGGCGCCGACATCTTTACCTATATTACCGCCCGGCGTCAGGTTGGGACACCCTATACTCTGGATACCAACTGGCGCAGTACCGGTCAGATGGTGGCATCGGTAAACCGTCTGTTTGAGTCGGCGCAAAGCCCCTTTATCTATGATCAGGATATCCTGTTTCAGCCGGTAAAGGCGGCCGGTAAGTCCGACAAGACGCCGCTGACACTGGAAGGTAAAAAGCTCTCGGCGATGGCGCTCTGGCATCAACCGGGAGAGCCGCTCTCGCGCACGGATTATCGCAGGTGTTTTGCCCGCGCGACCGCCGTCGAGATCGACCGTCTGCTCAGCAGTGACTGCCGGATCGGCGAGCGCTGCTTGCAGGCGGGTGATATCGCGGTACTGGTGCGCGACCGTTATGAGGCGGATGCGGTGCGCAGTGCGCTGGCGCAATTTGAACGCCCCTGTGTATACCTCAGTAACCGCGAAAGCGTGTTTGCCAGCCAGGAGGCGGCTGACTTCTACCTGATTCTGCAGGCCGTCCAGGAGCCGGGCCGGGAACGGGCGCTGCGCGCCGCACTGGCGACCGAGCTATTGCAGCTGGATGTGGAGGCGCTGGATCGCCTCAACCATGATGAGCGCACCTGGGAAGCCACGGTGGCTGAGTTCAGCGACTATCAGCAGAGCTGGCACCGCCACGGTGTACTGCCGATGCTGCACCGCCTGTTGCAACGCCGAAACCTGGCTGAGCAGTTGCTGGCCATGCCGGGTGGTGAGCGTCGTCTGACCGACCTGTTACATATTGCCGAGCTGTTGCAGCAGGCCAGTACCGAGGTCGAAGGGCACGCAGGTCTGTTGCGCTGGTTTGCCGATCATATTATGGCGCCGAATGGCGGGTCAGAAGAGCAGCTGCTGCGGCTGGAGAGCGACCGCAATCTGGTAACTATGGTCACCGTACACAAATCCAAGGGGCTTGAGTATCCGGTGGTATTCCTGCCTTTCGCGGCCGACCTGCGGCAAGCCAGAAACGCCTTTTATCACGATGATGACGGACAGGCGATCCTCGACCTGGATGAAGAGGACGAAGCGATGGGGCTGGCTGATCGGGAGCGGCTGGCGGAAGAGATTCGTCTGCTCTATGTAGCCCTGACCCGTTCTGTCTATCGCTGCTACCTGGGACTTTCCCACCTGAAAATCGGTAACAGCAAGAAGAGTGTACTGGACCAGGGCGCACTCGGTTATCTGCTGCTGGGCGATGGTGCAGAGCTGGACGACAAGCTGGCGCTGCTGCAGCAAAGTGACTGTGGTATCGATCTGATGTCGCCGCCGCAGGATGTCGCGCAGGTCGATATGTTTGGCGATCAGGGGCATCAGGACGCTGCTGAGCAAACACTGCAGGCGCGCCAGTTTACGGCGCAGGTACCGCGCGGCTGGCGTATCACCAGCTACTCGGCACTGGCCCGTCATGGCGGCCAGGCGGTGGTGGAGTTGCCGGGGCTGGATCTTGAAGTAATTGAAGAGAGAGACCAGCACGTAACCGAAGAGCACAGCATCTTCACCTTCCCCAAGGGCGCGCGGGCAGGGACTTTTCTGCACAGTCTGTTTGAGGAGATTGATTTCCCGCAGGCACGTGGTGCGGAACTGCAGGCGCAGATCGCCGAAAGCCTGGAAGTCGAGGGATACCCTGAGCACTGGCTGGGCGTGCTGGACCAGCTGGTGGCGGATGTGCTGGATACCGAACTGGCACCGGGGCTGGCACTGCGCAATCTGTCAGCAGAGGATAAGCAGGTGGAGATGGAGTTTATGCTGCCGGTTGAGGGGCTGAATGCGACCGCGCTGAACAAACTGATCAGCCGCTATGATCCACTCTCAGCCCAGGCTCAGGGCCTCCACTTCGATGCCGTAAAGGGGATGCTGAAGGGCTTTATCGATCTGGTGTTCCGTTATGAGGGGCGCTATTACATCCTCGATTACAAATCCAATCATCTGGGCGATCAGCCCGAACTGTACCAGGCAGATGCGCTGGCCAACGCCATGACCGGGCATCGCTATGATCTGCAATACCAGCTGTATGCGCTGGCGCTGCACCGCTTACTTGCCAGCCGGTTACCAGATTATGATTACGAACGCCATTTTGGCGGTGTTTACTACCTGTTCCTGCGGGGTATGAAAACCGGCAGTGACAGCGGGATTTTCTTTAACCGGCCACCGCATGCGCTGGTCGAAGCGTTGGATCAGATGTTCAGGGAGGCTGGGTAATGGTGGATACGTTCTGGGATGAGCTGAAGCAGCTGCAGGAGCAGCGCCTGATCCGTGCGCTTGATTATCAGTTTGCCCGTTTTCTTGCGGTTCAGGGGGCCTGCAAGTCTCAGGCCCTGCTGGGAGCGTTGGTCAGCGCCCAGCTGATGCAGGGCAATGTCTGCCTGCCCGCCGCGCAGCTGCTGGCATCGGGGGGACTGGCACCGGAGATTAAGGCGCTGCTGGCTGGCTGGATGGAAGCTGTCCCACAACCCGATGGACATATTCTTGGCGATGGCAGCGGGCCCGATGGCGATGGCGCGGTAACACCACTGGTGCTGGATGCCGGGCGTTACTACCTGTATCGCTACTGGCGCTTCGAGCGTGATGTCAGTGAAGAGTTGTGCCTGCGTGCCGGACCGGTGGCGCAGGATCTGTTAGCGCTTAAACCCACTATCCGCGAGCTGTTCCCGCCACAGGATGGCGAGATAGACTGGCAGAAGGTTGCCGCCGCGGTAGCAGTACAGCGACGCTTCGCGGTGATCAGCGGAGGGCCGGGTACCGGTAAAACCACTACGGTTATCAAGTTGCTGGCACTCTATATCCATCAGATGATGGAGGAGGGGCGGGCCCCCCTGATACGCCTCGCGGCACCAACAGGCAAAGCGGCTGCGCGTTTGTCCGAATCGATCTCTGGCGCGCGTCAGAAGCTGGGCTTGCCGGATGCAGTGGATACGCTGATTCCCGAAGATGCCTCCACCCTGCATCGACTGCTGGGAGTGATCCCAAACAGCCACCGGTTTCGCCATAATCGGGAAAATCCGCTGCACCTGGACCTGCTGGTGGTGGATGAGGCTTCGATGGTCGACCTGCCGATGATGGCGCGCTTGCTTGAGGCGCTGCCTCACAGCGCCCGGCTGGTGCTGATTGGTGACCGGGACCAGCTGGCCTCTGTCGAGGCGGGTAGCGTACTGGGCGATATCTGCAGCTGGCCGGGTGAACCGGGTTACTCGGCTGCGCAGGCCGCCAGACTGGCGCCGCTGTGTGATCTGCCTGTTGAAGCGTTGCAGCAGGACTATTCCGCCGCCATTGCCGACAGTGTGGCGCAGTTACGCAAGAGTTATCGTTTCCACGAAAACAGCGGTATTGGCTATCTGGCCCGTGCGGTCAATGCCGGCGAACCCTTTGCGGTAAACCAGGTATTGCACCGGGGCTGGTCGGACATCGCTTTCAATGCGCTGGATAAGGCCAGCTATGAAAAGCTGATCGGGAGTTGTGTCGATGGCTACAGTGCTTACCTGAAGGCGATGCAGCAGGGATCCTCACCGGCGGTTGTGCTGGCGCTGTTCAGTGAAATCCAGCTGCTCTGCGCCCTCAGGGAAGGCCCTTTCGGTGTCGCGGGCCTGAACGAATCGATCCGTAAGGGGCTGGCGCGACGTGGACTGGTCAGCAGCGAGGGGCAGTGGTTCAGCGGCCGCCCGGTGATCGTGACCCGCAACGAGCCTGCACTGGAGCTGTATAACGGAGATGTAGGCATTGCCTTGCCCGATGACGAGGGGGCGCTGAAAGTGTGGTTTGAGCAGGCTGGGGAGGTGCGCCCGGTGCTGCCAAGCCGCCTTCCGGATCATGAGACAGTGTTTGCCATGACTGTTCATAAGAGCCAGGGCTCGGAGTTCCGCCACACCTTGTTGGTGCTGCCACCGGGAGATAACCCCCTGCTGACCCGGGAGTTGCTCTATACCGGTATTACCCGGGCAAAAGAGCAGTTTGATCTATACGCCACGCTGCCGTCCCTGCGCCTGAGTGTACAGCGCAGAACCGAGCGGGTAGGGGGATTACGGGAGAGGCTATGGGAGAGAGGGTGATCTCTCCCGTCATTACACATCAGGAATAGAATCAGCGTCTGCGGCGCGGGCGCTGCTGATCTTCGCTGCGAATGCGGATAGGCTTCAGGGAGTCCTGATTGCGGCCTGCCAGCATAAAGATGATCGCTACCGCCGCCATTGCTACTAAAGATGTCTCAATAATCATTCAATACTCCTTAGCCGAATATGCTCGGCGAACGGCTATTAAAGTCGATCAGCGACTGTTTGGCAAATCCTGATCGGCGTATTGGATCCTATACAGATTATAGACCCTGTTGTTCAACATGTTTTGCAAACTCTGTATAGCCACCGACATGGGTCTGACCGATAAAGATCTGAGGTACTGTTTCTACCGGTTTGCCCACGGTCTTTTCCAGGTCAGCCTTACTGATCCCCTCGCGGTGGATATCGATGTACCGATAGTTGAACTCTTTGCTTTCACAAAGTTCCTTTGCCCGAACACAAAAGCCACAACCTTCCCGGCCAAAAATAGTTACACGCTGCATCTTGGATACTCCTGAATTGAATAGCGCTATTTAACCAGTTGTACGGTTGATGCTTCCAATTGGAACTCTAAATCTGAACGATAAATCGACTCAATAGGGCCCCGGAACAAGTGTAAACCAGAGTTTACAATGGCTGCAGCCAAGTGCCCCCATATCCTGTGGATAACTTTGTGATTAAGTTTTGGGAAAGATGCTCTGTTCCGCATAAATACAGCGATTCAGCGAATTGGTCAAAAAATGCACATATATTTATGTCGTTGATTTTTAAGTAAAAAAATATAGTCAAGCCGCTATTTATGTCAGTCGTGACAAATTTGTGTAAAAAAAACGGGATAAGCCTGAGTCAAGTATTGACTGTGAATATTGGTTAGAAAATTAACGGGAACTGCATGCTAAGGCGGGCGGGGTAATTGTCGGGCGGGACTTAAAACTGCTGGTGAGAATGGCCTGCAGGATTCGGTCAGACCCTGCAGGCTTTGAGTAGTGTGAGAGAGTAGGGGGCGTGAGTGGTGACAGCGGGTCAGACCCACTCACTGCGGGTCTTGCGACGTCCGCGGAACATCGGCAGTACCAGTCCCAGTATAACGCCACCCAGCGCGACCAGGCCGCCGTGGGTAAACCAGCGCATCATATTGCTTTCATCCATCGAGTCGATGCGGAAGTTCAGATCCTTGATGGTTGATTGCAACTTACGGGTCTCTTCCGCCAGCAGTTCCTTCTCATCGCGGACGGCGGCCAGTTCCTGCTGCAGGTTCTGGAGTTCTTCGCGCTGGGTCTCGACAGAGCTGCGGCTGCTTTCGAGATTGGACTCCAGTTCCGGCAGGCGTACAGCAAGGCTGGCTCCTGGTCGTACGTTGTCGTTTGGAACCCAGCCGGTACGACCGCTTGAGGTTCTGATCTGAGTATATTTGCTGGCTTCATCTACTTTCAGAATCTCCACCGGGTCGCCGCTTCGGATACGACCCGTGATGCGATACTGGTTGCCCGGACCTCCATGGTAGAAAGTGAAGACATCATCGGCGATGTGGCCGGGCTTAGCCTGTGCAGTCAGGGGCAGGCTGATGAGCAGAGCAATTAGCAGTTTTTTCATCGATACAGTCATTTGGTCTTCAGGAGGAAACTTATTCTAGGGGGTTGTAAATCATTTTTCGATGGGTGTTAAGGGGTAATGTGATAAAGTTTGCATGAAATGTGGGAATACAAGTCAACTTTTGACTCAATCATGTGTTTTAGTGGGTTTTTGTCGCCAGTTGGCTACAGTTTTATAGCTTATTAATATCCTCACGCTGACAGATCATTATGGAGAAAGATTGAATGAGTGAGTATCAGGAATACCTCGATCTCTACGTGCTGCCGTGGGCAATTAACATTGCCATGGCGCTTGCTGTATTTATCGTAGGCCGTTTTGTCGCCCGGCAGCTGGTGAAACTGATTGAGAAGGGGTTGTCCCGATCTAAGATGGATCAGATCCTGATCGACTTCATTACCTCAATTATCAGTACGATATTCTTACTGTTGGTAGTCGTGGCATCACTGGATCAGCTGGGGGTTAACACAACCTCCCTGATCGCCTTGCTGGGTGCTGCGGGTCTGGCGGTTGGCCTTGCCCTGAAAGACTCACTGCAGAACTTTGCTGCAGGTGTGATGCTGGTGATTTTCCGTCCATTTAAAGATGGAGACTACGTCAAGATAGCCGGTACTGAAGGTATTGTTGAGAAGGTGTCGATCTTCACAACAGTATTGCGATCAGTGGATAACAAAGAACTGATTGTACCGAACGGAGAGATCTACCATGGTGTGATCGTCAACTATTCCAAACGCCCGACCCGTCGTGTCGATATGGTTTTTGGCATTAGCTATGGTGATGATCTGCTGAAAGCCAAGCGCATCCTCACTGAAATTATGGAAGAGGATGAACGCGTACTGAAGTCGCCCGAGTTGACAATAGCCGTGGGTGCGCTGGCCGATAGCAGCGTTAATTTTGTGGTGCGTCCCTGGGTCCGTAGCAGCGACTACTGGCCGGTACTCTGGGATACCACTGAAAAGGTAAAACTGCGCTTTGATGCCGAAGGTATCACTATCCCGTTCCCGCAGATGGAGGTGCATCTGCAGCGAGAACCGGCCGCACAGGCCTGATAGAGCTGGAAGCAGGGAAGGGGCGTAAGCCCCTTCTTTTATGTCTGTAGAGTGGACTACATATTCAGGCGGATTCGCTCTTCCAGCTCTTTCTGTAGGTTTTTATTCTCCTGCTGGGCCTTCTGGGCTTCCAGCCGATAGCGGAAAATCTCTTCATAGCGATGTTCCAGCTTTTCCTCCATCTCCTGGATCATGCGATCCTGTTTCTGTACCCGGGTCTGGAGTTTGTCGATCTGTGACTGCAGATCTTCAATCAGGCCGAAGCTGCCCTGCTCCTGAGCTGGCACGCTGGGTTCTGCGTCCACAATATTCTGGCCGCCAAGCTCGGTGACGATATGGCTGTACAGGGCCTGCAAGTCTGCAGCTTCGCGTTCGGTGTAACGAATGCTGTTTTCCATCGTACTGTGGGCACTGGCGGCCCCGATTGAACCTGCCAGGGTATGCTCTACCATACGGTGAAATTCCACCAGTTCGATGATGGTGATGTGCGCTTTCTTCAGTACCTGAAGGTCTTCTGCGATGGTATGGATGGCGCTGCTGGCCTTGTCGTCGCTAAGGTAGCTGGACAGCAGGGACTGGGCTTCGGCCAGTTTGTGTTCCAGTACGATATAAGCATCCAGCCCGGTTGGCCGTGCACGATGCGGGCGTGACTTCGGCTGCATGGTATAGATGAATTCGGTGGTCAGGTTGCGCTCGTTCTTATGCGGTTTGTAGATCAGTGAGCCGATAACATAGAGGCTTATATTAGCAAGGCCACTCCATAGCAGGCTGTGAGTGACCGCCGGCAGTCCTTCGACGCCCATCAGTGCTTCAGGCCTGAGCAGGCTAATTCCAAGAGGGCCTTCCGTCATCAACTGGGCGTCGAACCAGCCCTGTCGGACAAAGGTGGGCAGTACCATGGTGTAGAACCATACCAGTGCGCCCCCTGCGAGCCCGATCAGCGCGCCAGCGCTGTTACCCCGGTTCCAGAATATACCGCCAAACATGGCCGGAGCGAACTGAAATACAGCGACAAAAGAGATCAGGCCAATAGCGACCAGGATATGGGATTCGGAGAACTCATTTGCAAACCAGTAGCTACCGGTGAGGATCAGTGTGATCACCGCCCAGCGGATCTGCAGCAGATAGGCGCGCCCGGCCGAGAGCAGATTAATTCGTTCGATCAGCGGCAGTACCAGGTGGTTCGAGACCATGGTCGAGAGGGTCATCGTCGTGACGATAATCATACCGGTTGCGGCGGAAAAACCACCGATAAAGGCAACCAGGGTCAGCTCGTTCTGACCCGCCAGCTGAGGCAGCAGCAACACGAAGTAATCGGCCTGAGCGATATCGTAGCCGCTCAACAGCCCGGCGCCTGCGATCGGTAAGACGAAGATATTGATAGCGATGATATACAGCGGGAATACCCACATAGCCGTTTTGATATGGTTCTGGTCGGTATTTTCGACCACCCCCATATGGAACTGGCGGGGCAGGCACTGCACAGCAAAAAAACTCAGCACGATCAGGGTGACCGCAATGGTATATCCGTTATCGCCGCTGATCGATATCACGTGACTGAGCTGCTGTTCGTGCAGCCGGTTAATGATATCGCCAAATCCATCATAGAGGTGATAGGTGACGAAGATGCCAATCGCAAGAAAGGCCGCCAACTTAACCAGGCATTCCACCACCAGTGCAATAACCATCCCCTGATGACGTTCGGTGGGGTCGAGACGGCGGGCGCCAAACAGGATGGTAAAGGCGATCATCATGCCGGTTGTCAGGATACCGGAGAGCTCCCAATCCTGAGATGCGGTGACTTCATGAGTGATCAGGTTGTAGCTACTGGTAATCGCGGTGAGCTGAAGCGCAATATAGGGCATAACCCCGATGATCGCGATCAGCGTAACGACACCAGCAATCTTCTGGGAGCGGTTGTAGCGGGTGGAGATAAAATCGGCGATGCTGGTGATATGGAAGGTTTCCTTCGCCTGTACCATCCGGCGCTGGGTGCTCCACCAGAATGCGATGCTGATCAGTGAGCCTATGTAGATGCAGAAAAACAGCAAGCCGGAGGTAGCTGCGAAGCCTACGCTGCCGTAAAAGGTCCAAGACGTATGGTAGATTGCCAGCGAAAGGGCGTAAATCCAGGGGCTCTTAAAGGTATTGCCGGAGCCTTCCAGCCGTTTTTCCACCCATTGGGCAATCCCGAACAGAACGGCCATATAGCCGATAACCAGCATAATAACGCTATAGGTACTGAACATAGGCGCGGCTTCTATCTTCCTGATATAGACGGACGTTCTGGCGGGCCAGGGCGCGACTGCCAGCAATCGCCGTGACCGCTACCGACTTCCGGAAAATTGTTCTTATATCAATGGAGTATGGCCTACCCTGAGGCGATGTCCAAGCTATCGATGGTCTGACTGTTCGCGGGAGGCGGGGGGATCGCCTGTATCTTTTGGCCCTGACGCACAGTCGCAATGACCGGGCACGGGATCGAAGCCTCCGTCACTGTACGGATGGCAGCGTGACAACCGGCGCAGGCCCAGCCATACGCCTTTCAGGGGGCCGTGTAACTCGATCGCTTCGATCATGTAATGGGAGCAACTGGGGTAAAAGCGGCAGTTGTTGCCCAGTACCGGGCTGATCAGCAACTGATAGCATCTGACCAGCAGGATCAGGCATTTTTTGGCAAGGCGCATGGTTTCGGTTACGGGCAGGTGGCGACGGAATTGTAGTTTTTGCCCATTGTAAATCGGTTGGAGCCTGATACCAAACAGGGCGGCCTGAGCCGCCCCGCGAGATCCTGTTATCCCATTCAGAGATGTTCTTCAGCGTATTCGGCCAGTCGGGAGCGGAATATGCCTTCGAGGTGCACGGTGCAGGCGCCTTCAAACGGCTTGAAGCGTTCAACCACGTAGGTCAGGCCTGAAGTGAGCGCTGTCAGGTAGTTGGAGTCGATCTGGGCCAGGTTACCCAGGCAGATCATTTTTGTGCCTTTACCACAGCGGGTAATAATGGTTTTCAACTGGGATGGCGTCAGGTTCTGAGCCTCATCGATCAGCAGCACGGCATCCTGAATACTGCGGCCGCGAATAAAGTTCAGCGATTTAAACTGAATATTGGCTTTTTCGATGGCGTATTTCACGCTGCTCTGCGGACGCTCATCATGCTCATGCATGGCTTCCAGGTTGTCGTGGATCGAGCTGAGCCAGGGTGTCATCTTCTCCTCTTCGGTTCCCGGCAGGAAGCCGATATCTTCCGCCACAGGCGGCGTTGAACGGGTGACAATGATCTTGTTGTAACGGCGTTCTTCGATCACCATTTCCAGGGCGCAGGCCAGTGCAATCAGGGTTTTACCGGAGCCTGCCGCCCCGTTCAGAATCGCCAGATCAACCGATGGATCGAGTACGGAGTGCATGGCGAAGGCCTGGAATATATTGATTGGCTCAATGCCCCAGCAGTTCTGCTGCATCAGGTGCTGGTTACCCAGATCGAGCAGGGTGACTTTATCGTCGCTGATTGAGCTGACGCGGGCGGCGAACTCCTCGCCTTCATCGAATATATACTGGCCGGGGAACGCTTTGGGCAGGAGGCTGCGGTCCACATCGTGATAAGTATGGCTGCCGACCTGATAGCTTTTCACCTCTTCAACCTGTTCCCAGAACAGGCCTTCAATATACTCATGGCCAGAGGGCAGCAGGTCGAGGTCAGAGACCAGCTGGTCGGTGCGGTAATCCTCGACCCTCTCCAGGCCCGCGCCGAGGGCCTTGAGGCGCATATTGATATCTTTGGTGACCAGGATGATTTTGCGGTGGGGGTTGGTGGACTGCAGGTGCAGGGCACAGTTAATTATCTGGTTGTCCTTGTTTTGCTGGTTTGGCAGAAAGCCCCGCTGCATGGTGAGCTCATGGTCCGGAAAGATGCTCAGCTTACCCAGGCTGATCTCCTGCTGGCCGTCTGTCCCCGGAATTCTGATTCTGACGCCCTTGGTAATCTGGGAAGGCGTCTGGGCTTCGGAAAGAATCTTATCGATAGCACGGATCGCATAGCGTGCTTCCTGAGACACGTTTTTCTTGCGATCTTTTATGTCATCCAGCTCTTCCAGCACGGTCATGGGGATAGAGATATCCTGCTCTTTAAACGCATGAAGACACTTTGGGTCATGCAGCAGGACGTTGGTATCGAGTATGTAGAGTTTGGATGCAGTCATAGCGTTTTCCCTATGCAGCAGACAGAAAGGGCGTTACGGCAGCGCCGTGAACTTTGGATATATCGGTGCAGGCATGGCGGTAGCTGACGACAACAGGCGTAAGCCGTGCCGGAAGGAGTGTTGTTACCAGGCCTGAACAGGCTGGTAACCAGTGGCATAACGACAGCTCGGGGGAATACCCGAAAAGCCTTTGGCGGCAGGCCATTGGCACCGTCGTATCCTTCAACGGTCGGCTGTAATACCGGAAGCATGTTGTCAACGGGATCCTCTTTCCGCTACGACTGACTGATACTGGCCGGAATCCCTGACTGATCGTTATAGCCTGCCAGCAAATGAATTTATTGCAGGATATACAACGATCCGGTCTCAGGTTCCCATACACTCTAGAATAGTCCAGAAAGGATGTTGCTGTTGTATGACATCCGAATATTGAAAAAGGAGTCGCTATGTCGTTACCGCCGATCGTTATTCTTACCGGCGCCGGAATATCTGCCGAGTCGGGTATTCGTACTTTCCGTGCCGCAGATGGACTCTGGGAAGATCACCGTATTGAGGATGTGGCGACGCCTGAGGCATTTGAACGTGATCCGTCGCTGGTTCACCGTTTCTATAATCAGCGCCGCCGGCACCTTCTTTCTCCGCAGATCAACCCGAATGCAGGACACCGCGCGCTGGCCGAAATGGAGCAGAGGTACCCGGGCGAAGTGCTACTGGTAACGCAGAATATAGACAATCTGCATGAGCGGGCCGGGAGTCACAAACTGATCCATATGCATGGTGAATTACTCAATCTGCGCTGTACCCGGAGTGGTGAAATCCACAACCACCATGAGGATTGCGATACGGAGAGCCGCTGCCCCTGTTGCGGCAGACCGGGCACATTGCGGCCGGATATCGTCTGGTTTGGCGAAATGCCAATGCAGATGGAACGTATCTACCATGCGCTGGAGAACTGTGGGCTGTTCCTGTCGATCGGTACCTCCGGGCACGTCTATCCTGCCGCCGGCTTTGTCGAGGTTGCAGCCGCAGCCGGTGCCCGGACTGTCGAGTTGAACCTGGAGCCGTCTAAGGTGCGTTCCGCCTTCGAAGAACATTGCTATGGCCCGGCGAGCGAGGTAGTGCCAGCCTTCGTCAGGCAGCTGTTGGTTGGCTGAACTGTTTGATTTTTATACGGTTTGTGCGCGAGTCAGATCTATAGCCTATAGTGAAGCTATGGATGGGAGTGGCCTTGAAAGCTGAACCGGCGTGACGAACCGGTATCCGGTGATGCTTAAGCGGACCGGTTTTCGGGGTGAACTCCGCCCCCTGCTGCTTCACGAAACCGTCACAGGTTTGTTCAACAGTAGGGGCTGTACAATAACGGTCGGACAGGAAATACGTTCGGGCTTTAGAACAGAAAAATAACGCCTGACCCCTGTACCGGCTTCCGCAGGAGGTGGTAATGCATGATTACCGAACATTTTGTAACAGCGAATGTTACGCCGCTGGATCACCTGGACAGCTTGTCACCCAATGAAGTAGCCAAACTGCAGGATGTTAACCAGGGTGGTCTTTATCGTCTTTTTCGTCAGTGCAGTCTTGCCGTACTTAATTGCGGCAGTGAACTGGACAGCACCAAACAGGTTCTTGAAAAGTATCGAAAATTCGATATCCGCGTGAGTCACAAACACCGGGGAATCCAGCTGGAACTGGTGAATGCACCAGCTTCGGCCTTTGTTGATGGTGAGATTATTACCGGTATCCGCGAACATCTGTTTACAGTGGTGCGGGACTTGCTCTATGTAGGGGACGAGCTTGAAAAGCGTTGTGAAGGGCTCCGGGAGGGCGAGAACCTGAGCAACATGGTGTTTCATATTCTGCGCCATGCCGGTGCGATTCGCCCCCATGTTAAGCCGAATATGGTGGTTTGCTGGGGGGGGCACTCAATCGGCCGCCATGAATACGAGTACACCAAAAAGGTAGGATATGAGTTGGGGCTGCGTGGCCTCAATATCTGCACCGGCTGTGGCCCCGGCGCGATGAAAGGGCCGATGAAGGGGGCCACGATAGCTCATGCCAAGCAGAGGATTTCAGAAGCCCGCTATGTTGGTATCTCCGAGCCCGGTATTATTGCCGCAGAGAGCCCGAACCCTATTGTGAACGAACTGATCATCATGCCTGATATCGAGAAACGCTTGGAAGCGTTTGTGCGCCTGGGGCATGGCATCATTGTCTTCCCCGGAGGGGCGGGTACTACGGAAGAGATTCTCTACATGCTGGGTATCCTGCTGCATGAGAAGAACCATGACCTGCCCTATCCACTGATATTTACCGGACCTGAGGGTAGCGAAGCCTACTTTGAAACGGTTGACCGCTTTATCCGCTCGACGCTGGGAGATAAAGCAGCGGAGCGCTATCAGATCATCGTCGGAGACCCGCATGAAGTGGCGCTGAAGATGAGAGAGGGGCTGGAGGCGGTGACTACTTACCGTAAGGCCACCAGCGAATCGTTCCATTTCAACTGGCAGCTACATATTCCCGAAGCATTTCAGGAGCCGTTTGAGCCGACCCATGAGAATATGGCGGATCTGAAGCTGTCCCGTAACCAGTCTGATTGTCAGCTGGCCGCAAGCTTGCGTTGTGGTCTGTCCGGTATTGTTGCCGGGAACGTAAAAGAACCCGGTATTCGCGCGATCGAAACCCATGGGCCCTTTGAGCTGCAGGGCGAGCCGGCCATTATGGAAGCACTGGATGCGTTACTGGAGTCTTTTGTTGCCCAGCGTCGCATGAAGATTAACTATCAGGAGTACCAGCCTTGCTACAGGATAACGCCACTGGCGGAAACCGCTGCCTGTGATGATCAATCCTGATTACAGCTTTTCCGATCTGGATTAGCTTGCTCAAAAAAAGGGGAGAGCCGGAGCTCTCCCCGAAAAAGGAGCTTTCAGGACGTCTCAAAGGACGACTTCAGTCGAATTAAACGCGCTCGAACAGAGCTGCAATGCCCTGGCCGCCTCCGATACACATAGTGACCACCGCGTAACGACCGCCAGTGCGCTGTAACTCATGCAGCGCTTTGACGGTGATAATCGCACCGGTAGCGCCAATAGGATGTCCCAGAGAGATACCTGAACCGTTCGGATTGACCTTATCTGCCGGCAGCTCCAGATCTCGCGCTACCGCCAGCGCCTGTGCTGCGAATGCCTCATTTACTTCCCACACATCGATATCACCGATCGCCAGGTTTGCCTGCGCCAGCAGTTTACGTACGGCCGGAACCGGGCCAATCCCCATATATTTAGGTTCGACACCGGCAAAGGCGTAACCGGCCAGACGCGCCATTGGCTTCAGGCCCTGAGCGGCAGCCAGGTCGGCAGTGGCCAGGGTCACGGCGGCTGCTGCGTCGTTGACGCCGGAAGCATTCCCCGCCGTGACGGAGCCGTCCTTCTTAAAGGCCGGGCGCAGTTTCGCCATATCCTCAATCTTGCAGCCCAGACGGGTGTGCTCATCTGTATCGAAGATCACAGTGCCTTTACGGCTTTTCAGCTCGACCGGCATGATCTGGTCTTTAAAGTGACCTGCATTGATCGCCGCTTCGGCACGCTGATGGCTCAGGACGGCCAGCTGATCCTGTTCTTCACGGCTGATACCCCATTTCTCGGCGATATTTTCGGCAGTGATTCCCATGTGGGTATTATCGATCGGACAAGTCAGTGCCCCCACCATCGCGTCAATCAGGGTAGTATCACCCATGCGCTGACCAAAACGCGCGGATGGCATCCAGTACTGAGCACGGCTCATTACTTCAGCGCCTCCGGCCACCGCGGCATCGCAATGACCCAGTTCCAGTTGCTGGGCTGCAGTTACAATCGCCTGCAGGCCGCTGCCACAGAGGCGGTTTACAGTCAGTGCCGGTGTTTCCTGGGGCAGGCCTCCTTCGATAGCGGCAACGCGGGAAAGGTACATGTCACGGCGTTCCGTATGAATAACGTTACCGAAAACGCTGTGACCAATATCTTCAGGGTTGATGCCGGAGCGGGAGACCGCTTCAGCGACACAGGCGGCTGCCAGTTCGCAGGGTGATTTGTCCTTCAGGCTACCATTGTAACCACCTATAGCTGTGCGCACGCCGCTAACAACTACGATATCTCTCTGGCTCATTTTGATTCCTTTTTGCTTTTTATCGCCATACACCGAGGCTTTCAAAAACTGCAGTGACGGGCATCAGACCTGTTACCCGTCTTTTAAACTCCCCGCTCAAATTGCGGGCGACTTCAAAACTGCCCGGATCTCCTAAGCTAGCAGTTTAATGTGAAGTCTACATGTATGCGGGGTTGCCTATTGGTTGAATTGACAACAGCTTTTGCGTGCACATCACAATACAGGGTGCGAATTGCTTGATCTTTCGGGCGTCTCTGCCACGATTTGATGATACTGCTTCTATATAAAGGAAGGGCTGTTTTGGATATCGCCAGTATCGTACTGATGTTTATGGGAATGCTGTTATTTGCGGTGGTATTGGCTCCGCTGGCCCAAAAGCTTCATCTGCCCTATAGCCTGGTGCTGGTGCTGGGGGGATTTGTCGGTTCAGAACTGGTGACCATGGCCGGGGTTGATCTGGGTTTGCGGTGGCAGCACTTTCACCAGCTGGTGTTCTACGTTTTTCTGCCGGCGCTGGTCTTTGAGTCTGCCTTGCATATGGACGGGCGCTCGCTGTGGCGTAACCTGCTGGCCATATTGCTGATGTCGACGCCGATGATGTTACTGGCTGCCAGCATCACTTCGTTCCTGCTCTACTACGGGATTGGTTATCCGGCCTATTTCCCGCTGCTCGCGGCCTTCCTGACCGGTGCGCTGCTGTCGGCAACAGACCCTGCTGCCGTGCTGGATCTTTTCCGTAGCTCAGGGGTATCAGAGCGACTTATTCTGTTAGTGGATGGTGAGAGCCTGTTTAACGATGCCACTGCGATCGTATTATTTACCCTGCTATCGGGACTGTTGCTAATGGCGACGGACACGCTGACGGCAGACGTTGTATTGCAGCGATTCCTGATGATTTTCTTTGGTGGCATGCTGGTAGGCTGTGGCGTATCGGCGCTCTTAGGCCTGCTGTACCGGTTATTCTCGACGCCTTTCACCCGGATTTTGATTACGCTGATTGCAGCTTATGGAAGCTATCTGCTGGCTGAAGCCGTATTGCATGTCTCCGGAGTGATGGCGGTACTGGTAAGTGGATTGATTTTTGGCGAGCTGCAACGACGTTTTGCTGATCGTGATAATGATCAGCTGGGCGCGGTATGGGCCTTTAATGGTGAACTGGCCAATGCTTTGATATTCCTTTTGCTGGGAGTCACGGTGACCTGGACCATGTTTGAGCAGCAATGGCTGGCAATGCTGATAGGGATCGGCGCGATTCTTATATCCCGGGCGGCGGCAATGACGGTGTTTATGCCGCTGGTGGCTCTGCTGCCCGGTGAAAAAATGGGCTGGCGCCACAGTCTGGTGATCTACTGGGGAGGCGTGCGGGGAGCGGTGACCGTCGCGCTGGCGCTTTCACTGCCGCTGGAAGTCGAGTCCTGGTTTACTATTCAGTCTATAGCCTATGGCGTGGTGCTATTTACATTGATTGTGCAGGCGCCGACAACCCCCTGGCTGATCAGAAAGCTGAAACTGGCCGGAAACTGACTGGCAAGCGCACGGGGTTTATGACAATACCTTCATTTGCGGTATATTAGCGGCCGCATGTAGACAGGAAGTACAGGGTTATATTTTGAAAGGCCGCTTGATTGTCACGTTGACCACCGTACGTGGCTCACGTCAGTATTCATTGGGACAGATTGCCAAATACGTTTTACTGGCATTTCTACTGGCGGCTGCAGCCAGCTTTTTCATATCCAACGTTTTATTATTCCAGACATCAGACGATCTGGCGGTACTTGAGCAAAACCATCAGTTACTGGAGCAGAATCATCAGCGTTTGGAAGCTGACTATGCATCGATCGCCGATTCGCAGCAGTCCTACCAGCAACAGCTGGAGCACCTGACCCTGTCGTTGAGCCAGATAACCAGTGAAAAGCAGTTGCTGGAGCAGGAGAATCTCCGTATCGGTGAGTTAAATCAATCGCTGGATAAATCATTTTCTGCTGTGGAGTCACTACTGGGCCTGCCTGCTTCAGATAAGGTCGACCGCGAGAGGGCGCAGGAACTGGAAGTGATCGCCCAGAAACGGCTGTTTTTTCTGCACAGCATCCCGAATGGTAAACCGATTACATCGCCCAGAATTACAGATCGCTTTGGCTACCGTATACATCCGGTAGCAAAGAAACGGATTAAGCATGCCGGGATCGACTTTAAGGCCAAAACAGGTACGCCGGTCTATGCAACGGCTGATGGCGTGGTTGAGTTTGCCGGGTACCATAAGAAGAGCGGCTATGGTTATCTGGTGATCATTCAGCACAATCTCGGTTTTAAAACCTATTTTGCTCACCTGAGTAAAGTAAAAGTAAGCAGTCGGCAGCTGATTAAGAAAGGTCAGTTGATTGGCTTGAGCGGCAACTCGGGTATCTCAACCGGGCCGCACCTGCATTATGAGGTTCGCCACCTGCATACTCCGATTAATCCCGAGCCGTTTATCGCCTGGGGACTGAATAATTTTGAATCTCTGTTTACTGAAGTGAAGCATCTGAAATGGGCATCCTTAAAAGAAATGTATCCGCTAAATCAGAACGCTCTGCCATAACTATTATCGCAGAGGGAAATAAGTTCAGTGGTGAGATGAGTATCGTCGGTAAGATGCACGTCGACGGGATTTTTGACGGTACCATATCCTCTATGGACTATATCTCTATCGGTAAGAGCGGCCATATCAGCGGTGTTACCCGTGCCCGGCAGATTATTGTCAGTGGTATCCTCGAAGGGGAGGTTTACTGTGATGAGCTGCATGTGGAGGCCGGTGGCCGGGTCCGTGCTACAGTTGTCAGCAAAGAGATGTCCATCAGCCCGAAAGGTTGCTTTGAGGGTGAACGCAGGGTTAAAGATGTCATGGCGCTACCTGATCTGATTGAAAACTGATCGCGCCCTGGACTGAGCAGGAGAAATAAATGTGTGAATTGCTGGGAATGAGTGCGAACGTGCCAACCGATATCTGCTTCAGCTTCTGTGGCCTGATGCAGAGAGGCGGGGGCACCGGACCGCACCGGGATGGCTGGGGTATCGCGTTCTATGAGGGAAAAGGCGTGCGCAGTTTCCATGATCCGGCTCCCAGTGTTGATTCCGAGATCGCCAGGCTGATTAAAGACTACCCGATCAAAAGTCATGTCGTTATCAGCCATATCCGGCAGGCCAATGTAGGGGCCGTGAATCTGGAAAATACCCATCCCTTTTCAAGGGAACTTTGGGGCTATATCTGGACCTTTGCTCACAACGGCCAGCTTGATCCCGCCTTGTTTGATATGCCTCTGGGAGAGTATCGTCCTGTTGGTACCACCGACAGTGAGTATGCTTTCTGCTGGCTGCTGGGACAGATCCGTGAACGTTTCCCAACGCGGCCAGATGACTTTGCTGAGCTCAATAGCTTTATCCACAGTTGTTGCGAGCAGCTGCGGGCTCTGGGGGTCTACAATATGCTGCTAAGTGAGTCGACCCATCTTTACTGCTACTGCACGACCAAACTCTCCTGGCTGACCCGGCGCGCACCCTTTGGTGAAGCCAGCCTGAAGGATTATGAGATGGCGGTGGATTTTTATAAGGAAACCACGCCCAAGGATGTTGTGACGGTCATTGCAACCGATCCGCTAACAGAAAACGAAGACTGGAGTGCGCTGAAAACTGGCGAGATGATAGTCTTTGTTGATGGTGATCCCAGCTGGTCCCGTTCCGCTATTGCCGATTGAAACGCAGGGGGAACCATTGGACTGCAATGAACGGGAGTTATTGGCTGAAATCGATAATACGGTCGATCTGTTTTCCTATCTGGAGAGCGGCCTTCTTCGTAATCCGGAAAATCCGGCCATTTCCAATATGGGGTCCAGTCTCAGTTATAGTCAGTTACTCTCTCTGAGTCGGGACCTTGCCGCCTGGTTGCAGAGCCGGAGTCAGCTGCGCCCGGGAGACCGGGTTGCCCTGATGATGCCTAACCTGTTGCAGTATCCTGTGGCTGTACTGGCATTGCTCCGGGCTGGTTTTGTGGTTGTAAATATCAACCCGTTGCTGTCTGAAGATGAGCTGTACCGCCAGCTGAAAGCGGCCGGCGCCAAAGCCATTATTGTACTGGCGAACTCGGTGAAGCTACTGGAAGCTGTACTGCCGGTTTTGCCGCCGCTTGATGTCATTGTTACCGAACTGGCCGACCTGCATCCTTTTCCAAAGCGGCAGACAATCAACTTTCAGGCGCGCTATATCAGAAAAATAGTGCCCCGCAGTTCAATCCCGAAAGCGTATAGCCTGACTAAGTGTCTGCAGCTTGGCGCGCGGCTGACACTCAGCCCGGTACAGTCATCGCCGGCTGATGACGCGGTTATTCAATTCACCAGTGGCTCCACAGGCAAGCCCCGTTTGGTTGCGCTGAGTCACCGTAACCTGATCGCTAATCTTGTCCAGACGGATAAGCTGATCATCGCCCGGTTAGGGGATCTGCCCCAGGTCGTCGTGACCCTGTTGCCCCTCTATCATATTTACAGCTTCACCCTGAACCTGCTGGCCATGCTGGGTAAAGGTCATCATCTTGTGCTGATTACTAATCCGGCAGATACCAAAGGTGTCGTGAAGACGCTATCTCGCTGGCATTTTTCTGTGCTGGCCGGGCTTAACACTATGTTTGTGGGGCTATGCCGCTCCTCTGAGTTCAGGCAGCTGGATTTTTCTCATCTGCGGCTAACGATCTCCGGTGGAACCTCTCTGACCGCATCAGCCGCTGAACAGTGGTGGCGAGTCACTGGCTGCCGTATCACAGAAGGTTATGGGCTGACAGAGGCTTCCCCCATCGTTTCGGTAAACTTACCCGAAGAGCAGCTCAGCGGGGCTGGCCTTCCCCTACCTCTGACCCAGGTTCGGGTGGTGGATGAGGAGGGGAATCTGCTCTCGCACGGTGAGGCCGGGGAGTTGCAGGTCAAAGGGCCTCAGGTAAGCACGCTGGAAAAAGATCCGGAGACCGGCTGGTTATCCACCGGCGATATGGCCCGCTTATCTGCGAGCGGAATCCGGATTCTGGATCGTAAGGTCGATGTGATCGAGACCCAGGGGTTTTCGGTCTACCCCAGCGAAGTGGAAAATATTATTTGCAGCCATCCCGATGTGATGGAGTGCTGCGTGATCGGTGTTCCCTGCGAAGAGAAAGGGGCTTTTATAAAGTTGTTTATTGTTACGGAGAATCCGCGCCTGGGGCTCAAGCAGGTGCGCGATTATGCCCGTGAACGTCTGACCTCCTACAAGGTGCCGGAGCAGCTTGAATTTCGTCAGAGTCTGCCGAAAAATGATATCGGTAAACTGTTGCGACGGGTCCTTCGCGAGGAGGAGCTGAGCAAGCAGCTTAAACCCCGCCGCCACTTATGATCTTTTTTCAGCCTGCGTATAATCGCCGGCTTGTCTTCTGTTTTCGGATATACAGTTAGTCGTGAATTCATCAATAGCCAATCTGAAATCCCGCCTCAGTCAGTGCCTGTTTGCGGATGTTTTTCCATTACAGCGCCGATTAAATCAGGCTGAGCAACGTTTGCGTAACAATCAGCCCGCCAGTCGCATGCTGGAGGAGGTTGAACGTAAGATCGCTGAGTCGCTGAAAGTCGTTGAGCGGCGCGCTGCTCAGCTGGGCGAGATAAAGTATCCCGATCTGCCGGTCAGTCAGAAGAAAGACGAGATTAAACAAGCTATTGCCGAAAATCAGGTGGTTGTGGTGGCGGGTGAAACCGGGTCCGGTAAAACAACTCAGCTGCCGAAAATCTGTCTGGAGCTGGGATTGGGCGTGCGGGGGCTGATCGGTCATACCCAGCCCCGAAGGCTGGCTGCCAGAACCGTCGCTGCCCGTATTGCCGAAGAGGTTGGTTCAGAGCTGGGTGGCACGGTGGGCTATCAAGTGCGGTTTACCGACCAGGTAACGGATCATACCCTGGTTAAGCTGATGACCGACGGAATTCTGCTGGCTGAAACCCAGCGGGATCGCCTCCTGAGTGGATATGAAGTGTTGATTATTGATGAGGCGCATGAGCGAAGCCTCAATATCGACTTCCTGCTGGGCTATCTGAAACGGATTCTGCCACAGCGCCCCGATCTTAAGATTATTATCACATCTGCCACCATCGATCTGGAGCGTTTTTCTAAGCACTTTAATGATGCGCCGATTATCGAAGTATCGGGCCGGACCTATCCGGTAGAAACGCTGTATCGTCCGCTGAATGAGAACGATGAGGGGGATATCGGCCAGGCTCAAGGTATTTTACTGGCGGTTGAAGAGCTCCGGCAGCTAGAGCGACAGCAAAAAAGAAGTGCGCCGGGAGATATACTGGTATTTCTCAGTGGTGAGCGGGAGATCCGCGAAACCGCCGACTTCCTGCGTAAGGCACAACTGAGAGATACCGAAATCCTGCCGCTATATGCGCGCCTCAGCGTGGCGGAGCAGAACCGGATATTCCATCTTTCCGGAAGGGCCGGGCGTCGTATCGTGCTGGCAACCAATGTGGCAGAGACATCGCTGACTGTACCGGGCATTCGCTACGTAATTGACCCTGGTTATGCCCGGATCAGTCGCTACAGCTACCGCTCCAAGGTACAGCGCTTACCGGTCGAGCCGGTTTCTCAGGCCAGTGCCAACCAGCGGAAAGGGCGCTGTGGTCGTGTCGCCGAGGGGATCTGCATCCGTCTTTATAGTGAAGAGGATTTTGCTGGCCGGCCGCAGTTTACTGACGCGGAGATCCGTCGCACAAATCTGGCCTCCGTTATCCTGCAGATGCTCAACCTGAAGTTGGGCGACATATCTGAGTTTCCGTTTATCGATCCACCCGACAGCCGCTTTATTAATGATGGCTTTAAGCTGTTGCAGGAGCTGGGTGCGGTCGATGCCAAGCGCCTGATGACTCAGTTGGGGCGTAATCTCAGCAAACTGCCGGTTGATCCGCGTATAGGTCGGATGGTGCTGGAGGCCGCGCGGCAGGGAAGTCTGAGTGAGGTGCTGGTGATTGCCAGCGCCCTGAGTGTGCAGGATCCGCGTGAGCGCCCGGCTGATAAGCAACAGGCCGCCGACCAGAAGCACCGGGAATATGCGGATGAAGACTCTGATTTTATGTCGATGCTTAACTTGTGGAAGCTATATGAAGAGCAGCGGCAGGAACTAAGTCAAAGTCAGCTGCGCAAGTTCTGTCAAAAGCAGTTCCTCTCTTATATGCGTATGCGGGAATGGCGTGATGTGCATCGCCAGTTGCATCTGGTGTGTAAGGAGCTGGGATTAAAGGAAAATGGCGATGAGGCCGGTTACGAAGCGATTCATAAAGCGCTTCTGGCCGGCCTGCTGAGTCAGATGGGCTTCAAGCAGGAGAATAAAGAGTATCTCGGTGCAAGGAATAAGCACTTCTTTATCTTCCCCGGTTCTATGTTATTCAAAAAAGCGCCTAAGTGGATTATGGCGGCAGAGCTGGTGGAGACGGCGCGTCTTTATGCTCGCATGGTGGCAAAAATTGAACCGCAGTGGGCAGAGTCGTTAGCCCGGCACTTGGTTAAACGCAATTATCTCGAACCGCACTGGGAGAAAAAGCGCGCCCAGGTGGTAGCTCTGGAACAGGTCACGCTATATGGGCTGGTGATCGTGAACCGCCGCAAGGTACATTACGGGCAGGTCGACCCGGTTGCCAGTCACGACATTTTTATCCGCCAGGCGCTGGTAGAGGGGGAGTTCCATACCCGGGGTGAGTTTTTCCGCCACAATCGGTCGCTGTTAAAAGGTATTGAAAAGCTTGAGGCGAAGTCTCGCCGGCGTGACCTGCTGGTCGATGAAGAGCAGCTATACCAGTTTTATCGTCTGAAGCTGAACTCCCATGGTGGAGAGGGTGTGATCAACGGTGCGGGATTCGAGAAGTGGCGTCAGGATATTGAACAGGGCGATGCCAAAGCGCTGTTTATGACAGAGGAAGATATCCTTCAGCGCTCGGCCGATCACGTCAATGCCCGCCAGTATCCGGATCAGATGGATATAGGCGGAGCTAAGCTGCGGTTGAGCTATAACTTTGAACCCGGTGCAGTCGATGACGGTGTCACACTGCACCTGCCGCTGGCTTTGCTTAACCAGCTGCCGCAGCTCCGTCTGGAATGGCTGGTGCCCGGTATGCTGAAAGAGAAGTGTGTCGCGATCCTCAAGGGCCTGCCGAAGCAGCAGCGCAAGAACTATGTACCAATTCCCGATTATGTTGAGGCAATACTGCAGAAAGTGGTCTTTGCTGAGGGGGATCTGTACGAAGCGATCGCCCTGCAGCTGAAGAGAATGACGGGCGTGGCGGCCGATGTCGAGATGCTGCGAGCCTCCTCGCTGGAAAAGCATAGCTATTTTAATCTCCGTCTGCTGGATGAGGATGGAAAAATACTTGAACAATCAAGGGATTGGGCTGCACTAAGCGAAAAGTATGCGGATCAGCTAGAGGCTGTGCTACAGCGTGGTCCTGGAGAAAGCTGGGGCCGGGACGGTATTACCCGGTGGGACTTCGGTCAGCTGCCGGGGGTGATTACGCTGCGCCAGGCTGGTGGTATCGAGGTGGAAGCATATCCAGCATTGATCGACCAGGGGGATCAGGTGGTGCTGAAAGTGCTGAGTAGCGCCGAAGATGCCCAGTATCAGTCGGTGTTCGGAATCTGCAGGTTGGCAGAGAAGGCGATGAAGGATCAGATTCGGGCGGCAAAGCGTGCTATGCCGGAGTTGGATAAAAGTGTCATGCTGGCCCCGCGGGTAATGAACAAGCAGCAGCTTGAATCTCAATGCATTACCCAGGCGCTTCGACAGGTTTTAAAACTGGATGAAGCATTGCCGGGAGATGAAGCGGAGTTTCAACTGCGGGTCAGCGCAGCAAAGGCTGAGTTGGTTTCTACTGTTGCAGCTTTATCAGCTTTTGTTTTTGAATGCCATCAGTCTTATCACTCAATTCAAAAGCAATTAAAAGGGAAAATGGATCTGGCGGCTGTGCCGGTGTTAAATGATGTTAAGCAGCAATTGACCTATCTGATTTCTCCTGATTATCTGCGTAATACACCCTGGTCCCGATTGCAGCACTTCCCCCGGTATCTGAGTGCAATAGATAAACGATTGGAAAAATTCCGTCGCGAAATTAATCATGAGCGTATGTTAAGTGAGCAGCTTTCGGCGAACTGGTCTCAGTATCTGGCGAAGAAGGCCCAGCTGGATAAGCAGGGATTGTATAGTCGTGAACTAGAGAACTATCGCTGGATGCTGGAGGAATATCGGGTCTCGTTATTCGCTCAGCAATTGGGTACCGAGATGACAGTTTCGGAGAAACGCCTGAAACAGCAATGGTTACAAGCCACCGCTTGATACAGGTCAAGCCATATGTTGCCTTGATGCGACCGTGAAGGGTGAATCTCCCCTCAGGTGGTTGCACTGCTTAGCGGGGTATGCTGTAATGCCGTCAATTTTAGATTTGACGCTACTTATTTATGGCTGGGGAGCCTGTAAATAAGGGCATTAAGTTTGAGTTAATACTCCGGGCGATAATCTTTGTTTCGGGGTAAAACAGGCAGCGTGAAAAAAATACTTTCATCTGTTTGAAATAAGTTCGTTTTATAGTATTTTTCTAGAAGCCCTGCATAACAGGGGCGACGAAAAACTAGAATTCACTACTAGTACGTTGAATATTGAAGGGGAAATGTTAATGAAAAAGTCACTGATCGCTCTGGCTGTTGCCGGTGCTCTGACTGCTCCAATGGTTGCACAGGCTGACGCTACTCTGTACGGTTCCGTACGTCTGAAAGTTGTTTCTGCTGACGACAAAACTCTGGATGTAGCAGACAACTCTTCCCGTGTTGGTATCAAGGGTTCTACTGAGCTGTTCTCCGGCGCTAAAGGTATTTTCCAGGGTGAGTGGAAAGTAGGTAACAACGACGACGCTGGTTTCGGCGACGGTCGTCTGTGGTACGCAGGTGCAACTGGTGATTTCGGTACTGCTACAATCGGTCAGCAGTGGACTCCTCACTACAACTGGACTGGTGGCGCTACTGATATCGGTGATAACGGTGCTACTGGTGGTACTCAGAAGTACTTCCGTCTGGGCAACACTGTTGCTTACATCACTCCAAACATGTCCGGCTTCCAGGCTGCAGCTGTAGCTGTACTGGATGGTGGCGACGATTCTGATCCAACTCAGGAAGACGTAGCTGGCTACAACGTGGCTGCTACTTACAGCATGGGCGGTCTGGGCTTCGGTCTCTCTACTGTTCAGCTGGAAGAAGCTACTGGCGCTGCAGTTGACAGCACTTCTGCTGTAGCTGTTTCTTACAGCGCTGACGCTCTGTATGTTGCTGCTCGTTACGAAACTAACGATTCTGTAGACGGCTCTGCTGACTCTGATACTTACGAAGTTGTTGGTTCTTACGCTATGGGTAACACCAAGCTGATCGGTCAGTACCTGGATTTCGACAACGAAGGTTCTCTGACCGCACTGGAAGTTCAGCAGAAACTGGGTAAAAAAGCACGCGTATTCGCGGCTTACACTCTGGCTGACAGCGATGCAGAAACAGCTGGTAAAGCTGATACTCTGGAAGTTGGCTACCGCGTAGACTTCTAAGTTCTGATCTGACTAGTCAGGTTTGAGAGAAGGGCTCCTTAGGGGGCCCTTTTTTGTGCCCGGTTTTTAGCGTGCGATGTTTTCTGCGGCTGAATTGCCGGTTATTTTTCTCCGAGTGTTTATTGTTGAGTTGTAAGGGGTATAAAATTGCACGGAGCCTGATATTGAATGAGGATGTTATGAAGCAGATGTTACTTAAGCTGGTTGCTGTCGGTGTGATAGCTTCAGCGGTTTCTGTGCCCGTGTTTGCGGAAGAGGCAGAGGTAGATCCCTGGGAGGGGATGAACCGCAGTATCTTTGCATTCAATGAAGGCTTTGACCGCTATTTATTGAAGCCTGCCACCCTGGGGTATAAAGCTGTGACACCGGATGTTGTAGAGACAGGGGTCTCCAACTTCTTTGGCAATATCAGTGATATTGGTTCCTTCGTCAATAATGTGCTTCAGGCAAAATTCGAACCTGCATTGAATGATTTTGCTCGCCTGACATTCAATACCACAATTGGCCTGGCGGGGTTTATCGATGTGGCAACCCCGATGGGGTTACCTGAGACAGACGAGGATTTTGGTCAGACCTTGGGCTACTGGGGTTTTGAAAGTGGCCCCTACCTGATGTTGCCTTTCTTTGGCCCGTCAACGGTACGGGATGGTGTCGGCTTTGTTGCGGAGAGCGTCACCTCTCCATACAACAACCTGGAAGATGATACATTGCGTTATAGCCTGACGGCATTACGTGCTATCGATCAGCGGGCTGGGTTGCTGGAAGCTGAAAGGCTTATTTCCGGTGACAAGTACCTTTTTATCAGAAATCTATATCTGCAGCGTCGGGAATTTCAGGTGAACGACGGGCAGCTAGAGTCATTTGATGACGATGATTTCTAGCTTTCGTTGGTGAAGATGAATTCTGGGCGGGGCTGAAGTTCTGGCAGGTGGGAGGTCCCAAATGGGGCATGCGGATCAGGCTGTACTATTGATTGATCGTCCATCGCAGGTGATTGATACAGTATTTGAAATGCTCAATGAGGCTGAGCTGCCTGCCTTTCGGGTTGTCACCCGGTTTTCACTCGGTGAGGCGTTGGTTGCACTTGAGGAGCGGGCTTATTCGGTAGTGATTTTCAGGCCGGGCGCTGAGGGTGTGTTGGCTGCAGTAAAGGATATTGCTTGTCGCCATCGTTGTAAGCCTCTTGTGGTTCTGCTGGATGAAGATGACTCCTCCCTGTTGTTCGGGGCTTTAAGGTCGGGGGCGTCCGACCTGTTTCCAGTGGCTTCGCTGCATAGTCAATCTGAAGAATTCGTTGAACTGGTCTCCTCCGCATTGAGGCAGGCGCAGTTATTGGAAGACAATCAGCGCTATCGTGAAGAGTTGGAGCAGCGTCTGGCCGAGTTGAAGGACGATCAGCAAGCTGCGCTGAAGGTTCAGCAGAATATGTTGCCGCCGGAACAGCAGGTCTTGGCTGGTATGACGGTGGATTATACCCTGCTACCATCGCTTTATCTGAGTGGGGACTTTGTGGATGCTATTGCTTTAGATAAGCATCGTGTGGTTTTCTATCTTGCTGATGTTTCAGGGCACGGGGCCTCATCTGCACTGGTGACGGTGCTGCTAAAAAATATGACCGGGCGGCTGTTGCGCAATTTCCGGCGCGGTTCCAGCTATGATATTTTGTCGCCCCTTCAGTTTCTGAAGCGTATTAATAAGGAGCTTCTTGAGGCCGCCCTGGGTAAGCACCTGAGTATCTTTGCTGGAATAATAGATCTTGATGAGAATCGGCTGACCTATGCCATTGGTGGTCAGCATCCGATGCCATTGCTTCAAAGTGGGGAGCAGATAGATTTCCTGAAGGGGCGGGGGATGCCGGTAGGATTGTTTGAAGAGCCGGTATTTGATGAAAGAAGCATTGAGTTACCTGAGTCTTTTCAGTTAACGTTGTTCTCAGATGGTGTCCTTGAGGTGCTCCCGGATCATGGCATGGAAGCTAAAGAGGCTTCGCTTATGTCTCTGGTGCATCGTCTGCAAGGTGGTTCGGCCCATGATTTGCAGCGGGCGCTTATTTCGGGCGGTGTCAGTATGGCGCCGGATGATATAGCGATAATGACGATTTCCAGATAGTAGTATGAAAGAAGGCTCTATTTATTCAGCTTGCCTTGATGGTCACTACGTTCTTAAGTTTGTTGGTGATGTCCGGTTGACCTTGTGTGCTACGCTGGATAGTCATATTGAGCAGGCTCTGCAGGGGAATGCGGTTGGCGAGATACTTGTTGATCTCACCGAAACCGAGGCGATCGATAGTACCTCGCTGGGTCTGATTGCAAAGTTGTCTATCAAGGCCAGGCGCTCAGGCTTGCCAGATCCGGCGGTGGTTTCAACGAACTCCGATATTACCCATATTCTGATGAGTATGGGGTTTGATCATATATTTGTTTTGCTTACCGAGCTTCCAACCAGCTGCTCTGATCTGAAGCAGCTGCCAATGATGCTGGAATCAGAAGAGCTTATGCGAGAACGAATTATTGCTGCTCACCGAGTACTGATGGAGCTGAATGAGGTGAATCGCGAGGCGTTTAAGGATCTGGTGCTGACGCTTGAGGCTGCTCGCTGAAAATTAAGAATTTGTCTTATATAAATTCAGAGCCGGATTGGTAGAATATTCCCCAGAGCTTGAGGCGCAGGAGCGAATAAACTCAGGATGAGTAGATCAGGCTCTACACCGCTCACGGAATGATGTGGTGTCCGGCAGGGAGGCTGGGATAAGGCTCGATAACGGGATAGTTATCGGGCCTTTTTAATGCCTGAAAGAAGCGTTGAGCTTCTGGGCTTAAAATAAAGAGCTAAAAAGCCCTGGCTGGCAGGGCTTGTGTCACTAAATAGAGCAATATGGATTATTGCGGTTTGCTGAGGAGTTGTTCCAGCTTGATCTGGTCTTCGGCAAACTTTCTGATCCCTTCAGCCAGCTTCTCTGTGGCCATCGGGTCTTCATTCATGCCCCAGCGGAACTGACCCTCGCTGAGGGGAGTCTCCTGGCTAATGCTGCCCTGTTCCGGGTTTAGCATTCTTTGTAGTGGTAACTCGCATTGTTGCAGTTCCTGCATCAGGGCTGGAGCAATCGTGAGTCGATCGCAGCCTGCTAACTGACGAATCTCTTCAATGTTGCGGAAGCTGGCACCCATAACGATCGTGTTATAGCCGCTGGCTTTATAGTGGTTGTATATCTTGCTTACTGATTGTACGCCGGGATCGGCTGGGCCTGAGAGGTCTGCATCCGGGGTACTCTTTTTGTGCCAGTCCAGGATGCGGCCAACAAAGGGGGAGATCAGGTATGTGCCAGCATCGGCACAGGCAACGGCCTGGGTAAAGCTGAAAAGCAGGGTGAGGTTGCAGTTAACCCCTTCCTGCTCGAGTGTCTTGGCAGCGCTGATGCCTTCCCAGGTGGATGCGATCTTAATTAATATGCGCTCACGACCAATGCCCAGCTCTTCATACATGGCGATAAGCTTGCGGGCCTGGTTGATCGTTGCCGTGGTATCAAATGAAAGGCGGGCATCTACTTCGGTGGAGATGCGGCCTGGAATGATTTTGAGAATTTCGCGGCCAATCTCAACGGCAAAGCGATCGGTCATATTGCTCAGCAACGACTGGCTATCTCCACCCTGGCGTTGTGCCCATTCTTTGGCACTGGTCAGCAGTGGTTGATATTCGGCGATACCCGCTGCTTTAAGCAGTAGTGATGGGTTGGTCGTGGCATCAACCGGTTTAAAGGTGCGAATCGCTTCGATGTCTCCGGTGTCGGCGACAACGGTAGTGATTGCTTTAAGTTGGTCGAGCTGAGTGGCCATAGTCTTAGTCCATTAGCATAAAAATTAGTCTGGAATCAGATCAAGTGCAGATCTGAGTACTTCCACGCCAGCGCCTGGCTTGTGTGCATTCTCGCTGATGTAGCGGCGGAACTGTCTGCCGCCTCTTTGTGCATGAAACAGCCCCAGTATATGGCGCAGCATATGGTTCAGGTACACGCCCTGCTCCAGCTGGGTTTCGATATAAGGGATCAGTTCAGTAGCGATCTGCTTTCTGTCTGGGGTGGGCGATTCGGTGCCATAAAGGCGTTGATCAACCTCTGCCATCATGTAGGGGTTTTGGTAGGCTTCCCGGCCCAGCATTACACCATCGATATGTTGCAGATGTTGTTCGCATTCATCAAGAGTTTTAATGCCGCCGTTAATGATAATCTCCAGTTCCGGAAATGCCTGCTTTATACGGTAGACCCAGTCATATATTAGTGGCGGGATATCGCGGTTTTCCTTTGGGCTCAGTCCCTGCAGGATGGCCTTGCGGGCATGGATAATGAAGGTTCTGCATCCCGACTGGCGCACTATATCGACAAAGTGATGCAGCTCTTCATAGCTGTTCATATCATCTATGCCAAGTCGGTGCTTAACCGTGACCGGTATGCTGACAGCCTGCTGCATCTGGCTCAGGCATTCGGCGACCAGTTCCGGGTGGGCCATCAGGCAGGCGCCGATCATATTGTTCTGAACCCGGTCGCTGGGGCAGCCCACATTCAGATTAACCTCGTTGTAACCCCATTGTTCGGCCATTTGGCTACACTTAGTCAGCTCTGAGGGATTGCTGCCTCCCAACTGCAGGGCGACCGGTTGCTCGCTGGGGTCGTAACGGAGGAAGCGGGCTTCATCCGCATGGATCAATGCGCCGGTTGTAACCATTTCCGTATAAAGTACGGCATGCTGGCTGATCCTTCTGTGAAAGACACGGCAGTGACTGGTTGTCCAGTCCAGCATGGGGGCGACGCAAAAGCGGCGATTTACAGAAACGGGCTTAAGATTCACAGGATCGGGACGGCTTTCTTGAGTAAAATCTTGCATTAAAGGTACTGGAGATTGGAGGGCCGCTGGCCCGTCTGTAGGAAAGTGCTTATTGTATCCAAATGAGGAAGGTAGCGACAGAGAGCGCTATATCGACAAATATCGGGGTGGTGGTAACAGAGGGTATGGAGATGGATGTGGGTGTAAGAAAGATAACCGGACTGAAGCGTTTTTATTATGCGACTCAGTACTCTTTCAAAGGAATAAGGGCAGCCTATCGTAATGAACCTGCATTCCGCTATGAGGCTTATGCGGCGCTGGTGCTGATTCCGGCTGCGTTCTTTGTGGCGGTTTCCGCAGTGCAGCTGTCTCTGTTGGTGGGAAACTGCTTGCTGGTATTGGCCTTTGAACTGGTGAATACAGGCTTGGAGGCGGTAGTGGATCGTGCCGGTACTGAATATCACGAGCTGGCTGGCGTTGCCAAGGATGTGGGGTCTGCAGCCGTCTTCTTTATGCTTTTGTTTACCGCTCTGACCTAGGGGGCGGTTCTGGTGGAAAACTATCTCGGATAGGGCTGCTATTTATCCCTGCCAGAGCATAGTTTATAGCGGCTGATAGCGGGTATAATCCGGCTTTGATTTGGTAATCTCAGACTCTAAGGAATCCGATGACTGTTCGTACCCGAGTTGCTCCGTCACCGACAGGTGATCCTCACGTAGGCACAGCATATATTGCGTTGTTTAATCTGGCGTTTGCCCGTATGCATGGTGGCCAGTTCATTCTGCGTATCGAAGATACTGATCAGACCCGCAGTACAGCAGAGTCGGAACAAAAGATTCTGGATTCACTGCGCTGGCTTGGTCTCGACTGGGATGAGGGGCCGGACGTGGGTGGGCCTCACGGGCCTTATCGTCAGAGTGAGCGCAAGGATTCCTACAAAGATTTCGCCATGCAGTTAGTCGAGCAGGGTAAAGCCTTTCTTTGCTATCGGACTACCGAAGAGCTGGATCAGTTGCGTGAAGCGCGCCGGGCCGATGGTAAGCACACAGCGCTGAAGCAGAGTGATCTTGCATTACCGGCAGATGAGGTTGAGCGTCGCCAGGCTGCCGGGGCTCCATACGTTGTGCGTATGGCTGTTCCGGAGGAGGAGGGCGCCTGCGTCGTCGATGATATGCTGCGTGGCCCGATAGAGCTGGACTGGGGAATGGTCGATGCCCAGATTCTGTTGAAGTCTGACGGTATGCCTACCTATCATCTGGCGAATGTGGTGGATGATCACCTGATGGGGATTACTCACGTGATTCGTGGTGAGGAGTGGATCTCGTCAGCGCCTAAGCATAAGCTGTTGTACGAGTACTTCGGATGGGATATGCCTAAGCTTTGTCATATGCCATTGCTGCGTAACCCGGATAAGTCCAAGCTTTCCAAGCGTAAGAATCCAACCAGTATTCTCTACTATCAGCGTATGGGCTATCTGCCGGAGGCGTTGCTGAACTACCTCGGTCGAATGGGCTGGTCGATGCCGGGTGAGGCGGAGAAGTTCAGTCTGGCGCAGATGATCGAGAAATTCGATATTCATCGCGTCTCACTGGGCGGGCCGGTTTTCGATCAGGAGAAGCTGAGCTGGCTGAATGGTCTCTGGCTTCGTGAAGATCTCTCGCCTGAGCAGTTTGCCGCACAGTTCCAGCAGTGGGCGCTGAATCCGGAATATCTGATGCAGATTGTGCCGCTGATTCAGCAGCGCGTAGAGAAATTCTCCGATGTGGCTCCACTGGCCGGATTCTTTATGTCGGGCATGCTGGAGCTGGTTGAGGCGGATTTCGAGCATAAGTCGATCGAGAAAGATGAGATGCGCCGTGTATTGCAGTTTGCCGTCTGGTTACTGGATACCGAAAATCAGTGGAATAAAGATCGTTTGTTTGCAGTGATGAAGCAATTAGCTGATGTCATGGGGCTGAAAATTCGTGACCTGCTGTTCCCACTGTTTATTGCTATTGCTGGCACCAATCAGACTGTCTCCGTTATGGACTCGATGGCGATACTGGGGCCGGATATGAGCCGTGCCCGCCTGCGTCATGCCCTTAACGTATTAGGTGGACCTTCGAAGAAAGAAGCCAAGCGTTGGGAAAAAGAATTTCGTGCGGTACGGGAGGCGGTTTCCTGATAAAGGGCTGCTTCTGACTGGTATTAAGCCCGCTTGTGCGGGCTTTTTTGTGCAATAGATAACCGGTTGAATATAAAAGGACTTTTTTTGAATTTGTTGGGAGTTTATTGCTTGACAGTGCCTGGGCCGGTGATTATTATAGCGCACGTCTTTTGAGGGGCCTTAGCTCAGCTGGGAGAGCGCAACACTGGCAGTGTTGAGGTCAGCGGTTCGATCCCGCTAGGCTCCACCAAAAGATTGCATTGAGTATGTAGTGTCCCATTCGTCTAGTGGCCTAGGACACCGCCCTTTCACGGCGGTAACAGGGGTTCGAACCCCCTATGGGACGCCATCCTTATTGTGTGTGGGGCCTTAGCTCAGCTGGGAGAGCGCAACACTGGCAGTGTTGAGGTCAGCGGTTCGATCCCGCTAGGCTCCACCAATCTTTACTTTTCATTATTCTCTATGAAAAGCCTGTGCGTCCCATTCGTCTAGTGGCCTAGGACACTGCCCTTTCACGGCAGTAACAGGGGTTCGAACCCCCTATGGGACGCCATTCATCTATTGCTCTATCCTGCTATTGCTATCGCAATTCCCTTTCTGCTTTTATTATTTGAATCCCCGCTTTCGCTTCTGTCTATAGCCTGTTTGCTCTGTCATCGTTTGGATTATCAGCTATCTTTGATTCAGTGTTGTTGGTGGGCGCTGAATGGTTTTATGTCAGGAGCTGCCATGTTCTCTGGCATTGGCTGAAAAATGTACGCGGATGTAATGATTTGTAAACCGGTCGTACGTTGATATACGGATGTCGCTTTGCGTTATATAAGATAGAGTTTTAACCGCTTAACTAGGCGTTGTTTCAGATTGGATTTAAAGCAGGACTGGCTGCCATGTGGGAGAGTTCTGCGCGCTGACGCAGATCACTTTTCTGATTGGCTAGCCTGTTTTAGATAAAAATAAAAGCGTGTACAAAGAGAGTACTAAATTATGAATCGTCGTAATCTTCTGAAAGCAGCGGCAGCCGGTCTGGCTGCGGCACCACTTGCCGTGACATCTACTTCTGCTCAGGCTGCGACCAGTTTGCGCATGCAGACTTACTGGGGTAAGGAGGCAAACGATATATTCAAATCCTTTACTGATGATGTGAAGACAGCTTCAAAAAAATCTCTGCGTATTCGCCGCTACACTGGTAGTTCTCTGGTGCCGGATGCTGAGATGTTCCAGGCTGTTGGTAAAGGTACCATCGATATGTGTCAGGGCTATGCAGGTTACTGGCCTGGTCAGCTGGATATTGCTTCTATTGAGGCCGGTCTGCCAGGTGCCTGGACTAACTATGATGAAGCGATGTACATCATGGAAACCAAGGGCCTGATCGACCTGATCCGAGAAGGTTATGCGGAGCAGAATGTGCACTACCTGGGCCCGATTATGGGTGGCCCATTTGATCTGTTGACCAAGAAGCCGGTGAACAGCCTCGATGATCTGAAAAAGATGAAGATCCGTGCGACACCGAGTGTGGCAAAAATCCTCGACCAGTTTGGTATCCCGACTGTATTCCTGCCTGGGTCCGAGCTGTATATCGGTCTGAGTACGGGTGCGATCGACGGTGTTATCTATGCCGGTACCAATGAGTATATGTCCATGAAGCTGTATGAAGCGGCTAAGCACTATACTTCTCTGAATATGGTGAGCCCGGGTTATACCGATCAGATGCTGATCAATATGGACAAGTGGAAAGCGATGACTGATGATCAGCGCGCCATTATTGAAACCTCTTTTGCCAAGCATGCAAGCAAGATGCACACCTGGATGGTGAGCGGTTCTATCGATGCCGGTAACAGCGGTCTGTTTGAGCTGAACTCACTGAGTGCTGAGGACTCTGCGCGTCTGCGTAATGCGGCTAAAGTGATCTGGGCTGAGGAAGCGGCGAAATCTGATCGCAATAAAAAGGCTATCGGTATCCTGGAAGCGGCTGCTAAAGCAACCGGGAGAGCGTAATGGCCGGGATATCTCGACTTCTTGAAATTCAGGACGGGATATCCGAAATGATTGGCAAGGCCGTCTCCTGGATGTGCCTTGTCATGATTGGCGTTTTGTTATTTGAAATTGCCGCGCGATATCTGTTCTTAAGCCCGACCTCCTGGGCGCATGAAAGTACCACGATGCTCTATGGTACTTTCTGCATTCTGGGTGGCGTCTATACCCATAAACATCATGCGCATGTGCGCAGCGAAGTGGTTTATCATCTGTTTCCGGTGCGGGGGCGTGCGGTACTTGATGTGCTGACCAACTGCATCGTACTGGTTATGTTCGGTGTCTTCTTTTTTGCGGCCGTGGAGTTTGCTCTTGAGTCCTGGCAGAGGGGCGAGTTGTCTTCTAAGAGTACCTGGGCGCCGCCTATCTATCCGTTTAAATCGATTCTTCCTCTGGCGGTAGGGCTGATCTGGTTGCAGACCCTCGTCCATCTGGTAAGGGATATCCAGGTGGCTTTTAATCTTGTGCCTGCAGAGGGCCGCTCGTAATAACCCGTATGCGCTGATAGGGGAAAGCGGCGCTTTCGGGGTTTCCTGATAAGAATTAGAAAGGTATATGACGTGTCGGAACTTGATCCGCTAATTGTCACCCTCGGGATGTTCGGGGCGATGTTCGCCATGCTGATGATGGGGGCGCCGCTGGCCTGGTCTCTCCTGACGGTTGGTGTTGGTTTTGCGTACGCATTGTGGGGGCCGGGAGCGCTTGAGCTGCTGACGATCAGTTCGTTCGCTGCGATGGATAACTTCCTTCTTGTCGCGTTGCCAATGTTTATATTTATGGGTCTGATGCTGGAGAAATCCGGAATCACGGATGACCTGTTTGAGATGATTAACAAGCTGATGGGGCAGGTGCCCGGCGGTTTGGGAATCGGAACGATCATTATTTGTGCCCTGATCGCAGCGATGGCGGGAGTCTCCGGTGCGGCAACCGTGAGTCTCGGTGTGATTGCGCTGCCTGCGATGCTGAAGCGTGGTTATGATAAGCGTCTGGCAACCGGAACGATCATGGCAGGCGGGGCGCTGGGCTTCCTGATCCCTCCGAGCGTGCTGATGATCCTCTATGCTTTTCTGGCTAAGGAGTCGGTCGGAAAACTGTTTGCGGCTGGGCTAGTGCCTGGGTTAATGCTGGCGGGTATCTATATTGTCTATATCCTGATTCTCAGTCGTATCAAGCCTTCGCTGGCGCCGCCGATTTCTGATTCGGAGCAAGTGGACTGGAAAGGCAAGTTGATTTCTCTGAAGGCATTGATTTTGCCCGGAGCGCTGATCACCACAGTGCTGTTCTGTATTATCTCGGGTATTACGTCGCCTTCTAAGGCCTCGGCTATCGGCGCTTTCGGCGCTATTATCTGTGCTGCCATATATCGAACGCTGACATTTGATCTTATGCGGCGGGTGCTGCTCGATACTACCAAGCTAATGGGGATGCTGATCTGGATTACCCTCGCGGCGATCTTCTTTAGTAAGGTGTATATCGGTCTGGATGCGGGCTTTGTTCTGCAGGATATTATCGAGGACAATGAGCTGTCGCCGATGCTGGTTATTCTGGCTATGCTGGCGTGCTATTTCGTGCTGGGGATGTTTCTGGATGACTTTGCGATTGTCTTTATTACAGTGCCATTGTTTGTGCCGATCGTGGAATCCCTGGGGTTTGATACGATCTGGTTTGCGGTGCTGTTTATCGTAAGTATGCAGTCGGCCTATCTGACGCCGCCGTTTGGCTACAACCTCTTTTACATGCGATCGGTAGCGCCGCCTGAGGTAACTATCTATGACCTTTATCTGGCTGCCATACCGTTTATACTGCTGCAGATGCTGGGTCTTGGATTGTTGGTTGCATTTCCGGAGATTACGCTCTGGTTGCCTGAGGTGTTGTATGGGCCCTGATTGAATAAGGAAGTCAGGAAGAAAAAAAGCGATGAGGCGGCTGTCTCATCGCCTTTTTTTTGTTTGTGCTTCAGCGGGTCTTGAGGGTCTGCAGGGACAGGGCAAAGGCCTTGTCTTTCTTGGTCTGGCGGTAAAGTTTAATCATCTGGTAGTTCAGCGAGGGGGCGAACCAGATCAGTGTTTTCTTGTCGTTGCTGTCGTGCAGGCGTCTGACCTTGATACTGTCGAAGCTGCCGGCCGGAGTTTCGATATGCTCCTTGCCTATGATCTCAAATCGATACTCTTTAAGTCGGCCGCCGTCCGCAACCTTATATTCCAGCAGCTCTTTGCCATTGATCAGGTCAAGTCGCAGCTGGAGCTGGTAGCTGAGCTTGTCCTGCACGCCATCACTGATCGGCATCTGCCAGGGTTGGTTGGCGACGTTGTTGGTGACGCTGTTTTTTTGCCAGTCGAAGCTGAGGGCTGCCTCACGGGTTTTGCCCAATACCTTGCGTTTGTAGTAATAGCTATGGGGGGCTATCAGGTTTTGGCTATGGGTAAATGTGCTGTTCTCGTCAATGCGTGCGAACAGGGCAGAAGACTCTGAGCTGAGCTTCCAGCTGAGATTGTTGAGTTGACTGAGTTGGCGGGTTGTGGTGCCGCTGGCTGAGATGCTGCCCTTGCTGTCGGCCTTGAACGTGGCGACGTAAGGGGGGATAAGTGGGGTGTTGGCAGCGGACTCGGCTGCAATCACCCCGGAGGTGCCTGAAAGCACGATTAGGGCGATGGCTGCATGGCGAGGCGGCTTACGGTTAATCGTGCGTATCATGTGGTTACCTCAATTCTGTTGGTACTGAAAGCCTCGCTCGCCGAGGTTGCTGTCGTCGAGTATTACACCTTCACTGGTCCACTTTGCGCGATCTGCGCAGAGCCATTCAACCGCCAGAGGGTAGATCTGATGCTCAACCTTGTGAACCTTCTGCTGCAGGCTTTCCTCTGTATCATCCGGGTCTATGCTGACTGCACCCTGAACCAGAAGCGGGCCGCCGTCGAGCTCTTCTGTGACGAAGTGTACCGTGCAGCCGTGCTGGCTGTCGCCCGCTTCCAGCGCGCGCTGATGGGTGTGCAGGCCTTTATACTTGGGTAGCAGGGACGGATGGATGTTCAGCATGCGGCCCTGAAAGTGTCGTACAAATTCAGGGGTCAGGATGCGCATGAAGCCGGCGAGTACGACTAGATCTGCTGCATAGCTATCGATCAGTTCAGCCATGGCGGCGTCGAACTGTTTGCGGCTGTCAAACTGCTTGTGATCCAGTACTTCGGTCGCGATGCCTGCGTTGCGGGCGCGCTCCAATCCGAAAACGCCATCCTTGTTGCTGATAACTGCACTGATGCGGCCGTTGATGCGGCCGCTATCGATGCTGTCCATGATTGCCTGCAGGTTTGAGCCGCTGCCGGAGATCAGTACAACAATGCTTTTTGGCAACGCCTTAGGCTCCCAGACCGCGCAGTTCTACCTGTTCTTCACCTTCGGCTGCGGCTTCGATCTGGCCGATTACCCAGGCATCTTCGCCGGATTCGGACAGCATCTTCATTGCTTCGTCAGCTTTATCGGCCGGAACTGCGATGATCATGCCTACGCCGCAGTTAAATGTGCGGTACATTTCACGGCCGTCAACATTGCCCTGCGCCTGCAGCCAATCGAAAACGGCCGGCATCTTCCAGGAGTTGATGTCAATCACCGCTTTGGCGTTGTCTGGCAGTACGCGTGGAATGTTTTCCAGCAGACCGCCGCCGGTGATGTGGGAGAGGGCGTTAACCTGGCTCTCTTTGATCAGTTTCAGCAGGGATTTTACGTAGATGCGTGTCGGCTCCAGCAGGGCTTCGCCCAGTGGGCGGCCATCCAGGTCCTGGGACAGGTCGGCATCACTGACTTCGATGATCTTACGGATCAGTGAGTAGCCGTTGGAATGAGGGCCGGAAGAGGCCAGGCCGATCAGGGTATCACCGGTCTTAACGGCACTGCCGTCGATAATTTCGTCTTCTTCAACGATGCCGACACAGAAGCCGGCCAGATCGTACTCGTCGCCGTCGTACATGCCCGGCATCTCAGCAGTTTCGCCCCCTACCAGAGCGGCGCCAGCCAGTTCGCAGCCCGCACCGATGCCGGCAACGACGTCGGCGGCCATATCAACGTTCAGGCTGCCTGTGGCGTAATAATCGAGGAACTGCAGAGGTTCTGCGCCCGCGACTACCAGGTCGTTCACGCACATTGCTACCAGATCGATACCGATGGTGTCGTGCTTGTTCAGGTCTTTCGCCAGCGCCAGCTTGGTGCCTACGCCGTCGGTGCCAGTCACCAGAATCGGCTTTTTATAACCCTGAGGGATACGGCACAGTGCGCCGAAACCACCCAGGCCACCCATGACTTCAGGGCGGGCTGTGCGTTTGGCGACACCTTTAATACGTTCAACCAGGGCGTTGCCTGCGTCAATATCAACGCCAGCGTCTTTGTAGCTCAGGGAAGTTTTGTCGGAACCAGTAGACATGGAGCACTAAACCTTAATTGCATGCTGAGAAAGGAAATAAATTTTGAGCGTATTCTAACAGCTTGATGGTAGGCGGGCTATGTTGTGATAAAGTTTACCCCGATTTCCCGCTACTCTGATTGCATAGGACGTTTCATGGATAGTGTTCGTATTGTTTTGCTCGCATTGCTGGTGCTTATTGCAGGCCCGGCGTTAGCGGGCGGAGTCGGTAAACTGTACAGCGCAGAGATGTTGGTTGCAGGGCAGGGAGGGCAGCCGGATGAGTCGGATGTGAAGCAGGGGCTGGCGCAGGTGCTGTTGAAAGTGTCGGGCGACAGAGCGCTGCTGGAGCATGAAGAGGTTATAGCGGAGCTCGAGCGTTCCCGGGTTTATCTGCAGCGGTTTGGCTTTACGCCGACGCAGCAAGTTGTCAAGGATGAGAATGGGCAGGCAGTCCGGGGATACAGGCTGTTGTTGGAATATGATGCCCGTGCCGTCAGAAGCCTGCTCGCCGCGGCTGATCGTAAGCCGTTGGGCGTCAATCGGCCAACCCTGATGATCTGGGTTGCTGTACAGGATGAGGGGCCGAGAGACTATCTTGCACCGGGCAGTGAAATTTATCGCTTGTTGCGCAGTGAGGCGCAGCGTCGTGGGCTGCCGCTACAGTTTCCCTTGTTGGATCTAACCGATCAGCAGGCTCTGCCAGTGGCCGATGTATGGGGACTATTTGCAGATTCTCTGGAGGATGGTTCCCGTCGCTATCGCACTGATGCGGTGTTGGCCGGGCGCCTGGTGCGTTCCGGTACCCGCTGGCAGTCGGAGTGGGTCTTGGTCAGGGGGGAGGAGCAGCAGCGTATCTCCAGCGGGGGTGAGCTGAAACAGCTACTGGCGCAGGTCGTGGATACAGCGGCTGACTCACTGTTTGCCAGCTTGAGTGGCGAGCCGTCTGCGCAGGCTGATGAAGGGATACGGTTGCAGATTGCTAACGTGGATTCTCTCTCCGACTATGCCGAGATTCTCGGATATATAAGAGCTATTCCGGTTGTCGAGCAGGCAGTGCCGGCCTCTATTACGCAGGACTCACTGGTATTGCGTCTGTCCATCGATGGGGGGGTGGATCAGCTCACCCAGTCTATGGGATTGCAGCCAAGGTTTGCGCCGGAGCCTGGTCTGGATGCCGTCGCGGGTTTGTCCTATAGCTGGCGCCGTTAAATGATTACCGAATCGCAGCGCTGGTTTTTTCTGATTATTGCTCTGATCGCCGCAGGAGTGCTGTTCCTGCTGGCACCGATTCTGACGCCTTTTCTTGCGGGCGCGTTGCTTGCTTATCTGGCTGATCCGATGGCGGACTGGCTTGAAGAGCATCGTTGCAGCAGGACAATGGCCGTTTCAGTTGTATTTCTGCTGATGACCATTGTCGTCGTGTTGCTGATTCTTCTTCTCTTGCCCAAGCTGGGGCAGCAGATACAGGTGATGTTGCGACAGGTGCCTGTTGTGCTGCAGTTGATCGAAAATCAACTTTTGCCCTGGTTGCAGGTAAATCTCGGAGTGGACCCGGCGGCTTTTGATCTGGCCTACTTTAAGGAGCTGGTGCTGCGGGACTGGGAAAAGACCGGCAATATCATGGCGCAGCTTGCTCGGAATATAACGGCTTCAGGTCTGGCGCTGATCGGCTGGGTTGCCAATATGGTGTTAATCCCGGTTGTGACTTTTTACCTGTTGCGGGACTGGGATCTGATGATGGCGCGCATCAAACGCTTGTTGCCGCTTAATGTCGAGCCTCGCGTCAGTCTCTGGGCGCGGGAATGTGATGAGGTGCTGGGCGCCTTTGTCAAAGGCCAGCTGCTGGTCATGGTGGCGCTTGGCACTGTCTATGCTCTTGGATTGTGGATAGTAGGGCTTGATCTCGCGCTGTTGATTGGTATGCTGGCGGGCCTTGCCAGTATCGTTCCCTATATGGGCTTTATTATTGGTATCGGTGTCGCCAGTGTGGCTGCTTTCGTGCAGTTTCACGATCCTTTTATCCTTGCATGGGTGGGTGCCGTCTTTGCTATCGGGCAGATGCTCGAAGGGATGGTGCTTACGCCGATGCTGGTGGGGGACCGGATTGGTTTGCATCCGGTCGCTGTTATTTTCGCAATTATGGCCGGTGGCCAGTTGTTTGGGTTTGTTGGAGTACTACTGGCGTTGCCAGTGGCAGCTGTTGTGATGGTGTTGTTACGTCATCTGCACGAGGGTTATAAGGGAAGTGCTCTCTACGCCACTGATGTCGCTCAGGATTCTCCAGACTCTGAATGAGTAAATACGTGCCGTTTCAGATTCCTCTTAGCATCAGTCTGCGTGACGATGCCCGTTTTGAAAATTTCCATGCCGTAGGTAATGAGCTGGCGTGCGCGACCCTGCGTGCCTGTGCTGCCGGTGATGGAGAGCAGTTGTTGTATATCTGGGGGCACCCGGGGGTGGGCTGTAGCCATCTGTTGCAGGCGGCTTGTCACGAGGCTGAGCCGGCTCGCCGCAGTGCCGCCTACCTGCCGCTGGATGAACTCAAGTTTATGGGGCCGGGAGTGCTTGAGGGAATGGAGCATCTCGATCTGGTTTGCCTGGATAATCTTGAGGCGGTCAGTGGTGAGAAAAAGTGGGAAGAGGCGCTGTTCCACTTCTTTAATCGTATTCGTGCAGAAGAAAATCATCTTGTAGTCGCCGCTTCGGCGCCGCCGAAGCAGGCCGGAATTAAGCTGCCGGATCTGCTTTCCAGGTTGAGCTGGGGAATTATCTTCCAGGTGCATTCGCTGGATGATGCTGAAAAGGCGGCGGTGATCAAGATGCGTGCCGAGGCGCGCGGAATTAAGCTCAGCGATGAGGTGGTGCGATTCCTGATTCATCATGCCAGTCGCAACATGGGTGATCTGTTTAGCTTGCTGGAGGCGCTTGACCGCGCTTCATTGAGTGCTCAGCGAAAAGTGACCATCCCGTTTGTTAAAGAGGTTACGGGGCTTTAAGGGCCGTGGCCTTGCTGCACTGAAGGATTGCATCGCAAATGGTGCGTACATTGTTCTGGCTGATGCCGGCTACATTGATTCTGCCGCCGCTGCCGGCGTAGATTGAGTGCTCGCTGCGCAGGTATTGCAGCTGACGTTCGCTCAGGCCAAGGTAGCTGAACATCCCTTTTTGTTGACCGAGTAATCGATATTGCCAGGCGCTGATCGCATTCAGCCTGTTGCAAAATAACATACGATTGCTCTTCAGCTGTTCACGTGCATCGGCGAGCTCCTGTTGCCACTGGTTTTTTAATTCTTCGCTTTGCAATATCGTCCTGATAATGGCAGCCCCGTGTGCAGGGGGCATGTAATAGTTGGCGCAGATCCTGTTAAGGGCTTCCTGGCGTACTGCGCTTAGGCTGTTGCTGGTCTTAATCAGCAGTGCGCCGGCGCGTTCGTTGTAGAGGCCGAATGTTTTCGAGGCTGAATAGCAGATTATCCATTCCGGGCAAAGTTGCCTGATAATGCGCGTGGCGCTCAGGTCCGCATGCAGGCTTTCATCCAGTCCCTGATAGGCGATATCGAGCAGAGGCAGAGCCTCTCGATCTCGCAATAGCAGAGCAATCTCCTCCCACTGCTCTGCGCTCAGGTTGCAGCCGGTTGGGTTGTGGGCCGTTGTCTGCAGCAGGACGACATCTCCGGGCATCGCCTCTTTCAGGTCTTCCTTCATGCCGGTAAAGTCGGTGCTCTGTGTGGCGGGGTCAAAATAGCGGTAGTATTGCAGTCTCAGGCCTGCGCTTTGGTATATAGAGCGATGCGTCACCCAGGGGGGATTCGATAGCCAGATGCAGCCATGTGTGCGTGCCCGGCTGATCAGGTCGCCAGCCACGCGCAGGGCCCCGGTACCTCCGGGTGTCTGCAGGCAGAGTGTTGTTTCGGGGTTGTAGTCTTCAGCGAGTAGCAGGCGGCTGATCTCGGTATTAAATTCAACATCACCCGCAGGGCCCAGGTAAGCCTTGCTGCTCTCATGCTTCAATAGCCACTTTTCGGCTTTCTTGACGGCTTTAAAAATCGGTGTGTTTCCGGCGCTGTCTTTGTATACACCAATGCCCAGATCGATTTTGTCCGGGTTCGGGTCAGCGTGATAAGCGGCCAGCATCTGTAGGATAGGGTCTGTTGCGCCGACATCCAGTTGTTGCCACATAATCTCCCTCCTGTAAACGCTTAGCTTGTTTTTAGCTTAGACCTGTCGCCGGGGATTTGAGTTGTTTTTTTTCTCAGGCTGCTGGGGGCTGGTTCTGTTGCGGAAAGTGAGGTGGGGGCTGTGGTGTGGTCTGGCGTCGTGAAGGGGTTGGTGTTGGCTCTGGGGGAGATGCCGCTTGCGGAGATTGATTTCGCCCGGCGGCTGACGCAAGATGCCTTCTTTTGGCCGGAGTGCTGAGGGTGTACCAGATTATTGAGGATTGCAGCGATTTTGTGCTGATTGACAAGATGCCGGGTTTTGCCCTGCATAAGGATCAGGAGGAGTCTGGTCTGGCCATGCAGCTGAAAGCGGATCTGGGGCTTGCAGAGTTACTGCCGGTGCATCGCCTGGATAAGGTCACGTCAGGGCTGCTGTTGTTTGCCAAGCGGCCTGAAGTGGCTGCGGTGCTGGCCGATCAGTTTCGTGAACACCGTATCGAGAAATACTATATCGCGCTTTCCGATCGCAAGCCGCGTAAAAAGCAGGGGACCATTAGCGGTGATATGGTTAAATCGCGTCGCAGCAGCTGGCGTCTGACCCAGACGCGGGTGCGTCCGGCGGTCACGCAGTTTTTCAGCTGTGCGGCTGCGCCCGGAACGCGGCTGTACTTGCTGCATCCACTGACGGGGAAAACTCATCAGCTCCGCGTTGCCCTTAAGAGTATCGGTGCACCTATTCTGGGTGATCCGCTTTACGGCGAGCAGGGCAGTGAGGACCGTACCTACCTTCATGCTTATAGCCTGGGCTTTCAGCTTCGCGGTCGCTGGCACCGTTATCTGTGTCCGCCGACGATTGGTCAGCGCTTTGATGAGTCGCTGAATCAGCTGCTATCGGAGCGCTTTGCAGAGCCCTGGTTGCAGGATTGGCCTAAGCGTTGAGTGTGTCAGGTTATGCCGCTATGATGCGGCCTGTTTTTGTCTAAGGGTCGGTGAGGCCTGTCTATCCCGGAGTAGTCTATGAGTGAGCGAATTGAGCGGGACTTCTTTCAGCGTGATCCTGAAGAGCAGAAGGCTTTTCTCGAGCAGACCTGGTGTGATAGCTGTATGGAGGTCAACCTGGGGATGGAAGAGCCGGCCGAGTATGAGCTGAAAAATACGGTATTCATTGAGGGTAAGTGCAAGCGCTGCGGTGCTGTTGTCCTGACTGAGATTACCGAGGATGACTTTTAGTCGTTCGGGTCTACCTGTGTGCTGAATAAACAAGAGATATAGCCTTGGCTTCGGATTTTGATCTTCGCTTTGGTGGCGTTCGCCGCCTCTATGGTTCAGAGGCGGTAGAGGTGTATCGCCGCGCCCATATATGTGTGGTGGGAATAGGTGGTGTCGGTTCCTGGGTGGTGGAAGCGCTTGCCCGGACGGCGATCGGTCGGATAACTCTGGTGGACCTGGATGATATCTGTATTACCAATACCAATCGTCAGATTCATGCTGTCGATGACAATATAGATCGTTCCAAGGTTGAGGTCATAGCGGAGCGCACCCGTCTGATTAATCCGGGTATCGTGGTCGAAGAGGTTGAGGATTTCGTGACTCGTAACAATATTCCCGAGTTGATCGATAGCGGCTTTGACTATGTTGTGGATGCCATTGATAGCGTGAAGGAGAAGGCTGCGCTGATTAACCACTGTAAGCGTAATAAGATTCCGCTGATTACGATTGGTGGTGCTGGCGGTCAGATCGATCCAACCCGGATTGAGGTGGGGGATCTCTCCCGGACCAGTCAGGATCCGTTGGCTGCGTCCGTGCGCTCATTTTTGCGGCGTCACTATGGCTTCAGTAAAAGTAAGAAAAAGTGGGGCGTTGACTGTGTTTTCTCTACCGAGCAGCTGGTCTATCCGCAACCTGATGGTTCAGTCTGCCAGCAGAAATCGGTCGAGGATGGAAATACCCGGCTTGATTGCAGTGGTGGCTTTGGTGCGGCGACCTGTGTGACGGCCAGTTTTGGTTTTGTTGCTGTGGCGCGACTACTGAAAAAGCTCACGGAGCGGGCGCAGCGTCGAAGTCAGGCTCAGCTAATAGCTGAAAGCGAAGCCGGGGAAGGCTGATTGTCCGGCTGTTGTTAGGCGTGCGTAGTGGTTGTTAAATAGAAGCGGTGACCAATAAGGGTTACCGCTTTTTTTATGCGGTTTGGTCGGGTGTGTGCACTGAAGCTGTTGTAAAGGTGCTGCAATCGGGGATAAGGCGGAGACGCCAGAACGAAGTTGTCAGGCTGGCTGGCAGGGTAAATTGCTATGGATGTTGTTCAAAGAAAGAATGGTCGGAGTGGAGGGATTCGAACCCCCGACCCTCTGCTCCCAAAGCAGATGCGCTACCAAGCTGCGCTACACTCCGACGATAAGCTGAATCTGTCAGCAAACAGTGATGAAGATTATGTTGTCGTGAATGGTCGGAGTGGAGGGATTCGAACCCCCGACCCTCTGCTCCCAAAGCAGATGCGCTACCAAGCTGCGCTACACTCCGACGCTACTCATCGCGATGATGAGTGAATGGCTCCTCGAGCTGGACTCGAACCAGCGACCAATAGATTAACAGTCTACTGCTCTACCAACTGAGCTATCGAGGAACATGGTGCCGGCACCAAGAGTCGAACTCGGGACCTACTGATTACAAGTCAGTTGCTCTACCAGCTGAGCTATACCGGCGATGTGGGCGCGAATATTAGAGTGCTTCCGTTGAAGCGTCAACAGGTTTTCTGCATAAAGTGTGAATTTCTGTGATTTTTTTGCCGCAGCAGGGCGGATTGATTGTTGCTTGAACAGCATTGGATGATTGCTATACAGAAGTGCTGGCAGGGGGCTGTCGAGCAGCGGATCAGGGCGTTAGACTTGCGTACTTTCGGAATGACAAATCGGGTCTGATGATGATTGAGCTGACTGCCTCAATAAAAATCTATGTGGATGATGAGTTGCGACTGGATGAATTGCGCAGTCAACTGACCTACTTCAATCCGCTCTGGGCCTCGGCTATGAAAGCAGGTAAGCGCCCCGCATCGGACCAGCCCCAGTATATCTCTGCTTTCCGGCAGCATGACGACTGCTTTGAGGTCCCGGCCGGTATGGCTGCTGCAGTGGCCAGGATGTTTCCCGAGCTGGTCATTCAGGACCTGCGCGGCCGTCATTCCGTGAGTATTCCCGAGCTTTCAGCAGTATGTCTGAGGGATTACCAGACGCCGGCTGTCGAGAGTGCGGCAAAGGTTGAGCAGGCAACACTGGTCGCCCCGACAGGAGCCGGAAAGACCATTATTGGCTTGTCTGTGCTGCAGCGCTGGGGCGAGCGGGCATTGGTGCTGGTGCACAACCGTGAACTGGCCAACCAGTGGTGTGAAGAGATCCGTAAACTGGTCGGCGTCGAGCCCGGGTTTATAGGTGGCGGTAAGTGGCGGGAAGGAGAGCAGATTACGGTGGCGATGCTGCAGACCCTGAGCCGCAACCCGCAGCGTGCTGCCGAGCTGAACTACGGTGCCTTGCTGGTCGACGAGGCTCACCATATCCCCAGTCAGTCATTTGCCGCCGTCTCTTCCAGCCTGAATGTCGGCCATAGGCTAGGCCTGACGGCTACGCCGGAACGCAGGGATGGCCTGGGGGCCTTGATCGAGCATCACCTGGGGCCGATCTGCCACCGAATCGAAGCGGATGCGGTGCGCAGCCTGGGAGGGATAGTACCGGTGGTGGTGCGGCCATTGCAGTTTGAAATGGACTTTCCTCCAATGGATAGCTGGGCAGAATATCTGGATCAGATAACCGCTTCACCCGAGCGAAACCAGTGGTTGGCGACCCTGGCGGCCAGGGCGGCAGAAAAGAATCCTACCCTGTTGCTGACCGATCGCACCGAGCATGCCGAGTTGCTGGGGCAGTTGTTACCGGAAGCGTTGGTGCTATACGGCAGTCTGTCGGTGGCGGAACGACGTCGCCGCTTTGAACAGATTGATCAGGCCCGGCTGGTGATAGGTACCACCGGACTGCTGGGTGAGGGGCTGGACATTAAGGGGCTGACTAACCTTATTCTGGCAACTCCGATCAGCAGCGAAACCCGGCTGTTGCAGGCGGTGGGGCGGGTGATCCGTTCCAGGGAGGGTAAGGGGCGTTGTTTTGTCGCCGATGTGTTTGAGCCCTGTGGCTTCAGCATTTCAAGTCACCGTAAGCGCCTGGCGATCTATCAGCAGCAGGGTTGGCAGCTGCATGGTGGTTAGCTGGTTGTTGAGTGAACGGTTGTTTATTTTCGTTTATGACCCGGGACGTATCCGGGAGCGTCCTCTTTATATCTGATACTGCCGGTCAGGCTTCTCAAGCTTTTACTCTGTTGCCACACTCCGCGTTTTAACACACAGGGTGATTAAGGGTATGGATCAGCGTCAGTATCTGTCCGGTATGTTGATGGTTATTGCCTCGGCTGTCTGTTTCAGCGTGCAGCCGGTATTTGCCAGTTATGCCTATGCTGATGGTGCCAGTGTCAGTGGCCTGATGTGGCTGCGTTTCCTGGTGCCTTCCCTGTTGCTGGTGCTGCTGGTTAAACGGCCGGAAGGCTTCAGGGTGCTGCCTGCGGTTGCGATGGGAGTGCTTTATTCCGCCACAGCGATCTGTTACTACAGCGCCCTGCAGCATGTCTCGGCCGGCATTACAGCAATGTTGCTTTATCTCTTTCCTGTTTACATCTTCCTAGTGGCGGCGCTGTTGCGTCAGGAAAGGGTCACGCTGGTGAAGATGCTGGCATTGCTGGCGGCGATGTGTGGCGTTTTCCTGAGTATTCAGGGGGGGAGCGAAGGCTCTGTAACCGGCATCGTCTGGGGGCTGGGCTCGGCGGTCTGCTACGGTACCTATATCATGCTCAGCACCAAGGTGCTGGGTAATAAGGCGGGGCTGGCCGCGACCGGCTACGTCATGGTGGGCTGCGCACTGGTTTTCAGTGTGCCGGTGGTGTTCGGTGAGGCGGCGCTGCCTCAGACGGCCAGTGGCTACGTGGCGGCGCTGGCGCTTGGGTTTATCTCATCCGTGGCAGCGATGTACCTGCTGATGAAAGGAGTGACTAAGATGGGCCGGGCAACGGATGCCTCGATCGTCTCGACGTTTGAGCCGGTAGCGACACTGTTCTTTGCCTGGCTGTTGCTGGCCGAACCACTGAGCGCGGCTAACCTGATCGGGGCTGGCCTGGTGGTGGCAGCGGCGATCACGCTGGCGCTTTCATCTGCCCGCCAGCGTGCGAAGGAAGGGGCGCTGGCCTCCCGGCCTCAACCGGTGGCAGGTTGAGGCCGGGTGTCGCGGGGATTGCTTCAGCGGCAGGCCTGATCAGTCACTGACGGCAGCGGCCTGCCGTGGCAGGGTCAGGGCGATGATGCCTGAGGTCGCCAGCATCAGGGCGGACAGCCAAAGACAGGCCTGCAGTCCCCAAACCTGGAACACCCAGCCTGACAGAAGGGTGCCGATCAGGCGTCCCATGGCATTCGCCATATAGTAAAACCCGACATCCATCGAAGCGCCGTCTGCTTTGGCATAGCTGACGATCAGGAAGCTATGCAATGAACTGTTTACGGCGAAAAGTACGCCAAACAGGGCCAGTCCGCCGATCAGTGCAATCCCTGCATCAATCTCCAGTCCGGCCGAAATCAACAACGGAAGCAGTGCCAGGGGTAAGGCCCAGAGGGTCAGGGATTTGCCATCCGGGACAATACCTCGCCGCCTGCCGGTCAGCCAGGGGGCTGCGGCCTGGACAAAGCCGTAACCGATCACCCAGCTGGCCATAAAACCGCCGACCAGCCAGAAGTCCCAGCCAAAGCTGCTGCTGAGATAGACCGGCAGCGCCACGACAAACCAGATATCCCTTGAGGCAAACAGAAACAAGCGGGCGGCAGAGAGCCGGTTGACCGCCGGGCTGGTGGAGAATATTTCGCTGAACTTAGGTTTTGACCTGGCCTTGCCTAACTCCTGGTGCAGGAACAGCAGGCTGCCGATCAGTACTGCCACCAGTAACACCAGCATCGCCTGAACGGCACCGCCAAAGCCGAGTGCTGCCAGCAGTGCGCCGCCCATAAAGAAGCCAACACCCTTGAGGGTGTTTTTTGAGCCGGTCAGCAGCGCGACCCACTTGAACAGCTGCGAATCAGCGCCGCTCCGGGTGAGTTGCTTGATGGCACTCTTGGCACTCATCTTATTCAGGTCTTTAGCGATGCCTGAGAGGGCCTGGGCAGCCATCACCCAGGGCACGGTTAGCATCGCTGCCGGCACTAACAGCATCCCCAGAGCGATAACCTGCAGGCCAAGCCCGATATTCATGGTACGGTTCAGGCCGATCCGTGCGCCGAGCCAGCCGCCAACGAGATTGGTCACTACGCCGAAGAACTCATAGAAGATGAACAGCAGGGCAATATCCAGCGGGCTGTAGCCGAGCTGATGGAAGTGCAGTACCACCAGCATCCGCAATGCGCCATCGGTCAGGGTAAAGGCCCAGTAGTTTCCGGTGACCAGCAGGTACTGGCGTACCGCCGGAGAAAGTGCCGAAAGCATAGTTACTCCGCCATAATGTAACGGGCCAGTTCCATGGTGCGGTTCACATAACCCCACTCGTTGTCATACCAGGCGTACAGTTTGAGCTGGGTATCGTTCACGACCATGGTGGAGAGGGCGTCGATAATCGCGGAGCGTGGATCGGTACGGTAATCGATCGATACCAGAGGCTTTTCCTCATATCCCAGAATCCCGGCCAGCTCGCCGGCAGCTGCCTCGGCGAAGCGTGCGTTCACCTCTTCAGCGGTGGTGTTACGTTCCAGTTCAAATACCATATCGGTCAGGGAAGCGTTAGCCAGAGGTACGCGCACGGCGTGGCCATTGAGACGGCCTTCCAGTTCCGGAAAGATATCGATTACCGCTTTGGCTGAGCCGGTAGTGGTCGGGATCAGGCTCATGCCGCAGGCACGGGCACGGCGCAGATCCTTGTGTGGCGCATCGAGGATGGTCTGGGTATTGGTCAGGTCATGAATCGTGGTCATAGAGCCGTGGCGAATACCGAAGTGCTGCTGGATCACCTTGATCACCGGTGCCAGGCAGTTGGTGGTGCAGGACGCGGCGGTGACAATGCGATGTTGTGCCGGATCAAACAGTTGGTGGTTGATGCCCATCACCAGATTCAGGGCGCGTTCGTCTTTGACCGGCGCGGTGACCAGGACACGCTGTACGCCTTGTTCGAGGTAGGCTTCAAGCAGCTCGACCTGCCGCATCTTGCCGCTGGCTTCGATCACTATATCGCAGCCGGACCAGTCGGTATCGGCAATGGCGCTATTGGCGCTGGTGCTGATGCTCTTATCACCGATGCGGATCAGATCATTGTCAGCCTCGGCGCAATATTGCCAGGTGCCGTGTACCGAGTCGTAGTTCAGCAGGTGCGCCAGAGTTTCAGCGTTTCCCGCCGGATCATTGATATGGACAAACTCAAGCTCCGGATATTCCCAAGCGGCCCGCAGTGCCAGGCGTCCCATACGGCCAAAGCCATTAATACCGACTTTAATAGTCATCTGATAAGTCTCCTTGTTAGTGTCTGATTAACAGCAGCGGGCGCTGCGTTCGGGCCTGTCGCCCATGCTCTTTAGTGCGTATGTATCGGCCTGAAATGTTTCCGGATGGGCCGACTTAATCTGTTGCAGGGTAGTGCCGACCCAGTCCGGCAGAGTCTGACTGAGACTGTAGAACACCCACTGGCCCTGACGGCGATCCTGCAGCATGCCGCAACTGCGAAGCTGTGCCAGGTGCCGGGAGATTTTAGGCTGGCTCTGTTGCAGTGCTTCTGTCAGTTCGCAGACACAAAGTTCCTGCTCGCTCTGGGTTAAGGCAAGTATGCGCAGACGCAGTTCATCGGCCATGCATTTGAGTAATTGGGAAGGTTGCATCAGGTTAGTATGCTTATCTGTATATGTGGATATCCATATATTATGAATCTGAACGCTCAAGTCAATCGCTTGGCTGCGGTCGCAATAAAAACTTCATTTCGCTATTGAAATGCGAATCATTATCATCAATAATGCAAATCATTATCAATTGCAGCAGGGAGGATGGTGATGGGTGCCTTTATTGTGGATGCATGGATCGACAGCATAGAGCCCTCTATCCGGTTGTTGAATCGTAGTACCGGTAAGTTGATCGCACAGTGGCAGGATCAGGAGGCGCGACGCCTGATTGAAGATGGCGTGGTAACGGTAGCAGAGCTTAGCAGCGGTGACCGTGCGGTAAATCAGCGGGTGGCACAGGAGCTGCTTCTGACCGCCTGCGCCGATAGTTTTTGTGGCGAGACCAAAGGGCGCTGCTTTAGCTGTGTTACCCGAAGGCTATTGCGCAGCTACCGGTTGCTTAGTACGGAATCGATATTGCCGCTGCCGGGACACGGAGTCGCCTGATCCCCGCTATGTAGTTGATAACAGGGCTGAGGCACAGCAACTCCCCTCGCTGTCCCAGGCCCGACTCTTGTTTGAAAATCTCACCTATTCGGCCGGTTGCCCACCAACCGGCTCTTTTTTGCTATTGCATTCTTCCGCTCAGAAACTGCTTAACTGACCCCGGTCAGATAAGTTCTATCGGGTTTTTGACTTTCGCCGTATCTGGCGGCACAGTACGCGCCTTTCCGGCAGGACCGGGAATTCAGCTCATTCCGGATGGACTCGAACTATGTGGCAACAGGTTTTTTCCGGTATCTCTTTGGTCCGTTTGGACACTTTTCTTTTGAGGCAAAAATCTACTGATGAATGCTGTGGTTATTGCAGTGCTGCTGATGCTGCTGCTCAGTCTGGTGCGAACAAATGTCGTGATCGCTCTGATTGTCGGAGCCCTGGCCGGTGGCCTGGCCGGAGGTCTGGGTGTGACGGGTACCATCGACGCTTTTAACGAAGGTATCGGTGGTGGCGCCGGAGTTGCTCTGAGTTATGCCTTGCTGGGGGGCTTTGCTGTGGCGATCTCCCAGTCTGGACTGCCGCACCTGCTGGCAGATCGTGTGGTGATCGTGTTGGGTGGTCAGCATGATCCAAAGCGGGTGCGCTGGGTGCGCAACCTGCTGTTGCTGGTGATCCTGCTGGTGGCGATCTCGTCGCAGAATATAATGCCGATCCATATCGCATTTATTCCGCTGTTGATTCCACCGCTATTGCTGGTGATGAGTCAGATGAAGCTGGACCGTCGCCTGATCGCCTGCGTGCTGACCTTTGGTCTGGTGACGCCCTATATGTTTCTTCCGGTTGGTTTCGGCGGCATCTTTCTGAATGAAATTCTGCTGAAGAATATCGCCGGTGCCGGGCTGGATACGGCGGGTATCAATGTGATTGAAGCGATGGGGATTCCGGCGATCGGTATGATCAGTGGCCTGTTGGTAGCGGTATTTATCAGTTACCGGGGAAAGCGCGAGTATGATCTCAGCCGGATTGAACGCTCTGAGCATATAGAGGCGAATTACAGCGGTAAGAGTATCGCTGTGGCGCTGGTTTCGATCCTGCTGGCGTTTGTGACACAGCTTTATACCGACTCGATGGTGTTGGGGGCGATGCTCGGTTTTTTGTTGTTCTCCGTCACCGGAGTGGTACGCTGGAACGAGTCTGATGGCCTGCTGGTGGATGGCATGAAGATGATGGCCACTATCGGCTTTATCATGATTGCGGCTGCGGGCTTTGCCCAGGTGCTGCGTGAGACCGGCGATATTGCAGCGTTGGTATCCGGTTCGGCGGAGTTGATCGGTCAGAATAGGCCACTGGCGGCGTTGCTGATGCTGGTGGTGGGCTTGCTGGTGACCATGGGGATCGGCTCTTCCTTCTCTACGATTCCGATCATTGCTGCCATCTACGTACCGCTGGCTCTGCAGCTGGGCTTCAGTCCGTTGGCGATTGTGGCGTTGGTAGGTACTGCTGCGGCGTTGGGGGATGCAGGCTCGCCGGCTTCAGATTCCACCCTGGGACCGACGGCGGGATTGAATGTTGACGGGCAGCACAACCATATCTGGGATACGGTGGTGCCGACCTTTATCCACTATAACCTGCCGTTGTTGGTGGCCGGTTGGGTCGCGGCGGTGACGCTCTGATCCCGGGCGCCGATATCAGATAAAAAAACCGGAAGCCTTGGCTTCCGTTTTTTTATAGCCGTTTCAGAGTGCTTCCGGCTGAACCCTGGACAGTGCGGGCTTGCTGATAGCGATCGAGAACAAGGCCGCTACGCCCAGCAGCAGGCAGTAGTAGATTGAGCCAACGATCTCCAGGGGGGATAGCGCGGCGATGGAGCCGGCCAGCAGAACCTGAGCGCCATAAGGCAGCATACCCTGCACCACGCAGGAGAATATATCCATCAGACTGGCGCTGCGCTTCGGGTCGACGCCGTAGCGGCAGGCAATATCTCTGGCGAGGCCGCCACTGATAATGATCGCTACGGTATTGTTGGCGGTACAGACGTTGGTCAGGGCTACGGCGGCTGAAATGCTCAGTTCGCCGGCGCGGGGCGAGGGTTCCGTCTGCTTACGGCTGGTCAGCTTGTCAATCTGGCGGGCGATAAACTCCAGCCCGCCCTGAGATTTCATCAATGCTCCGAGACCGCCGATCAGCAGCGACAGGATCAGGATCTCCTGCATGCCGCTGTAGCCGGCATAAATATCTTTGGATAGCTGCGCCACGCTGTAATCCGGCAATTGCAGCAGACCGGTGATTCCCGCCAGCACAATGCCGCTGAACAGTACGACCATGACATTCAGGCCGCTCAGCGCCAGTACAAGCACCGCCAGATAGGGCATCACCAGCAGCATGTCGATCTCGCCGGGAGCGGCTACGACACCGCTCTCTCCCTGCAGAAACAGCAGGGCAACGGTTGCGATGGCCGCGGGCATGGCGATGCGGAAGTTCTGGCGAAACTTGTCGCGCATCTCGCACCCCTGGGTGCGGGTGGCGGCGATGGTGGTATCGGAGATGATCGACAGGTTGTCACCAAACATCGCGCCTCCAACTACGGTGCCGATGGCCAGCGCCAGATCAATCTGGGTCGCTTCACTCACGCCGACAGCTATTGGTGCGACGGCTGCGATAGTGCCCATAGAGGTGCCCATCGACGTGGCGATAAAGGCGCTGATGATAAAGAGGCCTGGCAAGATCATCCATGCAGGTACCAGGCTGAGTCCGAGGTTCACCGTGGCATCAACACCGCCAATCGCCTTGGCGACGCTGGCGAAGCCTCCGGCCAGCAGGTAGATCACCACCATGGTGATAATGGTCTGGTCGCCTATGCCTTTCATCAGGGTATCAATACGGCTGTTCAGTGAATCTTTGCCGAGCAGCACAGCCAGCGCGATGGCCGGAAGGATCGCCACCGGTGCTGAGATCTGGTAGAAGGCGAATTCAACCGCCTGGCTTTGGTAGTAGAGGCCGCTGCCGATAAACATCGCCAGAAACATTGCCAGCGGGAGCAGGGCAAGAGGTGAGGATTTCATCTGTAAGTGTTCCGTTTCGACGCCGATCGGGCGCTGGGTTCAGTGGCGGCGTTCCTTTTGGGGGCGCCTGCCTTAGAGCTGGCGCAGATGGAATGGGATCTGGCTGGCTTGAAGGGCGGCAATTATACGGATAATGGGCTTGGGGGCTAAGATCGTTTTTTTATGTTTTATTCCAAAAGGAAATTAAAATTTCAATACATATATCCTGATATTCTCTTTCGGGCATTCATCCCTTCATGCCAACTGTTTCGCTGACCTTATTCTTCCGGTTGCCGGAATGGCAGATTCTGGCTAAGTTCCGCCATATAGCGACGGGTATGTTCGGCTTCCTCGGCGCAAAAATCGCGGATGGCGTCCCTGAAACCGGCTTCTCTGATGCTGTGCGCCGACCAGGTTTCAACCGGTTCGAAGCCGCGCTGTACCTTATGTTCGCCCTGTGCACCCGGATCAAAACGCTGCAGGCCATGCGCGATGCAGTAGTCGATGCCGCGATAATAACAGGCTTCAAAATGCAGGCTGTCAAACTCATCCAGGCAACCCCAGTATCGACCGTAGAGCGTATCTGAGCTGCGCAGGGAAAGGGCGCCTGCGACCATGTTCTGTTGGTGCCATGCGGTCACCATAATTAATTGCTCCGGCATAGTGTCGCGTAGCTGGCGAAAGAATGACTCGGTCAGATATCCGCGCTGGCCGCGCTTGGCGTAGGTCAGCTGGTAACAGTGGTAGAAGTGTTGCAGTACCTCATCGCTGATCTCCGCTCCCTGCAGGGTTTTGAGAATGACATCCTGGCGGCCGATCTTTTCGCGCTCCTTACGCAGATTCTTGCGCCGGCGCGACGTCATCTGCTGCAGGAAGTCATCAAAGCTGCGGTAGTCACGGTTGAACCAGTGAAACTGGGTGCCCAGCCTGAGATGGCATCCCTGTTGGAACAACAGCTCGCTCTGAGGCTGTGGCAGGAACAGGCAGTGCCATGATGAGCAGCGGAGTTTTTCACTGACCTGTGAGAGCGCGTTGTTGAGCAGCGGAATCAGGTCGCGATCGTCAATGCTGCTGCCAAAGCGCGGTCCCGATGCCGGCGTAAAAGGAATTGCGTTCACCAGCTTGGGGTAGTATTCCAGGCCGTTACGTTGATAGGCCTCGGCCCAGCTCCAGTCGAATACATATTCGCCGTAAGAGTGCGTCTTAAGGTAGAGCGGTATCAGGGCGAGCGTCTCTCCGGCTTCGATAATCTGCAGGTGCAAAGGTTGCCAGCCGGTGCCGCGCCCAACGCTGCCGGAGTGCTCCAGGGCATGCAGGAATTCGTAGCGCAGAAAGGGGTATTCGGTGCCGCAGAGCCTGTTCCAGAGATCGGCACCTATACTTTCTATGGTGTTGTGCAACTTAACTTCAGGCATCGGCAGGGTCATCGTTAGGGATTCTTTTTGAACGCTACCGCAATTTTTGACTAAAAATAAGAAGGCGCTGCATTTAAACTGCAGCGCTGTGTGTTTTCAGCCTATTACCGGGGTAGCCCGGGTTGTACGTCGCAAGACGGTCTATTGGATCTGAACAGGAGTGCGGAAAATGGACGAACTGGAACTAGAATTCGAGTTGCATCCTCAGCTGGTAAACGACTGTATCGTGCTGGGAGAGTTTCCGCTCAGCACCCTGTTGCTGGCGAATGACAGCAACTATCCCTGGTTTATTCTGGTACCACGGCGCGCGGAAGTGTCGGAGATCTATCACCTGTCGGAGGAGGATCAGCGCCAGCTGATGCACGAAAGCTCTTTTCTGGCAGAAAATCTGGCCGATATCTTCGCGGCTAAGAAGATGAATGTTGCTACGCTGGGTAATATGGTGCCGCAGCTGCACTTGCACCATGTGGTGCGGCAGGAAGATGACGCCGCCTGGCCAGGGCCGATCTGGGGCAAGGTGCCTGCGGTTCCCTATACGGATGCGGCGTTACACGATATCCGGCATAAGCTGGAAACGTTGCTTTCCCACAGTGGTGAGATTGAGCTGGAGCCGGAGAGTTGAGGAAGATTTGATCCGGGCTTTCAGGTTCCTCTCACAGGGGCCTGTCAGGCCCCGGCAAATCAGTTATAATCGGCCGTTTTCTGATACTTGGCTATATGGGAAAGCGGTTTTCATGCCTATATATGATTTTCAGTGTAATGCTTGCGGTCACGATTTCGAGAAACTCGTGCTGCGTTCTGATGCCCCGGCACCCAATTGCAAAGCATGTGACAGTGATAATGTAACCAGGCAGGTGTCTGCACCCGGGTTTCGTCTCTCCGGCGGTGGCTGGTACGAGACAGATTTTAAAACCGGTAAGAAGAAAAACCTTGCCGGTGACAGCGGCTCTTCAGATAAGTAACAAATTTTCAGACTGGTCCCATCCGGGGCCTGATCCAGATACAGGAACAGTAAACTATGCGCAGCCATTATTGCGGCGATCTTAGAAAAGAACATATCGGTGATGATGTGGTTCTGAACGGTTGGGTTCACCGCCGTCGTGACCACGGTGGAGTGATCTTCCTGGATGTACGTGACCGTGAAGGTCTGACACAGGTGGTATTCGATCCGGATCGTGAAGAGAGCTTCCAGCTGGCAGACAGCTGCCGTAATGAATTCGTTGTCGAGATCAAAGGTACTGTCCGCGCGCGTCCTGAAGGCACTGTCAATGCAGAGATGCCAACAGGTGAGATCGAGGTGCTGGGTAAAGGTCTGGTTATCCTGAATAAAGCGGAAACACCTCCGTTCCAGCTGGACGAACACCAGCAGGTTGGTGAAGACGTACGTCTGCGCCACCGCTATATCGACCTGCGTCGTCCCGAGATGCAGGACAAGCTGCGTTTTCGTTCCAAGGTGACAAACGCCATCCGTAACTACCTGGATGACAACGGTTTCCTTGATATCGAAACTCCGATTCTGAACCGTGCGACGCCGGAAGGCGCGCGTGACTATCTGGTGCCGAGCCGTACCCACGAAGGCAGCTTCTTTGCCCTGCCTCAGTCTCCACAGCTGTTCAAGCAGCTGCTGATGGTGTCCGGCTTTGACCGTTACTACCAGATCGCAAAGTGCTTCCGTGACGAAGACCTGCGTGCTGACCGTCAGCCGGAATTTACCCAGATCGATATCGAGACCTCATTTATGGATGAGGAAGCGATTATGGGTATGACTGAGTCCATGATCCGTGAGCTGTTCCAGAACATGCTTAACATTGATCTGGGCGAATTCCCGCGTATGCCATACTCCGAAGCAATGCAGCGTTACGGCTCAGATAAGCCTGACCTGCGTTTCCCGATGGAGCTGGTAGATGTTGCTGACCTGATGGCAGAGATCGAGTTCAAGGTCTTCGCCGGTCCTGCGAAAGATCCTAAAGGCCGTGTTGCTGCCCTGAAAGTCCCTGGCGGCGCCCAGCTGACCCGTAAGATCATCGACGAGTACACCAAGTTTGTCGGTATCTACGGTGCTAAAGGTCTGGCCTGGATCAAGGTTAACGAACTGGAGAAAGGTGTTGAAGGCCTGCAGTCTCCTATCGTTAAGTTCCTGGGCGAAGATGTTGCCATGCAGATCATGGAACGTCTGGGTGCTCAGAACGGCGATATCGTCTTCTTCGGTGCAGACAAAGAGAAGGTCGTCAGCGAAGCCCTGGGCGCGCTGCGTATCAAAGTCGGTGAAGATCAGAACATGGCGCAGTGCGAATGGGCACCGCTGTGGGTTGTGGACTTCCCGATGTTTGAAGAGACCGATAACGGCGGTATGACGGCGCTGCACCACCCGTTCACTTCTCCGAGCTGTTCTGCCGAAGAGCTGAAAGCCAACCCGCTGACCGCGCTGTCCCGTGCCTATGATATGGTGCTGAACGGCTGTGAGCTGGGCGGTGGTTCTGTTCGTATTCACGATCAGTCAATGCAGAAGACAGTATTCGAAGTACTGGGTATCAGCGACGAAGAAGCGGAAGAGAAATTTGGCTTCCTGCTGAACGCCCTGAAGTACGGTGCGCCTCCGCACGGTGGTCTGGCATTTGGCCTGGATCGTCTGATCATGCTGATGACCGGTACTGACTCTATCCGTGAAGTCATCGCCTTCCCTAAAACTCAGAGCGCATCCTGCATGATGACAGAAGCGCCGGGTGAGGTAAGTGCTGCCCAGCTGCGTGAACTGAATATCAAGCTGCGTAAAACTCCGTAAGTAGACGAAGTTGCAGATGTGTTGAATAAAAGGGCTGCAGCCGGGGCACAGTTTTTGTGAGCTCTGGCGCGGCCCTTTGTACAGAAACCGAGGTGACACATGGCAGGTCATTCTAAATGGGCCAATATCAAACACCGCAAAGCGGCACAGGATGCCAAGCGCGGTAAGATTTTTACCAAACTGATTCGAGAGCTGGTGGTGGCTGCGAAAGAGGGCGGTGGGAACCCTGACGATAACCCTCGCCTGCGTGCAGCGGTAGATAAGGCGCTGGGCGCCAACATGAAACGGGACACCATTGATAAGGCGATCCAACGTGGAGCCGGCGGTGGCGAAGGTGATAACTACGATGAGCTGACCTATGAAGGCTACGGCTCTAACGGTGTCGCCATTCTCGTTGAATGTATGACTGACAACGTAAACCGCACCGTTGCCGGTGTTCGTGCCGCTTTCAATAAGTTTGGCGGCAATCTCGGCACCAGCGGTTCGGTTGCTTACCTGTTTGAAAAGAAAGGCCAGATCACCTTTGACGGTGTGGATGAAGACACCGTGATGGAAGCTGCGCTGGAGGCGGGTGCCGATGACGTGGTTGCCAATGCTGATGGTTCGGTCGATGTCTTCACCGAGTGGCAGTCCTTTATGGATGTCAAACAGGGCCTGGAAGAGGCCGGGCTGGAGCCGGTGCATGCGGAGATCGCGATGATCCCGTCGACCTCCGTAGAACTGGATGTCGAGGCTGGTCGGAAGATCCTCAAGCTGATCGACGTACTGGAAGATCTCGATGACTCCCAGAATGTCTATCACAACGCTGAGATCCCGGAAGAGGCGATGGAAGATTGATTCTTCTCTCTTTCTTTAAGAAAGCCGAGACCTCTGTCTCGGCTTTTTTTATGATAGTCAGCCCACTTTCAGGTGTTAAGCCATGCTGATCCTCGGAATTGACCCCGGCTCCCGTATTACCGGCTTTGGTGTTATCAATGTTGTTGGTGCCAGAAATGAATATGTCGCCAGCGGCTGTATTCGCATCAAAGGCGATGAGCTGCCCGACCGCCTGCGTCAGGTATATGAGGGGGTGACGCAGATCATCGAACAGTACTGCCCTCAGGAGATGGCGATCGAGCAGGTGTTTATGGCCAAAAATGCCGACTCGGCACTGAAGCTTGGCCAGGCCCGTGGCGTAGCCATCGTGGCCGGCGCCAACTGTGATCTGCCGGTGCATGAATATGCGGCCCGCAAGGTGAAGCAGTCTGTGGTGGGTAAAGGCTCAGCAGACAAGGTGCAGGTTCAGCATATGGTGGCCAGTATTCTCAAGTTGCCCGGTCTGCCGCAGGCGGATGCGGCCGATGCCCTGGCGATTGCGCTCTGTCATGCCCATACCCGTAACAGCCTGGTGGCGATGGCGGGGGCCCGTGGTCATACCCGTAATGGCCGGTGGCGCTGATGGATTATGCAACCCTACTCTATCTGGCAGAACTGTTGGGGGTGGCGGTGTTTGCCGTCACTGGCGCAATTGCCGCCCAGGGCAAGCAGCTGGATATTTTCGGCGTCGTGGTGTTGGCAATCGTGACGGCGCTGGGTGGTGGTACTATCCGGGATATTACCCTCGACAGTCATCCGCTTATCTGGATATCGGATGTCAGTTTGCTGTGGACCGCAATTATCTCGGCTGTGCTGGCATTTATCCTTTGCCGTTATCTGCGATACCCGCGCCGACTGATGCTGGTGCTGGATGCGATGGGGCTGGCGCTGTTTGCGATTGGTGGTGCCGAAAAGGCGATGGCGGCAGAGCTGCCGACATTGATTGTGGTGATGATGGCCGTGATTACCGGCTGTGCCGGCGGAATGATTCGCGACATGCTCACCGGTGAAATACCGTCGATACTGCGCAGTGAACTCTATGCCACCTGTGCCGTTGCCGGCGGCTGTTTCTATGTCATGTTTTACGATTACATGGATGCGCGCTTTGTGGCGCTGGCCGCCATGTTACTGATTTTTTTGTTGCGCCTGGCAACAGTATTTGCGCGCCTGCGACTGCCTCAGTTTGTTATGGCCGGGCATCGCCTGGAGTCTGCCCGGGAAGCGCGTGATAAGGAGAGAGACTAAGTGATAGGTCGTCTGAAAGGGGAGTTGGTGGAGAAGCAGCCACCTCAGCTTTTGCTGGATGTGAATGGCGTCGGCTACGAGCTGGAAGCGTCGATGAATACCTTCTATAAGTTGCCGGAAATGGGCAAAATCACGGTGCTTTATACCCACTTTGTGGTGCGCGAGGACGCTCAGTTGCTCTATGCCTTTGCGGACAAGGAGGAGCGTTTGCTGTTCCGGACTCTGATTAAGGTGAACGGTGTCGGGCCTAAACTGGCGTTGACGATTCTCTCAGGCATCAATAGTCAGGAGTTTGTGCGCTGCGTTCATGATCAGGATACGGCTGCACTGGTACGTTTGCCGGGAGTCGGTAAGAAGACGGCTGAGCGCCTGATTGTAGAAATGAAGGATAAACTGGCCAGTCTGCAGATGGCCGACGTCGGAGAGTTTCGTCTCGATGGCGGTGGCAGCGAGGCTGTGGCGGATATGGCACCTGCGGTGGATCATCGTGCCGAAGCTGAAAGTGCTCTAGTGGCGTTGGGTTATAAGCCGGTGCAGGCAACCAAAGCGATTGCGGCAGCAGAGAAAGTGCTGGGAGCCGGTACAGGTTGTGAGGATCTGATCCGTCAGTCACTGAAGTCGATGGTCTCGGGTTAAGCTGTGATCGGACTTTCAGTGGGTGCTGATAAAACTGTTTTTCTGAATAGGTACAAAAGATGATAGAAGCGGATCGCTTTGTAACTCCGCTGAGCACGCCCCGGGAGGAGGTGCAGGATCGCGCGATCCGGCCGAAGATGCTGGAAGACTATGTCGGTCAGCCGGTTGTGTGCGAGCAGATGGATATCTTTATCAGTGCTGCCCGCGCCCGCAGTGAAGCGCTGGATCACACTCTGATCTTTGGTCCGCCGGGGCTGGGTAAGACGACGCTGGCCAATATCATTGCCAATGAGATGGGGGCCGAGATACGCACGACCTCGGGGCCGGTGCTGGAGAAAGCGGGTGATCTGGCGGCGCTTCTGACCAATCTGGAACCCGGAGATGTGCTCTTTATCGATGAGATCCACCGTCTCAGCCCTAACGTGGAGGAGGTGCTGTATCCGGCGATGGAGGACTACCAGCTCGATATAGTTATCGGTGAAGGCCCGGCCGCCCGTTCGATAAAGCTGGATCTGCCGCCATTTACTCTGGTTGGTGCCACCACCCGGGCCGGGTTGCTGACCTCGCCACTGAGAGATCGTTTCGGTATTGTCCAGCGGCTTGAGTTTTACAATATTGAAGACCTGACCAGTATTGTCGCCCGTTCGGCCAATCTGTCCGGTTCAGAAATCGAGATCGAAGGTGCCCGGGAGATCGCCAAGCGTTCCAGGGGGACGCCGCGAATCGCCAATCGGCTGCTGCGTCGCGCTCGGGATTATGCCGAAGTCAAAGGGGATGGCCGGATCAGTGCGGATATTGCAGACCGGGCGCTGAATATGCTGAATGTTGATGAGCACGGCTTTGATCATATGGACCGGCGCATGTTGCTGGCAATGATCGAAAAATTTGGTGGTGGTCCGGTAGGTGTGGAAAGTCTGGCCGCCGCAATCAGTGAGGAGCGGGATACCATCGAGGATGTACTAGAGCCATTCCTGATTCAGCAGGGATACCTGATGCGAACTCCGCGGGGGCGGGTGGTGACTGATCACGCCTATGCCCACTTTGGGCTGGAGAAACCCGACTCAGATCAATAAACCATGACCTTTATGTGGTTTTGATCTGTGACTGATCGATATCATCACACCTTTTCGTCCGGAGTCACTATGATTTTTGGTAGATTTCGACGGATAACTTAAGGCGTGAAGGGTTTATCATGGCAACCGGGCTAACCGCGACGCAAGTCATTGCGTTTCGCAGCGAGATAGAGCTGCTACAGCAGCAGATCGTAGAGGAAGCTGTTGATCTGCTCTATGAAGCATTTCCTAATGACCAGTCCAGACCTGAGAAAAGGGTGTTGTTGGCGGCTCTGCGGGAGAATAACTTTGAGATCATGCCCCACGATGCGGCGATTCGTCGCCAGCTGGTGGAACTCAGGGCCTGCGAACGGGCGCTTGAGCGTATAGAGAATGGAGACTTTGGTGTCTGTCTTGAGTGTGGCGAAGAGCTGGAGGTCAACCGCCTGCGTGGTAACCCCCTGACTGAGCTTTGTCTTAGCTGCAGCGCTTTCGGTCGACTGGAGCGCCAGGCCTGACGCCTGCCAGATCTGTTTCATCTCCTGACCTGTCCCTATAAACCGGCTTTTTGCCGGTTTGCTTTTTTTCCCCCCTGCTGACTGTTATTGTTGTGCCTGCTTGCAGGTACAGGCAAAAAGAGTGAACTAGTAACCTGATTTCTGATCCTAGTAGCTCAGCCTGTTACGCCAGTTATGGGGGCCGGTCGTAAACCTGTTGAGTAGATGGCATCCGGATGGGGACGCTGCTGCGAAGGGGATGTCATTCAAGTGAGTCAACTTATATGAACCGGAGCTTTTTGCCCGGTCGTCGATATTGAGGATTTTATAGTGGTCGAGAAAATGTCGATCTGGAGCCTGGTAGTTAATGCCAGTGTGGTTGTTCAAATCGTAATGTTACTGTTGATGCTGGCGTCCCTGCTCTCCTGGATCATGATCTTTCAGCGATACTTCTTCCTGAGCCGCACCCGTCGAGCCCTGGCCGCGTTTGAAGAGCGCTTCTGGTCTGGTGTCGATCTGGGATCGCTGTTTCGCGAGGTCAGTCAGTCCCCCAATCCTGATAGCGGGGCGGAGAATATTTTCCGTGCCGGTCTGAAAGAGTTTACCCGCCTCAGTCAGCAGCGTCGGGTGGATCCGGATGCCGTGATGGAAGGGGTTCAGCGTAGTATGCGTGTCGCGCTCTCCCGTGAAGAGGAAAAGCTTGATCGTCATCTGCCGTTTCTGGCGTCAGTCGGATCCGTCAGTCCCTACATCGGGCTGTTCGGTACTGTGTGGGGCATCATGAACTCTTTCCGGGGGCTGGCTAATGTGCACCAGGCTACGCTGGCATCGGTGGCTCCGGGTATCTCCGAAGCGCTGGTCGCCACGGCGATCGGCTTGTTCGCGGCGATTCCCGCTGTTATTGCCTACAACCGTTATTCTGCCAAGGCTGACTGGCTGATGGGGAACTACGAAACCTTCTCCGATGAGTTCTCGTCCGTGCTGCACCGACGTATCCACTCGGCTGAATAACGGAGGCATTTATGTCCAGAAGGCGACGTAAAGGGCGTAAGCTGAACGCCGAAATCAACGTGGTGCCCTATATCGATGTCATGATGGTGCTGCTGGTCATCTTTATGATCACCGCGCCGATGCTGACCCAGGGGGTTAATGTCGACCTGCCTCAGGCCGCTGCGGACCCGGTGGATGACAAGGACAGCGAACCGGTTATCGTGACGGTGGATTCAGATCAGAACTACTACATTGATGTAGGGGGCGATCCGGAAGACGCGGTGGATGCCCTGGCGGTGAAAGAGCGTATCGCGAAGATCCTGGCCGCTAATCCCGGCAAGATGTTGCTGGTACGCGGTGATAAGAATGTTAACTATGATGCAGTTGTACAGCTGATGGTGTTGCTGCAGCAGGCCGGTGCCAAGAGCGTAGGTCTGGTAACTGAATAACGGGAATCCAGTGTGAAAGCTAAAGGTTATCTGATACCCACGCTGCTCGCGCTGTCGCTTCATGTTGTCGTTGTACTGTTGCTGGCTGAAAGCTGGTTTGATCATCGCGAAGAGCGGAAAATTCAGCCGCGCCATGTTCAGGCAACTATCGTTGACCTGAAGTCGATTAAGAGCAAGCCGGACGCTAAGGCGGCCCAGAGCCGAGCAAAGCAGAAGGCTGAAGCCGAGCGACAGCAGCAGGCAGCACAGCGCAAAATAGCTGAAGCCGAGCGAAAGAAAAAGCTGGCCGAGCAGCGTAAACAGCAAGCGGAAGCCAAGCAGCAGAAGCTGGCACGCGAGCAGAAACAACGCGACAAGCAGCGTAAGCAGGAACAGGCCAAGCAACAAGCTGAAAAGCAGAAGCAGGAACTGGCGCGCAAGAAGAAGGCTGCAGAAGAGAAGCGCAGACAGGAAGCTGAGCAGAAACGAAAACAGGCGCTGGCTGAGAAGAAGAAAGCCGAAGAGCGTAAGCGCCAGCAGGAGCTGGCCAGAAAGAAAAAGGCTGAAGAAGAGCGTAAACGTAAGGAAACTGAAGCCAGGAGGCTGGCGGAAGAGAAGCGTAAGGCTGAGCAGAAACGAAAAGCTGAAGAAGCACGTAAGCAAGAAGCTCTGGCGGCAAAGAAAGCCCGTGAAGCTGCTCTGGAGGCCGCCATGGCGGCTGAAGAGGAGTCTCTGGAAGAGGAGCTCTATCGTGAACAGGCGATGAGCTATATGGGCTACGTCAGAGACCTGATCACCAGTAAATGGCGTCGTTCGCCGAATGCCCGTAACGGCATGCTGGTAGAAGTGAAGGTGCGCCTGTTTCCGACCGGAGAGGTGGATGACGCGGTAGTGAGCCGAGCAAGCGGTGATAGCCGTTTTGATCGGGATGCGGTACAGGCTGTAATGCGTGTAGGTCGTTTTGAGAAGCTCAAGCAGCTGGATCCGATCGCCTTTGATGCTCATTGGCGGGAGTTTACGCTGGCATTCAGACCTGAGGACCTGAGACGGTGATTATGAGAAGACTAATGATGGCTCTGGCTGCGCTGCTTATCACAGTGACAGCCCATGCCGAACTGAAAATTGAGATTACCCAGGGGGCTGATAAACCCACCCCGGTGGCAATAGTGCCGTTTTCATGGGATGGCAACTATGGCCTGCAGGAAGATGTTGCTTCGGTGATATCGGCAGATCTGGCGCGTAGTGGCCTGTTCTCGGTGATGGCGCCTGCCAATATGCTGAGCACCCCGACATCGGCTGATGCCGTCAACTATCGTGACTGGCGTGTCTCCGGAATGGACTATCTGGTGATAGGGCGTATCAGTCAGCAGGATGGCAATCAGGTGCGGGTAGATTACGAGCTGTTTGATGTGATTAAGCAGCAGCGTATCAAGGGCTCGAATGTCGTAGGCGACCGCACCGGATTACGTGGCGTGGCGCATGCGATTGCCGATGATATCTATGAGCAGCTAACCGGTATCCGCGGGGCTTTCTATACCCGTATCGCCTATGTGACGGCAGAAGATATTGGCCGCAACCAGAAGCTCTATAAGCTGAAAGTGGCGGACTCCGACGGCGCCCGTGCGACGGCGATCCTGAAATCGAAAGAGCCGATCCTCTCTCCGGTATGGTCGCGGGATGCATCCAAGCTGGCCTACGTGTCATTTGAAACCACGCGTCCGGTAATCTACATTCAGGACCTGAAAAATGGTCAGCGTCAGCGGGTGCAGTCATTCCCGGGACTGAATGGTGCCCCGGCCTGGTCGCCTGATGGCAAGAAGCTGGCACTGGTGTTGTCGAAGGATGGTAACCCGGAGGTCTATATACTCGACCTCGCCAGTCGTCGACTCGATAGGGTGACTCACCACTATGGTATCGATACGGAACCGGCCTGGGCCCCGGATGGGCGTTCACTGATCTTTACCTCGGACCGGGGCGGGCAGCCACAAATCTATCGCTTTACCGTGGCCAGCCGAAATCTGGAGCGACTGACTTTCAGCGGCAACTATAACTCGCGTGGCTCTTTTACATTTGACGGCCGTTTCATGGCGATGGTGCACCGTGGCGATGACAATATCTTCCATATTGCGGTGCAGGATCTGGAGACGGGGCGCATCGATATCCTGACTGAAACGTCACTGGATGAGTCGCCGACAATCGCGCCGAATGGTTCAATCATCATGTATGCGACTCAGGTAGGGACGCAGGGTGTTCTGGGGGGCGTTACCCTGGATGGCGGAGTGCGTTTCCTGTTGCCGGAGTCTCAGGGTGATGTGCGTGAGCCGGCCTGGTCGCCTTACCTGAACTGATTCCTTACTGCTTAGAAGGCCGGCCTGTATGGCCGGCTTTTTTATTGTCTGAATGGCTGTTATCCGTGGTTTATAAATAATTTTAAATCTCATGGAACTTAGTTGGCGAGTGAGTGGTCACTTAAGCGGGCCATCACTGGTCCGTTGAAGGTGAGTTCTAAAGTCCGTAGAATTCGCCTCTGGGATGCTCTGCTGAGGGGTAGAGTGGAGGTACGGAACGGTAATGGTGGGATTGCCGAGTGGCAGGCGCAGGCATTTATCGATGCTGCGTATTGTCGCCGGAATGCCTTTTAAAGATGAAACCACCCCAGAAAAGGTGGCTTTCGGGCCTTGCAATAGATGAAGCTGCAGTTAAACATGATTTTCCGTCTTGCAATAAGTCAGGGCAGGAATTAACTTATGCCTCATTGTTTTCAAAGGAAAAACATAAATTTGAGCCGGCAAGGCCCAATTTCAGGATAGAAACAGGAGTTTTTAATGCGTGCTTCCAATGTAACCAAAGCTGTTGCGCTGGCGCTGTCCATGGCATGGGTCGCCGGTTGTAGTACTTCAGGCAGCAAAACCGATGCGGGTGCTGAAGGTGCAGTCGATACAGCTTCTACTCAGGGTGCTACCGATACGGGTGTATCCCGGGGTGCAGATGATGCGGCTGCCGCTGCAGCAGCTGCTGCCGAGCGTGCAGCTCAGCAGGCTGCTCAGGATTTGCAGAACGTAGCTAACCTGCAGACCGTCTTCTACTTCGACTTTGACAAGTCTTCAGTACAGGCTCAGGGCCTGGCTGATCTGGAGCGTCACGCTCAGTTCCTGGCCGCTAACCCGGCAGTTGGTGTGCGCCTGGAAGGTCACGCAGATGAGCGCGGTACCCGTGAATACAACATCGCCCTGGGCGAGCGTCGTGCTAAGGCTGTTGCCCGCGTAATGATGGTAAACGGTGTATCTGCTTCTCAGATCGAAACAATCAGCTACGGCGAAGAGAAGCCTGCAGTGCTGGGTCACAACGACCAGTCCTGGGCTGAAAACCGTCGCGTTGAGCTGAAGTACAGCCGCTAAGCGATGGTTGTCTTGAAGCGAACAGCTGTAGCAGCACTGGTATTTTCCAGTGCTGCTGCCCTGGCCCAGCAGCCTCCGGTGATTGAAATTGATACCGGGGCGAAGCGGGCTGGTGATGGCGTAGTTGTGAATCGTCCCAATGGCGTTTCTCTGCGGGGAAATGACAGTCAGACGGTATTGCTTGTGCAGCAGTTACAGGACGAGATCCGCTTTCTGCGTGGACAGGTAGAAGAACTTAATTTCAAGTTGAAGCGGATGGAGGCTGATCAGAAGGACCGTTATCGGGATCTCGATCGGCGGGTTTCTGCTTTGATGACAGGTGCGGCTGCAGCCGGAAATACCGCGACTGCGGGCAATGGTCCGGGTTCTCAGATTGACGGCGGCAATGTAGGTTCAGCATCAGCTCAGTCGGCTGTTTCTGCAGCGGCTGCAGCAAACGGTCAGGCCGTATCAGGCACTCCGCAGCCCGCTCCGGGCGTCTCTGATTTGCAGGCTTACCGTGAAGCATTTGCTAAAGTGCGTTCGCGTGATTTTGACGGGGCCGTTGAGTCCTTCTCCGCGTTTGTTCGGGACTATCCAAAAAGCCCGCGAATGGCAAATGCCCATTACTGGCTGGGTGAGGTGTATCTTGCACAGCAGGTGCTTGAAAAGGCACGTGAATCATTCGCGCTGGTCCTGAATCAGTATCCGGATCACAGCAAGGCGGCGCATGCGGCCTATAAGCTTGGCGTGATCTATCGTGAGCTTAAGGATACTGCGCAATCCAATAAGTATTTTGACTATGTACTGACTAATCACCCTGACTCCGATGTGGCGGGTCTGGTGAAAGAGCAGAGACGTTAGTCCATCCTAATAAACTTCCTCTGAACTGAATGAATCAACCACTCGAAAAAGCGGTTGTGTTGTTGTCGGGCGGCCTTGACTCGGCAACGGCGCTGGCAATAGCCAAAGACCGCGGTTATGAATGCTATGTTCTCAGCTTTGACTATGGACAGCGCTCGCTGACCGAGTTGAATGCTGCCCGCAATATTGCTGCTCAGGTCGGCGTTGCCGAGCATCGTGTTATTCGTCTCCATCTGGAGGATTTCGGTGGATCGGCGCTGACTGATCACAGCATCGATGTACCCGAAGATGTGTCGGAAGATGACGATGAGGGAGTGCCGGTTACTTATGTGCCTGCACGCAATACGGTGTTTATGTCGTTGGCGCTGGGCTGGGCTGAAGTGCTGGGTGCCAGGGCGATCTTTATCGGTGTCAATGCTGTTGATTACTCAGGCTATCCTGATTGTCGGGCGGAGTATATTCAGGCCTTTGAGACTATGGCTAACCTGGCCACCAAGGCGGGCATCGAAGGCAACCGCACCACGATCGAAACCCCATTGATCGACCTGACCAAAGCGCAGATTATCGAAGAGGGTAATCGCCTGAATGTGGATTATGCCAATACGGTTTCCTGCTACCAGGCGGATGACGATGGTGGGGCCTGCGGGCACTGTGATAGCTGTATTTTACGGGCGAAAGGCTTTGCAGATGCGGGTGTGCCTGATCCAACGAGATATAGTCAAAAATAATTGAAATTCGGGGTTGTGTTTTTTCGGGAGATCCGTAATATACGCACTCCATCGGGGCGGGTCGTTAGCTCAGTCGGTAGAGCAGTTGGCTTTTAACCAATTGGTCATAGGTTCGAATCCTATACGACCCACCACTTCCCGATACACTATGGGTCGTTAGCTCAGTCGGTAGAGCAGTTGGCTTTTAACCAATTGGTCATAGGTTCGAATCCTATACGACCCACCAATTCTGAAAAAGGAGCACTTGTTGCTCCTTTTTTCGTTTCTGATCAGACGCTTGGCTATTAAAAATGGTCATCAGTATTTGACCTGGCTGTGGTAGAATCTTAGTTGCGCCACCTGCGGTTGGTGGTTGTGGTTCCCGCGTTAAGCCGGATACGCTAATTGCTTCATTTATAAAAACTATTTGCACCTATGTTAAATAAACAGGATATCTCTGACCGGATTCTGGTTCAGGAGCATTTCGCCAAAGAGCACCTGCCTCTGGATATGACTGCGGATCAGGTCGCGGACTATAAAGCGCGCATCAAGCAGCTTCTTAAGGAGAAGGATGCCTGTCTGGTCGCTCACTACTACACTGAAGGCATTCTGCAGGAACTGGCGGATGAGACCGGTGGCTGTGTTTCCGATTCACTGGAGATGGCCCGTTTTGGTGCAAACCACGAGGCTTCCACGCTGATTGTCGCCGGCGTTCGCTTTATGGGCGAAACTGCAAAAATTCTCAGTCCGGAGAAGCGCATCCTGATGCCGACGCTGGAGGCGACCTGTTCTCTGGATATTGGCTGTCCGATCGATGAGTTTAGTGCCTTCTGTGATGCTCATCCGGATCATGAAGTCGTGGTATACGCGAACACCTCTGCAGCCGTGAAAGCCCGTGCGGACTGGGTGGTGACTTCCAGTATTGCACTCCAGGTAGCAGAGCATCTGGCTGAGCAGGGTAAGAAGATCATCTGGGCTCCGGATAAGCACCTGGGTTCCTACGTCCAGCAGCAAACCGGTGTTGAGATGCTGATGTGGGATGGCGCCTGTATCGTTCACGAAGAGTTTAAAGCTAAGGGCATTCTGGATCTCAAGCAGGTTTACCCTGATGCGGCTGTGTTGGTGCACCCCGAGTCTCCTGCTTCCGTGGTTGAGATTGCGGATGCTGTTGGTTCGACGACGCAGATCATTAAGGCGGCACAGACGTTGCCGAACAAGCGCTTTATCGTCGCGACTGACCGTGCGATCTTCTATAAGATGCAGCAGGCTGCACCGGGGAAAGAGTTTTTAGAGGCTCCAACCGGCGGTAACAGCGCGACTTGCCGTAGCTGTGCACACTGTCCGTGGATGGCGATGAATGGCCTGGAGAACGTCCTGAACGCGCTGGAAAATGGTACCGATGAGATCTTTGTCAGTGATCAGCTGATCGATCAGGCGCGTCGTCCTCTGCAGCGTATGCTGGATTTCTCGGCCAGCCTGAACAACTGATTTATCGCTTGCTTCAGCGATTGCTGAAAAAGCCGGTGGCTGTGCAAACAGTCACTGGCTTTTTTGTGTCAGAGAAGAGATCCTTCAGAACATTTCATCCAGTTCCCGGCGGATCTGTTCGGCTTCTTCGCGATAGCGTTCAAAGCGAGCTTTGTCGATATCATTCAGGCGCTTGGTACGTAACCCGAATTCAACCTGCCTTAGCGCCATATCAATCTGTCCGGTCAGCAGGAAGTACTCTATACGTGCCAGGTGAACCCCGGCAGTATTGCCGGTCAGGCCTTCTGTCTCGGCCAGCTGAAACTGAATATTAGGGTCATGGGGGCGTTCCAGGGCCAGCTCGCGGTATACCTCGACGGCGTCTCCTGCCATGCCAAGTCCTGTCAGTGCCTGTCCCTGCAGCATTCTGGCGGCGTAGCTCCGCGGGCTGTACTGAAGGACCTGCTCAATTCGCTGGCGGGCTGACTGGTATTGCTCTGTGGCCAGGTCGATTTCTGCTTCAAGCAGGCCGATGGTGGGGTTCTGGCGTTGTTCTGGTGTAAATGCTGAGGCCAGTTTACGCGCCTGGTCGAAGTCATTCAGTCCCAGGGCTGCAACCGCGGCACTATAGCGATTGATCAGGCCGGGGGTCTTCTGCAATGCCTTAAGGGCCTGGTTCAACAGCTGCTGGTTGTTGCTATTGTCAGCCTGGATACGTGCCCGCATCAGGTAAAAGTCTTCTGAACGTGGTTCCCGGCTGCCCTTGCCCAGCTGCTCGGCCCTTGATTGTGAGTCGGCAATCCTGCTCTCGGTAACCGGGTGGGTCAGTAAAAACTCCGGTGGCTTCTGTCCAAAGCGTGCAGCATGCTGCATGCGCTGGAACATCCGGGGCATGGCAAAGGGATCAAATCCGGAGGCCGACAGGCTCTGCATGCCAATATGATCTGCCTCTTTTTCGTGTTGTCGGCTGAAGCTGAGGCGGGACTGCTCTGCCAGTGCCAGACTGGACGTTATACCCGCAGTGGCGGCGTCTCCGCTGGCCGATGCTGCGATCATGCTGGCGATGACGCCGGCTATCAGCAGTGGCTGATTGCGTGCCTGCTGTTCCCGGCTCTGTTCATAGTGGCGCTGGCTAAGGTGGGCCAGCTCGTGTGCTACGACAGAGGCCAGTTCGTCCTCGTGTTCGGCATAGAGTAAAAGGCCTGTGTGGATGCCGATAATGCCGCCCGGGGCAGCGAAGGCGTTCAGGATCGGGGTATCCACCACAATCAGTTCCAGTTGCGGATCTTCCAGCTGGCTGAAGGGGGCCATAAACCAGAGCACCTCTTCCAGATAACTGGTAACGAAAGGGTCCTGGCTGATCGGTACGGAGCCGCGAAACAGCCTAGCAATGTTCTCATCAAAGAACTGTACCCGCATCTGGTCGCCCAGCTCATCGCCGTAATGGGATGCAGCCCCGGCTGGTGCTGATAGTGTCAGGCTGATGCAAAGCGCGGCGGAGCTGAGGTAGCTTCCGATTCTGTTCATCATTGGTCGCATAGGAATAAGACAGTTTCCCTCTGCAGTGCTCAAGTAGGGTCTTTTAGTATATAGTGCGGAACTCACACCATGACGACAACCTTCTGAGTGTTAAGTTTAGTTAATGTCTGATTATAAGATCGATCTGGAGCTAGATGCTTCAGGATTAAATTGTCCATTGCCTTTATTGAAGGCGAAACAGGCTCTGAACAAAATGCTGCCTGGGCAGGTACTGAAACTGATCGCCACAGACGGCGGTTCTGTGCGTGATTTTAAGGTGTATACCGATCAGTCTGACCACGAGATGCTGGATTCATTCACCGAGAATGAACCCTATGTCTATATTATCCGTCGTGGTTAACAGGCGTTAAGGAGTTGTAATGCGCGAGATTTTCAGTAAATGGATTGAACGCTATTTTTCTGACGAAGAAGCACTGCTGTTTTTCGTGCTGTTGGGCGTGGCTTTACTGGTTATCCTGACGCTTGGTCAGACGCTGGCGCCGGTGTTCGCCGGGGTGATTCTGGCATTTCTGATGGATGGGGCGGTAGTCTGGTTGAAAGAACGCCGGATGCCACATCTGGCCGCAGTGGCGGTGGTGTTCGTTGGTTTTGTCAGTGTCCTGCTGGCGATACTACTGTTTGTAATGCCCCTGGCCTGGCGACAGCTGGGCAATCTGTTTAATGAGTTGCCGGGGATTCTCTCTCAGGTACAGCAGTTGCTGCTGTGGTTGCCGCAGCGCTATCCGGAGCTGATCTCCGCATCTCAGGTGAACGAGCTGTTTAACCAGGCTGCCAGTGAGCTGACCCAGGCAGGTCAGTGGGTGCTGACATTCTCTCTGAACTCAATTACCGGTGTGATGACGTTGCTGGTGTATCTGGTACTGGTGCCGATACTGGTGTTTTTCTTCCTTAAGGACGGGCGGATGCTGGCAGGCTGGTGGCTCTCTTTCCTGCCGGAAAAACGGGATATGATGACCAAGATCTGGAATGAGATGGATGACCAGATCGCGAACTACATCCGCGGAAAAGTAATCGAGATCGTGATCGTTGGCGGGGTCACCTATATCGCCTTTGTGTTTCTGGGGATTAATTATGCTGCACTGCTGGGAATCATGGTCGGTCTGTCGGTCCTGATCCCCTACATTGGTGCGGCGCTGGTGACGCTCCCGGTGGCGCTGATCGCTTTCTTCCAGTGGGGCTGGGGCAATGAGTTCCTCTGGCTTATGATCGTTTATGCGGTTATTCAGGCACTGGATGGGAATGTACTGGTGCCGCTGCTGTTTTCTGAGGCGGTTAACCTGCATCCGGTGGCGATTATTGTAGCGGTATTGTTCTTTGGCGGGCTCTGGGGGTTCTGGGGAGTCTTCTTTGCAATTCCGCTGGCGACCCTGATTAAGGCGATTCTCAATGCCTGGCCGAAAGGCGGCGGGGTGGTGGCGCCGTCTGCCTGACAGCGCCCCGGATCTGAATAAAAAAGCCAGCAACGATGCTGGCTTTTTAATGCGTCCGTTACAGGCGGTCAGAGTGAGCGAACCGCTTCCAGCACTTCGTTGACGTGTTCTTTTACTTTTACCTTGCGCCACTCCTGTCGCAGAATGCCTTCCTTATCGATCAGGAAAGTCGATCGTTCGACACCGAGGGATTCGCGACCGTACATCTTCTTCAGTTTGATAACGTCAAACAGTTTGCACAGCTCCTCTTCCGGATCGGTAATCAGCTCGAACAGAAAGGACTGCTTTGCCTTGAAGTTTTCATGGGAACGGATTTTGTCGCGTGAGACGCCAAAAATTTCGGTATCCAGCGCCTGGAATTCGCTGTAGAGATCCCGAAAGTTCTGGCCTTCGGTTGTGCAACCCGGCGTGCTGTCTTTGGGATAGAAGTAAATTACCACGTTTTTGCCTTTCAGCTCCGACAGGCGTACTTCAGTTTCGCTGGTGGCCTGGGCGGTAAAGTCCGGTACTGGGTGGTCGAGAGTTACAGATGTCATCTTGCTTCCTGTGCTGTCAAAGGCTGAGCGCTACTCAATGCTTGGAGAAATCGTTTAGAATGATCTCCCTTTATACGATAACAAATGCAAAGCGGATTTAAAGGCCTTGATGTTGATCCCGTATCAGGCCGAGCTTTCGCTGGTAAATAGCTGAAAAAACAGGTATTCATAGGGCCTTCTGCCCTGGCATTTGCATGATGGAGATACGTAATGATTACTGGCAGCCTTGTTGCGCTTGTGACGCCGATGAAAACCGATGGCAGCGTTGATTGGGACGCACTGAACAAGATTGTCGACCTTCATCTGGAGAAGGGTACTGATTCGATTGTGGCAGTGGGTACCACGGGTGAATCGGCCACGCTGGATCCGACAGAGCATTGTCAGGTGATCCGGGCGGTCGTCGAACGTGTAGCCGGACGTATCCCGGTGATTGCCGGTACCGGTGCGAATTCAACCGCTGAGGCCATTCATCTTACTGCCGAAGCGAAGCAAGCTGGGGCTGATGCCTGCCTTCTGGTCGTGCCTTACTACAATAAGCCAACCCAGGAAGGTATGTACCAGCACTTCAGGACGATCGCCGAAGCTGTCGACGTACCGCAGATTCTCTACAATGTCCCGGGGCGCACCGCCTGCGATATGGATAACCATACCGTGCTGCGACTGGCTGAAATCGATAACATTGTCGGCATTAAAGATGCTACCGGCGACGTGGTGCGCGGTAAGGCGCTGATTGCCGCCGCCCCTGAGGACTTTGCTGTCTACTCCGGAGATGACCCGACCGCCTATCAGCTGATGCTGGCCGGTGGCGCTGGTAATATCTCGGTCACCGCTAACGTGGCACCGGCCGAGATGGCCCAGCTTTGTGCGATAGCCCGTAATGGCGAAAGTGAAGCGGCTGAGCTGATGAATAATCGGTTGATGCCATTGCACGAAAAGCTGTTTATGGAGTCCAACCCGATTCCGGTTAAGTGGCTGATGGCTGATATGCAACTGATCGACTATGGTATCCGCCTGCCGCTGACAGTACTGGCTGAGCAGTACCATGATGAAGTACGCGCAGCACTTAAAGCATCCGGTGTTTAAAACTTCCCCCAATTTGGTGACTCGTTAAAATGAAGAAGGTTGTATCTCTGACCCTGCTGGCCTGTGCTTCGGTATCGGGCTGTAGTCTGCTGGATAATAACCCGGTGTATGGTGACAGCGGCTATATTCGTGACCGGTCTCAGGACTATGAGGCAGAGCGTGAGAGTAAGCGGTTGGAGATCCCGCCACATCTGCAGAGCCGCTCGATGAAAGAGCAGCTGAAGGTACCGCCGATCGATATTACGGCATCGCGTACTGGTGAGGAATATCAGGTGCCCAGACCGGAATTCTTCTACGCCGACGGAAGCAGCGAGAAGGTGAATCTGAAGCGTCAGGATGGCGAACGGATGATCGTTGTGGATGAGCCGGCAGACCAGGTCTGGAGTGCGCTACGGGACTTCTGGCAGTTTAATGATGTGAAACTGGCAAAGACCGATCCGGTCATTCGCGCCATGGAAACCGAATGGATCGATACCAAAGGAAAAGAGCCTGGCATGGTCGAGACCTGGGCCAAGCGTCTGACCTTCCGCGATATTAACAATGACTTTAAGGATAAGCTCCGGGTGACCCTGAAGCCTTATCCGGGTGATGCCGAGCGTACCTTTATCCGCATGCAGCATTATCGGGCGAGTGCAGCGGAGGAATCTCCGCAGGTAAACTGGGGTAAGGATGCCAAGGATCTTGGTTATAAGACCGAGATGATGTACGAGATGCTGCGATATCTGAGTAAGTCGACTCAGCAAAGCGGTACCAGCATGGTTGCCTTGCAGAGCAAGAAGCCTGGCAGCTTCCAGTTTGGGCGTGACGCACGCGGTAATCCTGTCCTGAAGATCGATGCCAATGCTGACCTGGCCTGGTCTCTGGTCGACAGCGCGCTGGATTCCGCGCAGATTGATGTTGGCACCCGGGATCAGTCTAAGGGACTGTTCTATCTCTCTTATGTCTCCTCGACACCGGCCGAGAAAACCAGCGAGATGGGCTTTTTTGAGTGGCTGCACTCTGACCGTGGCGACATAAAAGTTGCGACTTCAGGGCTGACGGAGGCGCTGGGCTTCGAGTCTGAAAATGAAGACGGCGAGAAAGTTTACTACAGCGCAAATGCCACTGATGCTCAGGCACCGGAAGCAGAGGTGCTGGATGAAGAGGCGGCCAGCCAGAAAAGGTTGCAGGAAGCCGAAGGCTTTAAGATCTGGTTGGGTAACCGGGTTGTCTATGTTTTCGGTGAAGAGGATAGCAATAAGGGCAGCTATAACCAGGAAACCGATGCCTACGAATTCACTGGCCGTTATCAGCTGAAGCTTAATCGCACGCGCACCGGGGTATTCCTGAGTATCCTGAATGATCAGGGCCTGAAAGCGCCGGAAGTGATTGCTGAAGAGATTCTCTGGGATATTAAGGAAAACCTTCCACAGAGCTGAGATTGCTGTTTTAGGCGTTGATGATGCCGGGCCGTTGCCCGGCATTTTACTATTCGGGGCAGTGTGCCAGCACATGTGCGGCGCTGTCCTCATCGTTGTCGATGGAGTGCTCGAAATGAAAGCCGTAATACTTGACCTGGAAAGCCTGGAAGATCTCGACCTTTCAGCCATATCCTCTCAGTTTGACCAGCTTGACAGCTGGATGGCGACGACAGCTGAAGAGTTGCCGCAGCGTCTTGCCGGCTATGATGTGGTGATTACCAACAAGGTGAAGATCAGTGCCGAAGCGATACAGCAAGCCTCAAACCTGAAGCTGATCTGTGTAGTGGCGACCGGCACCAACAATATTGATCTCCAGGCGGCCAGCGAAAGGGGTATTAAAGTCGCGAACTGCGTTGCCTACGGTGTTGATTCCGTCGTGCAGCACGTTTTCTCGATGATGCTGGCGCTACACACCAATCTGATCAGTTATGACCAGGCGGTCAGGAACGGCGACTGGGGCAGGGCGTCCCAGTTCTGTCTGCTGAGCTTTCCGGTGCAGGAACTGGCAGGGCGGAAACTGGGCATCATCGGGTTTGGGAATCTGGGGCAGGGGGTAGCGCGTATCGCTGAAGCCTTCGGGATGGAAGTGCTGGTGGCGCAGCGTCCGGGCGGGGCGGCACAGGACGGCCGCGTGCCGCTGGATACATTGCTGCCACAGGTCGATGTGCTGAGCCTGCACTGCCCGCTGACACCGGAAACTGCCGATATCATTGATGCCGATGCCATCGCCCGCATGAAGCCCGGCAGCTTTATTGTAAATGCCGCCCGCGGTGGTGTGGTAAATGAGGAGGCGCTGGCTGATGCATTGCGCAGGGGGCATCTGGCGGGGGCTGCGACTGATGTACTGACCGAGGAGCCACCTCGCAATGGTAATCCGTTGCTGGCCGCAGATATTCCCAACCTGATTATCACGCCGCACAGTGCCTGGGGCAGCCGTCAGGCTCGGGAGCGCATAGTGGCGCAGACTGCGGAGAATATCAGCGCCTTTTTTAACGGGGAGGCGATCCGCCAGGTCAACTAACCGCGGCGGCTACACTGTGCGGGAGGCCGGTCTCGTCCTGTCCGCAACAGAGGCCTAAAACGGACAGGGCGCTTCAATCGATATTGCTTCACCGCTGTCCGGGTGCGGAAACTGCAGGTACTCGGCATGAAGCAACAGGCGGGGGCTTTGCTGCTGGATCTCCGGCGGTGCATAGAAGCGATCGCCAATGATCGGGTGCCCCATCTCCAGGCTATGAACCCTGAGCTGGTGTGAACGACCGGTAACCGGGATAAGCTTCAGGCGACTATTGCCCGCTTCACTATCCAGGCGTTGCCAGCGGGTCAGAGCTGCCTTACCGTGCTCGTAACAGACCTTTTGTAATGGCCGCTTTTCCCAGTCACAGATCAATGGCAGTTCAATCTCGCCATGGCTTTCCCGGACTTCGCCGGCGACGACCGCCTGATAGGCCTTGTCCGTCTGGCGATTCTGAAATGCGATGCTCAGGGCGCGATGGCTGGCTGCACTCAGGGCCAGTACCATCACGCCGGAGGTGGCGTAGTCCAGCCGGTGTACGATGCGCGCGGTGGGAAACTGTTGCTGAATCCGCTTAATCAGGCAGTCCTGTTTATCAGGCCCGCGTCCCGGCACCGAAAGCATGTCGCAGGGTTTGTTAACCACCACCAGCGAGCTGTCGCTGTATAGCACTTCTATCGTCATCGGGCTTTCCGGAACAGGGCCAGAGACTCAACATGGGCTGTTTGCGGAAACATGTCCATGACGCAGAACTTCTCCATCACATACCCCAGTGCAGCCAGCTCGGCCGCGTCCCTTGCCAGCGCGGCGGGATTACAGGATACGTAAAGCAGCTCGCGGGCATTGTAGTGCGCGAGCTGGCGGATCGCTTCCAGGGCACCGGTGCGCGGCGGATCAAGCAGGATCTTGGTAAATCCCTGTTGGTACCAGTCGTGCCGGCTCAGGTCGGTACTGAGGTCTGCCCGATAGAAGCTGCAGTTGCCCAGACTGTTGTTTTCGGCATTGTCCGTGGCGCGCTGTACCATCTCGGCACTGCCTTCGACGCCGACAACAGCCCCTGCTCTGGCTGCCAGTGGCAGGGTGAAGTTGCCGATGCCACAAAACAGATCCAGTATGCGGTCCTCTGCCGTCGGGGCGAGCCACTGGATCGCCCGGCTGATCATGGCCTTATTGACCTCGGCGTTGACCTGCAGGAAATCGCCAGGGCGAAAGCTGAGCGTTTGCGCCGGATCGGTGAGCTGGTAGCTGAGTTCTGCCTCTGCTGCCACTGCCGTGGTGCTGTTACCGTTATCGATATAGAGGCGGAAGCCCAGAGCTTCCGCCTTGACCCTGATACTTTCGATCAGTGCCGGAGAGGGGGATTGCTTGATGCGCAGGGTCAGGGCGTATTCTCTGTCACCCAGAGTGATTTCCGCGTGGGTGATGCCCTTGAAATTGTCACTCTGAGCCAGTAGCTGCGGCAACGCCTGCAGTAACCGTTCCGCAGCTGGCAGTAACACCGGACACTGGTCTATCTGGACCAGCTTGCTGCTGTTGCGGCGACGGAAGCCGACAATCGGGCTGCCATCCCGCTGCAGCTGGTTGATGCCGACCCGGGCACTGCGCCGGTAGTGCAGCGTTGTTGACTCAATGGCGGGCTCAATCTCCAGCGGCGATACTTTGCCGAGCCGGTTCAGCTGATCCAGTACAAGCGCCTGTTTCGCTTCAATCTGAGCGTCATGTTTGAGGTGCTGCAGGTTACAGCCGCCGCAGGTGCCATAGTACGCGCAAACCGGGTCGATGCGATCCGCTGAGGCGGTGATCACCTCGATGCATTCCGCCTCATCGTAGCGGCGGTGCGTCTGGGTGATCCGGGCCATAACCGTCTCCCCAGGCAGCGCATTAGTGACGAAGCAGGTCTTGCCGTTATGGCGGCCGATGCCTCGTCCCTCGTGGCTCAGCCCGTCAATATCCAGCTGAAAGGGTTCGCTGGTGATGTTTTTAGGGCTGGCTTTCTTGGGGCGGCCAAACTGCACTCGACTTCGCTTCATGGGAGACTCCGGAATAACAAGCGGCGCATTCTATCAGCTGCCGGCAGGGACTAGAAACCAGGGCAGGCAGAAAAACAGGTAGATCAGGATCTCGCTTAGTTGCTGGCAGGCTCCGAGGCAATCCCCGGTGTAGCCCCCGATCCGGCGGCGGAAAAGCCCGACCAGCCACTGGCGTAGCAGCAGCAGTGGTGCCAGCACCAGCAGAGCCTGCCATTGTAATAGCAGAAAACAGAAGGCTACCGGCAGCAACGCGGTCAACAGAGTCACTGTATCCGGTGTTGTGGTGGCTCGCCCGGCCTTACTGTCGTGACTGCGGACATAGGGTTCGGTGTACATCAGGCTGAGGGCGATAAAACGGCTCAGGCAATGGCTCAGCAGCAGTACAGGAATAAGTAGGCTGATATGGCTCAGGGCCTGAAATTTCATCAGCAGCGCGATGATCAGGGCAATGACGCCATAACTGCCCACCCTGGAATCCTTCATAATCTCCAGGACCCGCTCCGTAGTCCAGCCGCCTCCCAGGCCGTCAACGCAGTCTGCCAGGCCGTCTTCATGAAAAGCACCAGTGGCCCAGAGCGTCACCATCATCGACAGCACGATGGCGATATCCTCTGGCAGTACCCGGGTGCTGAGCCAGTAACTGAAGGCGGCAAGGGCGCCGATCAGCAAACCGACCCAGCTGATATAGGGGGCGCTGCGTTGCAGGTTACGATCGGAATACTCGACCCATCCCGGAGCGGGCAGGCGGCTGTAAAAGGTCAGGGCGTTAAAGAACAGGTTGAGCTGGTATTTCATCGCAGGTGGCGGATCGGTGTATAGTGAGGACGCTAACTCTAGTGTAATCAATAAGGCAGGTCTATGAGTCAGGAGCATCCGTTCGCGCCCTATGTGCGTATCTTAGGTAAAGGCAAGCAGGGAAGTCGTTCCCTAAACCGGGAGGAAGCCCGGGATGCAATGGGCATGATACTGGATGATCAGGTGGAGCCGGAGCAGCTGGGGGCTTTTATGATGCTGCTGCGGGTCAAAGAGGAAGAACCCCAGGAACTGGCCGGCTTTGCCGAAGCGGTGCGAGAACGTTACAGCGCGCCGCAGGATCTTACTGCCGATCTGGACTGGTCCTGCTATTCCGGTAAGAAGCGTCGTCATCCCTGGTTTTTGCTGGTTGCCCTATGCCTTGCAGAGAATGGCTATCGCATCTTTATGCACGGAGCCCGGGGGCATACGCCTTCACGGTTGTATTCGGAAGATATGCTATCGATGTTCGGCCTTACCACCTGTGACGACTGGCGGCAGGTCGCTGAGCAGCTGCAGCAGCGTAACTTTGCCTATATGTCGATCGACCAGCTCTGTGCACCGCTGGGTGAGATTATTCAGTTGCGTTCCATTATGGGGCTGCGCTCGCCGGTGCATACGCTTTGCCGGATTCTGAATCCGCTCGACAGCGAGTGCAGCATTGCCGGTGTCTTCCATCCGCCTTACGGCCCGATGCGCCAGAAAGCGGCCCAGATTCTGGGTATGCAGCGGAACCTGATTATCAAGGGAGATGGCGGCGAAGCCGAGGCAAAGCCGGATGGTGAGAGCACTCTGCAGTGGATCATTGCGGGGGAGGCCAGTGAAGAGGAGTGGCCGCGGATCGTGGAACGGCGCTTCCTTAATGAGAAAGCACTGGACCCTGCGGCGCTGATTAAGCTCTGGCGCGGTGAGTCGGATCATCCCTACGGTGAAAAGGCGATTGTCTCAACCCTGGCACTGGCGCTTAAGCTGCTGCGCGGAGGGGATGACAGCGACACGCAGCGGCTGCACCAGGCTGAACAGATGTGGCAGCAACGCAATCGCAGCGCCTACTGATTAACGGGCAGGGCGGTTGCCGCATTGGCTGCCGCCTTGAGCCTGTTGCCAGCAGGTGACCGTATCAATCCCGGCGTAACCGGTCCGACGCAGCGATAGGCGACGGGTAGTTGAAGATCACCACGTAGGTTGACAGCAGGAAGGTCAGAATGGCAGTCGCCTGGATAACATGCGATGCCTCTTCACCAATCAGCAGGGCGCTGGTGGAGATATAGGCGATTAGCAGTGAGAACTCACTGATCTGTCCCAGACGAAACCCTACCTCCCAGGCCAGCTTTGGCGACTCCGAGATACTGCTGAGCAGGTAACGGAAGATCACCGGTTTCAGGCTCAGCACCAGCATCGCCAGAATGATCGATGGCAGTAGTATCTGTTCAACCAGTCCGAGGTTGAAGCTGGCTCCGATCGAGAAGAAAAACAGAATCAGGAAGAAGTCACGCAATGGCTTCAGGCTGGTGGCGATGTACTGTGATATTGGGCTGGTTGCCAATGCCACGCCTGCGGTAAAAGCGCCCATTTCGGCCGACAGTCCCATCAGTTGTGCGATCTCTGCCAGGCCCAGGCACCAGCCGATTGCCAGCAGGAAGATATACTCATGGAAGCGGTCGAAGCGCAGAATCAGCTTAAGCAGAACATATTTAACGAAGGCGAAGGCGCTGATGATGATGAGCGGCAGTGCAAACAATGTCTTCAGATAGATCATCCAGGACGGACCGCTGTCACCGTTATCTCCGCTGGAAAGGAACAGCAACACGATAATGGCAATCACATCCTGCAACAGCAGCAGGCCCACCACCAGTTCACCGGTGTGGCGGTGATGCAGTACGGTTGTCGGCAGCAGCTTGATACCGATAATGGTACTGGAGAACATCAGGGCGGCACCGATAATCAGTGACTCTGTTTGGGTATAGCCAAACCCAATACCAACACCGTAGCCCAGTGCGAGAAACACTGCCGAGCTTCCCACGGCGACCAGGGTAGCCTTTTTCAGCATATGCACCAGGTGCGATGGCTGCATATCGAGACCGAGCAGGAACAGCAGGAAAATGATCCCGATATGGGAGATCTCAGAGAGCAGCCGGGTGTCGGTGACCAGCTCCATACCGTAAGGCCCCAGTATGGCCCCCAGGACTATATAAGCGACCAGCAGTGGCTGGCGGGTATAGAGTGCGACCGATGCCAGAACGGCTGCACCGGTGAAAATCAGAAAAAACGAAAAAACCAGGTTGTGCTCTTCCATCAATGCGCCCGAAAAACTATCCGATTATGGGGAATCTGATCACTTGCCAAGCTGGTGTGATTCTAATTGTGAGGCCTCATCCAGATTTCTAAGTCTATCAAAGCTTGGCGTCGGAAGCCCGAGGCGATCTTTGGCATTGATTGGCAGAGCCCTGTCCTTATGCCGCTTTGCTATATCCTGATGTTACTCCAGTCTCCCCTGGCCCAGATATAGATGAAGGCGACCGACGACAGGCAGCGGTGGATCAGCTGTACTATCCAGATCCCGGTCAGTCCCCAGCCAAACTGTGGCCCGGCAAGCCAGGCCAGAGGCAGATAAAAACACCATTGACCGCTGGTCGTAATAAACATAACCAGGCGGTTCGCCCCGGCACCCAGCAAGGCCTGTGTCAGCACCAGGGCAGCACAATCCAGGCAGATTGCCAGGCCGGTGATCTGTAGCAGAGGTGCTGCCTGTTCTACCAGTGACGCCGAGTGCAGGAATAATCCCAGTAGCGCTTCAGGGATCAGCCACATGGGCAGGCTCAGGAGTAGTAGCAGCATCAGTGCTGTGTTCACAGCGTCCCAGCCGGTCTGCCGGGCTCGCCGGGTATCGCCGCTCCCCAGAGCTTCGCTGACCAGCGAAGTTGCTGCCACGCCGATACCGACGGCCGGAAGGATAAGGAACAGAGCCAGATTGATCAGCACATGAGCAATCGCCTGCTCGTCACTGCCCAGTTTGCCGATAATCCAGAACAGCACCATCAGTGCCGCAGAAAAAAACACCTGCTGGGTCGAATGGGGGATGCTCTGTCGTAGCACTGTGGCGACAGAGCGCCGGACCGATCCCTGAAAGCGCAGCAGGCGCTGCTGATTGCCATCCCGCCAGACCAGCACCAGATTGATACCGGCGCCCAGCATAAGGGCCAGCGCAGTACCGAGTCCTGCACCGGCGGCACCCATCGCGGGCAGGCCCAGTTTGCCAAAAATCAGGCAGTAGCTGATGGCAACGTTCAGCAAGTGAGACACCAGTAGCGTGCGTAAATAGACCCCCGGTCTGAGGGTGCCGTTCCACCATCCCCGCAGAGAAAGGTTCATGGCGATTGCCGTCAGCCCCAGCAGCCGATAGTCGAGATATTGCTCGGCAATATCCAGTACCGCCTCATCCTGATTCAGCAATGCCGTCAGCGGCGCAGAGAGCTGGATCAGTAGCAGTGACAGGGGGAGGGCGAAAAGCAGCGACAGCAGCAGCCCGCTGTTAACCGGTACGGCCATCTCAGCAAAGCGCTGCTGGCCCCGGCGTCGGGCGACCAGCGACTGTACCGCTGAAGACAGGCCGAGGACGAAGCTGACCGCAACAAAATTGAGATAGCTGGCCAGGCCGACGGCGGCAAGTGAGGCTTCACCCAGTGAACCGACCATCGCGGTATCGATCAGATTAATGACGCTTTGGGACAGCATCCCGCCGATTATGGGTAAACCCAGTGAGAAGATAGTCCTGTAACGTTTCACTATGCAGATACAGCCGGTCCTGAAGAAGGCGCAGAGTCTATCAGAAAGGCCATTCGTTGGCTTTTGTTTAATAGCTGACCAATTTACTGGGAATTAGATTCCGTGTATGCTGCAGGCAGGACAAAAACGAGTCTGACAGGACAATATCCATATGAACATTACCGTTACAGAAGGCGCCGAAATATATCTTGCTGATCTGCTGTCCAAGCAGGACGTAGAAGGCATTGCAGTGCGGGTCTTCGTCACCCAGCCGGGTACGCCTTACGCTGAAACCTGTCTGGCCTACTGTCGCCCGGAAGAGGTGGTGGAAGATGATGAGTGCAACGATCTGAGTAAGATCCGGGTCTATGTCGAGCGCAACAGTCTGCCTTATCTTGAAGAAGCGACAATCGACTTCTCTGAAGACCGTATGGGCGGGCAGCTGACCATTAAGGCGCCGAATGCGAAAATGCCGAAGGTTTCCGCAGACAGTCCTCTGGCCGATCAGATCAACTATATCCTCTATTCTGAGATCAATCCGGGGCTGGCTTCCCACGGTGGTGAAGTTTCCCTGATCGAAGTTATTGAAGAGGAACAGGGCTCTATTGCCGTACTTCGCTTTGGTGGTGGTTGCCAGGGCTGTAGCGCAGTCGATATGACGTTGAAGGATGGGGTAGAGAAAACCCTGGTAGAACGGATTGACTCTCTGGTCGCAGTACGCGACGTCACCGATCACTCTCAGACCGAAAACGCTTACTACAAGTAAGGCCGTTTTCCACCTATCTGCAGTGACGGGCCTGAAAGGCCCGTCATCTCTGGTCTCCAGGGGAGACAATTTCATTGTGCAGCTGCTGGCTAGCTGCTATAAGTGAAAGTGTTCGCTTAGCGATTATTCTTCTAACTCCCGGATTAGCTTTAAGTTTTTTTGCCGTAACTGCTTGTATTTAAAGTACGGCATCCCCATGTAGCAATAATCGTTTAGAGTTTTTCAAGTTTTGTGCAACTGCGAACGGCGGTTGCCGAGCATCAAGAGGCTACACTCATCATGGCGCATACAGATGATATTCAAGATCAGGTAACCACCGAGCTGCCGGTTCTTCCGCTGCGGGACGTGGTGGTTTACCCGCACATGGTGATTCCGCTTTTCGTCGGGCGTGAGAAATCGATTCAGGCCCTGGAACTAGCGATGAGTCGCGATAAACAAATACTGCTGATTGCACAGAAGAACGCGTCGGAAGACGATCCTTCAGCAGAAGATCTGTTTTCTATTGGTACTGTGGCCAGCGTGCTGCAGATGCTGAAACTGCCAGACGGTACGGTTAAGGTTCTGGTAGAGGGTGATTATCGTGCCCGTATTGAAGAATTAAATGATGGTGCTGAGTGTTATACAGCGACCATCGGTGTGTTGCCGATTGCTGAGCTGGAAAGCGCAGAAGACGAGTTGTACAAACGCACTGTGCTGGAACAGTTCGAACGCTTTGTTCAGGTTAACAAGAAGATCCCTTCTGAAGTCCTCTCTTCACTGCAGAACATCGACGATGTAGGTCGCCTGGCTGACACCATTGCTGCCCATATGTCGCTTAAACTCGACGAAAAGCAGAAGATCCTTGAGATGCTCGATAATCGTGAGCGTCTGGAGCATCTGATGGCTCTGATGGAGGGCGAGATCGACCTGGTTGAGGTTGAAAAGCGCATTCGTGGCCGCGTTAAAAAGCAGATGGAGAAAAGCCAGCGCGAGTACTACCTGAATGAGCAGATGAAGGCGATTCAGAAAGAACTCGGCGATATGGATGAAAGCGGCGGCAGTGATATCGAGGAGCTGGCGAAGCGAATCGAAGAAGCCAAAATGCCGCAGGAAGCGTTCGACAAGACAATGGCCGAGCTGAACAAGCTCAAGATGATGTCGCCAATGTCTGCCGAAGCCACCGTCGTGCGTGGCTATATCGACTGGATGCTGCAGATCCCGTGGGCCAAGCGCTCTAAAGTCCGTCATGATATGAAGCGGGCCGAGAAGATCCTCAACGAAGACCATTACGGTCTGGAAGAGGTGAAGGATCGTATCCTGGAGTATCTGGCTGTACAGAAACGGGTGAAAAAGCTGAAAGGGCCTATCCTCTGTCTGGTGGGGCCTCCGGGGGTTGGTAAGACCTCCCTTGGACGATCGATTGCGCGTGCGACCAACCGTGAATATGTCCGTATGGCACTGGGCGGAGTGCGTGACGAAGCTGAAATCCGCGGTCATCGCCGGACTTACATCGGTTCTATGCCGGGTAAGCTGATCCAGAAGATGGCTAAGGTCGGTGTGAAGAACCCACTGTTCCTGTTGGATGAGATCGACAAAATGGGAATGGATCACCGCGGCGATCCGGCCTCTGCCCTGCTGGAGGTTCTGGACCCGGAACAGAACAGCAGCTTCAACGACCACTACCTCGAAGTGGATTACGATCTGTCCGATGTGATGTTTGTCTGCGCATCTAACTCCATGAATATTCCGGGCCCTCTGCTGGACCGTATGGAGATCATCCGCATTCCGGGTTACACCGAGGATGAAAAACTGAATATTGCGCGCCGCTACCTGGTGCCTAAGCAGATGAAAGATAACGGCCTGAAAGCGAACGAGCTGGAAATAGCGGACGAAACTGTACGCGATTTGATCCGTTATTACACCCGCGAGGCCGGAGTTCGTAATCTTGAACGCGAAATCGCAAAAATTTGCCGAAAAGCCGTAAAAGAACTGGCGTTGGGGCGAAAACAGAACGACAATGTTGGCCCTGAACAGCTGGAGCACTACTGCGGCGTGCGTAAGCACAGTTTTGGCATCGCTGAAGAGAAGGATCAGATTGGTCATGTAACCGGTCTGGCCTGGACTCAGGTGGGCGGTGATATCCTCAGTATCGAAAGTGCAGTTGTTCCAGGTAAAGGGCGTCAGGTTACTACCGGTAGCCTGGGCGATGTAATGAAGGAGTCAATCCAGGCAGCTTTGACGGTAGTACGTAACCGTTCAGAAGCACTGGGTATAGCACCGGATTTTCATGAGAAAAATGATATTCATGTCCATGTTCCTGAAGGTGCGACGCCTAAAGACGGCCCAAGCGCCGGTATTGGAATGTGCACTGCATTGGTATCCGTGCTGACCGGCGTGCCGGTACGGGCTGATGTTGCTATGACAGGTGAGATCACATTGCGTGGTCAGGTATTGCCAATCGGCGGTTTGAAAGAAAAACTGCTGGCAGCTCATCGCGGCGGAATTAAAACTGTGGTAATTCCACAGGAGAATGAGCGTGATCTGAAAGAGATCCCTGACAATATCAAAGCAGATATCGATATACGTCCGGTAAAATGGATTGATGAAGTTCTGGAGATAGCGCTCAAATATCATCCGGAACCCGCTTCTGCAAAAAAAGAAAAAGCAGTGGCAGGAAAAGAAAAAGCGGCAAAATCTGAGCGGGAACAAATAAAGCCGCACTAGAGAAATCAAGGGGTAGAAGGGTGTTTCACTAGCTTGACACTCCTTTCTGCCAGTTGGTATAAAGTGCCAGACCATCTTGCTGGGTATGGATAACGGTACAAAAAATTATATTGATTCGATAAGGGGAACAATGTGAATAAGTCTGAACTGATCGACGCTATCGCAGCTTCCGCCGACATTCCTAAGGCTGCGGCAGGTCGCGCTCTGGACTCTACACTAGAGGCGATTACTGAAGCACTGAAAAAGAATGAGTCAGTGGCATTGGTAGGTTTTGGTACTTTCTCTGTAAAAGAGCGTGCTGCGCGCACCGGTCGTAATCCACAGACTGGACAGCCGATTGAAATCGCTGCGGCTACACTGCCGACTTTCAAGCCTGGTAAGGCGCTGAAAGACGCTGTAAATAGCTAAGACCTGATCGCGTCACGGTCTTAATTATTTATACATCGGAGCGGTAGTTCAGTTGGTTAGAATACCTGCCTGTCACGCAGGGGGTCGCGGGTTCGAGTCCCGTCCGTTCCGCCAATACTGGTTAAGGAAAAGCAGGTTAATTGTTATCTGATTTCTTTCACCGGAATGGATAGAGGCGCTATAGCGTCCGTTCCGCCAGATTAGAAAAGGCGCATCAGTTTCGATGCGCTTTTTTTTTGATATTTTGATTGCCAGAATGTTGAGGGCAACATGCTTCAAACCATCAGGGAAAACTCGCAGGGGATGATTGCCAAGGTAATTGTTGGCCTGATCGTCATTACCTTTGCGCTATTTGGTGTCGAATCTCTGGTCAGCCTGACCGGCGGTTCCAGTGCCCCGGCGACCGTTAATGGGGTAGAAATCAGCGAACAGCAGCTGTATCAGGGTGTTGAGCTGCAGCGTCGCCAGATTCTGGCACAGATGGGCGAAAACGCTGACCCAACGCTTCTGGATGATGGCCTGATCAGCAACATGGTTCTGGAAGGTCTGATCGAGCAATCAGTTCTGGTTCAGGCTGCGGAAGAACAGGGCATGACTTTCTCTGATCGAATGATCGATCAGTTGATCGTTTCTACTCCTGCCTTTCAGCAGGATGGCAAATTCAGTCGTGAGCAGTTTGAGCTTGCGCTGCGCAGCTCTGGTTTTACACCCATTACCTATCGCCAGCTGCTGCGTCAGGAAAAGCTGATCGAACAACAGCGAGCGGCTTACCTGATGTCGGCATTTGCGCTGGAAGACGAGGTTAAGCAGGTTCTTGCGCTGGATCGTCAGACTCGTGATATCAGTTACTTCACCCTGTCGGCTGACAAAGTGCGTGAAGGACTGGTGGTAAGCGATGAACAGGTAGCCGAGCGCTTTGCGCGGGACCAGGCTCAGTATATGACGGATGAGCAGGTCGAGCTGGAATACCTGCTGCTGGATCAGGCTGAGCTGGCAAAAGAGATTGAGGTTACCGAGGACGAGCTGCGTCAGCAGTACCAGGTGATGCTGGATAATTACAGCGCTGACGAGATGCGCCAGGCAGCCCATATTCTGGTTGAGATCGGCGAAGAGCTGGACGATGCCGCAGCCCTGGCTAAAGCGCAGTCCCTGGCTGAGCGTCTGACGGCAGGTGAAGACTTTGCCGCACTGGCCAGCGAAGCGTCCGATGATCTGGGGTCTTCCGAGAGCGGTGGTGACCTGGGGATGAATGGTAAAGGTGTCTTTGATCCGGCATTTGAGGCTGCGCTCTATGAGCTGGCGGTGGATCAGGTATCTGAGCCGGTGCGCACCGAGTTTGGTTATCACCTGATTAAGCTGTTGGGCACCCAGGCGTCTTCGGCACCTTCGTATACTGAGGCTAAAGCCGAGCTGGAACGGGATCTGCTGAAGAACAAGGCGGAAGAACTCTATGTCGAGCGTCTTGAGCAGCTGGCCGATATCAGTTTCTCTGCAGGCGATCTGGTGGAGCCGGCTGAAGCACTGGGCCTGGAGATCAAGACGACAGGCCTGTTTAGTCGTGAAGGTGGCAGCGATCCTGTCAGCTCCAACGTTAAGGTGCTGAAAGTCGCTTTCAGTGAAGAGCTGCTTGAGGAGTCTGTCAACAGTACGCCCGTTGAGCTGAGTTCTAATGCTGCCGTGGTTGTACGCGTGAAGCAGCACCAGCCGCCACGTAACCAGTCGCTGGATGAAGTCCGGGATCTGGTGCGTGATGCTCTGGTGGCAGAGCTGACGGCGAAGCAGCTGGAGGCTCAGGGACAGGACAAAGTTGAACGTCTGCGCGCCGGCGACGCTATCGAAGCTGTTGCGTCAGGGGTTGAGGTCAAGCGCATTGAAGCCCTTGGCCGGGGACAGAGCGAAGCGCCGATCGAGCTGACGCAGGCGGTCTTTAAACTGGCGCATCCGCAATCCGGTAAGGCTACCTACTCTGCCGTACCACAGGCCGACGGAAGTCAGATCATCGTTGCCTTGCATGCCGTCAAGGATGGTGACACCACAGCGCTGGCAGAAGCTGAACTGAATAGCCTGCGCATGATTCTGGGGTCTCAGGTTGGTCAGGCAGACTACCGTGACTTTACCGCTCAGGCTGTCAAGGCAGCTGAGATTGAGCGCCTCTGATCGTCACACTTAACGGTCGTAACAAAAAATCTCAGCCAATGGCTGAGGTTTTTTTATGGCTTGAGTCCCGCTTCAGTGATCGTTTATTCCGCGGCTGTTTAATGCCGGGCTTCTGCTATCTCAGGGGCGTGCAGGTGCTGGGGCCTATTCGCTAAACGCTGCTTCCAGCAGCTGCCGGGTATAGTCGGCTTGCGGCTGGCTGAAGATGCTGGCAGCGTCACCCTGTTCGACGACCTGTCCCTGGTACATCACCATCAGCCGGTGGCTGAGGGCGCGGACAACGGCCAGGTCGTGGCTGATGAAGATATAGCTCAGTTGATAGCGTTGTTGCAGCTCTCTGAGCAGCTCAATAATCTGTTTCTGGACCGTCCGATCCAGTGCAGATGTGGGTTCATCAAGAATGATCAGTTCGGGCTTCAGTACCAGTGCCCGGGCAACCGCGATGCGCTGACGCTGGCCGCCGGAAAACTCGTGTGGGTAGCGGTGGCGGGCTTCCGGATCAAGCCCGACTTCCTGCAGCACCTTTTCAATCATCTCGCCGTGGCGGGCCTTGTCGTCAGGCTGATGGATTTCCAGTCCTTCGGCGATGCATTCTCCAACCGACATACGGGGGCTCAGGCTGCCGAACGGATCCTGAAAAACCACCTGCATGCGGCGGCGCAGCGGCTTGACCTCTTTCTGATTGAGGTGGTCAATTGCCTCGCCGGCAAAGCGGATTCTGCCCTGACTCCCGATCAGGCGCAGCAGCGCCAGCCCGGTTGTTGTCTTACCTGATCCGGACTCTCCCACGATGCCCAGGGTTTCTCCGCGCATCAGGGAGATGTCGACGCCATCTACCGCCTTAATGTGGTCGACGGTGCGTTTAAAGAGGCCTTTACGAATCGGAAACCAGACTTTCAGCGCTTCACTGCTCAGTAGCTCCGGGGCGTCATTTGCCAGTGGTTTCGGTGAGCCGCTGGGCTCTGCATCGAGTAGTATCCGGGTATAGGGATGCTGAGGCTGGGTAAACAGGTTGTGGGTGTCGGCACACTCTACGATAGCGCCCTGGCTCATAACGCAGACCTGGTGCGCATACTGCCGGACTATATTAAGGTCGTGGGTAATCAGCAGGATCGCCATTCCCAGTCTCTGTTGCAGTGACTGCAGTAACTCCAGAATCTGTTTCTGGATAGTGACATCCAGGGCGGTCGTAGGCTCGTCAGCGATTAGCAGCTCAGGGTCGTTGGCCAGCGCCATCGCGATCATTATGCGCTGGCGCTGGCCACCTGACAGTTCGTGAGGATAGCTGTTGAGGCGTTGCTCGGGATCGGGAATGCCGACCAGATCCAGCAGCTCCAGCGCCCTTGCGCGGGCCTTGGCACCGCTCAGGCCCTTATGGATCAGCAGGGTCTCAGTGATCTGTTTCTCTACCCGGTGTAACGGATTGAGCGATGTCATTGGTTCCTGAAAAATGACGCTGATCCTGGAACCCCGCAGTTGGCGCATCTGGTCTTCGCTCTGTCCCAGCAGGTCGATGCCGTCATAGATAATCTCTCCGCTTGGGTGGCTTGCCTTAGGGTAGGGCAACAGGCGCAGTATCGACATCGCGGTGACCGATTTCCCGGAGCCGGATTCGCCGACCAGTGCCAGGGTTTTTCCGCGCGGTATGCTGAAGCTGACATCCTTGACTGCATGCACAGCACCTTCTTTTTGCCGGAAGTCGACCGATAGCCGGTTAACAGTGATCAGGGGTGTGCTCATGATTAATTTTTCCGTGGATCAAAAGCGTCTCGCACTGCCTCGCCGATAAAGATCAGCAGGGTCAGCATGATGGACAGGACCAGGAATGCGGAGATCCCAAGCCAGGGGGCATGCAGGTTGGCTTTACCCTGCGCGACCAGCTCTCCCAGTGAGGGCGAGCCCGGGGGGAGTCCGAAACCGAGGAAGTCCAGCGCCGTCAGTGTCACTACTGAGCCATTAAAGATAAAAGGCATAAAGGTCAGGGTCGCCACCATCGCATTGGGCAGGATATGGCGAAACATGATCATCCGGTTACCCAGGCCCAGGGCCCGGGCGGCGCGGACATATTCCAGGTTCCGGCCGCGCAGGAACTCGGCGCGGACCACATCCACCAGGCTCATCCAGGAAAACAGCAGCATTATACCCAGTAGCCACCAGAAGTTCGGCTCGACGATGCTGGAAAGGATAATCAGCAGGAACAGTACCGGAAGGCCTGACCAGATCTCGATAAAGCGTTGGAAGTAGAGATCGACCCGGCCGCCATAGAACCCCTGTACTGCGCCGGCAATCACGCCGATCACTGAGCTTAGCAAGGTAAGTACGATGGCGAAGAGTATGGATATACGGAAGCCGTAAATCACCCGGGCCAGTACATCGCGTCCCTGGTCGTCTGTTCCCAGCAGGTTGTCGCGGGTCGGCGGGGAGGGGGCCGGTACCGGCAGGTCATAGTTGATGGTCTGGAAGCTGTAGCGGACAGGGGGCCAGAGTATCCAGCCATTACCGTCCTGATTGATCAGCTCCTGAATAAAGGGATCTTTGTAGTCGGTCCAGCTTTCGAATTCGCCGCCAAATTCGGTTTCCGGATAGTTTTTGAGAACCGGCGTATAGATCTCGCCTTTGAAGCCGACCAGGATCGGTTTGTCGTTGGCGATGAACTCGGCAAACAGGCTGAGGACAAACAGCAACAGAAACAGCCTGAGCGACCAAAGCCCGCGCCGGTTACGGCGAAAGTTCTCAACACGTCGCTGGTTGATTGGACTGAGCTTGATCATTACTGCTCCCTGCTTTCGAAATCGATACGGGGGTCGACCAGCGTATAGGTGATATCGCTGATCAGTTTCAATATCAGTCCCAGCAGGGTAAAGATAAACAACGTACCAAAGACCACCGGATAGTCCCGGTTGATCACTGACTCATAACCCAGCAGGCCGATCCCGTCGAGGGTAAATATCACTTCAATCAGCATAGAGCCGGTAAAGAATATGCCGATCAGTGCAGCCGGCATACCGGCAATAATCAGCAGCATTGCATTGCGGAATACATGACCGTAGAGCACCTGATTTTCGTTCAGGCCCTTGGCGCGGGCAGTTAGCACATACTGCTTGTTTATTTCATCGAGGAAGCTGTTCTTGGTCAGCATGGTCAGAGTAGCAAAGCTACCGATCACCGAGGCCAGTACCGGCAGGCTGATATGCCAGAAGTAATCCGTGATCTTGCCCCAGAGAGACAGTTGGTCGAAGTTGGGTGACGTCAGGCCACGTAGCGGAAACCAGTCCAGATAGGTGCCGCCGGCAAAGACAATGATCAGCAGGATAGCGAACAGGAAGTTCGGGATCGCATAGCCGATGATAATTGCCGAACTGGTCCAGACATCGAAGGGAGTTCCGTCGCGCACCGCTTTCTTTATGCCCAGTGGTACCGACACCAGATACATTATCAGGGTGCTCCAGAGACCCAGTGAGATCGAGACCGGTAGCTTTTCGATAATCAGGTCGATTACCTGTTTGTCGCTATACAGGCTTTTACCGAAATCGAAGCTGAGATAGTTCTTCAGCATCTGCCAGAAGCGCTCGTGGGCTGGTTTGTCAAAGCCATAGAGCTCTTCAATCTCTCTGACCAGCTCAGGGTCCAGTCCGCGTGAGCTGCGCGACTGCGACCCGCTTTCCGACTGGCTGGAGACCTCGCCTGCACCGCTGCTGTCAAACCGGGCTGTCGCGCTGGTGTTGAGTCCCTGCAACTGGGCGATCGTTTGCTCAACGGGGCCGCCCGGAGCGGCCTGTATGATTATAAAGTTGATGGCGAGAATTCCGAGCAGGGTCGGAATAATCAGCAACAAGCGTCGTGCTATATAGGCAAGCATCAGTCAGTCGCAGAGTCCTTACTGGCCAGTGTTTCAGGGCGTATCCACCAGGTATCGAAGCCAAGGCTATAAGCCGGGCGTTGCTCGGGCATACCGAAGATGTTGCGATAGGCGATACGGTAGGAACTGATATGAAACTGTGGAATCACGTAATGATTCCATTGCAGAACCCGGTCCAGAGCCCGGCTGGTCAGAACGAGCTGTTCCCGGCTTGAGGCCTGAATCAGCTTTTCCACCAGATGATCAACCGCCGGGTTTTTGATACCAATCAGGTTTCGGCTGCCCGGTGAGTCGGCAGCAGCCGAAGACCAGAAGTCCCGTTGCTCGTTTCCGGGGGAGTTGGACTGCGGGAAGCTGTAAACCACCATATCAAAGTCGGTGCTGCGCAGTCGGTTGATGTACTGGGATACATCGACCATGCGGATGGAGACTTCAATGCCCATGCGTTCGAGGTTTCGCAGAAAAGGTGCCGCAACGCGCTCCATCGATGGCTGGAACATCAGCAGCTCGAACTTAAACTGCTTGCCTGAGGTTGTGTTGATCAGTTTGCCCTGTTTCAGCGTCCAGCCTGCTGCCTTAAGCATTCGCAGTGCCTGCCTTAGCTGGCGTCTGATCTTGCCATTGCCATCGGTTGTAGGCGCGCGATAGACCTTAGTGAATACCTCTGGCGGCACCTGGTCACGGATCGGTTCGAGTATTTCCAGCTCTGCGGGTGTAGGCAGCGCAGTGGCTGCCATCTCTGAGTTAGAAAAGAAACTGTGAGTGCGGGTGTAAGCGTTGTAAAAAAGGTTCTTATTGGTCCACTCGAAATCGAAGGCCATGCCAAGTGCCTGGCGAATAGTGCTGTCGGTAAACAGCGGGCGGCGGGTGTTCATCACGAATGCCTGCATACCCGTGGGGTTCTGGTGAGGCAGCTCGGTTTTGATGATCTTGCCGCTTTTAAAGCCCGGGCCGGTGTAGCTTGTGGCCCAGCGTTTGGATGAGTTTTCCTGGGTGAAATCAAATTCCCCGGCTTTGAAGGCTTCCAGTGCTACAGTGCCGTCCAGATAGACATCGTATTGAATCTGATCGTAATTATGGCGGCCAATATTAACCGGCAGGTTCTCGGCCCAGTAATCCTCGTTACGGCGGAAGGTAATGCTGCGGCCCGGCTCAAATTTTTCGATGGTATAAGGGCCTGAGCCAAGGGGGATGTCGAGGCTGGGTTTCTGGAATTCGCGCTTTTGCCAGTAGTGCTTTGGCAGGATACTGGCTTCACCGACAATCAGCGCCAGCTCTTTATTATTGCTGTTGCTAAAGGTGAACTTAACGCTGTCTTCGTCAATCGCTTCTATGCTGCTGATATCGGCATAGTATGCCCGGTATCCCGGCGCGCCCTGCTCACGCAGCAGTTTGAAGGTGTAGATAATGTCATCCGGCGTGATCGGGCTGCCGTCGTTAAAACGGGCTTCGGGGCGCAGGTTGAATATCACCCAGCTGCGGTCCTGTGCCACTTCCAAGCTCTCTGCAATCAGTCCATAGAGAGAAAACGGTTCGTCGTTCGCTCTGGCGAGCAGGCTGTCATACATCAGTCCCAGTCCGGGAGCTGTATTGCCTTTGACGATAAAGGGGTTAAAGCTGTCGAAGGTACCGATGGTCGACTGAATAACCTTTCCGCCCTTTGGCGCATTGGGATTGACGTAATCGAAGTGGGGGAAGTCTGGGCCGTATTTCAGGTCGCCATGCATTGCGATGCCATGCTGAGTCAATGAGCTGGCATAGGCTGTACCGGCAATAGCGGCAACGGTTAACAGGGTGCCTGTAAGTATCGATTTAATCAGCTTCATCTGTGTTCCTTCACCGGCAAGGATAATGTCAGTTTCAACCCGTCTGAGGATGCTCTTATCGGATTGAGACTAGTGGCGATCAATTTTGTTCAAATTCTTCAGCAAAGTGTTCCAGTCGTGTCTGGTAGTCACGCCGTTTCACTCCCTGATCTTTAAGGCCCTGCAGTTTCAGTTGCAGATAGGCTAGTTTTTGATCACTTCCATTTGCCAGGCCTTTAATAAGATCCTGATCCATCCATTCCCTGATGCGCCTGAACAGGTACCATTTAAAAAATATGGCGGCCAGCGTCGAAATTACAATAATTACTATAGCTGTCAGGTCCATTTTCAGCCTCAATTTGCTTTGGTAACGTCTACGTAAAGAGTCAGGCTCTGACCGGGTTGCAGGTATTTCTTGGCATCCAGTCCGTTCCAGTTCAGGATGTTTTTCACGCTGACATTAAATTTGCCGGCGATTCGTGCAAGTGAATCGCCCGAGCGCACTTTATAGCCAACCCGGCGGATGATGCCGCCATCTCCTTTACCCTTTTTCCAGATAACCAGTGATTTACCGACAGCCAGCGGATCGCCCGGTGCCATGTTATTCCAGCTGGCCAGCTGGCGAACGCCGACTTTATAGTTTTTGGCAATAGTCCAGAAGCTGTCTCCGCTGCGTACTTTGTGAACAACTTTCTGCTTACTGCCCTTTTTCTGATTGCGTTTGTGTTTGCTGATTAAGCGTTGTGATTCGCTGAGTACGTACTCACTGGATCGCTTGCTGGCGGTCGGTAGCAGCAGGGTCTTGCCGGAGCGGATCCGGTTGCCGTTGATGTTGTTGGTTTTCCTGATGACATCGACGGTGGTGTGGTGCCTGCGTGCAATGGTGATCAGCGAGTCACCCGGCTGAATTTTGTAGCGGCTCCAGTTAATGCGGTTGTTAGCCGGAAGCTTTGCCAGGCTGGCCTGGAACTTATCGTGACTGGCGGCGGGTATGGACAGGTAGTGCGGGCCGGCAGGATCTGTCGCCCAGCGATTAAATCCGGGATTAAGCAGATAGATCTCTTTAGTAGTGGTGCCGGCCATATCGGCGGCCTGGGCAAGGTCGAGCTGACCTCCGGTCTCCACGATCCTGAAGTAAGGCTTGTTTGGGAGTGGTTTCAGCGTGATGGCATATTTTTGCGGGGACTGCACCAGTCGTGCCATTGCGATCAGCTTCGGTACATATGCCTGTGTTTCTTTTGGCAGGCGCAGAGAGAAGTAATCGGTGCTCTTGCCATTAGCGCGATTCTTACGGATAGCGCGATTCACCGTACCACCGCCGGCGTTGTAGGCTGCCAGCGCTAACTCCCAACTGCCGAAGCGCTTATGCAGCTGTTGCAGGTATGTCAGGGCCGCCTCTGTTGAGGCGACGATATCTCTGCGGCCGTCATACCACCAGGTTTTTTTCAGGCCGAAGTGTTTTCCTGTCGAGGGTATGAACTGCCAGGGGCCTGCGGCACGTCCGTGGGAATAGGCGAACGGGTCATAGGCGCTCTCGACAATCGGCAACAGCGCGATTTCAGAGGGCATATCCCGTTTCAGTACTTCATTGAGTATGTAGGGATAGTAGCGCTGCATCCGGCTATGGATACGACTCAGATACTTTGGATGTTTTGCGTACCAGCGCAGTTGCTTTTCGATGCGTGGGTGCTGACGTGACAGGTCAAGCCCGAAGTTGTCGCGGGTGAGTTGCCACAGATCTGTTTCTTCGGGCTGCTCTTGCGCAGGCTCGGCTTTTGAAACGTTTTTAAGGACAGGGTCCGGCAGGTCGGTAACGGCCTCTGTCGGCATCGGTTTGACTGCGCTGGCGGCGAAAGCTTTGTCTGGTGCCGGTAACTCCGTTTTAGGAATTACCTGGCAGCCAGATAGAACCATACCGAAAAATACGCTGATAACTACGGGTCTTCTGAAATGCATGGAAATTTCGCGCGCCTACTTTGAGTTTTGGCAAATCGAACCATTCTAGGTAGCGCGTGAAAACAGGTCAACTTGGTGACAGGATTCCTTCCGTGGTTATTCTCAGTCACAGTTCAGGCTTGGTTCATTGTTGCACTAAAAGTTATTTTTCCATTCTCGTATGGCAGCGAAAACCTCAACCTCGGTTTTCAGTTTACTGTCTTTAAACGCTTCAGCTGACCGGATTACGTTCTCAAACTGAGTTCGCATAAATGGATTGATGTTTTTCTCCTGCCCTATGTTTGAGGGTAGTGTAGGCATTTGTCCGGAGCGAAGTTCTTTACAGTTTTTTAGCGTATTTAAGACATTCTTATTATCTGGTTCAACCGCACGGGCGAATTCGAGATTGGATATAGAATATTCATGGGTGCAATAGACTTCAGTACTTTCTGGCAGGGACTTAAAATACTCCATGGCCGCCAGCATCTGTTTGGCGCTGCCTTCAAACAGGCGGCCGCAGCCGGCCAGAAAAAGAGTATCTCCACAAAGTAATTGTGGTTTATTGCCGTCAATAAAATAGCTGATGTGGTCCAGTGTATGCCCCGGGACACTTTGTACTTCTATTGTTTCTGACAGTAATTTGATCTGGTCGTCTGAAGCGAGGGGATGGCTGATGCCCTGGAAAGGCGAATTTTCAGGTCCATATACCGGAACTTCATAGTGCCTGAGTAGTGTGGCTACGCCGCCGGTATGGTCATGATGGTGGTGCGTAATCAGGATGGCTTCAAGCACCAGGTTGTTTTCATCGAGCCGCTGCAGGACCGGTGTGGCATCGCCGGGATCGACCACGATCACCCTGTTTGTATCGGCTTTGCCGAGCATCCAGATGTAGTTGTCATTAAAGGCCGGAATGGGGTTGATCTTAAACATGATATCCTCTCGCTGCTTCGACGGTGCCGAATTACCCAACACTCGTTAATGAGGTTACTCTATACTATGTGCCTTTGTGAATGGGCAGCAGTCGGTCACTGCAGTCATTGCGTACTGGCGCAATCTATTGAGGTTATCCGGGGCTCAGGTTCCGGCAAATTTTAATTTCGACAGGATCAATGAGGTGATAGATGGGCAATCAGCAACAGCCTCTGTTACCGGAGATGATTTCGGAATTACAACTTTGGTTCGATTCCGAGCTGGGGCAGGCTCTGCTTGAAGCCGAGAGGGCAATGGTTGAACAGATTGTACCGACATTGTTTGGTTACCGTCTGGTACAGATCGGGGTGGATAGCCGGACAGTGCTGTTCGGCGAAAGTCATGTGCAGCAGAAGTTCATGGTCGCTCCCCGGCTTCAGCTCGGACTGTCCGGCAGCAGCGTAATCGCCAGCAACACCGAGCTACCGTTGGAGCAGCACTCCATCGATGTTGCCATCCTGCACCACGCACTCGATTTTACCGAAAGCCCCCATCAGGTGCTCAGAGAGGCGGCCCGGGTTTTGCGACCTGGTGGTCATATGCTCCTGATCAGCTTTAATCCGCTGAGTATGTGGGGGTTGTATCGTAAGTGTCTTGGCAGGCGTCGGGGTCTGGTGCCCTGGTGTGGGCATTTTGTCAGTCATCGGCGCCTCTCCGACTGGTTTAAGCTACTGGAGCTGACTGAGTTGAAGCAGCAGTCTGACTGTTTTGAAGCCCCCTTTATCAGTCCTAAGTGGCGACACCGCAGCCGTCATATCGGGCGAGTGCTTAAGAATGCGCCTGCGGAGTTTGGGGCGTTTAATCTGATGCTGGCGCGTAAGGACGTCGTGGGTATGACGCCAATAAAACCTGAATGGAGTAAAAGGCATTTGATTACATTGCCTATTGCCAAGCCTACCGCGCGGGGGCAAAGCCGTGAAAGTCGTTGAGATATTTACCGACGGTGCCTGTAAGGGTAACCCCGGGCCTGGCGGTTGGGGGGCTTTTCTGCGTTATGGCGAAGCAGAGAAGCGCTTGTGCGGAGGTGAGGCGAACACTACCAATAACCGTATGGAAGTACTGGCGGCGATCGAGGCTCTGGCACTGCTGCGCAGGCCCTGCCAGGTGGTGCTGACAACAGATTCCCAGTATTTACGCAAAGGCGTAACTGAGTGGATGGCTGGATGGAAACGCAATGGCTGGATTACCTCAGCTAAAAAGCCGGTAAAGAATTCAGACCTGTGGAAGCGGCTCGATCTTGAAGTGCAGAAGCATCAGATCGACTGGCGCTGGGTCAAAGGGCATAGCGGACATCCGGAAAATGAGCTGGCTGATGAGTTGGCGAATCGGGGTGTACGGAAGATAACAGAGAAGTAGTAGCACAATGCGTCAGATTATACTTGATACCGAAACAACCGGCCTGGAGCCGAGGGAAGGGCACAACATTATCGAGATAGGTTGTGTCGAGATGCAGCGCCGTAAGCTGACAGGACGCACCTATCATCAGTACGTAAAGCCGGACCGGGAGGTTGAGGAAGAAGCGATCTCCGTTCACGGTATTACCAATGAGTATCTTGAAGATAAGCCTAAATTCGTCGAAGTGATGCGCGAATTCATGGAATTTATCGATGGTGCCGAACTGATCATCCACAACGCGGCCTTTGACGTAGGTTTTATCAATGCCGAGCTGGAGCGTAATAACTGGCCCCAGCGGGTTGAGGATGTCTGTACTATAACCGACTCATTAATGTTGGCGCGTAAGAAGCATCCGGGTCAGAAGAACAACCTGGATGCACTGTGTCGGCGTTACGGTATCGATAACTCGCACCGTGAGCTGCACGGCGCATTACTTGACTCCGAGATCCTGGCCGATGTTTATCTGGCGCTGACGGGTGGGCAAAGAGCGCTATCGCTGGATGCATCCTCGGATGGTGATAATGATGGGGGGCAGCCTGTAGAAGTGCGCCGGGTTACCGACGCGGATGATCTGCCTGTGCTGCTGGCAGATGAAGCAGATCTGGAAGCTCATCAGGCTTTTCTTAAAGTACTGGATAAGAAAAGCGGTGGCGAATGTATCTGGCTGACGCAGGACACGCCGCTTCAATAAGGCAGAGTTAGCGCCAGTCTGGTGTCTGAAAGGCACTGGGGGCCAGAGGGATCTTCAGGCGTAAAAAAAGCAGGCCAGCGAGGCCTGCTTTTTTATTGTGTCGAACGGGCTGTAGAGTGCTTACAGCACCAGATATACCGCAAAAAAACCAACGCTGCTCATCACGATGGTATAAGGCAGTGCCATCCAAACCATAGTGCCATATGACAGGCGGATGAGCGGAGCCAGAGCCGAAGTCAGCAGGAACAGGAAGGCTGCCTGACCGTTTGGTGTCGCAACGCTCGGTATGTTGGTACCGGTATTGATCGCGATTGCCAGCGCTTCGAAATGCTCGCGGGTGATGTCGCCGGCATTGAGAGCGTCGACAACTTCGTTGATGTAAACCGTTGCTACAAACACGTTGTCACTGATAGCTGACAAAAGGCCGTTTGCGGCAAAGAAAACACCAGGCTGGACCGCCGGATCCATCGCCAGTACGGATGCAATAATCGGCTGGAACAGGTGCTGGTCATGGATAACCGATACGATCGAGAAGAAAACCACCAGCAGTGCGGTAAATGGCAGCGCTTCTTCGAACGCTTTGCCAATCTGATGTTCTTCAATCACGCCGTTGAAAGCCGTCAGCAGGATAATGATTGTCAGGCCGATCAGGCCAACAGAGGCCAGGTGCATGGCCAGGGCCAACACCAGGAAGATCGCAACCACAACCTGAACCAGCAGGGTTGCCTTTTCCCGCAGGGTGCGTTTTGCATCTTCTTCCGCAGCGAAGTCTTCCAGAATCTTACGTACGGTTTCCGGTAGCTGGGAGCCGTACCCAAAGAGGGCGGTCTTTTCCAGTAGGATGCAGGTCAGCAGGCCGGCAGCCAGTACGGGCATGGTGATCGGCGCCATCAGTACGAAAAACTCAACGAAATCCCAGCCCGCTTTCTGTGCAATCAACAGGTTCTGTGGCTCGCCCACCAGTGTACATACGCCACCCAGGGCCGTGCCAACCGCACCATGCATCAGCAGGCTGCGCAGGAAGGCGCGAAACTCTTCCAGCTCTGAGCGCTTGGCTTCTACTACATTATCGTCGTTGGCGTGATCGTGATTCTTTGAGGTAAAGGGCTTACCCGAGGCGACTTTGTGATATACCGCATAAAAGCCGACAGCAACACTGATCAGTACGGCTGTAACGGTCAGGGCATCCAGGAACGCAGAAAGAATAGCGGAAGCGAGAGAGAAGAGCAGCGACAGTATGACCTTAGATCGGACTTTAAGCAGGATCTTAGTAAAGGTCCACAGCAGCATACTTTTCATGAAGTAGATGCCGGCGACCATGAACATCAGCAGCAGGATTACTTCCAGATTGGCATTGACTTCGTGATAAACGGATTCAGGGCTCGAAAGACCGATGATGATCGCTTCGATGGCCAGCAATCCGCCTGGTTGCAGAGGGTAGCATTTCAGTGCCAGTGCCAGCGTGAAGATAAATTCAAAAATCAGCAACCAGCCGGTCACTACAGGGCCAGCGGTGAAGAGCAAAATTGGATTCAGGATCAAAAATCCCAGAATCGCCTGTTTATACCAAGCGGGCGAGTTCCCAAGAAAATTGCGAACAAATGCCTTAGGTAGTGTATTCGTCATCGATTGTTCTTCCTATGCCAGAACAGTCTTTTTTATGTCTGAGTTACGCAAGCGGCCGATAGCCTAGCAGCTGACCTGGAAAAGAAAAAGAGAGAATGTCGCCTAAAGTCGTGACATAAATCGTAAAATTGGCAAATTTTGCTGCATATCTATGGTGTATTTCTCTGCCACCGTCAGGAATGGGTAGAGGAGTATCAGGTTACTCTTCGGGTGAGATTGTGGGCTGATCAGCTGGCTACCACCGGAGGGGGCTGGGTAGACAAATAGCGAGTGGATTTTTGCCTCAGTGTTGGCCGGGCGTGGTGTTTTCTGCCGCCGCTGGCATGGCTGACACGAGAGTCATCGCGACTGCTGTTCACTGGGGCTGGTTGCTCCAGGGGCTTTCAGATTGTCCGCCGGACCGCTGTGGCAGGCAACGCTAGTTGTACTCAGGCTTGGCGTTGGCTTAATCACGCTTTTCTTTGGAGAATAGTTTTCCAAGCTTTGTTGCCAGCAATACATTGCCCTCGGCGCGCAGACGGCCCTTAAGGAAGGCGCTCATCCCGTCGATATCTCCATTGACTACGTCAATAACCGTTGCAGCGTCCGTAATGAGCGTAATATTCGGGTCAATATGCTCACCACTGACAACTGCACAGCTGGAATCAGCTATATCTATATAAAAGCTGCTGTCATCTTCAATCAGGAACTGAAAGATTGCAGTCATATCCGCTGCATTTTCTGCGATGAAGCGGCCTGGCAGCTTTTCGATAACTTTATTTACGGTAACTGGTGTGCTCATGAAGTGACTACTGGTCCGGAACAAGAATGGTGTCGGGGTTTATGGTACATTAGCCGGCATTTTGTTTACACCTGAATCCTTGCGGAGAGCCTTGAGTGATTGAGTTTTTGAGTGAATACGGATTGTTTCTGGCAAAGTCCATTACCGTGGTACTGGCGATTCTGATCGTGGTCGGCGGCAGTGTAGCGCTTGCAGCACGAGGAAAGAAAGACGGTAAAGACGGTCATGTAGAGGTGACCTGCCTGAATGAAGAGCTGGAGGATATGCGAGCTGCGCTTGAAGAGTCTGTACTGGACAAGGATCAGCTAAAGGCTTTGCATAAAGAGGAAAAGAAAAAGGCCAAGGCCGAAGCGAAAGCGAGAAAGAAGAATCCTCAGGCTGAGCCGACCCGCAAGCGTGTGTTTGTACTCGACTTTGATGGCGATATCCGTGCATCCGAAGTGGAGTTGTTGCGTGAAGAGATCACAACCGTGCTGACCATGGCGACTAAGGATGACGAGATCGTGTTGCGCCTGGAGAGTCCGGGAGGAATGGTTCATCAGTATGGGCTGGCCTCATCTCAGCTGGAGCGTATCAAGCGTAAGGGTATTCCGCTGACGATTTGTGTGGACCGGGTTGCCGCCAGCGGTGGTTACATGATGGCCTGTCTTGCTGACCGCCTGGTGGCTGCGCCGTTTGCTGTACTGGGGTCTATCGGTGTTGTTGCTCAGCTGCCTAACTTCCACCGGTTGCTGAAAAAGCATGATGTGGATTACGAGATCCTGACTGCGGGAGAGTATAAGCGCACCATGACTGTGTTTGGTGAGAACACAGAGAAAGGGCGGGAGAAGTTTGTTGAAGAGCTTGAAGATACCCATGTACTGTTCAAGGAGTTCGTTGGTGAATTCCGGCCTCAGGTAAATATTGAAGAGGTTGCTACCGGAGAGGTGTGGTACGGGCGCCAGGCTGTGGAAAATAATCTGGTAGATGAGATATCAACCTCAGACGACCTTCTTGTAGAGGCCTGTGAGGACGCCGATGTCTTTATCGTGCGGTACGAAGAGAAGAAATCTCTGCAAGAAAAGCTGGCAGACTTTACCGCTGATGCAGGGGATCGTGTGGCTACCCGCTGGGCGACGCGTTTATTCAGGACGCGATACTCGTCGAAGTAGTCACTACCTCAGAAGCCGGGCATAGCCCGGCTTTTTTGTGCCGGTTAGTAAGTCCTGGTGTCTGGGGGCTATTCTTTAGCTGGAATAGTTTCCGCGCCGGGCATGGAATTTTGCAATCCGAACGCCTGAGGTCGAGGTGTTGTGATGGCTGGCGAAGAGGGTGGTGCGGTTAAAGGTTTGGTGCATTGTTTGGTCATCTGGTTATAATGATTCGGCGTCCAGTTTTAAACGCCGGTTCGGGAGATACGATGCAGGATACTTCGGCAAGTATAGTAGAGGCAGCAGAGGTTCTGTTTGCTGAACAAGGATTTACAGAAACTACAGTAAGGCAGATTACCAGCGCTGCGGGCGTCAATCTGGCTGCAGTCAACTACCACTTTGGTTCGAAAAAGGGGTTGATTCAGGCGGTGGCGGAAAAGTTGCTGGTGCCCCTGTGTGACCATATCGACAACGCTCTGGTTTCTCATGTTGCGACCAGTAATGAGCCACCAACCCTCGAAGAGGCGCTGGAGATGTTGATGCGGGCGTTGCTGGCGGTGAATAAAACCAATATTCAGGCGCTGCCGGTATTTATGCGCTTGCTTGAACTTGCCTACATGAAGAACCAGGGTGAATTGCGTGATTTCTTGATCGAACGTTATGCTGGCCGGCTGACATCCTTTGTCGCGATTATGCGCAATGGTTCCGCAATGATGGAAGATGATGAATTTTTCTGGCGTATTCATTTCCTGCTGGGATCAATCACCTTTACGCTTTCCAATGTGCATACCATCGCAGCGCTGGAGAAGCGGGAATCTGAAAAGGATGTTGAGATTGAACAGGTAATGCACCGTATGGTGCCTGTGCTGGCTGCTGGATTGCAGGCTCGTGCGGAAAAAACCTATTTCTGCCGTATCTGATGAGTGCTGTATCTGTATTGAGTCTCCATCTGTCGGTGAAGGATCAGCGACTGGATTTACAACGAAATAATGAAAATTGCCGGAGCTGGCTGGTTTCCACTGCCGCCAATGGTGTTGGTGAGCAGGAGAACAGTGGTTGTACGCCTCGCGGGCAGCATATTATCAGGGCGAAGATTGGTGCCGGGTTAGCGCTTAATTCGGTATTTGTCGGCCGCCGCGCCACCGGTGAAATCTATTCAGAAGAGCTGGCGCAGGCATTCCCATCACGAGACTGGATACTCAGCCGTATCCTCTGGTTATCTGGCTGTGAGCCCGGCTTTAACCGGCTTGGCTCAGTCGATACAATGCGGCGATTTATCTATATTCACGGCACGCCCGACTCGGAACCAATGGGTGTGCCGGCTTCGCATGGTTGCATCCGGATGAGAAACAACGATCTGATAGAGTTGTTTGATCTGGTTGAGGCCGGTATTAGCGTTCATATCACCGAGTAGTCTATGTATTCCGCTTCCCTGATCCTTGATCTGGATGGTACCTCGCTTACCCAGGCTGAGGTCCAGTTATTGCAGGCACCGCAGATTGGCGGTGTCATCCTGTTTGGCCGAAACACTGAATCAGCCGATCAGCTCCGTGTGTTGACCCGGCAGATTCGCGCATTGCGCCCTGAAATCATCATTGCCATCGATCAGGAAGGGGGGCGGGTTCAGCGGCTGAGAAACGGCGTTACCCGACTGCCGGCGATGGCTGCGCTGGGGCGGTACTACCAAAGGGACGCCGAAGCCGGACGGATCGCGGCTGCGGACATTGGTTATCTGATAGCGTCTGAGCTTGGTCAGCTGGGCGTGGATCTGAGCTTTGCTCCGGTGCTGGATCTGGATCTGGGGCGCAATACTGTGATTGGCGATCGTGCATTCGGTGACGATGCCGCTATGGTTGCAACGTTAGCTGCAGCCATAATGTCCGGCATGAGCGATGCCGGGCTTCAGGCAACGGGTAAGCATTTTCCTGGGCATGGATGGGCTGATACCGATAGCCATCTGGCTGAGGCGGTTGATCTACGCACGTTTGATGAGATCTGGCAGCGTGATCTGGTGCCATTCAGGGCGCTGGTGGCGCAGGGGCTGGCTGCTGTTATGCCTGCCCATGTGGTCTACCGTGCATGTGACCCAATGCCGGCCGGATTCTCATCATACTGGTTGCAGCAGATACTCCGGCAGCGTTTGTCATTTGAGGGGGTGATCTTTAGCGATGACCTTACGATGAAGGCAGCGCGGGTGGTGGGCGGTTATGCTGAGCGTGCCGAAGCGGCAATAAAAGCTGGATGTGATGCGCTGCTACCCTGCAATAACCGGGAGGGGGCGGTCGAGGTGCTGGAATACCTGCAGCAAAACAATATTGAGCCAAGTTCCCGGCTTGCGGCTATGCGTGGGCAGCCGAACACGCCGGATCATCAGCGCCTGGATCGAAGTCGGCAGCTGGCGGCGATGTTAATCGCCGATTCCCTCTAGCAAGATCTTCAGTCCTGTTTAGTCTTATAAGGGCGGGGGTATGGTGACTCGCTACAAGCCCGGGTGCCATCTGCATCGGGCCTGTAGCTTCAGCAGGAGGTGGTCTGGGGTTACTGCACTTTAGCTTCAGAGATAGGGATCATTAATACCAGGATTCCCATCAGTGGATGGTCAAGGTAGTGAATCTCCTTCGAGCGCATACGTCGTCCCTGGTTCATGTTGACGGTCAGGAACTCGCTTGAGAAGGGGGATACCTGACTGGTGATGCCGGGTATCTCTGCGCTCGGTGTCGAGACTTCCTGGGGCTGCGGCGTTTCTTCTGTATTCAGAGCGGTAAACTGCTGCGGGGGTTGCTCTTCCGCGTGTTGCAGTACTTCTGCCTCAGACGGGCTCAAGTGGCGGCTGTGGTAGAGATCTGGCCGGAAATGGAGATAGCGACCCTTGTCGATCGAAATATAGCCTTCCAGCTCGTACATTCCGTTATCAAGGATATCGCCGGATTTTATATGTATCTGCCGGGCATACCTTTCAGAGGTTACCGGCTGTAGCCAGCCAGCATGAAAGAGAACCCGGAAACTGTCATAGCGACCGATGCGCTGTTTTTCATTGTTAAAAAGTAAGGCGCTGCTTGGCAGGCGTTCGAATGCCGAAAAGGACTGGGCGGTTGTAGTGGGGGTTTTTAAGCTGATTGATTTCGGAGAATCAGGCACGCTTAACTCGGTGGGCCAGAACTCATCATCAAGCACCGAAGGGTCTTCGTTCGCGAAGATCAGTACTTCAACCTGATACCATGGGGCTTCCGCTGCCTGCAGGTTCAGACTGATGCCTGATGAGAGCAGGGCTGTAAGAAATAACGCTAGTCTAATCATGATTATTTGACCGCTAATTCGCCAAGCAGTTTTTCTATTGTGTTAAATCGTTTGTCCGCAGAATCCATCTGCAAAGAGAAGCGGAGTCGGTCGGCGCCTTCCAGTTTATAGATTTGTGGTTGATTTTGAACCATTTTCACCAGCGTCAAAGGATTTACATTTGGCTCTGACGTAAAGTCCAGTCGACCACCTTTGTCGGCGGCATCGAGTTTTGCGATGCCAATCTGCTCGGCCTTAAGCTTCAGTTTAGTCAGTCGGAACAGATTTTGTGTGCTGGCCGGCAGCAGGCCAAAGCGATCAATCATCTCCACCTGCAGTTCTTTGAGTGAAGTTTCGCTCTTGGCATTGGCGATCCGCTTGTACATCATCAGGCGGTTATGGACATCCGGCAGGTAGTCGTCAGGGATCAGTGCGGCAATATGCAGGTTGATCTCCGGGCCATGTTTCAGTGGCTGGTCGAGGTTCGGGGTTTTGCCCTCTTTAATGGCTTCCACCGACTGTTCGAGCATCTCCATAAACAGTGTAAAGCCGACGGTTTGCATCTGGCCGCTCTGTTCTTCGCCCAGTAGCTCACCGGCACCGCGAATCTCCAGGTCATGAGTCGCCAGTGTAAAGCCTGCGCCTAGGTCGTGGGCGGCGCTGATCGCCTCAAGGCGCTTGCTGGCATCGCTGGTCATAGCTTTCTTGTGGGGTGTCATCAGGTAAGCATAAGCCTGATGGTGGGAGCGTCCCACCCGGCCGCGTAGCTGGTGCAGTTGTGCCAGCCCGAATTTATCAGCGCGGTCGATTATAATGGTGTTGGCATTTGGAACATCGATTCCGGTTTCGATGATAGTGGTGCAGACCAGCACATTATGGCGTTTATGATAGAAGTCTGACATTACCTGTTCCAGCTCGCGTTCCCGCATCTGGCCATGGCCTACGCCGATGCGGGCTTCCGGTACCAGGTTGGCAAGTTCAGCAGCCACTTTGTCGATCGTTTTGACTTCATTATGCAGGTAGTAGACCTGGCCGCCGCGGAGCAGTTCGCGCAGGATCGCTTCTTTGACGGTCGGATTGTCGTGCTGGCGTACGAAGGTTTTCACCGACAGGCGGCGGGCCGGTGGTGTGGCGATGATCGACAGGTCACGCATGCCGGACATCGCCATATTCAGGGTTCGTGGTATCGGCGTTGCCGTCATGGTCAGGATGTCGACCTCGGCGCGCAGGGATTTAAGGCGTTCTTTCTGCTGTACCCCGAAGCGGTGCTCTTCGTCGATGATCAGCAGGCCGAGATTGTTAAAGCTAATATCGCTTTGCAGTAACTTGTGGGTGCCGACCACGATATCGGCGTTACCACTCTCAAGCTTGCTGATAGTGCTGCTTTGCTGCTTGCCGCTGCGGAAGCGGGAGATCAGCTCGACGTTGACCGGCCAGTCGGCAAAGCGATCGCGGAAGTTTTCATAGTGTTGCTGGGCAAGCAGGGTGGTTGGCACCAGAATAGCGACCTGTTTGTTGCTCTGCACCGCAATAAAGGCAGCGCGCATCGCGACTTCAGTTTTACCGAAACCCACGTCACCACATACCAGTCTGTCCATTGGCTGGCTGGCAGTCATATCCCGGATAACGGCGTCGATCGCTGTGGCCTGGTCCGGAGTTTCTTCAAATGGGAAGTCGGCGGCAAACAGGCGGTAGTGATCATCCGGTTGTTCGAAGCGGAAGCCGCTCCGTGCTGCCCGGCGGGCATAGATATCGAGTAGTTCAGCGGCGGCATCGCGGGCTTTTTCGGCCGCCTTGCGTTTCGCTTTGGCCCAGTTTTCATTGCCCAGCTTATGCAGCGGAGCAGTTTCATCGCTGGCACCGCTATAGCGGCTGATCAGGTGCAGGCTGGCAACCGGGACGTAGAGCCTGGCGTTGCCGGCATACTCGAGCATCAGGAATTCATTGCTCTGGCCTTCAAGGTCGATGACCTCCAGGCCCAGATAGCGTCCGACACCATGGTCGATATGCACTACCGGTGCGCCGATCTCCAGTTCGCTGAGGTTTTTGACGACCTGGTCGGCGCTCTCCTGCTCCCTTGAGCGCCGCCGGCGCTGAAATACCTGGTGGCCGAAAAGCTGGGTTTCGGTGATCAGTCGCAGTTTGTCCGGGCTGTGTATACCGCGCTCGAGTGGCGCTACGGTAATGGCCAGCTCTGGCTGAGTATCGAGGAAGGTCTGCCAGCTTTTAGCTTCAGCCGGCTTGATGTCCGAGCGGCCCAGCAGTTCGAGCAGGGCTTCGCGCCGACCGGCTGATTCAGCACAGATAAGCGTCGGACAGTTGCTGTCACCGAGATAGTTTTTCAGCAGTGACAGGGGTTCGGCGGAGCGGGCGTCGACCGTCAGCTCCGGCGGCGGAGTGCAGGGCAGGTTATCGCAGCCGGCTGCCTGTTCCTGTGTGTCAGGTTGCATCACCAGGCGGCCGTGACGTTTCAGGCAGGAGAACAGCTCGTCAATCGGCAGGAACATCTGTCTGGGCTGCAGGATCGGATGCGTGATGTCATAGCGGCGCTGTTCATAGCGCTCCTCGACATCCTGCCAGAATCGTTTGCAGTGCTCTTCCAGTTGGCGGTCGACAATAATCTGGGTATTGCCCGGCAGGTAATCGAAAAGCGTGGCGCACTGATCGAAAAACAGCGGCAGGTAGTACTCGATACCCGGTGGCGAGATGCCGTCGCTGATATCCTGATAGGTCGGGCATTGACGGTAATCGACATCGAACTGGTCGCGCCAGCGTAGCTTGAAGCCACTGATGCTGCTTTTATCCAGCGGAAACTCCTTGGCCGGAAGTACCCTGATCTGATCTATCTTGTCGATCGAACGTTGACTGTCCGGGTCGAATGTGCGCAGCGTTTCCACTTCGTCATCAAACAGCTCTATGCGGTAGGGTAGCTCGCTGCCCATAGGGAAGATGTCGATGATGGCGCCGCGGATAGCGAATTCTCCGTGCTCCAGTACGGTGTCGACGGCGTGATAGCCGGCATCGCTCAGGCTGTCTCTGAGACGGTCTATATTAAGTGTCTGGCCAATATCGAGAATCAGGCTGTTGGCGGTCAGGAAGCTGGGCGGTGCGGTGCGGTGGAGGAGGGTGCTGAAAGGCAGCACCAGAATGCCCTGTTTGAGCTGGGGTAACTGGCTGAGTGTGGTGATCCGGTCCGAGACAATGTCCTGATGGGGGGAAAAATTATCATAGGGCAGGGTTTCCCAGTCCGGGAAGCGCAATATCTCCTGATCCCTGCCCGCAAAGAAACGGATCTCCTGATGCAGTCTTTCCGCCTCGTCGCTGTCGTTGGTAATCACCAGCGTCAGGCCGGAGAAACGCCGTGCAGCATCACTGGCCAGTAAGCCGCGTGCGGCGCCCTCTACCTGTCCGATCCGTTTAATATCGCCAGCGCCGCCAGGTAGCGGATACTCCAGTGTGATCACGCGCATCTCTCCAAAATAGAACCAATACGGTTATGCAAGGCGGCATAGTTTACCGCCTGAAATACGAAAACGCACCGCAGTCAGGGTTTCCTACCAAAAGACTATGACGGCTGATTTGCCGAAGGCAGTGGAAAAGGGGATAATGCGCCCAGCCAAAATTGAGCGTTGACAAATTTGGAGTTACCTGTGAGCCAAGAACAAGTTTTCGTCGACTGGAAAGCGCGCGAAGAAAAAGCAGAACAGATGGTGCCGATGATCGGTGGCCTCTACCGTGACCGTAATATCGAATCTTCTGTATTCGGTCGCCTGATCATGAAGCGTTCTGTGATTGATATCCTGAAAGCGCATCGCTTTGCCCGTCAGGTTGAAGGCGAAGAGCTATCTGTACTGGATACTTATCCAATCCTGGATACTGTAGCCAGCATGGATGTTAAAAATGTACATCTGGACGTTGGTAAGCTGGCGGTTAAATTCCGCAAAGAAGCAAACGGCCAGGATCTGGAAGCCTTCCTGCGTGAAGAACTGAAAGATGCTATCGGCAACGAAGACCGTCAGGGTACTGATGTTGTACTGTACGGCTTCGGTCGTATCGGACGTCTGCTGGCTCGCCTGCTGATCGAGCGCGCAGGTGGTGGTCAGGCACTGCGTCTGCGTGCCATCGTGGTACGTAAAGGTCGTGCTGACAACGATCTGGAAAAACGTGCCAGCCTGCTGCGTCGTGACTCCGTTCATGGTTCCTTTAAAGGCACCATTCAGGTTGATGAAGAGAACCAGGCGATCATCGCTAACGGCAACATGATCAAAGTGATCTTTGCTGACTCTCCTGACACTATCGACTACACCCAGTACGGTATCAGCAACGCAATCGTTGTTGATAACACCGGTAAATGGCGTGATGCTGATGGCCTGGCTCTGCACCTGCGTGCGACCGGCGTTTCCCGCGTTGTCCTGACGGCGCCGGGTAAAGGCATCAAGAACATCGTAATGGGTGTTAACGACAGCGATATCACTGATGAAGATCATATCCTGTCTGCTGCTTCCTGCACCACGAACGCTATCACTCCGGTGCTGAAAGCGCTGAGCGATAAGTTCGGTGTTGAGAACGGTCACGTCGAGACTGTTCATGCTTACACCAACGACCAGAACCTGATTGATAACTATCACAAAGGTGATCGTCGTGGCCGTGCGGCTGGCCTGAACATGGTTCTGACTGAAACCGGTGCTGCTAAAGCTGTCTCCAAGGCTCTGCCTGAAATGGAAGGCAAGCTGACTGGTAACGCTATTCGTGTTCCGACGCCAAACGTATCTATGGCGATCCTGAACCTGAACCTGAGCAGCGAAGCAACCAAAGAAGATCTGAACGACTACCTGCGTGACGCGGCGTTGCATTCTCCTCTGCAGAAGCAGATCGATTACAGCAACTCGCCTGAAGCGGTTTCCAGTGACTTCGTTGGTTCCCGTGCGGCGGGTGTTGTTGATTCCCTGGCGACAATTGCCAACGGCAAGCGTTGCGTACTGTACGTATGGTACGACAATGAATTCGGTTACAGCTGCCAGGTAATCCGCATGATTCAGAAAATGGCTAAGTGCACGCTGCCGGCATACCCGCTGGAAGGCTGATCGCGACTTAAGCTGAATGAAAACCACCCTGTCCGGGTGGTTTTTTTTGCTTAAAGTTTAATATTCCTTAAAGGAATAAGCATATTTAATAAAGTTCTATCGTGTTTGGTCACTAATTCAGCGGAAAGTTGCTGATTAAAAAAGGGGTTTGTAGAAAACAAGGTTTCCGCTCAGGTATACTTACTCGGATTTTTGGGTGGGGTTAATTACTGCAGACGTTAATGCTGTGTCGAGTTGCGGACCGGGGACAGTCGGGCTGGTCATGGTGTCTGGGTAAACCTAAAAAAATTAATCGTGATTGGGTGAGGCGTATGATCAAGATCAACAAGGGTCTGGATCTACCGATAACGGGCGCTCCGGAGCAGTCAGTAACTGCAACACCGGATGTCAGCACCGTCGCCGTGATTGGTCCTGACTACGTAGGTATGAAACCTACCATGGCCGTCAAGGTGGGAGACCGGGTAAAACTCGGTCAATTGATCTTTACCGATAAAAAAACTGAAGGTGTTAAGTTCACCGCGCCGGGTGCGGGTGTCGTCAAGGAGATAAACCGAGGCGAACGTCGCGTACTGCAGTCTGTTGTTATCGAGCTGGATGATAACGAAGAAGCGATCGAATTTAACAAATATGATGCCGCTGCCCTGGACGGGCTGAGCCGGGAACAGATTCAGGAGAATCTTGTTGAATCCGGTATGTGGACTGCGCTGCGTACGCGTCCATTCAGCCGTGTACCACAGCCGGGTAGTGCACCGCGTTCTGTATTCGTTACTGCAATCGATACAAATCCGCTGTGTGCAAATCCTGAAGTCTTCATTAATGAGCACGCTGAAGCGTTCGTTAATGGTCTTAAGCTGCTGGGTAGGCTGGCTGATAAAAATGTCTTCCTGTGCAAGGCTGCTGGTGCCAATGTGCCGACGACCGACGGTGTTACTGTCGAAGAGTTCGAAGGTAAGCACCCGGCAGGTAATGCCGGAACGCATATCCACTTCCTGGACCCTGCTTCTCAGCAAAAGGTCGCCTGGACCATCGGTTATCAGGATGTGATCGCATTTGGCTACCTGTTCACGACCGGTAAAGTATTTACCGATCGTGTAGTGGCGCTGGGCGGTCCTCGGGTTAAGAATCCAACCTTGTTGCGTACCCGTATCGGCGCAAACCTGGTGGATCTGGCCGAAGGTCGTCTGGAGGCGGGTAATAACCGCGTTATCAGCGGTTCCGTCTGGAATGGCCGCAAGGCAAACGGTCCTTTTGCATATCTGGGTCGTTATGCCAGTCAGGTTTCTGTGCTGCTTGAAGGCGATCAGCGTGAATTCATGGGCTGGGTTGTACCTGGTGCCGAGAAGTTCTCCGTACTGAATGTATTCAGCTCCTTCCTGAGTAAGGGCAAAAAATTCGACTTCACTACCACCACCAATGGTTCCGAGCGCGCCATGGTGCCGGTTGGTCAGTTTGAAGAGCTGATGCCGATGGATATCCTGCCAACTCAGTTGCTGCGTGCGCTGGTTACGGGCGATATCGTGTCTGCGATGCAGCTTGGCTGTCTTGAGCTGGACGAAGAAGACCTGGCGCTGTGTACCTTTGCCTGCCCGGGTAAGTATGAATATGGCCCAATCCTCCGCGATAACCTGACGCGTATCGAGAAGGAGACCTGATTCGATGAGCCTGAGAAACGTACTCGATAAAATGGAGCCGCACTTCCATAAGGGCGGTAAATACGAAAACTGGTATGCGCTGTATGAAGCGGCCGATACCATTTTCTATACTCCGGGTCATGTAACCAAGGCGGCTGCACACGTGCGTGATGCGGTTGACCTGAAGCGTATGATGATTCTGGTCTGGATGTGTACATTCCCGGCGATCTTCTTCGGTATGTACAATGTTGGTCTGCAGGCGAACACTGCAATGGCTTCTCTGGGTCTGACCGAAGCGTCTACCTGGCAGGGTGCTATTGCGGGTGCACTGACCAGCTTTGATCCTAACTCTCTATGGGACAACATCATTCACGGTGCTGCTTACTGGCTGCCGGTCTACATTGTTACCTTTGTAGTGGGTGGTTTCTGGGAAGTGCTGTTCGCGATGAAGCGTGGTCACGAGGTTAACGAAGGTTTCTTCGTAACGTCCGTGCTGTTCGCGCTGATTCTGCCGCCTACAGTTCCGCTGTGGCAGGTAGCCCTGGGTATCAGCTTTGGTGTGGTCATCGGTAAGGAAGTGTTTGGTGGTACAGGTAAGAACTTCCTGAACCCTGCGCTGACTGGCCGTGCATTCCTGTTCTTCGCGTATCCTGCGCAGATGTCCGGTGATGCGATCTGGACCGCTGTTGACGGCTTCTCCGGCGCGACGCCGCTGGGTCTGGCTGCTGCAGGTGGTGTTGATGCAATCCTGGCTCAGAACGTGACCTGGTTCGACGCTTTCGTCGGCACAATTCAGGGTTCTGTGGGTGAGGTATCGACACTGGCGATTGCGCTGGGTGGTGCCGTACTGCTGATTGCCAAGGTTGCTGCGTGGCGTATCGTTGCCGGTGTATTCCTGGGCATGGTGGCGACTTCCACTCTGTTCAATATTATCGGCTCTGACACCAATCCGATGTTTGGCCTGCCGTTCTACTGGCACTTGGTTCTGGGTGGTTTTGCCTTCGGTATGTTCTTTATGGCAACCGATCCGGTATCCGCTTCCATGACTAATAAAGGTAAGTGGTACTTCGGTGCTCTGATCGGTGTGATGGTGGTGCTTATCCGTGTGGTTAACCCGGCATTCCCTGAGGGTATGATGTTGGCGATCCTGTTCGCTAACCTGTTTGCACCGCTGATCGACAACTTTGTTGTGCAGGCAAATATCAAACGGAGGATGGCACGCGATGTCAGCTAATAACGACACTATCGGTAAAACCATTACCGTCACAGTTCTGCTGTGTGTGATCTGCTCCGTCGTAGTATCCGCTGCAGCAGTTCTGCTGAAGCCACAGCAGGTGGCGAACAAGGAGCTTGACCGTAAGTCCAACATCCTTGCGGCTGCTGGTATCGATTACCAGGGCAAGGATGTCAGTGAGCTGTTCGACAGCCAGATCACGACTAAGTACGTTGATCTGCGCTCCGGTAAGTACACGGCTGAAGTTCCGGCTAAGTACGACGCCCGTAAGGCCGCGAAGGACCCTCAGCAGGGCGTATCCCTGAGCAAGGAGATGGACATTGCGTCTATCAAGTATCAGGCCAAGATCATGCCTGTATACCTGGTTCAGCAGGGCGAGTCTGTTGATAAGGTGATCCTGCCTGTTCACGGTTACGGTCTCTGGTCTACCCTGTACGGCTTCCTGGCCTTGGAAGGTGACCTGAATACCGTTGTCGGCCTGGGTTTCTACTCCCATGCTGAAACTCCGGGTCTGGGTGGCGAAGTTGACAACCCATCCTGGAAGGCCTTGTGGCCTGGCAAGAAGGTGTATCAGGAAGGTTCTGTGGAGCCGGCTATCGGTCTGATCAAGGGATCTGTTGATCCTGCGGTACCGGGTGCCGAGCACCAGATCGACGGTCTGTCCGGTGCCACGCTGACCAGTGTCGGTGTGACTAATCTGGTGCAGTTCTGGATGGGTAAAAACGGCTATGCGCCGTTCCTGGCTAACCTGAAAGCAGGGGGGGCTTAATCCATGTCCGCTACTAAAGACATTCTGGTAAACCCAATTGCCAAGAACAACCCGATCGCTTTGCAGATTCTGGGTGTATGTTCGGCACTGGCGGTTACCTCCAACCTGAACACAGCGTTGGTTATGACGTTGGCGGTAATGGCGGTAACGGCATTCTCCAACCTGTTCGTATCCCTGATCCGTAACCACATTCCAAGCAATATCCGTATCATCTGTCAGATGACGATTATTGCCTCTCTGGTAATCGTGGTTGACCAGATCCTGAAGGCGTACGCTTACGATGTATCTAAGCAGCTGTCGGTATTCGTCGGCCTGATCATCACCAACTGTATCGTTATGGGTCGTGCAGAAGCGTTTGCAATGCAAAACCCGCCAGGAGTCAGCTTCTTTGATGGCCTGGGTAACGGTCTGGGTTACGGTGCGGTCCTGTTGTTCGTCGGCTTCTTCCGTGAGCTGTTCGGCGCAGGTAGCCTGTTTGGTGTTGAAATCCTGCCGCTGATCACAAATGGCGGCTGGTACCAGCCAAACGGTCTGCTGCTGTTGCCACCGAGCGCATTCTTCCTGATCGGTATGTTCATCTGGATCATCCGTACCTGGGATAAGTCTCAGGTCGAGAAACCAGAGTTTGAGCTGGCTTCTAACTCCAAGAAGGAGGCTGCGTAAGCTATGGAACAGTATATCAGTCTTGCTGTTAAGGCGATTTTCGTAGAGAACATGGCGCTGGCCTTCTTCCTGGGGATGTGTACATTCCTGGCGATCTCCAAGAAGGTACAGACAGCCCTGGGTCTGGGTATTGCCGTTATCGTTGTTCTGGCGATCACTACGCCGGTAAACAACCTGATCTTCAACCACCTGCTGCGTGAAGGCGCACTGGCGTGGGCCGGTTACCCGGATGTGGATCTGAGCTTCCTGGGCTATATCTCATACATCGGCGTTATCGCGGCGATCGTACAGATCCTGGAAATGTTCCTCGATAAGTACGTTCCTGCACTGTACAACGCACTGGGCGTATTCCTGCCGCTGATCACCGTAAACTGCGCCATTATGGGTGCTGCTCTGTTCATGGTAGAGCGTGACTACACCTTCGGTGAGTCTGTGGTTTATGGTGTTGGCGCTGGTGTTGGCTGGGCTCTGGCTATCACTGCGCTGGCGGGTATCCGTGAAAAACTGAAATACAGCGACGTACCTGCGGGTCTGCGTGGCCTGGGCATTACCTTCGTTACTGTTGGTCTGATGTCCCTGGGCTTCATGTCATTCTCCGGTGTACAGCTGTAACAGCAGTTGCGCGATAACAAGAAGGATGGAACAAGCCAATGAATGCTGAAATCATTCTCGGTGTTGTTATGTTTACCGTGGTGGTGCTTGCACTGGTCGCGGTAATCCTGGCAGCCCGTTCAAAACTGGTAAGCTCCGGTGATGTTCATATCAACATCAATGACGATCCGGAGAAAAGCGTTACTGTGCCGGCAGGTGGTAAGCTGCTGCAGACGCTGGCAGGCGCGGGTATCTTCGTACCTTCCGCTTGTGGTGGTGGTGGTACCTGTGCACAGTGTAAGTGTCAGGTGCTGGATGGCGGTGGCTCTATGCTGCCGACTGAAGAGTCTCACTTCACTATGCGTGAAGCAAAAGACGGCTGGCGCCTGTCTTGTCAGGTTGCTGTAAAGCAGGATATGACAGTCGAGCTGGAAGAAGAGATCTTTGGTGTTAAGAAGTGGGAGTGTACGGTTGAGTCTAACCCGAACGTTGCTACTTTCATCAAGGAGCTGACTCTGCGTCTGCCTGAAGGCGAGAACGTAGACTTCCGTGCTGGCGGTTATGTGCAGCTGGAAGCGCCACCGCATGTTGCGGACTACAAGGATTTCGATATCCAGGAAGAGTACCGCGAAGACTGGGATCGCTTTAACGTTTGGGACAATGTTTCCAAGGTTGATGAGACCGTAATCCGTGCGTACTCCATGGCGAACTACCCTGAAGAGCGTGGTGTTGTTAAATTCAACATCCGTATCGCTTCTCCGCCTCCGGGCAGCCAGGGTATTCCGCCGGGTAAGATGTCCTCCTATGTCTTCGGCCTGAAGCCGGGTGACAAGATCACTGTATACGGACCGTTTGGTGAGTTCTTCGCTAAAGAAACTGACAATGAGATGGTATTCATTGGTGGTGGTGCAGGTATGGCGCCAATGCGCTCCCATATCTTTGACCAGCTGAAGCGTCTGAATTCCAAGCGTAAGATCTCGTTCTGGTACGGTGCCCGCTCTATGCGCGAGGCATTCTACGGTGAAGAGTACGACCAGCTACAGGCTGAAAACCCTAACTTCCAGTGGCATCTGGCATTGTCAGACCCGCAGCCGGAAGATAACTGGGATGGCATGACGGGCTTTATCCACAATGTACTGTATGAAAACTATCTGAAGGAGCATGAAGCGCCTGAGGACTGCGAGTACTACATGTGTGGGCCTCCAATGATGAATGCTGCTGTGATCCAGATGTTGCTGGATCTGGGCGTTGAGCGTGAGAATATCTTCCTCGACGACTTTGGTGGCTAATCACTGATGACTGCCCTAATCAAGCAGTATATGAAGTGGCCGGCAGCTCTGCTGCTGGCCGCTTTTTTTATTGTCGCCTGCCAGCAGGCGCCTAAAGCCCGGGTAGAGGTCTATAACGGCTTTACCATGGGCACGACCTTCAGTGTTAAGTGGGTGGCTGAGAAGCCGGAAACCAAAGCTGAAACAGGTCAAAAGATCACGCAAATACTGGCTCAGGTTAACGCCAGTATGTCTACCTATATTCCCGACTCTGAACTCTCTTTGCTGAACGCTTCGGTCTCTACCGACTATCAGGATCTGTCTGCCGGACTGGCGGAGGTTCTGGCTATGGCACAGCAAATCAGTGAGCGTTCAGGCGGTGCATTTGATGTTACCGTCGGGCCGCTGGTGAACCTCTGGGGCTTCGGTCCTGATGGGCGTGTCATCAAAGCACCGGAGTCTGCAGAGATTGAGCGGCAGCGCCGTCGAATCGGATTTGATAAGCTTGAACTGGATACTGAATCGCAGCGGATCAGAAAGCTGACGCCATCGCTCTATATCGATCTGTCCGCCATCGCGAAAGGCTATGGTGTGGATAAGGTCGCAGAGTTACTGGAGGAGAATGGCTTTTCTTCTTATCTGGTGGAGATAGGTGGCGAGCTGCGGGCCAGGGGTGTCAAACCGGACGGGAGCAGCTGGAAGGTGGCCATTGAAAGTCCGGTTGATGGCGAACGTGCAATTCAGCGCGTTATCGAGGTCGATAATATCGGTATAGCTACCTCTGGCGATTACCGAAACTATTTCGAAGAGAATGGGATTCGCTTTTCCCATACAATAGATCCCCACACCGGTGTGCCGGTATCCCATAAGCTGGCGTCGGTTACGGTGTTGGCACCAAGCTGTGCCGAGGCAGATGCGACGGCGACGGCTATCTCAGTGCTTGGTCCTGAAAAGGGATATAAACATGCCGTGGATCATGGTGTGGAAGCGCTTTTTATTACCAAATCCGGACAGGGCTTTAAAGAGTCCATGACTCCGGGGTTTGAAAAATACCTGCTTAAGTGAGGTGGTTGAAATGGAAGTGATGGTTCTGACTTTCATCGTACTGGGTTTGATTATCGTCGGTATGTCCGTCGGTGTGTTAATGGGGCGCAAGCCCATTGCAGGCTCTTGTGGCGGTATGGCTGCACTGGGTATGGATACAGCCTGTGATATCTGTAAGGGCGATAAGGAAGTCTGTGATGATTATCAGGAGCAGCAGGCTAACTCGGCCGACCGTTCCGCAAAGGATGATCTCGCCTACGAAGTTAAGTCCTGAGGCCGGTTGCGGCTAAAGGCTTATTGAAGCGGTATTGCTTGCAGGAGTAGCTTCTGCTGAAGCGGAAATATAACGGATAGTAATATCCGGGAGTGTTATTTCGGCTGGCCGGATGGTTGCCGGGGCGACACTCTTTATAAAAACTGATAGGGGAATGAGATGGCTGTATATGACTATGACGTCATTGTAATTGGATCAGGGCCTGCCGGTGAAGGGGCTGCGATGAGTGCGGCTAAAAAAGGCCGTCGTGTCGCGGTTATCGAGGAGCAGGATCTGGTGGGGGGTAACTGTACTCACAAGGGTACTATTCCCTCGAAGGCTCTGCGTCACTCGGTTAAGCAGATCATCGAATTCAACACCAACCCGATGTTCCGTGAAATCGGCGAGCCGCGCTGGTTCTCTTTCCCTAAGGTGCTGACCCGGGCCGAGAAAGTTATCTCCAGTCAGGTTGTACTGCGTACCAATTTCTACGCCCGTAATCGCGTTGATGTCTTCTTTGGCAGTGCCGAGTTTGAAGATAATAACACCGTGCTGGTGCGGGGTACCGCAAAGGGTGATGAGACCCTGCGGGCCAGAAATATCATCATTGCAACGGGTTCCCGTCCTTACTGCCCGCCTGATATCGACTTCAAGCATCCGCGAATCTATAACTCCGACACGATTCTGAAGCTGAGTCATACGCCACGTACGCTGATTATTTATGGGGCGGGTGTTATCGGGTGTGAATACGCGTCGATATTCAGTGGCCTGGGCGTTAAGGTCGATCTGATCGACAACCGCGACCGCCTGCTTTCCTTCCTGGATGGTGAGATCTCTGATGCGCTCAGCTATCATCTGCGCAACAACTCAGTGAAGATCCGTCACAACGAAGAGTACGAAATCGTTGAAGGCGATGGTGCTGGCGTGATTCTGACCCTGAAGTCCGGTAAGAGAATCCGCGCGGATGCGTTCCTCTGGTGTAACGGGCGTACTGGTAACACTGATGGCCTCGGCCTTGAGAAGATTGGTCTTGAGGCCAACGGGCGTGGTCAGCTGGAAGTCGACGAGCATTACCGCACCGGACGCGAAGGTATCTATGCTGCCGGTGATGTGATGGGCTGGCCGAGCCTGGCATCTGCGGCGCTGGATCAGGGGCGTGCAGCGGCTGCAGACCTGCTGGATGCCGAGGATTTCCGCTTTATCAATGAGGTGCCGACAGGTATCTATACCATTCCGGAGATCAGCTCCATCGGTAAGACTGAGGAAGAGCTGACCCGTGAGCGGGTGCCTTATGAGGTTGGTCAGGCGTTCTTTAAGGATACCGCCCGTGCGCAGATCTCCGGCGAGCCGGTAGGTATGCTGAAAGTGCTGTTTCATCGCGAAACGCTGGAGATTCTGGGGATTCATTGCTTTGGCGACCAGGCTTCGGAGATCATCCACATCGGTCAGGCAATTATGCGCCAGGAAGGTGAGGCAAATACGATTAAGTACTTTATTAACACGACCTTCAACTATCCGACGATGGCGGAGGCCTATCGTGTTGCTGCGATTGCAGGCTTGAATCGTATCGCTAACCTCTGATTGTTAGCTGATTAAAAAAACCGGCACAGATCAGATCTGTGCCGGTTTTTTTGCGACGAGCGTATCTGGCGTTACTTGGCGGAATCCTGACTGCCTCTCTTGCCGGAATTAGCGGGGTTTTCGCCATAGTAGGAATCTTCATAGTAGATCCCCTTTATATCCAGCTTGCGTTCAAACCAGCGTACGTAGAGCTTCCAGCAAAAGAAGCCCGGGGTCATCATTATCATAATCCCCACCATCAGGGCTGAGCCGGTATATTGCTCAGGCGCCAGTGCCACGGCCCAGTTCAGGAAGCCGCTCTCCTTGCCAAGATAAAACCAGAGTACAAGGCCGATAAAGCCAGCCCCTGTTGCGATATGGTGTAGCAGTGTGTTGTTTTTTTCCTGCATCGGACTCTCAAAGGTATCGGTGAATTCTCAAACTGGTCAGGAACGGAGTCGGGTCCAGCTTACTGTCCATGCGGGTGACTCGCTGTCTCTCCGTCGGTGGCGTCAGTGACGGATCGTTATGATCCGGAAAATTCTGCTCCTTGTCTATCGGGAACAGCAATGGCAGGGAGCAGTTGCGGGCTTTGCGGATGGTTTCGGTCTCAGTTTTCCAGACAATGTTGGCCCGCATTACCGGAGCCAGTTGTTGTACCTGGGCCAGTTGCTCGTTGCTGGGCAGGGAAGCCAGTGCAGCGAGCTGGCGCTGGATATGAGGCTGGCGGCTGTCTAGCTGCAGTAGCATTTGTTCCGCGTCGGCAATGGACACCTTCCGGATGCTGCGGCCGCTGCAATACCAGTTAAAGCCAACATGGTCGGGGCAGCTTTGCAGCACCGGAATATCGCGATAGCACTGTTTCAGGTGAATGCGCGCGAGGCCTTGATGCTGCAGATGCTCGGATAGCTGGGCTGCCCGGTTGTGCAGCTCGTCAGGCAAGGCGGAAGGGCTGGTCAGGGTACGGTAAGCCTGTACTGCGCGCTGCAGCTGATGCTTGGCTGCATTGACCTTATGGGCCTGGCGAAGAGTATGTTCGCTGGCCGCAACAAGGCCGTGCAAGGAGCGGGTGGCGCGTCCGTCTCCCTCTTCCTGATACCATATATCGCTGTATATGTTGGCAATGATGCTGCGTGGATTGTCCGCAGCGTCGGGGACCCAGGCAGGAAGTGGGTCGTTGAGAATTCCGGCACTGAGCTGGCGGAGGCTGTCTACCAGGGCCTCAAACCGCTCAAGAATCAGTGCTCCCGCCTTGGTTTCACTCATCTGCGAGGGCGTGAAGCTCTATCTGACGGGCATGTGTCTGGGCGGCAAAAACCTGGCGCGCGAGGATTTGGCGGCAGTTCTCCGGCAGGGAGACAAACTCCAGGCCGACATTGAACTTTCCGTTATCCAGCGGAATGATGCGACAGACTTTGGCATACAGCAGCAGACCGATGCATGATTCCTGGAAAATCAGTTTGACCGCGACATGCTTATCCATATCCAGCGCCACTTCATTTTCGAACATCAAGCCGCCCTCAGACAGATTGACCTCCTGAGTGGATACCTGGTCTACCTCAAAACCGCTTGAGGCGACCGTTTTGGCAATAGTCTCGATCTTGCTGTGCAATATATGCAGGAAGGCGGCTACATTCGCATCACGTTCTGCAATCTTACGCAGCAACGAATGGCTCTCCTGATCCAGCTCCTGAAGCTGGCTCAGCAGGGTGAAGTAAGGTGAAACTTCAAACTGGGCGGGTCGGGGATTGTCAGCAATCTCCTCCTCAGTGACCGGTTTGAGTTCGATAGACACCTTTTGTTCGATACGAAAATATTTTCGGCGATCCTGTTCCTGCATTAGGCTTATCCTGGAATTAATTGGCCGGAGCTAACCGTTTGAGTATACATAAGATTGCTTTGAATTTGTTAGAGAAATCAGGCTGTGTATGCTTTAATGCGCGGCATGTTCAGACCATTATCGCTATTTATCGGGCTGCGTTATACCGCGGCAAAACGCAGTAATCATTTCATCTCCTTTATATCTCTGGCGTCGATGCTTGGGCTTATGCTGGGGGTTGCGGCTTTGATCGTGGTGTTGTCCGTGATGAACGGCTTCGACCGTGAGCTCAAGCAGCGGATTCTGGGTATGGTTTCCCACGCCACCATCAGTGAGTATGGTCGTCCAATGGACAACTGGCAGGATGTTCAGACGCAACTGAGTGCGCATCCCGCTGTCACTGGTACCGCTCCCTATATTCAGGCGCAGGGCATGTTGACGGCAAATGGCGCTGTCCGGGGCGCGCTTATATATGGGGTAGACCCGGCTCAGGAAGCCAGGGTCTCTATCCTTGCCAGGCATATGAAGAAAGGCCAGCTGGATGACCTTGATCATCAGCGTTTCGGTATTGTTTTGGGCGACCTTCTGGCCCGTTATCTGGGAGTTCAGCCTGGTGATAAGGTCACCATGGTGCTGCCGGAGGCGTCAATCAGTGTGGCGGGCGTAGTTCCGCGCCTGAAGCGATTTACCGTCACCGGTATTTTTGAAGTCGGAGCCGAGCTCGATGCCAACCTGGCTTATATCAGCCTTAATGACGCAGCCAGGATAAAGCGTCTCGGTGATAAGGTTGATGGGATCCGCCTGCAGTTTGATAATCTGTTCGAAGCTCCACAGAACGCCCGTGATATCGCCAGTGAACTGCCCGGTTTTTACCGCGCCAGTGACTGGACCCGCACTCATGGCAACCTGTTCCAGGCGATTCAGCTGGAAAAGCGGATGATTGGTCTGTTGTTGTTTCTGATCGTGCTGGTCGCGGCATTTAATATCGTCTCTACCCTGGTCATGGTGGTAACCGATAAAAAAGCGGATGTGGCTATTCTGCGTACGCTGGGTGCAACGCCGGGGCGGGTGATGCGTATCTTCATGGTTCAGGGATCGGTTATCGGTATTGTAGGCACGCTGCTGGGAGGTGCTCTGGGCGTCACCCTGGCGCTTACAGTGTCGGATCTGGTGGCCTGGGTCGAGCGGGTACTTGGTTTCAAATTCCTCAGCGCAGATGTCTATTTCATCAGTTATCTTCCCTCTCAGCTGCAGTGGGATGATGTAACCGTTATCTGCGGTTCAGCAATGGTTATGAGCTTTATGGCAACGATTTACCCTGCCTGGCGTGCGGCGAAAACTCATCCGGCGGAGGCGCTGCGTTATGAGTAAATCGATCCTTTCCGCGAAGGCGGTAGCGAAGGTTTATAGGGAGGCCGGACAGGAAGTTGCGGTGCTGCGTGATGTCTCGCTGGAACTGGCGGTTGGAGAGCGGATCGCCATTGTAGGTTCATCCGGTTCGGGTAAGAGTACCCTGCTGAATATGCTGGGGGGGCTGGATCTGCCCTCATCGGGTACTATCCGGGTAGCCGATCAGGATCTGCATACCCAGTCTGAAAAGGCGCGATCACGATTGCGTAACCGCGAGCTGGGTTTCGTCTACCAGTTTCATCATCTGCTGCCTGAGTTTACCGCACTGGAAAATGTGGCAATGCCGTTGCTGCTGCGTGGTGATCGCCGCAATGTTGCTACCGATGCTGCATTAGAGATATTGGCCGCGGTGGGGCTAGAACACCGGACTAGTCATAAACCGGCGCAGCTGTCAGGTGGTGAAAGACAGCGCGTGGCGATTGCGCGTGCCCTGGTCGGGCAGCCGTCCTGTGTCTTGATGGATGAGCCTACGGGGAACCTGGACAGAAAGACGGCAGAGGATATTCAGGCCCTGATCGAGCGTCTCAATAATGAGCTGCAAACGGCATTCATCATAGTGACGCATGATATGGAGTTGGCGCATCGGACGGGCAGGGTGCTTGAGCTGGTTGATGGCGAGTTGCTACAGCGCTGAAGGCCTGACAGGCTATGCGGCTATCATGACTGGCCGTTAGCCGGGTTATGAGGGCTGTGTAAGATGGCGTCTGGCCCGGACTACTTGTAGCGGCGTTCTTTGCGGAGAACATGGCGTTGACGCCAGCTGCGACCTACATGCCAGATCCAGAACCAGTTAATACCCAGATAGAACAAAAAGCCGAATATCAGGCCACAGAGTACAGATCCGAATAGCAGTGGCCACCAGATGACGGAGATACTGGATGACAGCCACTCCATAGACAGTTCAAAGGCAACAGGGCCGTTCGGAGATCCGAGAATTGCATCGCCTATCAGATAGGTGCAGTAAAATATCGGGGGCATGGTCACCGGGTTGGTCAGCCAGACCAGCCCGATCGAGATGGCCAGGTTGCTGCGAACAGCCAGTGCCAGCACGGCGGCAACCAGCATCTGCAACGGTATCGGCAGGAACGCACAGAACAAACCAACGAAGAATGCCCGTGATACGGATTTCCGGGTGAGATGCCAAAGATTCGGGTCGTGAAGATACGCCCCCAGCCAGCTGAGGTGCCGGTTTGCTTTCAGACTTTCCTCGTCTGGCATGTACTTCTTGATCAGTTTGCGCGGCATCTCGGTCGCAGTCATCGGCAGCTAGTAATGGGCGTATTATGCACGGATGCTATAGGTAAGCCAACCAATGAGATCACGGATGATCGCCTGTTCGGCCGGTATCACAACGATGGTGCTGCTGCCCGTTTTACCGCCTCTGCAGTGGCTTTGTGCCGGCATTATCATTCCTTTCTGTTTGCATCGCTTAAAGCTCGTCGGGGCTTTTGTTTTTGGTGCCTGTTGGGCACTGGTCTGGGCACATTGGCAGCTCGACCACAGGCTTCCAATACCGGGGCGCTCCGACTGGGTGATCAGCGGTGTGGTAACGGCGATCGCCGACAGGTCTGATGGGCGGGTCAGGTTCGACCTTGTGCCAGAGAAAAGTGCAGCGCTTAGCGATGCTGCGGTTGAGATGGCATCACCGCAGCTAAGGAAGATCAGGGTAAGCTGGTACTCACCGACTCAGGCGCTTAGCGTAGGCGACTTTCTCCAGGCAGAGATCAGGCTTAAGCCTCCTCATGGCCTCAGTAATCCCGAAGCATTTGACTATGAATTGTGGTTACTGCAGCAGGGGATCGATGCAACCGGCTACATACGCCGGCTTGATCAATATAGCCCGGGAGCGCACGAGGGGGCTTTCGTCAGAGAGCGGCTTGAGCGCTGGCAACTGGAGCGTTATGGCTCTGATGCCTCGGGCCTTGTTCAGGCTCTGACACTGGGGCTGCGAAACGCGATTGATGATCAGCAATGGCTGATGTTGCGTGCCAGCGGCACTGTGCACCTGGCGGTGATTAGCGGGCTGCATATTGGTTTTATTGCCTTGTCGGTGTTCTGGCTTTGCAGGCGTGTTCCTGCCTGGCTCGGCTTTAACCTGGGGCGTGCACTGCCTGTCTGGCTTTCAGTCGCTATCGCTGCTGGCTATGTACTGCTGGCAGGTGCCGGCCTGCCGGTTATCCGTGCCTTTATAATGATCGCTGTATTCCTGATTGCCGAACTGCGGCTATGGCGTTTGTCTGCATGGGCTCGCTGGTGGGCGGCTCTTGTGGTCGTGTTGCTTTATATGCCGTTGTCTCCTTATATGCCAGGCTTCTGGCTGTCTTTTGGTGCCGTGGCAATACTGATCTGGATCTCGGCATTGAGGCTCAAGGGGGTGCTGCGAATTCAGTGGTGTCTGTTTATCGGCATGGCGCCCTTGCTGGCCTATCTGTTTGCGGCTGTATCCTGGGTGGCTCCGCTGGTTAATCTGATTGCGATCCCCTATGTTGCGCTGTTGCTGGCAATAGCGATAGCCGATCATTTCTTGTCGGTGCTGGGACTGGATCTGCTGCAGCAGGCTGTCATCGTGATGGTGGATTTTTTCTGGTTGGGACAGCAGTGGATAGCCGGATTTTCTCACGGCTATACGCCGGTTTCGGCCGTGTCATTGACTGCATTGTTACTCGCCCTTGGCGGAAGCTGGATCGCCTTGCAGCCCCGTGGATTCCCGATGCGCTATCTGCTGTTGTTACTGTGGTTGCCCTGGTTATCGGGGGAGCGCCAGGATTCTGATCAGGCCCGATTCAGTGCCTGGGTGTTCGATGTTGGCCAGGGCAGTGCGATTCTGGTTGAGGCCGGTAACTACCGCCTGCTCTATGATACCGGCGCCGCTTACCGCTCCGGAGGCAATGCGGCTGAGCGTGCTGTTTTACCCTATCTGGATAGCCGCGGAAGCGGTCGACTCGATGATCTGATACTGAGCCATGACGATATTGATCATGTCGGCGGTGCGCAGCTAATTATCGATCGCTATAACCCGCGGCGTATCCTCACCGGAGGTGAGCGCTTCCTTACAGATCCCCGAGCTCGGGCCTGCGTTGAAGGACAGCAGTGGCAGGCGGGCGGGGTGAAGTTTGAGATGCTGGCTGGTAGCCGTGGGATAAAAGACAATGACCGATCCTGCGTATTGCTGGTGAGTGATGGTCGTTGCTCGTTGCTATTGCCGGGAGATATTGGACGGAAAGCTGAGGCAGCGCTTCCCCTTTCGCCGTCTTCGTTAAGCTGGCTGATCGCCTCCCACCATGGCAGTGACAGCTCAACCTCCAGAACATTCCTGAATAAGTGGCAACCGGGGACCGTTATTTACAGTGCCGGATACGCGAGTCGTTTCGGTCATCCCGCTGTGGCCGTTGTCGAGCGGGTGAGTGACACAGGCGCTCGGCAGATCAATACGGCCGATGCCGGGGCCGTGCGGTTGGTATCGGCGCCAGAGGGGTGTTTGGCCGATGGTCAGCGTAATCTAAAGCGTCGCTTCTGGTCTGCATTACCACAGTCTGACCGTGGGCAGGCAAGATGATGTAAGTATTGTCCGCCGTCAGCTGTGGTTGATATAGCGCAGAGGCCGGTGATTATCGGTGGCTACTCGCACTGGCGGTGCTGTGATAGAGTAGCCAGCAACTTAAGGGAGGCAGTAATACGGTGTTTGAGCTAATTAAATCGGGTGGTTGGCTGATGGTGCCGATCATCGCCTGTTCGGTAATTGCTCTGGCCATATGCATGGAGCGTTTATGGGTGCTGAGGGCATCTCGGGTGGCTCCCCGTGGGCTGCTGGCCGAGGTCTGGGGCAAGATCTGCGGTGAGAAAGTTGATCAGAATTATCTGGCGCAGGTGCGAGAAAGCAGTCCTTTGGGGAAAATTATCGTCGCCGGGCTGGATAACGCCTCTCACGGCCGGGAGATCATGAAAGAGAGTATTCAGGAAGCGGCCGGTCAGGTAGTTCATGATCTGGAGCGCTTCCTCAATCCTCTGGGTACGATCGCGGCGGTTACCCCTTTGCTGGGCTTGCTGGGTACGGTAATCGGGATGATCGAGGTTTTCTCTGAGATCATGATCCAGGGCACGGGTAATGCCGGTGTGTTGGCCGGCGGTATCTCTCAGGCATTGATTACGACAGCATCTGGCTTATCTATTGCCATTCCGGCGCTGATCTTCCATCGCTTCTTTCAGCGTCGTATCGAATCGCTGATCGTTGCCATGGAGCAGGATGCGGTGAAGCTGGTTGAGGTGATGCATGGTGAGCGGGAAGTGGACTATTAACGGAGACCGGTCTTGAAGTTTCGTCGTCAGAAGCAGGAAGAGGTTTCCGTTAATCTCACGCCACTTATCGATGTTGTTTTTCTACTGCTGATATTTTTTATGGTTTCCACTACCTTCAGCCGGGAAACACAGCTGCAGATCGATCTGCCGGAAGCTGACTCGGCGCAGCAAAGTGCCGATAAGCCCCGGGTGATTGAGATCGTCATCACCTCTGATGGGCTGATGAGTGTGAACGGGGAGGCGCTGGTTAACAGTCAGGCCGATACCCTGGGGCGGGCGCTGAAAAAAGTAGCCGGTAAGGAGCGTGACAATCCCCTGACCATTACCGCAGATGCCAGTACACCCCATCAGTCAGTGGTAACTGCGATGGAGGTTGCCGGTAATCTTGGTTTCAGTAAGCTGAGTATTACGACTCAGGAGCGCGCTCAATAGATGCAATGGTTAGAAAAGCGCTGGTATTCAGACCGCTCGGCTCCCTGTTGGCTGCTGCCGCTGGAGCGGCTCTACCGTTACCTGGCCGAACGGCGTAAGCAGGCCTACCTTAGCGGGAAAAAACAGAGCTGGAAGGCGCCGGTTCCGGTGCTGGTGGTGGGTAATATTTCCGTCGGTGGTACCGGCAAGACTCCGTTAACCTTATGGCTGGTTCAGTGGCTGCGGGGTCAGGGGTATTCCCCGGGAATTGTCAGCCGCGGCTATGGGGCCAGCCCGCCGGGCTATCCTTATGAGGTAACGGCGGCCAGTCCTGCCCCTGAAGCCGGGGATGAGCCGCTGATGATGGTGCAGCGCACCGGTTGCCCGTTGGTCATTGATCCGGACAGGCCTGCCGCAGTGCGTTACCTGCTGCAGCATCATGCCTGTGATCTGATCATCAGTGATGATGGATTACAGCACTATGCCCTGGGGCGGGATATCGAAATTGCGGTGATCGATGGCGAACGCGGGCTTGGGAACGGCCGCTGTATGCCCGCCGGGCCATTGCGAGAACCTGAAACGCGATTGCACAGTGTTGACCTGGTTATACAGAATGGCGGCGACCCGGGGCGTTTTGCTCCCTATCGTTTTAATCTGGTCCCCGAGTCCCTGCATGCTCCGGATCGCAGTAAAAGCATGCCGTTGGCTGATCTGGCGGGAGGTCGGATTCATGCGGTTGCCGGTATCGGGCATCCGCAACGTTTTTTTAATACCCTGCGCACGGCAGGTCTTGAAGTGATTGAGCATGCTTTTCCTGATCATCACCCGTTTACGATGTCGGATCTTGCGTTCGGTGATCGGCTGCCGGTGGTGATGACGGAAAAAGATGCGGTTAAAGTTTCGTCCGGCGCTTACGATAATGTCTGGTTTCTTGAGGTGGAAGCTCTGCCTGACCCGGCATTTTCGGATGCGCTGGCGACTAAGTTGAATTGTATTGCGAAATAGCAGGCGGAAATCGAACGATGGATAAGAAACTCCTGGAAATACTGGTATGTCCGGTCTCAAAAGCGCCTCTGGAGCTGAACGAAGAGACCAATGAGCTGATCTGCCGTGCTAGCGGCCTGGCTTATCCTATCCGGGATGATATTCCGGTGATGCTGGAATCAGAGGCAAGGACGCTGACAGCAGAAGAACGCGAACGCAAATAAAGCGGAGTCTGATATGAGCTTTAGTGTCATTATTCCTGCCCGCTTTGCGTCGACCCGCTTTCCGGGCAAGCCGCTGGCTGACCTGGCCGGCAAGCCGATGGTTCAGCATGTATATGAAAAAGCCTGCCAGAGTGAAGCGGCGCGGGTTATCGTTGCGACTGATGATCAGCGTATTGCCGATGTAGCCAATAGCTTTGGGGCCGAGGTTTGTATGACCTCCGCTGACCACCCGTCCGGCACCGACCGGTTGCAGGAGGTGGTTGCAAGCCTGGGTTTCTATGCTGACGATATCGTTGTCAATGTGCAGGGGGATGAGCCTCTTGTGCCGCCTCGGCTGATTAATCAGGTGGCGCATAATCTGCAGGCAGAGCTTGATGCCAGCATAGCGACCCTGAGCGAGCCGATCGAAGAGATTGAGGCGCTGCTGAATCCGAACGTCGTGAAGGTAGTGAGTGACCAGCGCGGGATGGCAATGTACTTCAGCCGAGCGCCGATGCCCTGGCCTCGTGACCAGTTCGCGACCGGTGAGGGGCGTGATCAGATGCCTCAGGGGTTTGACTGGCAGCGTCATATCGGTATCTACGCCTATCGGGTTAAGCTGCTGAATGACTTCGTAAAGTGGCCGCCGGCTCCGCTGGAGCAGACCGAATGTCTCGAGCAGCTCAGGGCTATGTGGAACGGCGCCCGGATTCATGTGGCTGAAGCTGATGAGCAGCCGCCGGCAGGTGTCGATACGCCGGAGGATCTGGAACGCATCCGCGCCTACCTGGAGGCTGCCGGATGAGTTCGGTGCTTTTTGTATGCTTGGGAAATATCTGCCGTTCGCCGACGGCGCACGGTGTCTTTCAGGCTTTGGTTGAACGACAAGGCCTGCGGGATCAGATCCGGGTAGATTCCGCCGGCACTGGTGCCTGGCACGCAGGAGAATCACCTGACAGCCGCGCCACACAGGCGGCGGCCCGGCGTGGGTATGATCTCAGCCAGCAGGTGGCGCGACAGGTTGTTGCTGCCGATTTCGACCAGTTTGACTATATCCTGGCGATGGATCAGGCCAACCTTGCTCATCTACGGCAGATGAAGCCTGAAGCTTATAGTGGTTATCTGGGATTGTTCCTCGATTTTGCTGATTGCTCTGAATCTGAAGTGCCAGATCCTTACTATGGTGGGGGGCAGGGATTCGAGCAGGTGCTTGACCTGGTCGAGTCGGCTTCTGAAGGATTGCTTGATGCGATTCGGCGCGGGGGCCGTTGATGGGGCTGAAGATCAGTTCTGGAGTAAATCTTCGGGAAAGTAATAGTTTTGGCTTCTGTGCCGTAGCGGAACGCTATGCGATCGCGTCTGATCAGACTGAACTGCAGCAACTATCCCAACGGGCGCAGGATAATAACTGGCCGCTGCTGGTATTGGGTGGCGGCAGTAATCTGATACTGCAACCGCAGGTGCCCGGGCTGGTGATTCAGCTTGGCAATCGCGGCTGGTCGCTGCTGGAAACGGAGCAGGATCATGTCTTGATTGAAGTGGCTGGCGGTGAAAGCTGGCATGGCTTTGTGGCTGAAATGGCCCGCAATGGCTATTACGGGTTGGAAAACCTGGCACTCATTCCGGGCTCAGTCGGAGCCGCACCGGTGCAGAATATCGGGGCTTACGGTGTCGAGTTGGCAGATCGACTGGTCGAACTGCGGGTGCTTGACCGGCAGAGCGGCAGTTTTATCAGCCTGTCCTGTGCGGATTGCGGCTTTGGCTATCGGGACAGTATTTTTAAGTCGGTAGTGCCCGGGCGTTACATAATCTGGAGTCTGCGCTTCAGGCTGGACCGGGATTTTACGCCGCAACTGCAGTATCGGGCTCTGGCTGATGCCATCAGCCACTCGGATCACAGTGTTTCGGCGGAGCAGGTGATTACCGCTGAACGGGTATTTGATGCGGTGGTGTCTGTGCGCTCTTCCAAGCTTCCTGATCCTGCCGAAGTCGGCAATGCCGGCAGTTTCTTTGAAAATCCGGTAGTCGATCAGCAGAGTTTCTCCGAGCTTAAGCGCAGGTTTCCAGACCTGGTGGCCTTTGAAGACAGGCCGGGTTATATGAAGCTGGCGGCTGGCTGGTTGATCGATCAGGCTGGCTGGAAGGGTTATCGCTGCGGTCATGCCGGTATTGGTGTCTATGAGAAGCAGGCGCTGGTGTTGGTTAATCGCGGGGGTGGGGATGCTGTTCAGCTGGCTGAGCTGGCGGATAGGATCAAAGCTTCGGTCAGGGAGCGCTTTGGTGTGGAGCTGCGTCAGGAGCCTCGAATCTATCCGGCTGACTTGCCTGGGTAGAGGGCAGATGGAAATACCAGATATAAAAAAACCGCCATCGGCGGTTTTTTTATATCTGTCAGCCAGAGGCTGCTAATGGAGTATATTCTTTGTCCGCCTGCGACTGCCTGATCTGGCAGTCACAGGTGGGGCTGGAATCAGTGTTCCTGCTGAGAGTTCTGCTCCATCATGCGGCGCTTTACTTCCCGGGGGTCGTTTGGCGCGCGGCCTGCGCGGCGGCGACGCTTAGGTTGAGCCGGGCGGGAAGCTTCCTGAGGGGCTTCTTCAGCCTTCTCTTCACTAGCGGCTTCTTTCGCCTTATCGGCTGCTTCCGCTGCTTCCGCTGCTTCCGCTGCTTCCGCTGCTTCCGCTGCTTCCGCTGCTTCCGCTGCTTCCGCTTCAGCTACCGGCTTCTCTTCAGCAGTGACTTCTGTTGATGAAGTGCTTGCTTCGGTCTCTGTAGCTGATTCCGGTTCGCTTTCTGCGTCCGGGGCGGTGGCAGAAGTTGCGTCTTCTGTCACAGTCTCCGCAGTCTTGGCAGCGGTTTCTGTTTCGGCAGTATCAGCGCCAGTCGCGGCGATGTCGGTCACTGCCGCCTCTGCAGGGGCTTCGTCGGTTTGTGTCTCGGCATCTGCGGCAGTCTCTGTCGCAGGTGTCGTTTCTTGGCCTTCGCTCACCTGGGTTGCTGCTGCGCTCTGCTCTGTCTCTGCCTGAAGTGTCTCGACTGACTCTGTCTCGGCAGCTTCCTGAGATTTTTCTTCAGGTGCAGTGTCGACAGCGGCTTCTGGAGCGGTCTCTTTGGCGGCGGAAGCTTCAGCTGCATTGCTGGTGCTGGCTTCGGCTGCCTCCTGGCTCTCCTCTGCAGTCTGTGCTGCAGGTGTGTCGCTGACATTTGCTTCGGCAGCAGTGACTGAATCGTTGTCTGCAGGCTGTGTTTCTGAATCCATACTGGTTTCAGCAGTTTCAGCAGTTTCAGCAGTTTCAGCAGTCTTGCTGGCTTGCTGAGTGGTATCTGCAGTGCTTTCAGCTGTGTCGATCTTGGTAGTAGTCGCTTCGCTGGTTGTCTCGGCAGCAGGCTGGTCGACTGCGGTCACTTCAGCTGTGCCCGCTTCAGCGGCTGCTTCAGGCGTAGCCTCGCTTGCAATAGCTTCTACTGGAGTGCGCTTGGCGACGCGCTCAGATCCGCGGCGGCGGCGACCGCGACGGCGGCCACGCGGAGCGGATTCATCCTCTTCGCGCTTCTGGCGACGCTTTTCAGCGGCTTCAGCAGGGTCTTCGCTCGGGCTGCTTTCTTCACGTGCAGGTGTCGGTGCAGGTGCAGGTGCCTGTGCAGGAGCTTCGCTATCCTCCGCTTTACGAGGCTTGCGACGGCGGCGAGACTTGCTTTTCTCTTTTTCAGATTTTTCGCCCCGTTCTGCGCGTTCCTTTTCCGGCTTCTCTTTCAGTTCCGGCTCGGAGGTCGGCGGCGCAAGTTCATCCGGTTTAATCGTGATGATTTCATCATTGTCTTTTTCAACGCGCTTGCCGCGGTCACTGTCGCGACGTCGTGACTTAGGCTTACGCTGGGTGCCACGGCTTCTTGTTGGTGTGCGCTCTTTCTTGGTGGTTTCTTCCGGCTTGGCTTCCGGTTCCGGTGTGCTCTCTTCGGGGCTGCCGAACAGGTTGCGGAACAGGCCGCTGATGCGCTGGCCGAGGGAAGGTGCCTGAGCGGCAGCTGCGGGTGCTGCCTGGGGAATTTCCTGGCGTGCTGGTTGCTCGGCTGGCTCGGAGCTTTCCGGGGCCGGTGTTGCAGGGGCAACGCTTCTGACCGCGGCCTGCTGACGCACAACCGGAGCTGCAGCAGAGACACTGTCGGCCATTTCCGGCTCTTCCGGTTCAGGCTGCAGCGTGTAGCTGGCATCGTTGGTGGTCGCAACAGTGTGGTCATCACGCAGGCGGACAACCTCGTAGTGCGGGGTTTCCATGTTCGGGTTAGGAACAATGACCACGCGCACGTCATTGCGCTGTTCGATATCATGCACCGGCTGGCGCTTCTCGTTCAGCAGGTAAGTGGCAACGGTAACCGGCAGTATGGCCCGGATCTGTGCTGTGCGGTCCTTGGCGGATTCCTCTTCGATCAGGCGAAGGATGGAAAGTGCCAGTGACTCCGTATCGCGGATGATGCCCTGGCCGCTGCAGCGTGGGCAGACAACACCGCGGGTTTCAGCCAGAGACGGACGCAGGCGCTGACGGGACATTTCCAGCAAGCCGAAGCGGGAGATGCGGCCCATCTGAACGCGGGCGCGATCCAGTTTCAGGGCATCGCGCAGGCGGTTTTCAACTTCGCGCTGGTTTTTAATCGGTGTCATGTCGATGAAATCGATCACGATCAGGCCGCCGATATCGCGCAAACGCAGCTGGCGAGCGATCTCGTCAGCGGCTTCCAGGTTGGTATTCAGGGCGGTTTCTTCGATATCGCCGCCGCGAGTCGCACGGGCGGAGTTGATATCGATCGATACCAGGGCTTCGGTCGGGTCTATCACGATAGAGCCGCCTGAAGGCAGTTTTACTTCGCGTTCGAAGGCTGTTTCGATCTGGGTTTCAATCTGGAAGCGGTTAAACAGCGGCGTCTGCTCGGCGTAGAGCTTGATCTTGCTTTCGTAGTTCGGCATCACCTGAGTAACAAAGTCGCGCGCTTCCTGGAAAGTGCTCTCTTTATCAATCAGTACTTCACCGATATCTGAACGCAGGTAGTCACGGATGGCGCGGATAACCACATTGCTTTCCTGATAGATCAGGAAAGGGGCTTTGCGGTTTGAGGCGTCCTTGATGGAATCCCACAGCGTGGCCAGGTAATCCAGGTCCCATTGCAGCTCTTCGCTGCTGCGACCGATGCCGGCGGTACGTACGATAATACCCATCTTGTTTGGAATGGTTACACCGGACAGCGCTTCTTTCAGCTGGCTGCGATCATCGCCTTCGATACGGCGGGAGATGCCGCCGGCGCGAGGGTTGTTGGGCATCAGGACAAGGTAGCGTCCGGCCAGGCTGATGAATGTAGTCAGCGCAGCGCCTTTGTTGCCGCGCTCCTCTTTATCCACCTGAACAATCACTTCAGTGCCTTCATCCAGCACCTGCTTGATGTTCGGGCGGGCGCCACGCTCAGGCTGGCGCGAGAAGTAATCACGGGAGATCTCTTTCAGCGGCAGGAAACCGTGGCGTTCTGCGCCATAGTCGACAAAAGCAGCCTCAAGGCTGGGTTCGATGCGGGTGATACGGCCTTTATAGATATTGGCCTTCTTCTGCTCGCGGGAACCGGACTCAATATCCAGATCGTAGAGTCGCTGGCCATCGACCAGGGCGACACGCAACTCTTCCGGTTGAGTCGCATTTATTAGCATTCTTTTCATTTTGGGTGAACGTTCTCATATGGGAACGCTCTGTAAACTTCGATTCACGTTGGCGGTATGCGCCTATTCTGTCTTTCGGATTCTTCAAAGGCTTCGAAGACTAGCGTCGTATGTATCGACAGCGTAGTCACCAGTAAGCTGGCCTGACTGTTCTGAATAAGCCTCAACGTGCGTTTTTTCGCCATTGGGCTGGCCAGGTCGGTGTGCGATTGACTGGCTGCAGGTATTTGTTGAATCCACGGTGGAGGAAACGCTGGCCTATGTTCTTCTTTTTGATTGCTGTTACTGCCTGATGGCAGGTTCCGGGCTAGCGTGCGTCTCCACCTCCGACTGAACCTTCGTGGTCAGCAGGATGCAAAGCGTTCTCTAATTCATTGAAATCTGTCTTTGCTGCCTCAGGCGGGATCGATTTTTCGCTGCAACAGGGTCTTACCAACCGCCCTGGAGCTAATTTGAAAAAGATAAAGCCAACCGCCAACAGCAGCGGTAGAATATAGCAGCTATCCCTATGAGCATCAATTGAGCCCACGTTATCTTATTCATATGTCAGTAAAAAATGGCGGCGCAGCCACCTCTGTAAGGTTTGTAGAAATCAGTCACGATCTGGAAGGACAGCGGATCGATAACTTCCTTCGCAACGAACTTAAAGGCGTTCCTAAAAGTCTTATCTACCGCATTTTGCGCAAGGGCGAAATTCGTGTAAACAAAAAGCGGGTGAAGCCGGAATACCGTCTGCAGGGTGGTGATCTGGTGCGTATACCTCCGGTTCGGGTTGCCGAACGTGATGCTCCACCACCGGTGAGTCAGGGCCTCACAGAAAGTCTGGAAAAGGCGATTTTGTTTGAAAATAACGATCTTATTATCGTCAACAAACCTTCCGGACTGGCTGTGCATGGTGGGAGTGGAATCAGCCTTGGCCTGATCGAGGCGTTTCGTCAGATGCGCCCTCAGGCGAAGTTTCTGGAGTTGGTACACCGGCTGGACCGGGATACCTCCGGCTGCATCATGATTGCGAAGAAACGCAGCGCATTGAAATTTATGCATGAGGCATTGCAGGGCAGCCGGATTACCAAAATCTACAACGCGCTGGTGGTCGGTAGCTGGGCGGCAAGGGCGCAGCGGGTTGATGCACCACTGCGTAAAAATGAACTTAAATCCGGTGAGCGGGTTGTACGTGTACAACCTGACGGTAAGCCTTCGTTAACCGAGTTTAAGGTATTACGTCGTTTTGGCCGTCGTGCAACGCTGATTGAGGCGCGACCTATTACCGGCAGAACCCATCAGATACGTGTCCATACTCAGTTCCTGGGCCATCCGATTATTGGCGACGATAAGTATGGTGTGGATGCAATTAACCGTGAAATGCGGGATCTGGGATTCAAGCGGCTATTCTTGCATGCGGCCGAGCTTCGCTTTCCCCTGCCGGGTGGCGGGCGCGAAGTTATTCAGGCGCCATTGGATGGTGTTCTGAAAAGTGCGATGGATGATTTACAACTGGAACTGGCTAAGTAACGGGCGACACGAATGACTGACGCAAGTGCTAACGAAAAGATATTTGAACTGGCCGATAAACTGCTCAAACAGGGGCAGCAGCCCTCCGCTGAAGTGATAGCCGCACGGCTTGACTGTGACAGTTCACTGGTCGCAGATGCGCTGGCAGGCTGGTGGGCGCAGGTGCCTCGCCGCCTCGGTCTGATGAAGCAGGAAAGCACGCCAATTGTGCCCGGTGTGCCTGATTCGCTGAACCAGTCGTTTGCACGTATCTGGGATCGGGCCGTTGAAGAAGCCCGCGCTATGCAGAGCTTTGAGAAAAAGCACATCATCGAATACAGCCATGATGAGGCTAAGCGAGCCAATGATGATGAGCTTAAAAAGCAGCAGGATAAGGTGCTTGAGCTTGAAAGCCGTTTCCGCGAGCAGCACGGGCGCTATGATGAAGCCCAGTCGCAGATAAAAGCGCTGGAAGCGGAAGTGCATGTGCTGAAGACCAACCTGGCTTCTGAAACCACCAGCCGCAAGCAGGAAGAGCAGAAGCGTTCAAATGTTGATCAGGAGCTGGCTCACCTGCGCAAGAGTTATGATGATGCCCGTCGTACTTTTGATCAGCGGATTAAGGATGAGCAGCGTCATACCCTGGAAGCCGTTAGTAAAGCGGATGCCGATGTACGTTATTACCGCAATGCGCTGGAAAAGGTGCGCGATGAAGCAGGTAAGAAAGAGTCGGCATTGACGAAGAATATCCATGACCTTCAGGGGGAGATTGCCAAGAAGGACGTCAAGGTCGAAACCCTGCGAACCCAGATCAAGAGTATCGAAGCCGAACTGGTAGAACTGAAGAAGGATACCACCGGTCGCAGCCGGGATATCTCTGCTCTGAACAGCCAGTTGCTGTCTGAGACCAACAAGAACAAACGTATCGCTGATAAAGTGACCGAACTCGAAGAGCAGATCCGTCTGCAGCGCCAGAAAGAGTTGCAGGGCAACAGCGAAGTGGCTCGTCGTGAGAACAGCCTGAGGATTCAGCTGAAGGAGCGCAATGAAGAGCTGATGCGGACTCAGGCGAAAATCGTCAGCCTCGAAAAGCGAATAATCGGACAGGATGAGGAGATTCGACGGTTGAATGCTAGGCTGTAGGGAGTCAGCTGGGCAGCGGGGATGCTTCTCCCAAACTGGTACCCCGGTCAACTGTTGCTATTATTCTTATGTGTTATAATAAAGTGATTATTAATTACTGGAAATTCAGGCGGGGGTTTGCTTCCGGATAGTATACCCGGCCTGAGTTCAGACGCTTTTTGAGTTCTGGGAGTTCGCGATGAAACTGCAACAGCTCCGCTATATCTGGGAAGTGGCCAGGCATGACCTGAATGTTTCGGCCACAGCACAAAGCCTTTATACCTCACAGCCCGGTATCAGCAAGCAGATTCGTCTGTTGGAAGATGAGCTGGGTGTAGAAGTTTTCGCCAGGAGCGGTAAACACCTGACCCGGGTGACACCGGCGGGGCAGGCCATTCTCAGTGTGGCAGGCGATATACTGCAAAAAGTAGAAAGTATTAAACAGGTTGCCCAAGAATTCAGTGATGAACGTAAGGGCAGTCTCTCTGTGGCAACGACGCATACCCAGGCACGCTATGCCCTGCCTCAGACGATTACCAACTTTATGAAAGAGTATCCGGATGTGTCGTTGCACATGCAGCAGGGCACACCGATGCAGATCTCTGAGATGGCCGCTGATGGCACCGTGGATTTTGCGATTGCGACCGAAGCTCTGCAGCACTTCAATGATCTGATTATGATGCCGTGCTACAACTGGAATCGTTCGGTGGTAGTGCCGAAAGATCATCCATTGGCGCAGCTTTCCAGGCTGACCCTGAAAGATCTGGCTGATCACCCGATTGTGACCTACGTGTTCGGTTTTACCGGCCGTTCCAAGCTGGATGACGCCTTTAACCGCGAAGGTCTGGAGCCGAAGGTGGTTTTCACCGCCGTCGATTCAGATGTTATCAAAACCTATGTCCGTCTGGGGTTGGGGGTGGGGATCGTTGCTACGATGGCTTATGAACCGGAATTCGACAGCGATCTGGTTTGCCTCGATGCCAGTCATCTGTTTGAGTCCAGTTCTACAAAGATAGGTTTCCGTAAAGGTACCTTCCTGCGGGGCTATATGTACGACTTTATTGAACGCTTTGCGCCTCATCTGACGCCGGACATCGTTCGTCAGGTACAGGCCTGCACCAGTCGGGCCGAGATCGATGAGATCTTTGCAAACCAGCAGCTGCCGGTACTTTGATTGTCCCGAACAGTTTTGCAGACTACCCCTGAAGGAGGCGCGAGCCTCCTTTTTTGTGCCTGCCTGACAGCGTTGGTGAGGCAGGTCACAGCTTTGATGGTTGCGTGAATGCCGATGTTTACACTCAGCGGGAGGGAGCGTTATCGTGGGCGTCTGACCGTGGCCGGATATTGTTCGGTTTACGGCTGATAACTAAAAAAACAATGCCCTATTGCTAATGTAAGGAGTGAGCCTTGGAACTCGCATGTCTTGACCTGGAAGGAGTGTTGATCCCGGAGATCTGGATCGCGTTTGCGGAAGAAACCGGAATCGAAGAGCTGAAAGCAACAACGCGGGATATACCTGACTATGACGTGTTAATGAAGCAGCGCCTGCGCATTCTTGATCAGCACGGTCTGACGTTGCCGCAAATTCAGGATACTATCAGTCGTCTGACGCCGCTGGCGGGGGCTGCTGAGTTTTTGGACTGGTTGCGGGAGCGGTTTCAGGTTGTGATCCTGTCGGATACTTTCTATGAATTTGCGGCGCCGCTGATGAAGCAGCTGGGCCACCCGACGCTGCTATGTCATAAATTGGAAGTGGATGGGGCGGGGCGGATTGTTGATTACACCCTACGCCAGAGAGACCCCAAACGCCAGTCGGTGCGGGCTTTTCAATTGCTTAACTACCGGGTCATTGCCGCCGGGGATTCCTACAATGACACTACGATGCTGACGCAGGCCGAGGCCGGTATCCTGTTTAAGTCACCGCAAAACGTGATTGACGAGTTTCCGCAGTTTCCTGCAGTACATGAATATGCTGATCTGAAAAAAGCGTTTCTTAAGGCCAGCGAGCGCCAGCTGACGTTGTAGCAACCAACTGCGCGCGGCACCCCGCGCGCAGTTCAGGCTTCAGGCCGTGGTCTATTTCTGGATTGTCGTTTCCAGCGTCCCCAGCAGGTTATTCACTTTGCTGAATGTCTCGGCATACTCTGATGCTATATCTGAATCGGCAACAATACCGCCTCCGGCCCAGCAATGAATTTTATTATCGTGGCACAGCAGTGTGCGGATGGTAATGCTGGTATCCATTCTGCCGCACAGGCTGATATAACCAATTGAACCGCAATAGATCGAGCGCCGGTGAGGTTCCAGTTCGTCGATAATCTCCATGGCGCGGATTTTCGGGGCACCGGTGATCGAGCCGCCCGGAAAACAGTGCTTCAGCAGATCGACCGGGTGCTGTCCCTGATCGAGTTTACCGGTAACAGTGGTGACCAGATGATGTACATTGGCGTAGCTTTCGATATCGAACAACTTTGGCACCCTGACACTGCCAAAAGCGCATACCTTGCTTAGGTCGTTGCGCAAAAGATCAACGATCATCAGGTTTTCTGCCCGGTCCTTGATCGCTTTGCTAAGGTCGTCCCGCTGTTGCTGATCTTCCTCCGGCGTTTTGCCGCGCGGACGGGTACCTTTAATCGGCTTGGTTTCAACCCGGTTTTCCAGCGTGAACAGAAAACGCTCCGGCGACAGCGACAGTATCTCGCCATCATCGCTTTCCATGTAGGCTGCGAATGGCGTGGGGGCATGCTGGCGCAATTGTTTGTAAGCCTGCCACGGATCGCCGCTGTAAGGGGCGGAAAAGCGCTGTGCGAAGTTTACCTGATAGCAATCACCGGCGTGGATATAGTCGTCGATGCGATTGAGGGCATGGCGATAGCCCGCTTCGTCGACATTACTGGCAAAGGCTTTCTTCAGGCGGAACTGATCTTCAGCCGTTGTGCTGGCAGCAGTCAGCTGATTGAGGGCCAGTTGCCACTGGCTGTCAGAAATCGCGGGATGTGCCACCAGCGTAGCCTGTTTCAGGCGGTGGTCGACAATGACGGCCCAGAGATAGAGGCCGGCGCGCATCTCCGGAAACGCTATATCATCTGCGGCCTGTTCGGGGATCGCTTCCAGCGAACGTCCCAGGTCGTAAGCGAAATGACCGAGCAGGCCACCACAGAAGGGGAACTCTTTTTCCCGGGCAACCTGAGGGTACTGATCCAGCAGGTTACGCAAGGCATCAAACGGGTTGTCTGTCAGCGTCTCGCCGGAGGTTGCCCGCTGTAGCGTCAACTCGCCACGGTGGTAGCGTATCAGGGCTTCGGGTGCGGCACTGATGATATCGAAACGGCCAAAAAGTGCAGCTGGCTGACAGCTGTCCAGATAGACCGGATTACCCAGCGACCTTACCCGCTCGAAATAGGTGCTGCTGTCTTCCTCGTAGGGAAGGGAGTGTCTTCTGATCAATGCCGCTTTCCTGAACCGTACAAATCGGCGCATTTTACTCCTGCGAGTCGGCTAAATCGAGAGTGCAGTCGTGACATTGTCGCTATAATGACAGGATTCAACTGTCGACAATTTTAGCCGGGCTTAAAAGTAGTTTAATGAAGCATCCATTTACCATGACCGGACACAGCCTGCAGGTGCCGGATCAGCAGATCAGTTATCGTATCTACCGCAACCCAAATATCACCTCAAAACGCCGCCTGGTGTTGTTGCATGGCGCGGGAGTCGCCGGGCGTGACACTTGGGAGATGCTGCTGGGCTTTCTGAGTCACTGGAGCGAAATTCTGGTGCCGGATCAGCGTGGCAGCGGTGATACCCGCTCAGCTGATGGTCAGGAGCACCCCTTCACACCACAAACACTGGTCAGCGACCTAAGTGCAATTGTCGACTATCTTGGATGGTGGCACTTTGACCTTGCGGGCTATTCGATGGGCGGATTAGTGAGTCTGCTATATAAGCAGGCCCATCATGACCGGGTCGGGAAGCAGTTCTTGCTGGAATCGGCAGTGCTGGATCGCCCCTGCTGGGAGACGACGGTATTACTCCGCCAGCGCTTCTCTGAAGCTGCGCTGCATCTGCGTGGCGACGAGGCGGTTACCGGTATACGTAACTTTCTCGATACGATTTCGCCCAACCGCAAGGTGCATCCCCAGAGTGAAAGCCTTACTGTCAGCCGCCTGGCGATGCGGCCCCTGGGGTTTGCCAATGCACTGGATTGTGTCACTGAGGCAATCCAGACGATCGATCGCGAACAGCTGGTGGCTGCCCAGGGTGATGTATCCAGCTTTATCGGCGGTTTGAGCGTCGATCTGATGCACGATTACCACCGCGCACTGGCTGAGCGATTACCTAACTGGCACTACTTTCTGGTTGCCGGTACAGACCATTCGCTGCCGTTCCAGAAGCCACGGCAGATAGCGCGGACGATGAATGCAGAAATGGAGCGCTTTCTGCAAAGCTGACTTACGGGGCTCTTGGCCTCCTACTTTTGTTTAATGTTGACAATGTTTGGTCGTTTTTGAGTTGACGGCACCTTATGAGGGTATTAAGGTGTCTTTACTCCAACATTGTCGACAATCTCCAATCTTCAGGGTTGTTATGACACAGAAAACAGCGTTTGCTCCGTTTCAGCCAGAAAGCCGTACCCTGGCAGACCGAGTATGTGAACAAATAGTCACTGCGATTGTTAAGGGCGATATACCGCCCGGCTACAAAATCAGTGAGCCCGAACTGGCCCGCACTTACGGCATTAGCCGCGGACCGTTGCGTGAAGCTATTCGCCGCCTTGAAGGGTTGCGGTTGGTTGAACGCAAGCCTCATGTAGGTGCCCGGGTTGTTAAGTTGTCGGCAGTGGAGCTGGTGGAAATTTACCGCGTCCGCGAAGCGCTTGAAGGTATGGCTTGCCGCCTGGCGGCCGAGCATATGCCTCAGGATGAGATCGATGGCCTGCGTAGCCTGCTTGATGAGCATGAGCGCAATATCGATCAGCTGGATGGACGCTCCTATTTCCAGAAAGAGGGTGATCTCGACTTTCACTTCCGCATCGTGCAGGGCAGCAAGAACGCCAAGCTGCGCGAGGTGTTGGGAGGCGAGCTTTACCACCTGGTACGTATGTACCGCTACCAGTTCAGTGTCTCCAGTTCACGACCAAAACGAGCATTGAAGGAACATCGTCAGATAATCGATGCTATTGAGAGCCGTGATCCCGAGCTGGCTGAGATGCTCATGAGGCGTCATATCAGCGCAGCCCGTCGCAATATCGAGGAGAAACTGGGCGCCGATAACAATGCACAAGGGGAGAATCATGGCTGAAAAACTGACTGCAGGTGGACGTTTCCGTAAAGCTCTGGCTGAAACCCAGCCACTGCAAATCGTAGGTACTACAAACGCTTATCACGCAATGATGGCTGAGCGCGTTGGTCACAAAGCGATCTATCTGTCCGGTGGTGGTGTTGCAAACCACTCTTATGGCCTGCCGGATCTGGGCATGACCTCCATGAACGATGTACTGGAAGACGTACGTCGTATCAGCAGCGCTGTCGAAACGCCGCTACTGGTTGATATCGACACTGGCTGGGGCGGTGCATTCAATATTGCACGCACCGTGAAAGAGATGATTAAAGCCGGCGCTGCTGCGGTTCACCTGGAAGACCAGGTTGCCCAGAAACGTTGTGGTCACCGTCCAAACAAAGAGATCGTATCTCTGGAAGAGATGGTCGATCGTGTCAAGGCTGCTGCAGATGCCCGAACTGACGATGACTTCTTCATCATCGCCCGTACCGATGCCTTCCAGCAGGATGGCCTCAACGCCGCTGTAGAGCGTGCCCAGGCATGTCTGGAAGCGGGTGCAGACGGCATCTTCGCTGAAGCCGTTCACACACTGGAAGACTACAAAGCTTTCGCAGAAGGTATTCAGGGTCGTCACCTGCTGGCGAACATCACTGAGTTTGGCGCTACCCCGCTGTACAACAAGGCAGAACTGGCTGAGAACGGTGCCTCTATGGTGCTGTACCCACTGTCTGCATTCCGCGCCGCTAACAAAGCTGCACTGAACGTCTATGAGCACATCCTGAAGGATGGCGATCAGAAGGCCGTTGTCGATACCATGCAGACCCGCATGGAACTGTACGATTTCCTGAACTATCACGACTTCGAACAGAAGCTGGACGCTCTTTTTGCTGAAGGCAAAAACAAGTAAGCCGCTTTCGATACACACCTGAGATAACAGAGCGGGCCGCAGAGCCCGCCTTATACAAAACAACGAAGGAGCACGTTATGGTTGATAAGAAACTGGGTGGTGCTGGTCTGCGTGGTCAGTCCGCTGGTGAAACCGCTCTCTGCACCGTGGGTCAAACCGGGGCTGGTTTGACTTACCGTGGTTACGATATTAAAGAACTGGCTGATAAGGCTCAGTTTGAAGAAGTGGCATACCTGCTGCTATACGGCAAGTTGCCAAACCAGGCTGAACTGGACGCTTACAAAGCCAAGCTGAAAGGCATGCGTGCACTGCCGGAAGCACTGAAAGTTGTTCTGGAGCAGATCCCGGCAGACGCTCACCCAATGGATGTGATGCGCACCGGTTGTTCCATGCTGGGTAACCTGGAAACCGAACAGGATTTCTCCGAACAGCACGATCATATCGATCGCATGCTGGCGGTCTTCCCGGGCATGATCAACTACTGGTACAACTTCAGCCATAACGGCATCCGCGTCGAGGTTGAAACCGACGCTGACTCTATTGCCGAGCAGTTCCTCTGGACCCTGCACAACAAGAAGCCTGAGCCTCTGCACGTTCAGGTCATGCATGCGTCCCTGAACCTCTACGCTGAGCACGAGTTTAACGCTTCTACCTTCACTGCGCGTGTATGTGCCTCCACCCTGTCGGATATCCATAGCTGTGTGACGGCTGCGATCGGTTCCCTGCGCGGACCACTGCATGGCGGTGCCAACGAAGCCGCGATGGAGATGATCGAAAACTGGCGTTCCGCTGACGAAGCTGAAGAAGCCGTGATGGGCATGCTGGCGCGTAAAGATAAGATCATGGGCTTTGGCCATGCGATCTACCGTGAGTCTGACCCACGTAACGCGATCATCAAAGAGTGGTCTAAGAAACTGTCTGAGCAGGTCGGTGACGAATACCTGTACGCGGTTTCCGAGCGTGTTGAAGCGGTTATGTGGCGTGAGAAGAAACTGTTCTGTAACGCTGACTTCTTCCATGCATCTGCTTACAACTTCATGGGTATCCCAACCAAGCTGTTTACGCCGATTTTCGTATGTTCCCGTGCTGCAGGCTGGACTGCTCACGTGATGGAGCAGCGTGCCAACAACCGTATTATCCGTCCTTCCGCGGATTACACCGGTCCTGAGTCTGCTGAATGGGTAGCGATCGAAGATCGTCCCTAAGCGGAACCCAGACATATAAGAAAAGGGGAGCAGGTAGCGAGCTCACTCGTGCCTGCCCCGCCTCTCTGAACAATATTCGGTGACAAAGCTATGAATTCTGCATACCGCAAACCACTGCCGGGTACGGCACTGGAATACTACGATACCCGCGAGGCTGTCGAGGCAATTCAGCCAGGCTCTTACGCCACTCTGCCTTACACCTCACGCGTGCTGGCTGAGCAACTTGTACGTCGCTGTGAGCCTGAAGCGCTGACCGACTCCCTGAAACAGCTTATCGAACGCAAGCGCGATCTGGATTTCCCATGGTACCCGGCCCGCGTTGTCTGCCACGATATTCTGGGCCAGACTGCGCTGGTTGACCTGGCGGGTCTGCGTGATGCTATCGCTGATCAGGGCGGTGATCCGTCCAAAGTAAACCCGGTGGTACCGACTCAGCTGATCGTTGACCACTCTCTGGCCGTAGAGGCGCCAGGGTTTGATCCGGAAGCGTTTGAGAAGAACCGTGCGATCGAAGACCGTCGTAACGAAGACCGCTTCCACTTTATCGAGTGGTGTAAGACTGCGTTCGATAACGTTGACGTGATTCCGGCCGGTAACGGCATCATGCACCAAATCAACCTGGAGAAAATGTCTCCGGTGATCCAGAACCGCGACGGTGTTGCGTTCCCGGATACCTGTGTCGGTACTGACTCCCATACACCACACGTTGATGCGCTGGGTGTTATCGCGATCGGTGTAGGTGGTCTGGAAGCAGAAACCGTGATGCTGGGTCTGCCATCCATGATGCGTCTGCCGGACATCGTTGGTGTTAAGATTGTCGGTGAGCGTCAGCCGGGCATCACAGCCACTGATATCGCCCTGGCGATGACTGAATTCCTGCGTAACGAGAAAGTCGTTTCTGCCTACCTGGAATTCTTCGGCCCGGGTGCTGCGACCCTGTCTATCGGCGACCGCGCAACCCTGTCCAACATGACACCTGAGTATGGTGCGTCTGCCGGTATGTTCTACATCGACGAACAGACCATCGATTACCTGAAGCTGACCGGTCGTGAGCCTGAACAGGTTGCACTGGTTGAGCAGTACGCCAAAGAAACCGGCCTGTGGGCGGATGATCTGGTTGAAGCTGAATACGAGCGTGTACTGGAGTTTGATCTGTCTACGGTTGTGCGCAACATGGCAGGTCCATCTAACCCGCACCGTCGTCTGCCGACCTCTGCGCTGAACGAGCGTGGAATTGCGGGTGACGAGATGCTGGCCGCTGCGCAAGCGGAAGAAGCTGAAGGCCTGATGCCAGATGGTGCGGTAATCATCGCGGCGATCACCTCCTGTACCAATACCTCCAACCCACGCAACGTCGTCGCTGCCGGTCTGGTGGCGAAAAAAGCCAATGAGTTGGGTCTGATCCGTAAGCCTTGGGTTAAGTCTTCCTTCGCGCCGGGTTCCAAGGTTGCAAAACTGTACCTGGAAGAAGCGGGTCTGCTGCCTGAGCTGGAAAAACTCGGCTTCGGTATCGTTGCCTACGCTTGTACTACCTGTAACGGTATGTCCGGTGCACTGGACCCGGTGATCGAAAAAGAAGTGGTTGAGCGCGACCTGTACGCTACGGCGGTACTGTCCGGTAACCGTAACTTCGATGGCCGTATCCACCCACACGCCAAGCAGGCGTTCCTGGCATCTCCGCCGCTGGTTGTTGCCTACGCGATTGCCGGTACCGTGCGTTTCGATATCGAGAAAGATGTACTGGGGACAGACCAGAACGGTAACCCGGTTACGCTGAAAGATATCTGGCCGAGTGACGAAGAGATCGATGCACTGGTAGCTAAGAGCGTTAAGCCGGAACAGTTCAACCAGATCTACATCCCGATGTTTGACCTGGGTGACGTAGAGCGCGCTGAAAGCCCGCTGTACGACTGGCGTCCAATGTCTACCTACATCCGTCGCCCTCCATACTGGGAAGGTGCACTGGCGGGCGAGCGTACCATGAAAGGTATGCGTCCACTGGCGGTACTGGGTGACAACATCACCACCGACCACCTGTCTCCATCCAACGCCATTCAGGCGTCCAGTGCGGCGGGTGAATACTGTGCCAAGATGGGTCTGCCGGAAGAGGACTTCAACTCTTACGCGACTCACCGTGGTGACCACCTGACAGCACAGCGTGCGACCTTCGCTAACCCGAAACTGCTGAACGAAATGTGCCGTGACGAGAACGGTGACGTTAAGCAGGGTTCCCTCGCACGTATCGAACCTCAGGGTACTGAAAGCCGTATGTGGGAAGCGATTGAAACCTACATGCAGCGTAAGCAGAACCTGATCATCGTGGCCGGTGCTGACTACGGTCAGGGCTCTTCACGCGACTGGGCTGCCAAGGGCGTTCGTCTGGCGGGTGTTGAAACCATCGTCGCTGAAGGCTTCGAGCGTATTCACCGTACCAACCTGGTGGGTATGGGTGTACTGCCGGTCGAATTCAAAGCCGGTGATACCCGTCATACCTACGCTATCGACGGCACCGAGACTTTCGACGTGGTCGGTGATATCTCACCACGCTGTGACCTGACCCTGATCATCAACCGTGCCAACGGCGAGAAAGTTGAAGTCCCTGTCACCTGTCGTCTGGACACCGCTGCTGAAGTGAATGTCTACAAGGCGGGTGGTGTACTGCAGCGCTTCGCAAAAGACTTCCTGGCGGACAACGCCTGATCAGTAAAGTCTGAATGGCAGCCTTTGCCTGGCTGCCTCCGCTAGGCGCTACCACAGCGCATCGGGGGCAGCCGCCCGTATCAACGCTACGGGACGGGCAGGGCGCTGCCACCTTAATTAATCCGAGAGTGCTTAATCTGACTGGCTGCCAGGCTTGCCTGCAGTAATTCCCGTTAAGCATTTTCTGAACCGAAGCAACCCGGTGGGTTCCGATTACATCAGGAAACTCAGACCCGAATCACAGGATATATTCTTATGGCACATCTACCTCAGATTAAGATTCCTGCTACGTACATCCGTGGTGGTACCAGTAAAGGTGTTTTCTTCCGTCGTCAGGACCTGCCTGAAGCCGCTCAGGTTCCCGGCGAAGCGCGTGACAACATTCTTATGCGTGTCATTGGCAGCCCTGATCCGTATGGTAAGCAGACCGACGGTATGGGGGGCGCGACCTCCAGTACCAGTAAGACCGTTATTCTGGATAAGAGCAGCGAACCTGATCACGATGTTGACTACCTGTTTGGCCAGGTCGCCATCGATAAGGCATTTGTCGACTGGAGTGGCAACTGCGGTAACCTGACTGCGGCGGTGGGGGCTTTTGCGATCAGTGGCGGCCTGGTGGATGCCGAGCGTATCCCGGAAAACGGTATCTGCACCGTGCGTATCTGGCAGAAAAATATCAGCAAGACCATCGTTGCCCATGTACCGGTCACCAATGGTGAAGTACAGGAAACCGGTGACTTCGAGCTGGACGGCGTTACTTTCCCGGCGGCAGAGGTCGCAGTGGAGTTTATGGACCCGGCCGATGGCGAAGGCTCCATGTTCCCGACGGGTAATCTGGTTGATGATCTGGAAGTGCCGGGCGTCGGTACTTTTAAGGCGACGATGATCAATGCCGGCATTCCGACCATTTTCCTCAATGCTGAAGAGATCGGTTACACCGGTACCGAACTGCAGGAAGCGATCAATGGTGATCCGGCCGCATTGGAGCGGTTTGAAACCATCCGTGCCCATGGCGCGGTACGTATGGGCCTGATCAGCGATGTATCTGAAGCTGCTGCGCGCCAGCATACGCCGAAAGTTGCCTTCTGTGCCCCGGCCCAGCACTACGCGGCTTCCAGCGGCAAAGAGGTCACTGCAAACGATATCGATCTCTGCGTACGTGCGCTCTCTATGGGTAAGCTGCACCATGCCATGATGGGGACAGCAGCGGTGGCGATCGGCACGGCTGCGGCTATTCCCGGCACCCTGATTAATCTGGCAGCCGGTGGCGGTGAGCGCCAGGCAGTTACCTTTGGTCATCCATCCGGCACCCTTAAAGTCGGTGCAGAAGCTAAACTTGTTGATGGTGACTGGGTCGCAACTAAGGCAATTATGAGCCGAAGTGCGCGCGTATTAATGGAAGGCTGGGTACGTATCCCCGGCGACAGCTTCTAACGATTGAGTTCGGTGGCTGAATTCATCAACTGGATTCAACAACCGGATTCAACAAAAGAGTTCCACCCGATGGCGCGTTGCCTGGCAGTCCTCCTCAGTCGAATCCCTGATTCTGTCCAAATTAAGGGAGTCTGACTGAATTGCGGGGATCTGACAGGTACAGCCGTCTCACCCTTTCATGACCTTTCGTGAACTGAGTTTGGAGGGGCGCAAAGTGCAATGGCTTGCCTATCAGAGCCTTTTCACTGCTTCTTCATTGTTGGCCCCGACCTCTGGTCGGGGCTTTTTTATTTCTGCAATCCGCATCAACGGCAGTCAAACAGCTGACTCTGCCGGATGATCTCCGACAGGCGCCGGGAGGCGCTGTTACTGTCGCTGGCCTGCAACAGGGTTGTGCGGGTTTTCGGCAGTCCCGGCAGGCGGTCATTAATGATCTGCAGGTCGGGCTCCACCGTGCTGCGGGGGATGATCGCAATACAGATTCCGGCCCTGACGGCCGCCAGAATGCCTGCCCGGCTCTGGCTGGTGAAGGCAATGCGATAGTTGACTCCCGCCGCTTCCAGCGCCTCTATCGCCGAGTCCCGGTGAAAGCATCCTTCTACAAACACCGCCAGCGGTAACACCTTGCGCTGATGGGCGTTATGGCTGGCTGAGCCAACCCAGACCAGTTCATCGTCATTCAGCCTGATACCACCCGGCGCCGATGCCGGCATCTCGACCAGCGCAAGATCCAGCTTACGGTCGTTGACCAGCGAAGCCAGATAGAAGGGGCGGTGGTCACAGGTCACCTCCAGCCTGGCTTCGGGATAACTCAGCATATAGTTCTCAAGCAGCGGGGCCAGGGTGCGGCTGGCGTATTGGTCATGGGTGCCCAGCCGGACAGGCCCGTCGAGGTCGCAATTCTGAAAGGAGCCGACGATCTGATCATGTAGATTGAGCAGTTGCCGGGCATGTTGCTTCAGCTGTTCTCCGGCCGGAGTCATTCGCACGCCGTATTGTCCCCGCTCGACCAGATCGGCGGATACCAGCTCTTCCAGCCGGCTCAGCTGCATACTGATAGTGGAGGGAGCCCGGTGCAGTCGTGTCGCCGCTGCGGAGAGGTTCAGGGTTTCCGCTACGGTGATAAAGGTTCGAAGCAGGCTAATTGGCAGATCGCGCATAGTCAGAATTCAATAAAGCTGAAGGTGGTTGTCAGTATTTATCGTTTTATTGATGTCTGGCAAGCTTTTATGATCTCCGCAAAATAAAAAGTTTCGGAGTAGTCCTATGGGTATGGCCGCCATTTTCGGTATGAATCAGATAATCAGCCACGGCTTTGGAGTATTTCTCTTTGCCGCGCTGGTACCGCTGATGCGGGAGGACATTGCGCTGACCCACTGGCACCTTGCTGCCATTGGGGCGCTGTCTCAGCTGGCTTATCTGGGCGGGGCTATGTTGTTAGGCCTGATCGGGCACCGCATTGCCGCCTCTAAACTGCTGATCGGTACCGGTACAGTGACCACGTCGCTGCTGGCTTCCATCGCTTTTCTGAGTGATCCACTGGTGATCACGGCGGCACTGACCTGCCTCTCGGCCAGTGCCGCTATCAGCTGGGGAGCTATTGTCGATGTTATCAGCCGTAGCAGCAGCTCGGAGAAAAGCTCGACCTACCTGTCAACGGCTGCCAGCGGAACCGCCTGGGGCTATGGTTTTAACGGCCTGCTGATTCTTCTTGTGGTGCCATTGCTGGGATGGCAGAGCGGCTGGCTGATCGCCGCCGCAATCGGGGTGGTGGTAATAATCATTACCTTGCGGATGCTCGGGCGTCTGAAAAGGAAGCAGCCTGGCGGCGAGGCTGAGCAGGCAGACAGTGCGCTATCCGCGGCCCAGCTGTTGAGTACCGTAATCCGACAGCCTGTGGCACTGACGGCCTGCTTGCTGTGTTTCTTTGTTGGCTTCACCACCATGCCGTTTAGCAACTGGCTGAATACTTTTCTGGCAGAACTCCAGTTACCCTCTGCACTGGGGGGACTGACCTGGACCACGCTGGGGCTGACCGGAATGTTCGCCGGTTTTGTCACCGGTAAACTGGCCGACAGCAAGGGACACGGCGTGGCGTTGTTGTTGATATTCACCGGCTTTGCCACGGGGTTGGGGCTCTTCGTGCTTGATCCTGGCCGGTTTGCCCTGCTGGCCGGTGTTGGCTACGGCATGATGTACTTTCCGGTCTGGGGCATTCTGGCGGGCTGGGTGAGCCGCTATTTTGCGCCGACGGCGACGATGCAGATCAGCGGATTTTGCATGGTGATGGCCGGTCTCGGCGGGGCAAGCGGCAACCTGATCGCTGGCTTTATCAGCGACAGCACCAGTTCGCTGGTGGGGGTCTATCAGCTGCTGGCACTGGTATCGCTATTACCTGTTGCCATAGCACTCTGGATACTGGCGGGGCGCAGCCGCATCTCAGATCAGCAGCAGACGGCTGCCTGAGAATGGCTTCTCTATCAGGAGTATACAGAAGCCGCGCTATACATTTACGGGTTGGTTTGCTGTCCTGGTTGGGTAGCAACTGACACCTCTTGCATCCCCAGAGCCTTCTCTGCTTCTTTGTATGCCTGTGCCCCTCTGTTGGTCTATTACACTTCTATTAACTTGTTATTGAAAACTATTCTCATCTGAGTGTATGATCGCGTCGCTTTATTCTTTAACGTTATCTCAATATATCGTTTGAATTGAGCTCTGCTTAATCCCACAGATCCGCAAGGAGCAGTTGATGAATAAATGGATTGCTAACTGGTCTCTATCCCGCCAGCTGCGCACCGGTGCCTTTCTGCTTATTATCCTGGTTATGGCACTGTTTCTCGCCATTACCGGTTATCAGACCCGTAACCTGATGTTGTCCAATGTTGCTGAGAGTCAGCAGCGCCAGGTGACGGCCTTGGCTGCGCAGATGAATACCGCGTTCAGCACCATTATGGATAACACTGAGATGCTGGCGCGTACCTTTAATGAACTCTATCCGGACCGGCTTGAGTTTTCGCATTCGGAAAAAGTGCGTATCGGTCACTATGAGGCACCTCTGGTACGCCACCAGGGTGATCAGGTTAACCTCAATTTCTCCCGCGTTGACCAGTTTGCCCGTATGACCGGTGGTAATGCCACGGTCTTTATCCGCTATGGCGATGATTTCCTGCGGGTGACCACATCACTTAAAAACGAACGGGGCGAACGTGCTATCGGTACTTTGCTGGGTAAGACCCATCCGGGCTACCGGCAACTGCTCTCCGGCCAGCCATATATCGGTGAGGCCCGCCTGTTCGGGACGGATTATATGACCAAGTACAGCCCGCTTACCGGCGCTGATGGTCAGGTGAATGCGATACTTTACGTCGGCCTGCCTATCTCCAGGGTGATGGCGGCACTGCGACAAAACCTGCAGTCGCTCTCTATCGGTGACTCAGGCTATCTCGGGCTGGCGTATGCCGGTGACGGCAAAAACCGTGGCAAGCTGATCGCCCACATAGAGTCTCAGGGCAAGCAGCTTGAAGCGGTCTATTCTGATCTGCCGGCGCCGCGGCTGAGAGAGCTGCTAAGTCAGAAAGAAGGGGCCGTGGACTACACGGAGTCAGCCAGCGGACGCGATGCCCGTATGGTCTGGCATCAGACCGGTGCCGGAAACTGGGTGGTGTTTGCCGTTAGTTATGCCGATGAGTTTGTCAGCGCCGTGCACAACCTGCTGTGGCTGATGGTGTTGTTCTCGCTGGCGGCCGCATTCATTCTGGTTGTCGTACTCGGACTGTTCCTGAGCCGGGCACTGAGGCCGGTCCGGACCATGCGCGATATCATGCTGCAGATCGGTGCCGGGGACCTTACCTACCGTTTCCGTGATCAGATCCCGGCGGATACCGCGAATGAACTTGATCAGCTGAAGCTCAGTATCAATGCCATGCTGGAGCAGTTCTCGGCGGTGGTCAGCCAGGTACGTTCTTCAGGCGAGGATATCGCTGCTGTTTCTGAACAGGTGGTAGAAGTCAGCGGCGAGATGCAGGGCGTCGCCCGCAGCAGCAGTGACGAGACCACCCAGGTGTCGGTTGCGATCAACCAGATGGCCGAATCGGTCGAGGAGGTGTCTGCCAGTACGGTTGCCGTCTCGCAGGATGCCGGTGCTACCGCTGATCTGTCGGCCCGGGGCGGAGAGGTGATCGACAGAGTGGTGCGCTCGGTGGATGACCTGCAACGAGAATTCAGTCAGGCCTCCTCGGTGATCAGCCAGTTACAGCAGGACAGTGCTGCAATCGGTAAGGTAGTCGAAGTGATCTCTGCGGTGGCAGAACAGACCAACTTACTGGCATTGAACGCCGCCATTGAAGCTGCCCGTGCCGGTGAGCAGGGCCGGGGCTTTGCCGTAGTCGCGGATGAAGTTCGTACCCTGGCGCAACGCACCCAGCAATCGACCCGTGAAATTCAGCTGGTGGTGCAGAAACTGCAGGATAACTCCCTTCGTGCTACCGAGCAGATGCAGGGGGGTGTCGGTCAGGTCCAGCGTTGTGTCACCGAGGTGGGGGAGGCGGGGACGGTGCTTGAGCAGATCCGGCAGGCCGCCGATCAGGTGCGTCAGCATCTGGAATCCGTTGCCCGGGCGACAGAGGAACAGAGTGCTGCGGCCAGCCAGATCAGTGCCAGCAGCCAGACCCTGGAGGATTCAGCCCGCAGGACGGCGCTGGAGGCTGAAGGCAATGCCACCGCCGGTATTCAGATGGCACAGCAGGCCCGGACGCTGCGTGACCGGGTGTCTCGTTTCCAGATCCTCGCCTGAATTAAATTCTGTATTCTGACTGCAGCGGGCGATCAGGCCCGCTTTTTTGTAGTTTTCCCCCGGCCGGACGTCATTTTTGCACAATAGATCAGAATATAATTCGGTTTGATGTTTATATTACATATAAAATTCTAGAATGGGTTGTCTTTGAGAATATGATTCTGTATATTAGCAGTCATTAATAGGGATGGGCACTTAGCGGTGAACAACAGCCTGTCATGCCGTCCCTGAATTTGACGTTAATTTGTCACTAATACTGAGAATGACAGTGAATAACACTCAAGTGAAATACAAACCAAAGGCAGATAAACGGGGAGTCTTCTCCGTGACCCGGTTTCGTATCGCTTGTTAGCTGCACTCAGACACAGAATTCGAAACCCGGTCGCAGGCTTTGCAACCGGGTTTTTTTATAGTTTTTTTAAGGAGTTTACCCATGTTTCGCGGATCTTATGTAGCGCTGATTACCCCATTTACAAACGGTACGCTGGATGAAGCGGCGCTGCGTAAGATGGTTAACTGGCAGATTGACAACGGTACCCATGGTCTGGTGCCGGTCGGCACAACCGGTGAGTCCCCGACCCTGACGGAAGCCGAGCATAAGCGGGTGATCGAGATCGTGGTTGAAGAGACTGCGGGTCGCGTGCCGGTGATTGCCGGAGCCGGTTCCAATAACCCGCTGGAAGCGGTGGAATACTCCCGACATGCCCAGGCAGCCGGTGCTGATGCCATCCTCAGTGTAGCGGGCTACTACAACCGTCCGAACCAGGAAGGCCTGTACCAGCAGTTTAAGATGATCCATGATGCTATCGATATCCCGGTGGTTATCTACAACATCCCGCCACGTGCCGTGGTCGATGTGCTGCCGGAAACCATGGCGCGTCTGGCAGAGCTGCCTCGCGTATCAGGTGTCAAAGACGCTACCGGCGACCTGTCCCGCATCAGCCAGGAGCGCCTGCAGGTAAAAGGTGAGTTTAGCTACCTGTCCGGCGAAGACCTGACCGCCATGGCTTACCGCGCCAACGGTGGCCACGGCTGTATCTCTGTGACGGCAAATGTAGCGCCAGGACTCTGTGCACAGATGCATGAAGCTTGTGACCGTGGTGACTTTGCGGCTGCGCTGGAGATTCAGGATCGCCTGGCACCGCTACATAATGCCCTGTTCTCTGAGCCAAGCCCGGCCGGTGTTAAATACGCCGCTTCCCTGCTGGGGCTGTGTGGTGATGAGGCGCGCCTGCCGATCGTTCCAATGTCCGAAGCGGGCCGTGCCAACGTCAAGGCTGCGCTGGAGTTTGCCGGCCTGCTATAAACCTGTTCTAACACGATTCATCCCCTTCGAATCGCTTTCCGGCCCGCCCTAAGGCGGGCCATTTTTATCTCAGGACCTAACTATCTCCGGACCTCTCCGGTTTTCCAGCCGCGCTTCCATCAGGGGCTGTCTTGCCCGCGAGAAAGCGTTCTGAATTCGTTGCACGCCGCCTGATCGCTTTATCCCCAACTTTTTCTTACAGCGGTATGAAAATTCATACAGATCGTTCTTGTGGGTTTTAAATGTATATACATTTTGATAAAGTCGCGCCCGGCTATGATTCCGGTCGGGGCATCCGTTACCCGCCGCTCCTGCCTGACGCAAAATACTGTCCCTGCGGACAGCTCTGTAAACTGATTATTTCCTGAGATTTAGAATGGATCTGCTTGTATACCTGAATGCCCTTACCGGCTTGTTTGTCATCATCGACCCGATTGGCGCTGCTATCATCTTTCACTCCCTGGTGCCCGCCGGAGAGGTGCGACACCGCAGGGTGATGGCGATAAAGTCGATGCTGATCACCACTGTGCTACTGATCGTGTTTGGTAACTACGGCGAGGTGTTCCTGTCCAAGTTGGGGATCAGTATCGAGGCTCTGAGGATCTCAGGTGGCCTACTACTGTTCTATACCGCCTTCAACATGATCACGCAGGACCTGGAGTACAAGGTTACAACGGAGAAGAAAGATATCTCCGTATTCCCAATGTCTATACCGCTCACCGCCGGCCCCGGTTCACTGACGCTGGCGATCCTGATGTTCTCGGATGCTGAGACGACGGCGGCAGATGTCTCGATCATCCTGGCAATCCTCAGTATTACTCTGCTGACGCTGGTACTGATGCTGCTGTCAGGTTTCGTCAAGGTACTGATCGGTCGTACCGGTGATGAGATTCTGCGTCGCTTCCTCGGTGTTATCCTGGCCGCGCTGGCAATTCAGTTTGTCTACGATGGCGTGGTGCAGCTGGTGGCCGCTGCCTGACCTTGTCGTCGAGAGGATTCCTGTAGCATGGGTGATGAACACTGCCGGTTCTGTGGTTTTCTCTGCTCTGATCGCGCTATAAACGCCATCTCTTTAATCTCTCAGCGTATCTGAGAAGATGCCGGGCCCTTGTCTCCACCCGGCTATTGAGGCCGGATTGGATGACCGTAAAGCACAGGGCTAGCCCAGAACAAAAGCAAAGTATAGAGACCCCTTCGCTGCCCTATACTTGTTTACACCTGATGCCTGAAACGCCGGGAGATCGCTGACAAGAGTATCCTGGCGCATCAGGCATCAGTCTCTCTGATCGAGGGCGGTGTAATGGCTACAACTTCGCAACACGCAGAGCAGATCTCACAAGCCGTGGAGTCTGATCGAATACTGAATGCAGCGTTAGAATTGGCGACTGAGCGGGATAACTGGTACGACCTCAGCCTTGTGACGCTGGCGAAATACTGTGACACCTCCGTAAACCATATACGTCACTATTATGCGGATACCAATGCCATCGCCAATGCCTGGTTTTCGCGTGCGCTTGAGGCCATGCTGGCCGCTGATCTCGAGGATATTGAGGCATTGCCGGTCAAAGAGCGGCTGGAAGCGGTAATCTGGCGCTGGTTTGAGGCGCTCAGCCCCTACCATCGGGTCACTGCTCAGATGCTGGGTGCCAAACTGCATTTCCCCCACATTCACCATTGGCTGCCGATGGTCTTTGATCTGTCACGTCTGGTGCAGTTCTGGCGGGAAGCGGCTGGACTGCATGCAGGTGGCCGGCGCAGACAGGTTGAAGAGGTTTTCCTGACCGGTATTTTTTTAGCAACTTTGCGAACATGGTGTCGGGATGAAAGCCTGCAACAGTGGCAGGCGCACGAGCGGCTGTTGAGTCTTCTGGCAAGGGCGGAGCGGGCGGCGGCCTTTTGGTTACCCGCTGATACCCACTGAAACAGCGCCTGATGTTGGATACGCCATGCAATGCTCAACGGATGTAGGGCGCGGCCAAGCGGTTGACGTCGACCTGTGCCCGTAGCCGGGCGCAAAGCAGATAAGTGCCGCCGATTTTGCGGTGTAGAAACAGCATATCAGTCGGCGGCAGGTGCATATAGCGCTGATGCAGCCGCAGGGAGATGGCCAGATCCACGACCCGCTTTGACAGGTCGGAGGTACCGAAATCAAATAAGCCCGGGTATCGCACCGGCTCGGCAACCGCCCTGATCATTTCGCATAAGCCCCGGCGATAGGCTAGTGACTCCGCTTGCCGCAGATAACCCAGCTCGACAGCCGTGTGCTCAATGGCGGAGAGGTCGCCTTTAATCGCCGCCCCCATCAGACGGCGGAAAGCGTCAACCAGCTCGTCGGAATAGTGTCGGGTGGCGCCGAAGTCGAGGAGTCCGATTCGATCCCGCTCGACCTGGTAGCGGTAATTGCCAAATTGAGCGTCAGTCTGTACCAGGCCCCACTCGAACAGCTCTTTCAATACCAGTGCCAGCAGCTGTGTCGCAACACGGTTTCTCACATTGAGCGGCGAACTCGCCAGCGATTCGATAGGGGCCCCGGCGACGAAAGACATAGAGAGCACATCGGAGGTGGTGAGTGAACTGTCTACCGTTGGGAGTTCGAACCCGGAATCATCGCCAATAAAACGGTTATATTCGGCGATATTGACCGCTTCGGCACGGTAATCGGCTTCTTGGTGAAGTTGTTGTTTGGCTTCTTTAAGCAATGGTGCCAAATCGAATTCCCCTGGAATCAGGCGGAAAAGGCCGAACAGCGCCGCGACATTGTCGACGTCGCTATCGATACTTTTTCGAATCCCGGGATATTGCACCTTGATCGCCAGGTGCCGGCCATCTTTGCAGGCTTCGTGCACCTGCCCGATAGATGCAGTCGCGAAAGGTGTAAACGAAAACTGCTGGAATGCACCGTCCCAGCCTTTACCCCAGGCCGTTTCCAGCACCTGCGCTACCTGATGCTGCGGCATGGGATGCGCGTGTTCGCGCAGGGTGGCCAGAATCTCGGTTAGCGCCGGAGGAAGATAATCACCGGTCTCCATCGAGAGAAGTTGGCCGATCTTCATCGCCGCGCCGCGCATCTCAGACAACCTCTCCGCCAGCCGCATGGCATTGGCCGGTGTCAGCAGCAAGTCGCTTGCTCGCAGCGGTTTTCCGTCGGCCAAAGCCGATACGCCATCGCTGAGCATCTGCCCGGCAATCCCTCCGAGCAATCGGCCGATCTTCAACAGGCGGCTGGCCCGGTTTTTTGGAACAGGTATCTCTTTAGTCACACCGTTACCGATCCTCCGGTCTTTGACAGATCCCTCCTGCTAATTTTAGGGGATACGGGGCAATTGTGAGTGCTTCAGCACTTAACTGCAGGCGCTGAACTAACTAAGTAATAGCAAGGTGCGAATGAGGGGCCGGGTAGGTTCGTATTAACAGGGCTCTGCGGTCAGACGGTATTTTCCACAATGCCATATGATCGCCACAGAGTACGGCGTCAGATTTACCTCAGCCGGGGCAGATAGGGATACGATGGGATTCATGCATTTGCTTTGATTTCCCCGTTTTTCCCACAGATCAGAGATCGGCCTGACTGGCGGGATGCCCTTATCAGCACTACCCTATGTATAAGTTCGCGGCCCCGCTGCCGCACAATGGAACTGGCCGTGAACAAGGCGTTTTTGCCACTGTTTATGAGCTGACCATCCTTCCTTTGCTGGCCATGCTCCTCACTTCAGGGTGACGAAAGAATGGCGTTGGCGATTGTACTGATCCTCATCGTAGTTGCTTCAGTCCTGTTTCATATCTACAGCCCCTGGTGGATTACCGAGGCCGCGTCCAACTGGGGTGCGATCGACAACACCCTGCTGATTACGATTCTGCTGACCGGTTTTTTCTTTGTGGTTATTACCCTGTTTGTGGTGCTGGCACTGATTCGCTATCGCCACCGGGAGGGTAGAAAAAACTCACACCGGGCGGCCTATGAACCGGAGAACCGCAGGCTGGAGTGGTGGCTGATGGGGATCACCGGTATCGGTATCGTGGCGATGCTGGCGCCGGGACTCTTTGTCTATGAACAGTTTATCGATGTGCCGGAGGATGCCCATGAAGTCGAAGTGGTCGGTCAGCAGTGGCAGTGGGCGTTTCGGTTTCCCGGTGAAGACCGCACGTTCGGTAAAAGCCATGTGCGCTGGATTGCTGATAACAATCCGCTGGGACTGAATCCGGATGATCCGGCCGGGCAGGATGACCAGCTGGTGCTGGGCAACGAGGTGCATCTTCCGCTCGGGCAACCGGTCAAACTGTTGCTGCGTTCCAAGGATGTCCTGCACAACTTCTATGTTCCCCAGATCCGCGGAAAGATGGATATGGTGCCGGGAACTGTTTCCTGGTTCTGGTTTACCCCCACCCGCAACGGACGCTTTGAGATTCTTTGTGCCGAGTTTTGCGGTATCGGTCACTACAGTATGCGCGGCCTGCTGCAGGTCGAGCCACATGCAGAGTTTCGCAGCTGGCTGGCGCAGCAGCCGACGCTGGCTGCATTGCTACAGCGGGAGGACAGCACACCGGAAGATCCGCTGCTGAAACGCGGACGCCTGATTGCGCAGCAGCAGGGCTGTCTTGCCTGTCACAGCGTCGATGGCAGCAAAAGCCTGGGACCGGGCTGGAAGGGGCTGTTCGGACGTAAGGAAAAGCTCAGTGACGGTAGTGAGGTGCTGGTCGATGAGGCCTACCTGAAGCGTTCCATTACCGATCCGGCGGACCAGCTGGTGGCCGGTTATCCGGCCATTATGGTGGCATATAATCTGGCCTCCGCCGACCTCGACGCACTGGTCGCCTATATACGTTCGCTTACCGCCGCTACCGATAATTCACAGGGATCGTCTCAGTAACAGAGTTCTCCAACGGAGGATGATGAGATGGCCTATGCAGACCAGGCTGAAAATGAAGCTGTACATGAGCCAAAGAGCTTTTTTACCCGCTATATCTGGAGCCAGGACCATAAGGTCATCGCCATCCAGTATTCGCTGACGGCCATCTTTGTCGGCCTGATTGCGCTGATACTGTCGGGGCTGATGCGTATGCAGATCGGCTTTCCCGGCAGCCTGGAATTTATGGATGCCTCAGCCTATTACCAGGCGATGACCATGCACGGCATGATTATGGTGATCTATCTGCTGACGGCGCTGTTTCTCGGCGGTTTCGGTAACTACCTGATCCCGCTGATGGTCGGGGCGCGCGACATGGTGTTTCCCTACGTGAATATGCTCAGCTACTGGTTTTACCTGCTCTCGGTGCTGGTGCTACTGGCCAGCTTCTTTGTCCCGGGCGGGCCAACCGGGGCGGGCTGGACCCTCTATCCGCCGCAATCCATCACGGCCGGTACGCCGGGCACTGACTGGGGAATCGTGCTGATGCTGGTGTCGCTGGCGATCTTTATCGTTGCCGCTACGATGGGCGGATTGAACTATGTGACGACGGTGCTGCAGGCCCGCACTTATGGTATGACCCTGTTCCGTATGCCGCTGACCGTATGGGGCATTTTTATGGCGACCGTCCTGGCGCTGCTGGCATTTCCGGCGTTGTTTGTCAGCGCGGTGATGATGCTGTTCGATAAACTGCTGGGCACCAGCTTTTTTATGCCCGCGATCGTTTCGATGGGGCAGGCGCTGGATCATCAGGGCGGCAGCCCGATCCTGTTTCAGCACCTGTTCTGGTTCTTTGGTCACCCAGAGGTCTATATCGTGGCACTGCCCGCCTTTGGCCTGGTCTCGGACCTGATCAGCACCCATGCGCGCAAGAATATCTTCGGCTATCGTATGATGGTCTGGGCGATCGTGGCGATCGGTGTGCTCAGTTTTGTGGTCTGGGCACACCATATGTATGTCAGTGGCATGAACCCCTATTTTGGATTCTTCTTTGCCACGACCACGCTGGTCATTGCGGTTCCGACGGCACTGAAAGTCTATAACTGGGTGCTGACCCTGTGGCGCGGGGATATCCATCTCACGGTACCGATGCTGTTCGCGCTGGGATTTATCCTGACCTTTCTGGTAGGCGGCCTGACCGGGCTGTTTCTGGGTAATGTCATCGTTGATGTTCCCTTGTCCGATACCTATTTCGTAGTAGCGCACTTTCATATGGTGATGGGCGTGGCGCCGATTCTGGTGGTGTTCGGCGCTATCTATCACTGGTATCCCAAGGTGACCGGGCGGATGATGAATGACTGCCTCGGCAAGCTGCACTTCTGGATCACCTTTCTCGGTACCTATGCGATCTACTTTCCTATGCACTACCTCGGCTTTCTTGGCATGCCGCGGCGCTACTACAGCTTTGAAGGCTATGAATTTATCCCCGACTCGGCGCAGGACCTGAATGCCTTTATCACGGTGGCGGCGCTGTTGGTCGGGGTCAGCCAGTTACTGTTCCTGTTCAACCTGTTCTGGAGTGTGCGTAACGGTAAGCCTGCCGGGGCGAATCCGTGGCAGGCCACTTCACTGGAGTGGCAGACGCCACAAACCCCGCCGCCACACGGTAACTGGGGGGCGAAGTTACCGGTAGTGCACCGCTGGGCCTACGACTACAGCCTGCCGGGGATGAAAGCGGATTTCGTACCACAGACAGTGTCTGATCAGGAGCTGCAGCGTCGCCGCAGCCGGGAACAGGTCGGAGGTGAGTCATGAGATCTCAGGAATTATGGCGGGCAGAGCCAGGGGAGGGCGGTGAGAGTGGCTGGGTACCTGCGACGGAGCGTCCAGGGCGCATCGCCAACACCGCGATCTGGCTGTTGCTGGCGGTGATCAGTGTGTTGTTCCTGTTGTTTCTGGTGGCTTTTATCAGTCGTGCGCAGCTGGATGACTGGCCCTCGCTGACCGGCTTCGGTGCGCCGCTGGCAGATTTCAGGCCTCTCTGGCTCAACAGCCTGCTGTTGCTGGCTGCCAGTTTAGCCCTGGTCGATGCCCGCCGGGCATTGGCCGGGGCCAACCGCCAGCGCCTGATGCTCGGCATCTTGCTGGCCGGGGCTTTTGCCCTGCTGTTCCTGATCGGCCAGCTGCGCCTGTGGCAGTTATTTGAAGCCACCGGTTATGCCCTGGATGCTAACCCTGCCAGTAGTTTCTTTTATCTGCTGACCGGCCTGCACGGATTACATCTGATGGGCGGACTGCTGGTGTGGGGCTTTCTGCTGGGTCAGTTACTGGCATTGGATCAGCAACAGCTGCCGGGGCATCACTTCGCCAGTTCGCTACAACTCTGTGCCCGTTACTGGCATTTCCTGTTGTTGATCTGGCTGCTGCTGTTTCTGGTGCTGACCCGAACGCCGGAAACTTTCCGTGCCATCGCCGCATTCTGTGGTCTGGGGTGATGCTATGAGTACCGAGATCAGACCAAAAGCGGCAGCAGAAGAGGGGATGCAGGGACTGGTACAGGACTGGTCCGATGACCGTGAGGTGTTTCGCCGGGTGAACTGGGGCAAGGCGATGATGTGGATCTTCCTGCTCAGTGACACTTTTATATTCTCCTGCTTCCTGACCGGTTACATGGTGGTGCGTAGCAGCACCGTCGAAGCCTGGCCCAATACCAGTGAAGTGTTCGCCCTGACCCTTGGCGGTATCCATATCCCGCTGGTGCTGATCGCCATTATGACCTTCGTGTTGATCAGCAGTAGCGGCACCATGGCGATGGCGGTCAATTTCGGCTATCAGCGTCGTCGCTTCAGATGCGGCGGTCTGATCCTGCTGACGGCGCTGCTCGGAGCCACTTTTGTCGGTATGCAGGCGTTCGAGTGGAGTAAGCTGATCGAGGATGGCGTCCGGCCCTGGGGTAACCCGATGGGAGCGCCACAGTTTGGCGCCTGCTTCTTTATGATCACCGGTTTTCACGGGCTGCATGTCTCCATCGGTGTGATCTATCTCGGCATCGTGGCGCTGAAGGTATTAAAGGGGGACTACGAACAGCGGGGAGATTACCAGATCGTCGAGACCGCAGGCCTTTACTGGCATTTTGTCGATCTGGTGTGGGTGTTTATCTTCGCCTTCTTTTATCTCTGGTGAATACCCGACCTGACGCCGGAAATCGCCTGCCATACGGCCCTGGGTTATGCCGCGAAGCGGTTGGGGATTTCTGAATGCACGACATTGCTGCTAAACCCGACACAGATACTGAGGAGAGGGCTATGGTGAATACCCAAACACATCCGATCGGCACCTATCTGAAGATCTGGGGGCTGCTGTTCCTGCTCAGTACGCTCTCCTACCTGGTCGACTACCTGCAGTTTCAGGGGCTGTTGCGCTGGGGGCTGATTATTCTGTTTATGCTGTTGAAGGCGGGACTGATCGTCGCCGTCTTTATGCATATGGCCTGGGAGCGGCTGGCGATCATGTACGCCATCCTGCTGCCGCCGGGTTGCCTGGTGATACTGGTGGCTTTGATGGCCGCCGAGTCAAACTATACCTTGCTGAGCCGGTTGCTGTTCTTTGGGTAGTCGTGTCGGGCGGGTCAGTGGACGGAGCCCTGCGATGCCTTCCCTGGCATCCGGGCGATGAGACTGAGATAAGGCTGAAAGCCCCGCTTCAGATGGTGCGTTTGAACTGGTGCCAGGTGTGCAGCCATGACACAACCCAGTGAGGCACGGCGCTGCCGGTGCCCGCATCTTTCAGCATAGGGTGGTGATGAGCGATCTCGTCCAGCAGGGGTTCCTGCTCGGGTTCTACGTCTACAAAAAAGATATGCTTACCGCGTTTGAGGGCGCGTTTAAAGCGCTGGAAATGACTGTTGGGCATCTGGATACCGAGGAAGCCTCCTTCCCAGGTACAGAAGCCGATCACCACGATGGCCAGAAAGATAAACGGCATCCAGCCAACGGCGGTGTCAGTCCAGCCGAACAGCCATGACAGGCCCAGAATGATCGCTGCCAGCAGCACGCCGATCGCTGCACCGATCTCTCCGGAGTGCACGGCGTCATTTTTCATCAGGGATGTCACTTCATGCAGGTGGTGTTGTTCGACTTCCGCATTTTTTTCGCTAAGGACGTGGATTTGCTCGATATTGATTCCGTGCTCCTCCAGTTCATGCTCGAGGGATTCCAGATCATCGAGGTTGTCGCTGATGTAGTAGTGTCGGTTCATAACACGGCTCCTACGTTGTATTTCAATCCTCCCGTCCGCATTTGCATACCCTGGCATCAGGGTATTAAGTTCCTGTCTTACGCTAAAGGTTAGTACCTGCTTCGGTAACATGCGAAGTTAGGTGAGCTGAAGCGCCTTTAGCTATTTCTGTTCACTGGGAGTAATCACATCGGTAAGACTAAATTAGCAACAGAGTTTTCTGTGACTTGCAGGCTTTTTAACTCGACAGCCGCCTGCTTCTGCTGGCTCAATCCGGAGTCCTGTTTGACTACACAGCATAAGGAAACGCAGCAATGAAACTGATTGGCTCATCCACCTCACCCTATGTACGCCGTCTGCGACTCTGGCTGCCGGAATCGGCCTATGAGTTTATCGACCTTAATATCTTTACCCCGGAAGGGCGTGATCAGCTACGCCAGTATACGCCGGCGATGAAAGTGCCGGTGCTGGTGGATGGCGAGCAGCGGATCTACGATTCACGGGTAATATCACGTTACCTGACGCAGAAAATGAACCTGCCCGTGCTGAGCTGGGAAGATGAGAACCGCCTGACACTGGTCGATGCTGCGGGTGACTCTTTTGTCACCCTGTTGCTGCTAAAGCGCTCAGGAGTGGCTGCTGACGCGCAGCCGGTCTGCGGCCTGCAGAATGAGCGCATCGGTCAGACTCTGAAAGTGCTGGAGGGGATGGTTGCTGATGGCGGCTTTGCCGACTGGAACTATCCGGCGATCTGCCTCTACACCATGCTTGACTGGGTGATCTTCCGTGAACTGCATGATTTTTCGGATCTGCCTAACCTGTCGGCATTTCACAAACAGCATCAGCAGAGTGAAAACGTTGCCCGCACCGATCCACGGCTTGCGGTCTGAGGCTGGAATATTGATCGCTCAGAACAGGCAGCGGTAAGCGCTGCTTGTCCGGGCAAAACAGTGGATCGGCTGAACTGTTTCAGACAACCGGCCAGCACTGCAATGTGGGTGCTATCCACACGACCTTCACTCTGTTCCGGATTCGGCTGATGCCAGATCCCCATCCAACCAGAGTCTCTTCAGCGGGCAGGGCCACTTCATCAAGATAATGCAGATCCTCTGCCCAGGCTTCCCCGGCCGACAATCGGCTTTCGTACCAGGCCCGAACTAAATAACCGGTGTGTGCTTGAGCGATGCATCGAAACCAGTTTTCGGGTCTGGCATTGCTTTAGGATTTTTTTACCCTTGCCGCTGTCACAGCAGCACACAAAGCGGCTGTCAGGCGCGATACAGCGGTTTGTCTGCCATGAAATAGATGACAAATTTGCTCAAGTATCTACAAGCTAAGTCGTTATGCTTAAAAGAGTTATATACTCTGTCTACGCTGAATCTCTTAAACCTGTTGGGATATAGGTATGAATAAACTGTTTGGCTCCATCAGTTCAAAGGTATTTGCAGGCTATGCCGCGGTGTTTGTGATCACGGCCATCGCTGCAGTGATGCTTATCAATACCACCAGCAGCGTGAGTAGCCGGGTGTCGATGTTTGTCGAGAAAACCATACCCGAACTCGAATATCTGGAGCTGACCGCTTCTACGGTTAAAGAGCAGGAACTATCGGCCTATTCTCTCTACGGTACCACCACATCAGTGGCGCAGTTCGAGCAGAAGCGAAGCGAGCTGGATCGACTGATGATGGGCAACCTGGAAAAACTTCAGGAAACCGGTTATCGCGAGGTCGGCGGCCTGGAGAGGGACCTTGGCAGCATCAGCCGTTCACTGGATCAGGTTCACAACATAATGTCGGCTTCCGATATCGACTGGAACAGCGCCCGCTCCGAGCTGATGGTCCTGACCGATCTTTCAGCGGCGGCCTTGCAGCGTCTGGAACGTGTGAAGCGCGCGGTATCAGAGGATGCGGCTCAGAGTTCAGAGCAGATTCTGCAGAATATGAATGAAACCATCCAGATGGTGGCAGTGCTGGTTACCATCATCGGCCTGGTTGCGGCAGCCGGCTTTATCTTTGCCCGCCGGCAGGTGGCTAAACCGATCACCCTGCTTGCCAATGAGCTGATCGAGGTGGCAGACAGTCACGATCTCAGTGTGCAGATTCCGGTGCAGAGTAATGACGAGATAGGCCGCGCAGCGCACAGTGTCAATGACCTGCTGTCGGTGTTCCGGGCCGGTATGAGCAGCGTGATGGACGCGATCGATAGTATCGGTCAGTCGGTCAATGCGCTTGGCGATGCGGCCTGCGCCTCCGATGATACGGTGAATCACCTGAATAATGAGATCGACCGTCTGGTGTCACTGATGACCCAGCTGGAAGCGCAGATCGACTCCGGGGCCGGATATTCTTATTCAGCTTCAGAATCCGCCCAGCAGGGCGCTGAAGAGGTCGAAGCGGGTGCCCGGGCCGTGGCGAAGACGGCTGAAAGTATTGAAGCGCTGGCCGGAGATATCGAAACCACGGCCTCCTCGCTGCTGGCACTGCGTAATGCCGGTGATCAGGTTGCTGGTGTGGTGGGGACCATTGCTGATATTGCCGACCAGACCAACCTGCTGGCACTGAATGCTGCGATTGAGGCAGCCCGTGCCGGCGAGACCGGACGTGGTTTTGCGGTTGTGGCCGATGAAGTCCGGACGCTGGCTAACCGTACCCGCCAGTCCACCATCGAGATCAACAGTATGCTGGAGTCGATCGTTATCTCGATCACCACGTCGGTGGATACCATGGCCTCCAATCAGGATAAAGCGCGGGAGTCGGTAGAACTGGCGCAGAACACGGTCACCAGCCTGTCTGCAATCCGTCAGACGATCTCCGACCTGAGTCAGGCCTGTGACCAGGCGGCTCGCCTGGCCACGGATTCCCGCACTGAAGTCAGCTCGGTGCGGGAACAGGTTGCCAGCTTCAAGGAGCTGGGGGGGACTGTGGCGCATGGTGTTGGTAAAACCCAGCAGGTAAGCGGCGCACTGGATGGCTCGGCCCGTCAGCTGCAGGATCTGGTCGCCCGGTTTAAAGTCTGATACCACCTTATGCGTCTGGTTCAGAGGCAGGTAGAGTGATATAGATAATGCCTGCCCACAGAAATCCAGCGGGAGGCTGCCATGTCTAAAACCATCGCTTTTGATGTCTACGGAACCCTGATCAACCCACACGGAGTGGTGCGTGAGTTAGAGGGATTATTGGGACAGAGGGCCGGTGCCTTCTCGGCATTGTGGCGGCAGAAACAGCTGGAATACAGTTTTCGGCGCGGCCTGATGGACGCCTACAGCGGCTTTGCTGTCTGTACCCGGCAGGCACTGGACTTTACCTGCCTTGAGCTGGCCATTAAGTTGTCCGAGGCCGATAAGGAAGCGCTGATGGCAGCCTATACGCGGCTGCCGGCCTATGACGACACCGTGCCGGCTCTCAGCGCCCTGAAGCAGCAGGATATCGCCTGCTGGGCCTTTTCGAATGGGGAACCGGATGATCTTGAGTCTCTGTTTGCTCATGCAGATCTGCACGGTACCGTGAAGGGGATTATCAGTGTCGATGCGGTCAAAAGCTTCAAGCCTGATCCCCGCGTCTATGAACACTTCCTGCGGGAGTCCGCGGTCGACGCAGCGGATACCTGGCTGGTGTCCAGCAATCCGTTCGATATTATCGGTGCCCGCGCGGCCGGTTGGGAAGCGGTCTGGATTCAGCGTGATCCGACGATTCAGTTTGACTGCTGGGAGTGGCAACCCAGTACAACACTCTCCAGTCTGAGCGAGCTAAGCGCTTACTTCTCCACCCTTGAATAGCCTGATATATAACCAGATTTCTGACTCCTCAATTCCGGCAGTCTACTTGCTGCCGCAAAAATCTGGACTAACCTGAATCCCTGTAGGTAAGAGATTCGGCTGAGTACCGGCCGGACTGCGTTATCTGCGCTGAGCTTTGTTTTGAAAGTCCTTTTTTGCAGTCTCACCATACAGGCTGTCGGAGCAGGGCTTTCAGCGAAGCAGTGACAGGACGGGGTTGTAAAACGCCGTCTTCGGCCAGGGAATACCGGGATGTTCAGGGGGAAAAATGGAACTTGTGGATCAGGAAGTCCGCAGTGCTGGGCGAAACGCAGTAAAGCGTCACGGAATCTATGTGGCGGTATGTTGCAGTGACGATGAAAACTTCGCCCGTCTGGAGGCGGTGCTGAATAGCGCCGCTGAGATCTGTGAATATTACCTTTCGCTGGCCCGGCAGGAGTCGCTCTGGGGGATCAGTGCGCTTTTACAGGGGCACTACTACGATCTGGTTCTGGTGAATACGGTGGATCTTCCGCTCTCCTGCACCGACGCTCTGACGTTAATGGGAGATGAGCCCCCCGTTTTTGGCTTCCTGCCGCTCGGTGAAAGCCTGCCTTCCAGCTTATCTCCGCAGCTGTTCAGCTGCCTTAACCTGAACGACCCGCCGGATCATCTCGCAACACAACTGGCTGCGTGCCTGCGGTCATCCGCGGGGCAGCGTCAGAAGTATATCTACCGACAGACACAGACCTTGCTGCTGGCGCTGCACCGGCTTCCGTTCAGCGGCCAGATACTGGATACCCTGCTCGACGCCGCGCTGGCAGAACTTAACCGGGTTGGTTACGTTGATGCGGCGGCGCAAAGCGCAATCTGTCTGCTTTACCCTGGCTCGCAGACACTGAAGTTAGTCGCCGGCTGCAATGTTGATGAGGAGGCGAAACTCCTGATCGAAGCAGGACTGAATCTGGCGATTGTTAATGATGACAGTCAGGGCGAGCGGATGCTGTTTCATCCCCCGAAGACGATCGATGAACTTTGCTGTCTGATTCCGGTTTATGACAATGAGCGGCTGCTGGGAGTGGTGATGTTCCATTGCGACCGTCACTTCGATATCGCCGAGCTGACTTCTTGCGCTGCCGATGAGATAGCCACCGCCTTTTGCAGCCTGATCACCCGCTATCGGGAGCATGAAAGGGTTGACCGGGTGTATCAGCAGAATAACCAACTGATCGAATCGATCAGTTCCGCCATTGTCGGTGTCGATATCTATGATTGTGTCAGTCACTGGAATCATGCGGCCCAACACTACCTGGGGCTGGAGGCAGAGGAGGTGCTGGGACGTTCGATCATGGGACTGCCGCTGGAGTGGAGCTGGAAGCATATTTCCCTGCAGGTACTGACCTGCCTGACAGAGAAAGTAACGACTGAGCGCTTTGAAGCGCCTTTCACCCATGTCGACGGGCAGGTGGGCGTGTTCTCTATCGTTATTACGCCGCTGTTGGATGAGCGTGGTAACTTCGGCGGTTACCTGATGTTACTGGATGATATCACCACCAAAGTGGAAGCAGAGAAAGAGGCGCAGCAGGCGGAGCGCCTGAAGTCCATTGGTCAGCTGGCTGCCGGAATTGCCCATGAGATCAACACACCTATCCAGTATGTCGGGGATAACCTGCACTTTCTGCGGGATGCGTTTACTGATGTGGCTCAGTTTGCAGGCCATTGCAGTGAATGGGTACTGAAGCAGCCACCTGGGCCGGAAATCACTCGTCTGCAGAGCCTGATTGACGAATTGGAACTGGATTACCTGATGGACGAGGTGCCAAGAGCGGTACTGCAGGCGCTGGACGGAGTTGATCATGTCAGTCGTATCGTCAGGGCAATGAAAGACTTTTCCCATCCCGGCAGTGATGAAAAGGTTGAGACCGATATCAATCGAGTGATTCAGACAACTGTCACCATCACCCGCAATATCTGGAAGCATATTGCAGAGCTGCAGCTCGACCTGGACCCGGCACTGCCATTGATTCGCACTTATCCCGGTCCCCTGAGCGAAGTGATGCTGAACCTGATCGTCAATGCCAGTGACGCTATTGCCGACGTGGTCGAAGGCGAGGAGGGGACTAAAGGTGAGTTGCGGATTGCCAGCAGCGCCGACGGCAGCTGGCTGGAGATACGCGTCAGTGATAGCGGAGGCGGAATCCCCGCAGAGGTTCAGCCGTTTATTTTCGATCAGTTTTTTACCACTAAGCCGGTGGGCAAGGGCACCGGTCAGGGACTCTCGATTAGTCATAAGGTGATTCAGGAGCAGCATGGAGGCACACTGACATTCTGCTCAGAGCCGGGCAGTGGAAGCTGTTTTATTATTCGACTACCTCTGTCTGAGGGCGACCAAGATGAGTACAAGGAAGAAACCGCGGATCCTGTTTCTGGATGATGAGGAGAATGTCGTCAAGGGAATAGAGCGCCTGCTCTGGCGCCGTAAAAAGGAGTGGGATCTGTACTTCTTTACTGACTACGGTGAAGCCCTGGAGCTGATACGGCGTGAGGCTATCGACATTGCCGTAGTCGATATGAAGATGCCGGGGCGTGACGGTATTGAGATCCTGCGCCAGTTACGCATCAAGGAGCCCCACTGTATCCGGGTGATCCTGTCCGGGGAGTCCTCCGACCGGCGCTTATCTGATGTGATCGATGTGGCTCACCAGTTTCTGGCAAAGCCCTGTGAGCCAGAGCGTCTCAGCGCGACGCTGGAGCGGGCATTATTACTGTCCCGCCTAATCCGTGTGCGTGGTGTACAGAAAATGCTGGCAAGCGTAGGGCGCTTGCCAAGTATTCCCAAGGTCTATGAATCCCTGCGCGATCTGCTGGAGCAGCCGGAATACAGCATTGATGATATCGCCGGACTGATCTCTAAGGACCCGGTAATTGCAGCCAAAACCCTGAAGGTTGTGAACACCGCATTTTTCGGCGTGCCACGTGAAGTATCCTCGCCTCAGGAAGCTGTCATGATGCTGGGCCTGGAGCGGATCAAGGCGCTGGTACTGATGACCGAGCTGTTTGAACAGGTTGACCCGGAGATCAGCCGGCGATTTGACCTGGACCAGATCTGGCTGCGCGGGTTGAGGGTGCTGGGGGTGGCCCGTCGTCTGGGAGAACTCGAAGCACTTAACCGGCTGGAGATGGACTATCTCTGTTCGGCAGCGATGTTTCAGGACCTGGGAGAGCTGGCCCTGGTCAGCTATGCGCCGGATATGTATGAGCAGATTCTGCAGTGCATGGAGCAGGATCAGCTTGATATCCTCATCGCTGAACGTAAGGTGGCCGGAGCGGATCATGTTGTGATGGGGGCGTTCATGCTCGGAATCTGGGGGCTGCCGGACGGTGTGATCTTCAGCCTGCTGGGACGGGTATCCAGGAATGTCCCGGAGCAGCCCTGGTATAGGCTGAAACGCATACTGCACGCAGCAAACCTGCTGACCGATGGTCAGGGGGAATATGAAGAACGACTGCTCGCAGCCGGCAGCCCGGCGGAGTGGCAAACACTGGCAGAGGAGGGCCTGTGCAGTGAATAGTCTGGAAAAGATACTGGTGGTCGATGATGCCGAGAACATACTGCACTCTTTCAAACGGCAGTTTCGGAAAAAGTATCAGGTCTTTACTGCCATGGATGGTGTCGAGGGATTGGAGCAGATAGAGCAAAACGGCCCTTTTGCCCTGATTGTCTCTGATATGAAGATGCCCCGTATGAACGGTGCCGAATTCCTGGGCCGGGTGCGCGAGCAATACCCCAACACGGTGCGGATTCTGTTGACTGGCCAGGCGGATATGCAATCGGCTATAGAAGCGGTTAATCGCGGCCAGATCTTCCGCTTTATGACCAAACCCAGTGCGATGGACGATATCGCCCATGCGCTGGAGGCGGGGCTGGAACACCATCGGCTGCAGCGGATGGAGCGGGAACTGCTCGATAAAACGCTTAAAGGCACCATCGCTTTGCTGGTGGAGATGCTCAGCCAGATCAATCCGGCCCTGTTTAGTCATGGCGTACGGGTGAAGCGCTATATCCGCCATCTGGCCGATGCAATGGAGCTTTCCCAGCGCTGGGAGTTTGAAATTGCCGCAATGCTGAGCGAATTGGGGGCAGTGGCGCTGGAAGACAGCCTGCTGAATAAGATTGCCAACGGAGAGATCCTCAACAGCGAAGAGAAGCAGCTGATGATGGCCGTGCCTCATCAGGGCGCCTTACTGATAGAGAAGGTCCCCCGGCTATCCAGGGTGGCGCGGATGGTACGGTATCAGAAGGACAATATCAGTTTCAGCGGTGATGCCGGCAAGCTGACAGGAGATGATCGGGCTCTATTGGGTGGGCATATGATTAAGGTCGTGCTGGAGTACGACCGCCTGCTGGCCAATGGCTGCTGTCACGCTGAAGCGATTGCCTGGCTGGAGCGCAAGGAGGAAGAGTATCATCCCGAGGTAGTCCGGCATCTGGCGACGCTGAGTTGTAATGATGACCTGGTAACCAAGTTACTGCCGCTGGGACAGCTGGCGGTGGGGATGGTACTGGATCAGGATCTGCTTAAGAACGACAGCTCACTGATACTGGCCAAGGGCTATGAGATATCGGAAGCGATGCTGCTGCGTATCCAGATCTATACCTACAATCAGCAGGGCGGTGATCAGCGGGTTCGGGTACTGGTGCCAGCTCCGGTCGAGACACCTGAAGAGCAGACCGAGCCTGCCGCCAGTTAACATCCCGGGCCGTATCCATTCATTCCGATGCAGTGCGGCCGCGGGTGCATTTACAGGATACTGCCGATAGACTGAGCGCATTTCCGTTGCGGACAGGTTCTATGGCTGATTTCAAAACACATATCACGACGGCAAGTATTGGCAGTGCCATGCTGGCCACGGCGCTGGTGGCCGGTGGCGGTTTGAGTGCCGGTCAGGGGGCATTGCTCTGGCTGGTGGGCAGTGGCGCCGGCATCCTGCCAGATATCGATTCCGACTCGTCACGCTCTATCCGCTATATCTTCACAGTGCTGGCCGTGGCCTGTGCCATCTCGCTGATATTTCTGTTACCCCGCACACTCTCGGTTTACTGGTTTTGGGGCGCGCTGGCGATCTCCTTTGTGTCGGTACGTTATGGCGTTATGGAGCTGTTTGCCCGATTCTCCGTGCACCGGGGCATCTGGCACTCGTTGCTGGCCGGAGTCTTCTGCAGTTTTCTGGCGGTCTGGCTCAGCTACGAAGTATTTGCCCATAGTGCCCGTTTCTCATGGCTGATTGGGCTGTTTACCGGATTTGGATTCTTGATTCACCTGTTGCTGGACGAGCTGTATTCGGTTGACCTGGAAGGGTTTGAGCTGAAAACCTCTTTCGGCTCAGCAACTAAGTTGCTGAGCCTGAACAGCTGGCCGGCGAGTTTGCTGTTGTTGGTACTCAGTGGCGCACTGTTCTGGATGTTACCGGATATCAGTGCCCTGACAGGTTATCTGCAGAACCAGCCCTGGGAGCGTCTGCTGGCCCTGCACTGGCCGTTTCAGGTGATGGATTGACTGCCGGGTCAGGTAAAATTCGGAAAAAGTTTCTGTTTTTACCTGATCAGCTTACCTCATTTCCCACTCTGCTATTTTGTTAGCAGCGGATTCTTCGATTTCGCCTGTCATTTTCCACAGTTTCGCCGTTACTCAGAGGCGGCGAGGCTCTGTCAATCTGCGACTAAAGGTGTATTATCCGCGCCAATTATACCAATTAAGTCTATGTTGGTTATTTTTATATTCTATATTGATATATGTGGTCTCGGGAGACGGTGATGATCAAACATATTCGTAAGGCTGCGGCTGTCGTAGCAATGACACTGGTAACTCAGTCTGCACTGGCGGCAGAAGTGGTTAAGGTTGGTATGTCAGGCCAGTATTTCCCGTTCACATTTGTGAAGAAGGATGTACTGCAGGGCTTTGAGGTTGATCTGTGGAATGAGATCGGTCAGCGCAACGATTACAAGGTCGAGTTCGTAACGTCCAACTTCTCCGGCCTGTTTGGGCTGCTGGAGAGCGGCCGTATTGACACGATCTCTAACCAGATCACCATGACTGAAGCGCGTCAGGCGAAATACCTGTTTGCTAACCCTTATGTCGTTGATGGCGCTCAGGTCGTTACCCGTAAAGGCAGCGCGATCAAAGGGATCGAAGACCTGAAAGGTAAGACGGTTGCGGTGAATCTGGGTTCTAATTACGAGCAGCTGCTGCGTAGCTACGATAAGCAGAACCAGATCAATATAAAAACCTATGACACCGGTATCGAGCAGGAACTAATGCTGGGTCGCATCGACGCTTTCGTGATGGACCGGGTCTCTTCACTGGAACTGATCAAGCAGCATCGCCTGCCCTTTGTACATGCCGGTGAAGCATTTGAAACGATCCGTAATGCCTGGCCGTTGCTGAATAATGAGAAGGGCAAGAAACTGCAGGCAGAACTGAACCGGGTACTGGCCGAAATGCGTGCCGATGGCACCCTGGCGAAGATTTCTACCAAATGGTTTGATGCTGATATCACCCAATAAGGTGCACTGCGCACGATCATGAACTTCGATGTCACTTACTTTGTCGAGATAATCCCACTGCTGCTGGGATATCTCGGCATCACACTGAAGATGGCGCTGCTGGGGCTGGTGTTTGCACTGGCTCTGGCTGTCTTTATGGCGGTGGTGCGAGTCTTCCGTGTGCCGGTGCTGGACTGGCTGGTACAGCTCTATATCTCCTTTTTTCGCGGTACCCCGCTGCTGGTGCAGCTGTTTTTGCTCTATTACGGTCTGCCGCAGATCTTTCCGCTGATGGTCGGGATTGATGCCTTTACTGCCGCGGTGATTGGCCTGTCGCTCCATTTCTCGGCCTATATGGCGGAATCGATACGCGCGGCTATTCTGGGAATCGATAAGAGTCAGATGGAAGCGGCATTATCAATCGGTCAGTCACCGTTGATGGCGATGCGCCGTATCGTGTTGCCGCAGGCCGCACGGATTGCCCTGCCATCATTGATGAATCAGTTTGTTGATATGATCAAGTCCACGTCCCTGGCGTTTACACTGGGAGTTGCGGAGCTGATGGCGCGGGCACAGATGGAAGCGTCTTCCAGCTTTCGTTTCTTTGAAAGCTTCCTCGCAGTGGCATTAATCTACTGGGTAGTGGTGGTGCTGTTTACCCGGTTGCAGATGATGATGGAAAAAAGACTGAACAGGGCCTATCAGCGATGATCCGCATCCAAAACCTGACTAAAGCCTATAACGGCCAGAAAGTGCTGGATGGGATTAACCTGGACATAGCCGAAGGGGAAATCATTGTAGTGATCGGCCCCTCCGGTACCGGGAAGTCGACGCTGTTGCGCTGCATCAACTATCTGGAGCAGCCCGATGCCGGGATTATCTCAATCGGCGATACTCAGGTTGATGCCGCCCATGCCAGCCGAAAGTCAGTTCTTAAGTTACGCCGTAATACCAGCTTTGTTTTCCAGAACTATGCCCTGTTTGCCAATAAGACGGCGCTGCAGAATATTGCTGAGGGGCTGATTACTGTCTGGAAAAAGCCGAAGCCGCAAGCACTGCAGGAAGCGGCCCAGATTCTCAGTGATATCGGTCTGGCCGATAAGGCTGACAGTTATCCGGCGTCGCTTTCCGGGGGGCAGCAGCAGCGGGTGGGCATTGGCCGTGCGATGGCATCACACTCCCAGGTCATGCTGTTCGACGAGCCAACCTCTGCGCTCGACCCGGAATGGGTAGAGGAGGTACTGCAGCTGATGAAAAAGCTGGCGCACCGTAAGCAGACCATGGTGATTGTTACTCATGAGATGGACTTCGCACGGGATATTGCCGACCGGGTGATCTTTATGGAGGGCGGGCGTATTGTCGAACAGGGGCCGCCGCAGAAGATCTTCAGCCAGCCTGACGATGACAGAACCCGTGCCTTCTTGCGTAAGGTACTGCGTTAGCAGCCCGCGCATATTCGGATAAAGCCCGACCCTTACCGGTCGGGCTTTTTTGTCCCCGCCGCCCGGACAGTTCGGCCCGACTTGTCGAACTGTTGATTGCCAACCATAGTTATTCACTACTGTAGTTCCTGTAACCTGCAGCAGCGGAGAATAACCATGAGTGATCATGTATATAAAAAGATAGATGTGGTGGGCTCGTCTGCGGAGAGCATCGATGATGCGATTCGTCAGGCAGTCTCAAAGGCCTCGGAATCCATTGATCATCTGGAATGGTTCGAAGTCGATGAGATCAGGGGACACATCAGTCAGGGAGAGGTTGCCCACTTCCAGGTGGTGATGAAAGTGGGCTTCAGACTTAACTGAGCCGGTCTGCGATCAGAGGTTTAGCCAGCGTTCGAAGCGCTTGCCAAGCTGCTCCTGGTGATCAATCCAGAACTGGGAGTCTTCCCTGAGTACCCGCACGGTGTTGTCCGGATGGGTCGGCAGGTTGGCTGCGATCTGAGGCGGTATGGCTTTGATCGCCTCACGATTGGTCACGCCATAGGGCATCAGGGTTGGATATCTGGCCGATACCTCCGGAGAGCTGGCAAAGGCGATAAAATCCATCGCAGCCGAGCGGTTGGGGCTGCCGGATATGATTGCCCAGGAATCCACCGAGAACATCTGTTCGTCCCAGACGATACGGAAATCATTACCTGCCTTATTGGCATTGGTGATGCGGCCGTTGTACGCCGTCGTCATTGCCACTTCGCCGTTTTCCAGCCACTGGGGTGGTTGTGAGCCTGACTTCCACCATTTGATATAGGGCTTAAGCTGATCCAGTTTGGCAAAGGCACGGTCCTGGCCGGTTTTGGTCTCAAGGTAGACATAGACTTTTTCCGGAGGGACGCCGTCTGCCATCAGCGCATATTCGAGATTGCCGCGCGGACCCTGGCGCATCCCCCGGTTGCCGGGAAAGCGCTGGGTGTCCCAGAAATCACTCCAGCCAGAAGGGCCGGCCGGGAAGCGCTGTTTATCGTAGGACAGTACGGTTGACCAGACGATATGCCCGACACCACAGCGGCTGACTGCGCTGGGCAGGAACTGCTGCTGTCCCCCGAGCCTGCTCCAGTTGATCGGTTCAAAATAGCCCTTCTTGCAGCCGGAAATCAGGTCGGGATCTTCCATCTGGATCACGTCCCAACGGACATTGTTGTTCTCGATCATCGTCTTAACGTCACTCAGGCCGCCGTTGTAGCTTTGCTCGCTGATCCTGATGCCGCTGCGTTGCTCATAGGGTTTAAAAAAGACCTGGCGTTGTGCCTCCTGAGAAGCACCCCCGAAGGCAACCACGGTAAGAGGGTTGTCGGCATAGCTGATGCCGGAGCTGAACAGGCTGGCTAGGGTACTGAGTGTGACGGCGGCTGCGTACTTCATCTGGCTTCTGTCTTTGTTGTTATGTTGCTGTGATCGGGCCGGCAACCGGATTGTATCCGGATACAGGGGGCGAGCTTTCTGACCGGAGACGGACGGCAAGGAGGGGAGTGGCGGCTAAAGCACAGTGGCGGCATCGATTTCTTTCCCTGAGGTCCGCTTAATCCTGAGCGATCGTTACTGATCTGGATCAACTAAAAAGTAAAAAGCTGTGCGCTATTTCTAACACCTGCGTTGTCGGCAGGTAAAGAAAAGGATGGCAGAATCACCTCATACTTTTGTATGGAATGCGATTTCGTCGTTTTTCCATACTCCGAACTTGTCGACATTTAAGCTTTATATCATCGTTGTTTTTAGTAAATGTCGACATTATGCCTGCTTAGCTAATTTATAGCCGGGATAGATGACCGAACTGCCGCCATTTCTCAGACGCACTGCACAGTTATTGAGCATTCGTTGGTTATTAACTGATCGCGTGTGAAGCGGATAGTGCGTGAATTTTTTGCAGGGTCAATGTCTTGTGGATGTAAAAAATATTGAACAATATGGTCTGATCGAAAAGTAATCTACAGCTCTGGCGCGGCGCCTGCCGCCCAAGAGACACTAACAATAAAGAGGCCTCCACCTATGAGTCAGTCATCCGGCAAACCTGTTTTTAACTGGGAAGACCCCCTTCTGCTGGACTCTCAGCTAACCGAAGAAGAGCGTATGGTACGCGATGCGGCCCGCGATTATGCCCAGGGCCAGCTGCTTCCACGCGTGATCGAGGCCAATCGCAACGAGGTTTTCCACACCGAAATCATGCAAGAGCTGGGCGAGCTGGGGCTGCTGGGCTCTACTTTGCCGGAAGAGTACGGTTGCGCCGGTGTAAACCATGTTTGCTACGGACTGGTTGCACGCGAAGTGGAGCGTGTTGATTCCGGTTATCGTTCCGCGATGAGCGTGCAGTCCTCACTGGTGATGCATCCGATCTATGCCTACGGCTCAGAAGAACAGCGTCGCAAGTATCTGCCTAAGCTGGCGACCGGCGAATGGATCGGCTGCTTCGGCCTGACCGAGCCGGATGTCGGCTCTGACCCGGCGGGTATGAAAACCCGGGCGACCCGCGTTGACGGTGGTTACCTGCTGAAAGGTGCCAAAATGTGGATCACCAACTCCCCGGTGGCCGATGTCTTTGTGGTCTGGGCCAAGCTGGATGATGAGATCCGTGGCTTTATTCTGGAAAAAGGCATGCCGGGCCTGAGTGCTCCGAAGATCGAAGGTAAGTTCTCCCTGCGCGCCTCCATCACCGGTGAAATCGTTATGGACGATGTACTGGTGCCTGAAGATGCCATGCTGCCGAATGCCAAAGGCCTGAGCGGCCCGTTTGGCTGCCTTAACAAGGCACGCTACGGTATCGCCTGGGGAGCTCTGGGTGCGGCCGAGTTCTGCTGGACCCAGTCCCGTCAGTACACACTGGATCGTATCCAGTTCAAGCGTCCGCTGGCAGCAAACCAGCTGGTTCAGAAGAAACTGGTTGAGATGCAGACCGAGATCTCTCTTGGCCTGCAGGGCGTACTGCGCATGGGACGGCTGATGGATGAAGGTCAGTGCCCGGTAGAGCTGATCTCCATGATGAAACGTAATAACTGTGGTAAGGCACTGGATATCGCCCGCGTTGCCCGCGATATGCACGGTGGCAACGGTATCTCTGATGAGTTCCATATCATCCGTCATGTGATGAACCTGGAAGCGGTGAATACCTATGAAGGTACCCACGATATCCACGCCCTGATCCTGGGTCGTGCTATTACCGGCATTCAGGCGTTCTGCTAATGAGTGGCGCTCTGGAACATATTCGTGTTCTGGATCTGAGCCGTATCCTGGCCGGCCCCTGGGCCGGTCAGATACTGGCCGATTTCGGTGCCGAAGTGATCAAGGTGGAGCGTCCCGGCTGTGGTGATGATACCCGCGGCTGGGGGCCTCCGTTTATTCAGGATGAAGAGGGTCATGCAGCAGAAGCAGCGTATTTCCACGCCGCTAACCGAAATAAAAATTCCGTCGCGATCGATATCACCACTGCCGATGGACAGGCTCTGGTGCGTCAGCTGGCGGCGGTCAGTGATGTAGTGCTGGAAAACTACAAGGTGGGCGGGCTGAAAAAGTATGGCCTGGACTACGACAGCCTCAGTAAGATCAATCCCGGTCTGGTGTATTGCTCCATTACCGGCTTTGGCCAGGACGGTCCCTATGCCAGCCGTGCCGGGTATGACTTTATGATTCAGGGGATGTCCGGCCTGATGAGTATCACCGGCGAGCCCGAGGGGATGCCGGTCAAGGTTGGTGTCGCGCTGACCGATGTCATGACCGGATTGTATGCGGCCAACGCTGTACAGGGCGCACTGTTGCACCGCAATGAAACCGGCCGGGGGCAGTATATCGATCTGGCGTTGCTGGATGTACAGGTGGCGACTCTGGCCAACCAGGCGATGAACTACCTGGCCAGTGGCAAGGCGCCACAGCGCCTGGGCAATGCCCACCCCAATATAGTGCCCTATCAGGCTTTTGCGACCTCGGACGGCCATATGATTCTGGCTGTAGGTAACGACAGCCAGTTCCGTAAATTCTGCGAGATCGGCGGCGAGCCCACCCTGGCAGATAACCCGGACTTTATCTCCAATAAGGCCCGTGTTGAGCATCGCCAGGACCTGATCCCTCTGGTGGAGGAGATTATCTCCCGGCAAAGTACCGAATGGTGGCTGGTAAAACTGGCCGAAGCCGGCGTGCCATGCGGTCCGATCAACAATATTGAGCAGGTCTTTGCCGATCCTCAGGTCAGGCATCGCCAGATGCAGATCAGCCTGCCAAGGGACGGAGGCGGCGAGGTGCCGGGCGTCGCCAGTCCGGTGAAGTTCTCGGCTACACCGATCGACTATCGCCGGGCCTCGCCGCGCCTTGGCGAGCATACCGCTACGGTGCTGGGAGAGTTGCTGCGGCTGGATGAGAGTGAGATCGCGCTATTAAAAGACAGAGGTATCGTTGCCTGAACGGCGACAGCCAGCAGCTTACCGGTGACCCCGGGTCGAAGTACCGGTAATTTCCCGTCTTTTCGTCTGTATTGTTTGATGAAAGTAAAACTAAAGATTGGTAACGCAGTTATAATTGCAGCGGGAACTGATTCTGAGGTTCATTCACTCATCCGGGAAGGCAGGCGCAGCGTGGAACTTGGTGATCGACTCAAAGCGATTCGCGAACGAAAGGGACTGTCCCAGCGGGAGCTGGCAAAACGTGCCGGTGTAACCAACAGCTCCATCTCGATGATCGAGAAAAACAGTGTCAGTCCTTCGGTCAGTTCACTGAAAAAAGTCCTGGCCGGTATCCCGATCTCCATCGGCGATTTCTTTACCCTCGATATCGATGATATCAAACCCGAGCCGGTTGTATTCCGGGCCTCTGAGCAACCTGATATCGGCTCTAATAATGTCTCGCTGAAACTGGTTGGCGCCCCGGTCAGTGGCCGTAATATGGATATTATGCGTGAGACCTATCCCCCCGGCGCAGATACCGGCCCCGAAATGCTGCAGCACGCAGGCCAGGAGGGGGGAGTCGTGATCAGTGGCGAGATCGAACTCACCGTCGGTTTCGATATCTACATTCTCAAAGTCGGTGACGGCTACTACTTCGAAAGCTCCAAACCGCACCGCTTCCGCAATATCAGCGACGAAATCTGCGAGATTGTCAGCGCCAATCCGGTTTAATGACTGGATAGTGTGTCAGATCAGCGAGCGAGGTGTGGATAGCTTAGAGGCGGGCAATGTTGCTGTCGAAAAGCGCGCTACGCGAAGCCCGTAGCGCGCCGCTGCATTATTCCAGAATCTGATCATCCTTGTAGCGGAACGGGTGCGCCGGGTAGGTGCCCATGATGCGCAGCTCCTTGGCGAAGAATTCCAGTTCCTGAATGGCGTACTTCATCGACTGCTGATGCGGATGACCTTCCACATCCAGATGGAAGCTGGTGGCAGCCATGGTATCTGAGGCCATATAGCTTTCCAGCTTCACCATATTGACGCCATTGGTGGCAAAACCGCCCAGGCCTTTGTACAGGGCCGCCGGAATGTTACGCACCTGGAACATGATGGTGGTCATAAAGCGGATATCGTTTTCCAGCTTTGGCATATGGCTGTCGCGGGCCAGGATGATAAAGCGGGTGGTGTTACCGGTTTTATCCTGAAAGTTTTCACGCAGTACTTCGAGGCCGTAAAGTTCGGCGGCGAGACTGGATGCGATCGCGGCGTGGGTTTTATCCCCGCTGGCTGCCAGCTCGGCAGCCGAGCCTGCGGTATCCAGTCCGGCGATCTGTTCGATACCCAGTTCGCGGATATGGCCGTCGCACTGGGCCAGCGCCTGCGGGTGTGAGGAGACGGTTTTGATATCCTCGATCTTAGTCCCCGGCAACGCCAGCAGGCAGTGGTTTACCGGCTCGAAATGTTCGCCGATGATATGCAGCCGGGTCTTGGGGACCAGACGGTAGATCTCTTCCACACGGCCCGCCGTGGAGTTTTCCAGCGGAATCATCGCCAGACGCGCCTGTCCTTTTTCCACCATAAACATAGCGTCGACAAAGCTGTTGCAGGCAAAAGCTTCCAGTTCAGGATGAACGCGACGGCAGGACAGGTGGGAGTACGCACCGGGTACACCCTGATAGGCGATGATGTCCGGAAGATCACTCATGTGAAAGAAATCCATAGCAGAAATTTTAAAGGGCGGTAATTATGTCATAACGTATAGGAAGCTGCGAACAAGTCCTTTAAAGTTCGCCACACTGAGACTCAGGGATATTGTAGTAAGAGATATGACACCGGAACGCCATCAGAAGCTGAAAGCCGCGCTGCTGCAACGCCAGCCCGACCTGACATTGATCGCCGATAAGGTGCATAAACCACGTAACCTGGCGGCGCTGATCCGTAATGCCGATGCCGTTGGGATGCACCAGATTCATTGTGTTGATCCTCGCGACGGCTACCACCATTACAGGGGCACTACCCTGGGGTCGGATCGCTGGGTCCGCAAGATCAATCACCTGAGCTTTGCCGAGGCTGCGGCGGCGGTGCGTGATGAAGGCATGAAGATCTATGCGGCGCATTTCAGCGACAGGGCGATAGACTACCGGCAGGTCGACTACACCTGTCCTTGTGCCATCCTGCTGGGTGCTGAGAAAGAGGGGGTTAGCGACGAGGCCGGTGCACTGGCCGATGAGCATATCGTCATCCCGATGATGGGGATGGTCAGCTCGCTGAATGTCTCCACGGCGGCCGGGATTATCCTGATGGAAGCACGCAACCAGCGACAGGCAGCGGGCATGTACGATCAGCCCCGCTTGAGTGGAGAACAGATCGCCCTGAGTCTGTTTGAATGGGGCAACAGCCAGGTGGCTGAGTTCTGTCGCAAACGTGGCCTGGCCTATCCACCCTATGATGCGGAAGGTGAGATTATCGATCCGCAGGGCTGGAATCAGGCGGTAAAAAACGGCACCGCCCCGACAGCAGAGCGGGCCTTATCATGAAGGCCCTGCTGGCCCGGCGCGGGGTCTTTATTACCGGCCTGTTCTGGTGTCTGATGACACTGGGGCTGGCGGTCTGGTTTGGCAAAGTCACCCGCAGCTGGGAGTACAGCGCGTTACAGGAACAGGCCGCCGACCGCTTGCTGGGTGATATCCAGCGTATACGCGGGGCGTTGGATGAATACCGTTATCTGCCGTTCTTGTTGACGCAGAATGATGACGTGCTGCGCCTGCTCTACGCCGAAAATCTCGATAACTGGGGCGAAGTGTCGCGCTATCTGGAACAGACCAATCTGGTTGCCGGAGCGTCCGGTCTGTTTATCCTCAACCGTCATGGTCAGACCCTGGCCTACAGCCACTGGCGTGATGCCAATGGCTTCCTTTCCCGCTCCCATGCCCGACAGCCGTACTTTATCCAGGCCCGTGCCGGTGAAGAGGGACGTTATTACAGTCACAGCGAAGGTAAACGCCCGGCCTGGTTCCTGTCGGCTCCGATCTATAACCAGCAGAGCTTTGTCGGTGCTGCAGTTGTCAGGATTGACCTGCAGGCCCTGATTCCTAAGCTGCAGGTGTCTGACCTGTTTACCGTCAGTGATGATCAGGGTGTGGTTCTGATGACTTCCAGGCAGCAGTGGTTCCGGCAACCATTGGAACAACTGGCTACGCGAAAGCAGATCCGGCTGGATGACGGAGCCCGTGCGGAACTCTGGCTGAATGAGGGAGAACGCCTGTTGGCGCAGTCCGTGCGACTGGATGATCTGGGTTGGACCTTCACCGCGCTGGTATCGACCCGGGAAGCAGAGCAGAGCAGTCAGCGGATGGTACTGGCAACCCTTGGCGCAGGTTTCCTGCTGGGAATCCTGCTGCTCTACCTGCGTGAGCGTCAGCTGAAACAGCTGTCGCAGCAGGAAACCCGACAGGCCCTGACACGCAGTGAAGAGCAGCAGCGGGCCATTATCAGTCAATCGGAGGTAGGCCTGATCACCCTGAATTGCATGGGACAGATCCGCTTTATCAATCCCATGGCTCAGCGGCTGTTCGGTGTCTCAGAGCCGCTGGTGACCGGACTGGTGTTGTCCGACCTGATTGCCGGGCTGGATAATTTCGGACCGCTGCGCCGGGCGCTGGAGCGGCTGGTGGGGTATAACTTCTCGCCTCTCAGTGCCTATGAGGCGGTAGGGTTGCGTGGTGACGGTACCGAGTTCCCGATGATGATCTCGTTACGGCGGATGCAGCGTGAGCCGGAACCGCAGTACCTGGTGACGGTGATTGATATCAGTCGTCGAAAACGCGCTGAACATGCCCTGCGTGAGGCCAATGAGTCACTGGAACAGAAGGTCGCCGAGCGTACCCGGGCGCTGGAAAGTGCCCAGGAAGAGTTATTGCAGGCCGAGAAGCTGGCGGCACTGGGACGCATGTCCGCCGCAGTGGTGCATGAACTGAACCAGCCCCTCACCGCGATGCGCACTTATGTAGCCATCTGCCGCCAGTTGCTGGATCAGCCGCAGATGCTGAATGAAAACCTCGCGATGATCGACGATATCACCCAGCGCATGGCGGTGATCACCAGCCAGCTTAAAACCTTCGCCTATAAGAAGCCGCAGCACCTGGCACCGGTGGGACTTTGTGGTGTGATTGATCAGGCCTTGTTGCTGTTCCATCAACGCTTTCAGCAGAGCAGTATTCAGCTGGATTACCTGCGTATCACGCCGGAACCGGCGGTGATGGGAGACAGTGCCCGGCTGGAACAGGTGGTGGTAAATCTATTGAAAAACGCCTGCGATGCGATGGAGCAACAGGGCGGCGGCTGTCTGCGTATCGGCATTGCCGGTGACGAGCAGCAGGTCTGGCTGGATGTCGCCGACAGTGGCCCCGGTATTGGCGAAGATCAGCGTGCAAAATTATTTGAGCCTTTCTATACCACGAAGTCGATCGGCAGCGGGCTGGGGCTGGGGCTGGCGATCGTCTCCTCCATCGTCAGGGACCTGAACGGTACTATCGAGGTGGTCGGGAGTGATTTGGGTGGTGCTTGTTTCAGGGTACAGCTGCCCCGCGCTGAACGCGTTGGTGGCTCAGCATAAGTGATGTAAAGGGTAGAGTGATGACGGCAACAAAACGTGGCACCGTAATGCTGGTGGATGATGAAAAGATGGTGCGTCAGTCTACCGGCCAGTGGCTGAAAATGGCCGGATTTGAAGTGCTGGAGTTTGACAGTGCCGAGCAGGCCCTGCCGCACCTGCAGGGTGACTTTCCCGGCGTACTGCTGACCGATGTCAAGATGCCGGGTATGGACGGCCTGCAGTTGATGGCTGAGGCGCGTAAGCGCATTACCGATCTGCCGGTGATGTTGCTGACTGCACACGGCGATGTGGATATGGCGATCAGCGCGATGCGTGCCGGGGCCTATGACTTTATCGAGAAACCCTTCGTCCCGGAGCGGTTGGTGGAGACCATCCACCGAGCCTGTGAAAAGCGCAACCTGACGCTGGAAAACCTGCGCCTGCAACATGACCTGGCGGCGCGCTCCGGTATCGATGGCAAGATTATCGGCATCTCCCCGGCGATCCAGCGCCTGAAGAGGGAGCTGCTGGCGCTGGCTGCGATGGATACCAATGTCATCATCTACGGCGAGACCGGCAGCGGCAAGGAGCTGGTGGCCCAGTGCCTGCACGAATTCAGTAACCGTCAGCGCAAACATTTCGTGCCGATCAACTGCGGCGCAATTCCCGAGTCGCTGATTGAAAGCGAGCTGTTTGGCCATGAGAGCGGGGCTTTTACCGGGGCCAGTAAACGCCGGATCGGTAAGTTTGAACATGCCGATGGCGGCACCCTGTTTCTGGATGAGATCGAGAGCACCCCGGCCCATCTGCAGATCAAGGTGTTGCGCGCCCTGCAGGAGGGGATGATCGAGCGGCTCGGTGCCAACCAGCCGATCAGTGTCGACCTGCGGGTGATCGCCGCCTCCAAGTCCGACCTGAAAGAGGATGAGAACTTCCGTCAGGACCTGTTCTATCGCCTCAATGTCGCCCAGCTCTACCTGCCACCGTTGCGTGAACGGCCGGAGGACGTGCCGCTGTTGTTCAGCCACTATGTACGCCAGGCTGCCAGCGAGCATGCCCGTGATAACCGTGCGCTCAGTACCCAGGACGAGCGTACCCTCTGTGGCTACAACTGGCCCGGTAACGTGCGTGAGCTGAAGAATATCGCCATCCGTTTCGCGCTGGATGAGCGGGTCAGTCTGGCTGACCTGCTGTCGGCCGGACAAAGCCCGATCAGCTTTGAAGAGCCGCTGAGTAAGCCGCTGCCACTGGCTTTGCAGGTCGCCAGCTTTGAATCTGAGGTGATCAGCCGCTCACTGCGCCGCCATCAGGGCAACATCAAGACGGTGATGGAGGAGCTGGATCTGCCCCGGCGGACGCTGAACCAGAAGATGGTGCGTTACGGCCTCAACCGGGTTGATTTTATCCCCGAAGGTGGGGATGGCAGTGAATAGGCAAAAAATGGCGCATTGGCCGATTTAGAGCGGCTCAGGGGGTTGAGGCAGGCCGGAACTGGTGCTTATCTGATCGATCTCAGCCCTGATCGGCAAAAAATGGCTTATGGTTTTTCAGTCCCGTAGGCCATTTTTTGCTTACCGGGATCAGCCCTGAAATTTTTGAATATAAATAATTCATTGTAAAACAATGGGTTATTTGTTTTTCTGGGTTTTGGCATCGTGCTTGCAGACAAGGAAGTGCTGAGGCCAAAAGCATAGTGGGGAGTGTTTCGTCCCCCCGAAAACAACAATTGGTCATAACAACAAAGGATACGATCACATGATGAACATGAGTAAACGCAGCCTGATTAAAGCGATGGGCGCAGCCCTGGTCCTGACCACCGCCGCAGGCACAGCCGGCCTGGCGCAGGCTGCTGATAAGCGCTCCTACGTGTTGGCAACGGCGTCCACCGGCGGCACTTACTATCCGGTCGGTGTGGCACTGGCGACCCTGACCAAGGTGAAGCTGGAGCCGACTCAGAAGATCTCCATGTCTGCGATCAACTCCGCAGGTTCCGGTGAGAACGTAAAACTGCTGCGCGAAAACGAAGCCCAGTTCGCGATCCTGCAGGGTCTGTACGGTGCCTGGGCCTGGAACGGCGAAGGTAAAGTGGCCCAGTCCGGCCCGCAGAAGCACCTGCGTTCTGTCTCCATGTTGTGGCAGAACGTCGAGCAGTTCGTCGTGAAAAGCGACTACGTTAAACAGGGTAACGTGGCTGACCTGAAAGGCCTGCAAGGCGAGAAGTTCTCTATCGGTAAGAAGAACTCCGGTACTGAAGGCTCCGGTCGCACCATCCTGGGCAACCTGAATATCCAGGCTGACAGCTTCAACCTGGCGTACATGGGCTACGGTGCCTCCGCCGACGCATTGCAGAACGGCACCATCGACGGTATGAACATCCCGTCCGGTGTGCCAACCAGCGCCATCACCCGTGCCTACGCGGCACTGGGCAGCGATATTACCGTACTGGATTTCACCGATCAGCAGATCAAGGATGCCAACGGCGGCTACAAGCTGTGGACCCGTTATGTGATCCCGGCCAACACCTATCCGGGCCAGACCAAGGATATCAACACCATGGCACAGCCAAACTTCCTGGCCGTACGTGATGATGTATCCGAAAACGATGTCTATATGCTGACTAAAACCATCTACGAAAACCTGGCGTTCCTCAACGGCATCCATAAGGCCACCAAGGCGATGGCGCTGGAAAAAGCGATCGCAGGCCTGCCGGTACCGCTGCACCCGGGTGCTGCCCGTTACTACAAAGAGATGGGCGTTGATGTACCGGCGCACCTGATTGCCAAGTAACAGCACAAACCTGAAGCGATAAGCTTCAAAAGGTGTGAGCCAAGCCGCTGCCGGACAGCCTGTCCGGTAGCCGGCCCCAATAACGAGAAAGCTGAACCGGTACTGCATCCACGCAGGGACTCATGCCGCCTACAGCTTCAAACCTGCAGCCAAAACACTATGTCTGACACATCCTCCACTACGACCGATAAGGACACCCAGGCGCAGCTGAAAAGCCTGGAACTGACCCAGCGTGACGAGAAATCCGCCGCGGGTCGATTTGTCTACTGGGCCAGCGTGATCTTTGCGATCGCCCATATCTACTTTAATACGCTGGGCACCCTGTCGGAGCTATGGGTCGCCGCGATCCACTTCGGTGGCTTTGCCATGATCTGTGCCCTGATGGTACCAGCGGTTAAGGCCACCAGCCTACAGGGGCAGCGCCTGAGCCTGGTGCTCGACCTCCTGCTGGGGGCTGCGGCGATCATCTGTGCCCTGTACCTGATCGGTTTCGAGGATGCACTCTACGATCGCGGAGTGAAATTTGTCGCCACCGACTGGTTGTTCTCTGTGGCTGCGATCTTTATCGCGCTGGAGATGGCACGCCGGACCACCGGCTGGTTTATCCCCTGCATGATTATTACCGCCCTGACCTATGTGTTCTGGTGGGGGCCTTATATCGACGGTATCTTCGGTTTTGCCGGGCTGAGCCTGGAAACCCTGCTGTACCGTTCCTATTTTTCCTCCGAAGGGATGTTCGGGCCGATCGCCCGGATCTCATGGACCTATGTGTTTATGTTTATCCTCTTCGGCGCTTTCCTGGTGAAATCCGGTGCCGGTGACTTCATTATCGAGCTGTCCCGCTGCGCTGCCGGTCGCTTTGTCGGTGGCCCGGGTTTTGTAGCGGTGCTGGGTTCCGGCCTGATGGGTTCGGTGTCCGGCTCCTCCGTGGCCAACACCGTGTCTACCGGTGTTATTACTATCCCACTGATGCGTAAGGCGGGCTTCCCGGCGCGCTTTTCCGCCGGTGTCGAGGCCGCCGCCTCGACCGGCGGTCAGCTGATGCCGCCGGTGATGGGGGCGGGGGCCTTTATTATGGCGTCCTATACCCAGATCCCTTACGTCGACATCATCGCTATCGCGGCACTGCCTGCGCTGCTGTATTTCCTGTCGGTGGGCTTCTATGTCCGCGTTGAGGCCAAGCGTAGCCACGCCCACGCCGTTGAGCTGGATGCCCGTCCACTGGGGCAGGTCTTCAAAGAGGGCTGGCACTACCTGCTGCCACTGGTGGTACTGGTTGCCTTGCTGATCTACGGCTTCACCCCGACCTATGCTGCCGGTATCTCCATCCTCTCGGTGATCGCCTCTTCCTGGTTATCCAAACACCCGATGGGCGTGCGCGATGTACTGGATGCGCTGGCACAGGGCTCGAAAAACATGGCGACCACGGCGATGCTGCTGGTGGCCGTGGGTCTGGTGGTGAACGTGGTGGCGATGACCGGCATCGGCAACACCTTCTCGCTGATGGTGGCGGAATGGTCCGGCGGCAGTCTGCTGATCATGATGGCGCTGGTAGCGATCGCCTCCCTGGTGCTGGGTATGGGCTTGCCGGTCACGGCGTCCTATATCGTATTGGCAACGCTGTCGGCCCCGGCGCTGTATGGTCTGATAGCTGAATCCCAGCTGGTCAGCCTGATCGCTGCCGGTAACCTGCCGGAGCAGGCCAAGATGATCTTTATGCTGGTCGACCCGGAGCAATTTGCGCTGCTGTCCGCGCCGATGAGCGAAGCCAATGCGATGGCACTGGTGGAGAAAGTACCGGCTGACTTCAAGAGCCAGTTGCTGGAGCAGGCACTGGACCCGGCTCTGCTGGCTGCCACCCTGCTGTCTGCCCATATGATCATCTTCTGGCTCTCCCAGGACTCCAACGTCACGCCACCGGTCTGCCTCACCGCCTTCGCCGCGGCCGCGATCGCCAAGACCCCGCCGATGGCAACCGGCTTTACCGCCTGGAAGATCGCCAAGGGTCTCTACATCGTGCCGCTGCTGTTTGCCTACACCAACTTTATCGGTGGTAGCGCAACCGAGGTGATGACCATCTTCATCTTCGCCGTCTTCGGCCTGTATGCCTTCGTTGGCTTTATGGAAGGCTACCTGGAAGGACGCCTTAACATCGCTCTGCGCCTGCTAAGCGGTGCCTGTGCCGTGGCGATGCTGTGGCCACACGGCAACCTGATCATCGACTTCGCCGGACTGGCGGTGTTTATCGGCGTGTTTATCTATAGCCGTAAGGTGGCGGATTAAGTTTAACGGCTAAGTCGATTTAGTCTCCGGGCCGTCTGCGAACCCAACCCAACCGGGTAAACAGAAAGCCCAATCTTGAGGCGCCTTAGCTAAATAGCTAAGGCGCTTTTTTTGTGGTTTTGAATCCCTTGTTCCCTTGGTCTCCGTGGGAATACATAAGACGGTGGAACTGGCTGTAGGAGCTCGATCTGCGAGCGAAGGAATCTCATACCAATGCCATTCGTGCACGGAGTGTGCTCCTGTAGGTATCTGCGAGCATATGCCTCGAATTTCCTCAATCTGGATTTCAGAAACTGACCGTCACGGAGGGTGCAAGACCAGACTCTGTACCGCTATGATAATGCCCCTGATTTTGTCTCCCAGAGAAACATGAAATGCCTAAAGCCAGTGAAATAAAAAAGAACGCCGCCGTCGAGATTAACGGTGAAGCTTACATCGTGCGTGATATCGAACGCTCTGTTCCACAGGGACGTGCCGGTGGCAGCCTCTATCGCATGCGTATGTACAACGTCGCTACCAACAGCAAGCTGGACGAAACCTACAAGGATTCAGATATGCTGAACCTGGCGGATCTTGTCCGACGCGCAGCGGTGTTTTCATACTCCGATGGCGATGAATTTGTATTTATGGACAGCGAAGATTACTCCTCATACAGCCTGGACCGGGAGAATATTGCGGACGAGCTGTTGTTCATCACGGATGACACCCCGGGCCTGTATGTCGTGATTGTTAATGATGCTCCGGTGGCGCTGGACCTGCCAGCGACCGTCGAGCTTGAAATCGTTGAAACCGATCCGTCGATTAAGGGTGGTTCCGCAACGGCACGAACCAAGCCTGCCAGGCTGTCCACAGGTCTGACGGTGCAGGTACCCGAGCACATCTCTACTGGCGACCGGATTAAAGTGAATGTCGAAGAGCGTCGCTTTACCGGCCGTGCTGAGGCGAAGTAAGCGCTAGAAGCTGCCTCGTCCTGGTTTGCAGTCCGTTGCTTGAAGGTGTTTCTCCTGCCGCGCGACGGGCTGTTCATCGGCAACAGGGTTCTGCCTGTCGAATCCCTGGCGTTGTTAAGGCGTCGAACAGATCGATTTAAACCAGGCCTGTTTCAAGTCAGTCTTGCAGAACAAGACCGCCCTGCATGGGGACCTATCATGAAACATCCCGATGACTGGACGTTTAACGAATCTTTTGCCTGGGAAGAAAACCTGGCTGAGCTTCGTGATGAGTTTGACAGCTTAAAGCTACTCCTACAGACCCTCTCGCATATCGAAGGGCTTAGTTATGAGCCAATAGATGATATCCCCAGTAATCTTGGGCTGGAGCTGTTCTTTGATTCGCGAAAAGTAGCCGAGCTTTTTTGTTTTGATGACTGCGACGTTATAAAACCGGGAATTTATTGTGTTTACTCGGAAAAACACAATTTCGAATATCGGGAGTATGATATTGCAGCCTGTGCGAAGCATTTTCGTAGCTTTATAAAGTGAACCCGAAATATTGGTTTGATTGTTTGTTAATTAAGGCGTTGGCTCTACCGGATATATTGCTAAAAGCTCTTCTCTTGCTGGCAATATTTCAGGCAGATAGATGCTAGGTTTGCCCGTGCCGGCATCATATAATTCCTCAGCTATTGCCTCAGTCGTAAGGGCATCGGACATCCGTTTTTATAAACTTTAAGCCTGAATTACTGACATAAAATATAGGGACATATTATGCGTATCAACTCTTATAACTCTTTTGTAATTGCTGCTACCTGTTTACTGGCGACCCCGGTACTTGCCGACGTAACAACTCGATATCAGAAATCCATTGAAGATGCCGCTGTCATCGAGCCTGAAGAGATCGTGGCATTAAAAACGCTGACCGGTGATACGGCTAAAGTCGTTACCTGGACCAAATATCCGGACAGCTACGTACCGGGTCAGGACACCACACTGTCATGGGGAGAGACCTGGGTAACACTGGATGGCGACCTGCAGTCGATGTGTAAGGATTATCGCAAGAAGAAGCTCAACCTGCGTATTCAGCAGTTACTTGGGCTGCCTCCTGAGGAAGATGCAAAACGCTTTGTGGTTGTTCTGGAAGCCAGCACCCGTGATATGTTCCGTCCCTGTGCCAACCCAAGCCTGACGGCAACAAGTTGTACTGCAGGCTTTCCGGAGGATGCAAGCGAGGCGCATAAAGCCTGGTATGCAACCCAGAGTGCGGCTTCATACAATGCGCCTGAGGGATATCCCTGGACCCGGCTCGGTTATACCTACAACTGGAACGCCAAAAGCAACGAAGTCGGCCTGAACGAATTCGTAATTAAAAAAGGCAGCACCATAAAGACGGTATCCGTCGCGGATACGCAATCCTACTGCAGCCTTTAAGCGCGGTTACACGGTGTTTCGATAGCGCTGCTTAAAGTAACCATTCTGCCCGCATTTCAGGTTGTCGGTTCAGAGATCTGAACTGGCTGCAAAGCATTTGCCTGCAGTAAATACTTTCCTTGCGAGGTTGCTATGGCAGAAAAAATCGCCCTTGGGTTTGCAATAGTCATCTCCCTGATCAGTATGCTGCTGGCGGCGGCTCCATTTACACCGGCAGTAGCTATATCTCTATTGATGCTGTTGCTGACGGGATTCATCGGTTTTAAAGGCCGCCTGCAAACGGCCTTGGTGCTGCTATTTCTTAATACGCTGGCTGTAATCGGCAGCCCTGCAACCGACCTTTCAGATACCGATGCGCTGATAGGCATACCACTGCTTTTTCTGATTGCCTTCGGTGGAATTCTGCTGGGTGTCAGGCGATTGATGTCTCTGTAGGGTTGGCCTCCCAAAGGTAGTTGCTTGCGGCACAGGACTAAATCCTGTGCGGTCTGGTTTCAGCTTCCGGCGTCAAACTCATCCTCATGCAGCCAGGCGGCATGCTTGGGCGCGCGCTTGGTTTGCGACCACTCCTCCAGCATCAGCGGCGCAACCCGTTTCAGTTCTGCCAGCTGTTTTTCGCTGCCGGTAAGGCAGGTCAGCTCCAGCCGGTGGCCGTTGGGGTCAAAGAAGTAGATCGACTTGATAATGCCGTGATTGGTTGGTCCGACGACACTGAGGCCTTTGTTCTCCAGCTCTGCCTTGGCGGCCAGCAGGGCGGTTTCGCTCTCCAGCTGGAAGGCGATGTGCTGGGTCCATTCCGGGGTGTTAGGATCGCGTCCCATCTCCGGCGAGTTAGGCAGCTCGAAGAAGGCCAGGATATTGCCCTGACCGGCATCGAGGAAGACATGCATATAGGGATCGGGTTCCTTGGTGGAGGGCACCCGGTCTTCGGCGATCGCCACCAGGAAATCCATATTGAGCATCTCGCGGTAAAACTCTACGGTTTCCTTGGCATCCCTGCAGCGGTAAGCGACGTGATGGATCTGCTGGAGCTTGATCATATTCTGTACCTGTCAGTGGTTGTTATTGTTATCCCTGCACAAAATCGGGCGCTCAGGGCGCGTCGCCCTGGGCTTCCGGGGCTGCAGCGGCAAAGGCTTCCAGCTCGCGGCAGCGGGCATCAATGCGCCGGATATTGGGGTAGGGGGTGAGATCCAGTTCGAAGCGCCGGGCGTTGTAAACCTGGGGCACCAGGCAGATATCCGCCAGCCCTGGCGCATCGCCACAGCAGAACTGCTTATCCTGCCCGGCCAGCAACGCTTCCAGAGCCTTGAAGCCTTCGGCCAGCCAGTGGCGATACCAGTCGCCCTGAGCCGCCTTATCCAGCCCCAGCTCGCCACCCAGATGCTGCAGTACCCGCAGGTTATTCAGCGGATGGACCTCGCAGGCGATCAGCTGCGCCATTGACCTTGCCTTGGCGCGTGCAACCGGATCAGCAGGTAGCAGCGCCGGATCGGGATAGCACTCGTCGAGGTACTCAATCATCGCCAGCGACTGGGTCAGTACCTCGCCTGCATCAGTTTCGAGGCTGGGTACCAGCTGCTGTGGATTGATCTTACGGTAGGCTGCGGATCTCTGTTCGCCGCCGTCTTTAACCAAATGCACATATTCGCTTTGGTATGGAAGCCCCTTGAGATTGAGGGCGATACGTACCCGGTAGGCGGCTGAAGAGCGCCAGTATGTGTAAAGCTTCATATCGTTACCTGCGGCGGATTTGTCAGTCAGTAAATGGCATCTGAAACTGTTACGCAATATTAAGGTTAGACCGACTAATCTGTTTTACGATTAATGTAATTTATCCCCGGACCTGATGAGTCCTATCAGGCCGGGGCGATATAGCCCAGCCGGCTGGAGATCTCGCCCGCAGTCTGGCGTAACAGCCGGGCGTTGCGGCCATCCCAGTCGGCATCGAAACGGCTTCTGAAGCCAAACAGTGCCAGCGACAGCACCATTTCACCGCGATAGTCGAAGATCGGCGCGGCCAGTGCGGAGACCCCTTCGACACTGTGGCCCTCCACCCGTCCCAGTCCATGTTGGCGGGTTTCAGCGTTTATCTGAGCGATCTCATCCCAGCCCTGCGGTGCCAGGCGGTGTGGTTTCTGCTCCAGCTGTAACAGCTCCTGCTCCACCTGCGGCTGGGTCAGTTCTGTCGGCAGGTGGGCCATAAATACCCGGCCAGAGGCCGACATCAGGGTGGAGAAACAGGTGCCGGGCCGGATACCGACAGAGATCGGCTGGCGTGATTGGAACCAGCGGATCACGGTGGTTCCGGCGCTGCCCCAGACAGTCAGGATCACGCCCTCGGCGGTCTGGTCGCGCAGCGACTCCATCATCTCATTGGCAATGGTGGTTGGGTCGAGGCGGGAGAGGTAGAGAGTGGAAAACTCCAGTCCGTAGCTGCCCAGGTCGTACTTGCCGTGGGCGGTGCGGGCAACCAGACCGGTATTGACCAGGCTGGTGAGGTAGCGGTGGATCTTGGCCGGGTGCATCCCGGTTTCCTCGCTCAACTGGTTGAGGGAGACCTTGCCGCCCATTGCCGCCAGGGTTTTCAGTAAACCGATGCCGATCTCCACGGACTGTACGCCACCTTTGCTGCCTTCCGTCATCCCTTCCTGCCTCCTGAATATCTGTCCGCACAGTGCGGTTTACGCAATGCGTAAAAATCCACAACTGATCAACGGCAACCTTTGCACCGTGAAATGAGCGGTGATTGAATGATACAAAAATAAACGAAAAATAATAATTTGTGTAACTTAAATGGTGCTGGCTGATGATGTTGGCGGCACCGCGTACCGGCAGGAGCGACTATGAGCAAGCAATTTGCATCGGCGGCAGATCTGGATGAGAAGGCGGTCAGCTTTACTCAACTTTCGGAACATTGCTGGGCCTATACCGCTGAGGGCGACCCCAATACCGGGGTGATCATCAGCGAGGACGGGGTGATGGTGATCGATGCTACCGCCACGCCGGTGGCGGCGCAGGCGCTGGTGAAGAAGATCCGTGAGGTGACCGATAAACCGATCCGCTATGTCACCCTGACCCACTACCATGCGGTGCGGGTACTGGGGGCTTCTGGTTATCGCGAGCACGGTCTGGAGCAGGTGATCGCCAGCCAGGACACCTGGAATCTGATCGTCGAGCGCGGTCAGCAGGATATGGACTCCGAGATCGGCCGCTTTCCGCGCCTGTTTCAGGCGGTGGAATCGGTGCCGGGGCTGACCTGGCCGACCCTGACCTTCCAGAAGGAGATGCGCCTGATGATGGGCGGGCTGGAGGTGCAGATTATGCAGCTGGGGCTTGGTCATACCAAGGGTGACACGGTGGTCTGGGTGCCGCAGGAAGAGGTGCTGTTCTCCGGTGATCTGGTGGAGTGCGATGCCGCTTGCTATACCGGCGATGCCTATCTCAGCGACTGGCCGCAGACGCTGGACAACATCAGCGCCCTGAATGCGAAAAAGCTGGTGCCAGGCCGCGGTCCGGCACTGGAAACCCCGCAACAGGTCGCAGAAGGGCTGGCCTACACCCGCGCTTTTGTCACCACCCTGTATGAGAGTGCCCAGCGCGCGGTGGCGGACAAGCTGGATCTTAAGGCCGCGATGGCCCTGACCCGTGAGGCGATGGACCCGCAGTTTGGCCAGGTCTTTATCTATGAACACTGCCTGCCGTTTGATGTGACCCGCGCCTATGACGAAGCCTCCGGCATCCGCGACCCTCAGATCTGGACCGCCGAGCGCGATCAGCAGATGTGGCACAGCCTGCAGTAGCTGCCCTAAGCCACCTTCCTCAAGAGTAAAAATAATAATAGTGAGGTCAGCATGTTTAATACCTATCAGCCACCGGTTTATGATTATCAGCGCTCGGTCGATCAGCAGGCAGGGCAGATCGCCCACCACCCGCTGATCATCGTCGGCGCAGGCCCGATCGGACTGGCGGCCGGGCTGGACGCCGGCGTACAGGGGATGCCGGCGCTTATTCTGGATGACAACAACACCGTCAGCGTCGGCTCGCGTGCGGTCTGCTACTCCAAGCGTGCACTGGAGGTGCTGGACCGGCTGGGTTGTGCCGGGCGGATGGTGGAGAAGGGGGTCTGCTGGAAGGTCGGCAAAATGTTCTTTCAGGATCAGCTGGTCAGCAGTTTTGACCTGTTGCCGGAAGCGGGCTATTCCCAGCCCGCCTTTATCAACCTGCAGCAATACTATCTCGAAGAGTATATGGTCGACCGGGCCGGTGAGCTGGATCAGGTGGAGATCCGCTGGCAGAACCGGGTCAGCGCGGTCGAGCAGCAGGGCGAGCAGGTCGTGGTCAGCATTGAGACTCCGGACGGTCCCTACCAGCTTAGCACCGACTGGCTGATCGTCGCCGACGGTGCCAACAGCTCGGTACGCAGCATGATGGGCCTCAGTATGGACGGGCGGGTATTCCGCGACCGCTTCCTGATCGCGGATATCATTATGAAGGCTGACTTTCCCTCAGAGCGCTGGTTCTCCTTTGATCCCAGCTACCATCCCGGCCAGTCCACGCTGCTGCACAGTCAGCCGGATAATGTTTGGCGGCTGGATTTCCAGCTCGGCTGGGATAAAGACCCGGAAGAGGAGAAAAAGCCCGAGAACATTATCCCCCGGGTGAAGGCGATGATGGGCGAGGCGATGGAGTTTGAGCTGGAGTGGGCCAGCGTCTACACCTTTATGTGTCGCCGTATGGAGCGCTTCCGGCACGGGCGGGTGATCTTTGCCGGGGATGCGGCCCATCAGGTATCGCCTTTCGGTGCCCGTGGTGCCAACTCCGGCTTTCAGGACAGCGATAACCTGATCTGGAAGCTGAGATTGGTAATGCAGGGCCTGGCGCCGCAGCAGCTGATCGACAGCTACTGTGAAGAGCGGGAGTTTGCGGCGGATGAGAACCTGATGAACTCCACCCGCGCCACCGACTTTATTACGCCTAAGTCCGATGTCTCGCTGCAGTTCCGCAACGCCACCCTGGCACTGGCGAAACAGCATGACTTTGCCCGCAAGCTGGTCAACTCCGGCCGCCTTTCCGATCCGGCGATTCTCAGTCACTCCTCCCTCAATACGCCGGATGCTGATCCGTTTGATAGCCCGATGCTACCGGGTGCGGTGATGGAGGATGCGCCGATAGAAGGCCCGAAAGGGGAGGGATGGGCGCTACAGCTGGTGGATCATCGCTTCCAGCTGCTCTGCTTCTGTGAAGATGCGACCCGGATCAGCGCTGGTGAATTGCAGCAACTGAGCGAGCTGGCCGAATCTGAGATCCCGCTGCGGCCGCTGCTGGTCTACCGCCGGGGTACGCCGCCTGCGGCAATCGCTGCCGTTCACGACAGCGAAGGGCTGATGGCGCAACGCTACGACGGCCGTGACGGTAGCTGCTTCCTGATCCGTCCCGATCAGCATCTGGCCGCGCGCTGGCGCAGCCTGGATTGCGAGGCAGTTCGCCTTGCGCTAAATACCGCGACCTGCAACCTTTAAGGAGGGTGACGAGATGACTGCCAGCGATAAAACCAGCGGAAAGCTGAATACCGAGGCCAACTTTCACCATGCCGGCGAGCCGGTCACACGTCCCTATCGGGCGGGTGATGATCTTTATGAAGCCCTGATCGACAGCCATCAGGGCCTGAGCGATGAGCAAAGTCAGATGCTCAATGCCCGTCTGATCCTGCTGCTGGCCAACCATATAGGTGACCTGGCGGTACTGCGCCAGGCGCTGGCCGCAGCACGGGAATCAATTTAAGACAGCCCACCGGCTGTCCATCGTATACGGAGGCAGAAGAGACTGTGATGGAATTACTCAATGAAACCCATGCCCCCGCACTTAGAAGCTGGGTGCGCTCTGCCAACCAGTCAGGGTGCGACTTTCCGATTCAGAACCTGCCCTTTGGCGTCTTCCGCCGCGTGGGCAGCGAAGAGGCCTTTCGTGCAGGTGTGGCGATTGGCGATCAGATCCTCGACCTGCAACAGTTGCAGGACAGCGGCGTAGTGGCAGGGGAGGCGGCTGAGGCGCTGGCGGCCTGTCAGGGCGATACGCTGAATTCCCTGATGGCACTGGGCCAGCCCGCCTGGTCGGCGTTGCGTCTGGCACTGTCGCGGGCGCTGCGCGAGGGCGCGGCCGAGGCGGGGCAGCTGCAGGCCTGTCTGCTGCCCCAGGCAGATGCGGAGTACAAACTGCCCGCCACCATCGGTGACTACACCGACTTCTACACTTCAATCCACCATGCTACCCGGGTGGGTAGCCTGTTCCGGCCCGATAATCCGCTGCTGCCCAACTACAAATGGGTGCCGATCGGCTATCACGGTCGCAGCTCCTCGATCGGGATCTCCGGCCAGCAGTTCCGCCGCCCATTGGGGCAGACCAAGGCCCCGGATGCCGAAGTGCCAAGCCTTGGCCCCTGTAAGCGACTGGATTACGAACTGGAACTGGGGATCTATATCGGCGCAGGTAATGAACTGGGTGAGCCGATTGCACTGGATGCGGCGGATAACCATGTCTTTGGCCTCTGCCTGTTTAACGACTGGTCGGCACGGGATATTCAGGCCTGGGAATACCAGCCGCTGGGGCCTTTCCTCTCCAAGAGTTTTGCCTCCACCGTATCGCCCTGGGTTATCACCCTGGAAGCCCTGGCCCCTTACCGCACCGCCTGGCAGCGTGACAGTGCAGACCCACAACCCCTGAGCTACCTGGAATCAGCACAGAACAGGGCCAGTGGCGCGCTGGATATCCAGCTGGAAGTACTGCTGCAGACCGCTCAGATGCGTGAGGCCGGTGAACCCGCCTGCCGCCTGTCTGCGTCCAACTTCCGCGACTCCTACTGGAGCATCGCCCAGATGGTCAGCCATCACAGCATCAACGGCTGTAACCTGAAACCGGGCGATTTCTTCGGCAGCGGCACCCAGTCCGGCCCGGAACAGAGCGAATCCGGCTCGCTACTGGAACTGAGTCAGGGCGGCAAACAACCCATCACCCTGCCCAACGGCGAAACCCGCACCTTCCTCGCCGATGGCGACAGCGTCATCCTGCGCGGCTGCTGTGAAAAAGCGGGCGCGCCACGGATTGGTTTTGGTGAGGTGGTTGCCACCGTGCTGCCAGCGGTTGAGCTGTAATTATTCAGAGGATGATCGGTTGAGGTCCGGGGCTGCCAACCTACCAGACCGCTCTTTTTGGTCGGCCAGCCTGTCCGTAGACTGGTCGCCCCTGCCTTATCGTACAGATAGCCCGGTACCGACTCACTACCAGCGCCAGGAACCTTTTTTTCAGTTCATCCTAGAGGTAGGAACGGCTGATCAGGGCCTTGATCTTAACCAGGGCTTTTCCCAAGTCTGTGATCGCCTTATCGGCCACTTTGACCGGTAGACCTATATTCCCGGCCAGGGTCATAAAGTCAGCCCCTGTCGTAAACCTCCGCTAACTGATCCATAGGCTCAAGCTCAGCGCCCAGTACCGCCTTGAATTTAGATACTGTCACGTTTGTAGCACCGTGCTCGATCTTGCCAATGGCGACCTCTGAAGCGTTGCTGTAGGGCGCCAGATCGTCAATGGTCAGCTGCTGGTACGTTCGTGCATCTCGTATCAGCTCACCGACATTGGCGAACGGTTGCAGATTGCGTTGTTACCGTAACTCGGCAAGTTGCTTAACTTGCTGCACTATTTTCGGTGTGTCCGTCATAGCAAAAGCCAATATTTATATGCGTAAGCGCTTTCTATGATTGTCTAAGCTAAGAAAAATTTGCTTATCTATTGGTGAAGTAAATTTTTATTATCTAAATGTGTATCTTTTAGATCCATTGGAAAGAACTCTTTGTGTTGAGTGGGACAGGTACTAGGTAATGACCTGATGCCGGAGAAAGGGTGGGGCGGGAGCATGCAGGGGAGGGGGGCAGCTGTTACTGCCTAGTGCCTAAAGATAATCTTATTGGAAAAATGCCCACAGAGCCCGCAGCTGGGACTGATCGATCTGTAGTCAATTTTGGTCGGTAGTGTTCAAAATTCTGTGTCACCTCTATAGTTTAACCCCTACAGGGAGTGACACATCATGTCTGATAAATACGAAATCTATTACAGAATTTAAATTTTCAACCACATACCTGCCCCATCAGCCCAAACGCTTAGCGCACCACTCTTGCAGGAGTACTTTAGTGTTCCTCCTGATCTTTTCTGATAGTCAATATAGATGCTGCCGTCAGATTTAGCTTCCATATATGTTAATCTTGAAAGATCGTGTCCGCTTGAGTAATTAATCATTTGTTTGCAGTTATTGATTTTTTGCTCAGATACAGTTGCTTTGCTTTCAGCTCCACACCCAGACACAAGCAAGGGGAGTAGGGCTAATGCTTTGTAGGTTTTCATTTGTAAGCCTCCGTTTTGTTACGCTATTTAGCTAAGTTACTTACTAATTTTTCCGAACTTTTCGCCACTCCCAAGGTGGTATAGCTTGAGGCTTTGATATTCTCCATAGGCCAGCTTTATTAGCTTTAGCTTCATTATCCGCTTTATAGTAATCAGGGAAGAAGAAAAAGGAAACAAAAGAAAAAGGACACCCACGAAAATTTACAGACGGAGTTGCCTGAACTACATTGAATTCCGATCGCCAAGGATTGGCTGCAATATTGAAAATCATGGAGGAATGCATATGGCCCGCGCCCGTTTTGAGCAGGTAAGCCTGCCCGACACTCCTTACTATCACTGTATTCCCGATGTGTTCGCCGTGCTTTCTTGTGCGGCGAGGATCGGTTTTCGGGTGAATCCTACAAACATCGACGGCAGTGGATTCTTGACAGGGAGAAAAGCAGGGAGAAAAGGACACCCACCAAAATTTACAGATGGAGTTGACTGATCTACAGTGAATCCCGGTAGCCAAGGATTGGCTGCGATATTGAATCTCATGGAGAAATTCAGATGACCTGCGCCCGTTGCGAGCAGATGCTATTTTCAGGGAAGAAGTTTGAATAATATTAAAGAAGATCTATTGGCAACAGATGTAGCTGCCTGGAAATAGAAAAAGGACACCCACCAAAATTTACAGTCGGGATTGACTGAACTACAGTGAATCCCGGTAGCCAAGGATTGGCTGCGATATTGAATCTCATGGAGGAGTTTGTATGACCCGCGCCCGCTGTGAGCAGGTAAGCCTGCCCGACACCCCTTATTACCACTGTATTGCCCGTTGTGTTCGCCGTGCTTTCTTGTGCGGTGAGGATCAGTTTTCAGGAGAATCCTACGAACACTGACGGCAGTGGATTCTTGACCGAATCACCGAGTTGGATGCGGTATTTGCCATCGATATCTGCGCCTATGCCATTATGTCCAACCACTATCATCTGGTGCTGCGGGTCGATCAGGCGCAGGCTGAGAGTTGGTCTGACAGAGAGGTGATTCGGCGCTGGAAGCTGTTGTTTACAGGCCCTGTGCTGATTCAGAAAATAAAAAGGACACCCACCAAAATTTACAGTCGGGATTGACTGAACTACAGTGAATCCCGGTAGCCAAGGATTGGCTGCGATATTGAATCTCATGGAGGAGTTTGTATGACCCGCGCCCGCTGTGAGCAGGTAAGCCTGCCCGACACCCCTTATTACCACTGTATTGCCCGTTGTGTTCGCCGTGCTTTCTTGTGCGGTGAGGATCAGTTTTCAGGAGAATCCTACGAACACCGACGGCAGTGGATTCTTGACCGAATCACCGAGCTGGATGCGGTATTTGCCATGGGGTGAGAAAAAGGACACCCACCAAAATTTACAGTCGGGATGGACTGATCTACAGTGAATCCCGGTAGCCAAGGATTGGCTGCGATATTGAATCTCATGTAGGAGTTCAGATGACCCGCGCCCGCTGTGAGCAGGTAAGCCTGCCCGAAACCCCTTATTACCACTGTATTGCCCGTAGTGTTCGCCGTGCTTTCTTGTGCGGTGAGGATCAGTTTTCAGGTGAATCCTACGAACATCGACGGCAATGGATTCTAGACCGAATCACCGAGTGAATTTGATGGGTGTCCTAAAGTACTCGCCAAGCCAGTCGAAAATGGGGGCGTGAGGTAATCAATATGGCTAATAGAGCACAGCTGTATAAATATCGAGGAGACCGCTGTTCACACTGTGGCAAGTCGGTTGAAGAGATGGTTGCTCGATATGGAACTTTCAACCGGATGTTTGAGTTTCACCATGTAGAACCAGAGCAAAAGTGTTCCGACTACACGGTATTGATGAAAAGATCAATTTCTGCCGAACAGATTGAAGAGGTTGATAAATGCCTTCTTTTATGCCGAGATTGTCACGGAATTATTCATGCTCAAAATATTCAAGGGTCAATCGTTATTAGCTCAATGATCGAAGATCGACGCGTTTCTCAAGAGCTTAAAGGTTGGTTTGTTGCTGATAGAGTAGAAGGAACTCTTCGGTTTGTGTCGAATGACCGAAACCTCCTTGTTCCTTGCCAAGTCACCTTAGGTGATGTAGAGACTGAAGAGTATTTCATCTTTGAGTTAATTCAGGATGAGCTGTTGCTGGATTGGCTGCGCAATATTGAGTCGTATAAGAGCATCAAAGTGGTTTCTTTACTCAATCAGGAGTTGCAGCTAGATATCTCGTTTGAAGCAAAAAAACGAGTAAATGTTCGAATGGCACTGGGATTTCCAATATTTGCGATGGATTTCGATGTGTCCGAAGGCAACTCATCATATCTATGGCTTAGAAATGGCATAGTGCTGTCGAAAGAGGGCGAATTGTATTCACGTGGCGAGATTTGGTTTCCACTCGATCTTCGACTCTAGGCAGCAACTAGAAAACAACGGTTAGAAAAAGGACACCCACCAAAACTTACAGATGGAGTTGACTGATCTAAAGTGAATTCCGGCAGCTAGGGATTGGCTGCGATATTGAAACTCATGGAGGAGTTCAGGTGAGCTGCGCCGGCTGCGAGCAGATGCTATTTTCAGGGAGGAAATTTGAATAATATTAAACAAAATCTATTGTCAAAAGATTTAGCTGCCTGGAAGAAAAAGGGGATATTTTCAGCTGTTTGTATATTAAGTATTTTCCCTTTTGTTATTACATACAGAACATCTATGCCGGAACTCGAGGTTACTCTGTGGAGTTTGCGGCATTTTATTGGTATTGCGGTTGTGCAAGCACTAGCTCAGATATCAATTTCTTGGTATATGCTGAAAAATGTAGTGCCTAACTATGTCATTGGCAGCTTTCTTGTTGTTGTGATTTTATCTCAGTTTACATATGGCATCGCTGTTGTTTTGGTTTCCAGTTCATAGCAAGTTCGTACAGTGATGGTATTTACCTGCCACAGCCCCACCTCTCTTCTGGGCCGGAATAGGGTAGACCACCAGCGGGCTGCCTTCCCGGCCAGCGACACCAATAAAAAGACCCCAGCTTCGTGCCGGGGTCTTTTTATTGCCTTGTGAGACCTTCTGATTTGATACAAGGTGCTAACCAGAGTTTTAATCCCCCGCTTAGTAACCCTGTCCTATCAATACGCTGTACAGCGGAATCGCCACCAGAATATTAAACGGGAAGCTGATGGCGAGGGCGGCTGTAATCGACAGGCTTTGGTTGGCTTTCGGCAGTGCGACGGCCATCGCTGCCGGTACTGCGATATAGGAGGCGCTGCCGCCGAGGGTTGCCAGCAAGATGACGCCGCCGCTGGATAGTTCCAGCAGCTGCGCCAGCAGTGCGCCCAAGGCTGCGCCGAGGAGTGGCATCAGGACACCGAAGCTGGCGATAAATGAGCCGCAGCTGCGCAATACACCCAGTTGGGAGGCGGCGATGCGACCCATCTCCAGCAGGAACAGCGCCAGCACGCCATGAAACAGGGTGCCGAAGAAAGGCAGTATTGTGTCGGCGCGGGCACCGGCCCACCAGCCGATCAGCAGCCCGCCGACCAGTAACAGCACGCCCTGGTTAAGGAAGATCTCATGGGCGGTCTTTTTAAGATCGAGGGTCTGGTTGCGATCGCGCGCCAGCCAGAGGCCCACGGCGATGGCCGGTACTTCCAGCAGCGCCACGAAGAGGGGGAAGTAGGGTTCGTAGTCGATCTGATTGGCTTCTAATACTGCGACGGCCACGGCGAAGGTTGCCACGCTGACCGATCCATAGTGGGCTGCCACCGATGCGGAATCGATACGGGAGAGGCCGCCGATTTTATACAGGATCGGGAAAGCGATCAGCGGCAGGGCCAGGCCAAAGGCGATAACCGCCACCGCCTGGATCAGCAGGTCACCAGAGGCATGGCTGTTGAGCGCCACGCCGCCCTTAAGGCCGATGGCGATCAGCAAAAACAGGGTGAGCGATTGGTACAACCCTTTCGGCATCCGGATCGGTGCCTTCAGCAGTTGAGCGACCATCCCCAGCAGGAAGAACCCTACCACCACGTCGAGCTGCATTAGTGGCCACCCCGGTGATCGGATAGCACTTTAACTTTTGCTGGCTGGGCGATCCATTGCCGGGTTGCAAAGGACAATCCCAGCAGGATCGCCGCCACAACAACCAGTCCATATCCCGGCAGGCCCTGCTGAACCAGTACCCAGCCCATCGCCATCAAACAAAGCGAGACTGCAATTTCAAATGCCAGTGTTCTGTTACCCATTTTCTTTTCACTCCTTTAGAGGATCTCCAGATTGCGGGAGATTCTGAAGTGTTTAATAAATAGATAAAAATCGATATTATTTATTTTTTACATAGATAAAAGTCTATATAGCTATGAACCCATCTCGTTTGCACGCGCATATCGGTACGGTGCGCCAGCTGGAGATCCTGCTGGCGGTTCACCAGCAGGGCTCCATCACCGCCGCTGCTGAGGCATTGCATCTGACACAACCGACCGTGTCGATGCAGTTGAAGAAGCTGGCAAGCGCCGTCAATGCACGCCTGTATGATCAGGTCGGTCGTAAGCTGGTTTTTACCGAAGCGGGTCTTGCGGTCGTTGCGACGGCCCGAGAGGTGTTACAGAGCTTTGAGCGGCTGGATATGACCCTGTCTGACCTTAAGGGTATGAAAGCCGGTACGCTGAAACTGGCCGTGGTCACCACCGCCAAGTACTTTATTCCCCACTTGCTGGGTGAGTTCTGCAAGCTCTATCCGGCGATTGATATCGATTTTAAGGTGGGTAACCGTCAGCAGATTATCGACCGTCTGGAGACCGGTGAAGATGATCTGTACGTATTCAGTCATCCGCCCGATGATCATGCCCTTCAGGCCCATAACTTCCTGCCAAACCCCTTAGTGGCGATCGCCCCGGAGCATCATCCGCTGGCCGGGGAGAAGAGGATCCCATTGCAGATATTTGCCAACGAGCCTTTTCTGATGCGTGAGAACGGGTCCGGTACCCGCCATGCGATCGAGCAGCATATGACCGGCTGTGAGGTTGCGCTGAATGTACGGATGACGATCGAGAGTAACGAGGCGATTAAACATGCGGTGATATCAGGGCTTGGCGTTTCTATCCTCTCCAGCCACACCCTGACCTTTGGTGGACGCACCGGGCTGGCAGAGCTGGATGTGCAGCAGTTACCGATAACCCCCACCTGGTATCTGGTGCATCTGAAATCCAAGAGTCTTTCCGTTGTCGCCCAGACATTCCTGGATTATGTCAGCGATAGCGGGCGGGATCGGTTGCTGGCGACCCTCAACAGCTAGCTGTAAAGCCGGGTATCGGGAGGCAAGCCCGCAGGTTTTTGTGGGCTGCCTCCGATCTATTTCAGGATTCAATGCGCACCGGGGACTGAAGCCCTGGCGCAGCGTTTGACGACACCGTTACTCCTCGCGCCTTTCCACCAGAGTCAGAATATCGTAGATCGCCAGCAGGGTGCCTTCCTGATGAGTGACTTCCACATCCCAGACCACTACGCCGGTGTCGTGATCCTCTTCCGGGCGGCGGTCTTTGCGGATCTTGCGTTTGCAGGACAGTCGTACCTGATACCCGTTGTATATCCCAGACATCCGGGAGCCGCTCAGTTTATTACCACCGCTGTAGGTACAAATTTACGCGGCTACTAACGACACCAGATTGAAGCTATTTGATCTGCCAGCTGATCAACGTCTTTGTAGGTCATAGTGCGGCGCTGAATCACGATGCCCCAGTAGAGGGGGGCGATGAGCATATCAAGTGCCAGTTCCGGATCGGTCTGTTCATCAAGCTCACCACGCCGCAAGGCCCTCTGTAGTATCGCCAGCGCCTGGTTGCGGCGTTCTTTGCTCACTTGCTCAAGTAACTCGGCGAGTTCATCGGATCGCGCGCGCTCGGCATGGAGGTCGGGAAGGATACGGCGGATGAGCGGATGGCGTAGGGTGGCGGCCAGGTGACGCATGATTGCGCGGATATCGTCTTTGAAATTGCCGGTATCGGGAATCGATGTCAGTGCGATGGCGGAGCTGTTGACGGCTTCAAATGCCAGCTCCCGTTTTGACTTCCAGCGCCGGTACAGCGCCGCCTTGCCAACCCCGGCGCGGGAGGCGATGCGCTCCATACGCAATGCCGCGTAACCTGTTTCAGCCCATTCCTCGAAAAGTGCCCGGTGAAGCGCATCGGTCACCGAGGTCTGTAGAACAGCAGCGCCACTGGGACGGCGTTTTGCAGGAACAGTTTTTTCGTCGGAACAGTTGCGTTTCATCGTAGTGCCTCTTATATTTAGTTTCGACGGAACGGTTTCGTTCCGATGTATTGTTCCATGCTTTATGCAATCGCTGCAACTAACCGGAGTCGCCAAATGCCATATTTTCTGACGCCCTTAATCTCCATTGCAGTTGTCTGTGGCACGCTGATTCCAATTCATGCCGGAATGAATGCAACCCTGAGCCGAAGCATCGGCCATCCGGTATGGGCAACCGTTTTTTCCTTTATGGGTTCATTTGTCTGCCTTGCGGTGTTTGCTGCTGTTATCCGGCCGGGTGCGCCTTCGGCTGCATCGCTGCTATCGGCACCTCCCTGGGCCTGGCTTTCCGGCTTAGTCGGCGTTGTCTATGTGATTGTCACTATGCTGGTTGCCCCTCGTTTGGGAGCCGCCAGTTTTATCACCTCGGTTATTGCCGGGCAGATGGTGATGGCCTTGCTGCTGGACCACTACGGTTTGCTGGGCTTTAGTCAAAAGTCTGTGGACCTGAAACGCATTCTGGGCATGTTGCTGGTTTTTGCCGGGGTGGCCGTTATGCAGATCAATCGCGATAGCTGAAGGCCCGGACATTTCATATCCGACAACATCTGCAGATGTTGATCGACTCAGTCACAAAAATCAGGAGTTAGCTATGTCTAAGAACAAAACAATAGAAAGTTTTGGCGCCAAGCTTCGCGGGGCGCTGGGCGATGCGATTATCGCAGAGGCGGGCGATGACTTCATAGCGATGTGTGCCGACGATATCGTCTTTCAGTTTCCTTTTTCACCGGCGGGGTCGGTCACGGAAATACGCGGTCGTGATACCCTGGCCCGCTATCTAGCGAAAGCCAGTAACCTGATTGCCTTTGAATCATTCGGCAGCTCCGTTACTCACCCCTCGACCGATGGGGAGACCTTTATCATCGAGTTTTCCTGTAAGGCCAGCGGCCGAGAAACGGGTGTCCGCTATGACCAGAACTATATCGCTGTTATTCGGCTGAAGAACGGCCGCATTGCGCAGTATCGGGACTACTGGAATCCGCTGATCCTGTTGGATGCGGCGGGAGGTATAGAGTGCCTGAAAACTACTTTTGAGGAGTTTATCGATGAGTAATCGGATTCTTGTAACGGGTGGCACAGGCAAGACGGGCAGTCGTGTAGCTGGTTTACTGCGGGGTAAGGGTCTGCGGCCCGCGATTGCCACGCGGTCCCCTGCGGAAGCGGATCAGGTGCTGTTTAACTGGAGAGATCCAGGGTGCTTTGCAGCCGCATTCGCCGGTATTGATGCGGTCTATCTGGTAGCGCCAACCGATGATTTTGATTCTCTGGGGGTCATGCAGCCCGGCCTGGAGGCGGCGCTGAAGGCCGGTGTTCAGCGCTTTGTGCTATTAAGCGCGTCCTCTCTGGAGGAGGGCGGCCCGATGATGGGGGCGGTACATGCCTGGCTGCGAGCCCATGCCCCGCAGTGGGCTGTGCTACGTCCTTCCTGGTTTATGCAGAACCTTTCTGAGGGACAGCACTGCAGTCCGATCCGGGACGAATTCAGTATCTTTTCTGCCACCGAAAATGGACGTATGGGCTGGATCGCTGCGGAAGATATCGCGAATTGCGCGGCGACGTTGCTAACGGCTCAGGCAATAGAGAACAAAGACTATATCCTGACCGGTCCGCAGGCGCTCTCCTACGATGAGGTTGCTGCAGAGCTCTCTGAACAACTGGGAGCTGTTATCGAGCATAAGCGCCTGACGGCGGAACAGATGGCTGAGCGTTTTCGCAACAATGGCCTGCCGGATGATTATGCCGCTGGCCTGGCGTCAATGGATGTGGCGATCTCACAGGGTTCGGAAGATCGTGTTACTGCCAATGTAGAAGCCATTACAGGCCAGGCACCACTGTCGGTTAAAGATTTTATTGGTCTAAATCTGGCGCGGTGGCAGGCCTGAGCCTTGCATCATGCTACTGCTTTGCCTGGTAAACGAAGGGGCTTTAGCGACCGGACTGGAGCGCTAATCCCCTTGTTCCCAGCTCCCGGCCCCTGCTATTTCTCGCGCCTTTCCACCAGCGTCAGAATATCGTAGATCGCCACCGGGGTGCCCTCCTGATTAGTGACTTCCACGTCCCAGACCACGACGCCGGTGCTGTGCTGCTCTTCGGGGCGGCGGTCTTTGCGGATCTTACGTTTGCAGGTCAGGCGCACCTGGATGGTGTCGCCGATGCCGACCGGTTCGACAAAGCGCAGGTTCTCCATGCCGTAGTTAGCCAGTACCGGGCCGGGGCTGGGTTCGACAAACATTCCTGCGGCGGCTGAGATGACGAAATAGCCGTGGGCGACGCGCTTGCCGAACAGGGAGTCTTTTGCCGCCATCTCATCGAAGTGGGCATAGAAGTGGTCGCCGGAGATGCAGCCGAAGTTGACGATATCCGCTTCGGTAACGGTGCGGCGGTGGCTGATCAGGGTTTCGCCGATCTCCAGGTCTTCGAAGTATTTGCGGAACGGATGCACGTCCTTGCGGATCTGTTCCGAGCCGGGGTTAAACTCTGAGGTGATAGCGGTCAGGGTGGTCGGGTGGCCCTGAATGGCGGTGCGCTGCATATAGTGTTTTACCGCCCGCAGGCCACCCAGTTCTTCGCCGCCACCGGCGCGACCCGGGCCGCCATGCACCAATGTCGGCAGTGGTGAGCCGTGGCCGGTGGATTCCTTGGCGCAGTCGCCATTCAGTACCAGCAGGCGACCATGGTAGGCGGCGCTGCCCAGTACCACTTTGCGTGCTTCCAGATTGTCAGCGGTGACCAGTGAGCCGACCAGACTGCCGCGTCCCATGCGGGCGATGGCGATCGCCTGTTCGATATCGTCATAGGCCATCAGCGTCGATACCGGGCCGAAGGGTTCGACTGCGTGGGGTGTTTCGGTTTCCAGTGGGCGGTCGCAGTAGAGCAGAGTGGCCGGGAAGTAAGCGCCCTTGCCGGCATCGCCGCCCCGCACGTCAAAGTTCTGCTGGCCGCCATGCACCAATTCGCTGCCCTGTTGCAGCTGGTCGAGCTTGCGCCAGACATCGGCCATCTGATCGCGGCCAACCAGCGGCCCCATTCTTACACCCTCAACGGCAGGGTCACCCAGTACGGTTTTGGCTAAGCGGGCGCTGAGCGCTTCGGATACCGCCTCGGTGCGCTGGCGCGGCACGATGGCTCGGCGGATAGCGGTACATTTCTGGCCCGCCTTCACTGTCATCTCGCGGGCAACCTCTTTGATATAGAGGTCGAACTCGGCTGAACCCGGCTCCACACCGGCACCGAGGATGCTGCAGTTGAGGGAGTCCGCTTCCATGGTGAAGGGGATTGAGTGGCGCACGATATTGGGGTGGGTGCGCAGAGTCTGGCCGGTGGCGGCAGAGCCGGTAAAGGTCACCACATCCTGTTCATCGAGGCGGTCGAGCAGGTCGCCGGTGCTGCCGCAGATCAGCTGGATGGCACCCTCCGGGAAGATCTTCGAGGCAATAATCTCTTTCACCATCGCTTCGGCCAGGTAGCAGGAGGCGGTGGCGGGTTTGACGATCACCGGCATCCCGGCGGCGAGGCTGGGGGCAACCTTCTCCAGCATTCCCCAGCAGGGAAAGTTGAAGGCGTTGATATGCACCGCGACCCCTTCGCGTGGCACCAGGATATGGCGACCAATAAAGCTGCCCTCGGCGGAGAGACGCTGGGCGTCGTCTTCGACCAGGAAGGTTTCATTGGGCAGCTCGCGCCGTACCAGGCCGGAGTAGGTGAAGAGGGTGGCGATACCGCCCTCGATATCGATCCAGCTGTCGCCACGGGTGGCGCCGGTCCAGGCGGAGATGCGGTAGAACTCTTCCTTCTTCTCCATCAGGTGTTTGGCCAGTGCCTTAAGGCGGTTAGCGCGCTCATGGAAGGTCAGCTGGCGCAATGCCGGGCCGCCGGTCTGGCGGGCGTAGGCCACGGCATCGCCAAAGTCGATGCCGCTGCTGCTGACCTGGCCGATCGTTGCGCCATTCACCGCGTTATAGACGGTGACGCCGTCGTCCTTTCCCTCGACCCAGTGGCCGTTGATATAGCTCTGTAACTTCATGTTGATTCCTTTACTTGTGGCCGGGCGTTGGTGTTATGTGCCAACGCCCGGCCAGGGTATTCGTCAGGGCCTGCTGTCCGGGCCAGTTGCCGGTTTTTGTTGGGTTGTCGCTGCGCTCCGTAACCCAACCTACGTTTGAGTTTTGTGGCCGGTTTTTGTTGTGCTTAACGCTGGTCGTAGTCCACGACAACCTCATCCGTGAGGGGGTGGGCCTGGCAGCTGAGGATGTATCCGGCGTCGATTTCGTGTTGTTCCAGGCCGTGGGTGATATCCATATCCACCCGACCCTTCACCAGCTTGCATTTGCAGGTGGAGCAGACCCCGGCCTTGCAGGAGTAGGGCAGTTCCATCCCCTCATCGATACCGGCATCGAGGATGTTCTGGCCCACGGTGGCAAGGTCGAACTGGATGGCGCGGCCATCGGCCACTACTGTGACCTGGCTGGTTTTTTCCTCGCCGAAGGTCTCGACCCGCTGCTGGGCTTTATCCAGTCGGGCCTGGGCATCGCTGGCGGAGTTGGCGAACAGCTCGTAGTGGATCTGTTCGTCCTTGAGGCCTTCCATGCGGAAGCCGCGCGATACCTCGGCCATCATCGCTTCAGGGCCGCAGATAAAGGCTTCATCGGTGGTGCGGATATCGATCAGTCCGCTCTTCTGCAGGGCGTAGCCCTTGCGGTTGTCGATCCGGCCGTTGAGCAGGTCGGCCCCCTGGTCTTCGTGGTCCATGATGTTGATCCACTGGAAGCGTTCCATATAGCGGTTCTTGATGAAGCTCAGGTCATCCTTAAACATCACCGAGTTGCTGCGCTGGTTGCCGTAGATCAGGGTGACCCGGCTCTGGGGTTCGGTATACAGCACGGTCTTGATGATCGACAGGATCGGGGTGATCCCCGAACCGGCAGCGATACACATATAGTGCTTGGCGTTGTCGGCATCGAGGCGGGAGTAAAAGTTGCCCTGGGGTGGCATCACCGACACCTGGGTGCCGGGCCTGAAGTGGTCGTTGGCATGGTTGGAGAAACGGCCATCCTTGACCCGCTTAATTCCGACCTTAAGGCTGTTTTCCTGTACGCCGGAGCAGATGGAGTAGGAGCGGCGCACCTCTTCGCCGTCGACTTCGGCTTTCAGGGTGAGGAACTGGCCCTGGGTAAAGTGAAACTTCTGCTGCAGTTGTTCCGGCACAGCAAAGGTGACGCAGATGGCGGCGTCGGTTTCCGGCTGCACGTCGGTGATGGTCAGGTCGTAGAATTGGGTATCTGACATCGCGGCACCTATATCTTTTTAAAGTAATCGAAGGGTTCACTGCAGTCGTTGCAGCGAAACAGGGCTTTGCAGGCGGTGGAACCGAACTCACTGATGCGCCGGGTCTGTACCGAGCCGCAATGGGGGCAACTGATACCACTATCCGGTGTCAGTTCATCTGCGCCGGACTGTTCTGGCGGCGCGATGCCATAGCTGCGCAGCTGCTCGCGGCCCTTGGCGGAGAGCCAGTCGGTGGTCCAGGCCGGGGCCAGGCGGGTACGCACCCGCACCGGGCTGATCGCGGCCGCAGCCAGCGCGGCACGGATATCGTCGGCGATGGTGTCCATAGCCGGGCAGCCTGAGTAGGTAGGGGTGATGATTACCAGTACCCCGTCATTGCTGACTTCTATATCCTGCAGCACACCCAGGTCCCAGATCGACAGGGCCGGGATCTCCGGATCTTTGACCGCATCCAGTATCTGCCACAGTCGCGTGGTATCGGGCTGATTGCGCAGCGCGATTCGCTGCTGCTGTTCCTGGCTGATCAGGGGGATTCGTTGCATAGCACTCACCACTGGCAGCCGGGATAGGAGCGGTGCACGATCTGCAGCTCGGTCAGCAGATGGCCGAGAAACTCGGTGTGGTAGCCATCGCGGCCGCCGCTCACCTTCCAGTCATCGGCCGGGAGCTGCAGGGTGGCTTCTGCCAGGATCTCTCTGATCTGCACCAGCCAGTCATCGCGCAGGCTGCTGACATCGACGCCGATACCGGCATCGGCCAGTTGTTGCTCCAGCGCATCCATCTCGAACATCTCGTGGCTGTAGCCCCAGATATCGTCCAGCGCCAGCTGGCAGCGATGCTGGCTCTCTTCGGTGCCGTCACCGAGGCGGATCACCCATTCACGGCTGCGGCGCAGGTGATAGCGGCTCTCCTTGATGGCCTTGGCGGCAATGGCTGCGAGGGTGGCGTCTTTCGACTGTAGAAGCCGGGTCAGGAACAGGTTGGCATAGATGTCGACCAGCAGCTGCCGTACCTGGGAGTAGGCGAAGTCGCCCCGTGGAAGTTCATTGATCAGCAGGTTGCTGAATTCACGCTCGCTGCGGGTATAGGCAAAGCTGTCTTCAGTGCGGCCATCGTCGGCCAGCTCGGCGGCATAGCCGTAAAACATCCGGGCGCGGCCGATATAGTCCAGGGCCACATTGCCATAGGCGATATCCTCTTCGAGGAAGGGGCCGTTGCGGACCCATTCGGAGATGCGGTGACCCAGTACCAGGGCATCGTCGCCCAGGCGCAGGGTGTACTCGAAGGTGGCTTGTTGTAGTTGTTGTTCGCTCATCATCTTTCTCGACTCTGTTCGCTGCAGTTCACAACATTTCAGTGCTGTCCGTTTGCTTCGACCTGGGCTGCAGGGCGTCACATGTTATTGACCGGGTCCGGTAACTGGTAATAGGTGGCGTGGCGATAGGGCTTGTCATCAGACGGGTCGTAGAAACTCTCCGCATCGTCCTCCTGAGAGGCGACGATATCCGCCGAGCGCACCACCCAGATGCTGACGCCTTCGCTGCGCCGGGTATAACAGTCGCGGGCGTATTCCAGCGCCTGGGCCGGGTCTTCGGCATGCAGGCTGCCGACATGTTTATGGTCCAGCCCGCGCTTGGAGCGGATAAAGACTTCGAACAGTTCCAGGTTTTCGGTCGTCATGGGGATGCTCTCCTAAGCGACGTTCTGATTGCTTTTATTGGCTTCTGCCTGCTGTTTGCGGGCTTTTTGCTTTTCGTTGTAGGCGGCCAGGGCTTCGCGTACCCAGCTGCCTTCCTCATGCACCTTGATATGGTGCTGCAGGCGCTGGCGGTTGCAGTGGCCGTTACCGTTGATCACGGCGTAGAACTCATCCCAGTCGATCTCGCCGCTGTCGTAGTGGCCACGCGCTTCATTCCAGCAGATCGCCTTATCCGGATGCTCCAGGCCGAGGAACTCGATCTGCTTCACGGTCTGGTCGATAAATTTCTGTCGCAGGTCGTCGTTGCTCTCACGTTTGATCTTCCATTGCATCGAACGGGCGCTGTGGGCCGATTCGCTGTCATGGGGGCCGAACATCATCAGGGCGGGCCAGTAGAAGCGGTTGAGCGAGTCCTGTGCCATCGCCTTCTGCTCCGGGGTGCCGCGGCACAGCTCCAGCATCAGCTCGTAGCCCTGACGCTGGTGGAAACTCTCTTCCTTACAGATACGGATCATGGCGCGGGCGTAAGGGCCATAGGAGGTGCGCTGCAGCGAGACCTGGTTGACGATGGCGGCACCGTCAACCAGCCAGCCGATGGCACCGACATCGCCCCAGGTCTGGGCCGGGTAGTTGAAGATCGAGGCATACTTGGCACTGCCATCCTGCAGCGCGGCGATCATCTCATCGCGGCTGATGCCGAGGGTTTCGGTGGCGCTGTAGAGGTAGAGGCCGTGGCCGGCCTCGTCCTGTACCTTGGCCAGCAATACTGCCTTACGGCGCAGCGAGGGTGCGCGGGTGATCCAGTTGCCCTCCGGCTGGGTGCCGATCACCTCGGAGTGGGCGTGCTGGGAGATCTGACGGATCAGGTTCTTGCGATACGCCTCCGGCATCCAGTCCTTGGGTTCGATCTTCTCTTCCGTTTCGATCTTGCGCATGAAGTTCTGTTCTTCGGGGGTCATAGCCTGGACTCTCCGCATTAGTTGTTGCCCGGTGCGTGTAACCGTTTCAAAGACTTAGGCTAAGTAACGGTGTCCTGTCTGTTAGATGCTTTTTCTGCCTGGAATCTCTGTTTTTACAGCATCTGTGGTGTTCAGGATCACACACTCATTATCATTTAGTTTAGTAAAAGAGATACGTTATATTCTATTGTGTTTGTGTTTGTGTATCGCTTTTGGGGCGTGGGACGGCCCTACAGCAGTGGCTTACCTCTTTAACACCTGTCGTTTGGCGCAGGGGCAGGGCCCTGCGCCGGTTGCTTCTTGGTTTAGCCCTTAGGCCGCATGTCCTTCACCCGTGCCGCCTTACCTTCTGAGCGGGCCAGGCTGCCGGGTTCGGCGATCCTCACCTGGGTGGAGATACCGACTACAGACTTGATATGGTGGCTCAGCTCCCGCGCCAGCTCGGCCTGGCGGGCCTCGCTGAAGTCGCTGCAGTCGAGGCACTCGGGCCGCAGTTCGACCAGTACGTCCATCCGGTCAAGGTGCCCCTCCCGGTAGAGGTGCAGCTCATAGTGGGGCGACATCTGGCGAACCCTGAGGATCTGCTCCTCAATCTGGGTCGGAAAGACGTTGACCCCGCGCAGTATCAGCATATCGTCACTGCGGCCGGTGATGCGGTCGATCCGGCGCATCGGCCGGGCGGTGCCGGGCAGCAGCCGGGTCAGGTCACGGGTGCGGTAACGGATGATCGGCAGCGCCTCCTTGGTGAGGGAGGTAAAGACCAGCTCGCCATACTCGCCATCGGGCAGTACTTTGCCGGTCATAGGATCGATAATCTCCGGGTAGAACAGGTCCTCCCAGATCGTGGGGCCGTCTTTGGTTTCGATACACTCCATGCCGACGCCGGGGCCGATGACTTCGGAGAGACCGTAGATATCCAGCGCCTCAATGCCGAGGCGGTTCTCCAGCTCCTCGCGCATGGTGCCGGTCCAGGGTTCGGCGCCGAAGATACCGGCGCGCAGGGCCAGTTTTTTCGGGTCCAGTCCCTGCCGGTCCATCTCGTCGGCAAGGTTAAGCATATAGGAGGGGGTGACCATGATAATGTCGGGATCGAAATCGCGGATCAGTTGTACCTGTTTCTCGGTCTGGCCGCCGGACATCGGAATCACGGTACAGCCCAGCTTTTCGGCGCCATAGTGGGCACCCAGGCCGCCGGTAAAGAGACCATAACCGTAGGCGATATGGATTTTGTCACCGCTGTGGCCACCGGCGGCACGGATTGAGCGCGCCACCACATCGGCCCACATCTCAATATCGTTGTGGGTATAGCCCACCACCGTCGGCTGGCCGGTGGTGCCGCTGGAGGCATGAATCCGCACCACTTCCTTCTGGGGCACGGCAAACATGCCGAAGGGGTAGTTGTCGCGCAGATCCTGTTTGACGGTAAAGGGAAACTTCGCCAGGTCATCCAGGCTGGTCAGCTCTTCGGGGTGGACCCCGGCTTCATCGAAGCTGGCCTTGTAGTGGGGTACATTGTTATAGGCGTGACGCAGGCTGTTGTGCATCCGCTCCAGCTGTATCGCCCGCAGCCGGTCGACGCTGACCGACTCGATATCCTCAACATCCTTGTCGCTGCAATCCTGTTGCGTGTTCAACATGTTCATGATGTCTGCCTGTATTTATTTTTATTCTGGCGGGCGTCCATTAATGGACGCCCGATCATCCTGATAGTGCTTAGCCTGCTGTGTTGGCCGGGTAGCTGCAAACTACTTTAGTCGAGAATCATTCACCCGTTCGATCACCACTGCGATCCCCTGGCCGACGCCGATACACATGGTGCAGAGGGCGTAGCGGCCCTGAATCTGTTCCAGCTGGTGCAGGGCCGTCGTGATCAGCCGGGCACCGCTCATGCCCAGCGGGTGGCCCAGGGCGATAGCGCCGCCGTTGGGGTTAACCCGTGGGTCGTCATCGGCCAGCCCCAGATGGCGGGTCACCGCCAGTGCCTGGGCGGCGAACGCCTCATTCAGCTCGATCACATCCATGGCGTCCAATGCCAGTCCGGTCTGTTGCAGTACCTTGCGGGTAGCCGGGGCCGGGCCGAAGCCCATAATACGTGGTTCGACCCCGGCGCAACTCATGCCCAGTACCCGGGCGCGGGGCACCAGACCGTGGCGCTTGATGCCTTCGGCACTGGCCAGCAACAGGGCGCAGGCACCGTCATTGACGCCAGAGGCATTGCCCGCGGTGACTGTGCCGTCCTGGCGGAATGGGGTCTTCAGCTTCGCCAGCTGTTCCAGGGTGGTATCGGCCCTGGGATGCTCATCTTTGCTGATGACTAAGTCGGGTTTTCGCTTCTGGGCGACAGTCACGGCGACTATCTCGGCTTCAAAGCGGCCACTGGCCTGGGCCTCGGCGGCGCGCTGCTGACTGCGCAGGGCAAAGAGGTCCTGATCCTGGCGGTTAACGCCGAACTCCGCCGCGACGTTTTCTGCGGTTTCCGGCATTGAGTCGATGCCGTATTCCGCCTGCATCCGTGGGTTAACAAAGCGCCAGCCGATAGTGGTATCGAAGATCTCCGCCTGGCGCGAGAAGGCGCTGGTGGCCTTGGGCATTACCAGCGGGGCGCGGGACATCGATTCCACACCACCGGCAATCATCAGTTCGGCCTCACCGCAACGGATCGCCCGGGCAGCGCTGCCGACCGCATCCATACCGGAGCCGCAGAGGCGGTTAATGGTGGTGCCGGGGACGCTGACCGGCAGGCCCGCCAGCAGGGCGGACATCCGCGCCACATTGCGATTGTCTTCGCCGGCCTGGTTGGCGCAGCCGTAGATCAGGTCGTCGACCTGTTGCCAGTCCACATCGGGGTTGCGTTCTATCAGGGCGCGGATCGGCAGCGCGCCCAGGTCATCGGTACGCAGGCCGGAGAGAGCGCCGCCGTAGCGACCAATGGGGGTACGGATGGCATCGCAGATATACGCATCGGTCATCGGGTTTCACCTTTTGCCGGAGGTTGGGTGCCGGGTATCACGCTACCGGCGATACGGTGGGAGCGGCCGCGAAACAGCGCGATCAGCTCGCCCTGCTGGTTTTCCACCCGCACATCGTAGATACCGGTGCGGCCACGCTGCTGGGTCTTGCTGGCCCGGGCGATCAGGATGTCGCTACCCCGGCCGGGCTGAATGTAGTCGATGGTGCAGCCCGCAGCGACGGTGGCATGGTTCTCGCTGTTACAGGCAAAGGCGAAGGCGCTGTCGGCCAGTGAAAAGATCATGCCGCCGTGGCAGGTCTGGTGGCCGTTCAGCATCCAGGGCTGGATTGCCATGCGTACTTCGGCCAGTCCCGGTGCCATCGCGACAATCTCCATCCCCAGCTGCTGGGAGGCCGGGTCCTGTCGGTACATCTCCTCAGCACAGCGCTCGGCGACCTTTTGCGGATCGCTTAACAGGCTGTTCAATTCATCCATGGAAGGTTCTCCCGCTGAATTTCATTCGGCGCAGCAGCGCAGAGGGACGGTAGCGATCCTCGCCATAGCTCTGCTGCAGGTTGTTCAGACAATCGAAAACGCGCTCAATGCCGATCTGATCCGCCCAGGCGAGGGGGCCTTGTGGATAGTTGAGGCCCGCAACCATGGCACGGTCGGCATCGGCGACTGAGCACACGCCCTGGTTCACTGCATCGCAGGCTTCATTGGCCAGCATCGCCACGGTGCGCAGTACCACCAGGCCTGGGATGTCATCGACGATATGGACGCTGATCCCCAGCGCGCTTAACAGGCTGATCACTTGCTGGCACGCTGTTTCACGGCACTGATCGGCGAAGCTGAGTGCCAGGCGGTCACAGCTGGCGTAGTCGAGGGCCAGGTCGAACAGGGCCAGATCGGTGTGGCCGGTCCGGGCGGCGCGTTCGCTGGCAAAGCGGCCATCCGTCAGGTAAAGCCGGGTGCCACCGATCTCGATAAAGCCCGCACTCTCAGAGGTGCTCTGGTTATGGCGATAGACCTGGATACCGGCGTCGGCGGCGCGTTGCAACAAAGGCTCGGCGATACCAAGGTCGCCATAGACGCTGATCTCCCTGGGTGCCGCTTGATGGGACAGTGCAGCCATTGCAGGTTTCAGGTCCTGGCTGTAGTCATAGAAGCCTTGTCCCGTTTTACGCCCCAGCCGGCCGCTTTCGACCAGCGCCTTCTGAATCAGTGACGGGCGAAAGCGCGGGTCCTGATAGTAGGCATCGAATACCGAGCAGGTGACGGCGTAGTTCACGTCCTGGCCGATCAGGTCCATCAGTTCGAACGGCCCCATTCGGAAACCGCCGGCACCCTTGATCAGGCTATCCAGCGTCGCGACATCGGCGGCACCCTCTTCAAGCAGCCGCAGGGCTTCGGCATAGAAGGGGCGGGCGACCCGGTTGACGATAAAGCCGGGAGTCGAGCGCGCATGCACTGCCTGTTTACCCCAGGCGGTGGCGGTGGCATAGATCGTTTCAGCCACACCGGGGTCTGTTGCCAGTCCGGACACCACTTCCACCAGTTTCATCACCGGCGCCGGATTGAAAAAGTGCATCCCCAGCAGGCGTCCCGGCAGGCGCATCTCAGCTGCCAGTGCGGTAATGGAGATGGAGGAGGTGTTGCTGGCGAGGATGCAGTCATCGCTGCAGAGGCTTTCCAGCTTGGTTAGCAAGCTGCGTTTGATGGTCAGGTCTTCGATGATTGCTTCGATCACCAGCTTACAGTCGGCCAGGTCGCCAAGATGAGTGACCGGCTTGATACGCTGCAGCAGGGTCTCTTTCTGTTGCTCGCTCAGCTTGCCGCGCTCTACCTGTCGGGCCAGACCAGCGGTGATTCCTTCGATCCCTTTATCGACGGCCGCCGGGTTCTGGTCGAACAGCATCACCGGGTGTCCGGCGTTGGCCGCCACCTGGGCGATGCCTGCGCCCATGGTTCCGGCACCGATCACTGCGACCGGGCTGCTGGTTGTCAGTGGCTGTGTGGTTGTATTGCCCATGTTATCTACCTGTGACCGCTTATTTGCCTTTGAACTGGGGGCTGCGCTTTTCCATAAAGGCGGCGACACCTTCGCGGTAATCCTCACTGCGCCCGGCCAGACGCTGCAGGTCGCGTTCCAGATCGAGCTGCTGATCCAGGGTGTTGGTGCTGCTGGCGGCCAGGGCGCGCCGGGTCAGCTCAAAGCCCCGGGTCGGCTGGCTTGCCAGCTGGCGGGCCAGGGTTAGGGCTTCATCCATCAGGGCTTCGTCATCGACGCAGCGCCAGATCATCCCCCAGGCTTCCGCCTGTTCGGCGGGCAGTTTCTCACCCAGCATCATCAGGGCGCGGGCGCGGGCATCGCCGATCAGCCGGGGCAGCAGCCAGGTACCACCGGAATCGGGGATCAGGCCGATCTTGCTAAATGCCTGTATAAAGCTGGCTGAGCGGGCGGCCAGTACGATGTCACAGGCCAGCGCAATATTAGCCCCGGCACCGGCGGCGACACCGTTGACGGCACAGACCACCGGAAACGGCAGGGTACGTAGGGTACGGATCAGCGGGTTGTAGTTGTTCTCGATTGAGGCGCCCAGATCCGGTGCTTCGCTGCCGGGCGTCACATTGCGGTCGCCCAGGTCCTGACCGGCACAAAAGCCCCGGCCGTTGCCGGTGAGCAGCAGGCAGCGAATCTCACTGTCGCGCTTGATCATCTTCAGTGCCTGGCGCAGCTCGTTGTGCATTTCGTCATTAAAGCTGTTGAGGCGATCCGGCCGGTCCAGCGTCAGCTGCGCGACCCCATGTTCAACGGTGAGGGACAGGGTGTTGAGGTTCATTGTCTTATCGTCCTTTGAAGTGGGGTTGGCGTTTTTCCAGGAAGGCGTTGATCCCCTCATTGCGGTCTTCGGTGGCCGCCAGCAGGGTGAAGGCTTTGCGCTCATACAGCAGGCCTGAAGCCAGATCGGTATCTTCCGCCTTCAGCACCGCCTCTTTGGCCAGGGCCACTGCCAGCGGGGCATGGGCGGCGATCTGCCGGGCGATACTCTGGGCGCGCTCCAGGGTGAATTCCGGCGGGGTGATCTCGGAGATCAGTCCGGCGGCCTGAGCCTGTTCGGCGTTGATCGGCTCACCGGTCAGCACCATCTGCATCGCCAGTGACTTGCCGACGGCGCGCAGCAGGCGTTGGGTGCCACCTGCGCCGGGCATGATTCCCAGCTTGATCTCCGGCTGGCCGAAGCGGGCGTTTTCCCCGGCGATGATGATGTCGGCCTGCATCGCCAGCTCGCAGCCACCGCCTAAAGCGAAACCGTTGACCGCCGCCACCAGCGGCTTGCGGCAGGCGCTGATCTGCTGCCAGTAGCCCACGCGGGCATCCTTCAGCACGCCCACGGTATCCAGCGCTGCCATCTCGCGGATATCAGCTCCGGCGGCAAAGGCACGCTCTGACCCGGTGAGGACGATGGCGCCCACGGCATCATCCCGCTGGGCACGCTGGAGTTGTGCTGAAAGTTCCTCAAGCATCTGGGTGTTGAGGGCATTGAGGCTGTCCGGGCGGTAGAGCTCGATCGTCAATACGCCGGATTCGGGTGCAGTGACCCTGAGGTATTCGGGGGTAGCCATATTCAGTTTCCGTACTTGTTATTTTTATTACGCCGGGTTCGCTTCGGGTGGCTGCAGAAGGAAACCGGTAAAACTGCGCCGGGTGACAGTGGCCGGTTGCCTGAGCAGATCCTTAGCCGGTCGCGACCGCAGCGCAGGCCCAGTAAAAAACAAAGTGATCCATAAAGTCAATTATAGATATGTGATTGTGTATCGCTTTTGTTTGGGCGTGAATATTTCTCCAGATCGTTATTTATCACCTGAAAAACAACAGCTTATGGAATTTTTCCCGGGACTGGTCAGAACCGAAGCGCAGAGGGGGTGGCCGGAAGGGTTTGCTGAAACTGGCAGTGGGGAGGGGCCGGAAAGGTGGCTGGATAGTGCTTTAACCCGTTGTTTTTATTGCAGGGTTGTCTTCGGGGGCGATAGGGAGGTGAATTCGGCCGCACAGCTTTTTGCTACGAGATACAGAAAATTACGTAATAAGTATTTTCAGGAATCGTGTAGGGCGGTCGTCGGCCTTTGGTTAGCGCAGCGATGTCACGTCTGATGTTGGGTTGCGTGCCTTATCCCAACCTTGGAAAGATGCTTTGTAGGTTGGATTGCGGCGCGCAGCGACACAACTCAACAATGCCTGTTTCCTAGCGCAGGCCGCCGTAGCGTTTGTAGAAGCTGGTATTGGCTGGTGGTAGCGGGCCTTCGGCGGTTTCCAGCATCTGGTCGAGGTAGGTTTCTGCGTCCTGCCATACCTTGCGGTAGATGTTGCTGCAGAGCTGGCGGGCGGCGTTGCCGGCCCAGTCTCCTGGCAGTAACTCGTCCGGCAGGTTGGGGTCGCGCAGCAGGATGCGGCGGTATTCATGGATCAGCAGGATACGGATCTGGAAGCATTGTTCCGGATCGGGCAGGCCGTTCTCGCTCAGCTCCTGCCACACCGGTCGGAACTGGCAGAGGAAGTGCTGGTAGCTGTCGGCCAGTTTTTCCAGGTTCCAGGACTCGCGGGTTTGAAGCCGCATCGCCCGGCTGGCGGAAGCCTCTTCGCCCAGCGTATCGAGCACAACTACATTGTCCATATAGTCGAACTCCTGCAGGATGCCCTGCAGCTCGGCGCGGCTGATCTGTGGGTGCAGCATCACGGTCGGGGCCAGGCTGCCAAAGCCCTGCCACTCCAGTTCCTGTTTCAGTTCCTGGCGCTGCTCCGGGGTGAGCTGGTTCAGCAGGGCCATGGTCCAGCGGCCATCCCATTCCGGGCTCTGGGCGGCATAGATCCGCTTAAAGGCCTTCTCGAAGCGGCGTCGGCCGGAGCCGGTCAGGCTGTAGTAGCTGCGCCGTCCAACCTGTTCCGCTGCCAGCCAGTTTTCCTTGGCGAGGCGAAACACCGAGGTACGCACCAGACGCTGGTTGAGGCCGAGCGGCTCGACCAGGCGGATCAGACTGCCCAGCCAGACCGTGCCACCGCGCGGTGCGATCGCATCGCCGTATATCGAAATGATCAGAGAACCGGCGCGGATCGGGCGGCGGTTGCGGAAGGTTTCGATCAGGCTGTCGAGTGAACTGAATTCGGGCATTGTGCTTCTGTTTCTGTAATGGTTTCTGGCCGTGACCTCCGGCCCCGGGGATTCTATAGCGCCGCCTGAATACAGGCAAATTACGCATAGTGTGATTTTGTATTTATTGGCGAAAAGCGGATTGACAGTCTTTATGTGACACTTTAAGTTTTGTTGCAGCGTTTATTTTGTATCACGTTATCGGCAGGTAACGTTGATAAGCGCCCGCATGACCGGATTACCCATACAGATATGGAGCCGGCATTTAGGAAACTGCCTGGCGCCTGTTACAGTCACTGCCCCGATGCAGAGGCTGTTAAGGAAGCTGTTAGCAGGGACCGGAAGTCGGCCCGTTCGCGACTCATATAAAAATAAAAGGAAACGAACGCATGAAACCATGGAGCCAAATCATCGGTAGCTTAACCCTGTCACTGGTTGCGCTGTCCCCCAGTGCCTGGGCTGCTGATAACATCAAGATCGGATCATTCCTCGCCGTCACCGGCCCCGCCTCTTTCCTCGGCGACCCGGAGCTGAAAACCCTGCAGATGACCATCGAAGAGATCAACGCCGAAGGCGGCGTGCTGGGGCGTCAGCTGGAGCTGGTGCACTACGATTCCCAGGGCAGTGCAGGCAAGGCGCGAACCTTCGTCAAGCGCCTGATCGATTCCGACGAGGTGGATGTGATTGTTGGCGGCAGTGCTTCCGGTGAAACCCTGGCAGTCATTCCGCTGATGGAGCGTTCCGGCATGCCGTTTGTTTCCCTGGCCGGGGCCGTCTCCATTGTTGACCCGGTGAAGCGCTGGGTGTTCAAGACGCCCCATACCGACCGTATGGCGGCGGGTAAGATCTTCGCCCATATGAAGCAGAACGGTATTAGCCAGATCGCCATGATCTCCGGCACCGGCGGCTTTGGTAAGTCCGGCCTCAAACAGTCGAAAGAGGTGGCCGGTGAGTACGGCATCAAGATCCTCAGCAGCGAGACCTACGGGCCTAAGGATACCGATATGACTGCCCAGCTCACCAAGATCAAGAACACGGCCGGGGTGCAGGCGGTGCTGAATTTCGGCTTTGGTCAGGGACCGGCGATCGTCACCAAAAACTATAAGCAGCTGGGGATTCAGGTGCCGCTGTTCCAGTCTCACGGTGTGGCCTCGAAGAAATATATCGAGTTGGCCGGTGATGCGGCGGAAGGGGTGAAACTGCCCGCCTCGGCGCTGTTGCTGGCGGAGCAGTTACCGGAGGGCGATGCCCAGAAACCGGTGATCATGGCGTACAAGCAGAAGTATGAAGCCAGATATAACAGCCCGGTATCCAGCTTTGGTGGCCATGCGCTGGATGGCCTGATGCTGGTGGTGAATGCCATGAAGCAGGCAGGGTCCACGGATAAGGAAGCGGTGCGCGCGGCGCTGGAGCAGACCCGCGGTTATATGGGCACTGCCGGTGAAGTGAATATGTCAGAGAAGGACCACCTGGGACTGGATCTGACTGCCTTCCGCATGCTGGAGATCCGTAACGGCAGCTGGCAGATGGTGAACTAAGGTCATAGGGCTGTAGGGGAGGGGCGCGGCTGCTCCCCGTTTTTTCCGTTTGCTATCTATCGATCGAGACACTTGGGGCGCTGCTGACTGCCTCAGGGAGGATGCTCCATGTCTGCCGAATTCCTGCAATATCTCTTTACCGGCATCACTATCGGCGCCATCTATGCGCTGGTGGGGCTGGGATTCTCAATTATCTACAACGCCAGCCACGTCATTAACTTCGCCCAGGGCGAGTTTCTGATGATCGGCGGTATGTGTACCGTGGCACTGGTGGGCACGGGCCTGCCGATGCCGGTGGCGATCCTGGCGGCGGTGGCGGTCACGGCCGTGGCCGGGCTGGCGCTGCAGAAGTTTGCCGTGGCCCCGGCACGCAATGCCGAAGTGGTGACCATCATCATTATCACCATCGGCGCGTCTATCTTCCTGCGCGGCCTGGTGCAGCTGGTGTGGGGCAAGGAGTTCCATGCCCTGCCAGCCTTCAGCGGCGATGAGCCGATCACTATCGGCGGTGCCACTATTCTGCCCCAGAGCCTCTGGGTGTTGGGGATCACTCTGGTGATCGTGGTGGCGCTGAGCTGGTTCTTTAACAAGACCCTGCTGGGTAAGGCGATCCTGGCGACCTCCCATAACCCGGATGCAGCCAAGCTGATGGGGATCAACACCGGTTTTATCCTGCTGATCAGTTTCGGCCTCTCCGCCATGCTGGGGGCGATCGCCGGTATCCTGGTGGCCCCGATCACCCTGACCTCCTATGACGTCGGCATTATGCTCGGCCTTAAGGGCTTTGTGGCGGCGGTACTGGGTGGCCTGGGCAGTGGGGCCGGTGCGATCGCCGGTGGCCTGATCCTGGGGATCGCCGAAGCGATGGCGGCGGGCTATATCTCCTCCGACTACAAGGATGCGGTGCCCTTCGTGATCATCCTGGCGATCCTGTTCTTTATGCCCAGTGGCCTGTTTGGCCTGCGCGGCACGGAGCGTGTGTGATGAGCCATATAAAGCATCTGTTGAAGACGCCCCGTTATGGCGGCCTGCTGGCGCTGGTGTTGATCTGCCTGTTGCTGCCGCTGTTGCTGCAGAACGCCTACCAGTTTGATGTGGCGATCAAGGTCGGTATCAGTGCCGTGGTGGTGGTCGGCCTCAACCTGCTGATCGGCTATACCGGTCAGATCAGTCTGGGACATGCCGGATTCTTTGGCCTCGGGGCCTATAGCTCGGCGATCCTTACCGTCAACTATGAGTGGTCGGCCCTGGCGGCGTTGTTGGCAGGCTCCGTGGGTGTTGGCCTGATCGCCTTTGTGCTGGCACGACCGATCCTGAAGCTGAAGGGCCACTACCTGGCGATGGCGACCCTGGGGCTGGGGATCATTATCTCCATCGTGATCGCCACCGAGGACTGGCTTACCGGCGGGCCGGACGGTATGGGGGTGGGACCCTTCATGCTGTTTGACTATGAGATCTATGGCGAGAAGGCCTGGTACTGGGTGGTGGCGGCTTTGCTGGTGCTGAGTGTCTGGCTGGCGCTGAATATTATCGACTCGCCGGTAGGGCGGGCATTACGGGCGGTGCATGGTTCCGAGGTGGCGGCCCAGGTGGCCGGTATCGATACCACTCACTATAAGGTGCTGGTGTTCGTCTTCTCGGCGGTGATCGCCAGTGTAATGGGCAGCGTCTTTGCCCATTACAGCGGCTTTGTTACACCTACGGAGGCGGGATTTTTCCATTCGATAGAGCTGGTTACCATGGTGGTGCTGGGGGGCATGGCGTCAACCTATGGCGGCATCCTCGGCGCACTGATTCTGGTGCTGCTGCCACAGCTGCTCAGTGGCCTGGAGGATCTGGAGATGATCATCTTCGGCCTGATCCTGATGCTGACGATGATCTTTATGCCCAAGGGGCTACTGCCGACTGTGACGGGGCGGCTGAAGGGAGGTAAGGCATGAGTCTGTTACGGGTCGAAAACCTGGTGAAATCCTTTGGCGGCGTGCATGCCATTCAGGATCTGAGTTTTGAGATCCCGGAGGGGGTGGTGTACTCGGTAATCGGTCCCAACGGGGCCGGGAAGACCACCCTGTTTAACCTGATCAGCGGCGTCTACACCCCCAGCAGCGGAGAGATCCTGCTGGCGGGTGAGAATACCCGGGGCCTGGCGCCCCATCAGCTGGCGCGGCGGGGGATGAGCCGTACATTCCAGAACCTGCAGATCTGTATGAATATGAGTGCGGTTGAGAATGTGATGGTGGGCAGCCACCTGCGTCTGGATAGCAGCTTCTTCAAGGCGATGCTGCGCCTGCCCTCAATCACCCGGGGCGATCGCGCCTGCCGGGAGCAGGCCGAGGAGCTGATGGAGTTTGCCGGGGTGGGGCACTATATCGGCAGCGAAGCCGATGCGATGCCTTACGGCGCCCTGAAGCGGCTGGAGATCGCCCGCGCCCTGGCTTCGGAGCCGAAGATCCTGTTCCTCGATGAACCGGCGGCGGGACTCAACGGCACCGAGACCGCTGAGATTGATCAGCTGATCCAGAAGGTGGCGCAGTCCGGTGTCACCGTGGTGCTGGTGGAGCATGATATGAAGCTGGTGATGAATATCTCCCAGCACCTGCTGGTGCTCGATTATGGCAAGAAGCTGGCCGAGGGCAGTCCGGATCAGATCCGCTGTAACCCTGATGTGATCGCCGCCTACCTGGGCGCTGCCTGATACCCTATCCGACACGGAGGAACCTGATATGACTGCGGCTATCCGAGTGATCAGCACCGAACATGCCCGGACCTGGAAACTGCTCAACCTGATCGATGAACTGCGCCAGCGGATGGACTGTGATGAAGTTGCGCCGGATGCTCGCTTGTTCAGCGCGATTTTCGACTATACCGAACAGTTCTCTGACAAAATGCACCACCCCAAAGAGGACAAATACCTCTTCGCCCGGCTGTTGCAGCGCCATCCCGAAGCGGCCAGGGTGATCGATGAGCTGCAGCGGGAGCACCGCGGCAGCGACCTGATCATGGCCCGGCTGCGCGCCGCGCTGCATGACTGTATCGCGGATTTCGGCAGCCAGCGTGAGCGCTTCAGCCAGTTGCTGCGGGACTATTCCCAGTCTGTGCGTGAGCATATCAACAAAGAGGAAGGGGAGGTGATTCCGCTGGCACGCCAATACCTGACCGAGGCCGACTGGGATGAGATCAACAGCGCCTTTCTGGAAAACAGCGATCCGCTGTTCAGCGACGATGCCGAGGAGCATTTCCGCATGCTGCGCAGCCGGATTATCAATTTGGCACCGGCCCCGATCGGGCTGGGGGCCTCCCAGCCGGTGGCGGAAACCATGCCGGAGGTGGTGCCGCCGGTACTGAAGGTAGCGGGGCTAAGCAGCCACTACGGCCAGATCCAGGCATTAGAACAGATCGATATCGAGATTAATGAAGGTGAGCTGGTGGCCCTGGTGGGCGCAAATGGGGCTGGCAAGACCACCCTGCTGCGCAGCCTGTCCGGTATCCAGCCGGTCAGCGGCGGCAGTGTCCATCTCTATGGCGAGGAGATCACCAGGCTGCGAGCCGACAAGCGGGTGGCTGCCGGGGTGTCTCAGATCCCTGAGGGACGGCAGGTGTTTGGCCCGATGACGGTGGAGGATAACCTGCTGCTGGGGGCCTATAGCCGCAGGCGCGATGATTCAGTCAAGGCCGACCTGGAGAAGATGTACCGGCTGTTTCCGATCCTGAAGGAGAAGCGTGGCCTGGCGGCAGGCACCTTGTCGGGCGGACAGCAGCAGATGCTGGCGATGGCCCGGGCCCTGATGGCAAGGCCTCGGGTGTTGCTGCTGGATGAACCCAGTATGGGGCTGGCGCCGCTGTTGGTGGAGGAGATCTTCAATGCGGTGCGCCGCCTGCGGAAGGAGGGGATGACGATCTTCCTGGTGGAGCAGAACGCCGCCGGGGCGCTGGCGATCGCCGACCGGGGCTATGTGATCGAAACGGGCCGCATTGTCCTGAGTGGTAAGGGGCAGGAGCTGCTTTCGAACAAGAAGGTGCAGGAGGCCTATCTCGGTATCTGATACCAGCCCTTTCGGCCCGGAGACCGGATTTGCTGTCAGGCGCTGATTTTTCCAGCAGATCCTATATCATTTAGCGCTTATCCACTTCTCTGGCCTGATGGAGCAGCAGTTGAAAAAGATCTATGACTTTATGGTGATCGGCGGCGGTATCCTCGGCCTGTCGACGGCGATGCAGCTGCAACAGCGTCACCCCGGCTGCTCCCTGCTGGTGTTGGAAAAGGAAGCGGTACTGTCGCGTCATCAGACCGGCCGCAACAGCGGTGTGATCCACGCCGGGGTCTACTACAAGCCGGGCAGCCTGAAGGCGAAGTTCTGTAAACAGGGTAATATCGCCACCAAGGCATTCTGCCGTGAGCACGGTATCGCTTTTGATGAGTTCGGCAAGCTGCTGGTGGCGACCAACGACACCGAACTGCAGCGGATGCAGGGCCTGATTGAGCGTTGCGCCGAAAATGAGATTGAGATCGAAGTACTGGATGCTGAACAGCTGCGTGAGCGCGAGCCCAATATCAGCGGTGTTGGTGCGATCTATGTGCCTTCCACCGGTATTGTCAGTTATGCCGCTATTGTTGAGAAGATGGCGCAGATCGTGCGGGAAAACGGTGCCGATATTGAGTTGGCAACCGAGGTGGATAAGCTGGAGGAGTTCACCGACCGTGTCACCGCCTATACTGCGGCAGGTCGTTTTCAGGCGCGCTTTCTGGTGGCCTGCGGCGGCCTGCAGTCGGACCGTATCGTACGGATGCTCGGCATCGAACCGGACTTCCGCATCATCCCGTTTCGCGGCGAGTACTATCAGCTCGACAGCCAGCATAACCAGATCGTTAATCACCTGATCTATCCGATCCCCGATCCGACCCTGCCATTCCTCGGTGTGCATCTGACGCGGATGATCGATGGCAGCGTCACGGTGGGGCCCAATGCGGTGCTGGCGTTCCGTCGCGAAGGTTACCGCCGGCGGGATTTCAGCCTGCGTGACAGCATCGAGACCTTCAGCTGGCCCGGCATGTTGCGGTTGCTGAAACGTCACTACCGCAGCAGCCTGACTGAGCTGAAAAACAGCCTTTCCAAGCCGGGCTACCTGAAACAGGTACAGAAGTACTGTCCACAATTGAAGCTTTCCGATCTGCAGGCCTATCCGGCCGGTATCCGGGCCCAGGCGGTAGCGCGGGATGGCTCCCTGGTGGATGATTTCCTGTTCCGCAACAGCCGCCGCGCGCTGGTAGTGTGCAATGCGCCGTCCCCGGCGGCAACCTCGGCGATTCCGATTGGCGGCCATATTATCGATCAGCTGGAGACGCTGATGGAGAAGGACGCGGAGCTGGCCTGAGGCTGTCCTCCGGCATCGGAGGAGCGGGCTCCGGCAGATCTGCCGGGGCATCTAACCTTAGCGAATCGCTGAGATCAGGTAGTTGAGGATGGCTGATGAGTCGCGCGGTTGTTGCATAAACCCGGGCAGGAAGCGGGGTCGCATAAGAATCCCGCGCTCAATCAGTTCGTCGATAATCGGCAGGTATTCAAAGCCGGTCTTACCAATAAAGAGGCCGGTAATATCCTGTTGCTGGTAGTGATGCAGAGCATCTCGCAATCCCTTCAGGTAGAGGTAATCCTTGGTAAAGCCGCCGCCACGGTGTACCCGGATTGCCAGGCTAAAGGCTTTCTCCCGCGCCATACCCTGTTCTTCATGCAGGTAGAGCCAGGTACGACGAAAGTCACCGTGGCGCAGCATTTCGTGTACCGCCAGCACTCTCAATGACAACGTCTGCAGACGTTTCAGGGAGATATTACCGGACAGGTACTCGCTGAGGATTGCCAGCCCCTCCTGGGTATGGGTGTTGGAGGGCAGGCCAAGCGAGAACACCTTAAGTGGCTGTTCGCGCGCATTCAGGGTGGTCACCATATGCACGCCCAGCTCATGGTGTGCCAGGGCATTCAGTTCAGTCTGGGTCACCGTGGCATCCCTGCGTACCAGCAGGGTCTTGCGGCTGTTGTTGACCATGGCGGCTGCCACCAGGCGGTTACTGGTCTCTACCTTGCAGTCGAGCCCCCAGTCCTCAGCGGTCTGGCGGAAATAGGCTACCATCTCATCCGCAGGGATCGAGGCCGGTTCGGTTGTTTCTTCCTCCGGTGGGGCATAGAGCAGGAAGCGGGCATTGGCTATATCCTGCTCGCTGGGTTCGCCATAGTAACGCAGGGAGTTATAGAGGAACTGGCCACCGCCTATGCTGACTAACAGATCGATTTTTTCGGCAAAGCCGTCGATGACGCTTCGATAAAGCTGTTGCACGCTCGGATCACGGATATCCTCGACGGGCAGCCGGTAGAGCTGTTCGCGGAACAGGTAGGGATCGATCTCTAGCTGGCGATAGCGAAAATCAGGCTGGTAATTACCGTTGCGGGCGAGAAACAGCTTGCGCTCCTGGCGGATATTGATCGGGTTAATATATTGCAGGGTCTCGACGCCTCGGGCGATTCGAAACAGCTCTCTGTCTACCCGCATCAGCACCGGATCTTCTGCTGAGGAGAGGATGTCGGAGCGGTTCATTCGGTGCTGGCGGGTGTGGCGGCGGGCAAACAGGGCTGCCGTCCCGGATATTACCTGCTTCAATTCTTCCTTCAGCTGGTTTATGACCAGCGGGTAGGGTTCGCCGCTGAGCTCATCCATATAGACCTTAGCGACTTCGGCTGGCAGAACCAGGGTGTTCTCGAAGCGGCTGTTGACATGGCTGATCAGGTAGCCCTTGCCCAGGAATACGCGGTCTATCGCGGCTGTGACTTCTATATTCGGCAGGCTGACTGCCGCCAGCGCCTTGCGGAACTGGCGCACAACCGGGCCCCAGCGCTCCATATCGATCTGTTCAGTGCCGAGGTTAAAGGTGACTGCATTATCACCCCGACGCAGGTGATTGTAGGAATGAATATCAAACAGGACACAGCTACGAAACTGCTTCTGCAGTTTGCTGATCAGGGCATCCAGCACCCGGAAGAAGCAACGGTGTTTATCGTGGCTGCGCTTCAGGTGAGTACTGCCTGGCTTACGCCGCCAAACCTGTTTGCCCCAGGCGTGTTTGTAGACGCAGAGCGAAAGCGGACGGTTGAGGTCGTACTCGTAGCGAGAATCGCAACCCACCAGGGTGATCGGCATGGCATCGATCATCTCACCGGTATAGGGGTCCTCTTCGTAGTAACGCTCTGCTTCATCGAGCATACAGTTGCCGTGCAATTCGCTGCGCAAGCGGCTGCCATCATGCACTGCCGTGCAGATTACCGGTACATAGTCCTCGACCTTGATGCGGAAGGAGCCGTCATTCAAGGTGGCTTCAAACGGCTCGCCGGATTCGATTAACCGCAGGATCTCCTGCTCAGACAGCGTCAGCATCTTCAATCACCTTGCGGAAGGCGTTCTTGCGCTCTAGCACCGCGTCCTTGGTATTAACCACATTTTCGATAAAGTCGATCACTTTTGTCTGCAGCTTAGTGCGATTGAGGCGATTGATACGGGTGATACCGCCCGGGCTGAGGACATTCACCTCAATCAGTTTACCGTTAATCACATCCAGACCAACAAAGAACAGGCCATCGCGCACCAGCTTAGGGCCGATATGCCTGCACAGCAGTTTCTCTTCTTTCGTCAGAACATGCTTAACTTCTTTGCCGCCGACACTGATATTAGAACGCAGGTCGTTGCTGGCCGGTACGCGGCGCATTGCGCCGATCGGTTCGCCATTGAGCATCAGGATGCGCACATCGCCGTTCTCTGCACCCTCGACATATTCCTGCAGTATCACATAGTTGCCACCATCGCCTTCGCCGCCGATATAGAAGTCCAGCAGCGACCTGAAACTCTGAGTGGCACTCTTCTCAATAACGATGACGCCTTCGCCGCCAAAGCCGTTCAGTGGCTTCATGATCATCTTATCGGAGGCGGAATCCAGCAGGATTCGTTCCAGGTAATCCTTGTTCTTGGAGACGTGCGTTGCCGGGATATAGCGGCTGGCTTCACCGGAAAAGGAGGCGGTATAGAGCTTGTTGTTGGCGATACGCAGGCCGTCGATATCGTTGAAGATAAAAGTATCGCTGCGGACAGAATCGAGGAAGTTAAGGGCCACCGTATCCAGCGGCGGGTTGGCGCGCATCACTATGACGTCAAAGCCAGCCAGTGGCAGCTTGGCGCGGTTAAACTGTGCTTGCTTATAGAAAGTGGCTGGACTGGAGGAGATCTTCATATCCTTGCGCAGCACACTGCAAAATGCATGGGCGACACTATCGCGAATGGTCAGGCTGCCGGGCGTGGTAATCGCGACCGTGTGACCGCGGCTGGCTGATTCGTGGATCAGACGCAGGGTGGAGTCTGATTCCGGGTTTACACGTTCCCAGGGGTACATCAGGAAGCATATCTTCATTCGGGTCTCCTGCCATCAAAGGCATGAACTTCCGTCAACGCAGGAGCTATCCTCTCAGACAACGGACAGGGACGTGCCGCCGACAAGGCTGGGGTAGCTGTTCAGGCTATGCTGAGCAGGTTGCGGAAAACAAAAAACAGAGTAGAAAACGTGCTTTGCCGTAACCGGTTGGAGCCCGGGATGATTGGGTGCCGGTAAAGAGACAGGGGCAAAGGTGCGGCATTGTCTTTATTTTTTACCGGTTTTGCAACATCTCCTTGCGTTGTGTGTCGTTATTATCGGCTCAGGCTAGGTCTCGTTACTATTGGCGGGGCGAGGCGCGATCATACAGCGGTTTCGGCCGCTGTTCTTGGCGGCATAAAGCGCCATATCGGCGGCCAGCAACAGCGACTCCGCATCCTGACCGTGGTCCGGGAAGGTGGCAATGCCGATGGAGACGGTAATGCCGGAGATGCGCTGCTCGCCCTGACGCACAAACAATCCCTCTACCCCCTGACGTATCGCTTCGGCACGGTCACAGGCCTGTTGCTGGTCTGAATCGGTCATCAGCAGCAGAAACTCCTCTCCGCCATAGCGACAGCTCAGGTCATGCTCCCTGATATGCTGGCTCAGGTAGCGGCTGACGACCTGCAGTGCCTGATCACCCATCTGGTGCCCGTAGTGATCATTCAACTGTTTGAATTTGTCGATATCCACCATCAGGGCGCTGATCTGCTCGCCGGTACGTTTGCTGCGGGCAATCTCTTTGATCATCCACTCCTGCATATGACGGCGGTTAAACAGGCCTGTTAACAGGTCGTGGGTTGCTTCATGGGCGAGCTGATCCTGCAGCTTGCGGTTACTGAGGGAGAGGGTGAGCTGTTCCAGCAGGTTCTGGGTTACGCCCGGGTCTTCCATCAGGTTGTTGGGCATATGGCTGAGCCAGAGTACGCCAAACTGGGTGTCAGTATGCATCAGGGGCAGGCAGAGGGCTGATTGCGGATAGGGGCTGTCTGGCATGGCGCCGCTGGCTTCTTCATCCAGGTGGGGGATCGCGCCCTGGAAGGTGCCCCAGTGCAGGTAGCGCTGCAGGTGGTCATCTTCGTTACGGATATAGAGAATACCTGAAGTCTCCGGCATCAGCCTGGGGAAATGGTACTGGACCCGCTCCAGTGCTTCGGAAAAGGACTTTGCGGACTGGATTTCGGCACTGATTTCGGCGATCTGAGCCAGCAGCTTGTTCTGGCGCTCCAGCTGACGCTGCATGGAACGTCTCTGTTTAACCTCACTCTGCAATGCCTTGGTGCGGTAGCCAAACAGCTTGAGTCCGAAAAAAGTAACGAAACCGATCACCACGCAGATAATGCCGATAAAGCCACTGGTGGTATCGGCCAGGCCGTTGATCAGAGTCTTGTGCGAGAAGGCCGGGTTGTTGGTATCGATCTGCAGGAACATCAGCCGTCCCAGCTGCAGCGAGATCAGCAGGTAGCCAATGATGGCGCAGAATATCAGGGCGACGATCGCCAGCGCATTTTCAGCCCCCAATGGCGGTGGGTCCAGACGGCGCAGGTGGAATTCGCGCCAGCGCCGGACGCTGCGGGTGCCCAGCCAGAGCAGCGGGGCAATGACGATCAGGTTCTGTGCCAGTGCGCCTATCCACCATCCCTCCCAGATTGCATGGGCATCCTGCATGCTGAGTTGCTCGCTGTAGGTCCAGATGAAAGCTCCGGACGAGCTGAAAATCGCTGCGACAAAGGAGATCATTATGAAAAATGTCAGGTTGCGCAGGCTGTGCAGGTCGATATTGAAGGGCATCGCGCGGTAAGCCACTGCCAGCACGGCCAGTCCCAGAGGATCGGCAAAGGAGAAAATGATTGCCAGCGGTGCCAGCATGCCGCTGTACAGCGACAGACTCAGGGTCGACAGAAAGGCGATACTGGCGCCCCACCAGAAGCCAAACCAGAGCACCCAGAGGGTGGCGATCAGCATGGGCGGGTAGAGGGTGATATGCAGCGTCGTATCACTGTGTTGCAGTGCGATACCGGACCATTGGTAGACGACAACGGCAATGCCGCTGAAAACCGCCGCAATCAGGCTGGCGCACCAGATCAGCAGAAACAGGGGGCCGCCGGGGGCCAGGCTAAGGCGTCTTATACGCCGGATAATACCGGAAAATCCGTAGATCCCAATTAATCGGGTCATTTTTCTCCATTCCAGAGGACGTGGACAATGAAGACAGATTTGTGACTATTCGCTCAAAATCTGGGCGCTCTGTGTTTGAAGTTTAGTTGGGATTATCAGAAATGTTTCGATTAAGTCGCTGACTGTAAAGCGGTGGTTCAGGCGGCTGGAGAGGGTGAATCTGGTGGCAGGTCAGTCCGCTGCGATCCGGGCGGATCGCAGCGATAGCGGCAAAAATCAGCGCTGTTTGTTCTTTTTAGCGGCGACATTCTCGGCAATTTTCTTCGCGCCGGGCCTGGCGCCCCGGCTCTTGGTACTCTTGCTGCTTTTAGCCGATTTCGCCGCGCTGGCCTTTTTCTTTTTCGGTTTGGTTTTAGCCGGATCGCGGTGCGGCGCTTTCTTTTTCGCCTCCAGGCCTTCTATCTTGCTGTGACGGATCGGCTCGCCCAGGTAGCGCTCGATCCGGCCCAGGCGATCCCAGTCATTGCTGTCGACGATGGAGTAGGCGTAACCGGTGCTGCCATCGCGCCCGGCACGACCGGCACGGTGCACGTAGATGTCGCCTTTCAGTGGCAGGTAGAGGTTGATAACGTGGCTGATTTCGGACAGATCCAGTCCGCGCGCCGCGATATCGGTGGCGACCAGGACTTTCAGGCGGCCGCGACGGAAGTTCTTCAGGCGCAGGTTGCGTTCGCCCTGTGGCAGCTCGCCGTGCAGGCCATCACACATCAGATTCTGTTCGCGGATAAAGTTGTTCCAGCTGTCGACCTGATTACGGCTGGCTACAAACACCAGCGCCTGGCGGACATTCTCCTGAGTGATCAGGTGCTTCAGCAGGGCCTGTTTGTGATCGTCGTTATCGGCACGGTAGATGCGCTGCACGATATTGCTGGCGACCGCCCGGGGTTTGCTGACCTCCACAGTGACTGCTTCATCATTCAGCAGCTCGGCGGCAAGGTGGCGGACTTTCTCGCTTTCCAGCGTGGCGGAAAACATTGCGGTCTGGCGTTTTTCCGGGGTCAGGGCGGCGATCTTACGGATCGGTTCGATAAAGCCCATATCCAGCATACGGTCAGCCTCATCGATCACCAGAATGCTGACATCGCTCAGGTCCAGCCAGCCTTTTTCATCCAGCTCCAGCAGGCGACCCGGCGTGGCGACGAGGATATCGCAGTCCTGCTCCAGCTCAGCCTGCTGCATGCCGTAGGGAACACCACCGACAATCAGGTTGCTGGTCAGGCTGGTGAAGCTGCACTGCTGCTCTGCGACCTGAAAGGTCTGGCGCGCCAGCTCGCGGGTCGGACTCAGAATCAGTACTTTAGGGGCGTTGGTGGCGCGCTCATCCCGATCCAGTACATGCTGCACAGCCGGCAGGACAAAGGCCAGGGTTTTTCCGGTGCCGGTCGGGGCAGAGGCCAGAAGATCCAGGCCATCCATCATGGCGGGAATCGCCTGCTGCTGAATCTCTGTGGCAACGGTAAAACCGTTCTCGGCCAGGGCCTGGACCAGTTCCAGGTCTAACTGAAGATCAAGAAAAGACATAGGGTATTTTGCTGCTGTACTGAAAAGTGAGGCACCCGCCGGGGGTGAATAAAGTGGGGCAATTATTACATCTTGTGTCAGCCACGCCTACACCCTTCTGAGTGTGATCGGTTTTTTCTGCCCTCTTCCGGCAGGCCGCTGAATCTGCTATTACACTGTGGAGGCGCCTGTACTTAGTTGAAGCATGGGCTGCCGGGGAAATTACCGGGACAGAGTCCTTTAATCTTTGCCCCTAAACCCCTATCATGCGCAACCTTTTCACGATCAGAAGCGAGAGCAATCACCTTGGCAGCAGCAGAGTTCGTTCCCGGTCAGCGTTGGGTGAGTAATACCGAGTCAGAATTGGGGCTTGGCATCGTAGTTGAAAACGCCGACCGCCGTGTCACCATCCACTTTCCCGCCGCAGAAGAAGACCGCACCTACGCGATCAACAACGCCCCGGTCGGGCGTGTTGCCTATGCGGTAGGCGATCAGATCAGCACCAGCGAAGGTGTGCAGCTTACCGTAAAAGAGCGCATCGAGAACAACGGCCTGTATATCTATATGGGCGAAGATGGTGAAGGCGATATTCAGGTCGTGCCTGAGATCGAACTGGAAAGCGCGGTGCAGTTCAGCAAGCCGCAGGATCGCCTGTTTGCCGGTCAGATCGACAAACTCAACCGTTACCGCCTGCGCCTGGACACTCTGGAGCACCAGCATCGCCTGCAGCAGTCAGACAGTTTTGGCTTGCTGGGTGGCCGGGTACAGCCGCTGCCGCATCAGTTCTATATTGCCAAGGAAGTTTCCGGCCGTTACGCCCCCCGTGTATTGCTGGCCGATGAAGTGGGCCTGGGTAAGACCATTGAAGCCGGCCTGATCCTGCATCAGCAGCTGATCAGTGGCCGTGCCCGGCGCGCCCTGATCGCGGTGCCAGACAGCCTGGTTTACCAGTGGCTGGTGGAGATGCTGCGTCGCTTCAACCTGAAGTTCAGCATTATGGATGAACTGCGTTGCACTGCGATGGAGCTGTCCGGCACCGATAACCCGTTTGAAAGCGCCCAGCTGGTACTCTGTAGCCAGTCTTTCCTGGCCAGCAGCGAAACCCGCCTGAACCAGGCGCTGGAATGCGACTGGGATATGCTGATTGTCGACGAGGCCCACCATCTGGGCTGGAGCGAGGAGGCGCCGAGTCACCTCTATCTCACCATTGAACAACTGGCCGAGGCGATCCCAAGCCTGCTGCTGCTGACCGCGACACCGGAGCAGCTGGGTATCGAGAGCCATTTTGCCCGCCTGCGCCTGCTCGATCCTGATCGTTACAACTCGTTGGAGCAGTTCCGCGCCGAAGAGAAAGACTACCGCTCGGTGAGCGATCTGGTACAGGCGCTGCTGCATGAAGACGCCATGACCGAGCTGCACGACAATCCGCAGCTGCAACAGCGTCTGAACAGCTATCTGGGTGATGATGCCGCTGACAAGCTACTGCATGAGATCGAGACTATCGATCCGGAAAGCGCCCGTCAGCGCTGCATCAGCAGCCTGCTCGATCGCCATGGCACCGGCCGCGTGTTGTTCCGCAACACCCGTGATGCGATCCCGGGCTTCCCGGGCCGCGAACTGAACAGCTACGCGCTGCAGGCACCGGATGCCTTCGTTGCCGAGGCAGCGGATGCGCCACTGGATAAGGTGCTGCACCCGGAAACCCTGCTGGGCGATGACTGGCTGGATCAGGACCCGCGTGTCGAGTGGATGGCGGAATGGCTGAAAGAGCATCGCTATGACAAGGCACTGGTGATCTGTGCCCGGGCTGATACGGCCCAGGCGCTGGAAGAGCATATGCGCCTGCGTAAGGGCATTCGTTCTGCGGTCTTCCACGAAAAGATGACCCTGGTAAACCGTGACCGGGCCGCGGCGTATTTCGCAGATGAGGAGGAGTATGCCCAGATTCTGGTCTGCTCCGAAATCGGCAGCGAAGGCCGTAACTTCCAGTTCGCCAGCCACCTGATCATGTTCGACCTGCCGCTGAACCCGGACCTGCTGGAGCAGCGTATCGGTCGTCTCGACCGTATCGGCCAGAAGGATACGGTGAAGATTCATGTGCCATACTACGTCGACAGCGCCCAGGATGTGCTGGTGCAGTGGTATCACGAAGGGATCGATGCCTTTGAACGTGCTGGCCCGGCCGGACAGAACCTCTATCTGAAGTTTGCCGAGCCGCTGAATGCCTGCCTGCATCAGCCACAGGACTACGCCATGATTGAGCAGCTGTTGCATGACAGCCGTATTGAAACCCAGCTGGTACTGGAAGAGCTGCAGCAGGGGCGTGACCGCCTGTTGGAGATGAACTCCTGTAACAGCGAAAAGGCGGAAGCGCTTTTACAGGAAGTGGAGGTGATCAGCGAGCGTCTGACACTGGAAAGCTACATGGAGCGGGTCTACGACCAGTTTGGTGTTGACCAGCAGGATCATAGCGCTAATTCAGTGGTACTGCACCCGACCGATAAGATGCTGCACTCTCACTTCCCGGGCTTGCCGGAAGAGGGCTGCACAGCAACCTACAGCCGCACCGAGGCGCTGAGCCGTGAGGATATGCAGTACCTGACCTGGGAGCACCCGATGGTCAGCGGCGCGATCGAAATGATCCTGGGCTCCGAGTACGGTAACGCCACGGTCTGCAGCATGAAACTGCCACCGCTGAAGCCGGGGACGTTGTTGGTGGAAGCGATCTACTCGCTGCACTGTGCGGCACCGCGTGAGCTGCAGGTAAAACGTTATATGCCGCAGGCCAGCCTGCGGGTGCTGTTCGACAGCAACGGCAATGACCTGAGTGGCATTATCACCGTCGGACACCTGAACAAGCTGGGTGAACGGTTGCCTCGCTCAGTCGCTCAGAATCTGGTGCGCCATGCCCGTGAAGATATCAATGGCCTGATCGACAAGTGCGATACCGTCGCCAAAGGCCAGCAGGACGAGCTGGTCTCACAGGCTGTGGACAAAGCCCAGACCCTGCTGGGTGATGAGCTGCTGCGGCTGGAAGCACTGGCCAAAGCGAATCCGAGTATCCGTGAAGAGGAGATCGATGCCCAGCAGGAACAGATCGAAACTGTTCTCGGACATCTGAGCGGAGCCAGCCTGAAGATGGAAGCGATCCGGGTGGCAGTCGTCAGCGACTGATCCCTGATCGGGTTGCTTAGACAGCCAGCCTGCTCTGAAGCCTCCTTTGCAAAGCCCCGGCATCACCTGCCGGGGCTTTCTCGTATATGGCATTAACCCGCCTCAGAAGGGCGGCGAGGTGCCGTGTAGAGGGGCTACTGCTGTGTCCGGCCCGGGGGAGAGGCTCAAACGCATGCTAGACTAAAGTATAAGTTATTGATAAATAAGCTATATATTTTGGGGGTTGATACAGATTAATAAATGGTACCGTATTGACTGCTGTCTATGTTTACATCAATTACCCTATATTTGATAATGTGCTAAATAATCCGCAGTACCAGGGGGAATGGATGCTCTTTTGTTCGCTGTTTAAACGCTTGTTTTCCCCTCTTCTAATTCTTCTTTACACCGCTCCTGCTCTGGCTGAATTTGAGACAGTGGTGCTTTACGCTGTGGATTATCCACCCTATATGGTGGTTGAGTCTGACGATAATATCAGTGGCATCGATGTCGAGGTAACACAGGCCGCATTTGCTGCAGTGGGTATTACTACGGATGTGAAGACCGCGCCCTGGAAGCGGATTCTGAAAAATATTGAGCATGGTCGTATTGCCGGTACTCTGAGCTGTTCAAGGCGGCCGGATCGTGAAGAATTTATTTTCTTTAGCGATAAAGTCAACGAAATCAATCAGGTTGCGATTATGTCGCGTAGCCGGGATGACAGTCAGCTTAATAAGCTGGATGATCTGAAGAACTTCCGGGTGATCGCTGTGGAAGACTGGGGAAACCAGAGAGAGCTGGCCCGCCGGGGAGTTGAACACCAGACTACGGGTGAAATGGATAATGGTATTAACTCTGTTGTATTCAGAGATGTCGATGTGTTTTATAACGGTGAAATGTCGACTAAATACCGCGCCCGCCAGCTGGGGTTACATGACAATATTAAGGCAAAAAGATTGTCAGATAAGAAAAGTACCCCGCTTCACCTTTGCCTGAGTAAAAAGTATCCGGGTGCTGCTGTATTGACTGAAAAGTTCAACGAAGGGCTTGGCATTATAAAGGCCAACGGTGTCTTCAAAGCGATCTATTCAAAATATCTTTAACCGAGAACGGCTTTTCAGACAGGATTATCCCGAATGGGTATTAGGTTCAGAGATCGAATCGCTTATAAACAGGCCCGCTCGGTTCTGCTTATCTCATTGGTGCTGGGACTGCTTTCTACCAGCTGGCAGATCTGGCTGGATCTGGGGGAGGAACGGCAGCGCTCAGTGGCTGAGATTGAGCGAATTGTATCGCTACATAAAGACACGGCTCAGCGTGCTATCTATAACCTTAACCTGATGCAGGCGGAAGAGATTACCCGCACGCTGATCTCGCATCCGGCGATCTTTCATGCCCAGCTGGTGGATGATTTCGGCGACACACTGGCTGAAAGTCTTCGCGAACCATTGCCGGCTGAAGGGGTGTTTTCAGGTATCGGCGGCTACTTCTTTGAAGTCAATACCCATATCAATACCCGGCTCTGGGTGCCCTCGTCAAATAATGGCTCAGGTAACCTGGTTATCGATCTGGATGCGGCATATATCGCCAGCAACTTTGCCCGGCGGGCGATTACCGGTCTGATGCTGGGGCTGTTACACAATGTGGTACTGGCCGGTATCTTTCTGCTGCTGTTCTATCGCTACCTTTCCAAACCGGTATTGAATATCGTGGAATGGGTCAATGGCCTGCGTCACACAACCGACAGTTCGAAGCTGCCGTACGCCGAAGACGATGAGATCGGAGACCTGGTCCGCAGTTTCTCCGGGCTCTGGCACGATCGCCAGCTTATGACAAACCGGCTCAGCAATACGGTTCAGGAGTTGTCCAAGAGTGAGCACTTCTCCCGCTCACTGATGGAAAATGCCGGTGATGCGATGTTCCTGTGCCGGCCGGATTCCACTATTGTGCGGGTCAATAACCAGGCGATCGAAACACTGGCGCGGGCGCGGGAGTTTCTGCTGGGTGAGGGGCTGGCAGCTTTCAGCCAGAACTACTCACGCAGCGATTTCCAGAGCATGTTCAGCGAGCTGGATGAAAAACAGCCGCTGACTTTCGAAGATATCCAGTTACGTTCGGACGGCAAGCACTTTCCTGTTGAGGCCCGTGCGATCAGGCTTAACCTGAATGACCAGAGCTATATCCTGATTCAGGCGCGTGATATTTCGGTGCGCAAAGAGGCCGAGCAGAAAATCTATGAACTGGCGTTTTTCGATACCCTGACCGGTCTGGCGAACCGGCGTCTGTTTCTCGACCGGCTGACATCGTCACTGGAGCTGCATCATGTGAACTATCGCTGCGGTGCGGTGCTGTTTATGGATCTGGATCGCTTCAAGACCATCAATGACTCGCTGGGACATGGTGTCGGAGACAGGCTGCTCTGCGGTATTGCCGATCGGTTGAAAGCTATCCTGCCGGTAGAAGCGACCTGCGCCCGATTTGGCGGTGATGAGTTCGTGATCCTGCTGCCTGAAGCGGGACGTTCTGCGGATGCCTGCGCCGAAGTCGCCGCGCAGATCGCGCAGCAGATCCTCGATCAGATGACGACCCCCTTCGAGATAGACGAACACCTGCTGTATAGCTCGACCAGTATCGGAATATCGGTATTTCCGGCCGGGGATTCGACCGCGATGGATGTACTGCGTCATGCCGATACCGCGCTTTATCGTGTTAAGGCGCTGGGGCGTAATGGTTTCCAGTTCTATGATCCGGAGATGCAGTCTTCCGCCCAGGAGCGGCTGCAGATAGAGAAGGGGCTGCATCAGGCGCTTGAGCAAGGCGAGCTTGAGCTCTGGTTTCAGCCCCAGGTGGATGGACAGAGTCGGATTATCGGGGCTGAAGCGCTGTTGCGCTGGCAGCATCCGGTCAAGGGCATGGTGCCGCCGGCGGAATTTATTCAGATTGCCGAAGAAAGCGGTCAGATTATCGAAATCGGTTACTGGGTACTGTCCCGTGCCCTGGGCCAGCTGGCGGCCTGGCGTAAACAGGGCTTGCCTGAGCACTTCAGACGGCTGGCGATCAACATCAGTCCGATGCAGTTTATGCAGGTGGATTTTGTCGAGCGGTTGTTCCGTTTACTGGATGATCTGGACTTGCCGGGGCTGATGGTTGAGCTGGAAATCACGGAAAATATGCTGCTGAACAACTTTGAGGTGGCCAGCAGTAAAATGAAGCTGTTGCGCCAGCGCGGTATCTCTTTTGCCATTGATGACTTCGGCACCGGTTATTCATCACTGAAATACCTGCGTTACCTGCCGCTGGATATCCTTAAGATCGACCGCTCCTTCGTCTCCAACCTGTCACCTTCATCCGAAGCGGCCGCCATTGTCGAGGCCATTATTGCGACCGCCGACCGGCTTGATCTGGCGGTGATCGCAGAAGGTGTGGAAACCTATTCGGAGCGCGATACGCTGACCGAACTGGGGTGCCATTGTTTTCAGGGCTATCTGTTCTCAAAACCAGTACCGGCCGGCACGTTCTATAACCTGCTGGAAGGGGAGTGGGCGATTGTGTCTGACTGACACTGGCCGCCCCGCCGTCAATTCAGGGGCTTCAGGCCTTAGTCGTTGTAGCGGGATGGGAGTCCTGAAACCAGCGTTCCAGATGATTGCGCAATACCCCCGCGGCAGATACTTCTTTGCCCGACTCCCGGGCCAGTGACGACCAGCCCAGATCCAGCCCCTGACTGCTGACCTGAACCACCGCAACGCGATTAGTTTCCAGTGCCGCACTGACCGCCCAGCGGGAAAGGATACTGACGCCAAAGCCGGCGGCGATCAGTTCGACAATGGCGTCGGTCATCTCAACCACCTTCACCTGCAACGGAATGATCCCTGATGGACGGATGAATCGCTCATATTCGAAGCCGGGCTGGGCGGAACCGCTGTAGGTCAGGTAGGTTTGCTGAAGCAGGTCTTCCGCCTTGATCCACGACCGGGTTGCCAGCGGGTGATCTGGTGGCACGACTAATACCAGCTCATCATCAAACAGGGGCGTGCTGTCGATGCTGGCCGCAGACAGATCTCCCGGGGCCATTACCAGATCAACACTGCCATCCTGCAGACTGCGTACCGGATGCTGGGTAGCTGAGGCGACCAGCTCCAGTTGCAGGCCTGGTGCCTGTTTTTCCAGCCAGCGCATAAAGCCCGGTAGCCAGTGATAGCAACTGTAGGCGGCGACGCCGAAGCGCACTACGGTGGTAGCATCCCGGCTGTACTGCATAAAGTCGGATTCCGCCCGCTGCAGGGCAGGGAGGAGTTCCAGTGCCGTGCGGGTCAGTTGTTCCGCGGCCGGCAGTAAGCGCAGGCGACGGCCTTCACGTTCATAGATTGCGCTCCCCAGGCGTCGCTCCGCTTCGGCCAGCCGGTGGCTGAGAGCGGACTGGGTGATGCCCAGCTGATCGGCTGCCTTATGCAGGGTGCCGCTCTCATGGATCGCTTTGAGTAATTCCCAGTGTCGGATATCCAGTCGCACCTATGCTTCTGCCCTTGGTTGACCTGTTGATTAGTATCTCTCAACTATATCGCGAGTTATTCAATATATCTCTAATCATTTAGGTTCTATCCTTCAGGCGTTCATTGCAGAGAGAGGGATGACCCATGAGCTTAAGGCCTTTATCTGGCGCTGACCCAAAGAGCGCTATTCTCAGTCGCGGGCCTTTATGGCAGTTGCCCGGTATTAGCGGTACCGGGCTGATCGTCATGGCAGCGATGGGCTTTGGCCTGAACCCCCTGTTTGCACGGCTGCTGATTGCGGATGGTCTCGGGGCTGAGATGATCAGCCTGTATCGTTTTATCATTCCTGCCGTGCTGCTGTGCTGGGCGCTTCGGGTCGCGCCGGCATTGCGGCCAGAGGTTGGGCGAATGCTCTTGCTGGGGGCCGGTAACGGTGTTGCTATCTTCGGCTACTTCTATGCACTGGAGGTGATTCCGGCGGCCAGCGTGATCGTTATCTACTATACCTATCCGGTATTCAGCGTGATTGTGGGTTGGTTGCTGTTCGGGCGCATGCCGGGAGGCAATACCATTGTCGCCGCTCTGCTGATTGCGGTGGCGGCATCGCTGGCGGTACGACCTGAAGGCCTGAGCGCCGGTCAGGGTCTTGCTCTGGCGGGCAGCTTTCTGGCCCCTTTGATGATCGCTCTGCAGATTCAGTATCTCTCGGCGCCGCGGCTGGATATGAAGCCGCTGTCACGGATCGCCTGGGGTTCGCTCGGACACCTGTTGGTGCTGATTCCGCTGGTGGTGTGGCTGGCACCGGTACGGCTGTTGCCTCAAAGCGATATCGCGGTGATGGCAACGCTGGGTATCGCGATCGCCGCGGCAGTGTTGCCTCAGCTGCTGTTTATCGTCGGGGCGGCCCGTTGCCAGCCGGAGAGAACCGCAGTTGCCGGGGCACTGGAGCTGATTGTAGCTATGTGTTGTGGTGCTTTATTGCTGGGAGACAGTCTGGGCAGGCTGGAGATTACCGCCGTAGTGCTGATTCTGATGGCGCTGTTTATCCGCGACAGTGAGAGCCTGAGTATCGCCGGGCAGGATCCGGCCGGGAATCTGTCCGCCCCGGAGCGATAATAATTATCCGCATCGGGGCGCTGATTGTCCCGCCAGGTACCGGGTTTTGAGAGTCACAGGAGCTCTATTGATCGGGGTCAGTAAATATTAATAATCGCCATTCTCATTGTGCAAATGGGAATGTTTATCAGTGGTATTTGCCTTTCTGCTATGCTAACTTACTTCGCAAATTTATAGCCGGTCCCGTTTCCGGGGGCTGTACGGCCATTCTTCAAGTTAGGGTAGTGACTGTGAAACTAAAAAAAATCGTATCCGCACTGGCAATTGCCTCACTGAGCTCTATTGCTGTATCTGCACAGGCGCATGAACACGGACCTGTCTATGCTGATTTCCCGGTAACGGTAAAGGATTACAAAGGCGACGCTAAGCATTCTGTCTCCTACGGCGGCCAGATGGCGCGTCATGCACTGCATAACTCCCTGAAGAAGCTGGCGGGTAAAGGTAATGGCGAAGCCAACCCTGAGTTGAAAGCTCAGATGATGGCTTACTTTGAAGGTAAGGAAGCGGGCCGCGCAATCATCGATCCTAAGACCAAGGGTGAGTTCGCGGTTGCTCAGACCGAAGTAGACCAGCTGTCCAAGAAGAAGAACCTGGCAGGTAAGGCCTATAAAGGCGCGGTAACCAGCTGGCCAGGCAACATGACCGCTGCCGAAGTGCTGGCGTTCATGATCGACAAGGCTTCTGCTGCGGACAAAGGCTACGACCCACTGAATGGTCTGGACTACGCGCAGCTGATCTCCAAGTTTGCAATGGGTGCGGTTTTCTACAACCAGGCGGTTGATAACTACCTGGATGAGAAACTGGAAGCCAACATTAAGCCAAACGGTATGGCTTACAAGCCAGGCAAGCCATACACCGGTAAAGAGCATGTCTGGGATGAAGCCTTCGGTTACTTCGGTACTCCGGCGCACACTATGGAGCTGTCTGCCAAGCAGGTTTACGCGATCGCTAAGCAGAAAGGCGATGCCTTCGATATTGCTGATGCCAACAACGATGGCAAGGTAAGCCTGTACACCGAAATGACCTATGCCCACGCTTACTATGCAGCGGGTGCGGACAAAGGTGGTAAAACTGACTACCTGCACACAATCACTAAAGCGTTCATCGACGGTCGTCAGCTGCTGGCTGATGCCAAAGGCGAAAATCTGACCGATGCACAGCGTGCCGAGCTGAAAGGCTACGCCGATGTGATCAAGACCAACTGGGAAAAAGTGATCGCAGAAGCGGTATTTAAGTACGCGGGCTCGACTTACAAAGATCTGCAGAAGATCAACACTATCCTGGAAGCCAATGGTGACCTGGGTGACAACTTCCGTAAGTACTCCAAGCACTGGGGCGAGCTGAAAGGCTTTGCGATGGCGCTGCAGATGGGTGGTAAGGATCTGGGCGAAACCGGCGTTAAGCTGAACCGTCTGGTGGGTTACTCTCCGGTACTGCTGGGTAACACTCAGGTATCCGGTATCGATGCTAACGGCAACTATGTACAGAGCGCTTCCATCGATATGGAAGAGTACATGCTGCACATGCTGAAAGTTCAGCAGCTGATGGTTGATCAGTACGGTGTTAAGGCACGTAGCAACGATGTACTGGCAGGCATGGGCGACCTGGTTGAGAAACTGGGTGCCAAAGCTGCGACCAGCGCTGAAAACGACTAAAATCAGACCCCTCTCAGGCTGATACGAAAGCCAGCTCCCTGACCGGAGCTGGCTTTTTTGTAGCCGTCATTCCTTGTTCAACCGGCGCAGCAACACAGCAAGATGGAAGCGATAGTTCTCGATTACCTGGATCAACTGAGCGACACCTTTACCGAGCCCCGCAAACGGGTGTTCTGGGGCTACCTGCTGCTTGCGTTAGGTATTGGCACAATCTGGCTGCGTTGGAAGCTGGGGCAGGGCTGGCGTCGGGTGATCGCTACTACGCTGTCGCCCGGAATCTGGTGGTCAGCTTCAGCCCGGGCCGACTACCTGCTGGTGCTGATCAACAAGCTGCTGATGATCCTGATAGCCCCGGCGCTGCTAACCCAGACCGTGTTGGCCACCTGGCTATTTGGCTTCTTCTTTAGCCAGTTCGGGATGCCTCCCTCTGCAGGAAGTCTGCTACCCGATTGGGGAGTAGCGGCGGCTTTTACTCTGACCCTGTTCCTGCTGGATGACTTTGCCCGCTACCTGGTGCACCGTGTAATGCACGAGGTTCCCGCGCTATGGGCCTTTCATAAGGTGCACCACAGTGCCCGCAGCCTGACGCCGCTGACCGTGATGCGCACCCATCCGGTGGAGGGCGTGCTGTTCACCTTGCGCAGCGCGCTGGTGCAGGGTGTGACCATCGGCAGCTTCCTCTACCTGTTTGGCAGTCAGGTTGATCTGGTGACGGTGCTGGGCGTAAACATTGCGGTATTTGCCTTCAACGTGGCCGGCTCCAACCTGCGTCACAGTCATGTCCAGCTATGGTATCCGAAAGCGGTGGAGCACCTGCTGATCTCTCCGGCGCAACACCAGATCCACCACTCCACGACCCCGCGTCACTTCGATAAGAACTTCGGTGCCGTACTGGCAATCTGGGACTGGCTGGGCGGCAGCCTGCACTTGTCGGAACCCGGTGCCGATATCCGCTTTGGCATCCGCGAACGGGTTGAGGAGGGCGAACACAGCCTTAAACGGCTTTACCTGACACCGTTCGGGGAATCTTTTGGAATATTGAAGGGGAGTATTGCTCAGCTGTTGCCGGATCGTAGTCTCTAGGCGTGGAGTAAAGCAGATACAAAAAAGCACCCGAAGGTGCTTTTTTTATTGCGGCGCTTTTGTTCAGTCGATCAGGCCGAAGTCGTTACGCAGGACTTCGATAATCTCTGCTTTCGGGTTGTCAGACTGAACCAGCTTTTTGCCGATGATCTTCTCGGCAATGCCGACGTAAGTGTCGGAAACCTTCTGGATCAGCGCCGCAGGCAGTTCGTTGTCACGGGCCAGGGCGTAGCGCTCTTCCATACGGTCTTTGTTGACCAGGATGTCGGCATCGGGGAAGTAGTTCAGCAGCTCCTGTCGGAACACTTCCTTAGAATTCTCGACCACCTTACCGTCGCGATAGGACGGGCCATCCCAGATACGGGAGGAGTCAGGGGTGCCGACCTCGTCCATATAGATCAGCTTCTCGTTGCCGTCGGCATCGGTGACGTAGCCGAACTCGAACTTGGTATCGACAAATACCTGATCGATCTCTGCCAGTGCGTCGCTGATCAGGTTGAAGCCCTCTTTCAGCAGCTGCTCGTAGCGGTCGACATCCCCTTTCGACTTAAAGCGGAACGCTTCGTGGTTGTTGACGATATCGTCGCGGGTGACGTTGACATCGTCGACTTCAGGCACGCCCGGGATACCGCTCAGGATGCCTTTGGTCGATGGCGTGATCAGTAGTTCAGGCAGCTTCTGGTCTTTCTGCAGTCCCTCGGCGATCTGGATGCCGCAGAATTCACGCTCGCCCTTAGCGTAGGCGCGCCACATGGAGCCGGTGATGTACTGGCGGCAGATCGCCTCGATCATTACCGGTTTGGCTTTCTGTACTACCCATACTAACGGATGCGGAATGTCCAGGATATGACTGTCGGCCAGGCCGTTTTCGCGGAACAGTTTGAACCAGTGGTTGGAGATTGCGTTCAGTGCCGCACCTTTGCCGGGTACGCCCTTCATGCCACCTTCGCCCGTCCAGATACACTCGAACGCAGAGATCCGGTCGCTGATCACCATCACGGCCAGTTCGGCACCTTCTTGGACGTCGTAGCCTTTCTCTTTGATCAGGCGGGCGCTGTCTTCTTTAGTCAGCCAGTAAACGGAGCGGACTTTACCACTATGAACCGGGGCATCGGTGCGGATTGGCAGGTCGTTATTCACTGCCAACACTTTATCAGCAAGACTCATTCAAACTGTCCTGTATTCAGTGTGAATCAAAGGGGAAGGGAGTCTCCGAATTACCCGCAAACACTGGCCTTGGCCGGTGCTTGCCCACAGTGGGATGGCGATATTCAGTGGCTCCCTGGAAAACTCTCAACAGGCGGCGGGACGAGGTTTTATGGACTCGATATCTGGGCCTGATTCCAAGATGGGGATACTACCAGATATGGCAGTAACTGCCACCTTTGCATCGCCTGCCTGCTGTCCTGCGGCGGGACGGGATGACGCTTAGATGGTGAGTGAAGAGCGCGCTTTTTTAATAACAATTTGGGTAGAATGTATGCCGCTTCTGGCCACTTAAAGGATAAAAACAATGGTTAACCGGATGAAACTGCTGCTCGTGGTAATGGCAACGATGGCCCTGATGGCCTGCTCCCCAATCCCCGACCTGCCCGGTCCGATCGGTATCCCGGGAATCTGACTGTTAAATAGTCGCTTTGTGGTTTTTCAGTGGCCGGATGACTGCTCGTAGTCCGGTCGACCTCTGTAGATACGGGCGGAAATCTAAGAATGTTAAACTAAAGTGTCGAGCAGATTGCTTGGTTGCGGGTAAGGGGATGGTTGGCAAAATGCCTGTATTATCAGAAATGTATAGTACTTAGGTTCTGAATTTCTGTTGAAATGGGTTTGATTTTATTGAACTAAAGGTTAACCCCCATCAATTGTATAGTTTTACTAATTAGTTTAAAAAAGGGCGCTCGTTAAACCTAGACTGCTGATGCCGGAGTAACTGTATGTCACCGAATGGAACCACGACCGGAGGTTGGGTTGTCGCAGTTGCTCGTGCATTGGAGGCTGCCGGGATAGACAGCGGGGCATTGTGTTCCAGCGCTGACATAAAGTTAGAACAGGCTTTTGATCCCAATAGCCGCTTTCCGGTTGAGAGTACGGCCCGCCTTCTAAGGCTATCCGCAGATGCAACCGAAAATGAAGCCTTCGGTCTGGAGGTGGCAAAATTCGTCAAGCCAACCACCTTTCATGCGCTGGGCTTCTCTATCTGGGCCAGCTCAAGTTTAAGAGAGGTAATCGACCGGTTGGTGCGATATACACCGGTGATTACCAGTGGCGGTTGGATGAGTAGTGTCCAGGATAATGGCAAACTCTATCTGCGCTTTAATGTCCGTAAGAACCGGGAGGGCAAGAGCGTTATTGCAGAGCAATCGCTTGATGCACTTTGCGCGACGGTCATCTCTCTCTGCCGTGAGTTGAGAGGGGAGCACTATGTGCCGCTCAGTGTCCATTTCGAGCGAGACCAGCCTGTCGACCCTGCTCCCTGGATGAATTACTTTCGCTGCCCTGTTGTGTTTAATGCCTCTAGTACGGGCATCGTATTTTGTTGTCGCTCGTTAGGCATATCATTGCCAACGGGTAACCCGGAACTGGCGTCGCAAAGTGAAACTATTATTGCTGACTATCTCAGTAGGTTAGAAAAAAGTGACATCGTTACTCAGGTAAGGCAGGCAGTTGCTGCCTTGCTGGCGGAGGGGGTTCCGTCACAGGATTCGATTGCCGCCATGCTCTGTATGAGTTCACGGCAGCTGCAGCGAAGGCTGAGTCAGCGTGATACCTCGTTTACTGAGTTGGTGGAAACGCTGCGTTACGATCTGGCCTGTAATTATCTCGGTCAGTCTCACCTGGGACTTAGTGAGATCGCCTTTATGCTGGGCTTCTCATCGCTGAGCGCCTTCTCGAGGGCCTTTAAACGCTGGACCAGTATGTCTCCGGGCCTCTATCGCAGCGAGCGGCTGGCTGGAAGTCTTTAGACTGGCTGCTGCAGTATAGGAATTGGCGCAGGCAGTGAAGATGTAGGACAGAAACCTGTTTAAAGTAGCTGCAAATTTCGGGAAAGCCCGCGGCTATTCCGATGCAGTTGTGTCCTTTCTATTAGGAAACACCGGTTATCAAACTTCCCAGCCTGGTAACCGGCTTTTTTCCAATGTCTGTGCTGAAAGACTCCGGGTGTTTCCGGCTCAGCTCTCCAGCCACACATCCCTTGCCCAGTACCAGATAGACTCCCAGGTTTCAGAGTCATCAATCAGCCCGTCACGCCAGAACAGTACTTCGCCTTCCTGTGAAATGCAGTAGTAATCATCACCAGACTGGCATACCGGAATAAACTCACGCGGCATACCCGCATCCCAGGCATTGGCTGCGACTTCCGGCAAATAGGTGTGGGAATGCGGGTCGGCACAGGTAACCGGTTCCAGTGAGCCGCATACCACATCGCTTACCTGCATCAGGAATTCACGAAACTCACGTGGAATAGGGATCAGGATCTGTTCTTCCACCTCAACCATCTGGTCTGCATCGGGCAGTTCAAGTGGGATCAGGCACTCCGCGTTGTTTTCGCGCAGGCTCTCATAGATATCTTCCATACTCAGGCCTTATATGGATTCAGGAGACTTTGTTGACGCTGTTTCAGTCAGACACAAAAAAGCCCGATCAAGTCGGGCTTTTTTAAACAATTACCGTCTCAGCAGAGCTGGCCGGTAATGTCAGGGGCAATGTTACAGGATAGTAACGTTTGCAGCCTGCAGGCCTTTAGGGCCCTGTTCGATTTCGAAGCTTACTTTCTGGCCTTCAGCCAGAGTTTTGAAACCTTCAGCAACGATAGCACGGAAGTGAACGAATACGTCAGCGCCGCCGTCATCCTGAGAGATGAAACCGAAACCTTTATCGTCGTTGAACCACTTAACTGTGCCAGTAGATTTAGACATGATGTCTCCTGAATCTTTTTTGCAAATGAAAAACTTTACGCGTTATGCGCTCTGAGCCGGAGTTCAGATTTACTTACGATGACAAGCGAGAGAAAAATCTTCAGGACAACATGACTTATTGCAATGGTGTAACAGAGGATTCAAATTTGTTGCATCGGTAGGTCTGTTTCGCAGGCCCAGATGCATATTACACCAAAATAGACGGATGTCGAATCTTTTTTAGCTACCGCCTGAAAATAACTGTGTTTGTCCCTGAGGCCCGCCATTTCAGGGCTTTGGGGCAGATGGTGTTGGCCTGAAGCAGGCGATGAAAGGAAAAAATTATGACAAATTCGTTAAGTTTTTTTGTAGCGGATATTAAAAAACCCGGTGGGTGCACCGGGTTTTCTGTTCAGCAGCGGGCATCAGCGCCCGGGTTGCTGTTGTTACATCACGCGCATGCCTGGCTGGGCACCTTCGTGTGGCTCAAGAATCCACAGGTCCTTGCCGCCAGGGCCGGCTGCCAGCACCATGCCTTCAGACATGCCAAACTTCATCTTACGCGGGGCCAGGTTAGCTACCATCACGGTCAGCTTACCTTCCAGGTCTTCAGGGCTGTAGGCCGACTTGATACCGGCAAAGACATTACGTGTCTCGCCACCGATATCGAGAGTCAGCTGCAGCAGCTTCTTAGCACCATCGACGTGTTCCGCTTTGACGATACGGGCGATTCGCAGGTCGACCTTAGCGAAATCATCGAAGCTGATCTCATCTGCGATCGGTTCTTCCTGCAGTGGTGTCTTTTCTGCGCTGGCAGGCGCTGGTGCGGCCGCCGCTGCGGCTGCCAGAGTCTGCTTGCTGTCTTCGATCATCGCGTTCACTTTATCTTCTTCGACACGCTGCATCAGCGGCTTGAATTTGTTGATCGGGTGATTCAGCAGTGGCTGCTGGATCGCATCCCAGTCAAAGCTCTCGATGTTGAGGAACTTCGCTGCTTCAGCCGAAACCTCAGGCAGGATAGGGGTCAGGTAGGAAAGAATGACTCGGAACAGGTTGATACCCATAGTGCAGCAGTCCTGCACTTCCTGTTCTTTGCCTTCCTGCTTAGCCAGTACCCATGGTTCGGCCGCATCGATATAGACGTTGGCTTTATCGGCAATCGCCATAATCTCGCGCATGGCCCGGGAGTATTCACGGTTCTCGTAGGCCTGAGCGATCGATTCGCCCGCAGCAACGGCTTCGTCGTAGAGTGGCTGGTTAACCAGGGTTGCACCCAGCTGACCGTCAAACTTCTTCTTGATGAAGCCTGCACAACGTGAGGCGATGTTTACAACCTTGTTGACCAGATCCGCATTGACGCGCATGCGGAAGTCTTCAAGGTTGAGGTCGATGTCGTCGATACCGGAACCTAGCTTCGCTGCGAAGTAGTAACGCAGATATTCCGGGCGCAGATGGTTGAGATAGGTCTCAGCCATGATAAAGGTGCCGCGTGACTTGGACATTTTCTGGCCATCGACGGTCAGGAAGCCATGACAGAACACACCGTTTGGCTTACGGAAACCGGCACCTTCCAGCATTGCAGGCCAGAACAGGGTATGGAAATAGGCGATATCCTTACCGATAAAGTGGTACAGCTCGGTGTTGGAGGCTTCGTTCCAGTATTCGTCGAAGTCGACGCCGTTCTTATCGCACCAGTTTTTAAAGCTGGCCATATAACCGATTGGCGCGTCCAGCCAGACATAGAAGTACTTGCCTGGCGCATCCGGGATTTCGAAACCCCAGTAAGGCGCGTCGCGGGAGATGTCCCAGTTCTGCAGGCCGGACTCGAACCACTCGTTCAGCTTGTGGATCATCTGCTCCTGCACATGGGCATCAACCCAGCCACGCAGGAACTGTTCGAAGTCACCCAGCTTGAAGAAGTAGTGCTCGGACTCCTTCTCAATCGGCTTGGCACCGGAGACCGCCGAGTAGGCGTTCTTCATATCGACCGGGCTGTAGGTGGCGCCACATTTCTCGCAGGAATCACCGTACTGGTCCGGCGCGTTACATTTCGGGCAGTCACCCTTAACGAAACGGTCCGGCAGGAACATCTCTTTTTCCGGATCATATGCCTGGGTGATGGTTTTACGGGCGATATGGCCCTTATCACGCAAGCGGGTGTAGATGGTCGACGCGAACTCGCGGTTCTCTTCGGAGTGGGTGCTGTAATAGTTGTCAAAACCCACCATAAAGCCGGCAAAATCCCGCTGATGTTCCTGGCTAACCTGATCGATCAGCTGTTGTGGGGAGATCCCCATCTGGTCAGCCTTAAGCATGATCGGGGTGCCGTGGGCATCGTCTGCACAGACGTAGGTGCAGTTGTGGCCGCGTTGTTTCTGGAAGCGTACCCAGATATCAGTCTGGATATATTCCACCAGATGACCCAGATGGATTGGGCCATTGGCATACGGCAGGGCGCTGGTAACGAGAATCTTACGCTTACTGTCAGTCATGGTGGGGTGTAAAACCTGAATTATGTCACACGAATAAGGTACGAGAGTTTACGCTTTTTGATCTGCTATATGAACCAATTAGAGGCGGAATTCGGCGCGGAATAGGGTAAAATCTGCGCCCTCAGATTTCAGCGCCAGCTTTGTGCTGGTGAAATCGGGCTTAATTTTTGATGTTCAGAAGGTGTAAGAGGTAGAGATGGCCATTCCCAAGGTGGAACCGGAAAATTACGAAGCGTTGCTGGCAGAAAAGAAAGCCTGGGTCGAGCAGGAGTTCTCTGCTTTTGATATCCCGGCGCTGGAGATTTACGAATCTCCGCGCGAGCACTACCGTATGCGCGCCGAATTCCGGACCTGGCATGAGGGAGATGACCTCGATTACATCATGTTTGAGCCGGGCAACAAGTATAAGCATACGAAACTGGAAAGCTGCCCGATGGTATCGGAGCGTATTCACGATGTGATGTTCGCATTGCTGGATGAGATCCGCCCGAATGAGCAGCTGCGTCGTCGCCTTTTTCAGGTGGATTTCCTCAGCACGCTCAGCGGCGAGCTGCTGGTCAGCCTGCTTTATCATCGCGCCATCGGTGAAGAGTGGGCCGTGGAAGCCCGTAAGCTGCGTGATAAGTTCAATATCGACATTGTGGGTCGTGCCCGTAAAACCAAAATCCTGCTGGAGCGGGATTTTGTGCTGGAAAAAATGCCGATCAATGGCCGTGAATATACCTTTAAACAGGTTGAGAACAGCTTTACCCAGCCCAATGCCGTGGTTTGTCAGTCGATGATTGAATGGGCACTGGATGCTTCTAAAGACGCGGGCGGCGACCTGGTGGAGTTTTACTGTGGGGCCGGTACCTTCACTATGCCGCTGGCTCAGAACTTCCGTCGAGTCGTGGCCACAGAGATCTCAAAAACTTCGGTACATGCGGCTCAGTTCAACATCGAGGTGAACAACGTCGATAACGTTGATGTGGTGCGGATCAGTTCAGAGGAGTTTTCCCAGGTACTGATGGGCAAACTGAAGAAGCGCCGTATGCAAGGGCTGAATATTGAGGCCTGTGACTTCACCACAGTGCTGGTTGATCCGCCACGTGCCGGACTGGATGACGATACCGTGCAGCAGGTGAAGGAATATACCAATATCCTTTATATCTCCTGTAACCCGGAGACCCTGAAAACGAACCTGCAGGAACTGACCAAGACCCATAACATTCAGCGATTTGCCGTGTTTGACCAGTTCCCATATACCCATCACCTGGAATGTGGTGTTTACCTGACGCGGAAATAACCTCCACTGCGATCGCCACAGCAGAAACCGGGCCTCACCCCAGAGGCCCGGTTTTTTATGGCCATTACTGATTCAGCTTTCTTTCGTAATACGAGATTATTTTTCGGTGTTTTATGGGCCGCCATCTATACTTCTTTCTGGAATATCGTTCGATGATATCGATCTCAGCATAGGAAATTATCCCTAGACCGGGCGGTCTGCCGGGATCTGTGCTGAATCGCCAGGAGTCCACAGCCCGGAGTTAGTGATGAAGGATCTGAAATTCGCCCACAAGCTACTATTGCTTGTCGCTATCCCCCTGATTGCCTTTGCTATTTCCCTTTTTAGTCGTATTAGTACCGAGATATCCACATTGCAGGAGGTTCAGCGCCTGGAAGGGCTGACCGAATTAGTCGCAGTCAGCAGTTCCCTGGTGCATGAACTTCAGAAGGAACGTGGCACTACCGCCGGTTTTCTCGGCTCCGAAGGTAAGAAATTCCGCAATGAGCTCACGACTCAGCGGCAGAAATCGGATCAGGCCTATGAAAACTGGACTGATTTCCTGATTGGCTATGACGCCGATAGCGAACTTATCAAACGCGGCCTTACCCAGGCCAGGCAGAAGCTTTCAGAACTCACCCGTGTCCGTGCCCGGGTCGATCAGCAGAGTATCGGTACTGCCGCCGGCATCAGCTTCTATACCGACCTTAATCGTATTTTGCTGGATACAGCTCCCCAGGTGGCGGGTGCCAGCAGCGATGCCAACGTGACCCGTCAGACCGCCGCATTCTATGCGCTGCTGCAGAGTAAGGAACGGTCGGGAATTGAGCGTGCGGTATTGAGTGGTGTCTTTGCCAGGGACAGTTTTGGTGAGGGATTCTATAGCCGCTTTATACAGCTGGTGAGTCAGCAGGAGGCCTTTTCGGATGTCTTCAGGGCGATCGCCAGTGCAGACCAGCTGCAATTCTATAACGCCAGAATGAGCGGTCCGGCCATCACTGAAGTGATGCAGATGCGCGATGTCGCGCGCAGTAACGCGGAGAAGGGTGGCTTCGGTATCGATAGCCAACACTGGTTCCGTATGTCTACCGAGAGGATCAATCTGCTTAAAGAGGTGGAAGATCAGGTGACAGCAGATATTCTGGCCCGTGCCGCTCTGCTGCACAGTGAATCCAGTTCTCGCCTGATCTGGGATACGGTAATCACTATTTTCGTGCTGACGGCTCTGGTGGTTGTGGCGATGTGGGTGATCCGGGGCATCCAGGGGCAGGTGAATTCACTGTCAGAAACCATGCGCCGGGTTCGGGATGAAAATGATCTGCAGGCGCGCGCGCAGGTCATGGGGCGTGATGAGCTGGGAGCGGTTGCTGAAAGCCTTAACCAGACGCTGGAAACTTTCGGTAATGCGGTGCAGCGTATCAGGACAACCTGTGGCAGTCTTTCCTCTATCTCCGGCGAGACCGCTATAACGGTAGAGCAGAATGCCGAAAGCCTGAATCAACAACAGCATGAGACAACCATGGTTGCCACTGCGGTGGAGCAGATGGCCAGTGCTGTACAGGAGGTCGCGAACTCCACCACCCGGGCAGCGGACTCTGCGGATGCAGTGCATCGACTGACTGATGAGGGGATGGGGGTGGTACAGCAGTCTCTCTCGGCAACCCAGGCGCTGGCGGAGGATATAGCGAAGCTGAATGCCCTGATCGAACGATTGAATATCAGCAGCGGTAAGATCTCCAACGTGGTCAGCGTGATCAATGATGTGTCTGAACAGACGAACCTGCTGGCACTGAACGCAGCGATAGAAGCGGCCCGTGCCGGTGAATATGGACGTGGATTTTCGGTGGTGGCAGATGAGGTCCGCACGCTGGCGCAGCGGACTCAGGCTTCGACGACTGAGATTGACAGCATTATGCGGCAGATTCAGCAGGAGGTGTCCGAGGCGGATGCGATGGTCAGCGCCAACCGCGTGAAGATGGAGGAGTCGCTGGATTGTGGCGAGAAAGTCGAGCAGTCGTTACAGCAGATCTCCGGCGCCATTAACGAGGTTAACCAGATGTCGGCGCAGATCGCCACGGCAGCGGAAGAACAGGTCGCAGTGATCAGCGATGTCAGTCGCAGTATCTCCCAGATCGATACCAGTACGCAGCAGGTAGCCAGTGGCTCCAGCAGTATTGCCGGGCATGCTTCAAGCCAGTCGGAGATGGCCAGCGAGCTCGACCGAATGGTCAACGAGTTTAAGGTTTAGTTATCTGCTGCAGTTCAGTGCCCGCCGGCGCTGGCTGACGGGATGTAGCACAACTGCCGCTTGATAGCGGCAGTTGTGTTTCAGGATACCGTTGAATGCGCGATCACAGCGGGGCCTTATCCGCCTCTGTTGGTTCTTCCGTCTGGTTGTCCTGCGCTGAGGTATCCACGATATACCGTTGACTGAATTCTGCGGCTAACAGTGGACGGCTGAAATAGAAACCTTGCGCGGTTTGTCCCCCTAAACCGGAGAGCAGGGCCTGCTGTTCAGCAGTCTCAACCCCTTCAATAATCACATCCAGTTTCAGGCTGCGGCCCATATTGAGGATGGTTTCCACCAGCCCGCGATGGGTTTCATTTTCGACACAGTTGCTGATAAAGGAACGATCGATTTTCAGCAGATCCAGCGGAAAATTCATCAGATAGCTGAGCGCAGAATACCCGGTACCGAAGTCATCGATGGCGATATGGCAACCGGTCTGGTCTATTTCGCTGAATATCTGTCGGTTACTCTGGCTGTCATGCATCAGCAGGCTTTCGGTGATCTCCAGTACCAGAGTCTCGCTGCAGATAGCGCTGTTTTTCAAGGCGTGTTTCAGTGCAGGCAGGAACTGTTTGGACTGAAGCTGGCGGGATGAAACGTTGACCGACATATACAGCTGCTCACCATGCTGTTTTTGCCATGTCGAGAGTTGTGCACAGGCCTGATGCAAAATCCAGGAGCCGATCGGGACTATCAGTCCGGACTCTTCTGCCAGCGGGATAAACAGGTTAGGCGGTATCAGCTTGCCATCATAATCGCGTAGTCTTGCCAGTGCTTCTGCGCCGCGAAGCTCACCACTGGCCAGGTCGACGATGGGCTGGAAGTGCAACTCCAGCAAGTTGTCTTCCAGTGCGTGGCGCAACAGGTTTTCGATGCGGGCGCGGTCTCTGGCTTTTTCATCCTGTTCCGGGATATAGCATTCATAGCGGTTGCCGCCTTCCTCCTTAGCCCGGTACATGGCGATATCCGCTTTCTGCAGCAACTCCTCGGGTGATGCCGCGTCCTGAGGGAAGCGCGATATACCAACGGACGCAGCGATATAGATATCGCTGTCAGCCAGTGGAAACGCGCTTTCGAGACTGCTGATAATACGTTTGGCGATGTTGGCGCACTGGTCGGCACTGCTGTCGTGCAGCAACACTGCAAACTCATCGCCACCCAGTCTCGCCAGCAGGTCTCCCGGGCGGAGGGCGTGCCTGATGCGCATACCGGCGATGCTGATCAGTTCGTCACCTATTTTATGACCAAAGGTATCGTTAACCGACTTAAATCGATCCAGGTCGATAAACATAACGCTCAGATCAGAGTGGGCCTTCCGCGATTCTCTGATCTGTCGTGTGAGTTGCTGAATAAAGTTGCTGCGGTTAGGCAGGCCGGACAAACTGTCGGTATTGGCCTGTCGATTGATCTCGCGGTGGGCATCTTTCAGGCTGGTCACGTCAGTCATGATTGCCAGCGCGGCCATGTCCGGGTCATCGGGTGAGCAGCTTGCGTCCAGCTGCATATCCAGCCACTTATCCTGGCTGTTGCGCAGACGGAGAGGGAGCTTATGGATTGAGCTGGCACATAAAAGGTCGCGCGTAAGCCCGGCCCACTGTTCTTCGGGCATATCACAGAAGTCCCGCAGCAAGCGGCCATTTACTGTGTCCCTGTCAAAACCCAGATAGTGCAGGAAATAGCGGCTGGTATGAAGGATGGTGCCCTGATGGTCCAGGGTAAACAGCAGCGCCGGTGTGGTGTGGTAGAGTTTGCGGAAACGCTGCTCACTGCTGAGCAGGTGCTGGTGTTGCTGTTCCAGCTGCGACTGCATAACGTTGAAGGCGCGGATAATATCGCTCAACTGGTCATCGTGCAGGCCGGTGAGGTCGACCTTGTCAAAACGGGTCTGGTGCTGGCTGGTATTGATTGCTTTCATCAGGCGCCGGATCGGCTCACCAAAAACACGGTACTGCATCAGCATCACGCCGAGTGATATGGCGATGATTGAAAGGACCAGCGAGACGATTGCATCATTGAGGTGCCGCTGTTGTTCCCCCCGCAGGCTGGCATTGCCTACCAGCACTTTCAGGCTGCCGGCGGTTTGGCGGATATGTGCATTGCGGTAGATAATCGGTGCGCTGAATTCCAGTGCGGTGGCTGTCTCAGCGTGCTGGTCTGACTTAACCCTGTCGAGCAGGTTATTCCCTTCGTCGTAGACCTCTATCAGCAGAATATCCGGATCAGTCATCATCCCCTGCAAAATGCTGCGGACGACGGGCGCGTTAAAATTCCACACCGGCTCGGCCAGTATGTCGGGGTAAACCTTCAGGTTTGCATGTTGGGCATCCTGCTGAGCCTTGAAGTGTTGTGTCGAACCGTAATAGGTCAATCCGTAGGAGAGAACAAATGCCAGCAGCATGCCCGGAATCAGAATGAACAGGAATTTCAGCTGCACAGAACGCAGAGCAGATCTCATCATGAGCGTACGCTGCTAAACAGGGCTGGTAATGAAAAGTCGTAGTGATCCCGGTCTTTGCCAGACAGGGTGAAACTGCGGAAGTCGATTTTCTCCCAGCGTTCATCCCCCAGGGTATCCCGATAATCCTGTACCAGGGTTGCATCGATACTTTGCATATCGAAGGAAAGCTCACCAACCGGCGTTGAATCGCCGGCCAGGCGGCGCTGCTGATAGTCGTAGAGCGCAATCATTGACCAGGCGCCGGCAAGAAAGTGACCGCCATCCGTAAGAACCATGGTGCCACTGTGCACCATATCCAGCCCTTCAGCAGACCAGTTCAGCCCCACCAGGCAGAGATCCTGACCTGCCTGAAGGTTCCTTGCCTGCAGCGCTTCAGCTGCACCTGCAGCAATCGGGTCATTGGCGGCCCAGATTGCCCCGGGTCTGAGATTATTCCGTTCTGCCCAGTTCAGGTAGTTAATGGTGAGCTGACGGGCTTCAGTCCGGTTCCAGTTAGCAAACAGCAGCCGGTCGAGCTTCAGTCGGGGATCAGATTCCAGGGCCGCGATTGCACCGTTATTTCGGTCGATCGAGGCCGGTGTCAGGCGATCGCCGGCGATCATCAGAATATGGTGATCGGAACTGTCTGGGTTATTTTCCCGGGAACATTTAGCCAGTGCCTGCATCATCCGCCTGCCGGCGGCATAGTTATCCGGTGTGACCGCGCCGAGCAGATGGGGATGTTTTCCACCGGGAAAGCCAACCCGCTGGCGTTGGCTGGGCAGAAAGTCGTTCAGCAGCATCAGGGTGGGGATCTGACTGTCGGCTGCCGCTTCGAGAATATCGACAGCGGCCTGCTCTTCGTTCACCAGGATCAGATAATCCGGTGGCAGCGGCCGTTGTGTGGCCGCAATACCCAGCTGTTTCATCTGCAGGCGGTTACGTTGTGCATAAAGTACTTCCAACTCTATATCGAGATCCGAGGCCGCCGCCTGCATTGTTTCGGTCACCATATCCCAGAAGCGTTCACCTTCTTTGCCGGGATTGATGAAGGTCACACTGAAGGCGAAACTTGAAGAGGTAAATAAAAGGCAGGAAAGAAAGCAGATTGTATTTCTTATTATATTGAACATCCTGAAATTCCGGGTCAGGGAGGGATTTAGCAGAAACGAACACGGGGTCGCTAAGCGATCTGAGATTAATATCAATGCTTACCGGGCAATAATCAAATGGTTTTTGAAAGCAGGCTCTAATACTGCCTGCCCGGGCCTGAAAAGCCCGGTCGCAGTTGATAAATTGGCATTCACACGGTGCGGGGCGGCCTTTTGCTACCGCAATGCCTGATCGATCGAGCGATCGGCTGTTGCCGGATAACTGCTACCCACTAACGGTTTCATTGAACTCGGGCATCTGTCTGGCAACCTGTTTGATAGTCTCAGCAAAGAAATGCAGCGATTTATGCTGTCGGGTGCCCGTGGGGTACGCTAGACCATAGGAGTAGTGTACGGCAGGTTCAAAAGGACGGGTGATAACGTTATTGCCTCGCCAAACCCTGGCGGCAAAAGGTTCGACGACTCCTACCGCCATGCCTTCCGCAATCATCGCATAGCCGGTATGCGCCGTATCGATAGCGATATGCTCCTGAATCTGCCCTTTAATCAGCTTATAGGCGTGCCCCAGTTTGTCCCAGTAAGCGGGATCAGAATCCATCACCGTCAGCACTGATTCACCGGTCAGATCACTGGCCTGTATAACGTCCTTTTTGGCCAGCGCGTGGCCCGCCTGCATGGCGAAGACAAATCGGGCATTGCCGATAAATTCATTTTCAATGCCGATCAGATTAGGCAACTCAAGGCCGACGCCTAAGTCGACAGCGTTTGCCTGCAGCTTGACCACCACCTGAGACATATTTTCGGTGTATAGGGTGATGCGCTCATCGGGGTAGTACTTTTTATGTTCCTTAATCGCCAGTGGCAGTAATGAACTGGCGATAGCGGGCGTGCTGGCAATCTTCAGCTCGCTCGGAACCCGGGTGCGAATCTTTTCTGCCACCGCTTCCAGTCTCTCAAACCCCAGAAAGCTCTCTTCTACAGAGCGGAAAAACTCTGTGGCTTCCAGTGTCGGGTGCAAGCGCCCTTTGCGGCGCTCGAACAGCATAAATCCGAGTGAGTGTTCGAGGTCGCTGATCAGCCTGCTGATCGCGGGCTGGGAGACGTGCATCTCGGCCGCAGCAGCAGCGGTAGTGCCGCGTAACATAACGCAGCGAAAGGCTTCAATCTGTCTGAATCGCATCACATAACCTATAACATTTATGCATAGATAATACCTTAATATGAGTGGATGTCATTAAGTTAAGTTTGCATCATGTGCTCAGGTAACCGGCCCGATTGTCCAAAGCGATTGCGTCGGTTCGGGTGCTGCCGCAGCACCTGTTACAGCCACCGTTGGTCGGAAGCTATCCATTGTCAGGCTGATTAGTTCATGCCGCAGTGGTAACCAGAAAAATAAATTTAAAACGCCATCGAACCTGACAACAGAGTGCACGTTTTCCCTGCAATAGAAGGCATTTAATCGGCTTTTTTATGCCGGAATGACGAGAGCGACCGCAGGCACTTCCCCCGGCCTTTTAGGGTATGGGGAAGCTCCGGCGCCTGATATCGGTTCGAGCGGAGTGCGATATGCACATCCGATAATGATCATCGAGGATAGTCCTGTGACTGATGTTTCACCCGCCCCGATCCTGACTGTTGAAGGCCTCACAGTGCAGTTTGGCGCAGCCCGTGTTATCAATGAGCTCAGTTTTTCCGTCATGCCGGGCCGAACCCTGGCAATCGTAGGGGAGTCGGGGTCTGGCAAGTCTGTGACTTCCCAATCGATTATGCGACTGGCTGAAACGACGGGCGCGACCTACCCCAGTGGAAAGATCAATTTCCATACCGAGGCTGGCAAGACAGACCTGCTGACACTGACGCAGAAACAGATGCGTGATATCCGTGGTAACGATATCGCGATGATTTTTCAGGAGCCGATGACGTCGCTGAACCCTGTCTTCACCATTGGTGACCAGATTGCGGAGTCATTGATTCTGCATGCTGGGCTGAGCAAGGCCGCGGCGATGCAGGAAGGGCAGAAGCTGCTGGAAATGGTCCGCCTGCCCGATGCGGCTGAGATCCTGAAACGCTATCCCCATCAGCTGTCCGGTGGTATGCGACAGCGTGTGATGATTGCGATGGCCCTGGCCTGTCGCCCCAAGATCCTGATTGCCGATGAGCCGACAACCGCGTTGGATGTCACCATTCAGGCTCAGATTCTGACGATTATTCGTGACCTGCAGCAAGAGCTTGGCATGGCAGTGATTTTTATCACCCATGATATGGGCGTGGTTGCGGAAATCGCCGATGACGTGGTGGTGATGTGGAAAGGCCGCAAGGTCGAAGAGGGGCCGGTAAGGGAGATCTTTGCCTGTCCAGAGCACCCCTATACCCAGACGTTGCTATCTGCCGTGCCCAAGCTCGGCAGTATGAAAGGTGAAACGTCGCCTAAGCGCTTCCCTGTTACGGTGATGGATGAAGGCGTACCGCGGATTATCGGCGCAGAGCATACCCAGGATACGGCGCGCTATGACCAGTCGCCGCTGCTGTCCGTACGGAATCTGGTGACCCGCTTTGATATCAAGAAAGGCTTCTTTGGCGGCGTGACGCATCGCGTACATGCGGTAGAGAACGTCAGCTTCGATATCTATCGGGGCGAAACCCTGGCGCTGGTGGGCGAGTCCGGTTCCGGTAAGTCCACTATCGGCCGCACCATTCAGCAGCTGCAAAGCGCAACCAGCGGCAATATCTCATTTGATGGCCAGTCGTTCACAAGTATGGGACGTGCCGAGCGACAGCGACTACGGCAGGAGATCCAGTACATTTTCCAGGATCCCTTTGCTTCCCTGGATCCGCGTAAAACCGTCGGCTTTTCGATTGCCGAGCCGATCCATACCCATCAGCTGATTGCGGGTAATAAGCAGGTTCAGTACCGGCTGCACCAGCTGCTGGAGCGCGTCGGGCTGACGGCGGAGCACGCCAGCCGATACCCTCATGAGTTTTCCGGCGGCCAGCGCCAGCGGATCTGTATCGCCAGGGCGCTGGCATCAAACCCACGGCTGATTATCGCCGATGAGGCATTGTCCGCCCTGGATGTTTCGATTCAGGCACAGATCATCAACCTGTTTATGGAGCTGCAGGAGGAGCATGGCCTGGCCTATCTCTTCATCAGCCATGATATGGCGGTGGTGGAGAAGATGAGCCACCGGGTGGCGGTACTCTACCTTGGACAAGTCGCCGAACTCGGAACCCGCCAGCAGGTATTGGAAACCCCGACACACCCCTACACCCAGCGTTTGCTCAGTGCCGTTCCGGTTGCCGATCCAACGCTGGTGCGTGACCACCGGCGTCTCAACGGTGAAATCCCAAGTCCGGTCCGCCGGGTTGGAGATGAGCCCGCCATAGTGCCGCATCAGGAGATAGCGCCCGGCCATTTTGTTGCCGAAGCGCACTGACTCGCACCGTCTTACCGTTAAGCCACTACACATCGGAGAATAATAAAATGACTCAAAAGCGTCTGGGGACAGCCCTCAAGGCCGTCGCCCTAACCAGTAGCCTGGCCGTATCAACCTTTTCGTTTGCCAGCACGCTGACGGTGTCGTCACCGCAGGACCCGGGTAGCTGGGACCCTATCGATACCTTTTTGGTTAACTGGGCATCCGTTGCCACCAATATCTATGATGGCCTGACCTATCGCGGACCGGACCTGATGCTGGAGCCGGGACTGGCTATCGCCTGGGAGGAACTCGACAACGGTAAGCGTATCCGCTTCAGGTTGCGTGAAGAGGTCGTGTTCCATAACGGTGAGCCGTTCAATGCTGATTCGGTCAAATTTACTTTTGATCGGTTGATGGGAGAAGAGGGCAGGAAGGGGCCTCAGCGATCCAACTATGCCGCCATCGAACGGGTCGAGATCATCGACGACTACACGGTGGACTTCCACCTGAATGCAGCTGATCCTGTTTTGCTGACTAAACTGGCCGGCTACGGTGCGATGATCGTGCCGCCACAATATATTGCCGAGAAAGGCGAAGAGTATTTCAACGCTCACCCGGTCGGCACCGGTCCGTTCAAGCTGGTGTCTTATCAGCCTAAGGTCGGCGTTAAACTGGAAGGCTTTGCCCGTCACTGGGGCGGCGCGCCTAAGCTTTCCAACCTGAACTACCGTTTTATCAGTGAGCCTTCTACCGCAGTCGCCGAGTTGCAGGCGGGTCGGGTCGATATGGTGATCCCGCCGACTATTCCGATTGGCATGATTCCGACGATTGAAGGCGATCAAACGCTGGAGATCGCAACCTCCGTCAGCCCGACCGTATACGCCCTGCGCTTTAACACCCGTAGCGGGATTACCGCCGATGAGCGGGTGCGTAAAGCGATGATCTACGGAGTCGACCGTCAGGCGATTATCGATTCCATCCTGGGCGGACAGGCGGCACCGATTGCCAGCTTCCAGAGTGAACTGTCATTTGGCAACGATCCTGAGATGAAGCCGCTGCCCTATGACCCCAACAAGGCGCAGCAGCTGCTGAAACAGGCAGGCGTGGCCCCCGGCAGCAAGATCCAGATCGATATCCGTGGTGATAACGCAACCTTTAATGAAGTGGCGCAGGCGGTTGCCAGCTACCTGCAGTTGATCGGGTTGAACGCCATTATCAAGCCCTATGAAACCAACGTATTGCTGAACGATATTATCCCGGCCGGTAAAACCGGCGCCATGTTCCAGCAGGCCTGGGGTGGCTGGACGCTGGACTACGATAATACGGCCTACTTCATGTATCACAGCGGTGAAAAGTGGAATCCGTACGACAGCGATGCGGAACTGGATCAGATGCTCGAATCACAGCGTGGCCTGACCGATCGCAGCCAGCGTGAGCAGATTCTCAAATCCATTGCCAATTACACAGCCGACCGGGCTCTGGAGCTTCCGCTGTACAACGTCAATGCGATCTATGGCATCTCCAAGCGGGTGAAGAATTTTACTCCCGTGCCTGACAGCCGTCTGCGCCTGAGCGACGTGACTGTCGACTGACCTGATTGGGGCTGCCGGATCAGATGAGCTGAAGGCAGCCCCTGCTTATGTTGAAGGAAAAAAGTGATGGTTAACTTTTTACTTAAGCGTTTTCTGCAGGCGGCTTTCGTGCTGCTGGCGATCACGCTGATCGTTGCATTTGCCATTCGCCTTACCGGCGATCCGGCTCTGATGCTGACCCAGGGCGCAGGCAGTGTGACGGAAGCGGATCTGGCTCAGATCCGTGAAGGTCTGGGACTGAATAAGCCCTTTCTGGTGCAATATTCCGACTTTCTGATCGGTATCTTCTCGCTGGATTTCGGCCGCAGCTTTCTTGGCGGGACTCCCGTTTCCCAACTGATCGGTACCGCATTGCCCGCGACACTGATGCTGGCGCTGGCAGTGATGGTCGTGTCTATCGTGGTCTCTATTCCGCTGGGGATTAAAGCCGCTGTTGCCCGCGGCAAGTGGCCTGATCAGCTCATCCGTATTCTCTCGCTGCTGGGACTGTCATTTCCCAACTTCTGGCTGGCGCTGATGCTGGTGCTGCTGTTTTCTATCACCCTGCAGTGGCTGCCGCCCAGCGGAATGGATGGCTTCTCCAGCTTCCTGATGCCCGCGGTGACTATGGGCATCATCCTGACCGCAACCAATGTACGTCTGGTCCGAACCTCCATGCTGGAGACGCTGCAATCCCAGTACATCATGGTGGCCCGTGCCAAGGGGCTCAGTGAGCGCAGCGTGTTGTATAAGCACGCCCTGCGTAACTGTGCGATTCCATTAATTACCTACTTCGGCCTGCAGTTTGGTGGCTTGCTGGGGGGCATCGTGGTGATTGAGCGGGTATTTAACTGGCCCGGACTCGGCACCCTTGCGTTTGATGCTGTCGGCGCCCGCGACTACCCGGTGCTGCAGGCGGTAATTACCGTGCTGTCGATGATGATCGTTGCGGTGAACCTGCTGGTGGACATCGCTTATGGCCTGGTCGATCCACGTATTCGTACGGAGTAAGTTGTTATGTCTGCCGTTGTATCTGTAATGAATTTCTCACGCTTTAAAAATCTCGAATTTATTCTCGGCGCCGTCCTGACCGGCGGTATCTGCTTGCTGGTGCTGTTGTCCGACCTGCTGTTTCCGGGAGCAGCAGACCGGATCGACCTGTCTGCGCGCCTGCTGGCACCGTTTGCCAGTCCTGAACATCTGTTCGGTACCGATCCACTGGGCCGTGACGTACTGGCCCGGGTGGTCGCCGGCGGGCAGATCTCGCTGCAGGTGGGCCTGGTCTCGGTGGCCGGAGCCGTGGTGGTGGGGGTGATTATGGGGCTGGTCTCCGGCTACTACCGTGGTTTCTGGGATATGGTGGTGATGCGCTTTGCCGATGTTCAGCTGGCAATGCCCTTTATCCTGCTGGCGATTACCTTTATTGCCATCGTGGGTGGAGGACTCAGCAATATGATTATTCTGCTGATCATCTCGCAATGGGTTCAGTACGCCCGCCTGGTTCGGGGCTCTGTACTGGCATTGCGCGACCGGGAGTTTATCCAGTCGGCCCAGGCAATCGGTGTCAGTGATTTTAATATCCTGTTCCGCCACCTGCTGCCGAATCTGGTGGGGCCGGTGATCGTGCTGATGACCCTGAACGTGGCCAACAATATCCTGCTGGAAAGCAGCCTCACCTTTCTTGGCCTGGGCGTTGATCCGCTGACGCCGAGCTGGGGCGGCATGCTGGCCGACGGGCGCACCTACCTGCAGAATGCCTGGTGGGTCAGTGTATTCCCGGGACTGGCTATCCTGCTCACCGTATTGGGCCTGAACCTGCTGGGTGACTGGCTACGCGATACGCTGGACCCGACCGGCAGGACTTCGCGATGACACGGATTTTCTCGCGCACCATCGCGCCGACGATAGATCAACTGATTGCGCAGTACGCCGTCCCTGCGCGGCAGGGTCAGATGATAGAGGCCTGGCTGTTTAATGACCTGGCAAGCCGTCAGGCTGCTGAAGCGGCCTTTGTCCGTCGGGGCATAAAAGCGCGCTTTCACAGCGCTTATAAGCCGTTGCTGCATTTCTTTCTGGAAGAGATCGGCCTGAAAGCCTGTGGTGTGACCGATATCCATATCCGCTATCCGCAACATGAGCAGGCGACCGAAAAGCGCTTTAGGCTGGAAGCGTACCCGCTGTCGGCATTAGTGGGGGAGACGCCGGTTCGTTTCGAGCCCAACTCCGGTTGCGACAGCTACTATGAGATAACCCTGAGCCGGGCATCGGGCCTGCAAACCCAGCACCGGGTTTTTGCGCCTAACCGGCTGCATCAGGACGCTATCGGTGCCACTCACTATTCGCCGACCGGCTGGCTGAGAGTATTCGACGCCGATAACAGGCTGCTGCAGGATGAACGTCTGGAAACCGATTACGAGCGCTTGTTCTCCGATACGATGGCCGCCATCGTCCGGCATGACTGGGGCGTGCAGGAACCCTACTTTGGTGAGCTGAATATCAGTGTCCGACTGCCGGGAGCTGATCATACGATCGCTCATGATCATGAAGTGATCAGCCTGTTTGAGGCGCTTCATGAAGACCTATACTTCTCAGCCCAGGAGTACTTTCAGGTCAGGGCCGGACGAACGGTCGATGACCGCGAGGGCCAGCCGGGGCAGATTGTGCCTGAGATCCGTAGTGGGGGCCGTGCCCTGTCCGTGGTAGTGGAGAGCCGCAGCCTGTCCGGGCAGGAAATTGAAGGCCCGCTACAGGAGCTGGATGCCGCCGTCGCTCCCCTCAGTACTGCTCAGATTGCAACCGAGCTGGCAAAAGTGGATGGAGACCCGTTCAGCGCCGAGTCGCGAGCCGGGCGCAGGATTCTCGCCCGCTACCGTAAGGGTGCCGATGCACCGGTGATGATCAGTGGCGGGCAACACTCCAACGAGACCACCGGAGTGGTCGGGGCGTTGCGTGCGGCACAAAAGCTGGCTCAGCGGGATAACTGCCACTTTACAATTTCGCCACTGGAAAATCCGGATGGTTATGCGCTGCACCAGCGCCTGATCGTCGAAAACCCGCATCATATGCACCATGCTGCGCGCTACACCGCTCTGGGGGATGACCTCGGGTACCGTACAGGCGGTCCGTTGTATGAAAAGGAGATTCGCCGTAAGGCGCAGGCGCTAAGTCAGGCCCGGCTGCATATCAACCTGCATGGCTATCCATCCCATGAGTGGACCCGGCCACTGTCGGGCTATGTCCCGCGTGGCTTTGATATGTGGACATTGCCGAAGGGGTTCTTCCTGATTCTGCGTCATTGCAGCCAATGGCGGGAGCAGGCGGAGCAGTTTATACATCGGGTGACCGCATCTCTGGCGGCCATTCCTGAATTGATGGCCTTTAACCGATCCCAGCTGGAGCATTTCCGGATCTATGCCGGAGAGAGCGGCTTCAGGGTGGTAAATGGTTTTCCCTGTATGATCTCAGCCGATGAGGCACCGGACGTGCCGCTGCAACTGATCACTGAGTACCCGGATGAGACCATCTATGGTAAGGATTTCATCAAGGCACACAGTATTCAGATGGCCACGGTGATCGCCGCCTATGACGCTCATCAGGCAATGTCACGCTAGCCCGCTGATATCGGGCGCTGTCACCCCAGGCTGCTGGACAACCCGTCAATCAGTACCACCAGAGCAGACAGCAGGGAGATGCCAAGCAAAGCCGGTTTTGCCGAGCCGGCTTTCAGTCTGCCGTTTAGGATGCGTGACAGTCCCCAGCCTGCGATGACCGCAGGCAGAATCTTTACTGTCAGGGCGAGGCTTTCATCACTGACGGCATCCTGCGAGAACAGCATCAGGATCGAGACCGGTGTACCGATGAGGAAAAACGCGGCCAGTTCATTGCGGACCGTGAGGCGGTCCAGCTGCTGATATACCAGCGCGATCGGGGGGCCACCGACCGAAGTGGCGGTGCCGATCAGGCCGGAGAAAAAGCCGCCGGTGGCCAGGTTAAAGGGGGTGATCTGAATGCTGAAGGCGCGCCAGCTGACTGCAATGGCAAATAGCAGTGTCAGTCCGAACAGGATGCTCAGGCTTTGCTGGGGCAGGGTTAGCAATAGCAGGGTGCCGAGATAGGCACCGGGCAGGCGGAACAGGGAAGCGGTGAGCACCCGTCGCCAGTCGACGCTATTGCGTTCTCCAAGTACCAGTAACACTGACAGCAGAAAGCCGGAGATCAGGATTGGTGCCGGAACATAAGCCGGGTTGATCAGGTAAAGCAGTGGTGCGGCAACCAGGCCAAAGCCGATACCCACCAGGCCCTGCAGGGTAATACCGCAGGTGACGATCAGCAGTGCCAGCAGGTCATAGAGAGAGAATGACAGCAAAAAAAGCTCCGTGACAGGCAAAAAAACAGCCCTCAGGGCGAGGGCTGTGGATAAAGGGGAATCTGCGAATAAGCCCGAAATACTTCTGACTGGTTCGCTGATTCCCTTGCATAGGAGCATCCTAAAGCAGTTTGATGATTGCCTCTATCGCCGGTCAGATCATCAGGGGATGAAGCGGTTCAATACAGGGGATCTGATTAAACCGCTTCAGGAGATGCCGGCCAGGGCACCTCCCGGGTCTTGCTTGCTAAGCCTCAGGCTTAGCGGCCACCAGCGCCCTGGCGGGAGCGCTCGCTGTTTTCTACCAGGATACCTTCACCGATACGATTGATCTCGGCCCACAGCTCGTCGCTGAGCTCGATGCCGTTATCGACACTCAGCTCCTTGTTCTCGGCAACCTGTTTGGCGCTGACATAGCGCGAGTTGCGGTTGCCTTTGGACTTCTGCAATGAAGAGGTCAGGTCGACACGGGAACTGCAGATAATCGTCAGCGCCTGCTTGTCGTCGGGGTTGGATTCCAGTGTCGTGGTGGCTTCGCTGTAGCTAGGGTAGCGGGCACCGGCCTTGATGGCGGCAGTGTGCTCGGTTACCGTCTGGCTGCCGTTCTGCCAGTAAGCCGCAACACTGATGCCGCGGCGACCACAATCGGTCAGTGCCTTGAGGATAAACATACGGTTGTGGCAGTTATGCACTGTCACGGTTGCAATACCGCACTCCAGCGCCTTAGCGTGGGCCAGGTCGACGGAGGCGGCGATGCAGTTCAGCGCGCTGCGACCGTTGCTGTCGATAATCGCCGAAGTGCTGTCTTCGTACACTACCGTGCTGAGCGGCTTGTTGTTGTCCTCGCCGATATACGGCAGGGCGCGTTCCAGCTCACCCAGGCCATTCAGTCCGTGCTTTTCCAGCCACAGGATCATATTGGCGGCGTCTTCATAGTTGCCAACGTAGTAGCCGGTGGCTTCAAAGCAGCGACGCAGGGCAGCTTTCAGTTCATTCATGGATACAATCATGGGTACTCTCCTTAACTGCCGTGCTTATTGTGGGTTGGACTGTTCAGGGGCCAGCGGCATAAACCAGTCATCATTGAACGTCTTCCCAATGTCTTCCAGCAGCGGCGCGCCCTGGAACATCGTATTACGTACCCACAGACGGGAGCGTGGATCGAACTTGCTGACACCGAAGAAGGCCAGCTTGGCGCGCAGCAGGTGCATCGGCAGTACGTCACGGTCCAGCAGGTTCGCCTGGATGTCGCCATAGATGCAGCGGTTCATGCTCTGGATTCGACGCACGATGCCACGCAGTTTAGGCCGGGCCACCATAAAGCGGGCAGTGCTGTGTTCAGGGTTTTGCTCAACGTATTCGCACAGCTGGTCGTAGCATTTGCGCACCGCGTAACCCACGCCCAGTGCCATCTGCTTCTCTTTGCCATCTTCTTCGTTGGTGTTGCCCAGGCGCGGCTCCATCTTCTCTTCGGAGCGGTACCAGAAGATCTCACGGGCGCCATCGGCACCAAAGTCGATCTCCAGTGCCCAGTCGTAACGGGTTTCGATGACTTCCTTCAGCTGCTGCACCGGCATCAACGGGTCCAGGTCGAGGAATTCTTCGGCGCAGGTGTAGTCTTCTACGTCGTCTACCAGCTCCGGATAGAGTTCCAGCATCACGGAGACCAGCAACTCCTGGCCCTGCAGGGAGCAGTTCTCTTCGCTCCATTTCAGCAGCGTATCCCAGTTGTCAAAGCTGTCATCGATCTGCTGTTTCATTGCAGCCAGATCAAGCAGTACCTGCTGGTTATTAGCTGTCTGCCACTCATCTTCAGTCACGATCTGGGAGGTGTGGACTTCACTGCGTGCCAGCAGTTCAACCAGACGGGTGCGCAGGCGGGCATCGATATTCCCCAGCACACGCACGCGTGCCAGCGCCAGTTCGCGCATCTCAACCCACTGGTTAATCAGCAGCGGATGGTTGATCAGGTAAGGCGCCATACCCAGACCGGTGGAGTTACCGATCCCGAAGTAGCGCTTGATCTGTGGGTCCATCGGCTTGTAGCTGTCCGGAGCCTTATGCTGGGCGATATGTTCTGCCTGCAGCAGGCTGAAGTTACGCAGCATCAGGCAGACAAACATCTCGGCCGCAAACGGACGGGCGAAGTCTGGCCAGCGGGAGCGTACTTTCTCCCAGTCAGCCATGCCCAGCTTACCGCTGCCATACACAGCGGTGGTACGGTACAGGTAGCCGACCTCAGCAATTTTCTGCACGTCAGGTTGTTCACCCTGTGCCAGCTGATTGACGACATAGTCAAAATTACGCGCACTGCGGTTGGCGCGGGAGAGAACAAAAACACGGGAGTCGACGCGGCCGGCTTCCTGTTTAGGGACGTTCTGGCGCAGTTTCTCCAGATAGATATCGTCCACGTCGCCATCGACCAGTGCCATGGTCAGGTCCCACTGGGTGGCGATTACGCGGTCGTTACGGTCTTCCGGTGCAAGGTAGTTGGAAAACAGTACGAAACTGAACAGGCCGTGAGGCGCCTTGATCTCGTAGACCACAGTGCCGTAGCCCTGTTCGTCCAGCTCAAAGCGGGCCGGCTCAATCTGCCAGCGCTCACGCATGATGCGACGCACCAGAGTGCGCATGAAACTCAATCGGCTCTGATGCATGGCGCCCAGACGTTCCAGATTCATTACCTGGCGTGCTGGTCGTAGCGGCAGTGCATTGTCACCCCGAAGGGAGGCGTTAATGGCTGCAGGCGTCGTCATTATTTTTGTCCTCGTTAATTTGCTACACATCTCTTTTTTAAAAAGCCGGTGCTATCACCAGCGGCAGCATAGATGTGTCGGAACCTGTGTTTGATCATGTCGGGCTACACCCGGCCCGGCATGTCCAGCTTTATCCTCTGTCGGTTCCGTTTGTAATCGTTGTTGTCAGAGGGCGCTGCACCTGAGGACAATCTCCGTTGCGCATTTCAGGTGATCTATCCGGTGACAGTCGGAGAGGGATCGTTCCATAACACCCCGGCTGCCTGTTCATAATCGGGCAACGACAGACGCGGCACAAATCAAAAGGTTAAATCGTTCGATAAGTGCAACTTATCAAAAGCATGAAAGGTATTATTTTTTCTAAGCTTAGTTGGGGTCAGATCAACTTATTCGGGTTGCCAGAAAATAGAAGTCAGGGTATCGCGCGCGGCTAATGCCGCAGCAGTCAGGCAAGTGATGCTGGAAATAATGCACTTGTCGTTATTTTCGGAAAAATGACTGATTCGGGAGGGGGCAGGGCTGCGCCAGCGGCTGTTTAGCCGTGGCTTTTATGACGGCTAACCCCGGGGGCGATCGATCTGGCAACAGATTCGAAATCGCTTCCACAGGGCCGAGTGTGTTTCTGCCGGGCAGTGCATATCAGGCAGAGGGTTACTGTTTGGCGCTTTTACTCAGAATAAAATCCACCAGCGCCTGGGCGGGTGGTGTCAGCGACTTGTTGGTCAGCTTTACAATGCCGATGCGCCGGATCACTTCGGGCGTTACCAGCGGGACAAAGGTCAGGGTATTGCTCTCTTTCGGAAAGGCGTAGCGGGGCAGGGTGGTGACCCCAAACCCGGCTTCCAGCATCGCCACCAGTGAAATCATGTTAGAGACATAGAACTGGGAGTGACCCAGCAGCGAGCGCGCTTCGGTATCTTCCAGCAGTCGCGAGGTGCCGTTACTAATATGACGGTGTTCGCGCAACGCTTTCCAGTGCACCTCTTTCTGCTGTGCCAGTGGATGGTCCTGGGGGCATACCACGCCGATATGGTCTTCCCAGATCGGAGTGAAGGTCTTGTCGCTGTGCTCATGCTCATGGAACAGGTTGGCGATACCAAAATCCACCTGCTGGTTTTCCACCATCTTCAGGACGGCATCGGAATTGTCGTCGAAGAAGCTCACATGCAGCTCAGGTGCTTCGGCGACAAACTCCAGCAGCAACTCGGGTAACACCTGGCTGGCAATAGAAGGTACTGAGGCCAGACGCAGGTGGCCGGTCTTATGCTCCGCCAGCAAGGTCATATCTTCGGCGATGCGATCGTGATGGGCGATCAGCTCCTTGGCCTTGGGCAGGAAATGCTGGCCGAACGGGGTCAGCTCGGTCTTGGCTGTTTTGGCGTTTCGCTTTTCAAACAGGGACTCGCCCAGCTTATTTTCCAGGTCTCTTATAGAAAGCGAGATCGCCGGCTGGGTGCGGTGCGCTTTCTCTGCAGCGGCGTGGAAGCCCTTGAGTTCTGCGACCCAGACAAAGTGGCGCAGCTGAGTAATTTTAAGTTCTGGCAGCATGATAAGTCTTCCTTATCAAGGAATATTATTTATTAATTTTTGTTATTAAAGCACAGGGCATATGATGCTTCCAATCACTTTCAGGAGGTCAATATGTCTGATTCAGTTTTTCGTAATTACATCGCAGGTGAGTGGGTAGAAGGTAACAAAGGCAGCGTGGCAAACATCAGCCCTGCCGACACCAGCGACGTAATCGGTCAATACGCTCAGGCTGACAAAGCTCAGACTGAAGCTGCAATCGCTGCGGCGACTGCTGGTCAGGTTGAGTGGGCTAAGAGCGGCCTGGAACAGCGTTACAGCGTCCTGATGGCTATCGGTGACGAGCTGATCGCACGTAAAAACGAGCTGGGTGAAATCCTGGCCCGTGAAGAGGGTAAGACGCTGGCTGAAGGTATCGGCGAAACTTACCGTTCCGGTCAGTTCTTCCACTACTACGCCGCTGAAGTGCTGCGTCAGATGGGCGAAACGGCTGACTCCGTACGTCCGGGTATCGAAATCGAAACACGCCGCGAGCCGGTGGGTGTTGTCGGTATTATCACGCCCTGGAACTTCCCGACTGCAACAGGTGCCTGGAAGATCGCGCCTGCGCTGGCATTCGGTAACGCCATCGTCTGGAAACCTGCTAACCAGGTACCTGCATCTGCATGGGCACTGACTGAAATCATCTCCCGTCAGGGGCTGCCAGCCGGTACTTTCAACCTGGTAATGGGTCCGGGTGCTGAAGTGGGTGATGTACTGATCAACTCCCGCGATATCAACGCACTGACCTTCACCGGCTCCCTGGAGACTGGCCGCAAGGTGGCTGCTGCGACGGCCGTTAACCTGGTTAAGTGTCAGCTGGAAATGGGCTCCAAGAACGCCCTGGTTGTACTGGATGACGCTGACCTGGAGAACGCGGTTGAGTGCGCAGTGGGTGGCGCTTACGGCGGTACCGGTCAGAAATGTACTGCTTCCTCCCGTCTGATCGTGACTGAAGGCATCCACGACCGCTTCGTAGAAGCTGTTGTAGAGCGCATGAAGAAACTGGTTGTGGGTCACCCTCTGAAAGAAGGCGTTCACATCGGTGCCGTGGCTGATGCCCGTCAGATGGAATCCAACCTGAAATACCTGGAACTGGCTAAGAGCGAAGGCGGCAAGCTGGTTTACGGTGGTGAAGTCCTGAACGAAGAGAAAGAAGGCTACTACATGCAGCCGGCTCTGTTCACTGAAACCACTAACGACATGACTATCAACCGTGAAGAAGCCTTCGCGCCGATCGCTTGTGTCATCAAGGTTAAAGACTACGAAGAAGCACTGGCGACTCTGAACGACACTAACTTCGGCCTGACCGGTGGTATCTGCACCGAATCTCTGAAGTACGCCACTGACTTCAAACGCAACGCTAAGACAGGCTGTGTAATGGTGAACCTGGCAACTGCCGGCACCGATTACCACGTACCGTTCGGCGGCCGTAAAGATTCCAGCTTCGGTCCTCGTGAACAGGGTACTTACGCCAAGGAATTCTACACCGTTGTGAAAACCACCTACATCCGCGCATAACGGGGGCAGGTCAATGAGCAGAGAGCTTCATAACGAAATGATCGTGATCGACGGCCTCCAGTACTCCAACTGGAACCGTGAGATCTTCGAACAGCTGCACGCAGGCGGTGTGACCATGGTTCACGCCACCATCGTGTACCACGAGCAGATCCGCGAAACACTGTTACGCATCGCAGAGTGGAACCGTCACTTCGAAATGAACAGCGACCTGATCATGCCAGTTAAGGGCGCGGCGGATATCCGTCGCGCCAAAGAACTGGGCAAGGTCGGTGTCATGTTCGGAGCGCAGAACTGCTCTCCAATCGAAGACGACATCGGCATGGTTGAGGTGATGCGCGAGCTGAACCTGATGATCATGCAGCTGACGTACAACAACCAGAGCCTGCTGGCTTGCGGTTGTTACGAAGCAGAAGACAGCGGTGTCACCCGCTTTGGTCGCCAGGCGATCAAAGAGATGAACCGTGTTGGCATGATTGTGGACATGAGCCACAGCGGCGAGCGAAGCACACTGGATGCGATCGAAATTTCCGAGCGTCCAATCGTGATCTCCCACGCCAACCCGACCAGCTTCCACGCTGCCAAGCGCAACAAATCAGACACTGTTCTGAAGGCGCTGGGCGAATCCGGTGGCCTGCTGGGCTTCAGTCTCTACCCGTTCCACCTGAAGAACGGCCCGGACTGCACCCTGGCAGAGTTCTGCGACATGGTAGCCAGCACGGCTGACCTGATGGGCGTAGACAACATCGGTATCGGTACTGACCTATGCCAGGAGCAGCCCCTGTCCGTACTGGAGTGGATGCGTAACGGTCGCTGGTCCAAGTCCATGGATTACGGTGAAGGCTCTAAGTCCAATGCGGACTGGCCGCGTCCACTGTCCTGGTTTAAGGACAGCAGAGACTTCCCGAACATCACCGAAGGGTTGTTGGCTCGCGGCTTCAGCGCTGAAGAAGTGGCCAAAATCATGGGCCTGAACTGGCTCAACTTCCTGGATGATGGCCTGCAGCCGCAGGCAACCGGTAATTGATACTGCCGGGGAGGGCCCCCGACTCTCCCCGGCAGGTTGATTAGAGCTCTGATACATAAAAATAAGAGATCCATCAGGAGACTAATATGAGTAATGCGTCCGAGGCCTCCATGGCCATGCGTGATTCAGACACCAATAAGGGTGGTCTGTTTGCCGGAGTTGATATGCCGGTATTCCTGATCAGTGGAGGCGTACTGGCACTGTTTGCCGTACTGGCCCTCTACGATATCGAAATGGTATCCGCCTGGGTAAACAGCGCCTTCGCCACTTCGACTAAATACTTCGGTGCCTACTGGCAGGTACTGTTGCTGCTGACCTTTGTTATTGGTCTGGTACTGGCACTGGGTCGCACCGGCTCTGTGGTTCTGGGTGGTGTTAAAACCCCCGAGATGACCAGCTTCAAATGGATCTCCGTGATCATGTGTACCCTGCTGGCAGGTGGCGGCGTCTTCTGGGCTGCTGCTGAGCCGATGGCACACTTCACCTCTCCGCCACCGCTGTTTGGTGGTGAGACCGGCACAACCGATGCTGCGTACAACGCGCTGGCACAGAGCTTTATGCACTGGGGCTTCCTGGCCTGGGCGATTCTGGGCAGCCTGACCGGTGTGGTATTCATGTACCTGCACTATGAAAAAGGCCTGCCGCTGAAACCGCGTACCCTGCTGTACCCGTTATTCGGTGACAAAGTGATGACTGGCCCACTGGGCGCGATTGTTGACGCTAGCTGTGTCCTGGCCGTTGTTGCCGGTACGGTTGGTCCGATCGGCTTCCTCGGCCTGCAGGTCAGCTTCGGTCTGGAAAAACTGTTTGGTATCCCGAACACCTACGGTACTCAGGTGTCTATCCTGATCGGCCTGATCGGTATCTACACCATCTCCGCCGTGAGCGGTGTGACCCGTGGTATCCAGATTCTGAGTTCTGCGAACGTAATCCTGGCTGTGATCCTGATGGCCTTCATCCTGATCTTCGGCCCAACGGCCTTCATCATTGACAGCTACCTGCACTCTTTCGGTATCTACCTGAATGAGTTCATCCCGATGGCGACCTTCCGTGCAAGCCCGGGTTGGCTGGACTGGTGGACCGTGTTCTTCTGGGGCTGGTTCCTGGGTTACGGCCCGCTGATGGCGATGTTTGTAGCGCGTATCTCCCGCGGCCGTACTATCCGCGAGATGATCCTGCTGATCTCTGTAGTTGCACCGGTAATCACCTGCTTCTGGTTCACCATCGTCGGTGGCAGCGGTCTGGCGTTCGAACTGCAGAACCCAGGCGTGATCTCCGAGCCGTTCACCGGTTTCAACCTGCCGGCGGCACTGCTGGCGATCACAGAACAGCTGCCGATGGGCTTCTTCATCTCAGTACTGTTCCTGATCCTGACGACGATCTTCGTCGCCACCACCGGTGACTCCATGACCTACGCAGTGTCCATGGTTATGACCGGTACTGACCACCCACAGAGCTCTGTGCGTGTGTTCTGGGGCATCATGATGGGTGTGGTTGCCGCGCTGCTGATCTCCATCGGCTCCGGCGGTATCTCCGCACTGCAGTCCTTCATCGTGGTAACGGCCGTACCTGTATCTCTGGTACTGCTGCCATCACTCTGGACCGCACCGCAGATCGCCAGAAAGATGGCGGACGAGCAGGGCTTGTAATAACGCTGAACAACTGAAGAGCAAGGGAGCGCTTCGGCGCTCCTTTTTTTTGCCAAAATTCCGGATTTTTAAGGCTTTTCGATTTATCGGAAAGCCAGAAACGACACACTCCCCAACTTATCTAAAGTCGATACTGAAATGAAAACTGTAGTAAAAACCGACCTCTACGCTTCCAAAGCACCACTGGAATGGGCTGTTATCGCCAATGGACAGCTCTCCACCGCGCAGATCCCGATCGATGCTGAGGGTAAAGTGGTAGAGGGCGGTATCGAAGCCCAGGCGCGTCAGACGATGGAAAACTTCAAACACACCATCGAAGCCGCCGAGCTGAGCATGGCTGACGTGACCCAGGTACTGATCTACGTCACCGACCGCAGCCAGCTGCCGGTCTTCAACAAGGTTTACGCTGAATACTTTGAAGCGCCGTACCCGAACCGCGCTGCAATGATCGTCGCCGGCCTGGCCCGCGAAGAGATGCTGTGTGAAATCGTTGCCTACGCGGCCGTGCCACAGTAACAGGGTTTAACCACCCTTTGGCTTTCTGTTACATGTTTACCTTACTTCACCCGGGAGTCCTGTCCGCAGGCTCCTGAAGTGAAGTGCTCCCCTTGGGGAATCTGAAGATTGATTCAGAGTCTGGCGACCGGATTCCCCCTTTTTCCTTCTCTGTTACAGCCTCTCAAAGCCGATCCAGCGGGCTGGAAGTACCGGCAAACCGCTGTCCCAGCACATGGGTATAGATCTGTGTCGTCGCGACATCGCTGTGTCCCAGCAACTCCTGTACTGTCCTGATATCACGCCCTGCCTGCAGCAGATGGGTGGCAAACGAATGTCTGAAGGTATGGCAGCTTATCTTTTTGTACGTTATCTCAGCTGCGATAGTGGCTTTCTTCAACGCCTTACGTGGCACTGAAGGGTGCAGATGATGACGGCAGCTCTGTTCTGTGATCGGGTGCGCAGAGATCGATGTCGAAGGAAAGATATACATCCAGGCCGGGGTGCGAAATGCATTTGGATATTTACGGCCCAGAGCATAGGGCAGGGAAGGGCCTACTCCGCTGAGGTTATCCTTCTGCTGCAGAGCGATGGCGCTATCTTTTAAAGCGCGCAGAGCAGGTAGTAGGGAAGGGCTCAGAATCGTGACACGATCTTTATCCCCCTTCCCTGATCGGACTGTCAGGCTGCATTGATCAAAGTCGATATCCATCACCCGTAACCGCAGGCACTCGCTGATACGTAATCCGCTGCCATATAAAAGCTGGAAGATGATGCTGTCGCGGCCCTTTAGCTGGGCAAGGATACTGGAAACTTCGTCCGTTGTCAGAACAGTCGGCAGGCGCTGAGGGCTTTTCGTATACCTGAAACCAAGGTCTCCCAAGGGTTGCTTAAACACTTGATTATAAAGAAAGGCGAGAGCGTTCAGCGCTGACTTCTGGGTATTGACCGCGACCTCGCGGTTAGTTGCCAAATGATTAAGAAAAGCCCGTACCTCAGCAGCGCCCATCTCTTGAGGATGGCGTTTGTTATGAAAGTAGATATAGCGCTTGATCCAGCTGATATAGCTTTTCTCGGTTGCCAGGCTATAGCCGCGTAAGCGGATTTCTGATCGAATCCGGTTCAAAAAGGGGCTTGCTGCCATTGTTTCACACTCCCTGTAAAACTGTATGGATATACAGTGTATTTCAAAAAAGCGAAGTTTGCCAAGGGTATAACGCGCAAGGCCGCCCTCAGTCGATGACAAAATCAGGGGAAATATGCTATACAATCAGACACTTATAAGGACACGCGCAGTACATCGGTAATGCGCGATATCTCATATATACGCGCATGCTCGTTTTTCAGGGAGGAAAAATACATGATGTATCTGCAAGCTATTGATATTCCTCAAAAATTTACGCTTTTTGTCTTTTTCCTAAAGACATGAAAACGCGCATGCGCAGTATTAAAACTGTTGAATATGATGCCTACCCTAAAAATATAAAAGTATCATATAGTTAAGTGGTTTTTAGGGTTAACAGGGAAGGAGCCTCCGAAACGTGCAAGATTCAGAAAATGTCCTATATCTCCGATTTCCTTTCTCCTATACGGTAAACCGCAGGGCGCGCGTATGAACTGGTTCAGAACGACGCGCCCTGCGGTTTACCGTAAGGCCAAGCGGGATATGGGCTTTGTTTTTTCTGGGTATTTGACTGGATTGGAGACAACGCACACCTATTATATTCCAGTGGAACCGCCTTTAAGTACATGAATAACTGCTACTTGGTCACGGCGGCCCAATCCAACAATCCGTTACACGAGGCGTGCTTGCAAACAGCGCAAGCTCGCGTCGTGAACTAAGTGTTAG
>NZ_JHVJ01000006.1 GCF_000620085.1 Marinobacterium jannaschii DSM 6295 | reverse complement strand
GACCATATAACGCCAAAGGCGTTTGACGGCCTGCTGAAGTAACACGTCGTAAAGACACCGATAGATCCATCTCCCGGATTGGTTGAGAGACAAGCGATCGTCGTATCAGAATTAAGCACAGTCCAGATTGTCCAGTTTTTGCTTGGCGACCATAGAGCCGTGGAACCACCTGATCCCATCCCGAACTCAGAAGTGAAACGTGGCATCGCCGATGGTAGTGTGGGGTCTCCCCATGTGAGAGTAGGTCATCGCCAAGCATTGAATACGCAGAACCCCCGGTCTCGTTGAGGCCGGGGGTTTTTGCCTTTACGGCCGGAGAAAAACCGTGCGCGCGGAACCCGGCTATCCCCCAGCCCGTTGGCCGCTGGGCATTGTAAGCTTCATCACGTACACCGCTCGCGACCCTGAAAGCGAAACTCGCCATCGGACTGGTAAAGCCTGTATTTCCCGAGGCTCCGCATCACACTGCTGGCTCGTAGCTCGCGAATCCGGCGTCTTTAATGTACATTCCTTCAGCCGCTTGATAATTAAACCGTTCATAGGAGAAATCTGAGATATGGCTGATCTTACCTATCCACTAATTGCTATTGGTCTGGTCGCAATCGCCGGTTTATCCATCTATATCTTTAAACAGTATCGTCGGATTGAGCAGCAGAAGCGGGATCAGGAGGAGCAGCGGCAGGTACTTGAGCGTAAGGCACGAGAGCATCGGGAGTATCTGATAATGAGTATTCAGGTGATCTGCCGTGCCTTGCCGGAAGATGAGAGCCTGAAGCTGCCTGAGGCCTGTATCCGGCTCTATATGCTGATCGATCAGCTGGCACCCAACCTACACCTGGATCCGGACTTTGCGGTTATTCAGGAGGTCTATGAGCAGGTGAAACACATCCCGATGCTGGAAGCCTGGCAGAAACTGGATGCGAAGCAGAAAAGGGAGTTCCAGCGTGAGATGGATCGGATAGAGAAGAGGTATAAGGCTGAAGTGGAGTCTGCGGCGTCCAGGCTGGCAGAATTTCCGTTCGAGCAGCTGGTTCACTGATGGAAATTATCGTTGTCTTTATTGTTACTCTGGTTGTATTGGTAGGGCTTGCCCTGGCGCTGGCTTTTGGCCGGCCGCCTACTTACCGCCCGGGACGAAAAGAGACCTTGCAGCTGATTCGAGAGGTCATCGCTGGTGAGGCCTCGGAAGAGGCCTGGCAGCTGTTTCTGTCGCTGCCGATACTGCATGATCCGGTACTCGAAACGTTTCGTGAGCAGTGCCTGGAGATCGATGAGGGGACAGAGGATAAGGCCCCCTGTGGTGCCGGGCTGAATGGATATATCTACGGTCAGGAAGGGCGTGAGCGCCTGGGGCTGCTGGCGGATGAGCTGGACGCCGTAATCGCCAAAGAACCGGTGGTTAAAGAGTTCTGAGCCGTTTCTCAGTATTGTTCATTGTTGATCAGCCTTTGCAGTTGCCAGTAGGCCTGCCAGACCTGTTTCAGCGAGTCCGTTTTCAGGGCATCGTGCAGCGTCTGGCTGGATGCTTCCAGTTCGGCCAGTTCATATAGCCCCGCTAATCCCAGCAGCTGATGGGTATGATGCCGCATTCGCGTGCGGTCCCGCATAGACATCCCCTCGTTCAACCCTTCCAGCTGTTTCCTCAGCTCAACTGCCAGGTCGTCCTTGCCGATCTCATAGTCCGATAAGCGGGTGGTGGGATGGCTGTTTTGTGGCGTGGTAACACTGTCTGAACTGGTCAGGCGCTGAATACTGCTACAAAGAGCAGTGTCGTTAATCGGTTTAAGCAGGACCTCATTGACACCCGCATCCTTAAGCCTTTCGTGTTCTGAGGAGACGATATTGGCGGTGAGGGCAACAATTGGCAGTTTCGGATACTGCTTGCGCAGCTTTTCGGTGGCCTGAATGCCGTCCATCTCCGGCATATGTACGTCCATCAGTACCAGGTCGATACTGTCATCCATCTGTTTCAGGGCTTCCAGCCCCGTAGCCGCTTCCACCACCTCGGTTCCGGCGCGCTCCAGAATACGCCGGATCAGCAAGCGGTTAAAGTCGTTATCTTCGGCGACCAGAATGCGCACTGCGTGATAGGACGAGACCTTCTGTTCCAGTACGGCCGGAAGTTTAAAGTAGTGTGGCATCAGGTGGTGCAGCAGCTGACGCTGGCTGACGGGTTTTCTCAGCATGATACAGTCGTCCAGTTCTGTCAGCTGATTGGTTTTGCTGCTGAGAATCAGGATCTGGCCTTTGAAGTGCAGCTGGATGTTTTGGATGCACTGACTCAGCCGGGACAGGTCGCTGGCGGCAGCCGGAATGCCGATAATGATGCTGTCCAGCGGCTGGTCGATCGCCTGCTGGGCCAGTGAGCCAAGGCTACCGGCTTCACTGACCGGGAGTTGCAGCGCTGTCAGCTGGTAGCGTAGCGACTTACGAATCAGCGGCTCTGCATCATAGATCAGGACTCTGGGCTTTTGCTCGATAACTGCGCAGGCCTGCTCGGCCTGGCGTGGGAGTTCCAGTTGAATCTGTACCTGGGTACCGATTCCGGGCTGGCTGTTCAGAGTGATGCGGCCCTGCATCAGCTCGACCAGGCGGCGGCTGATCACCAGGCCAAGGCCAGAGCCGCCGAATCGGCGGGTGATCGAGGTGTCGGCCTGACTGAAGGCCTGAAACAGGTGGCAGATCTGTTCTTCAGGAATCCCGATACCGGTATCACTGACCGCTATGACCAGCTCGGTATTCTGCTCCTGAATGTTGGTTGGATAGATCTCTATCAACACATGCCCGCTATCGGTGAACTTAATTGCGTTGCTAACCAGATTGGTCAGGATCTGGCGCAGGCGCACAGGGTCGCCGATCAGGGCATTGGGTGTTTCAGGATCGATACAGGTGATCAGCTCCAGCCCTTTGGCATGGGCGCTGGGTGCCAGCAGGTCGATCATCTGCTGAATGCAGCTGTCCAGCTCTATATCGATCGCTTCCAGCGTGATCGCGTTGGACTCGAGTTTGGAAAAGTCGAGGATATCGTCAATGATCGACAGTAGCAGTCCCGAGGTCTGATCGATAATACGGGTGTATTCACGCTGATCGCTCTGCAGTTCACTCTGGTCCAGCAGCCGGGCAAATCCCAATACCGATGTCAGCGGCGTACGCAGCTCATGGCTCATGCGCGCGAGAAATTCATCCTTCGCCTGATTGGCATTATCGGCGCGTTTCCGGGCCTTGCTCAGGGAGTCGTTCTGACGCTCCAGATGCATCAGCGTTGCCTGCAGCCGCTGGGTCTTGAGGTTGATCTGGCTCTCCATGCTCTGGTTCGATTCCTGAACCCGGTGGGCCAGTTTGTTGATCCCCTCCGACAGGTTCTTCAGCTCACCATGGGCGCGGATATGGGTGCGGGCATTGAGGTGGCCGTTCTGCAGCATCTCGACCACCCGGGTGATGGATACGATCGGACGAATAATCTGGGCAGCGGCGGCGGAGGCCAGAATCAGGGTGACCAGAAAGCATCCGAGCGCCAGCAAGGTGCCTTTCAGCAGGATCTGTTGTTTCCAGTCGAGAGTCGGAGTCTGGGACAGGACCACGGCTACCCAGCCGATAATCTCCGCTGAGTTATCTTCCAGTGCAAACTCCGGACTGTCGGTTATGTCGACGCCGGTGGTGATGACCGGGTGCAGAAAGGTTCCCTGCTGGTTATCAAAGTAGGGGTATGCAACATCCCGGTCCAGTTCCAGACCATTCGGGTTTGCCCGCTGTACCACTTCGAAATCCGATGACAGGAAGATAATATCGGCGACACCCTTCTCCTTGCTCGGGCCGCGCATCAATGAATGCAGCATCTCCTGATTTCCCGTCAGCAGACCAAATTCAGCCGAGGCTGAGAGCAGGCGGGCCATGGTACTGCCCCGTTCCAGCAGGGCACCTTCGGCATCCTGCAGGCGGCTGTTGATAAAGTAGCCGCCCAGGGTCAGCGTTAGCAGTAGCAGCGGGATCAGGGTGGTGGCCAGCAGACGATATTTAATCCCCAGCCGTTTTAACTCCAGGCGGCTCATCGTTCGGCCTCCTCCAGAGCAGTTTCCAGTACATCTGCGGCGGGAATCGGCATCCGTAGCGAGTGGGCCGCTGTTTCGTTGGTTTCGACAGTGAAATACTTAGGTACGGCCGGCGGAGGCAGCTGCCCCGGCTGGGCGGGCAGCTGATTGATCAGCTCCGCAGTCTGCCGGCCGATCTGTTCCGGCTCGGAAAATACCCCGGCGATGGCACCTGCTTCGACGTACTTACGGGAAAAGCCGATCAGTGGTACCCGCTGGCGAAACGAGATGTAGAGAATCCATTTTGCCGTGGTGCGGTTAAACACGGCACGGTCTGGCAGGGTCAGAAACATATCGCTGTTCTCGATCAGCGGCTGTAGTTGGCGGATCGGGTTGCTGTCCTGCTCCAGCAGGGCATGGCTGAGAACCATCTGCTGCGCCTCGGCGGCCTGTTTAAGCAGTGCCAGGTCCTTACTGGAATCCGGCCCTAACGCGGTGGAAAGGCGTTTTGCCCGGGGGGAGATCAGGCGCGCCAACCGGATCTGCCGGGCCAGAGGCTGGTCGAGATAAACGGCTGTTGTCTGCTGACTACTGATCAGCGGATGCAGCGGATTTTCGGACAGAATCTGCTGATAGGTACGACGCGGTATGAAGGTACTGATCAGGGGGGCGGTCAGGGGGGAATTCAGAACTTCCCGAGTCGCCTTGGCGCCGACGGCAATGATATAGCGATACTGGCCGAGCGGCAGCGGTTCATCCTCCTCGCTGATCTGTTCGGCTGTGGTCTGATCGATCTGCAGGCTCAGGTGCTGGCTGATGGCGCGGGCGGTTTCTTTGTAGCTGGCGATATCCTGACTCAGTACGATCAGTATCTCTCCCGCTGTGGCGCGGCCAGCTGGAACCACTGCGCAACAGAGGCAGAGCAGGGCCAGATGCAAGATATACCGCTTTATATTCAGAGTCGCCTGCAAGATTCCATTCCCTTGTGCCACTGAGATCTAATATCGGAGTGCTAAGCGGACGTATCCACGTCGCCGGAAGCTATTGAATTCATAGAATTCGGAATACTCCTCATCGAACAGGTTCTGCACGATAAGCGCAATTTCTGCTTCATTGTCACCTCTCAGCCGCCATAGTTTAGCCAATTGCATATCCGCGCGACGATAAGCCTTGCGCGGGCGAGCCACAGTAGCGCCCTCCAGCCAGTTAACGGTACTCATAAAATAGCCGGCCAGGCTGAAGGACAGATCGGAACTGAACTGATGCTTCCACAACAGCGATGCGGTATGCAGCGGTGCCGTGTCATCCAGAGGCTCTATCCCTTTCAGTCCGCGGTCTTCAATACCTTCGACATTGTTATAGCCATAGCTTAGAACCATAAAGTCGGCGGGGGAGAGCGATTGCTTGAGCTGAAACTCAACGCCCCGGGCCCGCCAGCGGGCGCCGTTATGAACCTGGATGCAGCGGTTGTCGAGCTGATCGGCAAAGGGGATGAAATGATCTGTCAGTGCGTCGCTGATATCTTCCTGATAGAGCCGCAGGTCGAACAATCCCCCGTGTTTACCTGCCGGGCGCAGCAGATAGCCCAACTCGATACTTTCGTTGAGTTCCGGTTTCAGTTCGTCGTTACTGCAGAACTGCTGATCCAGCAAAGCGAAGTTGTTACTGGCATTTTGCCGGATATCGACGCTGATCTTCCGTTCTAACAGCGAGGGTAGCCGCCGTGCCCGGCTCAGTGACAACCTGAGTGTCTGTTCCGGAGTCAGCTGGTAACTCAGCCCGGTGCGCGGAGAAAATGCCCGGTTGCGCTCATCCTCTTCATACAGCGCACCCAGGTGCCATATCCATTCCGGACTGAGTTGATAGCTGAGGTTGCTGAACAGGCGCCGGCGCTGGCTGCTCTGACGGTCTGCGCGGGACAGGATCGCGTCACTTTTGATGCTTTCATAACGATAACCCAGGCCGCTACTCAGGTTGAACCGGCCTGCACTCTGGAAGCGATAGAGCAGTTCGAGGTCATTGACCGTGGTATCACCATGCTCCCGGCTGGGGCGCAGCAAGGTGCCATCAATCCCAAGTAGCTGGGTGAACTGCTCGCTACTGAGGCCGTTGCGAGCGGCTTCTTCCTGAACCTGGGGTACGGCTTCCGCCGGTATCGGGTCGACGTCAGCTTTCAGGCGATTACGATAGAATTGCAGCTGTAATTCCTGCTGCAGGTCCAGCGTATGCAGCCAGCGCAGTTGCTGATAGTTCTGATGGAACTCCCGGCCGATAAACTGGTTGCCTGAGTGATCGCCATCACCGGTGAATACCTCGCCCTGACTGAAGCCCAGCTGGATATCGAACTGATCATTCAGGCTTGGGGTGAAACTATGGCGACTGTTGAAATAACTCTTGTCGATGCGGTCCTGAAACAGCTTATTGCCATCGTTCTGCTGATAGCCGGCGTTAAACTGATAGTCCAGCGCAACGGCGTGGCCCTGATGGCTGAAACGGTAGCGCTGTTCACCCCGTTCTCCCTGCGTGGTTGATAGCGTGCTGCCCTCGGGACGCGTGCCGTAGCGGGTAATAATATTGATCGCGCCGAGGAAGGCATTGGTTCCCTGTGAGGGCATGTTTGAGCCGCGGATCACTTCGATTCGCTCGATATCATCCGGCACCAGCCCCAGTGTTTCCCAGGTTACGGCAGAGAGCAAGGGGATATAGATACTGCGCCCGTTGACCTGTACCTCCATCTGATGGGGAAAGTTATCACTGACGCCGTGGTAGGTAACGCCAAAGGTGTTGTAGCTGACATGAAAGGCCTGAATGCCGGGCACCAGTCGTAGCAGGTCGGGGACATTGAGTGCCGCTGAGGCCTCAATCATCTCTCTGTCGATCAGGGTGACGGCGGCGGGTGTTTCCGCCAGCGGCTGTGGCATGCGTGAGGCGCTGACCACGGTTGGTATGTCGGTGAGCAGATCCGCTTCGCTGAAGTCGCTGGCGTGCACCGGCGGAAGCGCAACCAGCACAGCCAGCACCGGTAGTCGCTGCAGTGTTAAAGGTATCAGTCGGCAACAGCGCTGTATGGAGATCATCCTTATCCCGCAGCTGCTCAGATTCGGGTGCCGACGTAGATGATGATTGCGAGCATAATAATCGCTTCCAGAATGAATCCGTTATTCTCGAATATCCAGTCCATAGTGCTGGCTCGGTGATTTTTTGATCGCTCATATCTTATCGGAATTCACAGCACTAAACATCATCCGCAGGTCTGGATATCTGCGGCGCGGCGCAATAACGGCGCTATGTTTATCCCTGATGTCGCACTATTGATAACGGTTGCTAACGACGACGAGACAGAAAAGCGTGGTAGAGTTACTGGTTGTCGAAATTTGCAGAAGTGGTGTTCATGGAATTTATCTGGGTAGCGTTTGCATTTGTCTGTGGTCTTGGCGTCAAGATGGTGGCTATGCCGCCATTGATTGGCTTTCTGGCTGCCGGTTTTGTATTGCACTTTATGGGGCTGCAGCCCACGGAAAACCTGGAGACGCTGGCGGATCTGGGAATCACGCTGATGCTGTTTACGATCGGCCTCAAACTCAATGTAAAGGACCTGCTGAAGCGGGAAGTCTGGGCCGGAACCCTGGCGCATATGGCCATCTGGAATCTGGTGATCGCCGCCGGACTGGTCTTTCTCGCGGTGCTGGCCGTGCCGTACTTTACCGAATTAAGCTGGCAGGCGGCTGCGTTACTGGCGTTTGCGCTTAGCTTCAGCAGTACCGTTTGTATCGTCAAATTACTGGAAGAAAGTGGCGAGATGAAAACCCGCCATGGCCAGCTGATTATCAGTGTGCTGGTGATGCAGGATATTGCCGCAGTGCTGTTTCTGGTGCTGGCGACCGGTAAAATCCCATCGCTGTGGGCGCTCGGGCTGATTGCCCTCTACTGGGTACGACCGCTGATGGATCAGCTGCTGGTGAAAGCGGGACACGGCGAGCTGTTGCCTTTGACCGGGTTCTTCCTGGCTCTGGGAGGTTACGAGCTGTTTGACGCCGTGGGTGTCAAAGGCGATCTCGGTGCGCTGATTTTCGGCATGTTGCTGGCCTCCAGCACCAAGGCCTCCGAGCTGAATAAATCGCTGATGGCGTTTAAGGATATCTTCCTGATCGGCTTCTTTCTGTCGATTGGTTTCACGGCGTTGCCGGACTGGTCAATGATCTCCGTTGGCGCGCTGCTGGTGGTCCTGATTCCGGTCAAGTTCCTGCTGTTCTTCCTGGTTTTTACCCGTCTGCGCCTGCGTGGCCGAACCTCTTACCTGTCGGCGCTGGCGTTGAGCAATTTCAGTGAGTTTGGCCTGATTGTGGCGGCACTCTGTGTTGACGCCAACTGGCTCAGTCGTGAATGGCTGGTGATTATAGCTCTGGCAGTTTCATTCTCGTTTGTGGTCACCAGCCTGCTCTACCGTTCGGCCCATACCATCTATATGCGGCGTAAAGATCAGATCTGTACCTTCGAGATGGAGAACCGGCTGCCGGAGGACTACTTTGTCCAGCCTTACAATGCCGAGATGCTGGTGGTTGGACTGGGGCGGGTCGGCAAGGGGGCCTTTAAGGCGCTCTATAATATGCATGGCGACAAGGTCTGGGGAATGGATGCCGACCGTAAACGAATCAGCCGGCTGCAGGAGAAGGGCCTGCATGTGTTCTTCGGCGATGGTGAGGATGCCGATCACTGGGAACAGCTGGATCTGTCGAAGATCGAACTGATCATGCTGGCACTACCTTCCATCGACGACATGATTAACGTGTCAGTGCAGTTGCGTAATGCCAACTATCAGGGCGAACTGGCTGCCATCGCCCGTTACCAGGATGAGTTGAAGCCATTACACAAGGCGGGTATCGACCATGTGTATAACTTCTTCACCGAGGCCGGTACCAGCTTTGCCGAAGACAGCCTGAGCGTGATTGAGAAAGCGCGTGAGAAACGCGGGGTGCCGTTGCGGGGGAGCTGATTGTCTCCCGCTTACTTATCCCACATCACATCGCATTCATCGGCGGCCGCTGCGGTGAGCATCTCCAGCAGCGGTATTGCCCTTTTGGCCAGGCTGACGTTTACCGGAGTGCTGCTGTCCGCGTTGTCCTCAATAGCCTGAGGCTGGACAATCTTATCCACCACAACTGCACTTTTCAGGCGCTGCAGCGCTTCCGGGACATCTTCCGCCAGAATAGACCCGGGCACGGCACTGTAGCCCATCAGTTTCAGCAGACTCAGTCCGACATCGCCGAACATGGTGATATTGGCATAGGCTTCGGATTTAAATGTGATCAGCATTGGCTCTCTCCCTGCTTACGATATTTCTAAGCATAGAGCGCCGTGATGAATATTTTAAGTTGAATCTGGGCGCAAGGGCGCGGAACGGGGCTTAGCCGATGGGGCGAAGCCGGGATAATAAAAGCGGGAAAAATCGGTTCCGACACGGGGCTGAACCGCTGAAAAGCGGATCAGCCGTGGCGATCCTGTCCAAGCACCGGTATCAGCGGTGATATGCTCAACGCTCAGGATGCCCGTACCTATTCTAAGAACCTGATCCAGGCGGCGTGCCAGCTTTCGTCACGGATTGTCTGAGGCTATTTCCACAGCGCAGAGCGGAAGCGGGTCCAGTTCATCTTCACGATCATCCGGCTACGCACATTGACCTGCAGGTAGCGATCGCCCTGTTTCCAGATGTAGCGATAGCTGCTGCAGTATTTCTTGCCGTCAAAGCGTTCACAGACCTTGCCGGAGCGTCCCTTCGCCATCGGCTCTCCCAATACCTGGTATAACTCGCCGATATCACCGCCGGTATTGATACGGCGGCCGTTGATGTAATCCGCCTGCGCCTCGTGGCTGAGTAGCAGGCCGGCGAGCAATGTCGGCGCGATCTTTTTGTAGCACATAGCTTTCCCTGTCTTCGTCAGCGCGGTTGGCTGGTTGCGTGCTGAGCGTCCTGATCAGCACGCTCATTCTGCCGCAGGGAAGGCAGGGGAGCTATCAGACGTTCAGCCCAACCGGGCTGGCCTGCATAGGGATAAATCCCGGTAGCTGCTCGAAGCGGGCCAGCCAGTCCCGCAGTTGTGGATAACCATCGAGGGAGACATTGCCTTCTGGTGCATGGGCGATGTAGCTGTAGCAGGCGACATCCGCCAGGGTTGCCTGTTGACCGACCAGCCAGTCCCGTGGCTTCAGGTGTTGCTCCAGTACCGCCAGGGTGGCATGGGCGGTGCTTATTGCGTCGTCGGCATCCAGCTGCGCACCAAACAGGGTAATCAGGCGGGCCGTTGCCGGACCATTGGCAATCTTGCCTGCGGCCAGCGACAGGAACCTTATCACCTCGGCGGCCAGTAACGGATCTTCCGGTAGCCACCGTCTCTCCGGGTCATAGCGCAGGGCGAGGTAACTGATAATGGCATTGGAGTCTGCCAGGGTGATATCGCCATCTTCCAGCACCGGCACCTGGCCAAAGGCGTTCTTTTGCAGGAATGACGGTTGCTTATGGGCGCCACTCATCAGATCGACATCGATAACCTCCGCTCTGAGTCCCAGCAGAGACAGCAACACTTCGACACGATGGCAGTGGCCGGAAAGAGCGTGACGATAGAGTTTAATAGCAGGCATTTCAGTTACTCCTGTATCGGCTCAGCGGGTGGCTGAGTATAAGTTGAACTTACAGCCAGCGCTGTGGATAAGGTTGGCGCTGCAGCTGGTGAAACAGCCAGGCCAGGGCAACGATCAGCAGTGCGCCGCCCAGAATCGGCGTCAGCAGAAACTCCCAACGCTCACCGGTGAGCATAATCAGTAGTGGATTGGCACCCGCCGGCGGATGCAGGGTATTGCTCAGCATCATGGCTGCAATGGCCAGCCCGACCGCCAGTCCCAGGCTCCAGCTGTGTACTCCCACCAGATCGGCGACCAGCAGGCCAACCGCAGCGGCCAGCAGGTGGCCCAGCACCACATTGCGCGGTTGTGCCAGGGGGCTGGCGGGCAGGGCATAGACAATCACCATCGAAGCACCGAAAGGCGCCATCAGCCAGACACCCCAGAGTCCGCTCTGGCCCAGTTCCGCCAGTAAAGTTATACACAGCATGCCGCCCAGTGCTGCCAGTGCGGCGGCTTTCAGCTTTTGTTTGCTTGCGATCTGATCACTGCTCATGGTTTTTCTCACTACTTACGGGAGCCGACGGCCCCTGTTGATAACTAATAATCCGTCTGGAGACCGATCTGTCTACATTGCGAGCTGTCTGGGTAGACAGGTCTGTCTCCTTGATTCGGCAAGAGTAGACCGATCTGTCTCTGTGTGTCAAACTGTTTGCGTTGAATAGCAGAAGTGGATAATTCATGGCGATACAGACAACAGATAAGCGCACCCTGCTGGTGGAGACGGCGCTACAGCTGTTTTACCAACAGGGTATCCATGCGGTGGGCATCAATGAGGTACTGAAAGCCGCGGGTGTGGCGAAGAAAACCCTCTACAGCCACTTCGCCAGCAAGGAGGAGCTGATTGCTGCGACCATTGAGCTGCGTGATCGCCGCCTCCGTGGCTGGCTGGAGTTCTGTCTTACCGAGCAACCGGACGGAGCCCCGGCGATCAAGGCGATCTTCACTGCCCTGGATGACTGGTTTAACGAGCGGGTGGAGATGCTGGGACCGTTTCGTGGCTGCTTCTTTATCAATGCCAGTGCCGAGTATGGCGAGGCGGATTGCCCGATCTTTCAGCGCTGCCAGCAGCATAAGCTGGCGTTACGCCAACTGATGCTGAAACACTGCGAGGTGGTACTGGGACCGGGCGAGGAGGCCGAGCAGCTCTGTGACAGCCTGGTATTACTCAAGGAGGGGGCGATTATTTCGGCGCACCTGCTTGGGGATAAGTCGGCCGCACTGAAGGCACGCGACTCGGCGCAGAAACTGATCGGCGTCGCCGGACTGATGGGGGTCTCGGGATTGATGGGACGGCTGTAACAGTTTTGCACGACAGGCTGGACCTGAGCAGGTCCAGCCTGTCGTATTGAGCCGGGACTTATTTGAGTTCCGGTGTGATCTGGTCGATCAGGGCCTGCTCGCCCTCCTGCAGGTAGACCTGTTCCTGCAGATCCTTGGCCCACTCCTCCTGCTGGGCAACCTTTTCCAGCATCACCACCGCCAACGCCTTAACGATCGCCACCTCGGACCAGATCGCCGCGTTCAGACAGCGCCAGTGATTGTTATCGCGGCGTTTCGGCTGGTTGATCTGCTCCTGGCAGGTGTCGCAGAACATGGCGCAGCGCTCGAACTCCGGCTCATTCGCGACCGGTGGAATCTCGAAGATACTCAGCGGCACACCGCTGTCGCCACACATCTCGCACTGGGCACTGCAGCGGCGTACCAGGTCTTTACCAAACAGCGACAGTTCCTGTTTACGCTGTTCGTGTTTATCGCGTCTTACCGCCATCTCAGGCTCCTCAATTTCAGCTGAAAACGAATGGCGCCAGACTACTCCTTTACAGTCTGATATTCATCTGTGATATCCGTTGTGGCGCGCCCATCCTGATAATTACTCATAGACGCGGTGCCCCGGCGCAGGTTCGCTATAGTGCTGTCGTGGGCTCAGAGAAGAGGCATCGTTATGAAAAAGATCCTGCTGGGGCTGATATTGGCCCTGAGCCTGACATCCCCGGTACTGGCTGGCTGTAATGACAGCACCACGGCACAAAACGGTGACGTGATCCGCCAGAATATCGATAATGTTTTTAACCCCTATAAAGGCTGACTGAGCCGCCCTGAGCCTGATTGCAGGTTCAGGGCTTTGCGTCCGCTGCCCGGACAGCCCTTATTACCACCTGCCTGTAAACGTAACCCGTCCGCTTTAATCGTTTCCATTTGAAATTAGAAATATTTATATCTCTATAAATAGTACTGTTTAGTTATTGAATTGTTTTTGGGTTAAAAACAGATATCGACTGTTTTCCTGGCTGTGAATAAGTCGAGGTCTTTAAGAAAGAAAAAATAATAAGAAATAAGAGGGAATAATGAGACATTTTAAGAAGACGGTTAGCACTCTGGTCGCCGGACTTTTACTCCAGGCTAGCCCGCCGCTGTGGGCTGAAGATAAAGCGGTGACAGGCGTGATGGTGGACTGGCCACCCTACTTCAGCGATAAGGTCGCAGAGGGAGGGATTGCCGCCGATATTGTCCGCCAGGGGCTGCAGCAGGCCGGCTATAAGCTGGATCACCAGCTGGTGCCCTGGAGTCAGGCGATGAAGGACTCCAGATCCGCTAAAAAAGATCTGTTGCTGGGGGCCTGGCATACGCCGGAGCGGGCCCGGGATTATCTGTTTAGCGATCCCTATATGTTTAACCGGGTGGTATTTATTAAACTGCTCGGTGACGATTATGAATACTATGGCCTTGCCAGCCTGAAGGGGAAGGAGGTCGGGGTATTAAAAGGGTACGCTTATAATAATGAATTTCTGGCCGCCAAAAACTTTAATAAGTCCGAATCCAGCAGCCTTATTGTCAACCTGAGAAACCTGTTGGCGCAGCGGGTGGAGCTGACGCTGGCGGATGAATATGTTGCCCGTTATACCATCTCGAAAGATATTCCCTCCTATAGCGATCAGTTTGCCTTCAGCCTGAATGCACTTGGCGAGGAGCCGCTGCACCTGGCGATCAGTCGCAAGCATCCCGAAGCGGAACAGATTATCAGTGCCTTCAACCGCTCGCTGAAAGCGATGCGGGCTGACGGGCGCTACGAAGAGCTTATCCGCAAGCACAATCTCTGATCTCCGGCCGGCAGCGGTGGTCTTCATTGATCTGGGTTTCTTTCTACTGTCCGATTTTGGCATAAGGTTAAGGCATCACAGGTTTAATGGAGTTAACGCTGCCGATGCCGGATTCCCAGTTCAGCGCCGCACTGCCATTGCTGATCGCTTTTGCCCAGGGGCTGCTGATCGGGCTGGAGCGTGGCTGGCACCAGCGCCGGGAAAAGGAGGGTGCCCGCATCGCCGGGTTGCGTACCTACGGCCTGCTGGGCCTGCTGGGAGGTCTGATCGGTCTGCTGGCGGGTAGCGAGCCGGGGTTGCTGATTGGCCTCAGCCTGATTGCCGTCACCCTGTTCCTGCTGGTGGGGTATCTGCTGGAGGTGCTGCGCGATCAGGATATCGGTATGACCAGCCTGGTCGCCGGCGTGCTGACCTTTATGCTCGGCGTTGCCGCCTGCCGCGGATACAGCACCGAATCGGCAGCGGCGGCAGTGCTGGTGTTGTTCCTGCTTAGCTACAAGGTCAGTATCCATGCGGTCCTGCGGGCGCTGGAACCGCAGGAGCTGCACGCCACCCTGAAGCTGTTGCTGATCTCGGTGGTGGTGCTGCCGGTCCTGCCGGACCGGGGTATCGGCCCCTGGCAGGCGATCAATCCCTATGAAGTCTGGTGGATGGTGGTGCTGATCAGCGCTATCTCCTTCAGCGGCTATTTCGCCATGCGCATCGTTGGTCAGCGCAAGGGCGTCCTGCTGACTGCCCTACTGGCCGGACTGGCATCGTCCACCGCCCTGACACTGAGCTTCTCCCGCCTGTCACGGCACGCCGGCGCAGACAGGGAATCCGGACAACAGTGTTTGCTGGCCGCCGGAATCCTGCTTGCCTGCGGCACTATGTTTCCACGCATGCTGATCGTTATATCGCTACTGAACCCGCTGATATTGCCCTCCCTGTTGCTACCGCTGATGTCGATGGCGCTGGTCGTGTACAGCAGCGCCGGACTCATGTTCTGGCACAGCCTGCGCAGTTCGGGAGCCGACGGCAAACGTCATACCGGACTGAAGAATCCGCTCGAGCTGAGCACGGCGCTGTTGTTTGCGCTGTTGCTGATGCTGCTGATGCTGGTGACCCTGTGGCTGAAGCAGCAGTTTGGTGATGCAGGGGTCCTGCTGTTGTCAGCCCTGTCCGGGATAACCGATGTTGATGCGATTACCCTGGCGTTGCTGCGAATGGCGCCGGATGAGATCAGCCTGTCGCTGGCAGTAGAGGGGATCTTGCTGGCGGCCTGCGTCAATTCGTTGGTGAAGGGCGGGATCGCCTGCGGTGTTGCGGGAGGGCGTTTCGGCCTGAGAATCCTGCTACCTATGTTGCTGGCAACAGCGGCGGCACTGCTTGGATGGTGGTTGTAAGTAAATACAAACTAGCTTTGGAGGCTGCAAATGAGTGAGCGTTCGAGAACAGGCCCGGCGGATGGGCATATGTTTCACAATGCAGCGGATGATGTGGAGCATTCCAGGGATCCCCAGCTTAACCTGCAGGCCTGCTCGCCAGCCTACAAGCTGGCCTATGATGACCTGGAACTGATGCTGCGTGACGAACTGCGCCCGGTACGATTGCTGCTGGAACTGACCAAGCCTGAGCTGGCGTTACAGGAGCAGGGGATCGAGCACAGTGTAGTGATCTTTGGCAGTGCCCGCAGCTTGCCTCCGGAGGAGGCTGAGCGCCGGCTGGATGAGGCCGACAAGGCGTTGCAGGCGGCACCGGATGATCATTGCCTGCAGCAGGCCAAACGTGAGGCCGAGCGTTGCTGCCGCTATGCCGGGTACTACCGCCAGGCCCAGCGCCTCGGCTGGCTGATCAGCACTGAGTCGGGCAAAGCCCGGTTGCCCCAGCTGCATGTGGTCACCGGCGGCGGTCCGGGGATTATGGAAGCCGCCAACCGCGGCGCTGCCGAAGCCGGGGTCGCCTCTGCCGGGATGAATATCGTGTTGCCGCAGGAGCAGCAGCCCAATCCCTATATCACCCCGGCGCTGTGTTTTCGTTTTCACTACTTCGCCATGCGTAAGATGCACTTCCTGTTGCGGGCCAAGGCGCTGGTGGTGTTTCCCGGAGGCTTCGGAACCCTCGACGAGCTGTTCGAAACCCTGACCCTGGTGCAGACTCACAAGGTGAAAGCGCTGCCGATCCTGCTGTTTGGCCGTGATTACTGGCAGCGGCTGATCAATTTCGACCTGCTGCTGGAAGAGGGGATGATTGAAGCGGCTGATATGCAGCGCTTCAGCTTTGTCGAAAGCGCAGAGGAGGCCTGGCAGGTCATTTCGGCTTGCCTGCAGACAAAATAAAACCCCGCAGCCCGGAGGCGGCGGGGTTTGCCCCTTCATCATATCTGCCTGCTGTTTATCGCCCTCTGTCAGGCGCAGGTCAGACCTTCCTGACGGCGCGCAAAATCCGCACCGACACGACAGCCGTACACGCCGACTTCACCTTTCCAGCGCAGCCAGGTCAGAAACTGACTTGTGCTACGCAGCATATCGAGCAGCAGCGATGGCTGATCATCCTGCGCAGCATCGAAGGCGCCCATGGCCTGCAGTTCCTGCTGAATACGACGGTCATCATTGGCGATACCGGTGTAGCTGTGGTTCTGGGATATCATGACAGTCACTCCTGACAATTAAACATTCGGCGCAATTTTAGGTATTTATATTGCGATGCACAAATTGATTTTGACTGTTTTTTGTCCAGTCGTAGTTTTGTTGCGCCAGATCAGTTGTTGTGTTGTGTTGTGTTGTGTTGCGGGCGTCAGGGCAGGGTCGGGGGCGCTGCTGGCGCACTCTAGCCCCGCTGCGGTTGATGGCCGAGGCTCGGCTGAGCTTGTGTCTGGCGATCTCTCCTGTGCATCACCAGGGGCTTTCCAGTAAGGCATTCTTTGTCAGTATGCACTTACTTTGTCCGGGGTGCTGATACGCCGGACAGGTCACCCCCGTTGCTGCTACGCTGCGACCCTAAAAGGTTCCATCGCCTTATTCCCTGAACAGAAATACTCTGCCAGTACAGTTCTCTATCTGTCGCTTTAGCCGCAGCGGTTTAGTGGTCGGGGGCCTGACGCAGCTAGCCGGCACGGCGTGAATGGCTTTATGTTGGTGAGCTTTTACTTACCTCAGAGCAAACAGAAAATAAGCCGGTTATCCGGAACAGCGGATCTGGGAATGGCTCTTGGGATGATTCAGTCAGTCCCGGCCGGATCAGGTCAGCATCGCAGCGTGGCGACTGGCGATGGTCTCATCAAACAGCGGCAACTCGGCAAATGTCTCAATCGGAATCGCTGGTGAGAACAGATAGCCCTGACCATAGTCACAGCCGGCCCGGGTCAGCAGGTCGCGCTGCTGACCGGTTTCAATGCCCTCGGCGATCACCTTAATGCCCAGCTTGTGAGCCATGGCGATAATGGCTTCGCAGAGCAGGAAGGCTTCCGGGTCGGTCTCCAGGTTTTTCACAAAGGAGCGGTCGATCTTCAGGAAGTCGATATCAAACTGGCGCAGATAAGCCAGCGATGAGTAGCCGGTGCCAAAGTCATCCATCGCCACCTGAATATTGGCGCGGGCCAGGTCGATCAGGCGGTGACTGGTTTCCTCGCAGGGATCGACAATCAGTCCCTCGGTGATCTCGGCGACCAGCGAGTTACCCGGCAGGCCTCGGCTGTCGAGTTCTGCCGGCCAGTCTTTCATGCCGCTGTTGCCGGTGGCGAACTGGACCGGGGAGACATTGATACTGATCTGGAAGTTATCGCCAAAACGTGTCCGCAGGGCCGGCAGCGCCTCCAATGCCTGATAGAACACCCAGTCGCCGATCTCGATGATCTTGTGGGTATCCTCCGCCAGTGGAATAAATTCGGCCGGGCTGACTATGCCCCGCTCGGGGTGCTGCCAGCGGATCAGGGCTTCGCCCTTGCAGATCGAGCCGTTGTCGAGGCAGATGATCGGCTGGCAGTAGAGCTTAAACTGGTTCTCCTGCTGCGCGTTGCGCATATCCCGGATCAGGTGCATGCGGTTCAGCACCGCCTGCTGCATGGCCGGGGTAAAGAAGTGGTAGCAGTTCTTACCCAGTGATTTGGCGGCATACATCGCCTGGTCGGAGCTCTTGAACAGCTCCTCGGCGGTTTCACCATCAGTGGGGTAGAGGCTGATACCGATGCTGGCGGTGATATAGCCGATATCCTCGCCGAGACGGAAAGGCTCTTCCAGTGACTTCAGGATGCGCTGGCTGATCGCCTTCACCTCATCCGCGTGGATAAGCTGGCTCAGGATCAGAGTGAACTCATCGCCGCCCTGGCGGGCCACCAGGTCCTGTTCACGGGTACAGCGCTGCAGGCGTCTGGCGGTCTGCTTCAGCAACAGGTCCCCCATATCGTGCCCCAGGGTATCGTTGATCTCCTTGAAGCGGTCAAGGTCGAGAAACAGTATCGCGAACGGCAGCCCGGTGCGGTCACTCAGCGCCATCTCATACTGCATCTGGTGCTGCAGCATCGCCCGGTTGGGTAATCCGGTGAGGTTGTCGTAGTGCGCCTGCTGCCAGATCAGGTTCTCCGCTGACCGGCGATCGGTGATATCCCGCACCACCAGCACCAGTTCGCTGGAGTTCTGGATCGCATTGATACGCGCCTCAAAGATGGTCTTGCCATTATCGGCCGGTAGCGGATATTCCCAGTGGATGGTTTCGCCAGTGCGCTGGTGATTGTGCAGCAGTGCCTCAAGCCGCTCCGCCATATCAGGCGGCATAATGCGGGTGACGTTCTGCCCGGCCAGCAGCTCAAGCCGGTGGTTGCTGGCGGAATCGCCCTTGCAGTCCAGCACCTTGCCGGAAGGGCACAGGCGGAAATACAGATCGGGCAGGGCCTTGAAGACCGAATCCAGCTCGCTGCTGCGACGCAGGGCCTGATGCTCGGCCTCAAGCCGGGTTTCCGCCATCTCTTTAAAGCGCTCCATCAGCAGCGCCAGCTCTGCCGGACTGTCTCCGCTGGCAGGTGGCACCAGCTGGCCATCCAGCAACGACTGGGTGGCGAGGGTGAGCTTGCGCAGCGGCAGCAGGATGCTCTGGCGTAACTCGCGTAGCGCAAACAGCGTAACCAGCAGCATGGCGGCAAGAAACGATAGCAAAGAGTAGGCGAAATTGCGGTTGGCGCTGGCCAGGGCCTCATCAAAGGGGATACCAACCATCATGCAGATTGAGCGCCCTTCGGCATTGGTAAACAGGGTGACCCGGGTATAGGCGCGGGTGATACCGTCACTGCCCTGAATAATCTCAGGGGTTAAGTCCTCGCTCAGGGTCTGCAGGGCGGGGAGGCCGGTTTCGGTCTCCGACCGGCCCAGCAGGTCGGACTGCTGCGGATAGCGGGCAATCACCTTGCCGTCTGAATCGGAGATGACGGCCGTGGCGGCGGCCGGAAGTTTGAAGCTCTTCAGTTGCTGGCTCCACCAGTCCAGCGAGACCACGGCGACGGCAATACCGGTAATGCGATCACTGTTGTATTCGGTTACCGGATAGGAAAAGTTCACGCTGGTGACGCCGGCGGCCCGGTCATACTGGAAGTTGCCGATGGCAAAGCTGTGCTGCGTCAGGCTCTTCTGAAAGTAGCCCCGGTCTGCGACATTGACCGGCTTATTCAGGGGCAGGGCATTACACAGCAGATTGCCGTCCGGCAAGGGCACGCCGATATTGATGTAGCTGCTGTTGAGGCGCAGTACCTGGCGCAGAAACTGGCGACATTCCGCAGAGGCCGGGTTCTGCAACGGCTCCGCCTGGGCCAGGTGGGCCAGATAGTAGCGGGTGTCATCGATAATTTTCTTCTGGCTCAGGGCCACCTGGCGGGTGACCTCGATCGCGGCCTGGCGGCTGCCTTCCAGTGCGGTATTGCGCTCTTCCCAGGTCTGAAAGCTGATAACACCCACTCCGGGCAGGGCAACTAAAACCAGAAGTTTGATTAGGCGTGACCTTAACGAGCTGAACATAGCCCCTAATCCCTGAATCCGTGGTGTGTTGAGTGAATATCCTGAAATTAACGCTGAAGTTCAACCGGTGAAATTTCGGCTTCTGTGTGAAAATGTTTCAGTGCCTTCAGCAACACATCGCATGCAGGTTATGTTACCTTGCGCGGTTTTTCCAGAGAGAGGCTGTTCATGTTTGCCGGATTTGATTACGGAAGTTCTAACTGTGCGATCGGCGTGCTCAGTGATGCCCAGACGGAAAATCCGGGCACTGAGCAGGTTAAATTACTGCCTCTCTACCAGGACCAGCACTTCGTGCCTTCCTGCCTCTATGCCCTGTCGCGGGAGCTGATCTGTGAAGCGGTCGGCCTGGGTATCAGCGACGCCTCGCAGCGGGATCAGTATATGGTCCAGCGCAGCGGCCAGCTGCGGCTGGCCGCTGCGGCCCGGCGTGAGCTGGACCTGCTGCCGGGCGAGCAGACCCTGTATATCGGAGAAGAGGCGGTTGCCAACTATATCGAGCTGCCAGATGAAGGCTATTTCGTGAAATCGCCCAAGTCCTTCCTCGGCGCCAGTGGACTGCGGCCAGAACACCTGGCCTTCTTCGAAGATATCGTGACGGCGATGATGCAGCAGATTAAGCGATCGGCCGAGCGTCACAGTGCGGAAGCGATTACCCAGACCGTGATCGGTCGTCCGGTGAACTTTCAGGGCAGCGGAGGCGAGGACGCCAACCGTCAGGCCTGCGGCATACTGGAACGCGCCGCGCAACGTGCCGGATTCCGCGATGTGGAACTGTTATTCGAACCGATCGCCGCCGGCATCGACTTCGAGACCCGGCTGGAGCAGGACCGCATCGTACTGGTGGTGGATGTCGGCGGCGGTACCACCGACTGCTCGATGGTGCAGATGGGGCCGTCCTACCGCGGACGCACTGAGCGCCAGGGTGACTTCCTCGGCCACAGCGGAGAGCGGGTTGGCGGTAACGATCTGGATATCCATCTCAGCTACCACGGCTTTATGCCGCTGTTCGGCCTGCACGACCTGTTGAAGAGTGGCCGGCCGATGCCGGCACAACCGTACTGGAATGCCGTATCGGTGAATGATATTGCAGCCCAGAGTGAGTTTAACAGCCTGCAGAACATCGAACTGATGCAGCAGCTGGAGCGTGATGCGCAGCAACCGGCGGTGATTGCCCGGCTGCTGAAACTGCAGCAGCATAAGCTGAATTATCAGTTAGTGCGCTGTGGTGAGCGCAGCAAGATTGCCCTGTCCGACCAGGCGGAGCACCCGGTGGCACTGGATTTCATCGAGCCGGGGCTGCAGCACAGCCTCAGTCGCGCACTCTACGAGGACGCCGTCGAACGGCCGCTGAGCAAGGTTATGAACCTGATGGCCGAGGTGGTCGAACAGGCTGGTTGCCAGCCGGACCTGATCTACATCACAGGGGGGACCGCCAAGTCACCGGTGGTGCGTGAAGCGATTGCCCGCCAGCTGGGCGATATCCCGCTGGTGGATGGTGATCACTTCGGCAGTGTCACCGCCGGCCTGACCCGCTGGGCGGCGGGGCTTTTCCGCTAACCGTTGCGGCTGGCGTGCCGGGTTACGGGGGCAGGCGGCAGATAGCGGCCCTCGTAACCCGGCCATGTGTCAGCAGCGTTGTTTTTCCAGCCACAACACCTGATCGGATTGATATAGCCTTTTATTTCATAGGGTTATAGTACGAAGAAAGTACCTTTATCGGGCTTTTCCCGCCGCATTCCCTTTATCGCCATTCAGTCGCTCATTATCCTGCCGATAGACCAATAGGTCGGAAAAAGGAGTGGGTGTACCCGACCGTGTTGTTATGCAGCCACCTCAGGAACCCGGCTCAGTTTGCAGTGTGATGTTGAGTTGTCGGGCCGCTCCCCTTTTTCAGACAGATCTGCCTGCCCCAGCCACTCCATCTCAATCTTTCAGACCTATCACTCCGTCACCTGAAGACGGTAAGGGATCTTACTATGGCTTTACTGAATGCTTTCCGTATCTCCACCCGAATCTATACCCTGGCGGCGGTGCAGTTACTGCTGATGTTGCTGGTGGGCGGAGTCGCCTGGAGCCAGATGCAGAAGATCGGTATCGAGCTGGTCGATATCGCGGAACGGGATATCCCGATCACCAACTCCCTGACTCAGATTACAGAGCACCAGCTGGAGCAGGCGGTATTGTTTGAGCGTGCCCTGGCCTACGGTCTGGCGAATGAGTCGGGTATCGATACCGGGCGGCAGCTGAATCAGATTGTGACTGATTTCAAAACACTGGCAAAGAAGGTCGAGCAGGAGTTTGCAGAGACAGAGGAGCGGGTCTCTCACGCGATCGTCACGACCCACAGCCAGGCTGCGGCGTCTGAGTTCCGACGGCTGCTGGAAACGCTGCAAAAGATCGATCGCAAGCATAACCGTTACGATCAGATGGCGCTGGTCTTGCTGCAGCAGTTACAGGCGGGCGAAGCCAGCGCCGTATTCCGCCGCTCGGCCGAGGTGATCGCACTGGAAGATGATATCGATCACGCCCTGGTCGAGGCGTTGAATAAGATCCAGGGCTTTACGCTGAACGCGGCCAGGCAGGCTGAAGCCGACGAGCGGGCCGGTCAGCAGCTGATTGGCGGAATTCTGCTGGTCGCCCTGCTACTGGCCGTGGTGCTGCCGGTCATTATCGTCCGGGCCGTCACTAATCCGGTGAACAACTTGCGTAACCGCCTGCGTGAGATCGCCGAAGGCGATGGCGATCTCAGCGTCCGTCTGGATGAAACCGGTACCGATGAGCTGAGCGAAGCGGCTCAGGCATTCAATAAGCTGATGGCCAAGCTGAGCGAGATGGTGAAGTCGATCAGCAGCACCTCCAGTGCCCTTTGCGTCCAGTCAGACGACAGCATCCGGGTGATGAATAAGACCCGCGCCAACGTAGACCGGCAGCAGGAGGAGACCGAGATGGTGGCCTCTGCGGTAGAGGAGATGGCCGCCACGGTAACCGATGTGGCCAAGAGCACCGAGCAGGCCGCAGGCCTGGGTGGGGTGATCCGTGACCGGGTCGCCGAGGGGATGGGCTGTGCCATCGACAGCCAGCAGATTATCCAGAAACTCTCTACCGAGGTGACCGATGCCTCTGCGGCGATTCAGTCCCTGGCGCGGGAAACCAACAGCATTGGCGAAGTGCTGGATGCGATTCGCGGGATTGCCGAACAGACCAACCTGCTGGCGCTGAATGCGGCGATTGAAGCGGCGCGCGCCGGCGACAGCGGCCGTGGCTTTGCCGTAGTGGCGGATGAGGTCCGGGCCCTGGCACAGCGGACCCAGTCTTCGACTCAGGATATCCAGAACCTGCTCTCGCGCCTGCAGCAGGAAGCGGCCAAAGCCGTTGAAACCATGCAGCAGGGCCAGCTCAGCGCCGATAGCTGTCTGGAACGGGCGACGGTAACGGCGGGTGCGCTGGAGGAGGTGACCCAGGTGGTGGAGCAGATCGCTGACCTCAATACCCAGATCGCCTCTGCCTCAGAGCAACAGGCGATGGTAGCCGGTGAGATCAATCGTAACCTGGTGCGGATAACCGAAGTGGCGATGGAAACCACCGCCGGTGCCTGCCAGACCTCGGCCGTCAGCGAGGAGATGTCGCAGGAGCTGACCCGCCTGAACGCATATGTTGGTCAGTTCAGGGTCTGATGAGTTAAGGCCCCGGCCGGCTCCGCTGATCCGGAATCGGCTGCTGATTTAACGCGGCCCGCTAACCCTGATAGCTGGCCTTTTCATGCTGCTGAGCGGCCTGACGCAGGCAGCTTGCCAGCTTCTGCCGCACCTGGGGTTCTATCTGCGGCGCGGCAATCATATTGATCTTCATAATCACATCACTGCCGAGCAGCGCGCTGGGCAGTGGCCGGATCAGCTGCGGATTGATCACCGATTCCGGCAACAGCGAGATGGCAAACCCGGCGTGGACTGCCGAAGCGACATTGTCCAGCATGGTACTGCCAAAGACCTGTTGATAGGGACGGCCGGACCTTTTCAGGCCCTCCAGGCAGAGGTCGCGGACGATGCAGTTATCCTCATGCAGCGCAATCGGCAGTTTCTCTGCATCCTCCAGCCGCACACAGCGCGGGGCGGCCCAGATCAGACGCTCACTCCAGAGCAGTTCTTCATCGATTGAATCCTCCTCTCCGGCGACGATCGCGATATCCAGCTCGCCCCGCGTAACCATCGGCCGCAGGTTGCGGCTGCGGTCACAGCTGACCCGGGCGTCCAGTCGTGGCAGCTCCTGACTCAGCATCGGCATAAAGTGATTGAGAAAATCCTGCGCATAATCGGTCGGAATGCCGAAGCGCAGCTTGCCGGAAAGCTGTTCCTCGGTGAGTGCGGAGAGGGCTGCCTGGTTCAGGCGCAGCAACTGCTCGCTGTAGCTGAGCAGGGTTTCCCCGGCCTCGGTCAGGCGGATGCCGCGGTTATTGCGTTCCATCAGCCGGGTGCCGAGCTGCTCTTCCAGCCTTTTCAGCTGCATACTGACAGCGGCATGGGAACGGTACACCTGCTCGGCGGCTTTCTTCAGCTCTCCGGCTTTGACCACGGCAGAGAAAGTACGCAGCAGTTCCAGATCCAGTAAGGGTTCCATCAGCAAGTCTCCAACCAGCAGGCGAGCCGGATAGCATGTGATTCAGCTATTCTGAATAACTGGTTAATAAATATTCGTTTGCCTGAATCATGCAGGTTTTTTACCTTGGATTGCAACAGGGGGCACACAACAGTGACTGCTCCGGCCACAACAACAGTGAAGGTATAACCCATGCAAACTGAGCTGATTCCCCCACAGATGAGCGCCGTCGTTCTGACCGGTCACGGCGGCCTCGACAAGCTGGAATACCGTCAGGATCTGCCGGTGCCGCAACCCGCTGCCGGCGAGGTGCTGATCCGGGTCGCGGCGGCGGCGATCAACAATACCGATATCAATACCCGCATCGGCTGGTACTCGAAAAGTGTCACCGGCCAGACCAATGCCGGTGCGGCCGAGGGTTTCGCCGCACTGGATGATGACGATGCCAGCTGGTCAGGCGAGGCGCTCAGCTTTCCCCGCATCCAGGGCTGCGATGTCTGCGGTTATATTGCGGCGGTCGGCGAGGGCGTGGACCCGGCACGGGTCGGTGAGCGGGTGCTGGTGCGTAACCTGCAGCAACGTCCCGGCAATAACCGCGAGTTTGATTGCATCACCTATGGTTCAGAGTGTGACGGCGGTTATGCCCAGTACACCCTGTCGCTGGCCAATGAGGCCTATCCCGTCGACAGTCAGCTCAGTGATGCCGAGCTGGCCTCTTTTCCCTGTGCCTACTCCACCGCCGAGAACATGCTGCACCGGGCCGGCCTGCAGGCCGGCGAGCGGGTGCTGATCACCGGGGCATCGGGCGGTGTCGGCTCGGCTGCGGTGCAGCTGGCCAAGCGTCGCGGCGCTTATGTGATCGCGGTCTGCGGTGCCGACAAGCAGCAACAGTTGCTGAATCTGGGGGCGGATCAGGTGGTGCGCCGGGGGGATTCGCTGACGCAGGCGGTGGTGGCAGAGTCTGTTGATCTGGTGGTGGATCTGGTGGCCGGGCCGCAATGGCCACAACTGCTGGATCTGCTACGTCGGGGCGGGCGCTATGCCGTGGCCGGGGCTATCGCCGGACCGATCGTCGAGCTGGATGTGCGCACACTGTACCTGCGTGACCTGAGCTTCTTTGGCTGTACCTATCAGCCCCGGGAGGTGTTTGAGAATCTGGTGCGCTATATCGAGCAGGGCGAACTGCAGCCGCTGGTGGCCCGGACCTATGCCTTAAAGGAGGTACAGCTGGCACAGCAGGACTTTATGGCCAAGGGCTTTATCGGCAAGCTGGTCTTGTTACCACCCCAGGGGAGTGAAGGATGAAAATCAGTGCCATAGAGGTCTACCACCGCGCCCTGCCGATTAGTGGCGAGCCGTACCGTATGGCCCTGCAGACCCTGACCGCGCTGGACTCGACTCTGGTGCGGGTCCGCACTGACAGCGGTCTTGAGGGCTGGGGCGAGAGCTGCCCGCTGGGGCCGTCCTACCAGCCGGAACATATGCTGGGCGGCCGCGCCGCGCTGGCGGATATGGCGCCGCACCTGATCGGCCGGAATCCGCTGCATATCCAGCAGGTAAACCATGTGATGAACCAGGCCCTCTGTGGCAGCCTCTACGCCAAGGCAGCGATCGATATGGCGTTGTGGGATATCGCTGGCAAGGCGTATGGCGCCCGGGTCTGTGACCTGCTGGGCGGGGCTGTGCGCGAACAGCTGCCCTCCTACTATGCCATCAGCCTGCTGCCGCCGGATGCGGCCGCTGCGGTGGCGCAGCAGAAACAGGCCGAAGGCTTTAAGCGCCTGCAGCTGAAGGTGGGCGGGCGCGATATCTCCGAGGATATTGCGGCGGTGCGTAAGGTGGCAGAGGTGCTGGCACCGGATACGGCGCTGGCGGTGGATGCCAACCGCGGCCTCAGTGCCCGCGATGCGATCCAGCTGTCGCTGGCCTGCCGCGAGCAACGCTTCGTGCTGGAGCAACCCTGCATGACCTATGAACAGTGCCTCGGCGTACGCCGCCAGATCAGTCATCCGCTCTATCTGGATGAGGTGATCACCGACCTGAATATGCTGCTGCGGGCGATCGGCGATAACGCCGCCGACGGCTTCGGTATGAAGCAGAGTCGGGTCGGCGGTCTCAGCCAGATGCGCACCATCCGGGATGTCTGTGCCGCCGCCGGGCTGCCGATGACCTCGGATGATACCTGGGGCGGCGACCTGATCGCCGCCAGCTGCCTGCATCTCGGTGCCACTCTGCAGCCGGCACTGTGCGACGGGGTCTGGATCGCGGCGCCCTATATCGACGGCCACTACGATGAGGAGAATGCTATCGATATCGTCGCCGGACAGCTCCGGTTGCCGTCGGGGCATGGGCTGGGGGTGGTACCGCAGCTGGCGGCAGGCGAAGCACCGCTGATGCAGTTTGACTGAATGGCAGTCGCTGCGGGACGGCTGTCTCAGTCGTCCTCGGTCAGCAGGTCCAGTGGCCGGCTGATTGTGGCGGTGGAGGCGTTGTAGATGCGGTAGCGATTGCCGCCCATCCGCTTCGCCTCGTACAACGCCTTATCGGCATTCTCAAGCAGTATGGTGCTGCTGATGCCATGTTCCGGATAGATCGCAATGCCGATCGACACGCCGATACTGACCTCTTCTGCCGCCGTGATCTCAACCGGCGCTATCAGCTGGTTTACCAGCCGCTCTGCGACCTGGCGCAGAGCCTGTTCACTCTCCGGATTGATGATCAGGAGGGCAAACTCATCACCGCCCATGCGGGCGACCATATCACTCTCGCGGCAGACACTGAGCAGCCTGTCTGCCAGCGCTTTCAGCAGCTGATCTCCGGCCGGGTGGCCGTAACTCTCATTCACCGGCTTGAACTTATCCAGATCCAGCCATAGCAGGCCCAGCTCATGCTGCTGACGGTCAGCCAGGCTGATCGCCTCGCGAAAGCGCTGGAAGAAGCCGCTGCGATTGGCCAGTCCGGTCAGGCTGTCGGACATCGCCAGCCGGCGGGCCTCCTGCTCGGCCTGATGGCGGCGCTCGATCTCCTGCCGCAGTATCCGGTGCCAGCGGAAAAAGACCATCAACACCAGCGTTGCCAGCAGCGTTGCGCCGCCAATCAGGCTCCAGAACAGCAGCCAGTTTAAATTGAGTTCACCTTGAACGATCCGGTGGTCAGCAAACTGCTGTGCCTGCGGGCTTGCAGAGTCGCTCTGGGGCGGTTGACGCACAAACGGGGGCCTGAGAGGTTCAGATAACAGGTCTGTATCGCCTGTATCTGGGGTGATCCACTCGAACGGCATCCCCGCTGCACCGACGGCTATCTCGCCCGGCTCAGTCTGGTACGGTTGGGCTGTCGCCCTGGCGATATTCGCGTGCGAGGCCTGCACCGCCAGCAAAGGGCCATACAGCAGTACCGCCCACACTGCGGCCTTGCCGACCTGGCGCAAGGCCGTCGTCAGTAGGATGCAACCCTGGTTTTCAGGGGCTTGCCGGTTATTACAATGGACAAGCCCAGCGGCATTTTGAAAGATAACGTCGGTTCCTGCGAGGTGATCTGTTGCCCGTGAGGCCCTTACTTCAGATTACATCAAGCATGGGTGTCTCGCGAATCAGCACCGGGATGAGCGGTGCGCAAACTGTTTGCTCGTCTGGCTGAGAGCCCCTTAACGGTCCTGGCTGAGCCTGTGCTCTGGCGGTTGTTTAACTGCAGTGTCGGCAGCCGGATATCAGAGGCTGACCAGCGCCCGGAGCTGGTTGTCCGAGAGCTCGGTAATCCACTGTTCACCGCTGGCAACCGTCAGCTCGGCGAGCTCTTTTTTACCCTGAATCATGCTGTCGATCTTCTCTTCAAAGCTGTGTTCGGTGATCAGGCGATGCACCAGCACCCGGTTTTGCTGGCCGATACGGAAGGCGCGGTCGGTGGCCTGGGCTTCGACGGCGGGGTTCCACCAGAGGTCATAATGGATCACCTGACTGGCTGCGGTCAGGTTGAGTCCGGTGCCGCCTGCTTTCAGCGACAAAACCATCGCCCGGGTATGGGGGTGGGTCTGGAAGGTATCGACCAGCGTGTCGCGTTGCACACGTGACAGGCCGCCATGCAGGAAGGGCACATCCAGCCCCAATTCTGCCTGCAATTGCTGGCAGAGCAGCGTACCCATACTGGTGTACTGGGTGAAGATAAGCACCTTTTCGCCCGCCTCATCGGCTTCGCGCATGATGTCGATAAAGGCGGCCAGCTTGCCCGATTCTGTGGTGACGGCGGTACTGTGGCCGAGGTATTGCGCCGGGCTGTTGCAGATCTGTTTCAGGGCATTGAGCAGCTTGAAGATCAGTCCGCGCCGTTCAATACCTTCATCGCTGTCCTGCAGTTCTTTCATCATGCTATCGACGGTGCTCTGGTAAAGGGCGGTCTGTTGCGGGCTGAGGCTGCAGTAACGGTTGCTCTCCAGCTTCTCCGGCAGGTCGCTGATAATGCTCTTATCGGTTTTCAGGCGCCGCAGGATAAAGGGCGCAGTTAGCTGCCGGAACTGCTGCAGCCGGGCCTGATCCCGCTCCTGCTCAATCGGGGCTGCCAGTTTGTCGTGAAACTGTTTCTGGCTGCCAAGGTAACCCTTGTTGGTAAAGTCGAACAGGCTCCAGTACTCGCGCAGGTGGTTTTCCACCGGGGTGCCGCTCATACCGATACGGATATCACTTTTCAGCTTCTTGATCGCCTTCGTCTGCTGGCTGGCCGGATTTTTTATGTTCTGGGCCTCATCAATAACCAGCGCCCGCCAGCGCTGCTTGCCCAGCACTGCGGCATCACTGCGGACTAAGCCATAGCTGGTCAGTACCACCTGCTGCTGTTGATCCGCCGGTTGGCGGTTTGCGCCATGATAGATATGACAGCTAAGCGCCGGGGCGAAGCGTTGTATCTCCCGTTGCCAGTTGCTCAGCAGGGAGGTGGGGGCGACCACCAGAACCTGTTGCCGCTGCAGTTGCCCGCTTTGTTGCAGGTGCAGGATCAGCGTGATCACCTGCAGGGTTTTGCCCAGTCCCATATCGTCGGCCAGCAGGGAACCAAATCCGAGCCGGGCATTTTGCGCCATCCATTCGAAGCCGCGCAGTTGGTAAGGGCGTAGCTGCGCCTGCAGTCCTTCCGGCAGCGGTGTCGGTTCGACCTGGCGCAGGCGATCAAGCAGGGCCTGGGCCGAAGGCGCCAGGTCGGTCACGGCGCCGTCCAGTTCGCCACTTAACCCGGCCCGCAGTAACTCGTGTGCGCTCAGGGATTGCGGTAGGCGCTCCAGTTGTTTCAGCAGCTGCTGCAGTTCCGTCTGATCCAGCATCAGGTACTGGTCATGCAGTTTGACCAGCCCGTCAGCCTGTTGCAGCAGCTGCCGGAAGTCCTCGACAGAGAGGTGCTGTTCGCCGAGTGCGACCTGCCAGTTAAACTGCAGCAGCTGTCCGATATTCAACTGGTTCGGGTTCGCCGTGCCGGCAGAGTCCTCGGCTGCCAGTGCCAGGCTGAGGCGCGGGTAAGCCAGTTTATGCAGTGCTTTGGGTAACTGGACGGTCATTCCCAGGGCCCGCAGCGCCGGTAATGTGGACTGCAGTAAGGGCGTGAACTCCGCCAGGCTGAATGCCAGCTGTGGCAGGCGATCTGTGCCGAACAGCTGTTCGGCGGCGGGGAAGTAATCCGCCAGTACCGCCAGGTCGCAGAGCAGACTGATCTTGTCGGCCGACAGGCCCGGGGCATCCAGTAACTGCTGCAGCGGTTGGCTGGCACCCTGATGTGCTACCTGAATTTCCAGGCTCAGCCCCAGCGCCTGTTCCTCGATATGGAGCGAGAGCTGATGCCTGCGTTCGGACAGATTCAGCGGTGCCAGCCAGTGCTGTATTACGCGGCCGTGTTCCCGGTTCTCGAAGCGCTCAAAGCATTGAGCTTCACCGCCACAGAACAGCTGGTTTATCGGGTCGTTACGGCGCGCCTCCGGCGCATTGTTCAGTCCCTGGGCCATCAGGTGGGCGATCAGCAGATGCAGGGCGCTGTGGATCTGCTCACGGGCACTGCTGAAGTGAATCTGTGGCTTGCGCCGGCCCGCTGCTGTGAACTCCATCAGCAGCAGGTCTGGTGGACAGAGCGGGTAGAGCGCTTCCAGCAGGGACTGGGCGGAGGCGCAGAAGGGGGCGGCCTGCCAGCGAATCAGCACTTCGTCCGCCTCCGTCCGCGCCACGGCAGGGGTTACCGCCTGCTGCGCAACCAGCTTGAGGGCCAGCCGGTAGAGGTGTCGCCACAGTAGCAGCGCCGGGCAGAGCCGGGCCTCCTGACCGTACTCCAGCGCCGCCAGCAGTTGCAACAGGGGCGGGCTGTCTGGCAGCGGCGCGGGGATCGCAGGGGTATCGGCGTCGTGACTCAGTAATGTGGCGGCTTCGATAACCTGCTCATCACTTTCCAGCCGCAGTAACTGGCCGCTGTTGTCGATGATGACGCAGAACGCCTGCAGACGGTCGGCGTGCTCCCAGCGCGCACTGACCTGACGGTCTGCCAGTTGCGCGGCGCGGGCGGCTCTCTTATAGCTGTCCCGTAACAGAGGGTGAAAGCTTTTGCGATGAAACAGGGTCTGCTCAGACAGAATGCTGAAAATACGCGCCCCCTGGGGGGCGATAAGACTCAGGTCGAGCCGGTCAAGGCGGCGGCCGGAGGCAACCTGCCAGTATTCCACCGCGGGCTCGGCTGACCATTGTGCCGATAACAGCTGCGGTGCTGTCCGTTGTGGCAGGTTGGCACCACTGCGTTGTTCGATAGCGGCCAGCAGGTCCACGCCGTGCAGCTGAAACACCAGGAACGGGTCTTTATCAATCTCGCTGGCGATCAGGTAGATGACGGCAGCAATATGCTTACAGGGCACCGCCCAGTCGGGGCAGGAGCAGTGGCTATCCATATCCTGCCAGTGACCGGGAAACAGCTGGATCTGTGCGTCAGTCAGTAAAGACAGCAGTTGTGGCGGTAGCTGGCGGTTAAGTAACCGCGACAGCAGTTCCGGACGATTGTCCAGCAGAGTGTCGAGAATCAGCTGGATCTGCTGTTGGCTGAAGTGATCCAGCCGGATGGTGACATCATAAGGACGGCGGCGGCTTCCTTTCACCTTGGCTGTCACTTCGGCATGACTGATCTGCAGGCTGGAGACCGTGCCTTTATTGGCATAGGTGCGGCCACGCGGCAGTCGGTTGCTGTAGTCGATGCCGTTGAATGCAGCGAGCCACTGCTCACCCCACCAGGTCTGGCCATAGTTCATCAGAGTTTAATCCTTGTCTGACTGTTGCCCGTGCGATTGCAGGTAATACTGCCAGTCGTCGGTCTCAGTATCCAATGTTGAGTTGTCTGGACCTTAATGCGGCCGACTGATGCGCTGACGAAGCATAAAGCCATCCACCGACTTCTTGGCCGTCTTCGCGAGTTTCTGCATCTGGGCAAAAGAAGGGGCGGCGAGTTGGTAACGCTGCTCGATATCGCTGAGCATCCGCAGCCAGAGGTGGGCGGTCATCTCGGCATCGGCCAGGGCGCGGTGGTAGGTGCCGTCGGTGGGCAGGTTCTTGTAGCGTACCAGGGTGCCCAGCTGGTGATTGGGGGCATCCTGATAGATGCGCCGGGCGGTGAGCATCGAGCAGCAGAAGGGATGTCGGCGGCTGGCACCGACCCGTTCCAGCTCGGCATCGAGGAACTTCTGGTCGAAGGAAGCGTTATGGGCCAGCAGGTTATAGCCGTCGATAAAAGCGGCAAACTCCGCCATCACCTGCTCGCAGGGCGGGGCGTCCTGCAGCATGCGGTTGCTGATGCCGGTATAGCCTTCGATAAATGAGCTGATACGCCGGCCTGGATTCATCAGGCTCTGGAAACGCGCGCCGATCACGCCGTTTTCGATCTTCACCGCCCCGATCTCGATCGCCCGGTCGCCCTGGTCAGGCGACAGGCCGGTGGTTTCAAAGTCGAGCACGATCAGGGTATCTGCAGGCGTATCAGTCATTCTTTACTCCGTTGGCTGTCCTGGCGGGCGTAAGCATATCCGGGCGATAGTAGCCGCTGTATCCTGAAAGCGTATATAGATAATTTCATGACTATCTGGCTCTGTATTATTTTCTCTCATGTTAAGCTGAAGAATCAGAGGGCGGAAAACCTGCCATTTGGCTTGTCCATTCAATATCGCCTGCTCTAGAATCGTCGCCGCTTGAGGTGCCCGGTGCTATGACCGGGTTAAACGGGAAGTCAGTGCCGCAGCGCTAACCCATACAGGGAAGGCTGGCAATCTGACGCTGCCCCCGCAACGGTGATTGAGTTAAACCAGCGTGAATACCACTGTGAGCAATCATGGGAAGGTGCGTTGGTGGCGTAACGGGTATAAGGCCCCTGCGCACTCATCAGCCCGGATACCGGCCCAGGCGCGTCACCTTCCAGAATGCGGTGGGCATCTCTCGGGCGGAATCGTACAGGTGACAATAACTTAATTATTGTTGCCGGGTACGAAGCCGCCTGTCACAGCTTGCTGTGCCTGTCTGCCGGGATCTCCTGTGCCTGCTGCGGCCCTCTGGGCGCGGATGCGCGGGTTCCTGCTTCGATTCGACAACGCTGACTGGATGGGAGTCCAGCAAATGTCGAGCACTCTGTTTAAGCCTGCACTGCTATTCAGTGCACTGTTCCCCCTCTCTCAGGCTGTCCAGGCCGCGCATCAAGCCGAAAGCCGGGACACCCTGATCGTCTCCGCCAGCGCGACCGGTATCGAAGCCGAAAAGCTCGGGCGTGCCCACAGTCTGATCAGTGGCGCACAACTGCAGCGCCAGCAGATCCGTTATGTTGCCGATGCCCTGCGCCAGTTACCGGGGCTGGCAGTGTCCCGCACCGGCGGCCCGGGCGGGCTGACCCAGATCCGGGTGCGAGGCTCCGAAGCCAACCATGTACTGGTGCTGATCGATGGTATCGAAGCCTCCGATGCCGGTCAGGGCGAATACGATTTCTCCGGCCTGCAGGTGAGTAATATCGAACGCATCGAGGTGCTGCGTGGTCCCCAGAGTGCCTTCTGGGGCTCCAATGCCACTGCCGGGGTGATCAATATCGTTACCCGCGAGGGTGTGGCGGGTGAGCCGCAATTATCACTCAATAGTGAACTGGGCTCTGACCAGACCCGCCAGCTGGGGCTGGGACTGAATGGCGGCAGCGAGCGCCTGCAGTACAACCTCTCAGGTTCCCTGCGCCGCAGCGATGGCTACAATATCTCCGATTTCGGCACTGAGGATGATGGTGATATCAACCGCACCCTGCAGGCCAAGCTGCGCCTGGCGTTGTCAGAGCGCCTCAGTCTGAAGTTCAACAGCCGCTATGTAAATCGTGATTCCGATACCGATGATCAGGATTTTGCCTTTCCGGCAACGGCGACACAGGGCCGGGTGATCGATACCGACTCCGGCGCGGCCAGCGAGGAGTGGATTAACGCTGTGGCGCTGGAGTGGCAGGGCGATCTGCTAAGGCAACAGCTGCAACTGGAGCAGAGTGACAATGATCGTCGCGGTCGTAGCGGTTCCGGCGATTATGGCAGTGACAGCCGTCGCCAGAAGGCGGCCTACCGTATCAGTTACGACTTCGACAGCGACAATGCGACCCATACTCTGACCGCCGGTGTCGAGCATGAGCGGGAACAGTTTGAGAATCTCTTGCCCTCGTCCCCGGACCAGGCCGGCAGCCGCAAGCGCTCCCTGGATGGCTACGTGCTGCAGTATCAGGGAGAGTTCGCTGAGCGCCTGTTCCTGACCGCCTCGGCGCGACAGGATGATAACGACCGATTCGAGGACGCCTCCACCTACAGCCTGTCGGCCGCTTACCAGCTGGCCAATGAGGTGCGGCTGCATGGCTCCCTTGGCAGCGGCGTGACCAATCCCACTGTCTATGAGCAGTTCGGCTTTTTCCCCGGTCGCTATCAGGGCAATCCTGACCTGAAGCCGGAACAGAACCGCGGCTGGGACCTGGGGATCGCACTGCCGCTGTGGAATTCCGATAGCAGCCTGGATATCACCTGGTTTGAAGAGCGGCTGGAGCACGAGATTATCACCGTCTACGACAGCAGCTTTATCGGTTCGCCGGCCAATAGTGAGGGCAAGAGCCGCCGTCAGGGGCTGGAGCTGGCGCTGCAGGCGGAGCTGACCCGCACCCTGAGTGCCCGTGCCAGCTATACCAATCTGATATCGCAACAGGCGGATGGCCAGCTTGAAGTGCGCCGTCCGCGCCAGAGTGGCGCCCTGGGGCTGGACTACAGTACAGGGGATGGCCGCAGCCGCCTGTTCCTGGATGCGGTCTACAACGGCAGCATGCAGGACTCCGAGTTTATCAATGCCACGCCTGAAACTCGGGTAAAACTGAAGCACTACTGGCGCCTTAACCTGGGGGCGGATTATCAGCTCAACCCGCAGTGGCAGCTGTATGGCCGTATCGAGAACCTGCTGGATCGCCAGTACGAAGAGGTGTTCGATTACAACGTCCAGGGCCGGACCTTCTTTGTTGGCCTACGGGCACAGTTCTAATCCAGGGCCTGGCTCTAACTTAGGGCATAGTTCTAACTCAGGGGAGAGGAGAACAGCATGACGAGTTATCCACAATCGCAGACAGAGTATGTCGATGGCCGCTGGCAGCAGGTCTGGCCGCTGCCGCTGGATGAGGTCTATCTGCAGGAGTTGCTGAGCTATCTCTTTGAGCAGCACTGGCAAAAGATCATCTTCGGGCCGATTATCGAGGGCGCGGCCTACGAGATGCGTTGCCCCTGTGCGCCGCGCAAGATCAGCCTGTTCGATGGCTACCTGACGGTGCATTTCGGTAGCAGCCATTTCCATCTCTGTATCGGTGAGCATCAGGGCAGCCCGGCCAATCCCACCCCGCAGGCCCTGCGCCAGCGCCGCCGTACCTCGCGTGCCGAATTGGTGCGCGGCTTCGATGGCGCTGCCGATGCAGATGCCGGGGCACCGGGCGCGCCGCTAAGCTGGCAGTTACGGTTGTTTAACGGCGATGGCACGCCGCAGCTGAATATCTTCTTCCCCAACCCTTTCCTGACCGATGAGGATGGCATCGCCGAGCAGCCTGACTGGTCACGGCTGGCGGTATGGCAGGATATCAGTGCCCGCTATCTCGGCCTGCCACCTGATCCGCTGGATTGCAGCGGCAGGGGCTTCGGACGTGGCGGATGAGATATCTGTTGGGGCTTTTGTTGCTGCTGAAGGGATTGCTGCTGAGCGGGCTGGCGGCTGGCGCAGTTGTGCCAGAGCTCCCGCAGCGCCCCCAGCGAATAGTCTCGATTAATCTCTGTACTGATCAGTACCTGCTATTGCTGGCCGACCCGGCGCAGATCCGTTCGCTCAGCTTTCTCGCCCATCAGCCGGACAGCAGCTACCTCTACCGCAAGGCGCTGGCCTATCCGGCCAACCGGGCGGAGGTGGAGCAGGTGATCAGCTACCGGCCCGACCTGATTCTGGGTGGTACTTTTACCAGCCGTGCCACCACCCGACTGTTGCAGCAACAGGGCTTCAATATCCAGTTGCTGGGTCATCCCCGTAGCCTGCGTGAGGTGGAGCAGCAGTTGCAGTCGCTGGGCGCGTTACTGGGCCAGCAACAGCGCGCCCAACAGGTGGTGACGCAGATGCGCCAGCGCCGCGAGCAGCTGGAGCAGGCTCTGGCCGCTGAAGGGATTGAACCCGCACAGCGCCCCAGCCTGCTGCAGTATGCCCCCGGCGGCTTTACTCAGGGCGCGGAGACCCTGGTCGGGGAGCTGATCCGCCGGGCCGGCTGGCGCAATGCCGCCACTGAGCTGGGGATTGTATTGATGGGGCGGCTGGACCTGGAGCAGCTGCTCCAGCTGGCGCCGCTGGCGCTGGTGGATGCGCCGACCACGGCTGCGAGTCACTCGGTGGCGGAACAGATGCTGCGCCATCCGGTGCTGGCACAGCTGAGCCGGCCGCGTTATCGCATCCGGCTCGACCGGCGATTATGGATCTGCGGCGGCCCCTGGCTGCTGGATGCGGTCGATGCCCTGTGGCAGGAGCGACAACGGATTCTGCAACTGGAACAGGCGCGTGGCCGTGCGGCCGACGAGGCGGATCAGAGGTGAGTCGCTTCAGCCTGTCGTTGCTGGAGGGCGGCCGGGCCGGGGAGATAATGGGTAGATGATGGGCGAATAAAACAACCTCTTTTCTTCTTTATCATCCCGGTCCGGTGCATCAGATGGCGAAAAAGTGCGGCTTATCTTGTTCCTTTCACAGTGCCTGCCTAGAATCTTTGCCCTTTGAGGTCGCCGGGCCCCGCATCAGTTGCGTCACCTGACTATAGTCGGCGGTTACCTCCAGGGCGGGATCGTACAGGTGACAACATAATAAATACTCTTTGTCGGGTACGAAGCCACCCGGGTGCAGCCTGCTGTGCCTGCCGGTTTTGGCTCGACAAGGTTAAATGGTTTAGGAGTCCATTGAATGTCGAGCCACCCGTTTAAGCCCCTGCTGCTGTGCAGTGCACTGTTCTCTCTGACAACCACGGTCCAGGCCCAGCTCGAAGAGCGGGGCACTCTGGTTGTCGCTGCCAGTGCCACCGGTATCGAGGCAGAAAAAATGGGCCGGGCGCACTCGCTGGTCACCGCCGAACAGCTGCAGCGCCAGCAGATCCTGCACGTCGCTGATGCTTTGCGGATGGTGCCGGGACTGTCGGTATCGCGCACCGGTGCGCTGGGCACTCTGGTACAGGTCCGGGTGCGCGGCTCCGAAGCCAACCATGTGCTGGTGTTGATTGACGGTATCGAAGTCAATGATGCCGGCCAGGGCGATTATGACTTTTCCAGCCTGCAGGTGAGCAATATTCAGCGCATCGAGGTGCTGCGCGGCCCTCAGAGCGCCTTCTGGGGCTCTAACGCTACGGCCGGGGTGATCAATATCGTCACCCGTGAGGGACAGGTGGGCAGGCAGCAGTATTCGTTCAGCAGTGAACTGGGCTCCGATCAGAGCCGCCAGCTGGGGCTCGGCGTACGCGGCGGCAGTGAAGGGCTGCAATACAACCTGTCCACGGCCCTGCGCCAGAGTGATGGCTTTAATGTCTCTGACTTTGGCACTGAGAAGGATGGCGAGATTAACCGTTCCCTGCAGGGCAAGCTGCGGCTGGCCCTGACCGAGGCCCTGAGCCTGAGCTTCAACAGCCGCTATGTTAATCGCGACGCTAATAATGATGATAAGGATCTTAACCGTCCTCCGACCCCAACCCGGGGCCGGGTGATCGATAGTGACAGTCCGGTCAGCCATAAGGAGTGGAACAGTGCTGTTGCCCTGGAATGGCAGCGGGATGCCCTGAAGCAGCAGCTGAAGCTGGAGCAGAGTGATAATGACCGTCGTGCAGTTCGTGCTTCCCGACTCAGTGGCAGCGACAGCCGGCGCCAGAAGCTGGCCTATCAGATCAGTTATGACTTTGGCGGCGACCGTGCGAGCCATATCCTAGCGGCGGGGGTTGAACATGAGCGCGAGCGCTTTAAGAACCTGTTCCCGCTGAGCCCTGCCCAGGGCGAAACCCGTGAACGCTCGCTGGATGGTTATGTGCTGCAATACCAGGGTGAGTTCGATGACCGCCTTTTTGTCACCGCTTCGGCGCGACAGGATGATAATGACCGCTTTGCCGATGCCTCGACCTACAGCTTGTCGGTGGCTTACCTGCTGGCCGATGAGGTACGCCTGCATGGCTCACTGGGCACCGGTGTGACCAACCCGACCATTCAGGAGCAGTTCGGGTTTTCCCCCGACCGCTATCAGGGCAACCCTGATCTGAAGCCAGAAGAAAACCGCGGCTGGGATCTGGGGCTTGAACTGCCCTTGTGGAGCCCGGAGACAATGCTGGATATCACCTGGTTTGAGGAGCGGCTGAAGAACGAGATCATCACCGTGCGTGATCGCAGCGATATCGACTCACCCGTCAACAGTGACGGCAAGAGCCGCCGTCAGGGTCTGGAGCTGGCCCTGCAAGCGGAGCTGACGGCCCGCCTGAATGTCCGCGCCAGCTATACCAACCTGATTTCGCAGCAGGCGGATGGCCAGGTCGAGGTGCGTCGTCCGCGTCACAGCGGTGCCCTGGGACTGGACTACAGTGCAGGAGACGGTCGCAGCCGGGTCTTTCTGGACGCGCTCTACAACGGCGGCATGGAGGATAGTGCGCTGGTGAACGGCACACCGGAGACGCGGGTAAAGCTGAAGCACTACTGGCGCCTTAAGCTGGGGGCCGACTATCAGCTTAATCCGCAGTGGCAGCTGTACGGCCGGGTGGAAAACCTGCTGGATCGCCAGTACCAAGAGGTATTTGATCACAACGTCCAGGGACGCGCTTACTTTGTCGGCCTGCGGGCACAGTTCTGATACGCCGTGCAACATGCAGCGGGATCGCGCACCTTATCAGGGAGAATTCAGAATGAACCTCATCAGTCGTAAGCCGGCGTTGCTTTATGCCGGCCTGGCGCTGCTGACACTGCTGCTGGCGCTGGCTTCGCTCAGCCTCGGCTCGACCCGCTTTCCGCTGGCGCGGGCGCTGGCAGGCGTATTCAGTGCTGAGGCCAATCTCTATAGCCTGATTCTGCTGGAGTTGCGTCTGCCCCGGACTCTGACAGCGCTGGTGGTGGGAGCCTCTTTAGGTCTCTGTGGAGCGGCGTTGCAGGGCTTGTTGCGCAACCCACTGGCCAGCCCCGGCCTGCTCGGCAGCAGCAGCGGTGCCGCGCTCTGTGCGGTCATCGTGCTCTATTTCGGCCTCCATGCCGAGGCCGCCTGGCTACTGCCGCTGGCCGGAATAGCGGGGGCATTGCTGGCGACGCTGCTGGTCTGGCTGATCGCCGGACAGAACAGCAGTATCACCACGGTGATCCTGGCCGGGGTAGCGATTAACGCGGCCTGCGCCGCCGGCATCTCGCTGGCGATCAATCTGGCGCCCAGCCCCTGGGCGGTCAGCGAGATCGCCCTCTGGTTGCTGGGCGACCTGAGCAAGACCAGCTTCGACGGATTCTGGCTGATGCTGCCGTTCAGCCTGCTGGGCTGGCTGCTGCTGGCCGGTTGCGGCCGTGGTCTGAACGCCCTCAGTCTGGGGGAGCAGACGGCGGTATCGATGGGCATCAGCCTGTCGCGGCTGCGGATTCAGTTGTTTGCCGCCACCGCACTGTCCGTCGGGGCAGCGGTCGCCACCGTCGGCAGTATCGGCTTTGTCGGACTGGTGGTGCCGCACCTGCTGCGGCCGCTGGTGGGCTATGAACCGGCCCGATTGCTGCCGGCCAGCGCCTGCGGCGGCGCGCTGATGCTGTTACTGGCGGATATGGGCGTGCGGCTGATCGCGACCCAGACACCGTTACAGGTGGGAGTGCTGACCGCGCTGGTGGGGGCTCCGTTCTTTCTCTTCCTGATCCTGAAATCCCGGCGGGAGATGCTGTGAGTATTTTACAGGCGAAGCAGCTGTACCTGAGTCGTGGCGGCAATCGTTGCCTGCGGCGGGTCGATTTTCAGCTACGCAGTGGCGAGCTGGTGGGACTGATCGGCCCCAATGGCGCCGGAAAATCCTCCCTGCTGAGCTGTCTGGCCGGGCTGGGGCAGGCGGATCAGGGCGAGGTGTGGCTGCAGCAGCAACGCTTAGCGCAGGTGTCCGCCGCGGAAAGAGGCCGCAGGCTGGGTTATCTGGCACAGCAGGGGGAGGTCCACTGGCCGATCACGGTCGAGCGGCTGGTGATGCTGGGACGCACACCCCATCTTGGCAGCTGGCAACAGCCCGCTGAGGCCGACCTGAAGATCGTCGAACGGGCGATGCGGCAGACCGATGTGCTGCATCTGCGCCAGCGTCCGGCCTCTGAACTGTCGGGGGGGGAAAAAGCCCGGGTGCTGCTGGCCCGGCTGCTGGCCGGAGAGCCGCAGATCCTGCTGGCGGACGAGCCGACCGCCGCGCTGGATATGGCTCATCAGCTGAGCCTGATGCAGATGCTGCAGGCGTTTGTTCGCAATAAAGAGGGGCGTGGCGCGGTGGTGGTGCTGCACGACCTGAACCTGGCCAGCCGCTACTGCGACCGCATCGTGATGCTGGATCAGGGAGAGGTGGTGGCGCAAGGCACTGCGTCCGAGGTACTGACCGAGCAGCGCCTGGCGCAGGTGTATGGCATCGAAGCGGCATTGCTGCAGCATCCCCGTGCGGGGCTGAGCATCCTGCCGCTGGCGCTGCGGCGGGACTGAGCCGGCCCTGTCGGTTGCCGTCAGTCCGGCTCGCTGCCGGGCCCTCATCAGTCGCCGATCGCCAGCAACTCAACGTCGAAGATCAGGGTCGAGCCGGGGGTGATAATCCCGGCCGAGCCCTGGCCATAGGCCAGTTCGCTGGGGATAAACAGGCGCCGTTTTTCACCGACGACCATCAGCTGCACGCCTTCGGTCCAGCCGCGGATCACCTGGTTGAGGCCGAAACTGATCGGCTCGCCACGGTCGACCGAACTGTCGAACACCCGGCCATCGATCAGGGTGCCGTGGTAGTGCACTTTGACCTTATCGGTGGCACTCGGATGCTGCTCGCCGCTGCCGGGCTGCAGGATCTTATACTGCAGCCCGGAGTCGGTGGTGGTGACTTCCGGGTCCTGCGCATTCTCGGCTAGAAAGGCCCGGCCCGCCTGCATATTCTCGGCTGCCAGCTGCTTGTTGCGCGAGCTGTTGCGGAAAAACATCACGGCGATTGCCGCCACCACGATTAACAGAATAATTTCAGTCATAAGTGCCACTGCCTAAGATGGGTTTGTCTGCACTCTAACGGGGATGGAGCCGAGGCTCAAGACGGGCCGGGAAAACGGCAATCGGCCGGACCGTCGCAGAACGGCTGGCCTTTGCGCCACAGCGGATCGCCTATGAGCGACTGGGTTTAACGAACCAGTGGTGTTTGGCGCTGCTGAGCAGCATCAGATAGACGCAGAATGCGATCAGGAAGGTGATCGGGGCGGAAAACAGCGCCAGCGATTCGTTGCCAAAGTTCAGTGTGATCACCCCGATGCCGGCACCAGAGAACCAGGCCAGCAGGCCGCAGGGGTTGAGTGAGGTGACCCGCTGGTGATCACATTCGATATGGCCATCAAACAGCTGGTCGTAGCGCGGCGAAAAGATATGCGCCAGCGCGATGGCGACCCAGGCGACGACAAAGATGCCCTGATAAGCCAGTGCCTGCAGGATAAAGTCGAACACGTTCATCAGCATCAGCGCGTAGACCACGGCACCGACTGCAATCGCCCAGACATAGCGAGGCAGGTGGCCCAGCCCGAAACGCTCGAAAAAGGCCTGCATATTATCCGCCGCCAGATAGAAATTAGCGGTATTGATGCGGGTCTGGCTGACCCAGACAAACAGCAGTCCCCAGATGCCCATCAGTTTCAGGATCGCCAGTACCACGGATACTTCGGACAGGCCGCCCTCGGTGGGGATGGTGGCGACGAGGAATATGCCTGCAACGCCGTTGACCATAAAGGTGAACAGGTAGAAGGGCATGCCGAAATTGATGTTGGCGTGGTAGCGGGCATCGTCCTCACGGCCAAAGCGGGCATAGTCCCAGGTGTACATCATCAGTATCCATACCCCCATAAAGTAGGTGTAACAGTTCCACCAGCCGTTCTCCGGCGCGCCGCCTTCAGGTCCCATATTGAGCCAGGCATCGCTGTAACCGTATTCATTGATCGACACCGCCACGGCTGCGATCAGGCCGAGAATATAGAAGGGCAGCAGCACACCGTTAAACTTATCCAGCCAGTTCTGCACGCTGCCAAAGACCAGCGGCACGCTGTACAGCACCACGATCAGATAGGCGACTTCGATACTGAGCGAGGGAAAGTAGGCCTGAATCGCCACGGCGATCACCGAGCCCTCGAATACGCTGTAGTAGATCGCGGTGGCAAAGAAGATCAGCGTCGCGAGGCTGGCGCCGATCTTGCCGAACAGCACCCGTGAAAACAGCGCCACCGAGAGCCCGGTGCGGATCGCGTAGCGGGTGATGATGGCGTTGATCAGGCCGTAGCTGACGACTGACAGCGCCAGCCCGATCAGGGCATTTCCGGTGCCAAAGTTCATCGCCAGGGTGGCGGCGACCACCAGCCAGAACATCGCACTGCAGATCGCCCACCAGGCCATGCTGAGTGAGCCCCGGTTCATCCGTTCTTCCCGGGGTATGGAGTGATGCAGGGCGGGCCCCTGCGTATCGGTGTTTGTATTTATTTTTCCGGCCATAACCTGTTTCTCTTGTGATTATTGGGAGGCAGGCCCTGCCTGTGGCAGAGACCTTCACAGACTAGAAGACCGGGGCGGGGAATAATTGTGCTGCAGGGACCGGTTTTTTGATCATCCGGGAAACGCCCGGGCGGGCGCTACCGGGGCCGGTCAGTGCCGGTTGCGCATCTCGCGGGGAGAGCAGCCAAAGCGGGCCTTAAACAGGCGGCAGAAGTGGGCTTGGTCGGTGAACCCCCAGCGGTAGGCGATCTCGGCCAGCGTGGTCTGACCGCTGTCGATACGGATATCGTTCAGCGCCGCCTGCAGGCGCAGCTCTTTGATCCACTGGCTGACGGTCTGGTCGGAGTCCTTAAACAGCTTGTGCAGGTAGCGGGTCGAGATATGACAGGCATTGGCGATCATATCCGGTGACAGTTCAGGGCGCTGGATATTGTCCCGCACCACGCGCTCGATATTGCGCAGATGAGCGTTGCGCAGGCTGGCTTCATTGCTCATCAGGATGCGGTCGTCGTTCTGCAGGCTGAGGGTCAGCAGCTCGATCAGCTGGCCGCCCAGCAGCGCCTGACTGGCTTCGTCGGTGTAGGGCGACTGCCGTACCAGGCTTTTCATAAAGTCTGCAAACAACGCCCCGGCACCTTTCTGACGGTCGAACTCCATATACAGGTAGCGTTCCGGGTCACGCACCCGGCTGCTGAGCATGGACATCGGTACGCGCAGTACCCACAGCAGGTTGTCATGGCTGAAGCTGAATGTGTAGGGCAGGTCACTGCGTTCCAGGATAAATGCACCGGGATTACAGACCACGCTGTGGCCCGCCTGGCTGAACTGGACCGGGGCCTGGGTCGGCATGGTGATCAGGAAATAGGATTCAGAGCGGTCGATCTGGTGCTGGTTGCGGCTGAAGCAGGTGGCTGAGCTGGACAGGTGGGAGACGCCGAGGGTGCCGAAGCTCCACTGGCTTAGCTGGCCATGAAAATCGCGGGCATTGCGAAAGCTCAGGTCGAGCGGGAAATAGGTATTTCCGATCACTTCCTGCCAGTAGCGCTGTCGGTCGCGTGGCGGCAGCAGGTGGGTACTGTAGCTGGTGTGCATATGAACGCCTCTCTTATTTTTATTGAGTTCATATCGGGGCAGATCCATCCATTCTAGCGGTGTTTGCGGGCGGACTGTGTAAAAGATGACCGTGCTGTCGCGGCCATCCGGTAAAAAGGGCCGGTCGTGCAGGGCTGCACAGGACCGGCCAAGGTTACTGCTATCGGGTAAAGGGTTGCATCAGGAGGCTCAGCGCCGGGTCAGGCGGAAGCAGTTGTTCTCTTCCAGCACCAGCTGCCAGCCCTCGCGGACCACGATATTGGTGGTAGCCTCCTCGACGATCGCCGGACCATTGATCACCACTCCGACATCCAGCATGGCCCCGGCATAGACCGGCGTGTCCAGCCAGTGGCCGTCGCCGTCAAACAGCGCCGGGCGGTATTCGATCAGTGCATCGCTGACCGTCAGGCCGCGCTGTTGCGGTACCTCGAACTGTGGCTTGCCCACTTCGCCGACCAGCGTGGTCTCGATATTGACCAGCTCGACCGGGTTGTGTGGTTCGGCATAGGTGTACAGCTCTTCGTGGCGGCGGTGGAAGTCATCCAGTACCGCGGCCATCTTCTCGCGGCAGATCGGGCCCGGATGGATATCGACATTGCACTCATGGATCTGGCCGACGTAGCGCATCTCCACGCTGCGGCTGAAACTGATCTCCCGGTCGGAAAAGCCATCGGCCTGCAGGTGTTCACGTCCCTGTCGTTCCAGTGCTTCAAACTTATCATTCAGCAGCTGCAGGTTGGCGTTGTTATCCAGCCGCATCGGTTCTGAGGCCAGGTAGTTGTAGCGCACATCCGAGATGATCTGGCCGAAGGCGCAGAACACCGAAGAGACCTTCGGCACCAGTACGGTCGAGCTACCGATCTCCTCGGCCAGCGCGGTAATATGCATCCCGGCGGCGCCGCCTGCGCACAGCAGGGCGAAGTCGCGCGGGTCGTAGCCTCGCTCGATAGAGACCCGGCGGATACCGTTGACCATATTCAGGTTAACGATAGTGCTGATGCCGTAGGCGGCCTTTTCCACCGAGATCCCCAGCGGGTCGGCAACATGCTCCCTGATCGCGCGAACCGCGGCATCCCGGTCGAGGCGGATGGTGCCCCCCAGTACCGCCTTGGGATTCAGGTAGCCCAGCACCAGGTTGGCGTCGGTCACTGTCGGACGCTGGCCGCCCTTGCCATAGCATACCGGTCCCGGTGAGGCCCCGGCGCTTTCCGGGCCGACCTGCAGCATGCCGTACTGGTCGACCTGACAGATCGAGCCGCCGCCGGCGCCCAGAGTCTCGACCTGTATCATCGGTACACCGATACGATAGCGCAGGAAGTCGATGTTCTTATTCAGGTTGGTCTGGCCATCCCTGGTCAGGGTGATATCGAACGAGGTCCCGCCCATATCGACGGTGATCACGTTATCGATGCCGAACGGCTGGCCGACAAACAGGCCCGCCTGGGGAGCCGAGGCCGGACCTGAATTGATGGCGTTGACTGCCCGGCCCTGCATCGCCTCACCCACGGCGAGGCCGCCGTTGGACTGGAAGTAACGTACCGGATAGCGCACACCGAGGGACTGGAAGTAGTCATCGATCTTCTGTACGTAGCGCCGCATCACCGGGCTCAGGTAGGCATTCACCACGGTGGTGGAGGTCCGGGTGTATTCACGCACCTGCGGATAGACTTCGCTGCCGCTGCAGACGAACACTCCCGGCATCATCTCCTGCACGATCTCTTTGGCGCGCTTTTCATGCGCCGGGTTGCGTACTGCCCAGACAAAGGAGATGGCAACGCTCTCGACCTGTTCGGCCTTGAAGTACTCGACGGCGTCGCGGATCTCCTGCTCATCCAGTGGCTGGTTGACCTCGCCGCTGCCGACGATCCGTTCGTTGATCGGGCGGCGCAGATGGCGCGGCACGATCATATGCGCCGGTGGGAAATCCGCTTCATAGCGATAGCCCTCCTCCTTGTGGCCCAGCCGGATCTCCAGGCTGTCCTCATGTCCGGCGGTGCAGAGCAGGCCGACCTTAACCCCTTTCTTCTCGATCAGGGCGTTGAGGGCCACGGTGGTGCCGTTAATACAGAGGTCGCAGTCCTGGATGATCTCCTCGATCGGACGACCGATTTCGGCGCTGATCTGGGCCAGCCCGGCTTTGATCGCCAGCGTGCCATCCTGCGGTGTCGAGGGGCTTTTGAATACCCTCAGTTTGCCGTTGTTTTCGGCCAGTACGAAGTCGGTAAAGGTGCCACCGGCATCAATACCCAGACGATATTTATTACGCATCTTATTGTCCTTATTTGCTGCTGTGGCTGGCCTGACGGCGCAGAGTGTCGGTGGCGGCGGTGTTGATACTCAGGGTCCGGGCATCAATCACGACGCCATACTCCTTGGCCGCCGCTTCCAGAGAAACCAGACCATTGCGGTAGTCCTGCAACACCGCTTCGGGCTGGCGCTGCAACGGATCGCCGTAGCCGCCACCGCCGGGATTGAAGTTGGCCAGCCGCTGTCCCGGTTTGACGGTGAAGATCGTGTTCTTGCGGTGCACTTCGGTACTGTCGGCCTGCAGTACCAGCCTGCCCAGCTTCGGATCGGTCATACGGTTACGTGCTCCGGCCGCGCCCATTGTCGGGATCTGACGGCCTTCGCCGAAGGCCACCACCGTCATATCGTGATCGATCGGTTCAACCTCCCAGACGGTGCCCGATCCGCCGCGATACATACCGGCCCCGCCGCTGTCCTGCACCAGTCCGTAGCGTCGGATAATGATTGGATAGGCGTATTCCAGCAGTTCGGTATCGCCCGAACTGAGGGCGCCGAAGCAGCAGAGCGGGCCGCAGGCATGCCAGCCGTCCATGACCCGGGTCGCTCCGGCCCCGGAGATGATGGAGGCCAATACCATAGTGACGTACTGTTCGCCAGTACGCGGATCGATACCGGCAATATTGATGCCGCTGGCGTGGCCCCAGGAGGCAGCGACCCGTTCCGGTGCAGCCTGTTCCAGCGCCTTACGCACGGCATCGGTCAGGGTTTCCATCGGTGTGGTGGTGCAGTTGACATGCGGTGCCGGTTCTTCGGCGTTGCAGAGGCTACCTTTGTGGCCAAGGTCGACGCTGACACAGCGGTACAGCCCCTCGTTATAAGGCGGCGGCAGCTGGGCAAACATCATCAGCCCCAGATAAACCCCGGACATGGAGTTACCCTCATAGGAGTTGATGAAGTAGGGCACCTGCGGCGGGCTTTGCACTTCGATATGCACCCGCTCGCCGCTGATAGTGACTTTGGAAGTGATCTCCATTTCGCCGAAGCCGTGGCCGGCATCTTCCAGTACCGCCGAGCCGAAATACTCACCATCCGGCACCTCGGCGATCAGGCTGCGCATCTGCCGGTCAGCCATGTTTTTCAGTTCGGCAATGCAGGCTTTCACCTCGGCCACGCCGTATTTATCGAGTAACGCAATCAGGTTGCGCTCGCCCACCCGGCAGGCACCGAACTGCGCATTGAGGTCACCCTCCTGGTCGCGTCGGGCCCGCATATTGGTCAGCAGCAGGTTGACCACATCGTCGCGCCGCCGGCCTTTCTCCCACAGCTTGACCGGCGGAATACGCAGGCCTTCGGCATAGATCTCCTTGGCATCCGGGTTGTAGCCGGCCGGCACCGGGCCGCCGATATCGGTCAGATGGCCTTTGCAGACGGTCCAGAACACCAGCTCGCCCTGATAAAACACCGGCTTGTACATACAGCAATCGAGGATATGGCTGCCCTTGTAAGCGGGATCGTTGTGATAGATCACATCGCCCTCGTGGATATCGTCACCGTAAAACGCCGCTACCTCCTTCATGGCCGGAATCAGTGAGCCCAGGTGGATCGGGATATCCTGCCCCTGCAGGATCATCTCCGGGTAGTGGTCGAACAGAGCGTTACTGTAATCGTGGGCCAGGTTAAACACGCTGGAGCGGCCGGTCTTCTCCAGCGTGAGGGTCATCTCGCGCTGGGCTGTTTCCAGTGCCCCGCGTACGACGGCCAGGGTTATGGGATCCACGCTACTGGACATATCACACCTCTTGAATTTGTTTTTGTGTGTTCATGGCTGAGTCCCTACCGCGGTTATTACGGCAGTAACGCACCTGATAGCAGCCAGTATATGAAGCAAGCTGAGGCGGATATTGGCAGCGGGGGAAGCAGTTTTTGACGCTGAGCGCATGGCGGCGGGCCGTAAGCCCTGAGGGTCGGGTAATCACCGGCAGGAGGGACCGCCGCACCGGGGCGGTCGGGCGGTCAGGGGAGGGATTAAGCGGCCGGACGGCAATCCGGATGGGTGCTGATGACATCGGCCCGAAGTACCGAGGTGGATTGCAGCAGGTCGGCGATCAGCGGGCGGCTGCTGAGGTAGTGCCCGGTTTCCTTATGCGCCTGCAGGGCCGCCTCACTCTGGTAGATCTCATACAGGTAGAAGGTGTCCGGCTCTTCCCGCGCTTCCAGCACATCAAATACCAGACAGCCCGGTTCATGTTCCACTGAGGCTTTGGCATTGGGCAGCATCGCCGCCAGATAGGCATCGCGACAGCCCGGTTTCAGCTGATTTTTCACCACAATACAGTACATAGAAGCTCCACTTGGCATCGGGGGGATGGCTGGTTACTATATTGAATCCTGACTTTTGGGTCAAAATAATTGAGGTGAAGCTATGACACGTCCTGCGCCCTTTAATGGCCTGCGCCATCTGGCACTGAAAGTTCACGATCTGGAAGCCTGTGAACGCTTTTATGTGGAGATTATGGGGATGCAGCTGCTGCGCCGGGCCAGTCCGAACCTGGTCTATCTCAGCTGTGGTAACGATAACCTGTCGCTGGGACGGGCGGCCCCGGGTGAATCCCGGCAAGGTGGTTGTATGGACCACTTCGGCTTTATCGTCGACAGCAAGGCGCACCTGCAGCAGTGGTTTGAGTTTATGCAGGCCCAGGGCGTGACCCTGCTGGACCAGCCGCATGATCACAGTGACGGTGCGCGCAGTTTTCACTGCACCGACCCTGCCGGCAACGTGATTCAGCCGCTGTACCATCCGGCGATCTCGGGGCAGCGCTTCAGTGCGGCTGAAGGTTAAAGCGGGCCGGGTGGCCCGCAGGCGTGATCAGCGCTTATCCAGTTCCAGGTAGTTATCGATCCCCTTGATCTGGTCTTCCGGGTGGTGATTGACGTACAGCACTGTGGTTTCGCTGTCGGCACAGATCTTCTCGATCAGGGCCAGCACCAGCTGACGGTTCATATCGTCCAGACCCAGGCAGGGTTCATCGAGGATCAGCAGCGGCGGGTGCTTCACCATCGCGCGGGCGATCAGCAGCAGGCGCTGGTCGCCGTAGGAGAGCTTGTTGAACGGCTCGTCGGCGCGCTCGCTCATCCCCAGCAGGGCCAGCCACTGGTCAGCGATCTGCTTCTGCCGTTCGGTGGCCTTGGTATAGAGGCCGATGCTGTCGTAGAAACCGGAGATAATGACGTTGCGCAGGCCGGTACCAACGCTGTACTCCCACTGCAGTGAGGTGGAGACATAGCCGATAAACTGCTTGATCTGCCAGATGCTCTCGCCGCTGCCGCGCTTAAAACCAAACACAAAGATATCGTTGACGTAGCACTGCGGGTGGTCGCCGGTGATCAGCGACAGCAGGCCGGTCTTACCGCTGCCGTTGGGGCCGCTCAGCTGCCAGTGCTTGCCGGGTTCGATGGTCCAGTCCAGGTCACCAATCACGGTGGTATCGCCGTAGCGGATATTGATGCCGTTCAGCTTCACCAGCGGCTGAGTCGGGTCCAGCGCCGGAATCGCGGTTTCCGGATCGGCAGCCGGGACTTCCAGTTCGGTGGTTTTCAGGTGCAGCAGCTTATACAGCTCGGCATAGGCGGTTTCGTCATTGCGTGCCACCTGATGCGCCAGCCGGCCCTTATCGACATAGGCGATATGGCTGATAAAGTCCGGGAATTCGTCAAAGCGGTTCAGTACCAGCACCATCGGAATCGTCTCAACCAGTGACGCCAGATACTGCTGCAGCATCGCCAGTGTCGCCGCATCCAGGCCATCGAACGGCTCGTCCAGCACCAGCAGGTCCGGCTGGCTGGCCAGGGCGCGGATCAACATCATCTTGCGTGATTCGCCGGTGGAGAGCTTGCGGAAGGCGCGGTCCATCAGCGCGCTGAGGCCGAACTTCTCCACCAGTTCATCCACCAGTGCCGCATCGCTGCCTGGCTGCAGCAGGATCTCCCGCACCGGGGTGCCTTCTGCGATCACATCCATAATGTCGGCGTCATCTTTCTTCAGCTCGGCAGCGATCAGCTCGGCCTGGGCCTCGAAGGAAACCAGCCCGACCCGCGGCGGCACGCCCTGCAGATTGCCGGAAACGATCTCACCGGCCCCGGCCAGTACCGCCGCCAGGGCGGACTTGCCGGAACCATTGGCACCGGTAACCACCCAGTGCTGATCGTCTTCCAGCTGCCAGTTGATGTTATTGAGCTGGAAGCGCTCGTCAAAATTTACGGTTAAATCATCTAGGCGAATTGTCATCGCAGCTGACCTGTCTGTTCGGGGTATACCCCTATCGGGTACCAAAAAGTCAAAAAAAAGGCCGGGAGATGAGTCCCGGCCTTGATCGTCTGCAGTGGCTGCCGGCGCGGGGCGCGGGCAGCAGCAGGGAGTGTCTTAAACGATTTTCTTCATGTCAGCCATGTGACCGCGCAGAGTCGCGCCGATCGCTTCAACCGGGTGAGCACGCAGGGCCGCGTTCACTTCAATCAGGCGGGCGTTGTCTACGCCAGTGTCTTCCAGCTCCAGACCCTTACCGATAACGTCGGTCTTGATGTCCTTCATGAAGTCAGCCAGCAGCGGCAGACACGCGTGGTTGTACAGGTAGCAGCCGTACTCAGCCGTATCGGAGATAGTGGCGTTCATCTCGTACAGCTTCTTACGGGCGATAGTGTTCGCGATCAGCGGCGTTTCGTGCAGGGACTCGTAGTATGCAGAATCAGCGATGATGCCGGCAGCCGTCATGGTTTCGAACGCCAGTTCAACACCCGCCTTAACCATAGCAACCATCAGGATGCCTTTGTCGAAGTATTCCTGCTCGGAGATTTCTACATCGCCAGCCGGAGTCTTCTCGAAAGCAGTCTCAGCAGTCTCTGCGCGCCAGCCCAGCAGGTTTTTGTCATCGTTCGCCCAGTCTTCCATCATCACGCGGGAGAAAGTGCCATCGATGATGTCGTCCTGGTGCTTGTTGTACAGCGGACGCATGATCTGTTTCAGCTCTTCTGCCAGATCGAATGCCTTGATCTTCGCAGGGTTGGACAGGCGGTCCAGCATGTTGGTTACGCCGCCGTATTTCAGAGCTTCAGTGATGGTTTCCCAGCCGTACTGGATCAGCTTGGAAGCGTAGCCTGGCTCGATGCCTTCTTCGACCATCTTGTCGAAGCACAGCAGGGAACCGGTCTGCAGCATACCGCACAGGATAGTCTGCTCGCCCATCAGGTCGGACTTAACTTCAGCGATGAAAGAGGACATCAGAACGCCCGCTTTGTGCCCGCCGGTACCAACCGCGTATGCCTTAGCCAGTGCCAGACCTTCGCCTTTAGGGTCGTTGTCTTCGTGAACAGCGATCAGGGTAGGAACACCGAAGCCACGCACGTATTCGTTACGTACTTCAGAACCCGGGCACTTAGGTGCAACCATGATGACAGTCAGGTCGTCACGGATCTTCATGCCTTCTTCAACGATGTTGAAACCGTGGGAGTAAGACAGGCAAGCGCCTTCTTTCATCAGCGGCATAACAGCGTTAACAACAGGTGTGTGCTGCTTGTCCGGCGTCAGGTTCAGTACAACGTCAGCCGTCGGGATCAGCTCTTCGTAAGTACCGACAACGAAACCGTTCTCGGTGGCGTTTTTCCAGGACTGACGCTTTTCAGCGATCGCAGCTTCACGCAGTGCGTAGGAAACATCGCAGCCACTGTCGCGCAGGTTCATGCCCTGAGCCAGGCCCTGAGCACCACAACCGATAACGACCATCTTTTTGCCTTTCAGAGCTTCAACGCCATCGTCGAACTCGTCCATGGTCATGAAGCGGCACTTACCCAGTTGTTCCAGCTGCTCACGCAGAGGCAGCGTGTTGAAATAGTTGTTAGACATGGCTGATATTTCCATTCAAATAAGTGAGTGTCTGCACGGAGGCAAACACACTGAATTCATCGTGTTTGTCGCTGATCGCCGGACTTCAGTCTGCATTGGCACTGTCAGATCCGGCGGATGGCGAAGCCGTCCAATAGCTGGTTAGCCGACAGATCCGCGATCGAATGGCGCTACTCTAACGCAACTCTAATCTTGCGTATATTGAGATATTATCATTACTGTATTGCTTTATATGCAATATGGGATGGATCCCTTCAGAGGTTGATATCGGCACAGTTTCAGCCGCGATTATCGCCCGGCGGCGCGACGCTTTTCCGAAGCTCCCCGGGCGGTCAGGTCGTTGCCCTGAGGGCCGCTGTCGAGGTGCCCCGGGGCTGTCGCTTGCGTCGCTCCAGTATGCCCAGCGGCAGGGTCAGCAGGCTGCCTGCCGCCATCATAATGATCGCCAGCCAGATCGCCGCATCATAGCTGCCATAGTGTTCTGCCAGCAGTCCGGTCAGGGCCGGGGCGATGATCTGGGCGATGCCGTAGGAGATAGTCATCACCCCCATCATCCTGGCCGGTCGGCTCGGGTAGTAGCGGCCCGCCATAGTCAGCACCAGGCTGACGATACCGATAAAGGTGGCACCGAACAGGGCAGCACCGATCAGGCTGGTGCTCAGGCCGGGGATCATCACCGGTAGCAACAGGCTGAGGATCTGCAGCAGGTAGGCGCTGCTCAGGGCGTTGATATTGCCAATGCGGCGGGCGATCAGGTCCCAGAGAATACAGGCCGGTGCAGCGGCGACGCCCACCACGATAAATGCCAGCGCGCCATTTCCGGCCTGCCCCGGCAACTGCTCGACAATCGCCACAATAAAGGTCGCGCTGACGGCATAGCCAACCCCGGCGCAGAAGTAGGCCGCCATAAACAGGCGCAGGAAAAGCCTGCCGGGTGGATTATCCTGCATCTGCGGGCCGTTGTGGTTGAGCTGGCTGCGATCCGGCGAAGGCAGCCAGCGCCAGGCCGGGATCAGTATCAGTCCGCCGATCAGACTGAACAGCAGCCACTGCCCGCGCCAGTCAAACCAGGGACTCATCAGCTCCACGGCCAGAGCACAGAGGCTGATGCCCAGGCCCATGCCGCTGATATGGATGCCCAGCTCGCTGCGGTGACCATGGCGGATCAGCCAGTTCAGGATCAGACCGGAACCGATCAGCAGGCCACCGGCGCTGGCCAGCCCGGCGAAGAAACGCAGTACTGCCCAGAGCCAGATATTCTCCGTCAGGCCCATGCCGACCGTGGTGAGCAGAGCCAGCACCAGGCTGCCCCGGTAGAGCCGGTCTTTCACCACCAGATCGCCGATCATCGCTGCCAGTATGGCGCCACAGAGATAGCCACCGTAATTGATCGCCGCCAGCCAGCCGCCTTCGGCGATCCCCAGTACCTGTTGCTGCTGCATCACCGGCAATAGTGGTGTGTAGGCGAAGCGGCCGATCCCCAGCATCAGGATCAGACTGAAAATACCGGCGCTTAATACCTTTAACCGTTGTGTGTCCGTGCTCATAGATCCCCCTTTACATCATCAGGGGAGACGCTATATGCTTTTTTGTATCATTAATAATGAATAAAAAAGAAAGAAATGTTCTTTCTTGGAGAATGGTTGTGGATATCCAGTCACTGCGGACCTTTCAGGCGGTTGTTGAAGAGGGCGGCATTCTGTCGGCCTCGCGGCAGCTCAATACGGTGCAGTCCAATGTCACGGCGCGGATCAAGCGGCTGGAGGAGGAGCTGGGCACTGCGCTGTTCTACCGTCAGGGACGGGGACTGGTGCTGGCGCCCCAGGGCGAGGTGCTGCTGCAGTATGCGCGCCGTATCCTGCAGCTGGAACAGCAGGCCGGGCAGGCGGTGCGTAATGTGGGCGAAAGCGCCGGTGCCCTGCGTATCGGCGCGATGGAAACCTTTGCTGCGCTGCGCCTGCCGCCGTTGCTGAAACAGGTGCGACAGGCCCATCCCGGGGTCGATCTGCATATCAGTACCGATACCTCGGCGGCGCTGGTCGAGCAGGTGTTGCAGCGTAAGCTGGATTGCGCCTTTGTCGGCGGTCCGGTGCAGCATCCGGACCTGGTGGCGACGGAGCTGTTGCAGGAGGAGCTGGTGCTGGTCCGGTCCCGGGACAATGGCAGTGCGGCACTGCCGCTGATCCTGTTTCGCGAGGGCTGCGCCTACCGTGCCCGTGCCCTCAGCTGGCAACGGGAGCAGGGTGAACAACGAGGCGAGGTGATGGAACTGGGCACCCTGGATGGCATTCTCGGCTGTGTCGCCGTGGGACTCGGGCAGACCCTGATGCCACGCCCGGTGGTGAGTCATAGCCGCTTCAGTGATGCCCTGGTGCTGCAAGCGCTGGCGCCACACCTGGCGACGGTGCCGACCGTACTGATCCGCCACCGTGAGGCGTTGCCGATGAACGCCGTAGATACCCTGATCGCCTCAGTCGACAACAGCAGCGTGAGTGGCTGAGCCGGCCGTTAGCTTGCGGCAGGCAGCGCCCTGCGGCGGCGTTTCGAGCGCCAGCCTTCGGCGGTAAACAGTAGCAGTGCCAGCCAGATCAGGATAAATGTCAGCAGTCGGTCACTGTCCAGCGGTTCATGGTAATAGAACACCGCCAGCATAAAGGTGATGGTCGGGCCGATATACTGCAGCAGGCCGATCAGGGTCAGGCTCAGGCGTCGCGCCGCGGCGGTGAACGCCAGCAATGGCAGGCTGGTGACAATCCCGGCCAGCGCCAGCAGTGCGGTGATGTCAGTGCCGTCGTGACCGAACTGCAGCTGGCCCTGCGTCTGTAGCCAGAGCAGATAGCCCAGGGCAAACGGCAGCATCAGCAGGGTTTCCACAAACAGCCCCAGTATCGCGTCCACCTGGATCTTCTTACGCAGCAAACCGTAGGTTCCGAAACTGAAGGCCAGTGCCAGCGCGACCCAGGGCAGGCTGCCAAGCAAGACTAGCTGATAGCCGACGGCTCCTGCCGCCAGTGAGATCGCCAGCCACTGTCCCGGCCGCAGCCGCTCCTGCAGGAACAGCATCCCCATAAAGACGCTGACCAGCGGGTTGATAAAATACCCCAGTGAGGTTTCCAGAATTCGTTCCTGCGCCACCGCCCAGATAAAAACCAGCCAGTTGCTGGAGACCACCAGGGCACTCAGGGCCAGCCCGCTGACCAGCTTGCGGTTGCCCAGCAGCTGCTTCAGGTCGTGCCAGCGGCGGCCGATCCCCAGCAGCAGTAACAGGAACAGTACTGACCAGATAATGCGGTGGCTGACCACCTCAAGCGCTGAGACCTGATCCACCGCTTTAAAGTAGATCGGTACCAGTCCCCACATGCCATAGGCGGCGATGGCGTAACCGATACCGCGGCGATACTCCTGATTATCCTGCATGCAGCTTTCCCCCGGGCGGGTCGTTGTGGGTGACATCATGAAACAGGTAGCGGTTGCGGAACGATTCGCTGGTACTGTCGAGCCAGCGGGTCATCAGGGCAACGGTGATCAGGCTGAAGGCCAGCCGCATCCAGAGCACCCCGGACAGGTCGGCTCCCAGCAGCAACACCAACAGGGTATCCTCGATCAGGCTGTGCAGCAGCCCCAGCAGTGCCAGTGCCGCAAAACAGTCGCGCTGGCTGACATTGCCACTGCGGGCTTCGCGGATCAGCAGGCCGCCGCCGAAGGAGAGCCCCAGCGTGATACCGATAATCGTCAGTGAGGTGGCCTGAGGACCAATGCCAAGCACCTTAAGCACCGGCTGCAGCAGCCAGATCATCAGCCGCTCGACATGGATCCAGCGCAGGAAACGCAGCAGGCTGAGCAGGGCGCTGACCACCACCACGATCATGGCAAAACTCTCCAGCTGGGACAGCAGCCAGGAACTCAGACTGCTGTCCACCGGCGGGGGTGTCCAGCTTAGCTGTGCCGGCTGCTGCAGCCAGTCACCCCAGCTGTAGAGGTGATGCAGGATCAGCCCCAGCCCCAGCGCGCCAAGCATGCGGATCGCCAGGGCACAGAGGAAACGCACCCCGGCCTGCTGCACGATACGCACCTCTACCGGCAGTCCGTGTGCCATCAGCATCAATGCACTGAGCACCGTAACCTGTGCCACCGACAGGTTCTCCTGTGGCGCCAGCTGGAAAAAGATCAGCATACCCCCGTAGATGTTGGTCAGCAGGGTGGTGGTCCACACCAGTCCCATCGATTCCGGCAGGCCAACCAGTTGCATCAGCGGCTCCAGCAGGCTGCTGATATAGGGAATCGCGCCCATCTCTTCAAGGGCCTTCACCACGATGAGGACCGGGATCATCAGCTTAAACAGGGTAAAGCAGACCTCGTAGATCTCCAGTGCCAGCTCACGCAGGGTGACAGAAATAAAGGGGTGCCTGAGTAACGCCGGCATGCTGCAACGCTCCATATTGATCAGATCAGATTGAGAAGGGCTGCATTGTATCGGGTGTGGCTGAGCGGTGATTTTATAATGGCGCTACTATTTTGATAAAAATTGTGAAAAATTCTTGTATAAGAAATTTAATTAAGTTTTTGATGTAATAAATGGAATCATATGAAAATCGAACTGGACCGTATCGACCGCCGTATTCTTAACCAGCTACAGCGGGATAATCGTATCAGTAATCAGCAACTGGCCGAGCTGGTTGGACTGTCGCCGCCAGCTTGTTTGCGCCGGGTAAAGCGACTGCGCGACGAGGGCGTCATTATTGCCGATGTGTCCATCGTCAATCCGGCGGTGCTGGGGCATCCGCTGAATATCATTGTCGAGGTGGAGATGGCCCGTGACCAGCTGGATATCTACTCCGCTTTTAAACGCAAGATGGCAGCTGCGCCTGAAGTCACCCAGTGCTACCAGGTGACCGGTGAGGTCGATTTCCTGCTGGTGGTGATGGTGGCGGATCTGCAGGCTTATGAAAACTTCAGCCGCCGGACGCTCTCCAGCGATCAGAACCTGCGTAAGTACCGCAGCATGATCTCACTGGGGCGGGAAAAGTTTGAAACCGCCATCGAGCTTTAATTCCACGCTGCATCCAGGTTGCTGCCGAGACTGAGGGATCAGGTCGCCGATGGCTGGCCCCCGGTGTCTGCCTGATGCAGATGACGGTAGCAGGCCGTCCAGGTTGCCAGTGCCGCAAACCCCATCGAGAGACAGGTCGCCATGGCAGCGCCGTCGATCCCATAGCGGGAGATCAGCCAGTAGTTTCCGCCGGCATCAATCAGCAGCGTCGCACAGCCAATCATCACCACGACATGACCCTGGCCGCCATACTGCAGCCAGGTGGAGGCGAATGCCGCCAGTGCCCAGAGCGCATAGCCCGCGACCAGATAGTGCAGCGCCTGTTCTGCCAGCAGGAAGTCATTGCCGAAGAAAGACAGCAGCCAGGGGCCGCCGAGTAGCAGTAACAGGGTCAGGCTCAGCACAGTTATCGCGATGGCCTTCTGGCCCTGCCAGAACAAGGCGCGGGCACGGCTTCGGCCCTGTTCCAGTGCCGGTGCAATCAGTGGCAGGAACAACCCGGCGATAGTGACCTGTGCCACTGGCAGCAGGTGGGCGGTGGTGGCTGCGGCTGCGAAGTGTCCCACATCCTGCTCGTTTGCCAGCATCTCCAGCATAAACAGGTCGATCTGGTTCAGTGCCAGGGTAATCAGCATCGCCAGCATCATCGGCACGGACAGCTTCAGTACCGAAGCCCCGGCAAATGTCTGCGGTGCCCGCTGCAGGGTTAACAGCTTCAGCTGCCGGATCTTATGCCATTGCCAGCCAATGATCAGCCAAACCGCCAGCGTCGCTGAGGCGATCACCTGCCACAGATGGATTTCGCTCAGGGCGGCCACCAGCAGCAATACCAGCCCGGTCTTGAGCAGCGGCAGGGCGATACGCCAGGGCAGGTTAGACAGCGCCAGTCGTTTGGCGGCCTGAAGTATCCGGCTGAGCAGCGCACCGATGGCGATAAAGGGAATCACCAGCGATATCAGCAGCAGCGGATGATGATCCTGCAGGTCGGTGCTGCCGATATGCAGCACAGCACCGGCCGCCGTACAGAGAAACACCGCCAGCGACAACCCGGCTGCGATCAGCAGGTAAAAGCGGAGAAACTCCCAGACGGGGCGGTTATCTCCCCGTGACAGCGATGCCGACAAAAAGCGCGGCGCGACCCGGTCGCCACCCAGCAACACCAGCACGCTGGTAATGGCGGCAAAGGCATAAGCCACCTTATAGTCACCGTACTCATGGCTGGGCAGGGCGTTACTCAATGTCAGGTTGAAGCCATAATCGGCGGCAAAGCCGATAAAGACCCCGAGAAACAGCACCAGGGAGCCTTTTCTAAAGTAGTCGGGGGAAAGAGAGTCGCTGGCGTTCGGGTGAGACATGGCTTCAGTCCATTGAGTTGCTGGAGGAGGGGGCTGATCCGATTCTGCACGTTTGCCTGATGCCCGCAAAGGGCAAGCTGAAGATCTCCTCAATTTCTCCAGAATTCCGCCAGCCGCCCTACCCGGACGGCAAAGGCTGACGTATTGTTACTGGCGTTTCAGCTGCAGAAAGCAAAGTATGGAAAGAACCGCGAAAAAAGCAGGATCACTCCAGCCGAAGCCGACAAAGATACCGCCAACGGCCGCGTAAAACGTGATACCAACCCCCAGTACGTTAGTGGTAAGCAAAGCCTTAAACAGCTGCCTTGCCATCGGCCCCGACTCTATCTCACGCAGAAACAGGCTGACCGCCGCTACACCGCCCAGAAAAATACTGGTGTGTTGCGACAGGAAGTAGGCATACCGGTCGTTAATTTCGACGCCATACATTGGCCACATAAGCGTTGGTATAAAAAACAGTGTCAGGGCAAAAACCGTATAGATTGTCCCGTGCAGGGTCAGAAAGAGTTTGTTGTTCATAAAGTCCCCTTCTCTCAACTAAGCGGCGCATGATTGATGACACTCAGTGGCTCATTAATATCAAACACTATGCCTCTGACTTCGGTGACGCCCAGAGCCTTCAGGCGTGCCGAGTGCATCTCAAGATAGGCCTGCGCGCTGGCCTCATCTTCAAACAGATAAACACCGCCGCCACGTTTCTCCAGCGCGTTTTCTGTCCAGATTTTCCAGATCATGCCCGGTTCGTCATTGATAGACCGTGCAAGGTCGACCAGCCCTGCGGACATCTCTTCGCCAAACGGGCCCTGAAAGTCAAAATCCACCTGTAGTAATTTAGCCATTATCATCTCTCCAACAGGGTTACGAGGGTGAGAGCGTCAACCTGCTCTCTGATTGCTGGAGCTATTTTTTCCTATAAAAAATAGACAATAAAGTTCATAATATTGCTATTTATTGTCTATAAAATTGACATATGAAGCTAAAGACAACGCTGGAGCAGTGGCTCACCCTCAGGGCAATTGAACAGGCCGGCAGTATTCAGGCTGCAGCATCAGTCCTGAACAAGAGTCATACCACCCTGATCTATGCTGTGAAGAAGCTCGAACGACAGCTTGGGGTGAGCTTAGTCGAGGTGCAGGGACGCAGGGCGGTGCTCACTGATAACGGTCGGGTATTACTGCGCCGGGCGGCACCGATACTGGACCAGGCCCAGGAGCTGGAACTGGTCAGTGCCCAGTTATCCAGTGGGATCGAATCAGAAATCACCGTCAGCATGGACCACCTGTGTAATCCGGACTGGTTATACGGACCGATGGCTGAGTTTCTGGCGCAAAACAGCACAACCTCAATTCAGGTGCTAGAAACCTCACTCTCGAAAACCACCGAGATGGTCACCGCCGAGCGGGCGGATATCGCAATTATCAACCTGCCCGTCACCAACTATCCGGCCGAAGCATTTGGCTTAACAACCATGGTGCCGGTGGTGTCCGGAAATCACCCCCTGGCAGACAGGGTCAGCCTGACAATGGCGGACTTTGCCACCAGTTGCCAGATAGTGGTCCGTGACCTGGGTGGTTCGGACAAACCCGCCGCCGCACAGGATGTCGGCTGGTTGAAATCGCGCCAGCGTATTACGGTTGATAACTTTGACCATGCCATGCGCGCCGTATCCCAGGGCGTGGGTTTCTGCCGACTGCCACAACACATCGTTGATGCCGGTAACGATAGTGACCTCAGGGTACTTCGCGTCGAACATGCCGACAGCTATCAGGTGCCGTTACACCTGACCTTACCTAAAGGTGCCACAACCGGCCCTGCCGCCCGGTGCTTCTACGATATGCTGCTCAGATCGGCCAGGGAAAGAGGCTAAAGCGACAGTGCGCTACAACTGGCGACGGTCACATCAATACATTCAGGGACAGCCGCCCGTTGCGGCAAAGGAAAAGCTAACTTACTGTCCGGGAATGGTTGGCCACTATAACCGTCTTTCCTTGAGGAATTGCTTTGAGTGTGAGAGATAAACGATTTTCCGTCAGACCGAGACGCTAAAAACAACCCTAAACTCGATAACCGCTTAGCACATTTGGATAAAATCGGGGCAGAGTAAAACCCATTAATGCTTAATTGTGAGTGCTGAGAAGGTTGTTAATCTCGACTAAGATCGAGGTGTTGGCTATCGCCAAAGAAACTATCTTCAATAGCAATCGTGAATGCTTTCGGGGAATTTTCACAGATCACAGTTGCTGATATGAATGTCCAAATGGAATCAGCTTTCTGAACTGACCCCGTCCCGACTTTTTCAGAACGTTAAGTCCTTCAAGATGAAGGAAAAAGTCCCACAAGATCTTGTAGGTGCTTGGCACAAGATCCGGATCAAAGCCTACCTTGTGCATGATGCTTTTACGGAAGGTGAGAGTCCTAATCGGTTCAATGGCATCGACACCGTGATGCTTCTTAAGTCTGTCTGCATAGTATTTCGTATTCACCCCATCATTGTTCACCAAGCAGATTGTGCGAATTAGGAGGATCTGCCAGTACTCATTAGGGCATCCGAAAATCCATCCATCCTTGTAGTTTTTCGTCCATTGCTTCGCAGGAATGCCTTTGTGGGTTAGCTCAATTAACGCTTGGTTGTAATCCTGTTGAATTCGATCAATGTTGTGAAATTCAGGTTGCTTGGTTCCGTCTAGGATGTCGTTGAACCACTCAATTCTGTGCTGCAGGTCCTGTTTTATTTTGTTGTTAGCAGCCTTTAATGCTTGTTGTTTTATATAGCGCACAGTGGAGATATGTTCATCCATTACTTTAGATTTTCCCCACTTCAACTGTCGTTCGAGTTCTTGAGGGGCTGGTAACTCTGAAATATCTAATCGTAGATGGGATTTATCAGAAGAGAAGGTGTTAGCTGTGGGTAATTGTATAGCTATGAAGAGACGAAATTGATGTGTGCTCACGGTACATTTAGCTTCAAGTTGGGCTTTAACAGGGCCTGTTATATCCCATAATTGAAGGGTTGTTGGTAGCTCGGGTGTTGGGGGAAACTTGGGCTTTATGTAGTTGCCTGCTAGGTCTTTATCAAGTGAAGTGACTACTGCTGGGAGAGTGTAGGTTGGCAAGGATAGAGTTTTTACTACTTTGAAGTAGTTACGTATGCAGTCCATCCATTTATCAATTTCCTGGTTTCGCCTATCCCTAGCCTCTGCGGCGTTTGAATGACAAATATAATGGAGATGCTGTCGGAAAGGCTCACTTTCGTTTATCCAGGACAACCTGTCCTTTTCACCAAGTGCTTTCTCGATGTCGTCGAACGTTAGTTGAGACTTAGTTGTCAGATTAGCTAGGCCTATCTCAAAGGATGCTAAGCCGGCTGCTGCGATCTTTTGAGCTTTTTCGTCATCCACTTCATGTGTCACAGCAACTTCGATAGCTACCTGTAGTTCCAGCCCTTCGATTGCAGTCGTACAGATAATATCTGGCTTTATTCGGTGGGCCGGTAGGTTAACCTCTTCTTGGGTATCCCAAACCTTTAATGACTCTGCAAGGAACTCTCGCGCTGAACTGAATGGTTCCTGTAGACGTGAGTAGATGGTCTTGGAACTGTAATGAGTCGTGGGAAAAAGGATTGTAGAGGCGTTTAACAATACATACTTTGCCATCAAGTGGACGGCTGTTTCTCTACAGGCTTGTTGCTCGGTGGCTTTATAGTGAGAGAAATGATCGGCTTTGATTGGGCCCTTCTTTGCGAGGAGCGGAGCCCCGCACTCTGGACATACACAATTGCACTTTAGGCCGCTTTCGACGTCGTCAATTAAACGTATTTCCTGAGAATCCTTATCCAGGCCTATTGGGGTCTTCATTCCTTAAAAACCGTCAGCATGGTTACTTTGAGATGTTTCTCTAGTCAGCAGACTAGCCAGACTACAGACACAAAAAAAGCCCCTTCAAAGGAGCTTCTTAAGTAGTGGTACCAGCGGCCGGACTCGAACCGGCACACCCGTTAAGGCGGGGGATTTTGAATCCCCTGTGTCTACCAATTTCACCACGCTGGCACTGCAGTGGGGGCGTATTATAAGTGGCTTTCACGTGGCGTCAATCAGTTAGCGCTGATAACTGCAAATTTTTCCTTACTCCGGTAGAATGTCGCTCCTTTCAATCAGCCTTTCTGAAGTGTCCTGAATGCAGGTTAAAGACTTTCATTTTGATCTTCCTGAGGCGTTGATCGCCAGCTATCCGCTGGAGCAACGTACTCAGAGCCGTTTGTTGTGCCTTGAGGGTGACAGCGGCAACCTTGAACACCGTCATTTTGCCGATGTGCTGGAGCTGTTGCAGCCGGGCGATCTGGTGGTGTTTAACGATACCCGGGTGATTCCGGCGCGCCTGTTTGGCCAGAAGGAGAGTGGCGGCAAGGTCGAGATTCTAGTGGAACGGGTGCTGAATGCCTCCGAGGCGCTGGCCCATGTTCGTTCCAGCCGCTCACCGAAACCGGGGGCGAAACTGACCCTTGAGGGTGGTTTGCAGGCGGAAGTGACCGGGCGTCACGAAAACCTGTTCCAGCTGCGCTTCGATATCGAGGGTTCGCTGATCGAGGCGCTGGAGGCGCACGGCCATATGCCGTTGCCGCCTTATATGAAGCGCGAGGATCAGCTGGAAGACCGCGAGCGTTACCAGACGGTCTACAATCAGAAGCCGGGTGCCGTAGCCGCGCCGACCGCTGGCCTGCACTTCGATGAGGCGTTGCTGGCCAAGCTGGATGAGATGGGGGTCACCAAGGCCTTCGTTACCCTGCATGTGGGGGCGGGTACCTTCCAGCCGGTGAAGGTGGATAAGATCGAAGAGCATGTGATGCACGCCGAGTATATCGAGGTGAGCGAAGCGGTCTGCCAGGCGGTGCGTGAGACCAAGGCCCGTGGCGGCCGGGTCGTTGCGGTCGGTACCACCAGTGTGCGCTCACTGGAGAGTGCCAGCCAGAATGGTGAGATCGAGCCGTTCTTCGGCGATACCAGCATCTTTATCTTCCCCGGTTACGAATTCAAAACCGTGGATGTGCTGATTACCAATTTCCATCTGCCGGAGTCGACGTTGCTGATGCTGGTCAGTGCCTTTGCAGGCTACGAGCATGTGATGCAGGCGTACAGGACTGCGGTTGAGGAGTGTTACCGCTTCTTCAGTTACGGTGATGCGATGTTTATTACCCGTAAGAACGGGGCGTTGGAGGTAAAGTGAGCAGAGAGTGTTTCATGAAGTTTGAACGTATCACGACGCAGGGCAAGGCCCGTCGTGGACGTCTGACATTCCCCCGTGGCGTGGTGGAAACCCCGGCTTTTATGCCGGTCGGTACCTACGGCACCGTCAAAGGTATGTTGCCGAAGGATATCGAGGCAACCGGTGCCCAGATCATTCTGGGCAATACCTTCCACCTGATGCTGCGTCCGGGTACCGAGATCGTCAAGCAGCACGGCGACCTGCATGATTTTATGCAGTGGAAGGGACCGATCCTGACCGATTCCGGCGGCTTCCAGGTGTTCAGCCTGGGCAAGATGCGCAAGATCACCGAGCAGGGCGTGACCTTCCAGTCGCCGGTGAATGGCTCCAAAGTATTTATCGATCCTGAAAAATCGATGCAGGTGCAGCGTGACCTGGGCTCCGATATCGTGATGATCTTCGATGAGTGTACCCCTTATCCGGCGACGGAAACCGAAGCGGCACAGTCGATGCGGATGTCGATGCGCTGGGCCGAGCGTTCCAAGAAAGCCCACGGCGACAGTCCGTCGGCGCTGTTTGGTATCGTTCAGGGCGGCATGTACGAACATCTGCGTGATGAGTCGATGGAAGGGCTGGAGAAGATCGGCTTCGACGGTTATGCCATTGGCGGTCTGTCAGTGGGCGAGCCTAAGCATGAGATGGTCAAGATCCTTGATCATCTGGCGTATAAGATGCCGGAGGATAAGCCGCGCTACCTGATGGGTGTCGGTAAGCCGGAAGATCTGGTGGAAGGCGTGCGCCGTGGGATCGATATGTTCGACTGCGTGATGCCGACCCGTAATGCCCGTAACGGTTTCCTGTTTACCGATACCGGTATCGTCAAAATCCGTAATTCTGCGAATAAGACCGATACCCGTCCCGTAGATGAAACCTGCGCTTGTTACACTTGTCGTAATTTCAGCCGCGCTTATCTGCATCATCTGGATAAGTGTAAGGAGATCCTCGGATCACAGCTGAACACAATCCATAATCTTACCTACTATCAGACGCTTATGGCCGGATTGCGCCAGGCAATTGAAGAAGGTAAATTGGACGACTTTGTGAACGAATTTTACGCTAAGCGGGGCCTTGAAACGCCGCCACTGAGCACCATATAAGTAACAGTTTTCTTTTTATTGTCAGGAGTTAAGCTACATGAGCTTTTTTATCTCTACTGCGAATGCTGCCGAAGGCGCAGCGGGTGCAGCCGCCGCACCGGAAATGTTTAACCTGCTGTTTCTGGTCGGCTTCGGTCTGATCTTCTACTTCTTCATGTGGCGTCCACAGTCCAAGCGTGCCAAAGAGCACAAAAACCTGCTTGGCGGCCTGAGCAAGGGTGACGAAGTGATGACCAGCGGTGGTCTGGTCGGCAAGATCACTAAAGTGAACGACGACTACGTAGTATTGGAAGTCAGCGAAGGCGTTGAAATGCAGTTCCAGAAAGTACACGTCGCCGCGGCACTGCCTAAAGGCACTATCAAAAGCATTTGATAGCGGCTAATCGGAAACGCCACTGCTGAAGTGGCGTTTTTGTTTCTGCAAGGAACTTCTGCAAGGAACAAGGGCACAGTATGCTCAATAGATACCCCCTCTGGAAAAACCTCCTCATCGCTGTTGTCCTGCTGCTTGGCGCTCTCTACTCCGCGCCGAACCTATATCAGGACGACTTCGCCATCCAGCTGACCGGCAGCCGCGATATCTACACCGTAGATGAAAGCCTGCTGAGCCGTGTGACCTCGGCGCTGAAGCGTGAGGGGCTGGAAATCAAAAATGCCGAGCTGGAAAAGAAAAGCGGCCTGATCCGTTTTAATGACGGTGAAACCCAGCTGAAGGCGAAAGCGGTGGTCAGCCGCGTGGTTGGCGATGACTATGTCGTTGCCCTCAACCTGGCGCCTTCTACGCCGGACTGGCTGACCAGCCTGGGTGCCGGCCCGATGAAGCTGGGTCTCGACCTGCGAGGTGGCGTGCACTTCCTGCTGGAAGTGGATCTGCCAACGGCGGTGGCACAGAAACTGGAAAATTACGCCTCTGAGATTAAAGGTAAGCTGCGGGAAGAAAAGCTGCGCTACCGTACCGTGACCAGTCGTGATGATGGCAGCCTGGCGGTGAAGTTCGCCAAAGCCGACGTCCGTGACGAGGCGCTGACGGTCCTGCGCAAAGAGTACCAGCAGTTCCTGCTGACCAGCGCTGAAGAAAACGGCAGCTACTTCGTGGTATTCAACCTGTCTGAACAGGCGATCCGCGATATCGAAGATTATGCCCTGAAACAGAACCTGACGACCCTGCGTAACCGTGTTAACGAACTGGGTGTAGCCGAGCCGCTGGTACAGCGTCAGGGCCGCAACCGTATCGTGGTGCAGCTGCCGGGGATTCAGGATACGGCAGCCGCCAAGCGTATTATCGGTAAGACGGCGACCCTGGAGTTCCGCCTCGAAGCGTCACCGGGTGCCAGCAGTGCGCGCACCGAAACTTACAAGTTCCGCAGCGAGCAGGGCCGCAAGGCGACACTGGAAAAAGACATCATCATCAAGGGTGATAATGTCGCCAACGCCCAGGCCTCTTTCGATGAAAACGGTCAGCCACAGGTGAATATCACCCTGGACTCCAAGGGTGGTGATCTGATGGCACGTACCACCCGCAATGCGGTGAAACGTCGCATGGCGGTGCTGTTTGTCGAAGATAAAGAGCGCAGTGTCTACAAGACGGTTAATGGCGAGCCGGTGGTAGAGAAGATCCGCTTCCAGGAGAAGAACATCATCTCCCTGGCGACGATCCAGTCTGTGCTGGGTAGTAACTTCCGTATCACCGGTCTCGACGGTGCAGGTGAGTCCTCCGAACTGGCACTGCTGCTGCGTGCCGGTGCACTGGCGGCACCGATCTACTTCGTCGAAGAGCGCACGGTCGGACCTAGCCTGGGTGCCGAGAATATTGCACAGGGCGTTACGGCAGTGACCTGGGGCTTCGGTCTGGTGTTGCTGTTTATGGTTATCTACTACCGCACCTTCGGCCTGCTGGCCAATGTTGCCCTGAGCTTCAACCTGATGCTGCTGGTAGCGGTGATGTCGATGCTGTCGGCCACCCTGACCCTGCCGGGTATCGCCGGTATCGTGCTGACGGTGGGTATGGCGGTGGATGCCAACGTGCTGATCTTTGCCCGTATCAAGGAAGAGCTTAAAAACGGCCTGCCGGCGCAGTCGGCGATTCATGCCGGTTTCGACCGCGCCTTTACCACTATCCTGGATGCCAACATCACCACCCTGATTGCGGCGCTGATCCTGTTTGCGATGGGTACCGGTCCGGTAAAAGGCTTCGCCGTAACCCTGTCGGTGGGTATCCTGACGTCGATGTTTACTGCCATTCTGGTGACCCGTGCGCTGGTTAACCTGACCCACGGTGGCCGTCAGTTGCAGACCGTTTCGATCGGAGGTGTGAAGTAATGTCAGAGACGCAGAAAATCTATGACTTTATGGGGCTGCGCAAAGGGGCGGCGATCTTCTCTCTGGTCTTGCTGCTGGTCTCTATCGGCTCGCTGGCGTTTAACGGCCTCAAGCTGGGGCTGGATTTTACCGGCGGCAGCCTGGTGGAGGTTGGCTACGAGCAGGCGGTCGAGCTGGAAGATATCCGCGATAAGCTGAAAGGTTCCGGCTATAACGATGCCGTGGTGCAAACCTTCGGATCGCCGACGGATATCCTGATCCGTCTCGGCAGTGATCACGACCCGAAACTGGGTGATAAGGTGGTTGCCGCGTTGCAGGCAGATGAGAGCAACGAAATCACCCTGCGCCGTAACGAGTTTGTCGGTGCCCAGGTGGGTGAAGAACTGCGCGAACAGGGTGGCCTGGGCATGCTGGTCGCGCTGGCGATGATCATGATCTACGTCGCCTTCCGCTTCCAGTTCAAGTTCTCAGTGGGCGCTGTGGCTGCCCTGGCGCATGACGTCATCATCGTGTTGGGCTTCTTTTCGGTACTGCAGGTTGAGTTTGACCTGACGGTACTGGCGGCGGTGCTGGCGGTGATCGGTTACTCACTCAACGATACTATCGTGGTGTCTGACCGTATCCGTGAGAACTTCCGCAAGATGCGTCGTGGCACGCCGATCGAGATCATGAACTCGTCCCTCAGCCAGACGCTGGGCCGTACCCTGGTGACCTCCTTAACCACCTTGCTGGTGCTGTTGGCACTGGCGCTGTTTGGTGGTGAGATGATCCACGGCTTCGCGGTGGCACTTCTGGTCGGTGTCTTTATCGGTACTTACTCCTCCATCTATGTGGCGGCCAACGTACTGATCGCGATGAACATCTGTAAGGAAGACCTGCTGCCTCCCGAAAAGGAGGAAGAGGTGGACGATCGTCCATAACGTTTCAGAAAGCCGGCCTTGCGCCGGCTTTTTTAATCCTGCGCCAAAAAACCGCTATTAAACGCTTGAATACAATTCAAATACTGCAATTTGAAGTACACTCAGAATAATACTGTGAACAGGGGCGCAGCCGAATATGCGGCCCGTAGCCCTGCCATATCGTTAAAAGGATTCCATGAGTAAAGACTGGCTAAAACGCGATCCCAAGGCCGCCGCTGAGGCGGAGAAATACGGTAACCCGGTACCCAGCCGCGAGTTCATGCTGGAGTTTCTGCAGGAATGGGGACGGCCAATCAGCCATCCGCGACTCTGCCAGGAGCTGGGGATTGTGGAAGAGGACAGCTTTAATGCGGTAGGTTTCCGGCTTAAGGCGATGTGCCGTGATGGCCAGCTGATGAGCAACCGCAAGAACGAGTTTGGTCTGATCAAGAATATGGAGCTGATTCCGGGCCGGGTGATCGGTCATCGCGACGGCTTCGGTTTCGTCACGCCGGACGGCAGCGGCGATGACCTGTTTATCAGCCCGCGTCAGATGAAGCAGGTTTTTGATGGCGACCGGGTGCTGGTGCAGGAGAGCGGGCGCGATCATAAGGGCCGCCGCGAAGGGAAGATTATCGAAGTGCTGGAGCACTGCACCCGCCGCCTGGTGGGACGCTTTTCCGGTCAGGATGGCTTTGGCTCGCTGCGGCCGGAGAACCAGCGTATTACCCAGGAAGTGATGATCAAGCCGGACCCGGAAAATCCGCTGCAGTATCAGGACCAGCAGCTGGTGATCGCCGAGATTACCAAGCAGCCGGGTAAGCGCAATATGCCACTGGCGAAGGTGGTGGAAGTACTGGGTGATCATCTGGCGCCGGGGATGGAGATCAAGGTCGCCATCGCCAATTACGATGTGCCCAGTGAGTGGCCGGATGCGGTGCGCCAGGAGACCGGCGAACTGCAGGCCGAGGTGGAAGAGAGCGCCAAGGCCAACCGCGTCGACCTGCGCCATCTGCCACTGGTGACCATCGATGGTGAAGATGCGCGCGACTTCGATGATGCGGTCTATGCCGAGAAAAAACGCAGCGGTGGCTGGCGTCTCTGGGTGGCGATCGCCGATGTCTCCTGGTATGTCCGTCCCGACAGCGCCTTGGATCATGAGGGGCATAACCGAGGTAACTCGGTCTATTTTCCGGAGTATGTGGTGCCGATGCTGCCGGAGTTGCTCTCCAATGGCCTCTGCTCGCTGAATCCCCATGTCGATCGCCTGGCGATGGTCTGTGAAATGACCATCAGCGCGGCTGGCAAGCTGTCCGGCTATCAGTTTTATGAAGCGGTGATTCAGTCCCATGCCCGCCTGACCTATACCAAGGTGGGGCAGATGCTGATGCAGCCTGACAGTAAGGAAGGCCGGCAGCTGCGTCAGGAATATGCTGGCGTGATGAAGCCACTGGAAACCCTGTACAGCCTTTACCATGCCCTGCGTGGTGCCCGGGAGGAGCGTGGCGCGATCGATTTCGAGACCACCGAAACCCGCATCGTCTTCAGCGACCAGCGTAAGATCGAAGAGATCGTCCCGGTGCAGCGTAACGATGCCCATAAGCTGATCGAAGAATGCATGCTGTGTGCCAACGTCGCCACGGCGCGTTTCCTGGCGAAGCTGAAAGTGCCAACCCTGTATCGCGTCCATGAAGGACCTAAGGAAGCTAAGCTGGCCAACCTGCGGGCTTACCTCAGTGAGCTGGGACTGAACCTGGCCGGTGGCGAAGAGCCGGAGCCCAAGGACTACCAGCGCCTGGCGGAACAGATCGAAGGCCGGCCGGATCGCCATATTATCCAGACTATGATGCTGCGCTCGATGCGTCAGGCGGTCTACAGCCCGGATAACCAGGGCCACTTTGGCCTCGCCTATCCGGCCTATACCCACTTTACCTCGCCGATCCGCCGCTATCCCGACCTGATGGTGCACCGGGCGATCCGTGCCCAGATCCATTCAGCCAAGCAGGATCGCGCTATCGGCCGCCCGGACGGGTTTCAGCCCAATCCGGACTTCCTGACCAGCTACAGCATGGAGCAGCTGTTGCAGCTGGGTGAGCACTGCTCGATGACCGAGCGTCGTGCCGACGATGCGACCCGGGACGTGGTCTCCTGGCTGAAATGTGAATATATGCAGAGTCAGGTGGGGAACGAGTACGACGGTGCTGTCTCGGCAGTCACCGGTTTCGGCCTCTTTATCGAACTGGAACAGCTGTTTGTCGAAGGCCTGGTGCATATCACGGCGTTGCCGGGCGACTATTACCACTTTGATGCGGCGAAGCAGCGCCTGCTGGGCGAACGCACCCGCAAGAAGTTCCAGCTCGGTGACCGGGTTCGGGTGAAAGTGGTACGGGTCGATCTGGACGAGCGCAAGATCGATTTCGAGATGGTTGAGGCGTTACGCGGAAAGCGTCGTAAGAAGCGCGATATGCTGGCTGAAGGTTCTATCGGAAACCGAGACCCTAAGCCCGCTGCCGCGCCGGTGACTGCGCCTGAGGCGAAGAAACTGCCGGCCCACCATGCCGGTCATAAGGACGACTGGGGCCATAAGGCCAAGCCGGAAAAAGGCCATAAGGCGCCGCGCAAACGGGGGGCCAAAAACAGCGAAACTGAGCTGATCAATCCACGTAAGCGCGGAGTGAAAACCGCGGCGGCTAAAACGGCTTCGGCAGACGGGCTTGCTGCCGGAAAGGATAAGCCAAAGCTGTCGGCGGCCGAGCGTGAGCTGATGGAGCTCAGTGGTAAGGTGGGTGGTAAGAGCCGCAAGTCGCAGAAACGTAAGGCTAAGTCTGCCAAGCCGAAGGCGGGCGGCAAGAAGGCCGCTGCCGCGAAGGGCGCTAAAAAGTCGGCAAAGAAAGCCAAGTCGAAAAAGCACGGCTGAGACTGAGCTGAGAGACTGCCTTAACCGGCCGCACTGAGCTGATAGAACTGCAGTGCGGCGTCGAAGTTAAGGACCAGGTAACCGAGCCAGAGCAGAATGGGGGCGAGCGCAAGCAGCCCCCATTTTTTTGTCAGCGCGGCACACTGTTGCTGCTGCCAGAGCCAGCGAAACAGGGCCGCAATGCAGACTCCTTCCAACAGACCTGCCAGCGCATCCAGCGGCCAGTGCACGCCCAGCACCAGGCGGGATAGCGGAATCAGCAGCAGAGGCAGCAGGCACAGGCTGTAACTGATCCTGCGCCAGCGTGGCGGCCGTCCATAGCTGAAGATGACGGCCAGCATCCCCCAGAACGCAGCTGCCCCGCTGGCATGGCCACTGGGAAAGCTGTAGCTGCTGTAGATCAGGCCGATCGGTTCCGGTCGCGGCAGGGCATAAGCGTATTTCAGGGCAATATTCAGGCTGGCGGCGAGCAGTATCGCAGCGGCGAACAGCAGGACCAGCAGCCGGTGGCCGCCAAGTAACAAGCCGAGGCAGACCACGCCGCTCATGGCCAGTAACAGCTGCAGGTCACCTGCCAGGGTGATAGCGGCCATCCACTGACTGACCCCAGGCGGTACGGCCTGTAAGCGGTTACTGAGCTGAAGCTCCCATTGCGGGACCTGGTAGTAAGCACGAAACGCCAGCAGCGCCAGAAACAGAGCCAGACAGATAAAGCCCAGCAGCTGGGCGTTATGGCTGTGAGGGGAGGGGAAGTGACGCCACGGGCGATGCGCCTTGTCCAGCCGCGGGTGAATCGCATGCAGCAGCACTAAAAGCAGCATTGCTGCAGCGGCCAGCTGGGTCCATATATTCCAGTGATAGGCCAGTGTACCGCTCTCCTGACCGAGCCAGTAGGCTGGTAACAGATAGGCCGGCGCCCATAGCAGGGCAGAGAGGAGGTTAAATGCCAGAAAGCGCTGTGACGGCATCTGCAGGCTGCCGGCCACCAGCGGTATGATCGGTCGTAGCGGACCGATGAAACGCCCCAGAAGCACGCTGCTGCCGCCATAGTGACGGAAGAAGCGCTCGCCCTTGTCCAGCCAGTCCGGATGGTGCCTGAGGGGGGCTCGCTGCTGCAGCCAGGGCAGGGCATAGTGACCCAGCCTGAAACTGATCCAGTCGCCCAGGACTGCGCCAATGAAGCCGCTCAGCAGCAACAGCGGGACCGATACGCCTTCGGCCCCGGCCAGCCAGCAAAGTCCGGCCAGCAGGGCGACGCCCGGCAGCAGCAGGCCGACAATTGCCAGCGATTCCAGTAGGGCGATCAGACCGATCAGCGGCAGCAGCCAGTCCGGGTTGATAGTTGTAAGCCAGTCAGACACGAGACAGGTTTCCAGATAGGACGGTTTTAGCTAATTCTACGTCGCACAAGGCACGATCTGTTATACTCGTGCGCCGATACCTACCGGCCACGGAACCTCCGATGAAAGAGATCATCCTGTTGACGATTTCCGGTGAAGATAAACCGGGTGTTACAGCGGCAATTACCGCAATTCTGGCGCAATACAAGATTAATATTCTGGATATTGGCCAGGCTGTTATCCACGATACCCTGTCACTGGGTATTCTGATAGAAGTCCCGAAAGAAGCGGAGTCCTCTCCGATCCTGCGGGATGTGCTGTTTAAGGCACATGAACTGAACCTCAATATCCGCTTCCAGCCGGTCGAAGAAGACAACTACGAGCACTGGGTCGACGGACAGGGAAAGTCCCGTCATATTATTACCCTGCTGGCGCGTAAGGTCACGGCTGAACACCTGTCTAAGGTGACCGATATTGCAGCCAGTCATGGCCTCAATATCGATAATATCAGCCGTCTGTCCGGCCGTATTTCCATGAATGAGTCGCCTGATACCCGCACCAAGGCCTGCGTCGAGTTCTCGGTGCGCGGCCAGCCTGCCGATGGCGCGGCGTTGCGTGAAGAATTCCTTAAGGCGGCATCCGATCTGGATGTGGATATTGCCTTCCAGGAAGACAATATCTTCCGCCGTAACCGCCGTGTGGTGGTGTTCGATATGGACTCTACCCTGATCGAAGCGGAAGTGATCGACGAGCTGGCGAAGGAAGCCGGTGTTGGTGACCAGGTGATCGAGATCACCGAAGCGGCAATGCGCGGTGAGATCGACTTTAACGAGAGTTTCCGCCGCCGTGTCGGCCTGCTGAAAGGGCTGGATGCCTCGGTACTGGAAAGCATCGCACAGCGCCTGCCGATGACTGAAGGGGTGGAAGAGCTGGTCTCTAACCTTAAGGCTCTGGGCTTTAAGACCGCGATCCTGTCCGGTGGCTTTACCTACTTCGGCAAGCACCTGCAGCAGAAGCTGGGCTTCGACTATGTCTATGCCAATGAGCTGGATATTGTCGATGGCAAAGTGACCGGTGAAGTCAAAGGCACCATCGTCAATGGTCAGCGTAAGGCTGAGCTGCTGCGTGAGATCGCCGAACGTGAGGGTGTGCAGCTGGAGCAGACCATCGCTGTCGGTGACGGCGCTAACGACCTGCCGATGCTGTCGATCGCCGGACTGGGCATCGCCTTCCGCGCCAAGCCTCTGGTGCGTCAGAGCGCCAAGCAGGCGATCAGCACCCTGGGACTGGACGGTATTCTCTACCTGATCGGATTCCGAGACCGCGATACGCTGTAGGCTACGAGCTACTACGAGCTACGAGCTACAAAAAAGCCCCGCCTTCGAAAGAGGGCGGGGCTTTTTGTTATCCGGGACTTCTTGCTTAATCAGCTATCGAAGAAATCGTATTCCATCGCTTCTTTAGGTGGCTGCAGGTAGTTGCCCTGAATGTAGTTCACACCGGCACGCCACAGCTTACTCATGACCTGGGTGCCCTCGACCAGTGGCGCAATGGTAATGCGCTGCTCGGCATGCAGCTGGCTCAGTTTCTGGTAGAACAGCTTATCTTCTTCGTTGTTGCTCTGTTCCAGCCCCTGAACCTGTTGTCCGTCCAGCTTCACCAGCTCCGGCTGGATGCTGCTCTGTACCAGGGCGGAGTCAGGAGAGGCGCCGTAGTGCTTGATACAGATGCGGCAGTGCAGTTCGCGCAGTGATTCGGTAAAGGACTTGGCATGGCGCAGGTAGGTGTAGGCATCCAGCTCGCTGATCTGGAAGATAATGTTCTCAGCCGGCAGGCCGGATTTCCTCAGCAGGTTGGCAAACCAGGAGATGGTGCTGACATCTTTCAGGGTGCGGCCGGTCAGGTTGATAAACAGGTGGCTGCGCTGGCCGCTCTTGTACTCCTTTTGCAGCTGGCGCAGGGATTCCTTGATCACCCAGCGGTCGACCATCAGGCTCATCTTGTTGCGGGATAGTACATCCATGAACTCGCCGGGTGACACTTCGCGGCCATCATCGATCAGGCGCAACAGGACTTCGTAATAGCAGGACTGGGCATCCTGTTTCAGCGAAACTATCGGCTGGTACAGCAGTTTAAAGCTTTGCTTCTCAATCGCACGGCGCAGCATCGCCAGGATCTCACTCTCCTGATCCGGCATCTCCTCTTCGGCCATATAGAGTGAAACCCCATTGCCTTCTGCACGCCGTGCCCGCACGTCTTCTGCTGCACTCAGCGCACGTTTGAGCAACTCGGCACGCTTAGGGGCGTTATCACTGATGCTGGCAATGCCGATGCTGGCAGAGGTTTGCATCGTCTTGCCGCCGGCTTCTGACAGGTTACCGGCGATCGCCGTACAGAGCTTCTCAGCCAGTAGCAGCGCCTTGTCAGGGCTGGGGTCATAGTAGACCACGGCAAAGGCGTCATCGCCGATACGGCCCCTCAGGTGAGCGTTGTTGACGTGCTTGGTCAGGATCGCGCCGATATCGCGGACAATCTGGTCGCAGCCTTCAGTGCCGCATTCATGCATGATCGCCGCATACTGGTCCAGGCTGACATAAAGCAGGCTGCAGTCGGCACCGCCATCCAGTGCACGCTGAATCACCCGATCCAGCTCCTTCTCGGTATGGCTCTTCTTGTACAGGCCGCTGATCAGATCCAGCTTGCTGTTGAGGGTTTCTTCCTCAGAAGTCTGGCTGCGGGACACTTTCAGTTGCAGGCAGGCGATACCTTCGTAACGGGCGGGCTGAACATCAAGCCGGGCCTTGAAGTGAGAGCCATCCTTACGCTTGAAGTCGAGCTGGATCGATTCGGTGTTGTGGGCATCCAGTACGCCTTCATTCAGCTGCTCCAGGCGCTCGAACTCCTCCTGGGTAATGCAGTCATGCAGTTCCAGTCCTACCAGCTCATTCGGGTTGTCGTAGCCAAACAGGGAGGTAAAGCGCTTGTTTGCCAGCAGGATGCTGCGGGTGCTGCAGTAGGCGTAGGCTGATGAGGCATTCTGCATCAGTTCGAGGCTGCGCTGATCGGCATCGGACAGGTTGGCTTCGGTAAAGCGCAGCTGGCGGCGGGTCTCCAGGTTATCCAGTTCGCGGCGGATATGCAGTGTCAGCAGTTCCACCTCTTCGAGTGGCACCACGGCCTGAATATGAGCGCGCATGCCCTGCAGCAGCTGCTGACTGTCCGCCTGGGGAACAATCTGGATCACGGGGATATCTTTGTTGGCGCGCTTAAGATGATGTACGGCCTGTTTAACGGTGAACTCGTAACGATCGATGGTGCATAGAATCAGGTCCCAGGAGCGTTCACTGAGGGCGTCAAGAAACTCCTGCTCAGTCTGGACCCGTTGTCCCCGCGGGGACAGCCGGGAAGCTCTGAGCAGCTTGACGATCGGATCAACCTCTTCCTGCTCCAGGCCCAGAAAGAGTAGCTGAACATGTTTACGCATTCGCTGCCGCCGACGGCTGGATAGTTGTTCCAGAACTTCCTGTGTCTGCTTCGATGTAGCTTGCAACAGCGTCATCTAGCGCTCCCTTTTTGCTTGGCTGATTTCCCCGACAGAAGCGGGAGTCTAACTTTTTTATATCAGCCTGTCAGGAAGTGCTTTTGCCCGAAACTTGACCCAGGTCGCCCTTAACCAGAATTTAATACCAATATCGTAGGGCAGTTTAGTCGTTGTTTCTTAGATTGCATTAGCGAATGCTTCTTAGTGACAGGAACTATGAGCGGAGCAGGGCGTTCAGCGCTTCAGTCGTTGAGAGGCTATTACGGGGAGCTGGCTGGTATGGGATTGGACGAATCTCCACATACAGGAATCACGCTTCAAGAGGACTGAGCAGTGCCTTAGCGTCTGGCGATACGGAAGCGTATATGGATCAGGGCATTCAGTGTTTGTGTGATTAAGTAATGGGAAACTTTTAAGAGGAGATGGCTGGGGTAGGAGGGATCGAATCTTCCACATACTGGAATCACGCTTCAAGAAGCATAAGCAGTGCCTTACCGCTTGACGATACGAAAGCGTATACGGATCAGGGCATTCAGTGTTTGTGTGATCAAGTAATGGGGAAGCTTTTAAGAGGAGGTGGCTGGGGTAGGAGGATTCGAACCTCCGCATGCAGGAATCAGAATCCTGTGCCTTACCGCTTGGCGATACCCCAACAATGTCAGCTTTAAGCATTGCGCTTTCAGCTATAAGTGGTTCAGAGCATGGTGGCAATAGCGGGACTCGAACCTGCGACCCTCGCATTATGAATGCGATGCTCTAACCAACTGAGCTATATTGCCGTGCTCAAAAAGAGTGGCAGGGGTAGCTGGATTCGAACCAACGCATGACGAGATCAAAACCCGTTGCCTTACCGCTTGGCTATACCCCTACTCTTTTTCTCAACATGGTGGCAATAGCGGGACTCGAACCTGCGACCCTCGCATTATGAATGCGATGCTCTAACCAACTGAGCTATATTGCCGTGCTCAAAAAGAGTGGCAGGGGTAGCTGGATTCGAACCAACGCATGACGAGATCAAAACCCGTTGCCTTACCGCTTGGCTATACCCCTACTCTTTTTCTCAACATGGTGGCAATAGCGGGACTCGAACCTGCGACCCTCGCATTATGAATGCGATGCTCTAACCAGCTGAGCTATATTGCCTTCGTGTTGAGGCGCGTATTATTCGGATTTTAGGTTTTTCTGTCAACACCTTTAATAAGAAAAAATACAAAAAAATCGCAAAAAATTTAACTGGTTATAAGGCGTTCAGCTGTTCGCCATGTCAGTGGCGGTTTTCTGTACTGATATCGGCTATTGAGGGCCTGTAGCTTTCAGCCAGGCAGAAAAAAACCGCCTGTAAGGCGGTTTTTTCAACAACGGGGCTGACTCAGACGTTAAAGCGGAAGTGGACAACATCACCGTCTTTGACGATGTAATCCTTACCTTCCAGACGCCAGCGGCCTGCATCTTTAGCACCGTTCTCACCGTTGTGCTCGATGAAATCGTCGTAGCCGACAACTTCTGCACGGATGAAGCCTTTCTCGAAGTCGGTGTGGATAACTCCGGCTGCCTGTGGGGCGGTAGCACCGACCTTAACAGTCCAGGCGCGAACTTCCTGCACGCCCGCAGTGAAGTAGGTCTGCAGGCCCAGCAGCTCGTAACCGGCACGGATAACACGATCCAGACCCGGTTCTTCCATACCCAGGTCGGCAAGGAACTCATCGCGTTCTTCATCGTCCAGCTCGGCAATTTCAGCTTCCAGCTTATTGCAGACAACCACAACACCGGCACCCTCGGAGGCTGCCAGCTCACGCACCTTGTCCAGGTGCGGGTTGTCTTCAAAGCCATCTTCATCGACGTTGGCGATATACATGGTTGGCTTGATGGTCAGCAGGTGGAAGCCCTTGACGATCTGCAGCTCGTCGTCATTCAGGCCCAGTGAGCGAACCGGCAGACCTTCTTCCAGATGAGGGATCAGGCGTTCAAGCATCGCTTTTTGTGCCACGGCTTCTTTGTCGCCACCCTTAGCCGGACGCTGTACGCGCTGTAGCTGCTTCTCGGCAGAGTCCAGATCGGCCAGCGCCAGTTCGAGGTTGATGATCTCGATATCGGACAGAGGGTCGATGCGGTTGGCGACGTGGATGACGTTTTCATCTTCGAAGCAGCGTACCACGTGAGCGATCGCATCAGTCTCACGGATATTGGCCAGGAACTTGTTACCCAGGCCTTCACCTTTGGAGGCACCGGCGACCAGACCGGCAATATCAACAAACTCCATAGTGGTTGGTAGTACGCGCTGAGGGTCAACGATGGCAGCCAGCTTGTCCAGGCGCGGATCAGGCATAGCAACCGTGCCGGCGTTTGGCTCGATGGTGCAGAAAGGGAAGTTTTCTGCAGCAATGCCGTTCTTTGTCAGGGCGTTGAACAGGGTAGATTTACCCACGTTGGGCAAACCAACGATACCGCATTTGAAACCCATAATGCTGTCCTATCCGTTAACTTTAAAACTGTGGAGCTTATTCATAGCCTGTGCCCATTCGCCTCTGATAGCGTCAGGCAGGTAGCGCAGCGCTTCGTCAATGGCGGCTTGTGTCGCATCGCGTTCCGATGCCGGGGCTTTAGTCAGGACGAAGCCGGATACCTGGCTGCTGTGACCGGGATGTCCGATACCAATGCGCAGCCGGTAGAAATTCTTGTTGTTACCAAGGCGGGATATAGTGTCACGCAGACCGTTATGGCCGCCGTGGCCACCTCCTTTTTTGAAGCGTGCAACACCCGGAGCTATATCCAGCTCGTCATGTGCGACAAGAATCGATTCAGGAGGAATTTTAAAGAAGTTTGCCAGTGCAGAGACTGACTGACCGCTAAGATTCATAAAGGTAGTCGGAATCAGCAGGTGGACTGCCTGTCCGTCAATCAGCGTCTTAGCGTATAGCCCGTGATATTTCTTTTCGGGCTGGAGGGTAACGAGCTGTCGAGCAGCAAGCTGCTCGACAAACTCGGCACCGGCATTGTGACGAGTGTTTGCGTATTGAGCGCCTGGATTACCCAGGCCAACAATCAACTGGATCTTGTCTTTCATGCCGGTACCTGTAACGCACGAAGGCGATTACTTAGCAGCTTTAGCGCCACGTGGAGCGTATACGTAACCGATACCCTGGTCGTGGTCTTCGCCGCGACGCAGTGCAACGATTTCAACACCTTCTGGCAGAGTGATGTCGGACAGGTGAAGAACCTGACCGGCTTCAACGTTAGCCAGATCAACAACCAGAGTTTCTGGCAGTTTGTCAGCCAGGCACAGTACTTCTGCAGTGTTTTTCTCAACTGCGAATTTAGCCGCTGCTTTAGCAGGAGCGGATTTTTCGAAGTTAGCGAAAGTCAGAGGTACAGTGATCTTGATCAGGCTGGACTTGGTGATGCGCTGGAAGTCAGCGTGCAGTACTTCGCGCTTAGCCGGGTGACGCTGCAGGTCCTTGATGATTACCTGCTCTTCTTTACCGTCCAGCTGTACAGTCAGGATGGAGGAGAAGAATGCAGAATCTTCGATCTGCTTAACCAGTTCGTTGTTCTGGATAGAGATAGCAACAGGGTTCTTACGCTTGTCACCACCGTAAACGATACCTGGTACCAGGCCTTCACGACGCAGGCGGCGGCTCGCACCTTTCCCTTCGTCTGAACGAGCTACTGCATTGATTACGAAATCAGTCATTTTATTACCTATAGATACTAAAAACTGCAAAGCCTTGCGACCAGGACTTTGCAGTAGTGTTAGCCCGAGATTGGGCAGTCCGGCAACCTGTTAACAGGCCGTCGGTAGCGGATGTGCCTTAACGGAACATCGCGCTGATAGATTCTTCGTTACAAACCCGGCGAACCGCTTCGGCCAGCATTGGGGCCAGAGTCAGCTGACGGATCTTCTCGCAGCCCTGAGCATCGTCAGTCAGCGGGATGGTGTCGGTGACGACAAACTCATCCAGCTCGGAACCGGTGATGTTCTTGATTGCAGGGCCGGACAGTACAGCGTGGGTTGCATAAGCAACGACCTTGGCTGCACCGTTCGCTTTCAGCGCTGCGGCTGCTTTGCACAGGGTGCCGGCAGTGTCGCACATGTCATCCACCAGGATGCAGGTACGGCCAGAGACGTCACCGATGATGTTCATAACCTGGGATTCGTTGGCGCGTTCGCGACGCTTATCGATGATCGCCAGATCGCAGTCCAGCTGTTTGGCAACTGCGCGTGCTCGCACTACGCCACCCACATCCGGTGATACAACGATCGGGTTTTCGTATTCCTGGTCCAGGATATCGTCCAGCAGTACAGGCGAGCCGTATACGTTATCAACCGGGATATCAAAGAAGCCCTGAATCTGGTCAGCGTGCAGGTCTACAGTCAGTACACGGTCGATGCCGACAGTGGACATGATATCTGCAACCACTTTGGCGCTGATCGCTACACGGGCAGAGCGCGGGCGTCGATCCTGGCGTGCGTAACCGAAGTAAGGGACTACGGCGGTAATACGTGTTGCAGATGCACGGCGCAGTGCGTCTGCCAGGACAACCAGTTCCATCAGATTGTCGTTAGTTGGTGCGCAAGTAGACTGAATAACAAAAACGTCTTTACCACGAACGTTTTCCTGAATCTCTACGCTAACTTCACCGTCGCTGAATCGACCGACATTAGCTTTGCCCATCGGAATATCCAGGCGCTCAACTACTTTTTGCGCCAATTCCGGATTTGCATTGCCGGTAAAGACCATCATTTTGGACACCGCGAGCACCTTCTTCGATTTTATGGAAACTGGATCTGTGACAGGGAATACATCATCGAAAAGTTGGCTGGGGTAGGAGGATTCGAACCTCCGCATACTGGAATCAGAATCCAGTGCCTTACCGCTTGGCGATACCCCAGTCGATCTTCCTGTACATGGCTAACAGGTCAGCCTGCACAAGACGGCGCACATTCTCTACGAACGTGAGTGAAATGTCAAACTGACAGAGGCCGTTTTCAGGCGCTGATTTGCCACTTCTTTACCACTAATGTGATGCGGATCTGGCCACGGCTCAGTTTGATTTTGCTTGGTAGCAGAACACCAAAGCGTTGATAGCGGACATATTGTATATGCCAGCCGTTTTGGTCAAGTGTTTGCAGTCGATTTTTTTCGATCACCTGCTCGAATGGGGCCTGCGGGGAAGGGATGCCCCTTATCCAATACTGGATATCGCTGATCGGCAGCTGCCAGCCGGTGGTCTGTTGCAGCAGCAGTTCCGGATTATCGGCTTCATAGCGGCCTTCGCCGGGGATCTCAATGCTGACCTGGCGCGGGTCGCCCTGAATATCGGCGCCGCCCTGGCCCAGCGGGCCGCGCAGCTGGATTGCGTAGCGACTCTGTTGCTGTTGCCATTGCATACTGGCGGACAGGGCTTCGGCATCGCTGCGGATGCCGATTTTTCCCAGCAGTTCCCAGTGGTTAAGCCGGGCCATATATTGCCGGTATTCAGCCCAGTCAAGCTGCCGCTCGGCCGGGGCATCTGCTTGCTGAAAGCCGCTGCAGCCGGCCAGTACAATGCTGATCAGTAGCAGCGGCAGGATAGAGCGAAGTTTCATTGCGGCATATCCAGGCTACGGGCCGCCTCGATCAGTTCCTTGCTGTCCGGTGTTTGTTTCAGGCTTTTCTGTAGCAGGGCTTCGGCTTTGGCGCGCTGGCCGGCCGCCTGATAGGCCTGAATCAGGTGACTGGCGACCTCGGCATCCTGGACTTCCTTATAGGCGCGTTCAAGGTAGGGCAGGGCTTCTTCGACGCGTCCCAGTTTGAACAGCACCCAGCCCATCGAGTCTATGATGGCGGCATCGTCAGGGCGTTGTTCCAGCGCCTTACTGATCAGTTGCAGCGCTTCTTTATACCGCCTGGTATGCAGGGTCAGGGTGTACCCCAGGGCGTTCTGGGCCATGGCGTTGTCGGGTTCCAGCTGTAAAATCCGGCGCAGGTCTTTCTCCGCCAGATCGAACTGAGTCGCTTCCTGCAGCATCGCGCGGCTGTAAAGCAGGCTGATATCGTCATCAAACTGGGCCAGGGCTTCGTTCAGTACTTTCAGGGCTTCGGTTTTCAGCTGGCGCAGGTTCAGCCATTCGGCTTCCAGGGCGTAGAACCGCGGCACCATCGCCGGCAGGCTGGCGCGGCCGTCTTTCATGATCTGCTGGACTCGGGCCTGATCGGAAGGCTTGTCCAGCAGGGTCAGTGCGCGGGAAAAGGATTGCAGTATGTTCTTACCATCCTTGACCCGGATATAGTGGCTTACGGCATCTTCGATGCGGTTTTCCTTCTGGGCGATATGACCCATATAGAAGTGTGGCCGGCTGTCATTGGGGTGGCTGCGCAGGATCTCCTGCATGATGTTGCTGGCGGGCTTCAGCTGGTTATATTCCAGCATCAGCAGGCCAAGGTAGAATTTCAGCTGCGGGTCATCCGGCAGTGCTTTCAGCAATTTCTCTGCCTGCTGACGGCCCTGATCGGTCTTGCCGGACTGGAATAACAGCTGGGTATAGAGGATATGCAGCTGGCGGTTCTCTTCCAGATCCATCTTCAGGGTCTTTCGCTTCAGCAGCGCCAGGGCTTCGTCGGTGCGGCCGGTGGCACGCAGCAGCTCGGCTTTCTGCACCAGGGCGTCCAGGTTATCCGGCTCCAGTGCGAGGGCGCCGTTAAACGCTTTCAGGCCGTCCTCGGGCTGTTCCATCTGAATCAGCAGCAGGCCCTGGGTGATCAGGCTGGCCGCCGGGTCATCACCTTGGATCTCCTGCAGCAGGTTGTAATAGCCCTGTAACGTGCTCTGTTCCATCTTGGGAATCTGGCTGCGGATCACCAATAACAGCCGCTCTGAATTCTCGCTCATCGCCTTGCGTAACAGCGGACGGGCCTCGTCAAACTTGCCTTCATGCAGCAGCAGGCTGGCGGAGATCTGATAGGGTTCCATATTGTCCGGCTCTGCCTGCCGCCAGAGCGCAGCGGCCTTGGCCATGGATTCGCGGTCTTTGACATACTGGGCGACCCGGGTGGCGCGTTTGGCAACGCCGGGGTCATTGGTCAGCTCGGCCTGTTTCAGATACAGCTCAAGCGCCGTATCAAACTGTTGCCGCTGGCCGGATATCTCGGCTACCAGCAGGTCATAGAGTGATTTCCGGTTGAGTTCACCCGGCTCATACGCAGGCGGCGTGCTCTCTATGGCAGAGGCGCTTTTCTGAATCGGAGAGCTGCACCCGGCCAGCAGGGCGCTTGATATGGCGGCAAGCAGAATTTTCTTCATGAATTTAACAGCATAGGTCCCTATAACGTTTAGTCACTATAGATGAATCCCGGACAGCTTGTCAGCAGCATCAGGACGGATTCTTCCTGCATCGCAACAAAGTGACGGCATTGCATGGCAATTTGCAGTGCTGTCTGTGTTTTGGGTGGTGTTGGCGTTAAAAGTTCCCGCCCGGCTGCGGATAAACCGTCTGCGCGGGCGCTGAGCCGGGCTTTTCGCCGTGATCAGGTCAATGGAAACCCGGAAAAGAGCCACGGGCCGTTTTAACCTTTGGGGCAAAGCATTGTATGATTACGCGCTTAGTTAATCGGGTCGCTGGTGTCATATGCTGAAGGAGAGGCCCGGGTGAGAGGTTAGTTGCAGACGTTATGGCTCTATTGGCGCTAGGTATCAATCATAAGACCGCTCCTGTTTCAGTGCGTGAACGGGTAGCGTTCACTCCGGAGCAGCTGACCGATGCGTTGGCCCATGCCCGCGAACATGCGCGACTGAAAGAGATCGCTATCCTCTCGACCTGCAACCGGACCGAACTCTACTGCTCGACCGAGCTGGCCGGCACGCGGGATCTGCTGGAGTGGTTGGGAGCTTTCCACAACCTCGACCCGGATACGCTGCAGAACTGCTCCTACGCCTACTGGAACGAGGATGCTGCGCGTCACATGATGCGGGTGGCCAGCGGGCTGGATTCGCTGGTGCTGGGCGAACCCCAGATACTGGGCCAGCTGAAGTCTTCCTACTCCCTGTCGCAGGAGCACGGCTATATCAGTGCTGAACTGGGACGGCTGTTTCAGCAGACCTTCTCAGTGGCGAAACAGGTGCGTACCGATACCGCGATCGGCCAGAACCCGGTTTCGGTGGCTTACGCTGCAGTCAGCCTGTCACAGCATATCTTTGCTGACCTGAGTACTTCCAGGGCGTTGCTGATCGGGGCCGGTGAAACCATCGAGCTGGTCGCCCGCCATCTCTGCCAGGCGGGTGTGAAAGAGATTACGGTGGCGAACCGCACCCTGTCGCGGGCACTGAACCTGGCCGAGGAGTTCTCCGGCAAGGCGATTCTGCTGGGCGATATCCCCGAGGCGCTGCCGGAGGCCGATATTGTTATCGCATCCACCGCCAGCCAGCTGCCGATCCTGGGCAAGGGGGCTGTGGAAGCGGCGCTGAAAAAGCGTAAGCACCGGCCGATCTTTATGGTCGATATCGCGGTACCGCGTGATATCGAAGAGCAAGTCGCCGAACTGGATGATGTCTACCTCTACACCGTCGATGATCTTACCGAGGTGATCGAGGAGAACCAGCGCAGCCGTGAAGATGCGGCCCGCGAGGCTGAAATTCTGGTTGAATCCGGCACCCACGATTTTATGGGTCAGCTGCGTGCACTGGAGGCTGTCGATACCCTCACTGCACTGCGAACCCGCACCGAGTCCCTGCGTGACCAGGAACTTGAAAAAGCCCTGCGCCAGCTACGCAACGGCAAGCCTGCCGAAGATGTCCTGAACCAGCTGGCACGCGGCTTAACCAATAAGGTGTTGCATCAGCCAACGATCCAGCTTCGCAGAGCCAGTGCCGAAGGACGCAGCGAGATGCTCGGACTGGTACAGGAGCTGTTTGATCTGGGCGATGACACCAACAACGAAAAGAATTCATGAAACCCTCCATTGTTGCGAAATTAGAAAAGCTGGCCGACCGTTATGAAGAGCTGGCGGCACTGCTGTCCGATCCGGGTGTGATCTCAGACCAGAACCGTTTCCGTGATTACTCCCGCGAGTATGCCGAGCTGGAGCCGGTGGTACAGAGCTTCGCCGCCTATAACCAGGCCGGCGAAGATGTAGCTGAAGCCGAACTGATGCTGGCGGACGATGATCCGGATATGCGTGAGATGGCGAAGGAGGAGTTCGCCGCCGCCAAGGAGCGTATCGAAGCGCTGGAAGCTGAGCTGCAGATCCTGCTGCTGCCGAAGGACCCTAACGATGCCCGTAACGTCTTCCTCGAGATCCGGGCCGGAACCGGCGGTGATGAAGCCGCAATCTTCTCCGGTGACCTGTTCCGCATGTACTCCCGCTTTGCCGAAGGCCAGGGCTGGAAGATCGAAGTGGTCAGTGCCAATGAAGGTGAGCACGGCGGTTATAAAGAGCTGATCACCCGGGTGGTGGGCAAGGATGTATTCTCGCGGCTGAAATTTGAATCCGGTGCTCATCGCGTACAGCGTGTACCTGAGACCGAATCCCAGGGCCGTATCCACACTTCAGCCTGTACCGTGGCGGTGATGCCGGAGATGGATGAGGTGGGTGATGTCGAGATTAATAAGGCCGACCTGCGTGTCGATACTTTCCGTGCCTCCGGGGCTGGCGGTCAGCACGTCAACAAGACCGACTCGGCAATCCGTATCACCCATATCCCGACCGGCGTGGTGGTGGAGTGTCAGGACGAGCGTTCGCAGCATAAAAATCGCGCCAGGGCGATGTCTTTGCTGGCGTCCCGCCTGCAGGCCGCTGAGCAGGAAAAGCATGCGGCGGAGCAGGCCAGCACCCGTAAGAGCCTGGTCGGCAGTGGCGACCGCTCAGAGCGAATCCGTACCTACAATTATCCGCAGGGACGGGTGACGGATCATCGCATTAACCTGACGCTGTACAAGCTGCAGGAAGTGATTGCCGGTGAACTGGGACATGTGATTGAGCCGCTGATGCATGAGTATCAGGCCGAGCAGCTGGGCGCACTGTCGGAAGATCAGGGCTGACAGGCGGGTAGCGTCAGGAAGGTGATGCAGAGACCCCGGTCTCTGCATCAGTAGATCTATCGTCCGTTTAATCGAAGTAGTAGCTGTCCTCTATCTGTTTACGCAAATGGCGTTCAGCCAGGCGGTCTTCAATTTCACGCCGCCGCTGGCCACGCGGCATTCTGCGGCTCTCTTCTTCAGGGTATTCCTCTTCCCAGCTATCCAGATCATCAGTCGGGTTATGATTGACACGGATTTTAGTGCCCATCTTCTTCGGCTCTCGCTTCACAGATTGATAATAGGAGCAATGGTCGGGGTGTACCGAAGCGATTCGCCGCATGGCGAGGCTCCAGGGCCAGACTCATTGCCGGTTCAAGCATAACTGAGGTAGATCAGCCCTTGTTGTCGCCGCACAGGCAGGATACAAACAGAGAACGGCTGATCGCGTACCTTCATTTTTGCGAATATAAATCAAACCGGGGGCAGGGGAAAATACCAGATTGCGACGCCTGCCACTGATTTGCTATGGAAAAACGACAGATGAGAATTGATGAGGCGCTGGCTCAAAGCGCACGACTGGAAAAGCTCAGCGACAGCGCCCGGCTGGATCTGGAACTGTTGCTCTGCCATCTGCTGGAAAAGCCGCGCAGCTACCTGTTTACCTGGCCTGACCGCACACTGACACCGCAGCAGCAGGAGGCGTTCATGGCGCTGCTGGCACGGCGGGAGAAAGGCGAGCCGGTCGCTCATATTCTCGGCTACCGCGATTTCTGGACCCTGCAGCTGGAGGTGACGCCGGATACTTTGATCCCGCGGCCTGATACCGAAACCCTGGTCGAACTGGCTCTGGCGAAGCTGGATAATGGCGACTATCGTGTGGCGGATCTGGGCACCGGCACGGGCGCGATTGCGCTGGCGCTGGCTTCAGAGCGTCCCGCCTGGCAGCTGACCGGCTGTGACCGGGTTGCCGCTGCGGTGGCGCTGGCAGAGCGCAACCGGCAGCGCCTGGGGATCAGTAATGCCGGGTTTTGTCAGAGCAACTGGTTTGATGCCCTGGAGGGCGAGTTCGACCTGCTGGTGAGTAATCCGCCCTATATCGACCCGCAGGACCCTCATCTGGCGCAGGGTGATGTGCGCTTCGAACCGCTCAGCGCGCTGGTTGCAGATAACGCCGGGATGGCGGATATTCAGCTGATTGCCGAACAGGCCCGTCATTATCTGAAACCGGGCGGCTGGCTGATGTTCGAGCATGGCTATGATCAGGGCGAAGCCTCACGGCGGGTATTGGCGCAGTGTGGCTACAGTGAGATTTCCACAGAACAGGATCTGGGCAGCCGTGACCGCGTCACCTTGGGACGCTGGCCGGCAGCGCCCGGCACGGGAGTAGAAAACGATGTTGAGTGATGAGCAGTTACTGAGATACAGCCGCCAGATCATGTTGCCCGAGGTGGATATTGATGGTCAGGAAGCCTGGCTCCGTGCCCGGGTGCTGATTATCGGTCTCGGCGGCCTGGGCAGTCCGGTGGCTATGTACCTGGCCGCGGCGGGGGTGGGTGAGCTGGTACTGGTCGACGATGACCATGTTGAGCTGACTAACCTGCAGCGTCAGATCGTCCATACCACGGCGACGATTGGCGAGCCCAAGGTGGAATCGGCGGCGCACGCCCTGGCGCAGCTGAATCCTGAAGTTAAGGTCCGTGCCATCAACCGCCGGCTGGATCAGGCCGAACTGGCTGAACAGGTGGCGGCGGTGGACCTGGTGGTGGACTGTACTGATAACTTCGGTACCCGTTTTGCCATCAATGCGGCCTGCGTTGCCCACCTGAAACCACTGGTCTCCGGGGCGGCGATCCGTATGGAGGGGCAGGTTGCGGTGTATGACCCCCGTCAGCCGGACTCACCCTGTTACCAGTGCCTCTATAAAGAGGGCGAGGAGGAGGGGCTGACCTGCTCCGAATCCGGCGTACTGGCGCCGCTGGTCGGGATTATCGGGTCGGTGCAGGCGATGGAAGCGCTCAAGGTACTGGCCGGTATCGGCAAGCCCCTGGTGGGTAAGCTGCTATTGCTGGACGGTCGCAGCATGGAGTGGCGCAGCCTGAAACTGCGCAAGGATAATGCCTGCCCGGTGTGCCGCGCGACGGCCTCCGAGTAAACGAAGGGAAGCTAAGCGGATGTTACAGAGCGACAGAGAGTTAACTCAGTTACTGCAGCAGGTACGTACGATCGCCCTGGTGGGAGCCAGCCCGAAGTCGCACCGTGACAGCTACCGGGTGATGCAATACCTGCTGGAGTGCGGCTACCGGGTGATACCGGTGAATCCGTTAAAGGCGGGTCAGCAGATACTGGGACAGACCGTGCTCGGCTCGCTGCAGGAGGTTGAGCCGGTTCCCGATCTGGTGGATATCTTCCGTAACCCGGAGGCGGCCGCGGAGGTGGTCGATGAGGCAATCGCCGTCGGTGCGGCTGCGGTCTGGCTACAGCTGGGCGTAATCAACCATCCGGCAGCCGCCAGGGCTGAAGCGGCCGGACTGGCGGTGGTAATGGATCGTTGTCCGAAGATCGATATCCCGAGGCTGGGACTGGCGCGGGATCTGAAAGCCAGGCAATCGACGGAAAGCTGACTGGCGCTCAGGGACGGTCGCTTGCTTAAAGGCCTTATGAAAGGCCTTTAAGCAGGCTGCGTTTGGGGAGCAGCGGCTTCTTTTTCTTCGCTTCGCTCTCTGCAGCCGGGGCTTCAGTTTCTGCCGTAGCACTGGTCTGAGCTGCGGTCTCTGCCGGCTTGCTGCTCTGTTCTGCCTGGGGTGCTGCGGTGTCATCGTTATTCAGCAGTCGGTAGAGGCGATCACCGATACGGGTATCGGCCAGCAGGCTACACAAGACCGCTTCCAGCTCATCCTTTCCGTGACAGATATGGTCACTGCCGGCGTAGTTAACGTTTGCCGGATAACCCGCTTCCGAGGGTTCCCAACGCGCCAGTTCCGCCACCGGGCTGTCGTGCAGCAGGCGGTTTTCGGCGGCAATAGCCCAGTACTTCTCCTTCTGCTGGGAGAAATCCAGGGTTGCCTTGCGCTCGAAGAACTCCTTGCGGCAAAGCTTCAGCTGACCGTTAGTGGCCTGGTTCAGCTGCTCTTCCAAGGCGTCAAATACGGCATTAATTTCGTTGTGATTTCTGATCGCTTCTTCGGCCGTGTTCAGACCTTTCCGGAAAGATGTAACAAAGTCCACCATGGTTAGCCTCGTGTAGAAGTGATAATCACTGAATGCGTTATCGGCCGTGTCATTAACGGCAGGGGGCTAGATTCTATCGGTAACCATCATAATTGCAAAGACGCAAAAACGGGGCTCATATTGAATGAGGCCCCGTTTAATATTCGCGCTGATTCAATGTCAGCTCCCGACAATATGGAGTTTGTCAGGTGGCTAAGCGGTTTTTCAGAGACCGCTGGCGGTGTTCAAAATCGTAAGTAAGACTGAGCTGTTTTCAGCCGCATCATGACCGAGCGGTGTCAGGTAACCCCCGTCCGGATTGGATACAAGGCCTTTTTCATACAGGCGCTTGGTGGCTTCAATCAGTTCGGGACGGGCATCGGAATGAACCTTGATACCGGCCTGTGTGGTTTCCAGGTCAAACAGAGCGAGTACATTCAATTCTTCCATTAGCTCGCGGTTGTACGGCATATCGACCTCTCCATTTGGAATGATGTATCCAACAGCTTAGGTGCATATCGATAAATATGCGAAATAACTCTTTGCTTTCAGATGGATATAGTGACCCAGAGCAGGGTGACTGATACTCACTCTATCTTGTCTGTTGCTTTTTGGGAACAAAGAGCGCGTCGGGGGACGCGCTCCTATTGCTTTGTGGATCAGACTTTCAGGAACATTGCAGTCATCTCATATTGCTCCGCCAGCCAGAATTCGGCTGCATGGGTGCCATCATCCCGCAATCTTTCTGCCCGGTTTAGCAATTGCCTGCGGAGCTGGTCGCGCTCCTCACTCATACACCTGCTCTCTTCCGTCCCCTCAGGGACGGCCTCATTCTCTCTGGCTAACGAACGGTAATCCATTGCTGTTCACCATTTTCATTGTTGTTGTCGACCGGTTTTGCGTCATTAAGGGGAGTCGGCAGTGTAGTTTCGATTGCGGCCGGCTGCCGGCAACTGATCAGAAATTAAGCTGAGGTTTGATCTGGGTCAATTTCCGTGCCGGCGGGAATAATGGCGCTGCGACAGGCCTGCAGCAGCTCCGTCGCCAGCTTGTCATCACTGAGCGCGCGGGCGATTGCCATACCCCCGATCATCATCACTGCCTGTTGCAGCAGCTGCTCACGTTCAGCGGCACTGTGCTGCGGTGACAGGTTTTCGACAAAGCCACGGAACAGCCGGGTATAGGTTTGCCGCACGGCTTCATCCTGCTGGGACACATCAGTGATCAGAAACGCCAGGGGGCAGCGAAAGGGATCGCCGCTGCGGTGCTGCTGGCTGAGATAGGTTTCGATCATCTGGTGTGGCGATGCGCTGCTACAGCGGGCCTTGACGCCATTCACGGCCTGGCGGGCAGCAAATTTCATCGATTCCGCATAGAGGGCGGATTTGGAACTGAAGTGACTGTAGAAAGCGCCCCGGGTCATGCCCGCTTCCTGCATGACCTGATCGATGCTGACCCCATCAAAACCCCGGGTGGAAAACAGCCGTGCGGCATTGTTGAGAATCCGTTCGCGAGTCTGCTGTTTGTGCTCCGGGTTCCAGGCCATGGTATCTATTCTCTGTCTGGTCAGACCTCACTGTGCCACAGATTCAGAATATGTTCTTGATCATATTGTCACGCGGCCTAACCTGAGAGGCATAACTGTTAAGGAGGATTTGAGATGACCCGTTCGGTACATATTTTCGGCCCCCAGTTCAGCAGCTTTGTGCGTTCAGTGCAGTTGTGCTGTGAGGAGAAGGGAATCAGTTACAGCCTCGGGCTGGAGGTCGGCGGCAAAGAGATCGGATTCAAGTCAGAGGAACACTTTGCCCTGCATCCCTTTGGCAAGATTCCGGTGCTGATCGATGGCGACCGTGTGCTCTGTGAGACCGCTTCTATCTGCCGTTATCTGGATACTGAATTTGATGGCCCGGCATTGCAGCCGGAAGCTCCGGAGCAGCGGGCGCTGGTGGACCAGTGGTGCGCACTGCTCTCGATTTACGTCGATAAGGCGCTGGTGCGGGATTATCTGCTGGAGTTTGCTTTTCCGAAAGGCGAGGGCGGCACGGTGCGCATGGATAAGGTGGCCGAAGCGCAGCCTGCCGTGCTTGAAGCGCTGACGCTGGTGGCCGGTCAGCTAGATAGCAAGGCCTACCTGATGGGCAACCAGCTGACGCTGGCGGACCTGATTATCGCGCCGCAGCTGGATTATATCGCGGCCCTGCCGCACGGCGCCGAGCTGATCGCGCCGGATTCAGCTCTGGCTGCTTACGTCGAACGACTGAGCCAGCGCGAGTCCGGACAGAAGGTGCTAAAGGCCACCCGTAAGTAAGCTGTCTGCTAAAGGCTATAAGGGCCTAGCCGCCGAGGAACATCTGGCGGATCTTGCGATCCTCGGCGCATTTGCGGGCGTAGTGCAGCAGCTGAGTATCATAAGCGGCCTCATCCAGGTCATCCGGCAGCAATGCACCGGAGTTGATCAGGAAGTGCACCAGGGGCTGCGATCCGCTGGCCAGTCCCTGGTGCATCAGCTGCGGATTTTCGATCAGTGCCGGGTCATGCTGGATCAGGCGGCTGAGGTGCAGCATCAGCTGGGATTCGTCGCAGTGTGCGAAGCAGGCTGCTGCCAGCGCGGCACTGTCGGCTTCAATTCCCCCCTGTAGCAGGGTGCTGAGCAGGGCCAGGCTGGCATCTTGTTGCTGTAATGCCAGCAGTGGCAGTGATTCACCTGAGCTGCAGGGCTGATCGGTCGGCGGCTTTTTCTGCAACAGAAGTTCCAGCGCCCTGGCCTGCTGGCTGCGGATGGCGACCTCCAGCGGACTCTGCTGCTCCTGCAGCCGCTGACTGAGCTGCTCGCGATCGAATTTCGGCAACAGCTTGCTCAGCTTATCCAGATCGCCAGTGCGGATCGCTTGGTAGAGTTTGGCGCTGCGGCTGTTGGCAAAGATCTTCAGCATGGTTCGGCTCTTATGGTTCTGGCTTAGAGAGGCAGTTTATCGCGCAGCGGGCGGATCGCCAGGATCAATAGCAGTCCGCCAGCGAGCCATTGTAGCAGGCTGGCGCCGTCGTTGTGATGGTGGGCGCTGCTGCCCAGCGTCAGGGCAAAGGCCTGATCGCCCAGCAGGCTGTCCAGTAGCAGGCCCAGCAGCACGGCACTGATACTGATACCGGTCAGGTAGAGAGCTACCGCCGCCCTGCCGAGCTCTTTGCTGAGGATGCCGATGGAGGCGATATTGGTAGCCGGTCCCACCAGCATAAACACCAGCACGGCACCGGGCGACATCCCGGCCATCAACAGCGCCGCTGCCAGCGGGGTGGAGGCGGTGGCGCAGATATAGAGCGGCAGCCCGGCTAGCAGCATCAGCAGCATGGCACCGAAGCCCGAGCCGTAGCCTGCCAGGTTGCCGGGTTCGATCAGGGTGGCGACAATCGCCGCCAGCACCAGGCCAAAGGCCAGCCAGACTTTAATATCATCGAGGATATCGGCGACGGCGAACTTCAGGCCGCTCATTAATCCCGTTTTTTCAGTGCGGACTCCATCGTTACCTACTTTGTCGCCGCCACAGCAGCCGCTGTCTGGAGAGTCATGAGTCTCATGAGTCTCATGAGTCTCATGAGTCTCTGGGGTTGAACGGGCGCAGTCGCTGGACGTGCTGGCTGCCGTACTTTTACTGCAGCAGCTACCACTGGCCTTGGCTGTTGCTCTGGCGGGCCCGGCTTGATCGCTGCCACAGCAGCTGCTTTCGGTAATGGTTGTTGTCGCGACTGCTTCGGTAATTGCGTCCTGTTGATAAGCAGCTGTGCGCTGCCGTTGTTCCCACATCAGCACCAACAGGCCGCTGAAGATAGCGCTGATTACCGCAGCGATGGGCCTCACCACGGCCATCACCGGACCCATCAGGGCGTAGGTGATAGAGATCGAATCGACCCCGGTTTCCGGAGTGGCGATCAGGAAAGAGGCGGTAGCTGGCTTTGAAGCCCCGGCCCGGCGCAGGCCGATCGCCGTAGGCAGCACGCCACAGGAACACAGCGGCAGCGGGGCACCGATCAGCGCGGCACGGATCACCGGTTTAATGCCCTTGCCATCCAGCCAGCGTTTGACCAGTGACTGGGGAATCCAGCCCTTGATCACCGCTGCCAGCCCCAGTCCCAGTAACAGCCAGAGCGCGGTATCCAGGTAGATATCCAGCAGGTTGTGAAAAAATTCCAGCACGCCAATCCCTCCTCACTTATAACATCCTGTCCACAGGGGGCATTGTACGCCGCTTGGGACAAAGGCGTTTAGGATCCTTTCAGTATAGGAGCTGAGATTTCCAGCAGATCCTAAATCCCTACTGACACCACGCTGTCAGTAGGGCTGTCTCAGAATGGAATCTCTAATCAACGCAGCGATGCGAACCGTATAAGGAGATCCACAATGAACAGCCCTGAAACCACTCCAGCAATCACGCCTGAAGTCACTACCGCGATGGAGATCGTGACCTTCAAACTTAAGTCCGACACTGATCCGCAACAGTGGCTGGATGCCCAGGCGGCGGTAAATGAATTTGTGATGGCGCAGCCGGGGTTTTACTACCGCTCGCTGAGCTGTGATGATACCGACACCTGGTTCGATATTATCTACTGGCAGGATATGGCAAAGGCCAAAGCAGCGGGCGATGCCTTTATGGAGAGCGCCGCTGGTCAGGCGATCTGTCCGCTGATCGAGATGGAGAGCTGCACCCTGCGCCATATGACCGCCATCACTGAAGCGATGATCTGTGAAGGCAATGCCGAGGCGGAAGCCCCGGCCGCCTGATAACCATAAAACCCCAAGGGCCTGAAGATGAGAAAAGCGGAACGACTGTTCCAGTTGCTGACATTGCTGCGTAGTCGCCGGGGGGTAATCACCGCCGAACAGCTGGCAGAAAAACTGGAGGTGTCGGAACGCACTATCTATCGTGACATTCAGGCCCTCTCCCTGTCAGGAGTGCCGATCGAAAGTGAGGCCGGGGTCGGCTACCGGCTGAAGCCGGGCTTCAGTGTGCCGCCGCTGATGTTTGACGAAGCGGAGCTGGAAGCCTTGCTACTGGGAGTACGGATGGTACAGGGTTGGGCCGATAAGGAGCTGGGCCGTGCGGCCGATAGTGCGCTGGCCAAGATCCATGCGGTCCTGCCCGACCGCCAGCACCTGCAGCAGGTGGCGCAGCCGGAGTGGCTGCTGGTGCCGGACTTCTGGCGCGAGCAGAGCGCCCAGTTCAGTGATCGCCTGCGCGAGGCGATCAAGGCAAAGCAGGTGATCAGCCTCAGTTACGTGCGTGAAGACGGTCAGGCCAGCGACAGGCCGGTCTGGCCGCTGGGCATGATCTACTGGGGCAAGGTCTGGTGCCTGCTGGGTTGGTGTGAGCTGCGGCAGGACTATCGCCAGTTCCGCCTCGACCGGATTCAGGCCTTGGCCGAACTGCCGCGCTGCTTTGAAGCCTCGGCGTGCTGCAGCCTGCAGCACTACCTCAGTCAGTGGTGTGATGATAAAGACGCCACCGTCGATCCCTGAACGGACCGGCATGGGTCACACCGCGATCAGTCGGTCGCCATCGCAGACAGACTTTCTCCACCGGGTTAACGGGCCTGCTGACTTTTAGCGCCAGTTAAGCCTGAGCATAACCGCTCCTGTTCGTTACGGCCCCTGTTCTCTATTGATCCTTGGCATTAAGGCCGGAGTTTGCAAACTGGGTCGGTTGCGGGATACTTTTGCTGCTATTGCCCGCATTAAGCCCGGAACCTCCATGAATCCACGTCGCATTCTGATTGTTGAAGATGAGCCTTCGATCGCAGATAACATTGCTGTTGCCCTGTCGCTGGATAACTTCAGCAGCGACCACTGTGGTCTGGCGGGAGATGCCTTAGAGCGCTTACGGGAACAACACTACGCTTTGGCGATTATCGATATAGGGCTGCCTGACTTTAATGGCTTTGAGCTCTGTAAGCGGCTACGTGAATTCAGTGAGCTGCCGGTGATATTCCTGACTGCCCGCTCAGACGAAGTCGATCGTATTCTGGGACTGGAGATCGGTGCCGATGACTATGTAACCAAACCGTTCAGCCCGCGGGAACTGGCAACCCGGGTAAAAGTGATCCTGAAAAGGGCTGGGTCCGGATTGGGAGAGCAGGTTGCAGTGGCGGCAACCGGAGATAGCCTGTTTCAACTGGACGAAGCCGCTGCCCGTATCTGTTATCTGGGGCAGCCCGTAACGCTGACCCGATATGAATTCCGGGTTCTGGCGGCACTTATTAAGCAGCCGGAACGTGTGTTCTCCCGTGGCCAGCTGATGGATATCGCCTGGGAGGCGCCGGAAGTCAGCCTGGAGCGGGCGGTTGATACCCATATCAAAAGCCTGCGGGCCAAGTTGCGCAGCATTGACGCTACTCAGGACCCGATCCGCACCCATCGCGGCCTGGGTTACAGCCTGCAGCGCTGACCATGAAATTCGGACTGAAGCTGTTTTTAGCCTACTTTGCCATCATTGGTCTCGGTACCTGGTTGTTTTTCAATACCCTGGTGAGTGATCTGCGTCCGGCACTCCGGCAGTCGATGGAAAGCTCGCTGGTAGATACTGCCAATCTGCTGGCGGAGATGGTCAGCGAGGAGCTGATGAACGGTTCACTGGCGCAGGGTGATCTTGATAAGGCCCTGAATCGTGTGGCTTCGCGGGCGCTGGATGCCCGGATCGACAGTCATCAGAAAACCGACACCCGGCTGCGGATCTATATCACCGATCAGGCGGGTATCGTGCGCTATGATTCCAGTCAGCGTGACCTGGGGGCGGACTACTCACGCTGGAATGATGTCTATCTTACGCTACAGGGTAAGTATGGCGCCCGCAGCACCCTTGAGGATTCAGACAATCCGCTCAGTTCGGTCATGTATATCGCTGCACCGGTTTACAACCGGGCCGGCCCCGGCGTATCGCCACAGGTTATCGGCGTACTGAGCGTTGGCAAGCCCAGCGTCAGCATCGAGCCCTTCTGGCAGCTGACCCGGGAGAAAGTGCGTAGCCGTGGTATCTGGCTGTTGCTGATGGCTGTCGCGCTGGGGGCTCTGCTGTCCACCTGGTTAAGTATCAATATTCGTCGCTTGCTGACCTATGCCCGGGCAACAAAGGCGGGGGAGCGGACAGCGCCGCCTAAGCTGCATGATCCCGAGCTGGCCAGCCTGGCGCAGGCAATGGAGGAGATGAAACAGGCGCTCGATGGCAAAGAATATATTGAGCACTATATCCACAGCCTGACCCATGAGATGAAAAGCCCGCTGACGGCACTGAGTGGGGCGGCAGAGTTGATTGGCGAGGTAGACAGTGCCGAACAACGCCAGCGTTTTGCCCGCAACATCCTGCATGAAAGCCGCCGGATGCGTCAGCTGGTGGATAAGTTATTGCAACTGGCCCAGCTGGAAAACCGTAGCTCAATCGGAGACCCGCAACAGGTTAATCTGGCACAGCTTATCGAGCAGCAGACTGAGATACTGAGTCCCCGGGCCGGACAACAGCAGATCGGTTTCGAGATACAGCTCCAGCCCTGTTTTGTCGAATGTGATCCGCTGTTGCTGGGGCAGGCGATTCGTAACCTGTTGGAGAATGCCCTCGATTTCAGCCCGCCGGACAGCCGGATCTCTGTTCAGCTGCAGCAGCTGCCTGATCAGAGCATCCAGGTTGATATCCGCGACCAGGGGTGTGGCATTCCAGACTATGCCCTTAAAAAAATAGGGCAACGCTTCTACTCCCTGCCCCGGCCGGATAGCGGCCAGAAAAGTACCGGGCTGGGGCTCAGTTTTGTGCAGGAGGTCGTACTACTGCACCGCGGTAGCATAAGCGTTGAAAATCATCCGCAGCAGGGGGCACTGGCGCGAATCCGGCTGCCTGCAAAAGCACATGTAAAACACATATAAGCCTCACTGTGGCCACAAACGGCAGCGTTATCCTGCATGGAAAGTCATTGCTATGTGATCCATGGAGAGAGCCGCTATGCAGTCAAAACTCACTTTTAAAATTCTCGCCATTCTGGGGCTCGGCCTGCTGTTGATGGTACCCCTGATGCTGGTTGAGGGATTGATCTCTGAGCGTCAGAACTATCGCAGCCAGGCGGTGCAGGATATCGCCAGCAAATGGACGGGCAGGCAGCTGGTCTCCGGACCGCTGATCCAGCTTCCCTGGCAGCATCACTACCAGAAAAAGGTCTGGAACAGCGATAAAGAGCAGTATGAGGTTAAGGGGCAAAAGGCCAGTGGCACCCTGATCCTGCGGCCTGAGAGCCTGAACGTGGATAGTGCAATCACTACCAGCACCCGTCGCCGGGGGATCTACCGGATCCCGGTATATAGCAGCGAAGTGGCCCTGCAGGGGCAGTTCTCCAGCGCCGGGATGGTTGCCTTCGGGCGGGATCGTCAGGAAACGATGGGGGGCAGTATACGTTGGGGCAAGCCGACATTGCTGCTGCTGGTGAGTGATATGCGCGGGATTATCGAAGTGCCGCAGCTGGAGTGGAATCAGCAGGTGCTGCCCTTTGCGCCGGGCGTCAAACTGGGGAACGAAACCCAGGGCGTCCATGCCGTGATTCCCCTGCCTGATGATAGCAAAGTGATAACGTACTCCTTCAAACTGGGATTGAAACTGCGTGGGATGGAGCAACTCCAGATCACGCCTCTCGGTAAGAGCAGTCAGATCAGTATGCAATCTGACTGGCCGCACCCCAGTTTTAACGGCCGTCACCTGCCGCAGCATTACGAAACCAGCGCCGAGGGGTTCAGTGCCAGTTGGGTAACCTCGCCATACTCGGGTGATCTGAATAAGGTGATTGAGGATTGTCAGCAGCGCAGTCACTGTGCACTGAATGGCTATGGCGTGGGTGCTGAGCTTATCCAGCCTGTGGATAACTACGTACAGGCTGAGCGCTCGGTAAAGTATGGCCTACTGTTCATAGTGCTGACGTTTATTGCCTTCTTCCTGTTTGAAGTGTTAAAAAAGCTGCAGATCCATCCTGTGCAATACGCGATGGTCGGCCTGGCGCTAAGCGTGTTTTACCTTCTGCTGGTGTCACTCAGCGAACATATGAACTTTATGCTTGCCTACAGCCTGTCCACGCTGGCGTGTGCTCTGTTGCTTTGCAGTTATCTGGCAGCGGTACTGGGAAGTCTGTTACGGGGGGGGCTTTTTGCGCTGGGGATTAGCCTGCTCTATCTGCTGCTTTACGTGATTATCTCTTCGGAAGACTTTGCCCTGCTGATGGGCGCGACCCTGATATTCGCCGCCCTGGCGACACTGATGCTAATGACCCGGGGGGTTGACTGGTATCAGCTGGCAACTGCTCAGGCGGGGGAGATGACAGCGGCGGTCAGAGTGGAAGCCGGCGGCGAAAATACTCAACCGGGTTCCGCGGGGGGCGATAAAAAATGAGGCTACCGAAGGGTAGCCCCAGTGCACATAACCCAGGAATAGGGGGGCAACTCAGGCTTTAGCGGCCTGAGATGCATCCTGGGAATCAACAGAAACCGGCTCGGCGGCGTTATACACAGACTCGTCGAGTTCGTTTTCACTCTTGGCGACCAGCACCGACACCATCAGGTCGCCGGAGACGTTGACGCTGGTGCGCGCCATATCCAGGATACGGTCGATACCGGCGATAATTGCCAGGCCTTCCATCGGCAGGCCGACGGTGGTCAGTACCAGGGACAGCATGATCAGGCCGGCACCCGGTACGCCAGCGGTGCCGACAGAGGCCAGGGTGGCGGTGGCGATAATGGTCAGATAGTCAGCGGTGGTCAGGTCGATACCGAAGGCCTGGGCGACGAACAGGGCGGCAACACCCTGATACAGTGCGGTGCCATCCATATTGATGGTGGCGCCCAGTGGCAGCACGAAGCTGGAGATGCCTTTCGACACACCCAGGTTCTCGCGCGCGCAACGGATGCTCACCGGCAGGGTGCCGGAGCTGCTGGTGCTGCTGAAGGCCATCATCTGGGCATTGACGATCCCTTTCAGGTACTGCACCGGTGCCAGGCGGGCGATCAGGGCGATCGCACCGCTGTAGACCAGTACCACGTGCAGGATACAGCCGACATAGACGGCGGCGATCACGGTCATCAGCGGCATCAGCAGGTCGAGGCCGTATTTACCGGCGACCCAGGCCATCAGGGCGAAGATGCCGTAAGGCGCGAACTTCATCACCAGTTCGGTCAGCTTGTACATCGCTTCCGCCAGGCTGTTGAACACCTTAATTGCGGGTTCGGCTTTTTCGCCGATCATATTCAGCGAGATGCCCAGACCCAGGGCGAAGACGATGATCTGCAGGATATGGCCGCTGGCCAGGGCTTCGATCGGGTTCTTCGGAATCAGGCCGAGGATGGTGGTGACCAGCGAGGGCGCTTCCTTGGCCGCCGCGGCAGTTTCGGCGCTGGCGCTCATATTCAGGCCCGCGCCCGGTGCAAACAGGGTGCCCAGGCCCAGGCCGATGGTGATCGCCACGGCGGTGGTGGCGAGGTAGATGAAGATCGATTTCAGGCCGATCCGGCCCATCTTACGGCTATCTTCCATCGAGGTGACGCCGACGATCAGCGAGCAGAACACCAGCGGTACGATCAGCATCTTGATGGCGTTGATAAACAGGGTACCGATCGGTTTCAGCACCTCGGCGTCAGGGCCGACAACGGCGCCGACCAGGATACCGGCGACCATGCCGATAAAGATCTTTTTCCACAGCGCCAGGTTGCTCCAGACGCCCCCGGATGAGGTTGCAGTGGTCATAACAATGCCTCTTTTAGTTATCGTTGTTTTGTTAAGGTTTTTGCAGGTCTAGCAAAGGTTGTGCGGCCGCCTTAGCGACCGGGATGGATCATATTTTCCGGTTTCAGGATCTCCGCCAGCTGCTGCTCGGACAGCAGCTGTTCTTCACGCACCAGCTCCACCAGCGAGCGCCCGCTGCGCAGGGCTTCCTTGGCCAGCCGGGTGGCGTTGTCGTAGCCGATATGCGGGTTCAGTGCGGTGACGATACCGATGCTGTTGTCGACCTGGGCGCGGCAGACCGCTTCGTTGGCGGTAATGCCACGGATGCAGCGCTGCTCCAGCATCGGCATCGCCTGGCGCAGCAGGCGGATCGATTCCAGTACGTTGTAGGCGATCAGCGGCTCCATGGCGTTGAGCTGCAGCTGACCGGCCTCGGCGGCCATCGAGACGGCCAGGTCGTTACCCATCACCTGATAGGCCACCTGATTCACCGCTTCCGGGATCACCGGGTTGATCTTGCCCGGCATAATCGAACTGCCCGGCTGCTGCGGCGGCAGGTTAATTTCGTTGAGGCCGGCACGCGGCCCCATGCTGAGCAGGCGCAGGTCATTGGCGATCTTGGATAGCTTGATCGCCAGCCGCTTGAGCATGCTGGAGAACAGCACGAAGGCGCCCATATCGGAGCTGGCTTCAACCAGGTCCGACGCCTGGATCAGCGGGAAACCACTGATCCGTGCCAGTTCGGAGACGGCGCGCTTGCCGTAGCGGGCATCGGCGTTGATACCAGTGCCAATCGCGGTGCCGCCCAGATTCACCTCGGTCAGCAGTTCCGCCAGCCCGGCGATGCGGTCGATATCCTCGCCCAGGGTAGAGGCCCAGCTTTTGAACTCCTGCCCCAGAGTCATGGGTACCGCATCCTGCAGCTGGGTGCGGCCCATCTTGATGACATGGTTAAACTGCTCGGCTTTTTCCAGCAGTGCCTGGCGCAGGCTGCGCAGGTTGCTGACCAGCTCGCCGTGGCTGAGCAGGATCGCCAGTCGTACCGCCGTCGGATAGGCATCGTTGGTGGACTGGGACATATTCACATCGTTGTTGGGGTGCAGGGTCTGGTAATCGCCCTTGTCATGACCGAGCTGCTCCAGCGCCACATTGGTGATCACCTCGTTGGCATTCATATTGGTCGAGGTACCGGCACCGCCCTGAATCATATCCACCACGAACTGGTCGTGATGCTGGCCGTCGATCAGCGCCTGACAGGCCGCTTCGATCGCGCCGGCCTTGGTTTCCGGCAGATCGCCCAGCTGGCTGTTGGCGCGGGCGGCAGCCATCTTCACCATCGCCAGTGCCCGCACCAGTTGCGGGAAGTGGCTCAGCGGCACGCCGCTGAGGTCGAAGTTCTGGCAAGCGCGCCAGGTCTGGATACCGTAGTAGGCATCGGCCGGTATCTCGGCACTGCCGAGCAGGTCTTTTTCGCTGCGACAGGCCGGTGCAGGCGAGTGAAGATCGGTGGCGATAGAATCGGTTTCGGTTGTGTGCTGTGGCTCAGGCATTTTTTGCTCAGGATTATTGTTGTCGTTATCTCTGTTAGAGCAAAGCCAGTGCCAGTTTTTGAATATGTTTTTAACTCTTTGTTTTTTAATGGATAAGTGGCTTTGAGTGGTGCTTAGGGTCAGTCTGTCAGGGGTATAACCAGAGTTATGGCGCAATCCCTGTAATCGCCCATGCCTTGCCTGTAACGCCTGTGTTTACAGGGGAGGGTGACTCTGGCGGACGCTATAACCCTGGTTATCCCCATAACCGAGGTTATAGGGGTTTTGCCGGGCATCATGCAGCCGGCTCTCAAGGCGCGCAAACAGACGGTGTCAGGGCGCTATAACGCTGTTAAAGTGGCGCTCTTTCGAGCCTGACCCTTTGCTTCAGGTTACGTATCGCAGGGAGACTTTATGGAACTGGACGTTGCACTGATCGCGCTGTTGTTTCTCACCGGACTGGGGGCCGGCACGGTGGACGCTATTGCCGGTGGCGGCGGCCTGATTACCCTGCCGGTGCTGCTGACCACGGGGATGAGTCCGGTGGAGGCACTGGCGACCAATAAGCTGCAGGGCAGCTTCGGTACTTTTGCCGCCACCCGCTACTTCGTCAAAAAGAAGCTGGTGGATCTGAGCCAGATGCGGCTGATGATCGGCTGTACCTTTGCCGGGGCAGTACTGGGCACGGTGCTGGTACAGCTGCTGGATACTTCGCTGCTGGCCACCGTGATGCCATTGCTGCTGGTGCTGATCGCGCTCTACTTTATGCTGTCACCCCGGATCAGTGACCAGGACAGTGACCAGCGCGTGAAACCCGCGTTGTTTGCCTTTGTCTTCACCACGGCGATCGGTTTCTATGACGGCTTCTTCGGCCCCGGGACCGGCACCTTCTTTACCGTCGCCTTTGTCTCCCTGGCGGGCTTCAGCCTGGCCCGGGCCACCGCCCACACCAAGGTGCTGAACTTTACCTCCAATATCGCTTCGCTGATCTTTTTTGCCCTCGGTGGCAATATCGTCTGGCTGGCGGGGATGATAATGGCGGCGGGGCAGCTGATCGGCGGCCAGCTGGGGGCGAAAATGGTGGTCACCAAGGGCACCCGGCTGATCCGGCCACTGATCGTCACCGTCACGTTGCTGATGTCGGCCAAGCTGCTGTCGGATCAGTATGGTGAGCAGGTCATCGCCTGGTTCTGACCGGCTTGTCCGTTGCCGTGACGGGGTGGTGTGATGGGCGTCACAAAATATAGATTCTGCGTGGCCGGGAAGGCTTCGCGAACAGGGATGGAAGAATGCAAAACATAAAGATAAACCCCTGGTGGGTGGTGGCCGCAGCGGCGCTGATTCTGGTGTGCAATATGGGAATACGCCAGAGTACCGGGCTGATGCTGCCGGCGATCAGCCTGGATCTGAGCATCCCGATGGCGACGCTGGGTTTTGGCTTCGGGGTGCAGAACCTGATCTGGGGAGCCGTGTCGCCCATCGCCGGGATGATGGCGGAACGTTTCGGTACGCCGAGGGTGCTGCTGGCCGGGGGCGTGATCTATGCCGCCGGACTGCTGCTGGCCGCGCAGGCCGAAAGCAGCGCAATGTTTTTTGCCGGTAATGCGATCCTGATCGGGGTCGGCGTGGGGGCGACCACCTATCCGATCGTACTGGCGGCGGTCGGGCGTCACTTCGGCGACCGTAACCGCACCCTGGCGCTGGGGATTGCCAGTGCCGGCGGCTCGTTGGGGCAGTTTGTCTACGCCATGCTGCACGGCTGGCTGGCTCCGCTGGTGGAGTGGTCACAGATCTATACCGTCTATGCAGCCTCGAGCCTGCTGATCCTGCTGCTGGCCGGGGTGCTGCGGGAGCGACGCGATGACGCCGCCGTACCGGGCCAGCCTGGCAGCGGCCTGAGCTGGCAGGCGATCCGCGAGGCCTTCGGTAACCGGGATTACCAGCTGCTGAATATCGGCTTCTTCGTCTGCGGCGTGCATATCGCCTTCCTCTCAGTGCATCTGGCGGGCTTCGTCGCCTCCTGCGGCCTGCCGGTGGCGGTCGCTTCCGACTCGCTGGCGCTGATCGGGCTGGTCAATGTGGTGGGTGTGATCGGGGTTGGCTGGGCTGGCGATCGCTGGCATAAGCCCTGGTTGCTGACCCTGATCTACTGGCTGCGGGCCTGCCTGATCATGATGTTGCTGCTGTTGCCGCCCAGCTCGACGCTGTTTTACATCTTCTCGGTACTGATGGGGATGCTGTGGCTCTCAACCGTGCCGCTGACCAGCGGCACCGTGGCGCAGATCTTTGGCGGCCGTAACCTGGCGTCACTGTTCGGTTTCGTGATGTTCAGTCACCAGGTCGGCGCCTTCCTCGGCAGCTGGTGGGGCGGTCTGGTGTTTCAGTGGTACGGTAACTACGACCTGGCGCTGATCCTCAGCGCAGCACTGGGATTGCTGGCCGCGGCAGTTCACCTGCCGATGACCCCGGCGCGGATGCGCCGCTACTCAGAGGCCGCCGCTTAACCCCGGTCAGCTGTTGGCCGGGCGCATCTTCTTCATCCGTTTACTGAGTGCGGGCTGGGAGATCCCCAGCAGCCGGGCGGCCAGTGACTGGTTGTTGTCGGCCCGCTGCAGCGCCTCCGCCACCAATAGCTGGTCCATCTCCGCCAGCGTCGGCAGCGGACTGTCGGGGCTGAAGCTGACCGTGGCCTCAGTGTAATTAGCCGGCTGGGTATCCTCGCCCAGTACCTGCTTAAAGGCATCCATCGACAGCATATGGGAGCGGTGCTGGCTGAGGGCATTGAACACCAGCGCCCGCATCTCGCGCACATTGCCGGGGAAGTGGTAGGTGGCCAGTAGCTGGGCCAGCTCCGGCGGATAGCCGGGTGGCTGTTTATCCAGCTCGCCGGCGGCCTGCTGGACAAAGTGCTGCAGCAGCAGGGGGATATCCTCCTTGCGCTGGCGCAGCGGCGGGATCATCACCTGATGGGTGCAGAGACGGTAGTAGAGGTCCTTACGGAAACGGCCCGCCTGCTGTTGCCGGGCCAGATCCTGATGGGTGGCGACAATGATGCGGGCGCGACTGCGCTTGGGGCGGTCGCTGCCCAGAGGATAGTACTCGCCCTCCTGCAGCAGGCGCAGCAGCTTCACCTGGGAGCTCATGCTGAGATCGCCGATCTCATCCAGAAACAGGGTGCCGCCGGCGGCTTCCTCCACCAGTCCGGCACGGCTCTTGTCGGCCCCGGTAAAGGCACCGCGCTGGTGACCGAACAGGGTGTCGGCAAAGACATTGTCATCCAGCCCGGCGACATTGACCGTCACCAGGGCGCCACTGCGGTTGCTGAGCTGGTGGCAGGCCTGTGCCAGCAGCTCCTTGCCGGTGCCGCTTTCGCCGCAGATCAGCAGCGGCTGGTTGCTGGGGGCCACCGATTCCAGGTACTGGAACACCGCCCGCATCTGGCTGCTGCGGGTGATAATCGCCTCGAATACCTCGGGCCGCTCCAGCGAGTTGCTGAGGATACGCTGGCCCATGGCTCGGTTTTCCCGGCGCATCTCCTGCATCCGTATCGCGCGCTTGATTCCCTCGATCAGGCGGTTCTCTTCGGTGGTTTTGACGAAGTAGTCAAAGGCGCCCAGCTTAAGGCAGTCCACCGCCGACTCTACCTGATTGAGGCCGCTGATAATGATCACCGCTACCTCCGGATACTGTTCGGTGATCAGCGGCAGCAGTTCGTTGCCGGACAGGTGTGGCATGGTCAGGTCCAGCAGCACCAGGCCGATCGGGTGCTGCTGCAGGATGGCCATCACTTCGCGGCTGTCGTTGCAGCGGTGGATATTGGTAATACCGCCGTTGCGTTCCAGCAGGATACTCAGGCTGCGCAGGTAGGAGGCCTCGTCATCCACCAGCAGCACGCCGAATTCCGGGTAGAGGGATTGATTGATCATGCCGGGGTCTCTCCGTTCAGGGGCAGGGTCATCACCACAGTGGTGCCGACGCCGGGGGTGGAATCAAAGCTCAGCTGGCCGCCATGGGCCTGTACTATACCGCTGGAGACGGACAGGCCCAGGCCGGTGCCGCCCTGTTCGCGCTTGGTGGTGAAGAAAGGGTCCATCAGCCGCTTCAGGTTGTCGGCGTCGATACCACAGCCCTGATCCTCGACCAGCAATAGCACCTGCTGCAGGTCGGAGCGGTAGCCGGTGCGTAAGCGTACGCCCTTACTGCGCGCAGGCAGTGCCTGACAGGCGTTGAGAATCAGGTTGATCACCACCTGTTCGATACGCTGGGCATTGCCGCGTACCCTGGGCAGCTCACTGGCGTAGTCGGTCTGAAAGTTATCGGTGGCCTTGCGGATGGAGTTATCCACCAGCCGCACGGCGGTGGCGACCACTTCATTGAGATCGAACGGCTCGCGGATATCCTCGCTCTCCTGGCGGGCGAAGTCCTTCAGGTCTTCTACAATGCGGCGGATGCGCTGGGCACCATCCTGCATCTCACCGAGCATGGCCGGAATCTCATCGCGCATCCGCGAGTAGGCAAGGCCGCCGAGCATAAAGTCACCATCTTCCTCGAAGCGCTGCTCCAGATACTCCTGGCAGTCCTGCCAGGCTTCCTGCAATACCGGAAGGTTGAGGATGATCAGTCCGCTGGGATTGTTGATCTCATGGGCCACACCGGAGACCAGTATCCCCAGCGAGGTCATCTTGTCGGCCTGGATCAGCTGTTGCTGCTGCAGGTGCAGCTCGGCGGTGCGCTTATCCACCTGTCGCCGCAGCATGCGGTTCCAGATCATGGCGCCGCCGAGACCGATCAATAGCAAGGCCGAGAGGATGGCAGCCACCTTGCCCAGCTGTTTCCAGGGCAGGCCCTGCTCCTGCAATGCTCCCAGCCATTTATCGTAGATCGCCTGCTGGCGGCCGGTGTTCTTCAGGATGGCCAGCCCTTCGCTGAACTGCGCCAGCAACTCCTCATCGCCTTTGCGTACCGCATAGCCGTAGCGCCGGGCCTGTGACAGCTGGCCCACGGGCACGATATTGGACAGTCCCAGCTCCTTACCCAGGTAGAGTCCCGGCAGGTTGGCGACCAGGGCGTAGTCATGTTTACCCGCGGCCAGCAGACGCAGGGCATCGGCATGGGTGTCGACGGTGATAATCAGGGCGCCGATATTCTGCCGCAGCAGCTCGTCGTGCAGGATGCCGTGCTTCTGCACGATGACCTCCTTATTGCGCAGCTGATCGAGCCGGGTCGCCACCGGCTCGCCACGGCGGGCGAAGATCGACTGATGTACGATGGCGTGGGGCGGACTGAAGGCGAAGGTCTTGCCGCGTCCGGCGGAGCTGACCATGCCCTGCAGGGCATCGATCTCCCCCTGTTCCAGCGCCTGGCGCACCTCGGACCAGTCACCGAAGCGGAACTCGACCCGCATGCCCATCACCTCGGCGATGGCACGGGTCAGCTCGACGTTGTAACCCGCCGGCAGGCCATCTTCATCGAGAAATTCATAGGGTGGATAGTTGTAGTCGCCGCCGACCGTTACCGTCTCGGCCGGGGCGGCGGACAAGGGTGCAGCTGTCAGCCAGAGGCAAAACAGCAGGCTGGAGAGCAGGCAAGAGTTAAACGAACGGACCGGGGCCGCGATAAACGACATGCGGCGGATTCTCCCTGATTGAAGTTGATCACCCCTGAGGGGATAGCGGAATGTGGCTCAGTATAGCTATTTTTCAGCACCGATCCTGCGGGGTTACTACGTAGGGGCAATTCCCTGTAGAGGGTGTAATATCTAAAAGGTCCACTTTATATATTGAGAGATCGTTGTCTCGCAATGTATGTTTCTATCCAGGAGATCATGCTATAACCCGCCTGCAAGAAGCTTCACTTGTTGGTTCAAAGTGATTCTTGCTATCTAACTGCTTTTAACAGGGAAGGGAAGGCAGCTCCAGATACTACCTGTCACAGATCCTTCCCAGAAGCGGAATCGCTTACTAATTCAGAGGGAAGTTTTATGGGTTTCTATACCGATTGGTTTATCGCTGATAAAGCAGATGCAGAGAAAATTGCCTCAATTGTGACCACTGAAGAGTACGACTTTGACGATTGGCCACACCTTTCTATGAAAAACATCGGTGTCGTCGAGCTGGGGCTGTTATGGGAACGGCTTGCCGGTGATGAGCTTGATCCGGGATTACCAACTTTTGGAGAAAGCCTGTTTGAAGGTGATGAAGAAGATCTGTTCGTTTTTGAGTTGGCTTCAGAATACATAGCAGTGCTGGCTAGTGTTCAACCAGATCAGGTGCCGGGGATTTCAGCACAATGGTATGACAATGAAGAGTTGTCTGCTTTTTCGCTGGAAGAAGTTACGGAATTGCTTCAGGAGATTGTTAGCTTTACACAACAAGCTAAGCAAATGAATAAACCGATACTTGAACTGGCGACGATCTGAAGCTTTTACATTGAGAAACTCTTCAGAACCTTACACTTTGAAAGAGATAGTTTATGCCTTACCCACGCGAAGCGAAAAGGGATGACCTGTTTACGCGTATTACCATTTCGTTTGTATTGATTGCTGTTGCGATGATCTTTGTTTCCATTTCCAGTAACGGAGGTATTAAGTATGCGGCGATCAAAGCTTTTCCCAAACACTCTGATGGGCACGTTGATGAGGTTGAAATAGCAACTGATGGCACGATGCTAGCTATTCACTATTCGTTCACTGATGCTGTGAGTAACACATTCACAGGAAGTACGTACCCTAACGTCTATAGCAAGAACAAAGAATACCAGTCGGGAGACTCCATTGAATTAGTCTATTCGGGGTTGTTTCCTGAACTCAACGAACTTCGTTCTAAGCTTGAAACCAACGCTATGGATTTCTACTTTATGGCTGCAGCTTTAAGCGCCATGCTCCTGCTAACGACCTTTATCTTCTGGAATTTCGGTAAGTTAACGAAGATGAGAAAAGAAGATCGTTATTACTAAAGCAACAACATTTCACACTTTTCGTGTTGGGGAAATTGATTCGATTTTCAGCTCCAGCGGCTGCTTATCCACAATACCGCGAAACCAGCGGTGCATGGGGGTGGTGGCCGCGTTATCCACATTCGGCGCGGCGCGCCCGGCCTGCAGGTCCTGGCGGTTGATGGTACGCATCTCGACACTGAAGCGGGTGGCATCGGTGCTGTTGGGCACACTGGCGTGCAGCTGGGCGCTGGCGAAGCAGAGGATGTCACCCGGCTCGATCAGTATCTTTTCAACTCCGCTCTCATCCACGACCTCCAGCGGCTGTGGCGCTGAGGGGTAGGCGCTGCGCCGCTCTTCAGGCACTTTGCGCCGTTCCGCCAGATAATCCTCAAAACACCAGCTGTCGGTGTTATTCGCCAATGGCCTGTCCCAGTAATCGGGATAGAAGGCGATGCTGCGTTCGGCTTCCAGTGAATAGATCGGGGCCCACCAGTTGATCTGGCTGAAGATATTGGCTCCCCAGCTGTCGCGATGGTGACCGATAGCGGCACGATGGGCGCCGTTGTGACTGCCGTCGCTATCCCTATCGAAGGGCACGACCCGCAGCGGGAAATGGTCGTAGAAGGTCTCTGACAGCTCAACGCCACACTGCTGCAGGGCGGCGAAAAACAGATCCTTGGGCCACTGGCTTTTGCGGAATTCGCTCTGTACCTCGCCGGTCAGCTGCAGGAAGTCTTGCGGCGATAGCCGGTGCTGGGCGCGGACCGGGTCGAGTCCGCTGAGCTTGTCGCGCAGCAGCTGGTCGGTGCGGTCGATCAGCTGCCGCATTGCCGGAATATTGCGGAACACCAGCAGCTCGCCGCGAAACAGATGTTCGGCACGCTGCGGGTCATCGATAGGCTGATCAAGCTGGATAATCTTCATGGCGGTCAGCATAAAGGCCGGCTACGTGGTCGACTAGGACCAGATAGGTGAAAAAATATCGGCTCACTATCCGGCAGGAGCTGTCGCTGCAGAGGTCGTGATCAGATCACGCCCCAGAAGCGCATCAGGTAAACCCCGGCGCTGATGGTCAGGGTGGAGCCGATGGTGGTGGTGAGGACGATATTGGCGGCCAGCTCGCCATTGGCCCCCATCCCCCTGGCCATCACGAAGCTGGCGGCAGCGGTGGGGCAGGCGAACAATACCATCAGCATCACCAGTTCTTGTCCCCGGAAGCCATAGAGCCAGGCACCGCTGGTCAGCACCACCGGAAAAATCACCAATTTGCAGGCGGTGGCCCAGGCGGCCATCGCCGAGCTGTTGCGCAGACTTTTCAGACTGAGGGAGCCGCCAATTGCCAGCAGGGCCAGCGGCAGGGTCATATTGGCGAAATATTTGCCGGTTTTACCGATCACTTCCGGTAGCTGCCAGCCGAAGAAAGAGAACGGCAGTGCCGCAGCAACGGCCAGGATCAGCGGGTTTTTCGCCACTTCCAGCGCTGACTGGCCGAGACTGGCGGTATCGCTTTTCTGTAGCGGCAGGCTGAGGCAGAGGATCGCCAGCACGTTATAGAGTGGGATCACCATCGCCAGCAGTACCGCACCCTGCGCCAGCCCCGCTTCGGCAAACAGGTTGTAGGAGAGGGCCAGGCCGACAATGCCATAGTTGCCGCGAAAGGCACCCTGGATAAAAGGCCCCAGGTCGCGGCCATCGCTGATCCAGCGCGCCGCCAGCCACCACAGCAGGCTGAAACTGATCAGGGTGGACACCACCAGGTAGATCATCTGGTGGGGGTTAAATACCGACTGGAAATCAGTCCGGGAGATCGCCATAAAGACCAGTGCCGGCAGGGTGAGGGTAAACACCAGCTTTGAGGCGACGGCGATAAAGTTATCGTTGATCAGGTTGATCCGTTTCAGGAAGGTGCCGAGAAAGACAATAAAGAAGATCGGCGCAACGGTGTTGGCGGTAAAGCCAAAAGTTTGCAGATAGAGTTCCAACGGCGGGCATCCTGCGTGGGTGGAAAACAGCGATTTTACCACCGCAGTCGCAACCCCTTCTATCGCCGGAGTTCAAACTGAAGATTCAGACCTCTTCAGCCTCACTGTCGGTCAGGTGTTTTTTCGGGTAGTCATACAGTTCGAGGGCACCGCAGGACTCGGCCAGTTCCGACCAGCTGGTGATGCTGAGATGGATATGCAGCACTGATGCGGTGGGGCAGGGCAGGCCGGTTTCATGGGTCAGGTAGTAGGCCAGGTCTTCCAATCCGGGGTTATGGCCGACCAGCATAATATGGCGATGGCGGTCGGGCTGGTTCTGCAGCACGTTGAGCAGGGTTTCGTAGCAGGATTCATACAGTTCCGGCACGACTTCTATCTGCTGTGAAGGCAGCTTTAATTCGTCGCTGACGGCTTTGGCGGTTGTCAGCGCACGTACCGCGCCGCTACTGAGGAGGTGGTCAGGATAGAGCTGAAAGCGCTGCACTCGCTGTGCCAGTCCCGGCAGGTCCCGGTTGCCACGCTTATTGAGCGGGCGTTCGAAATCTGAGAGGCAGGGATCACTCCAGCTGGACTTGGCGTGCCGAATCAGCGTCAGTTTTTTCATCAGATCTTTCCCCAGGCAAGCAACCTGAATTCAGGTTCCTCCTCATTATTGAACAGCTCTGTGGAAAAGCCAGTATCCGGAGGTAAAAAAGACTGATCCGACGTGTACGGCGGCAGCGGTTGCACTATGACGCAAAGCACAAAATGTTAGCTGCCACCGACGTAGTCACACGCCGGATCAGTTCAGGGCGGAGAGGTCTGTCTCCGCAATAGACGGTGCCACAACAACTGAAGTGCCTGCACTAGCCAGGGACTTCTGTTGCCTTATACCGCCGGGGATGCCAGCAGGCGCTCGCTCTCGTGTGAGCGTCTGCAGAGCATGCGTTGCCACAGACTGCGCATCTGCTGCATCGGCATACTGCCGGTGTGCTGCAGGTGCATCGGGCCGTCGTTAAACAGCCGTGGGTCCATGGTGTCCAGGTCATCGTCGATGATCGGACGGAAATCCATCAGGTCGAGAATGTCACGCTGCAGGTCGATGCCCGGTGCAATCTCGGTCAGCTTCATACCGGCGTCGGTGAGTTCGAATACGGCACGTTCGGTGATAAAGGTGACTTTTTGCCCTTTCTGCAGCGCGTACTCTCCGTTAAAGGTGATCTGCTCGACCTGTTTCTTAAACTTGCGCAGGTGGCCGTTGCGGATCACCCGGAGCTGGTGGTCTTCTATCTCCAGCTGCTGACTGCCGGAGGTGAAGGTGCCGAGGAAAAATACCTCGCGGGTGTTCTGGGTGATGTTGATAAAGCCGCCGGCACCGGCCAGCTTAGTGCCGAAACGGCTGACATTGACGTGGCCCTGAGGACAGGTCTCTGCCAGGCCGAGGAAGGCCTGGTCCAGGCCGCCGCCATCGTAGAAATCAAACTGTGCCGGCTGGTCGATAATGGATTCGGCATTGGCCACGGCACCGAAGCTGAGGCCGCTGGCCGGCTGACCGCCGATACCGCCCGGCTCGACCGTCAGTGTGAAGTCTTTCAGCCGTCCCTCTTCGGCCGCGACTGTTGCCATCATCTCCGGCATACCGATCCCCAGGTTCACCACCGCGCCTTTGTTCAGTGCCATCAGGGCACGGCGGCCGATAATCTTGCGGGCATTCAGCGGTGCCGCTTCATGATGACCGGCAGGCTGGCGGATCTCGCCGCTGTAGGCCGGGTTGTAGGGTTCGGCAAAGGTCTGCGGGTGATCGGCCGGGTCGGCGACAATAACGTGATCGACCAGAATGCCGGGGATTTTGATCCGGTCCGGGGTCAGGTTGTGGCTGTCGGTGATGCGTTCCACCTGTACCAGCACCAGTCCGCCACTGTTGCGGGTGGCCTGGGCGATCGCCAGCGCTTCCAGTGGCAGCGCTTCGCGCTCCATCGAGATATTGCCGCGCTTATCCGCGGTGGTGCCGCGCAGCAGCGCGACCTGGATCGGCTGGGATTTGTAGAACAGGTACTCCTGACCGGCAATATCGATCAGCTCTACCTTGTCATTCGGCGTGCGCGGGTTGATGCAGCCGCCGTCGTAGCGTGGATCGACAAAGGTGTTGAGGCCGACATGGGTCAGGGTGCCGGGCTTGCCGGCGGCGGTGTCGCGAAACAGGTGACAGATCACCCCCTGGGGCAGGTTCCAGGCATCGATCTTATTGGCGATCGCCAGTTCGCCCAGCTTTGGGGCCAGCCCCCAGTGACCGCCAACCACCCGGCTGACCAGGCCTTCGTGGCCGAAGTGATTCAGGCCACGCTGGCGGGCATCACCTTGTCCGGCGGCGTAGATCAGACCCAGGTTACGCGGGTGACCCTCGCTCAGGAAGCGCTGTTCGATAGCACTGGCAAGGGACTCGGCAAAGCCGATACCGATAAATCCGGCCGTCGCCACGGTGGCGTCGTCGGGGATCAGTTGTGCTGCCTGCTTGGGGGTGATCTGTAAGCTTCTCATGGTGATGCCCTTCGATTGTTGTTGTTATCTGCTGCTGGTTTAGTTTCAGCAGTTACAGCAATACCCGGGCCATACCTGTATTGTTTAGTGAAAACAATGGGTTGATGGCTTTTCGGTATAAACGGCAGAGATAAGGTGTCTGTAATATCAGACGCTTTATGTCTGGTGTCCGAGTTGTCCGGACTATCTGTCTGCGACGGGCTCAGTCGTTATAGTCGAAAAAGCCGCGACCCGTCTTCTTGCCCAGCCATCCGGCGGCGACATAGCGGCGCAGCAGCGGTGCCGGACGGTATTTCACCTCTCCCAGTTCTTTCTGCAGTACTTCCATAATCGCCAGACAGGTATCCAGGCCGATAAAATCCGCCAGTGCCAGCGGTCCCATCGGGTGCGCGCAGCCCAGCTGCATGGCGCTGTCGATATCGGTGGCACTGGCGACCCCTTCATCCAGCAGGAAACAGGCTTCGTTCAGCATCGGCAGCAGTATACGGTTTACGACAAAACCGGCCTTATCAACGCTGCACACCGGCTTTTTACCCAGTGCTTCGGACAGGCGCAGGATACGGGTCTGGGTTATATCGCTGGTGGCCAGGCCGCGGATCACCTCGACCAGCTCCATGACCGGTACCGGATTGAAAAAGTGCATGCCGATCACGTTCTGCGGGCGACGGGTTGCGGCGGCAATGGTGGTGATGCTGAGAGAGCTGGTGTTGCTCGCCAGCAGAGCCTCGGGCTTGGCGTACTGATCCAGCTTACGGAACAGTTCCAGTTTCAGCGCCAGGTCTTCGCTGGCGGCTTCGATCACCAGATCACAGTTATGGATAGATTCCAGAGAAGGCACCGGCGTGATATTTGCGACAATGTGGTCTGCTTCCTCGGGCTGCAGCTTATGCTTCTCAACCTGTCCCAGCAGGCGCAGATGAATCCGTGCCAGGCCCTGTTGTGCCAGATCCGGTGTTGCGTCTGACAGCTTCACTTCGATACCTGCGGCGGCAATGGATTGTGCGATGCCACAGCCCATCTGGCCTGCGCCGATGACGGCGATGGATGAGAAATTATGCATAGTCCTCTCCCTTAGGATTAGGGGTATATACCTATTTTTGCTGCAGTGCAGTATAAGTGTTCCCCCCTGATTTTTATAGTGCTTTACGGCGCACAGTCGTAATCAGGCAATAGTTACTCAGTGTAGTGCAGGATTTTATTTGTGCGGTGCGGAATCGATGGCGCGACATTGGACATGCCGCGCGGGAGGGTTCGAATAAGGAGTTAAGCCCGCTGACGGGCCTGATAGAACAGCCACATGGCAGCCAGTGTGACGGCCGCGCCGGTCAGCTGCAGGCCGCTGAGCATCTCATCCAGCAACAGGTAGCCAAAGCCCATCGTCACCAGCGGCTGCAGCAGGGTCAGGTTGACGATCCGGTTAATACTGTGGCGTGAGATCAGCCGGTACCAGATGTAATAGGCCAGTACCGAAGAGCCGCCCACCACATAGAGCAGGGAGGCGATACTGTTGCCGGTCAGTTGCTCGCTGAAGGGGCGGCTATCGGGCTGCAGCCACCACAGCAACATACAGAGCGGGCTGCTGATAATGCCGATCCAGAACTGTACTGTCAGCACGGGCAGGTCGCTGATCCGCCTGACTAACAGGTTGCCCGCCGCCCAAACCAGCATGGAAAACAGGATAATCACTGCGCCCAGCTGCAGCTCGACCTGTTGCTGCAGCAGGATCGGGGTGGCAATGCCGGCTACGGCACCGAGCAGGGCCAGTACCTGCACCGGACGCAGCCGTTCATTCAGGAACAGGAAGGCCAGCAGTGAGGAGCAGGGCGCACCCAGCAGCAGGATCAGCCCGGCCACTGAGCTGTCGACGTAGCTGATACCGATCGCCAGGGTGCAGAAATGACCGATCCCCATCACCAGTGCCAGGGTGGCGATATCGCGAAACTGATGCCGCGCAATCCGCCAGAAAGGCAGCAGCACCAGCGCCAGCAGGGCGAAGCGGCTGGCCGTGAACAGCAGCGGTGACATATCGTTCAGGCCGATCTTCATCATCACCACGTTCAGGCCCCAGAGCAAGACTACTGCCAGCGCACCGCTAACGGGCTGGTCGATCAGGGGCTGAAGCCACCGGGCGGCTGATTTCATACGGTTTACTTCACTGTGGCGGAGAGGGGCTGTGCATTATGCATAAAAAAGCCCGGCCACAAAGGGCCGGGCGAAAAATACAGACAACTTGCTGTATCGGGCAAACCGGGAACCCGCAACCCTGGCATCCGGTGCCGGACTGAGGGTTCCCTTCGGAGAGTAGTGTTTCGCTTACTCGCTCGGGAAGGCGAACTGGGCCTTCTCCTGGATACCGGAGGCAGGCCAGCGCTGGGTCACAGTCTTACGCTTGGTGTAGAAGCGCACGGCATCAGGACCATAGGCGTGCAGGTCACCGAACAGGGAGCGCTTCCAGCCACCGAAGCTGTGGTAGGAAACCGGTACCGGCAGCGGTACGTTGATGCCGACCATACCGACCTTGATGTTGTCGGAGAAGTAACGCGCTGCTTCACCGTCACGGGTGAAGATGCAGGTGCCGTTGCCGTATTCGTGGGCATCGATCAGGTCCATCGCTTCCTGCAGGGTGTTGACGCGCATCACGCAGAGTACCGGGCCGAAGATCTCTTCTTCGTAGCAGCTCATGCCTGGTTTCACGCCATCGATCAGGGTGCCGCCGACAAAGAAACCGTCAGTGTAGCCTTCAACCTGGGCATCACGTCCATCGACAACGATATTGGCACCCTGTTCTGCGGCGCTGGCGATATAGCCTTTCACCTTATCAGCGTGCTGGCGGGTGATCAGCGGACCGAAATCGTTGCTGGCGTTATCGAAGGCACCCACTTTCAGGGTTTCCATACGCTGGCGCAGCTTGCGTACCACGGCATCGGCAGCTTCATCGCCTACTGCTACCGCTACGGAGATCGCCATGCAGCGCTCGCCGGAGGAGCCGAATGCGGCACCGGTGAGGGCCTCAACGGCGTTGTTCATATCCGCATCCGGCATCACGATAGCGTGGTTCTTAGCACCGCCCAGTGCCTGGCAGCGTTTGCCGTTGGCATTGGCGGTAGAGTAAATGTACTCGGCGATCGGTGTGGAGCCGACAAAGCTGACAGCTTCGATGCGGCTGTCGTTCAGCAGGGTATCTACGGCTTCCTTGTCACCGTTAACCACGTTCATTACGCCATCTGGCAGGCCGGCTTCTTTCAGCAGCTCGGCGATAAACAGGGTGGAGGACGGATCACGCTCGGATGGCTTCAGGACGAAAGTGTTACCGCAGACGATCGCCATCGGGTACATCCACAGTGGCACCATCGCCGGGAAGTTGAACGGGGTGATGCCCGCCACGACGCCCAGCGGCTGGAACTCACTCCAGGAATCGATTGCCGGACCGACATTCTTGCTGTGCTCGCCTTTCAGCAGTTCTGGGGCGTAGCAGGCGTACTCGACATTCTCGATACCGCGCTGCAGTTCGCCCATGGCATCGTGGGAGATTTTGCCGTGTTCCTGGCCGATCAGTTCACAGATCTTTTCTGCATTGTCTTCCAGCAACTGCTTGAAGCGGAACATAACACGGGCACGCTTGGCCGGTGGGGTATTGCGCCATGCAGGGAATGCTTCCTGAGCGGCCGCAATGGCCTGTTCAACGGTAGCCTGGGATGCCAGCGCCACCTGCTTTTCAGCCGCGCCGGTGGATGGGTTGTATACGTCCTGGGTGCGCGCTGCGTCGGTAACGATCTCGCCGTTAATCAGGTGTCCGATCAGATTCATGTTCACTAGACCTCTTTAAATTCAGTGTCGGTCGCGCCGGGATGGCGGCGCGGCCGCTTTTTATTGTTGGTTACTTACCGCGTGGGGCTTAGTCCTGCTCCTGCAGGGTTTCGCCCAGGGCGTTAATCAGGCTGTCGATCTCGTCGCGTTCGACGATAAACGGTGGTGCCAGCTGGATAGTGTCGCCGCCGTAACGGACGTAGAAGCCTTTCTGCCACATCTTCATCGCGATCTCATAAGGACGGCGTGCCGGTTCACCCGGCTTGGATGCGATCGTCAGGCCTGCAGCCAGGCCGTAGTTACGGATATCGGTAATATGGTTGCTGCCTTTCAGGCTGTGGACCGACTCTTCCCACAGACCGCTCATCTCGCTGACACGATTGATCAGATGGTTCTGTTCCAGCACATCCAGTGCTGCCAGGCCGGCGGCACAGGCGATTGGATGGGCGCTGTAGGTATAGCCGTGCGGCAGCTCCATCATATATTCAGGGCCACCATTTTCCATAAAGCAGTCGTAGATCTCTTGCTTCACCGCGACGGCACCCATCGGCTGGGCACCGTTGGTCATCTGTTTCGCCATATTGATCATATCCGGCGTCACACCGAAGGCTTCAGATCCGGTTTTCGCCCCGGCACGCCCGAAGCCGGTGATCACCTCATCGAAGATCAGCAGGATGTTGTGCTGGTCGCAGATCTCACGCAGGCGCTGCAGGTAACCCTTCGGCGGAATGATTACCCCGGCAGAACCGGCAAACGGCTCGACAATGACGGCCGCAATATTAGAGGCATCATGCAGCGCGATCAGTTCCAGCAGGTGTTCGGCCCGCTCGGCGCCGGTTTCCGGCATGCCGCGGGTGAATTCGTTGCCTTCAACCTGAGTGTGGGGCAGGTGGTCGACGGTCAGGGTTTCGCCATAAAGGACACGGTTGGCGCCGATACCGCCGACACTGATGCCGCCGAAGTTGACGCCGTGGTAGCCCTTGGCCCGGCCGATCAGGCGGGTTTTGGACGGCATCCCCTTCTTGCGCCAGTAGGCGCGGGCGATTTTCAGCGAGGAGTCAGCCGCTTCAGAACCGGACCCGGTGAACATCACCCGGTTGATCCCTTCCGGCATAAACTGAGTGATACGCTCGGCCATCTGGAACGCTTTAGGGTGGCCGTACTGGAACGCCGGGGCGTAATCCAGCTGCTTCGCCTGCTGTGCGATGGCTTCATTAATCTGCGGCACATTGTGACCCAGGCCGCAGGTCCAGAGGCCGGACAGGCCATCGAAGATCTTACGGCCATCGATATCGGTGTAGTAGCAGCCCTCGGCCGCGACGATGATCCGTGGGTCTTTTTTAAACTCACGGTTAGAGCTGTAAGGCATCCAGTGTGCGTCAAGCTGTGCCTGGGTTGGCGACTGATTTTTTATTGTGTCACTCATCGCTCACTCCTCAAGAATTCGGGGGATCTGTGAAAATGTATGGACAGAGTGTGGCCCGGTTATTAGTTTTGATGAATTCAAAATAAAAAATCTTTAGTTAAGCAAAGATTTAAGTAATGCTTAACTAAATCTGATTCTGCTTTGATCTGCCTGGAGGGTTGCCGTGGTTCGTTCTGCTAAGTCTTTGATTGGACAGATAAGTGATATCGACCTGCGATTGCTGCGGGTGTTTCGTACCGTGGTGGAGAGTGGCGGTTTTGCCCAGGCTGAGGTCGAGCTGAATGTCACCAGCTCGGCGATCAGTATCAGTATGTCGGACCTTGAAAAGCGCCTCGGGCTGCGTTTGTGCCAGCGTGGCCGCGCCGGATTCTCGCTGACCGATGAGGGCCAGGCGGTCTATCTGGCGACAATGCAGCTGTTTACCTCGCTGGAGTCCTTCCGCAGTGAGATTCATGCCATTCACCAGCAGCTCAAGGGCGAGCTGGCGATCGGCATCACCGATAACCTGGTGACCTTTCCGCGCATGCGCATCACCAATGCGCTGAAATCCCTGCGCGAGCAGGGGCCTGAGGTGAATATCCGCATTCGCATGATGCCGCCTAACGAAGTGGAGACCGGTCTGCTGGATGGCCAGCTGCATGTTGGCGTGGTGCCGATGGTGCATCAGTTGAAGGGGCTGGGGTATTCCACCCTCTATGACGAGGATGTACAGCTCTACTGCAGCTCAGAGCATCAGCTTTTCACCACCCCGGACAGCGCCATCAGCGCGGCGGAGCTGAAAGACTGCGACACGATCGACTGTGCCTTCGCCCAGCCGGCCACTGCCCGCGAGTGCCTGCAGCAGCTGTCGCTGACCGCCAGTGCCTCGGACCGCGAGGGGATCGCTTTCCTGATCCTCAGCGGGCTCTATATCGGCTTCCTGCCGACCCATTATGCGGCGCGCTGGGTGGCGGATGGCAAAATGCGGCCACTGCGGCCCGACATAATGAAATACAGCATCCAGTATGCGGCGGTGACCCGTAAAGGGGTGCGCCCCAACCTGGTGCTGGAGACCTTCCTGCACGAGCTGGCGCAGCATGAGATGGACTAGGGGCCTGAAACCTTGATATCTGCCGCGACTCTGCTAAATTCAGTCCCAGTCTAACCACTGATTTCACGCGGGAGGGTACAGATGATTGTAGTCAACACCTTCCGGGCAATGCGCTGATTGCGGCTTCTCATGCCGTACCTGATCAGTCGCTGATCACACTGCCCGGTCTTATGCCGGGGCTACTGGCCCCCTGAGAATTCTTTCTGTGACGCCGAGAGAGCCTGTCATGCGGCTTTCGTGCGTCAGGGGTTGTTATGACTACTATTACCTATTCCCTGTCCCAGCTGGGATGGACGCCTTTCTTTCAACAACAGATCAGCCTCGACGAGTGGGAACACAATATCCCCGCCCGGGTGGTCTGCCAGCACCGATCCTGCCTTGAACTGCTGACCGAGCGCGGCGAAATCCGTTTGCCGCTCAGCCCCGGTATGCCGCCGCTGACCGTAGGCGACTGGCTGTTGCTGGATCGCAGTGACATTTTTGCCCGCAGACTGGAGCGCCGGTCATTGTTTTCCCGTCGCTCGCCCGGCAGCAAGGTATCTGAACAGCTGATCGCGGCCAATGTGGATACCGCTTTTATCGTCTGCTCGCTTAACGACGATTTCAGCCTGAACCGTATCGAGCGCTATCTGGCGCTGGTGCGTGAAGCCGGAGCCGATCCGCTGGTGTTGCTGAGCCGGGCCGATCAGTGCCCTGATGCCGATGAGCATCTGCAGCAGGTCAGGGCGCTGGAGCCCCTGCTGATGGCAGAGGCCGTCAATGCCCTTGATCCCGTTACTGCGCAAACGCTGGCACCCTGGTGTCAGAATGGCAAGACCGTGGCCCTGCTGGGCTCATCCGGGGTGGGTAAGTCGACCCTGATCAATACCCTGCTGGCCGATCAGGCGCAGCAGACCGGCGCCATCCGCGAGGCCGACAGCAAGGGGCGGCATACCACCACCGCGCGCTCGCTGCACCTGATGACCGGCGGCGGCCTGTTGCTGGATACCCCGGGCATGCGCGAGCTGCAGCTGGCCGGTTGTGAACAGGGCCTGGCGCTGAGCTTTGCCGATATTGCCGGGCTGGCGCAACAGTGTCGCTTTGCCGACTGCCAGCATCAGACTGAGCCGGGCTGTGCCGTCAGCGCAGCGATCAGCCGGGGCCAGCTGGATCAGCGTCGTCTCGACAGCTATAGCAAGCTGATGCGGGAGCAGGCGCATAATGCGGCGACCCTGGCGCAGCGGCGGGCTCGTGAACGGGATTTTGCCCGTATGTGCCGCACCGTATCCGGTGAAGCCAAAAAGCGTAAGCGCGAGGGGTAGGCGGAGTAAGCGGGGAGGTTAGCCGGGACTGATCCGTGGCTATGCCGCAGTGGTTTGTCCCGGCCTGACGAGAAGCCCCCGACCTGGGTCGGGGGCTTTTTCGTTTCTGCCTTACTCGATGCCCATCAGGGTCTGTGGCAGGTAGAGGGCGATCTCCGGAATGAAGGTCACCAGCATGACCATCGGCAGGTGGCCGAACACCAGGAACTTCAGGGTGGGCTTCAGGTATTTATCCAGTGGCAGCTTGCCCACCGCCCCGGCCATATAGAGCATTGGCGCGCAGGGGGGCGACACATTCCCCAGCCCCAGGTTGACGCCGACGATAGCGGCAAAATGGATCGGGTGGATACCCAGCTGGTTGATCACCGGCAGGAAGATCACCGCCGCCAGCACGCTGCCGGAGATATCGTCGACGATCATGCCGATCAGCAACAGCAGCAGGTTGATCATCAGCAGGATCACATACTTGTTTTCCGAGAACTGCAGCAGGGCTTCGGCCAGCTGTTTCGGGATCTGCTCCAGAATCATCGCCCGGCTCATAATGAACAGGAAGAACAGTACCGCCAGGATCGAGCCGGTGGTGATCACCGCCCGGATAGTGGCGTTGCCCAGCGACTTCAGCGTCAGTCCCTTGTAGATATACATCCCCACCGGAATGGCATAGATCACGGCGATCGCCGCCGCCTCGGTCGGTGTGGCGATACCACTGTAGATCACGCCAAGGATCAGCAGCGGCATCAGCAGGGCAAAGCTGGCCCTGTAGCCGGACATCATCACGCCTTTGCCGGCTTCGGCGAAGCTCAGCTGGGGGGCGACTGAGATGGAGTCATTGTTGCGCAGGAACCAGAAGTTCAGGCCACAGTAGACGATCGCCAGCAGGATGCCGGGGATGATGGTGGAGAGAAAGGCCGCGCCCACCGAAATACCACCGGTAATGGAGAACACGATCATCGGGATGCTGGGCGGGATCAGCAGCGCCAGCACCGAAGAGCAGGCCACCAGCGCAGTGGCATGACCTTCCGGATAGCCCTCGCGCACCATGCGCGGGATCATGATCTGGCCGATCGCGGCAATCGCCGCCGAAGAGCTGCCGGAGATGGCGCCGAACAGGGCGCAGGTCACCACCGTCACGGCACCCAGGCCGCCCTTGATACGGCCGACAAAGGAGTTAACGAAGTCCAGCAGGCGTTCTGAGATGCCGCCCACCGCCATCAGGGTGCCGGCCAGTACAAACAGTGGCAGCGCCAGCAGGGCGAAACCACTGGCGGTATTAAAACCGTGTGGCACAAGGAAAGAGATATTGTTTCCGGTCAGCACCGGGAACAGAACCGCGCCGATGCCAAAGGCAAAGGCAACCGGAATTTCGATCAGCAGCAGTACCACGACCACCAGCATGACCAGGAGAAAAGTAACCATAGGATGCAGCTCCGGAGAGTTATCTGGTGCGGGTTATCAGGTGCTGTTGCGCATGCGCAGGATGGTGCGCAGCTCATTGATGCTGTGGAGCAGGAAGTAGCCGGTCATAGTGGTGAAGCCGGCAATCATGCTGGCGCTCCAGAGACCTTTGGGCCATTTCAGGTACAGGCTCAGGCGGCCTTTCTCGATCACGAACAGCGAATACTTGATGGCGAAATAACCAAAGATACCGGCCGCGATCACGCAGACGATATTGCTGAAAAAGCGCACCAGCGCCAGCTTGAACGGATCTTTCACTACCAGGCTGACGATGCCGCCGTGGATATGTTCCTGGGCGCGGGTGGCATAGCCCATACCCAGAAAGTAGATCCAGACCCCCAGCAGAATGGCCACTTCTTCAATACCGGCGAAGGGGGAGTCGAAGCCGTAGCGCAGCACCACCTGAGTAAACATCAGCACTGCCAGCGCCAGTCCGGTGAAGATGATCAGGGCGCGGAAACACCAGTCAAAACCCGCTTCCAGCCGGGTCAGGATACTGGACGGGCCTGGTGCAGCCAGGGAGTCGGGCAGGGCATCAGCACTGCTGACAGCAGATTCTTGCTTAACCTGTGTATTCATGGAATTACCTCTTTATCGCAAGTAAAACAAACAGGGCCCGAAACGGGCCCTGTTGCTGGCAGGCTTACTTAATGCCTGCGATCTCGCGCAGCTGATCCATAATTTCAGGACCAACCTGTTTTTCCATAAATGGCCATTCGTTGGCGTACAGGGTCTTCTTCGCTTTCGCCAGCTCTTCAGGCGTCAGCTCAACCACATTGATACCGGCATCGCGCACTTTGGCGAGGAAACCGTCATCGATGCTCTGGGCTTCATCCCAGATGCGGTTCAGGGTGGCGTCGGCGGCAGCGGTCAGTTTCTGCTGCTCTTCAGCGGACAGGTCCTCAAACCAGGACTTGTTCACCAGCCAGAAGGCGTGTTCGAAGTAGTCACGGGTCAGGATGTAGGATTCCAGCACATCACGCATCTGCCAGATCTCCACCGATGGACCGAAGGCGCGGCCATCAACGGTGCCCAGCTGAAGCGAAGTGTAGAGCTCGGAGAACGGCATAGGAACCGCTGAGAAGCCCCAGTTATTGAAGCGTTCGATGGCGATCGGTACCGGTGGTACGCGCATTTTCACGCCCTTGGCTTCAAACGGAAAGTCACTCGGGGTCTTGGTTTCGCCCTTACGCATGGCGACAGAGCCAAAGCCGGTTGGGATAGTGCCCAGCGCCTTCAGGTCGAGATCGTCGAGGATCTGATTGTAAACGCCCTGCATTTTGCCGTTCGGGCCATACACCTTACGGGCATCCTCCCAGTTATCGACCACATAGCCGAGCCAGGTCAGATCCAGGCGGCCATCGAATTCAGATGCACCGAAGGTCAGTGTCATCGGGATAACGCCTTCCATGCTCTGCTCGAACAGTGAGGTCCAGTCACCCAGGTCGCCGCCCGGATGGTAACTGATCTCGAGGCCGGAGCCCTGTTTCGCCAGCTCTTCGGTGAAGATGCTGGAGGTCTGATGGAAGATATGATCGGAAGGATAGGCATGTGCCAGGATGAAATCATCTGCACTGGCGGTTGAAAGGGTTGTGCTGCTGAGCGTTGCCGCCAGAGCACAGGCGCTGATCAGGGATTTGATTTTACTTTGGCTTTGCTTAAACACCGTAGTGCCTCCGCTGGGACTTAGTTATTTTTTTATATGTCGCAGGCAGAGTGTGCAGGTCGGGTTTTCTTTTATAAATTTACAATAAATAAAACTTAGTTTAGTAATTGCTTAAGTTTAAGTTGAGCTTGGTGTAACTGACTGAATATATTGCGAAGCAGAAAAACTGCTACCGGATAGATGTTTTTTCTGATTTTAGCGGCAAATAGCCTTGTTTTTTCAGTATTTTATTCTGCCTCTCTGTACCGCGCTATACGCGTTCAGCGCCGGATCTGTCGCTGTGTTTATACGCCAGTATCCGTATTGATACGGAGGGCTTGTGTCGTAAATAGTGTTGCCGCGAACGCAGTCACAGGCTGCGGCAGCATCTGCTTTGGCAGTGACGGGGCGTTGTCGGGTGTGAATTTTACGGTGACAGGGCGGGCAAAGCGTCGGCAGGGAGAGGTACGGTTAACGGTTCAGGGCGAGAGGGTACCGCTATTCAGGCCCCGAACATGGGATAGCATTGCCGTTGTCATATCTGCGAGACAAACATCAGCAAAACTGCCATCCAGGTTGCGAATAACAGATGATAACCCATATTACCCTCCTCGCCTTTAGGGGCTGGTTTTTATTGACTGTGTTTTAAATAACCGCAGCAGTAACCGGGCCATAACTTCTAAGTGGCTGAAATATAAGCTGTTTTAATTGAAGCCATAAGACCAGGCCAGCACTATGGCGATAAAACTGTAAGCTATTGATCAGGCAGGAGACGCGGCCAGGTAGCCGGGTCTTGCTCGGGAGTGAGATGTTTTTTCCTTTTAAATCAGTATGTTAACAGCACTTAATCTAAATCTTTACAGCGCTTTTTGATTGTAACTCTATCTTTACAGTCTGTTAGGGCGTATTTCAAATAGACGGATTATCTGTATATTTTTCAATGAGTTGATTGGAAGTGTTGTGCTGTCTTGTGTTTGATACAGGGCGGATGTCAGGAAAACCGCCACAGCTGCATTGCGGCGGTTTTACAGCGCCGGATGATCGGCGGGTATAGTCAGCGGCGGGCTTCAGCGTGGCGATGCACATCAGCGGCATGATAATTGAGTCCCGATGCTGCGTATCCGTAGTACCGCCTCCTCAGTATGCCCGTATTGCCTTGCCGCCGCTTTTGAGCCGTGGGGGGCTGCTATGCCTGCCGCGTTATCTCATGCTAACCCGTACCCGTACCCGTACCCGTACCCGCAGCTCAGCGGTACCCGTGCTGGCACGCCTGCGTAAACCGGAGTGTTGGGCGCCATATGCGCAGGCCCTCTGCGGGACGAGGGTACGCCAGGCCGCCCGGCGTTGTGTGCGTTGCAAGACCGCCGCCTTATCTGTGGCGGTATCGTTCTCTATCCTGTTTTAGCCGGCATCAAGCTACGCATTAAGCCGGCATCATCAAAGCGGATGAGATTTTTCTGGTGTCGTTTAAAGGTCAGTGGCCACGGCCGCGACAGGCCCGCAAACGCAGCCGTATCGGGGCAACCGTAGATACCGCGTGGATGACATCCCGGTCTTTATCGTGAGCAGCCACCCCCGCGCCACGGCGGGCTTGATGCTGGAGACGGTGAATGTCGCCTGGCGAATGATCTGCCTTTGTATCCGGCCGTTAGGAGGGAATCCCGTGCGGCGACGCGGCAGCCTTTATAATTATCTGAAAGGTTAATTGAGCCGCCTGCGACGCCGGGGAGTTTTCTTATTATGGTGTTGGTTATTGATCGCTGTGCTTAGAGAAAGGTGATGACCAGAATCAGAACTGCCAGCCAGGTTGTTGCCAGAATTCGTGTGCCCATCTTGTCATCTCCCGTCTGCCTTGCCTGAAGCGCTTTTTCTGCGCCGCCTGATATGTTTTGCACTGCCATGTACTGCTAACAGCAGTAACCAGGCCAGACTGGGTAACTGGCTGATTAATAAAGTTAAATAGAGAGCTGTTTGGCAAGGGGGTGATTTTTCAGCCGCTTTGTTACAGGTGGCTGTAATGAATCTGATACAGCGGCACAGGCAGCTGTATCAGTTAAAGTCATTTTTGTTATACATATCAGTTTCTTAACTGGCTTCGGCTGGCTGTTCTGTTTTCGTAACAGTCTTTAGCACCAAACCTGTCTGGGGGCAGCGGATAGGCTTGTAGCGGCCTGAGTCCCGGTTATCAGGGCGCTTACGGGTGGTGGCTTTGTAGGTGATGCAACAGGACGTGGCTGGCTCAGAAAGCCGAAGTTTTTGCGGAAATCCTGCGCCGATACCATACCGATTGAACTTCCGGAATAGTCGATCTATTGCCGATTTTCCTGGCTTTTAGCTCATGCATGTTGCCGTCAGATCGGCCGGCTTAGTCGCAAAACGTCATGAGCTTTCGCGTACAGAGATTATTCGGCCGAACGGCTGTTCAATGCTGTGAAGGCATTATAAATAAAGGGGAAAGCCTGAATCTGGCAATATTGCCGGTGTGAAGCAGTAGTCGTGGCTGAACGGAGGGACAGTCAGGGGGCGGCCCGCTACTCCGGTAACGGGCCACAGGTTTAGTTCAGTGACTTGAGGTAGGCAATCAGGTAATCCTGTTCGGCGCGATCGCTGATGGAGACATGACGCATGCGGGTGCCGGGCACCAGCTGTTCGTTGTCCGCCACCCAGAGGCGCAGGTTGTCTTCATTCCAGACCAGGCCTGAGTTCTTCAGTGCATCAGAATAGGAGAAACGCGGCAGACTGGCGGCTTTGCGGCCCACCACGCCGGTCAGGCTGGGACCAAAGGTGTTCTTGCTGGCATCGGCAGAGTGGCAGGCGTGACAGCGCTTGAAGACTTCGGCGCCGGCGGCTTCCTCCATCGGTCCGGCGGTGGCGGTTAAGGTGCTGCCCAGCAGGATGGCTGCGGCAAAAGACGGTAATGGTTTCACTTTCGTATACTCCCTGTATGGCTAAATAACCCTACTGAAAGTATAGGTATGCGGGAGTAGCGGATCGCTTACGCTAAGGTACTGATCGGCTACTACTATGGATCTAAACCGACGCCCGGGAGCGGAATTGGTTGCATACCGGGTTGCTGCCGGGGCCCGGAAGCTTCTCGCTTACCGGACATAGGTTGAAAAGAAGGTCTAAAAGGGCACTGTAAGGCGATGCAGTGCCCGTCCATTCAGTTGGCTCCGATGCAGAAGTTTAGTGTAGCGGCGTCGATCGCAATGCCGCTCTGATCTTTCTCCTGCGCCGGCAATATATCGGTTGAGGGCCAGAGGCCGCTGAGCAGGGCTGTGGCATAGGGACTGTCCAGCCCCGCAGCCTGCATCGCGTGTGCACTGGCCTCAGCATCGTAGCTAAGGCGCTGCCAGCGGGCCTGGATACCGTGCTCTTGCGGGGTAAGCAGCAGGTACCAGCCATCCCGGCTGCTGTCGTTGGCGGGCATGCCGATCACGCCACTGTTAAGCCAGTATCCTGACGTCAGTGTGCGGCCAAAGGGCAGACCGCAGTGACCGCCGATCACCACATCAGTATTCGAACGCTGCAGCTCAGCATCGCAGTGCAGCTCATCACTGCTGGCAAAGATAAACTCATTGATGCGGCTGACACTGCCATGTACCACGCGAAACGACTTTCCGCCCAGCCTGAACTGTAAACTTCGTGGCAAACTGCCCATCCACTGCTTCTGAGTCGCACTGAGCTGGGCACTGGCATAGCGATACCACTGTACCGACAGCAGCGAGCAGTTGCTGCCTTCCTCAAAGCCGCAGCCGCAATCCGATGCATCGGCGGCGAGGGATTCCTCGCAGTTGCCCATCACCATTGGGATGCCCCAGTCTCGGATCAGTTCGGTGGTGGCGCTGGCATCGGCGCAGTAAGCCACCAGATCACCGGTACAGATCACCCGCTGCGGCGGAATATCCAGGCGCCGGGCTTCGGCCCTTATCGCCCGGGTTGCGGCCAGGTTGCTATAGGGGCCGCCGAAAATAAGTACCTGATCCTGCAGGGTGCCCAGATCTTCACACTCCTGTGTCATATCAGACCGCCTCGCTCTGGGTACCGGTATTGCTGCGCTGATTAAGTAGTCCCGCCATAAATAGCAGACAGCCGCCTGCCATCACCGTGATACAGATCCACAGCAGCTTGGTGTACTTATGGGCTTCGCCCAGCAAGGCGCTGTGGCCGGAGGACTCGGTGAAATAGAGCGCCGCGCCGCCGAGGGCCAGCACAAAACTGCCCAGGTAGCTCCACAGCGGGATCTCCCGCTTGCCGCCCCAGAGGCTGAAAAAGATCACCGGCGCCAGGTACATCGAGGCGGTACCGCTGACCGCCACGGCGCTGAACAGATCCTTACTGCCGACAAACACCAGCAGCACCCCGGCCAGCATAAACAGCGCCATCACCATCCGGCCGTTGCGCAGGCTGGCGGGCAGCAGTTTCATATCCACCACCATCAGCTTGGCGGAGCTGGAGAGGGTGCTGTCGAGGGTCGACATGGCGGAGATCACCAGTGAGGCGCTGAACAGGAACATCGGGATCTCGCCCAGCAGGCGGCTGAGGGCGTCATTCATACTCTCGCCGCTGAGCGCATGGGCACCGGCGATCACCCCGAGGCAGCCAAAGGCCAGTATGCAGAGGCTGCTGATCCAGCCGGCATGGATAAAGCTGCGCCGGGTGGTGGCGCGGTCGGCCAGGAAGCCCCGGTCCATCATCACCGGATCGTGCATCGGATAGCTCCACACCTGTAGCAGCGCCACCATCAACAGCACCGGGCCGGGCTGGCTGATATCGAATGGTTTAAAGACCAGCAGCTCAGGCCCGATCAGGCCCTCGAACAGCACCGATAGCATCAGCATCGCCATGACAGCGAGGAATACCAGCATCTGGAACAGGTCGGTACGCAGCGATGCCTGCAGGCCACCCAGCATTGAATAGATCAGCGTCACCAGCGCCAGGGCGATCACCGCAAAGGTATAGGCAGTGGAGCCGGCGACACCAAACAGGATACCGATCACCAGCAGGTTGGCGAACACCTCGCTCACCAGCCGCACACCGATCACGAAGTTATAGCAGCGCGTGCCCCAGTGGCCGAAACGGTCGCGCAGGAAGTCCTGCACACTGCCATAGCCCTGTTCGAAACGCAGCTTATCGATAATCAGGCCGCCGCTGAAGAAAGACAGATAGTAAGCGGCGTAGGCCAGGGTGCCCCAGATGCCGTAGTAGAAACCGAGAATAGCCGCATTCAGCAACGAGCGGGCAAAGATCCAGGTGGTCACCTGGGAGAAGGTCAGGGTGATCAGACCCGGTGCTGAACCATCCTCCTCTTCACCGCGAAAAAAGGCACCGGGCTCGCTGACTCGGTTGGACAGAAGCAGCGAGATCAGTGCGACGGCGGCGATCAGGGCTGCAAGTAAAATCTCCATGGGGTACTCCGCTAACAGATAGGATGCTATGCCGGACCTTTCTGGCCACTGGCGGATCGCTGCCGGTGGCCGCTCTCTGTTCGGCGCTTTGTTGTGTTAGTCGGGGCAGGGCAGAATCTCTTACAACGCACTGAGAGATTTCTGCCAAACCAGCTAGAAAGTTATTCAGGCTGGCTCTCTGGTCTGATCAGGAGATACCCAAAAGACGTTTTTGAACTATTCTTGATTAATTGTTCAGGATTTTTGATTCGCGGGGGTCGTGATGGAGCGAACACGACGCAGTCGCGCGGTGGAAAACAGGCTTGATACAGGCGAACAAGCATGAACGCCACGGAGCTTCTTAACCTGATCGATGGGATCTATGCGGCAGCCGCCGACCCGCAGTTGTGGCCCAAAGTGGCGGGTGATATCCAACACGCCATTGGTGGGCACAGCGCAAATCTGGTGTTGGAAGATACCCGGCATCCTCACTTCAATTATATCTATAGTAATGGTGTATCCGCTGAGAAGGTGGCCTATTACGAGCAAAACCTGATCGGCCAGGATAGCCTGACCACCATCTATGAACGCATTCCCGCAGGTCAGGCGGTACTGACCCAGAACGTCTGGGATGAGCAACAACTTCATAACCTCTCTATCTATGAAAACTTCTATGAAGATCTTGGGTATAAGTATTTCAATTGTGGCTTGTTCTATCGGGACGATGAACGACGTGGCTGGATTTCCATTGCGCGCAGCGAGCAAGATTCGGTGTTTAGTACGGAAGAACATCAACTGATGCAGACCCTAGTACCTCATCTGCAGCGGGCATTTATGATCAACCTGCAAATGATGCAGGCGCAGCAGGTCTCCCATATTGGACTGGATTCGCTGGAACACCTTTCAGCCGCGACCCTGCTGCTGTCCAGCAAGGGTAAGGTGGTGATGCATAACCGCCGTGCCGAGCCCTACCTCTGCTATGCCGATGCCAAGACCCAGAGCCTGGGGATTCGTATCCCTGAGCCTCAGGCCAACCGCAAGCTGCACCGGGTGATTCTGGGGGCATTGCACAGCGAACAGCCAGGTTTTGCGGCGATGGTGCCCTTTAGCGAAAAGGGCATTCGCAAAACGGTACTCTGTTTTCCCTGGCGGGCTAGCGGTGCCCAGATGGACTGGCTCGGTCAATCCACCGATTGCATCCTGTTTATCCTCTCCCCGGCATCTGACCTGCCACCGGCACAACAGCTGCAGACAACCTTTGACCTGAGTAAGGCGGAAGTACGGGTGCTGCACCAGCTGATGGAAGGCCACAGCGTGCGTGAAACCGCCGAGCTGATCTTTGTCTCAGAAGCCACGGTGCGCTTCCATATCCGCAGCCTGTTAAGAAAGACTGACAGCCGCAACCAGGCCGAGCTACTGTCGCGGGTACTGCGCCTGACTTCGGTAGCGATCGGCTGATGGCTTTTTTACCCACAATCCTTTTGTTGGCAACGGCTGTGATGCTGCTGCGATCCCAGCGCTGTCGACCAACCGGTGACAGGAGCGCCGATGATCAGTGAATCCAACGTCAAGCTGCTGGAGCGGATCTACCAGGTGATCCTCAATCCCGATGACTGGGAGCCGATGGTGGATGCCCTTAACCACGAGATCGGTGCCTATGGCATCAATATGTGGGTCGGCGACAGGGTACTGATGGATCTGCAAAGCTTCTGGGCTTCAGATAAGATCCGCAACTCGATGGACGCCTACCTGCACAGCGGCTTTGTCGATGCCGAACGTCCCCTGATGCAAACCCTTGCCCGTATCACTGAGACCACCGGCCTGATGGAGATCAGCGAATTCCAGCAGGAGCACAACAGGATCTCCGAGGATAAGCTGGACCTCGCCGCGCTGGGGCACTGGCTAAAGCAAAACTACGGTGTCGAAGAACGCTATATCAGCGCCCTAAACCAGCACCCCAGCTACTACGACTGCATTAATATCTCCTTCCACAATGCCAACAGTCGCAAGCGCCAGCAGAGCCTGGCAACCAGCCGCTTCTTTATTCCCCACTTGGCCAATCTGATCGCCGTCTCCCGCCCCTTCCTGTTGCTGAAGGCACGCTTTAATGCCGTACTCGAAGTGCTCGACCGCTTCCACGTTGGCGTCTTTCTGCTTAATAACGATGGTAGCCTGATCTCACATAACCAGCTGGCCCAAGAGATAGCCTCAGCGCAAAACGGTATCCGCCTCGACTTGAAACAACGTCTGGTACTGAGCCATGAGACCGATAACCTGCGTCTGCAACAGACCATGACCGAGTTGCTGGCCAGCCCGGCCCAGCACCGCCAGGTTAAACTCTCTGCAAAAAAGCGCAGTATCCAGACCCCTTACCTGCTGGAACTCTCGCCCATCTACCACCAAGAGATCCCCCTCGGCTTGCTGTTGATCGTAATCGACCCGGAAGACCGCAAGGTGATCGACACCGGTGCCTTTAGCGAACTCTTTGGCCTCACCCAGGCGGAACAACAGATCTGCCAGCTACTGGCCGAAGGCTACCAGGCAAGGGATATCTCCGATATCCGCCACACCGGCCTGGAAACCGTGCGTGGCCAGATCAAATCGATCCAGGCCAAAACCCACACTCGGGAAAGATCCGAACTGATCCGCCTCGCCCTCTCCATCAACCTGCCTGTGGATAAGCAGTAATTTCCACAATTATCCCCCGGCTGGGGGATGGCAGATGAAGGCGTCCATCCAATACTCCGAAGTAAAGACCAAGTGATAAAAAACAAAACTATTCATTTGGATAGTTTTTTCTTCATCTTCCGTCGCTATACCTGATGGGTAAGGTAGGTCTCATTTATCTAGAGGATCTGACATCTTGAAAACTACAGAAGAAGATTGATAAATGTTTATTTATCTAATAGGTAAATAGTCAAGCTATAGGCCAGTTTAATTTAGGGATGTGGCTATGAGCCTATATTAACTAGGTAAGAGAAAATGAAAATACAGCAAGAAAAAAAACATATTAAATATCTGGTGGCTGTTACATTAACCCTAGCCTCAACTGTGGCTTTCGCAGCTCCACCTGCTACCTTATCAAGGCTCGGCTGCGGACCAAATGAAGTTGCGAGAGTAAACGGTTCAAACACATGGGTGTGCAGCACGTCTCTATCTGCGGCTGAAAGCAGTATTGCAACGCTGGATGGAGATGTTAGTACTGCACAGTCGGCGGCGGATACAGCAGCGGCGGAAGCAGCAGCAGCTATTGGCACGGCAACTTCAGCACAATCAGTTGCTAATTCTGCACAGGCGTCTGCAAGCTCAGCGGCTTCAGATGCCGCTGCTGCTCAAGGGGCAGCAGATTCAGCACAAGCTGCGGCTAATTCAGCACAATCAACAGCAAATTCAGCGGCAAGCGAGGCGTCGGCTGCCCTAGGGGAGGCTTCTACAGCACTGGCTGCGGCTGGAGCTGCCCAAGCTGCGGCAGATAATGCCTTGAGCCAAGCTACCGCTAACCAAAATAGTATTCAAAGTAATCTTGAGCTTCGAATTCAAACGCTGGAAAACGGAGATTTTGACAATAGACTAGATCAACTTGAATCTCTAAATATCGTATCGTTTTCGGATACAGTTATAGTGAGTTCAGAGGGTGATGCTATTACAAATGGTAATAATCTACTTTCTGCAATCTCTACTATCAACCCAACCGCTCAACAACCTGTACTTATTATTATCGAGCCTGGCGTTTTTAATATTGGATCCAGTAGGCTTGATATTCCTTCTTATACAAAAGTAAGCGGTGCTGGTCCTGAAGTAACTATAATTGAGCAAAGTAGCTCCAGTTTTGCGGGTGCTGTGGGATTGTCTGGTTATGGAGAAGTTAGTAATCTTGGAGTACGAGGTACTGATACTAGCAGTGGTGGGGTCATATTAGGAGGTTCAGGAAATAACATAGTACGTAATGTCAAAGTGCATGCAGGAAATGATAGAGCGGTACTGAGTGCATCTGCAAGTCAGGGCTCAGCCAAGAATTTAGTATATGATACAACACTAGTGGCGGATCAAAATCGTATAATTGTTCTATGGTCTATAAGTGGTAGCTCTATTGTCGAACTTAACCGAGTAAGATCAATAGTTCCCAGTGAAAATGTTGGAGGTAATATAATGCAAGGGGCGAAAGTTACTATTAAGAATAGTGACCTTCAGAATGGATTTAGTACGTTTCATGCTAGCTCTGCCAATGTATCTGATACATCAATTGATGGGTTTCCGGTAATTTCTGCTAATGATCAATCGACGCTGAAAATAAGTAGATCAAGTTTAAATTCTGGGCAAGTTAGAAGTGAGGAGAATGGTGTTTTTAAAATTGCCATGTCTGAGCTTGATTACCAGTTTGCTCCTGCAACATCAGGGGCAGGAACGATATCATGCCTTAATGTATATGGCAGTGACTTTTCTTTATACGATGATAGTTGCTTAGCTCAGCCATAATTTTTATAAACTAGGTATATCTTTTGGAAGTTTAGCGGCACTTTCTTATAAAGTGCCGCCATTTATCTGGTAGGCGTAAACATTTCGATATTCAACTCAGTTGTTGACTATCATATATTAATAAGGTGGGCTTATACATCTTATATGACTTCTCGGTTTGATATTTCACTCGGTCGAACGCTTATTCGGTAACCACTGTAAATCCTCCGGCTCATCAATATCGCGCAGCGTCTCTCCCTGCCACCAGTCCCAGCCAAGGTTTTCCAACCGTTCTTGGGTCATTGGAAATACCTGCTCGGTGCTCCAGGGGATATCACTAAACAGTGAGGGATCGAAGTCATTTAAGGCGATCATCGAGTAGCCGCCGTCGCTGACCGGGTAGAGGGCGCAGCGGTGATGATTGAGGGCTGCGGCGGCATCGCGCAGGCGCTGGACGTTGAGCATGGGGCAGTCGGTGCCGGTGAGGATGATCTGCTCGCCGTAGGCCAATACCTTTTGTACCGCGCCAGCCATGCGCTGGCCCAGGTCGCCGTCGCACTGTACCGAGTAGTGCAGCTGCTGCGGCAGGTCGAGTTGCTGCCATAACGGATCGCTAAGGTCGGGGGTGACGCAGAGTTCTACCGGGCCTATATCGGCTGCCAGGGCTGCATCGACGGCATTCAGCAGAAGCTTTTTGGCCAGCTCTGCTGCGCCTTCGGCGCCCACGGCGGGGATCAGCCGGGTTTTGGCAAAGCCTGCCCTGGGGGCTTTGGCAAAGATTACGATTCTGGTGGTTTTTTCTGTCATGGCTTTCTCTGCAGGGCGCTTGTCGCTCTTTCTTATCGCTTGTGGCTGAAGGCTTCCAGCTGGCTCTTACCGATAGAGCTCGGCCAGCCGGTCGGGGTGGCTGCCGCGCCAGTAGGCCCAGCGTAGCCGCCACATCAGCAGGATGGTTTTCAGGGCACCGTTCTGGTCCCAGCGCCGCCCGGAGGTGGCTACTTTCTGCTTCAGGCAGGCGGGGTGACTGATCTTTTTTAGCCGAGCGGAGAGTTCGATATCTTCCATCAGTCGCTGTTGTGGAAAACCACCGAGCTGCTGAAATGTCTCGCGGCGGATAAAGATCCCCTGGTCGCCGGTGGCGATAGCGCTGAGACGCGAGCGCAGGTTCATCAGCCGCGCCACCAGCGGCAGCATTATCGAGTTGCCGATAATACGCACATCGAAGCGGCCCCAGTCGCGGCCGTTGTCGATGGCGGCCAACAACAGACGGTCGGCCTCCTCGGGCAGCCGGGTATCGGCATGCAGGAACAACAGTACTTCGCCCCTGGCTGCTGCGGCCCCGCTATTCATCTGGTTGGCGCGGCCGCGTTCGCTGTGGATAACCTCAAAGCCCATCGCCTGGGCGAGGCGGTCGCTGCCATCGTCGCTGCCGCCATCCACCAGCAGCACCTCGGCACCGCGCTGTTGCCAGTGACGCAGGTGATCAAGCAGGGCGGGCAGGGCTTCGCGCTCGTTGATCATGGGAACGATGATTGAAAGCCGTGGTATCGACTGCAGTCGCGCTGTGGCTGAGGGGGCTGGAACAGGATCAGCTACGGACATCGTTGAGTAACCAGTTATAGTCGGTGAAATCGATCTCCAGATCCTGCTGTTGCAGTTGCTGACGCTGGGCGGCGTTAAGGCCCAGCGGATCGGCATAGCGCAGCAGGAACTGGCTCAGGTTGTCGCTACCGCGCCAGCCCTGTTCAAAGTCTTCGCGATACCATTTGAAGATCGGCGACAGCTGCAGCTCGCCCCCCTCGATACGGTTACGGCTGCGATCGCTCAGAAAGGCGCGGGTCTGCCGTTCAAGTTGCTGTTCCAGCTGGTCGCCTTGATAGGCTCTGTTAAGCAATGCCGGGCAGCCGATACTGGCGCAGTTCACCGCGAAGTGGATACGCGGCTCTGCATAGCGGCCGGAGCCGCGAATCAGGCCATGCTCGATATCATCCAGCGAGCGCTGTTCGCCCAGCAGTGGCACAAAGGCCTTCTTCCAGGGAGAGCGGAACAGGCTGCCGAGATCCTTGATCGAGTCCAGATCCGGATATTTGGTCAGGATCAGCTGCAGGGTAAAAGCGTTGTAGGCGTTAATCAGGAACGCCAGTTGTTCGCTCTCGGCCCACTGCTCAAACTCTGACTTATCCACAGCCGATAATGCCTGAAGGTAGCTTTCCAGGTCACCAGGTTTAGCTGCCAGCGCGGCATAGTCCACCGCGCTGGCTTCGCCCTGGCCCTGCATCACAACATGCTGTTGCAGCAGGCGGTCCAGGCGGCTGTGATCGAAGGTGTCAGCTGATACGTTCTGGCTGATCAGCAGCAGGCAGATCGTCACTATTCTCAGCATGCTTCTCTCCTTTGGTTGGCGTGTCGGAGGTTTTGCCACGCTTGCCGCGACGCCAGTCGTGATAACGTCCCAGCCAGCGCAGGATCAGCTGCGGTGCATGGGCGCGCTTCCATTCGCCAGCGGCATATTTGTTGGCTTCGGCCCAGGTCGGATAGGCGTGGATGGTGCCGAGGATCTTGTTCAGCCCCAGGCCGTGTTTCATCGCCAACACAAACTCCGCCAGCAGGTCACCGGCATGCTGGCCGACGATAGTGACGCCGAGTATGCGGTCGCTGCCCGGGGCGGTCAGTACCTTTACAAAGCCGTGGGCGCTGCCGTCGGCGATGGCGCGGTCCAGGTCATCCAGGCCGTAGCGGGTGACTTCCACTTTGATCCCCTTATCCAGTGCATCCTGTTCGCTGAGGCCGACCCGGGCCACTTCCGGATCGATAAAGGTGGTCCAGGGGATCACCCGGTAATCTGCCTTGAACTTCTTAAAATCGCCAAACAGCGCGTTCACGGCGGCATACCAGGCCTGGTGCGCGGCGGTATGGGTGAACTGGAAAGGCCCGGCCACATCGCCGACGGCGAAGATATTGGGGTAGAGGGTCTCCAGGTAGGCGTTGGTGGTGACGGTGCGATGGGTCGGGATGCCGAGGCGGTCGAGGCCGAAACCTTCCAGTCGTGGCTGGCGGCCGACCGCGACCAGCAGGTCATCAAATTCCACCGCCACTTCGCTGCCGTTATGATCGAGGATCAGGCGCTTGCCTTTGTCGCCTTCCGATTCCACCCGACGCGCCATATGTGCGGTCAGGATCTTCACTCCGTCATCGGCCAGGGATTGCTGCGCCAGTTCGGAGACATCGTTGTCCTCACGTACCAGCAGGCGATCGGCGCCCTCCACCAGTGTCACCTCGGAGCCGAGGCGGGCAAAGCTCTGGGCCAGTTCACAGCCGATTGGGCCGCCGCCCAGCACCAGCAGGCGTTTCGGCGCCTGATCACGCTCGGCCAGGGTCTGCCAGAGGGTATCGCTGGTGAGGTAGCCGCTCTGTTCCAGCCCCGGCAGATCCGGTACCAGCGGCCGGGCACCGGTGGCGATGACGATGCTGCGGCTGGTCAGGCGCTGGCTGCGGCCGTCCGGGTATTTGATCTCCACCGTCCAGGGATCGATCAGGCTGGCATAGCCTTCCAGCACCTCGACCCCTAAGTTGGTGTAGCGCTCGACACTGTCATGGGGTTCGATCGCAGCGATCACCTCGTGCACCCGTGCCATCACTCTTTGGAAGGAAAAGTTGGGTTGGGTGTTCTCCAGGCCGTAGTGCTCGGCATGGCGCATCTGGTGGGCCAGCTTGGCGGAGCGGATCAGCGCCTTGCTCGGCACGCAGCCGTAGTTAAGGCAGTCGCCGCCCATCTTGTGGGCCTCTACCAGGGTAACCTTGGCCTTTACCGCTGCTGCGATATAGGCACTGACCAGGCCACCGGCACCGCCGCCGATGACGATCAGGTTACGGTCAAACTGCTCCGGTTTCTGCCACTTGGCGTAAACCCGGCGTTTCTGCACCATGCCCAGCACCCCCTTGGCAAGCAACGGGAACAGGCCGAGCAGGGCGAAGGAGATCAGCAGGGCGGGCGACAGTATGCCCGACAGGCTCTCCAGCTGTGCCAGTTGGGTCCCGGCATTCACAAACACCAGGGTGCCGGCCAGCATCCCCAGCTGGCTGACCCAGTAGTAGGTGACGGCGCGGATTGGCGTCAGGCCCATCAGCAGGTTGATCAGGAAGAACGGGAACACCGGTACCAGGCGCAGGGTAAAGAGGTAGAAAGCACCGTCGCGGGCGACGCCGTCATTGATCGCCTGCAGGCGGCTGCCGAAGCGGGCCTGCACCGTATCACGCAGCAGGTAACGGGAAACCAGGAATGCCAGCAGGGCACCGAGGCTGGAGGCGAAAGAGACGATCAGCAGGCCCCACCAGAGGCCGAACAATGCCCCGGCCGCTAGGGTCATCACCGCCGCGCCCGGCAGGGAGAGGGCGGTGACCGCGACATAGAGGGCGAAGAAGCCGCCACCCACCAGCAGCGGTTCACTGTCACGCCACTGCTCGAACTGACTCAGACCGTTTTTCAGGCCCTCAAGGGTCAGCAGCTGTTGCAGGTCGAAGGCGAAGAAGGCGGCGACCAGTAGGCCGATCACCAGCAGTAAGATCTTTTTCATCACTGAACTCCCTTTCGGTTAAAGTGCGCCGCCGCAGCTGCTGCCCTGTCCGGCGGTGCAGCCGTAACAGTGATCGGCGACATAGACAGGCTTGCCATCCAGGTCTTTCGTCAGCAGATCTCGCAGGTGGGAGGGTTTCTCGTTGGCCAGGGCGACGTTCAGCTGCTGGTTGAAGTCACAGTCATAGAGGTTGCCCTGCCAGTCGACGCTGATCAGCGAGCGGCACATCAGCCCCGCCAGGTTAGCCTCATCGTAGTTGGCCTTGAGCAGATCCATATAGCCGTCGAACTGGCCCTTGGAAATCAGCATTGAGCCGAAACGCTGGATCGGCATATTGGCCAGGGCGAACAACTGGTTGAACTCGATATCGAAGTGCTGCTTCAGCTCGCGCTTATAGTCCGCTTCCAGCGCTACCTGGTTGGGTGGCAGGCTCGGCCCCTGGGGGTTGTAGACCAGATTGAGTTTCAGCGCGCTGCCCGGCATGCCGTAACCCAGCGAATTAAGTTTCTTCAGCCCTTCGATGCTGGCATCGAAGGTGCCCTTGCCGCGTTGCTTGTCGACGTTTTCCAGTGAGTAGCAGGGCAGGGAGGCGACAATTTCCACTTCCTGCTCGGCCAGGAACTCGGCCAGGGTCTCCTGACCCGGCTCAAACAGGATCGTCAGGTTACAGCGGTCGATCACTGTCACGCCCAGGGCGCGGGCTTTAGTCACCAGCTCGCGGAAGTTTTCATGCAGCTCTGGTGCGCCACCGGTCAGGTCGAGGGTGCCGATATTGCGGGCTTTCAGTACGTCGATCACCAGGTCGATATGTTCCGCCAGCATCATCTCGGTGCGGTTAGGTCCGGCCGCTACATGGCAGTGCAGGCAGCTGAGGTTACAGCGGTAGCCCAGGTTTACCTGCAGCGTTGAGGTTTTCTCGCGGCGGATCGACGGGAAATCGCTGACTTCCAGCAGTGGTAGGGTGGCTAACATCAAGTACTCCTGAATTCGATGGCGGACAGCGCTGTCTTGCGATCCGTTTTGTCATTAGTCGGCGCAATGGGGGAATTCTTACACTGCCGGGTGAAAGAAAACTGAAAATTTATGAGCGGTCACTCACTCGGATGGATCGCCGTCGCCGGGTTTGTGGCTGTAATCGCGGGCAAAGCCACGCAGGCTCTGCATCTGGTCGCCGAAGTTACGGCAGCCGGAACACATCATCAGATGCAGTTTCAGCGTGCTGCGCTCTTTCAGTGTCAGGGGCCTTTCTTGAGCATCCGACAGCATCCGGGTGGCCTGTTTACAGTTCATCATGAGGCTGGCTCCTTGTTAAACCAGCGACTGTCGAGGCAGTCGCGCAGCCGCAGCCGGGCGCGGTAGAGAATCACATGCAGGTTGGACTGGCTGATTGCTTCGTTGTGGCAGATCTCGTTACTGCTCAGCTCGATAAACTCGCGCATCATAAACAGTCGGGCCTGCTTTTCCGGCAGGCCGTTGAGGCAGGCATCGAAGGTGCGCCAGAAGTGGCTGTCCTCGACGGTTTGCTCCGGCTGTTGCCAGCGGTTCGGGCGTTCGCTGCGGTGCCAGCGACCCTTGTCGTCAAAGCGCAGGGCATCTTCGGCGGCCTCGTCCTGGTCATCCCTTAAAAGCGGTGAGACATTGGCGAATTTCTGTTTCTGGCGCAGGCTGTCGGCGATCTTATGCTTGAGGATAGCGAACACCCAGGTCTTGAGGGCGGCGCGGCGGGCAAAGGCGTCGGCATTTTTCAGTGCCCCAGCCAGGGCTTCCTGTACGGCGTCCTCGGCCTCGTGCTGATCGCCCAGCTGCAGCAGGGCGAATTTCAGCATCTGGCTGCGCAGTCCGGCGAGAAATTCATTGTCGTTCAGGTTGCCGGACGGATCGGTTGAGGGGCTGTCGGGCTGTTGTGGCATATCGGGCATCACATTGTCCGGTATCGGGTTAGTTCTGGCACTTCTTCAGCTGTTCATACAGGGTAGCGCGGCCGATCCCGAGCTGCTTGGCGGCCAGGGTTTTATTGCCGTGACAGGCATCGATCGCCTCGAAGATCGCTTCACAGCTGGCCTTTTGCTGGCGGTTCTTAAGACTGGCCGGACGGCTGTTTTGTTCCGGTAGCGGTGTCGGCAGATCATCCTGGGCGCCCAGGTCGGCCGCTTCGATCTGTTCACCCTCGGCCATCACGCAGGCGCGCTCCAGCCGGTTGCGCAGCTCGCGCACATTGCCCGGCCAGGCGTATTGCTGCAACCACTGCAGCGCGGACGCGGACAGCACCAGCGGTGGCAGCTGGGTCTCATGCTGGATCTGCCGCAGTATATGTTCGCTCAGCTGCGGGATATCGCTGCTGCGCTGACGCAGCGGTGGCAGGGTGATCGGCAGTACATTAAGGCGGTAGTAAAGATCGGCGCGGAACTCGCCCTTGTCCACCAGCTGGCGCATATCCTTGGCGGTGGCGGCGATCACCCGGACATCGACTTTTTCCAGCCGGTTGGAGCCCAGGGCTTCGACTTCGCGTTCCTGCAATACCCGTAGCAGCTTGGCCTGCATCGCCAGCGGCATCTCGGCGATCTCATCAAGAAACAGGGTGCCGCCGTCGGCCAGCTGGACCTTGCCGGTGCGCCCGCGCTGTCCGGCCCCGGTATAGGCGCCGGGCGCGGTGCCGAACAGTTCGGCTTCGACCAGTGATTCCGGTAGTGCGGCCATATTGATGCCGACGAAAGGCCCCTGGCGGCGCGGCGAGGCCTGGTGAATGCCCTGTGCTAACAGCTCTTTGCCGGTGCCGGTCTCGCCCAGTAGCAGGATCGTCGTGTCGAGCTGGGCGGCGCGCTCGGCCTGGCGGCGTAGCTGGCGCATCTGCTCCGATTCACCGATCAGGTCGGCCAGGGCGTACTTCGACGGGCGCAGCAGTTTCTCATGCTCGAACTTGCGCCGCAGGCGGGCGAACTTATCAAACAGTGGCTGGATGCTGTCGAGATCGTCGTAGAAGACGAAGCCAACAGCGCCGAGAATCTCGTTGTCGGCGTTGCGCAGTGGCAGCCGGGTGACGACGCACCAGCGGCCGTTAATCTGCATCAGGTCGACGAAGGTGGGTTTGCCGCTTTTCACCACCCGGGGCATATAGCTGGTGGGCAGTATCGAGGTGACGGGTTCGCCCACTACCGGCTGGTTGGCATCCAGCCCCATCAGCTCGCGGTAGGCATCGCTGAGCCAGACAATATTGGCGTCCTGATCGACGGCGATAGCGCCCTGGCAGAGGCTGGCGAGCAGCTCCATCAGGTGGCTGTGGCTGGGGTCATCGGAGATTAGCTGCTTTAACGGGTCCATCGTTGGCTGACATATCTGGCGTAGAGGAGCTTCCAGTATGCCCTAAGCGCCCGTTGGCTGCAGCTGTGCGGCGGGTGCTGTCAGTCCTGCTTGGTTGCTGGCTGGCGGCTGCGCCACCAGAGGGCCAGGCCCGCGAGGCCGGCGATATAACCGAGGGCGCCAAAGATATCCTGCAGCCGGGCCTTCTCCTGCTGCCGTTCGATCGCTTCGCGCAGGGGGCGCACCTGACGGGCAACGGCGGCTTCGATACGCTGGTCGAGATTATCCCGGCTGGCAGTGGCCGCTGCGGCGCTGTTCGCCGGGTTAGCGGATATTGCCTGGCCGCCCAGTTCGGCGGCGCTGATGGTCCAGGTGGCGGCATGGCCATCCAGGGTGCTGGCGCTGATCAGGTGATCGACCGGCTTCTGGCTGCGGTAGCTGAAGGCTCCCTGAGGATCGGTTTTCAGCTCACCGAGCAGCGCGCCGCTGCTATCGCTGATATTGACTGCTGCCTGCTGCACCTTGGCACCGCCGCTGAAATAGACGTAGCCGCTGATCTGGCCGTTCTCGGCGCTGGCAAATAGCTTCAGCAGGTGAGCCTGGGCGCCGGGACTCAGTAGCAGCAGCGCTGCTGTCAGGGCAGCGCCGCAAAGGCGGCGGATCTCAGGCATGCTGTGGGACCGGCTGGTTGAGGATATGCGGTGCAACCTTCTGCAGGAAGCCGACGATGGCGCCGGTGACGGCGGCTTCCACCAGCAACAGCGGCAGGTAGGTGGCGGCAACCACTTTGGCGGCCGGAATCAGCGCGTCGCCGCTGAAGGCGAGGGAGAGACCGACCATCAGGGCGGTACCGACGACGCCGATGGCACCGGCACAGGCACCGATCATAAAGCCGCGGTTATGGCCGCTACGCTTTAGCCAGGGTAGCAGGATGGCGCCACAGAGTAGCGCCGGTAGCGCCATATTCAGGGTGTTGGCGCCCAGCACGATCAGACCGCCGTAGCCGAAAAACATCGCCTGCAGGGTCAGGGCCACCAGAATCGCCGGGACCGCTACCCAGCCCAGCATCAGTCCCATCAGGCCGTTCAGTAATAGATGCACACTGCTGACCCCGACCGGGATGGTCACCAGTGAGGCGATAAACAAGGCCGCCGCCAGCATCGCCGCCTGGGGGATGCGGTCGTAGTCCAGCCGCTTCAGGGCCACGGCGGTAAAGCCGATGGTCAGGGCTGCGCCGCTGATCAGTACCGGGGCGCTGAGGACGCCGTCTGGGATATGGGCCATTGCTCTCTCCTGATCTTTTGGGGTGTTCCGGGTTAGTTCGGGGCTATCAGTACGGAGCTATTTCATATCGCGGGTATGAACCCAGATCAGCCCGCCCAGCTCCACCGGCACTTCCTCTCCGGCCGGATTGAGCATCGGCTGTTCAGCCTCGACCAGCGCAGCAAAGCCCCACCAGCCGGCACGTGGCATGGCGTAGCTGAACTCCCCGTTGGCATTGGCCAGGATTACCTGGGTGACATAAGGATCGGCCGGAGCGGTCAGGCTGCCATCGTTACGCCACTCTACCTCGATCTCGGCGAAGGGCACCGGCTTGCCATCTTGCTTGACGATGCCGCGGAACAGGTTGCCGCTCCAGAGGCCATAGGGGCGTACCAGCGGGCTGATCTCCACCGGCAGGTTGAGATCCTGCTGCCAGTTAGACTCACCGCCAAAACCATCCACCGTGACCTTGGTGTAGTGGATGATCATCTTGCCCTCGGCAGGCTCCCAGTAGGGGGCCGGTTCGACGAAGAAAGTGTGGTCGCCGGGACGCTGGATACTGTACTGACTGCGATAGGCTGCCTGGCCGTCCACCTGGGTGCTGTCCAGGCTATCCAGCAGGTCGACTTGTTCGCCACCGGTCAGGACGGCGAAGCGTTTCGGTTTGGCCATCGCCATCGCCGGGCCGCCGCTCATCGGGTGGGTGAAGGTCAGGCTGAGTCCCAGCTGGCGCTGGGCCGGTGAGCTGACGATATCGCTGTCCGGAATCAGCTCCTGAAAGTGGGCCTGGGCAGGTGTTGCCAGCAGGGTAGTAAGCAACAGGCCGCCGAAGGACTGGCGGAGCGCGTGGCAGATCCGTCTGATCATAAGTATGAAGAAATAATATTTTGTATGAAATTGGTCTGCCAGAGTATTACAAAGGCAGGATTCAGGCAAATGGGACGGTGCTTATTGTGCCTGTGAATTAGCGGCAGGGAGGCGCGGACATAACCCGGAGGGAGCTCCTCCGGGCAGCGGACACTCAGGTCTGGGGCTTGATATGGCTGTGACGCGGGGCGCTGCCACTGCTGTGGCTGTGCTCGTGATGGCTGTCCTCGACGTCGACCGGTACGACGTAAAGCTGGCCGTGGCGTACACCGGGACGGGAGATCACCGAGTCGGCGAACTCGCGTACCCGGCCGATCGGACCATTCACCACTACGGTTTCCATGCAGTTGTCATGGTCGAGGTGGACATGCAGGGTGGAACTGGCCAGGTCATGGTGGTGATGCTGGGCCTGGGTCAGGCGCGCGGCCAGTTCCCGTTCGTGGTGATTGTAGACGTAGGTGAGGGTGCCGACACAATCGCCCTGTTCAGACTGTTTCAGGCGCTCGCTTTCCAGCTTCTCGCGGATCAGGTCGCGCATCGCCTCTGAGCGGTTCTTATAGCTGCGCTGATTGAGGTACTGGTCAAACTGGGCGGCCAGATCGTCATCCAGCGAGATAGTAATGCGTTCCACGGGCTAACTCCTCGAACTTGAGCGCCTCATTGTAGAGCAGCCGGAGCGGGCTTAACAGCGGCTTATCCAACCACCAGAAAGTGTCGTTTTGCGCACGTCGATTGACTGATTGCGACAATACTAAGGTCTTAGACGGCCAAGCCCGGTTTTTTTAAGTAATCTCCGCGCTACAACAATAATCCAGATGTTCTGGCTTCGATTTGTAGATGGGGTGAGTGGCATGACTATCAGGAAAAAACTGGCACTGGCATTTATGCTGACAACGCTGCTGCCGGTCTTACTGGTCTCGACGTTTTCGATCAATCAGACGCGGGAGCAGGCGTATGCGGAGTTTCTCGATGCCAGCAACCGGGAGATCCGGCAGGTCGATAATGCCTTTTCGATGTACTTTAAGGGCATGGCGGAGAACGTTGAATACTTGGCTTCGATGCCAGTGATGCAGCGTCTCGACGATTCGCTGGCCAAGTATGTCGACAAGCCAACGGCCCCGATGACACCGCTGCAAAACAGCCGGCTGGAGCAGGAGATTTTCAGCCGTTTCGACCAGTTTGGTCAGGCTCACCCAGACCTCTCCTACGTCTATATGGGCACCGAGGACGGTGGCTATATCCAGTGGCCGATTACCGATCTCGGCAATTACGACCCGCGCCAGCGTCCCTGGTATAAGCAGGCGATGGCCAGCCCGGGCCAGACCCTGACCACCGATGCCTATTACTGGGCGGCTGACGATGCTGCTTATATTGCCACGGTCAAAACGCTGCAGGACCGCAGCGGCCGTCAGGTCGGCGTCATGTCGATGGATGTATCGCTGAAGAAGCTGACCGATATCGTCAGGCAGATCAAGCTGGGCGAAACCGGCTACCTGATGCTGGTGGAGGACAATGGAAATATCATTGTTGACCCGACTAACCCGGACAACAACTTCAAGCAGATCTCGGCACTGGAGGGGGCTGCCTATGCGACATTGGCACGAACCGACAGTGCCGGGGTTTCGGTCGAGCTGAACGGTAAGGCCTATGAAGCCAGCGTCTTTGTTTCGCCGGATCTGGGCTGGAAGTTCATCGGCCTGATGGAACGCGGGGAGATCTACGCCTCCGCCGTAACCATGACCTGGATGATCGTAATCGCCAGTCTGCTGCTGGTGGTGCTGTTTATGTTTGCGGCGTTCTATCTGGCCGGGCTGATCGTCAATCCGATCAACCAGGTTAAGAACGGCCTGAAGGAGATCGCCCAGGGCGAAGGTGACCTGACCCGCCGTCTGGATATTATCAGCCGGGATGAGACCGGAGAGCTGGCGTTGTGGTTTAACCAGTTCCTGGATTCGATTCAGCGTCTGGTCGGCCAGATCAACCAGAGTGCGATTCAGGTGACCGAGGTGGCGGAAAGCGCCCGCAGCAGTGCCGGAAATATGAGCGGTGCCAGCGATCAGCAGCTGCAGGCGGTTGAGATGGTGGTGGCTGCGGTGAATGAGATGGCGTCAGCGGCGAACGAAGTGGCGCGTAACTGTGTCGAAACGGCCACGGCTGCCGAAACCGGCCAGCGTTCGACCAGCGACGGTAAAGAGGTGATTCTGGCGACGGTAAACAGCGTTGAGCAGCTGCGCGGCACCGTCGAGCAGTCGGCGGAGTTTATCCGCCAGCTGGAGAGTGAGACCCAGAATATCAACACCATCCTCGATGTGATCCGCGATATTGCCGACCAGACCAACCTGCTGGCCCTGAATGCGGCCATTGAAGCGGCGCGTGCCGGTGATCAGGGTCGTGGCTTTGCGGTGGTGGCGGATGAGGTGCGCGGCCTGGCCCAGCGCACCCAGGTTTCGACCGAAGAGATCAACAACCTGCTGAACCAGCTTAACAGCCGGACCTCGCAGGTGGCGGATAACATGACCGCCAGCCTGGATCAGTCGGAGCAGGCGGTGGCCTATTCGGGGCAGGCGCGTCACGCCTTCGAAGAGATTGAGGCCTCGGTGCAGGCAATCAATGATATGACCAACCAGATTGCCAGTGCCGCGGAAGAGCAGCATCAGGTGTCGGAGGATATTAACCGCAATATCAGCGATATCCATGCTGCGGCCAGCGAGGTCAACAATGTCTCCACTCAGGTGGCCGACAACTCCGGCCAGCAGGCCCGTCTGGCCAGCGAGCTGAGTCAGCTGGTGTCCCAGTTCCGGGTCTGATGTTCTGAAGCCCCGTCAGTCTGCCCGGTGGTTCGCCGCCGGGTAGACCGTTTCCTCCTCCTCTTCCGTAATCCACATCGACGCTGCGGCCTGTTCGCAGAGCCAGTGGTGAAACTGTTCCAGCAGAGACTTCTTCAGGCTCTGGGGATTCACCACCCAGTAATAGTGGCCGGTTGCCACCAGCGGGGTATCGATCGGCGATACCAGCTGCCCCTCGCTCAGCTCGCGGCTGATAAAACTCAGGTTGGACAGACAGACACCATGGCCGCTGATGGCTGCCTGCATCGCTTCAGTATCGGTATCGAAGATCAGGCTGGGTTCGGGCAGTTCTGAGATGCCCAGCGCGGCGCTCCACTGCTGCCAGTCACGTCCCTCGGCGTGGTTCCAGAGAATCGGCAGGCGCAGGAACTGCTCCATGCTGAGCGGCTTTTCCGGATCATCCAGCAACAGTGGATTACATACCGGCATCATCAGTTCCTCGAACAGCAGTTCGCTGCCCGGCAGCGGCGTGTGCGGCGGACCGGGGCAGTAGATCAACGCGGCATCGAACCCCACCTCGATCGGATTCACCGGCGTACGTACCGTCGCCAGCTGTACCTTGCCCGCGTGGCGGGATTCAAAGTCATGCAGCCGTGGCAGCAGCCAGCGATTGGTCAGGGTGGCGGCGGCTTTTATCCGCAGCGGCCGTGACTGGCTGCGCAGGGTATCGGCCACGGCCGAGATACGGTTGAAGGCCGGTGCCAGCTCCTGGGCCAGCAGGTGGCCTTCCGGGGTCAGGCTGAGGCTGCGGTGGTGGCGCTGGAACAGCTCCACGCCGAGGTGTTCCTCCAGCAGGCGCACCTGACGGCTGACGGCGCCCTGGCTGACATTCAGCAGGTCAGCGGCACGGGTAAAGCTGAGTTGTTCGGCGGCAATAGCAAAGGCTTTGAGTGCATTTAGCGGTGGCAGCTGTTTCATTTGGTATGAGAAAAACTGAGGCAAAGAGAGCTAATTTAATCGTTTGAGCGAGGGCTTGTCTATCGCAACAATAGCGCCGTTTTTTAATCGAGCTATGGGTCAGAGAGAACAGCGTGAATACAGCACTCAGCATCAGGGATACACAGCAGGGATTGTTCTGGGCGGCACTGGCGGTGATGTCTAATGTGGCGCTGGATGTGACGCTTAAGTTTACGCTGGGTGACCTGCCGCCGATGCAGACAATCTTTCTGCGCTGGCTGTTCGGGGCTTTGCTGTTGCTGCCACTGGCGCTGCAGTTTCGCTGGTTTGAAGGCTTTCGCCTGAACAGCATCTATGGCACCCGGATGATCCTGAACCTGATCGGCACCGGCAGCTTTATCTTCAGCCTGTCGAAACTGCCTCTGTCGCTGACGGTGGCGATCTTTTTTCTGGAGCCACTGTTTTCGATCCTGTTTGCCCGCCTGTTGTTCCGGGAACGCAACAGCGTCCAGCGCTACCTGGCGGTGGCGGCGGGGTTTGCCGGTGTGTTGCTGATGCTGGACTTCAGTCACGGCGTCGAGCCTGACCTGCTGGCGATTACGGCGGCGCTGCTCGGCACGGCCTGTTGGGGGCTGATGAATGTACTGACGCGCCACTACGGCCAGCAACAGAGCTCCGGGGCCCTGATGTTCTGGCTGGCGGCATTGACCGCGATCGGCTTTGCCCCGGTGGCCCTGTGGCAGTGGCAGCCGGTGACGATGGATACGGCATTATTGCTGACTATCGCCGCGCTGTTTGGCTCTCTGTTTAACTTTGGCTGGACCCGGGCCTTCAAGACGCTGCCGGTTACCCTGCTGGCCGGAGTGTTCAACCTTTATCTGCCAGCGGCGGCGCTGTTGGGCTGGCTCTGGTTTGGCGAGGTGATGACACTGCAGATGCTGCTGGGTTCGGCGGTGGTGTTGCTGGCAGTGGTGCTGGCCTGCAAGCCGGAGCGCTCGAGACTGGCGCGGGCGGAATAGAACAGGGCCAGACTGCGCTGACAGGCCCCGGGACTTGCTGGTCGGTTATCGTCGGCTGATCGCCCAGCCGTGCGGTACATGCCGCTGCTGCAGGCGGCTACCACAGCCGGAACAGCGATAGGTGGTGCAGTTATAATGCTGTCGCGTCTGAGCCAACCCGGAGGGGGATCCAAATGGTTGCCTGTTCAGAACGTCCGCGCACTGTCGACACTGGTCTACTCTGGCCATAACGTTATCCCTTTCGCCTTTATCTGAGGGGCAATCAGCGCCCAGAATCCGGCTCGTTTTTTATAGTTAATCGGGTGCATGGAGAGGTAAGGGTAGCTATTGAATATGACCGATTCCAGTCGGAGCTGATGTTTTTTTGATCAGCTGCTGTGATTTAAACACCTCATTCTGATCCTCCTGCAAGGACGTTCCAATCGCCGGAGGATGGCGCTGCGATCCAAACAAAACATCGAAAGCCCCGCTTCTGATCGCTGGCTCTAACCACGGGGATCAGCGAACGCCTGCCGTGGACGAAGTCAAAAATATCAGGCTGCGTCAGCATATATCTGCTTAAGCCACTAAAATGTAAGGGAAAAGTATTCTTTTTTTATAGGTTTGGGCTGCTACCTTATGCGATTAAAGTCTAGTATTCAGGTACGGGGTTCAGGCGCTCAGCTGATATAAAGGGGGCGGGGTGCGTGGGATAGGCACGCAGTTGTTACAGCCCCGAGCATAATAACTATAAGTGCAGGTGAAGACCGTATCAGCCTGTCTGACAAGGGAATAACTGAAATGCTGACAAGCATCCGCAACAAAATTGCCGCCGTTTCGGCGCTCTGTCTGCTCGCGGCCCTTGCCGCGACTTTGATCTATGCCACGATTGCCAGTCACAGCACCAAAGATGAGGTCACGGCGCTGACGACCGAGCAGCTGGGGCAGAAAGCCGAGTTCGGACTTCAGGCTGTGGCCCGGCTTGAAGCCAGCCGCATCAGTCAGCGTCTGGGCGAATCTCTGGCGGTGGCGAAGGGTATCCGCCAGGCCGCCCAGACCTATATCCGTGAAAACGATCTGGTCGCGTTGGAGCGTCAGCGTTTCAGTCGTTACCTGCGCGGTATCCTGGCGGAAAACCGTTCGGTGATCGGCACTTATGTGGCCTGGGAGCCCAATGCAGTCGACCGCGAGGATGCCAGCCATAAGGGCGAAAGTCATACGTTTGAAAACGGCCAGTATGCACCGTACTGGTCCCGTTCGGGGGATACCCTGGCGCTGCGCCCGCTTAACCTGAAGAATGTCTTTGAGGCGACCGATCCGGCCGGTGCTTACTGGTATAACTGCCCGCTGAAAGAGCAGCGCAACTGCCTGGTTGAGCCTTATACCTGGGAGATGCAGGGGCAGCAGATGGTCGGCACCTCTATTACCATGCCGCTGATGGTGGATGGCCGTTACTACGGTATGGCCGGGGTAGACCTGGCGCTGGCCTATATTCAGGAGATTGCCAGCCAGGCGGCAAGCCGCCTATACAATGGGAGTGGCGAAGTACTGGTGTTGAGTAGTGACGGGCTGGTAGCCGGACACTCCGCAGACCCGTCAATGATCGGTAAAAAGCTGGCGGCGGATGAACTCACGCTGTTTGCTTCCCAGCTGAAAAGCGGTGGGGACCTGATTATCCAGCAGGATGCCAGCTACATCAGCCTGGCCGCTATACGCTTGCCGGAGGTGCGCGAATCCTGGGGAGTGGTGATCCGCCTGCCGAAATCGGTGGTACTGGCCGGTGTGGCCGAAACCGAAGCTGTGCTGGCCGATAACTTCAGCGCAGCCCTGACCCGGCAGACCCTGATTGGCAGCGTGATTGCCGTGCTGGGTGTGGTCCTGCTGGGCTGGCTGGCGCGCGGTATTGCAGCGCCGATCAGCCTGACCGCCAGCCGGGTACATGAACTGGCTTCCAGTGACGGTGACCTGACCCGACGTCTGAATCTGGAACGCCGTGATGAGGTGGGAGATCTGGCCAACGGGGTCAATGCCTTCGTCGAGAAAACTCACAGTATCGTCAAGGATATTGCCGCCGAGATGGATTCGGTGGAACAGACCGCTAACCGGACTTCCGAAATCTCCAGTCAGACCCATAGCCGGGTGCAGCGTCAGCAGCAGGAGATCGAGATGGTCGCGGCGGCGATGAACCAGATGTCGGCATCGGCCACCCAGGTGGCGCAGAGCGCGGCCGATACCTCCGCCGCGGCCACTGATGCCAAGTCGGCGGTGGAACAAGGCTCCAGCAATGTCTATCACTCGGTCGACTCCATCCGTGAGCTGGCGACGGAGATGACCCAGGCCGGCGGCATTATGGATCAGCTGGCGCAGGACAGTGAGAATATCGGCAAGATCGTCGAGGTGATCCGCGGGATCTCCGAGCAGACCAACCTGCTGGCACTGAATGCGGCGATTGAAGCGGCCCGGGCCGGCGAGCAGGGTCGCGGATTCTCGGTGGTCGCTGATGAGGTGCGTAACCTGGCCTCCCAGACCCAGAACTCCACCACCGAGATTCAGGCGCTGATCGAACAGCTGCAGGAGCGCTCCCGCCAGGCCCAGAGTGCGATGGAAAATGGCCAGAGTTACACCAGTAACTGTATCGAGCGGGCGGAGAATGCCGCCCATCACCTGGATTCGGTGGTGGATGCGATCTCCCGCATCAATGATATGACCAGCCAGATCGCTACGGCCGCCGATGAGCAGAGCACCGTATCCGAGGATATCTCCCGCAGCATTGTCACCATCAATGACACTGCGGATGAACTGTCGGTCGGCGCCGGTGAGGTCAACCGTGAAAGCGGGCGCCTGTTTGACCTGATTAAGGAGCTGGAGAATAAGCTCAACCGTTTCCGTTACTGAGTCAGGCCTGAAACAAAAAACCGGCGCATCCAGCGCCGGTTTTTTTATGTCTGGCTGAACGCTGCCGGTCTGATCAGTAGACGAAATTCTTCAGCGCACGGTAGGGCGCCAGCAGGTGTTCCTTGATCAGCCGCTCGGCGGTGTCGCTGTCCCGCGCCAGTACCGCATCCACCAGATCGTTGTGATCCTTCTGGTTAGCGTCAAACACCACCCCGTCGATCATATTCTGTTTCAACCACAGGTTACGGTAGCGCGAGGCTTTCTCGTACAGCGAGCGGCGCACATGCAGCAGGCTCGGTGACTGGCAGCCGCGGGCGATGGCAGTATGGAAGGCCTGATGCAGTGCTTCCCAGCGGTGCAGGTCCGCTTCCGACTGTTCCAGCAGGCTGGCCGATTTTTTCAACTGATGCGCCGCCGCCACAATACCGGCTTCCCAGGCGTCATCGCCGTTCTCTATCGCCTGGACGACACAGAGTGCCTCGATATGCGAACGGGTCTGATAGATATCCTGCATCTCCGCCTGTGAGATCGGGTGAACCTTAAAGCCGCGCTGATTCTCAACCACCACCAGCTGTTCGACCAGCAGCTGGGACAGCGCCTCGCGCAGGGGACTGACTCCGACCTGATAGCGCGCTTTCAGGGTGGTCATCTTCAGCTTCTCACCGGGGCTGAAAAATCCGGTCAGAATATCGTCCTTAAGCTGGCCCAGTACCAGGCCGGCAGAGTTGTCACTGCCAGGGGCAGCTGTCGCAGTGGATGGCATAACGCTGTGTCTCTAATCAGGATGAGCCCATTCTACGTTAAGACGAGATTTCTGTTAAATGACGTTGAATAATTAAAACGTTGACATAAGTTAAAAATGTCGACATTATTGGCTCCTATCAAGTCGAACAATAAATTCAGTGTGAGGAAAATAAGATGTCGACCGTTGAGCAGTTGTCCCCGGCTTACTCCGGCTTTAGCGTCAACCCGTTTGCAGCTACCAAACGCCTGCAGGTTGTGACACTGACTGAAGAAACGCTGAAAGCGTTTGAAGAAGCGTCGGCTGAGTGGCCTGTCCAGGCGCTGGAGTACAAACCGTTCCTGCGCTTCGCCATCGCCGATGCTCTGGACCGGGCCTGCAATATGACCCTCGGTAAGTGCCTCAACGACATCATGCAGGACCGCGCGACCGGCGCGTTCATGCTGCAGTATGAAGGCCAGCCAGTCGAAGAAGTGACTGACTTCAACGTTAAGCTGTCCACTGCGGTTTCCCACCTGATCGGTATTCCAAACTTCGATGCGATGTACGGCAAGTACTACGCCCGCTTCACCGTGCGTAACACGGACAGCAGCGACAGCTACCTGCGTAAGGCACACCGCCGCATGGAGTTGCACAACGACGGTACTTACGTCGACGAACGCACCGACTTCGTGCTGATGATGAAGATGGTGGAGAAAAACATGGAAGGCGGTGATTCCCTGCTGCTGCACGTCGATGACTGGCAGGATCTGGATCGTTTCTACCGTCATCCGCTGGCGAAGCAGGACATCCAGTGGGGCGCGCCTCCAAGCAAGAATATCGAGTACAAGATCCAGCACCCGATCTTCTTCGAGGAAGATAAGAACGGTAAACCACATATGCTGTTTATCGACCAGTTCGCTGAGCCACAGAATATGGCGCAGGGCCTCTATCTGCATGCCATGGGCGAGTCTCTGGAATCCGATGAAAACTGCGTCAATGTGCGCGTGCCGGTGGGCGCAATGCTGGTGGTTCAGAACCATTGCTGGCTGCACGGTCGCGACAAGTTTGTTGCCCATGATGGCCTGGAACGTGAGCTGCTGCGCCAGCGCGGCCACTTCACCAAGTAAGACGCTGGCCCTGTCGCTTTGAGACAGGCCGGAGGATAAAAAGCCGGACTCCTAAACGGGTCTGGCTTTGTTGTATTCTGGCGATAACCGGAATGAATTGATCTGATTCGGCAGCCTGCTTTTAGGCGCCGGAATAGCCGCTATAAAAGCAGGATTTCAGAGATGGTATATGACTACGTAATTGTGGGCGGTGGCATTGTCGGTATGTCTACTGCCTGGCAGCTGAAGCAGCGCCACCCGGAAAAATCAGTCATCCTGATTGAGAAGGAAGGCCTCTATGCCAAGCATCAGACCGGCCATAACTCCGGCGTGATTCATGCCGGTGTCTACTATGCTCCGGGCAGCCTGAAGGCAAAGTTCTGCAAAGAGGGTGTGGCGGCAACCATTCAGTTCTGCCAGCAGAACGATATAGCCTACGACCAGTGCGGTAAGCTGCTGGTGGCGACCAACAGCGTCGAGAAAGAGCGGATGCTGGCACTGTATGAGCGTTGTCAGCAGAACGGTATCGAGGTCGAGCTGATCGACGAAGCCCGGCTGAAAGAGCTGGAGCCGAATATTGTCGGGGTTGGCGGCATCCTGGTAAAAGATACCGGTATCGTCAACTATCAGCAGGTGACCACGGCGATGGCGATGCGCTTCGAGGAGATGGGCGGTGTGACCCGTCTCAATACCGAAGTGGTCGGTCTGAGTGAAAGCGCTGAGGATGTGACCGTCAGTGTCATGAGCAACGGTAAGCCGGATGCTGTGCGCGCCCGCTTCCTGATCACCTGCTCTGGCCTGATGGCCGACCGCACAACGCGAATGCTGGGGATTGAAACTGATTTTCAGATCATCCCGTTCCGCGGCGAGTATTACCGCCTGCCGGCGCACTACAACAATATTGTGAAGCACCTGATCTACCCGATTCCTGATCCGGACCTGCCGTTCCTCGGTGTGCACCTGACCCGGATGATCGATGGTTCGGTGACGGTCGGGCCTAATGCGGTGCAGGGCTGGAAGCGTGAAGGTTACGGTAAGCTCAATATCAGCCTGCGCGACATCTGGGATATGGTGACTTTCTCCGGATTCTGGAAGGTGCTGAAGGCGAACTTCAGGGTTGGCCTGGTCGAAACCAAAAACTCCTGGTGGAAGCCCGGCTACCTGAAAACCGTGCAGAAATACTGCCCGCAACTGAAGCTGTCTGATCTGGAAGCCTACCCGGCCGGAATCCGTGCCCAGGCCGTGATGAAAGACGGCTCGCTGGTGCATGATTTCCTGTTTGCTGAAAGTGCGCGCAGCCTGCATGTCTGCAATGCGCCATCACCGGCTGCGACCTCGGCCATTCCGATCGGCAACTATATCTGCGATAAAGTGGCGGATAAGACCGGTTCCGGCAACGCGGCCGGGCAGGCCGCTTAAGCGCAGATGGTTGTAACAGAAAAGGCTCCCGCGGGAGCCTTTTTTATGGCTGACGCTCAGGCGTCCATAACGCTGTGGACCGACTGCAGGAACAGCTCTTTGGCTTTATGCGGCTGGGTGGTTTTTTTCACGATCGCCGCTACGCCGAGGTGATAGAAACGGGCGTCCTTAGCGATCGCCTTGATCACGCCCTGCTCGACATAGGGTTGTGCCAGGGCTTCCGGCAGGAAGGCGATAAATTTACCGGAGAGAATCATCGCCAGCCGGGTTTCATAGAAATAGGCAGTGGCTTTCAGGCTCATATGTGACAGTTGCTCGGTGGCCTGTTCATTCGGCTTCAGTCCCGGTTCGATGGCGGTGTACTGATTGACCACCTCATCCGTCAGCTCGGTTTCGCTGAGGGCGAACAGCGGGTTGGTCTGGCCGCAGTATAAGTGGCAGTCATCGCTGTACAGGTGGATATACTCCAGCCCTTCCAGCTTGCGGTGATAGGGGATAAAGCCGATATCCACTTCATCGTTCAGTACCATGCGCTCGATATCGGCCATCGCGGCGACATCGGTCTGCAGGGTGATCTCCGGTGCTTTGGCGCAGAAATCGCTGATCATCTGCGGAAAGCGGCCTCGCGGGTCCAGGCTGGTGCCGTCGCTGAGGGCGATGCGCAGCATGCCGGATGGGGTGCTGCTGAGGTCGTTGACGACACTGCGGAACTCTTCCAGCGTCTGTAACAGATTATTGGTCATCTCATAGACCACCCGGCCCTCATCTGTCAGGGCAAAGCCGCCACGGCCACGGCGACAGAGCGTCAGGTTGAGGCGCGATTCCAGGTTTGAAATATGGATACTGATGGTAGAGCGGCTGATATTCAGCTCGGTCTCGGCAGCGGAAAAGCCACCGTTATCCACCACGGACTTAAAGATCCTCAGTTGCTTGATCTCGAAGTCACCAACCTGTCCCAGGGAGTAGTTTTTTACAGTCATAATACCTATCACCACCGCGGATACTGCAGAGGCCCTAGTATCCCCCAAAGCGCCCTAAACAGCTACTGCGCCGCTGCTTTCGAGGTGACTGCTGAGAGTTCTGTACGGACTTTGTTTGGTGACCCTAAACGTTTAGTTGGAGAGCGGGGCATTTTTCGCTGGCGGTGATTCTAATACTTTTACCGTCAATTCTATGACTGCTCGAACGCTGGCTTCCTTAAAGCGCTCGAGGGTTATAACTACAAGACGAACGGTTGTTTTTTCGGAAAAATATGACACCTGAAAAGATATTATCAGGGGCTTTCCGAATGATATTTAAAAAGCCTTTGCTGGTTTTCGTATCTTGTTATTGCAGCGTTCGCTATTTGTTATTTAAGAATCTCCGCCCTTACGGTAGTTAATAAAGATGAAAAAATATAAGAGCTTAGATGCCTTCTGGATGCCTTTTACACCGAACCGTGCTTTTAAGGCCAATCCTCGTATTATTGAAAGAACAGAAGGTGTGTTCTGTTATACCGATAAGGGTCAGACAATTCTGGATGCAACTGCAGGTCTGTGGTGTGTCAATGCGGGCCACGCCCGTCCGGAAATTGCGGAAGCGATCGGTAAACAGGCTCATGAGCTGGATTACACGTCACCGTTCAGCTTCGGCCACGATATCGGCTTTGAGTTTGCCGAGCGTCTGATACAGCATACGCCTGATCCGCTGAACAAGGTGTTCTTCGCCAACTCCGGTTCTGAGGCGGTGGAAAGCGCCCTGAAGATCGCGCTGGCTTATCAGAGCTCCCGTGGCAAAGGCACCAAGACCAAGCTGATCGGTCGTGAAATGGCTTATCACGGCGTAAACTTCGGTGGTATCTCCGTTGGCGGCCTGACGCCGAACCGTACCGGCTTCGGAACTTTGCTGCCGGTAGACCACCTGCCGCATACACTCGACCTGGAAAACAACGCGTTCAGCAAAGGTTTGCCGGAACACGGCCTGGATCGCGCCGAAGCGCTGGAAAACCTGATTAAATTCCACGGTGCTGACAGCATCGCGGCGGTGATTGTTGAGCCTATCAGTGGTGCCGGTGGTGTGATTCTGCCGCCTGAAGGTTATCTGAAACGTCTGCGCGAAATCTGTACTGCGCACGATATCCTGCTGATCTTCGATGAGGTGATCACCGGCTGGGGCCGTCTGGGAGCTGCTTTTGCTGCGGTCGAGTTCGATGTGGTGCCGGATATGATCGTATCTGCCAAGGGTATCACCAACGGTATCGTTCCTCTGGGGGCGGTATTCGTCGCTGACTTTATCCATGACTCTATCTTCGAGCATACGCCTGCGGGTGGTGTCGAGCTGTACCACGGCTATACCTACTCTGCGAGCCCGGTAGCCTGTGCCGCAGGTCTGGCGACGCTGGATATCTACGAGCGAGAGGGACTGCTGACCCGTGCTGCCGGTGAAATCGGTGAGTACTGGCAGGACGCGCTGCATTCGCTGGCCGATATCGAGCAGGTTGTGGATGTGCGTAACTATGGCCTGATCGGTGCTGTGCAGTTTGCCGACAGCGGCAAGCCGGTCGGTGGTGCTTTCCAGGGAGCCTGCTACGACAAGGGCGTGATGATTCGTGCCATGGGCAATATCATTGCTTTCTCCCCACCGCTGACGATTGAGAAAGAGCATATCGACGAGCTGGTGCGTGTGATTCGCGAAGTCGCGGCTGAGATGTTCTGAGTTTGACCTTCCAGCCCCCGCTGCTTCCCTATGTTTATCGACGGGCTGGATTCCGGCAGGGCATTGCCATCATGGCCCCTGCCAGATGACAGAGGTGTTGCGTTACTGGTTGCGGAACACCGCTAATTGTCTTCTTGCTTCAGGTTTAGTTACTAGACCGTCTTGCCCGGTATATATCTTCTTATATACTGGGCCTTTTTTTGCCCGATCCTCACTTTTCGGCCTTTTTTCACAGGCGCTCTTCTACCCATCTGTAATTTTCCGATTCCGGACCGCTGTTTCCTGAGCCTGGGTCTGATGATTTTCTGTTCGACTTTGGTCTTAAGTTCGGGGCTGAAAAACAGCGTATCGGGGGGCGGTTCAGACATATTTCTGAATGGTTTTAATGGGGTGAGAGAAAGTTTGATTAGGGTGAACCTTTACATAGGTCGGGGCTGATGTAACAAGCCAAAAGCCTCTGTTAATTTGGTCTTGGTGTCATTTTGGTGACACCTCAGCAGCGATCAAAAAAGAATTAAAAAGGGTAAAACAATATGCTGAACGTATTTGGCAAAGTTAAGAAGCAGTTGGTAACAGGTTCACTGGCCGTGGCTCTGGGCCTGGGTAGCATCTCATCTGCTTTTGCAGCAGAGCACAACTGGCGTTTTGCTAACCTCTACACGCGCGGTACCGCGTTTGGCGAGGTGTATGGCAACCTGGCGAAAAACATCGAAGAGATGTCCGGTGGCCGTATCAAAGTGAAGATGATGTACGCCGGTGAAGGTGTGGATACCCGCGGTATCCTGGGGGCGGTGAAATCCGGCCTGATCACGATGGGTGCAACCTTCCAGCCGATGAATGCCGGCGAAATGCCTGCGGGTATCGTTGAAGTGGGCCTGCCAGGTGGTACTGCTGACGTGGGCAAGCTGAGTGTTCTGTTCCACGAGAAAGGCTTTGACAAGGTACTGTCCGACGCATACGGCTCCCAGGGGCTGGTATGGCTGGACCCATACATTCAGCCACCGGTTTACCTGCTGACCAAGAAGCCAATCAACTCCGTTGAAGACTTCAAGGGTCTGAAACTGCGTGCACCGGGCGCATACGGCAAATTCGTCCGTAACCTGGGCGCTTCGCCTGTCTCCCTGACCTGGAGCGAGATCTACACCGGTCTGGCCACTGGCGTTATCGACGGTTCTATCGGCTCTAACCTGATCGATCACCGTGACGGTAACCACGTCGAAGTCGCTAAGTACATGTACCGTCTGCCGCTGGCAGGTGCTCAGGTGCTGCCGGTCTTCGTTAACCAGAAGGCATGGAACAAGCTGCCTAAGGATCTGAAAGCGATCGTTAAGGCTGCGACTGCGGTCCACGCCCGTGAGCAGATGACTAAGTCCCGCCTGTGGGAGTCTGAAGCGATTGCGGATATGGAATCCAAAGGCATGAAGTGGAGCCCGGTGCCTAGCGATGCCGATAAGGCCGTATGGTCTAAAGCGGGTGAGTCTCTGTGGGACGAATACGCTTCTCAGGATAAGTACAGCAAGCAGCTGATTGAAATCCTGAAAAAACAGTAAGACCTATAACTATATAATAGGTATTGCCGGGTCCCGTCTCAGGGGGCCGGTAATATCAAAGGTAAAGGGCCTTGTCCTTTACCTTTTTTATTTCAGGGCTATAGCATTATGATAACCGCTACACTTAAGGCCTATTGCGCCAGTGTAAATCACGTTGTGGCTTTTATTGGCCAAAGCGTGTCATATGTGATGCCTATGCTGGCATTTGTCGTGGCATTTGAAGTTTTTGCCCGATACTTTCTGAATAAACCAACGGTATGGGCCTACGACCTGTCATTGTTTATGGCAGGTTATATTGCGGCTTTGGGTGGGGCTTACGCTCAGCAGAAAAAAGCCCATATCAATGTGGATATCCTCTATATCGCCGTTTCGGCCAATTCGAAGCGGGTCTTTAATCTGCTGTCCAGCTCTCTCGCCATCTTCTTTATGGTGGTGGTGATTTTAATCTGCACTGAGAAGTTTAATGAGGCCGTGGAGTTTAACTACCGCCGCTTCAGTGAATGGTCACCGCCGATGCATCACTTCTGGATGATGTTAATTGTGGCCGCAAGCCTGATGATCCTGCAGTTTTCCAGTGACATGCTGGAAGACCTTTACCATTTGATCACGGGCCGGAATCTGATTGAACGTGCTGAGGAGACTGACGCAGATGGAAATTGAAGTACTGACAGGCATCCTGCTGTTATGCATCCTGGTCTCCTTTGCCCTGGGGGCGCCGGTTGGACTGGCACTGGGCGGCATCGCGATGGCCGTGGGTTACTCTACCTGGGGTGAGGGGATCTTTAATATTGTCCCGAGCACCTTTGAATCGACGCTGTTCAGTTTTGTACTGCTGGCGATCCCTCTCTATATCTATATGGGGCAGCTGCTGACCCGTTCGGGTATTGGTGATGCAATGTTTAACGCCAGCCAGCTGATTATCGGCCGGGTGCGCGGCTCGCTGGCGATCAGCGTAGTGGGCGTCTGCTCGATGATCGGTGCCATGGTCGGAATCATCGGTGCCGGCATCATGACCTCCGGCAGTATCGCCCTGAAACCGATGCTGCAGCGCGGCTACGACAAGCGTCTGGCGCTGGGTGTGATTATGGCCGGTGGTGGCCTGGGAATACTGATTCCGCCCAGCGTACCGATGATTATGTTTGCGGCGACTACCCAGAACTCGGTCGGGCGGATGTTTATGGCCGCGCTGGTGCCGGCGGTTGTGACTATTTTTATGCTGGTCGCCTATATCGTGGTCAGCTGCAAGCTGAACCCTGAACGGGCCCCGCTGGGTACCGGCCAGGAAGCCACCATGACGCAGAAGGAGAAGATGCGGACCCTGCGTGATGGCCTGTTCTCTGTGCTGCTGATCTTTGCGGTGCTGGGCAGCATCATCAGTGGCATGGCCACGCCGACAGAGTCCGGTGCCATTGGTGTCGTTGGTGCGGTTCTGCTGGCGTTCTTCTTCAAGCGTTTCCGTTTTGGGATGTTCCGGGCTGCCGGTATGGAAACGGCGATGCTGGTCAGTGTCGCGATGTGGATCATCATGGGTGCAACCCTGTTCAGTAACTTCCATCTGCTGATGGGCGTGCAGGATATGGTGGCCGGTTTCACTGAAGATCTGGGGCTGCCGCCGCTGGGTGTGATTATCGTGCTGCAGCTGATCATGCTGCTGCTGGGCTTCATTATCGACGAGTTTATTATCGTACTGATGTGTGCCCCGCTGTTTACGCCTATCGTGGTGGAGCTGGGCTATGACCCGATCTGGTTCGGTATCCTGATGATTCTGAATATCGAGATCGCGGTACAGACGCCGCCTTATGGTTTTGCACTATTCTATCTGAAAGGTATAGCCCCGCCGGGGGTGACCATGCTGGATATTTATAAATCGGTGACGCCGTTCGTGCTGATTAAACTGTCGGTACTGATTCTGTGCATGCTGTTCCCTGAAGCCGTGATGTGGCTGCCGAATAAAGTAATGGGTTAAAGGATCTGACGTGTTTAACAATATTCTGATTCCGCTGGATCTCGAACATGAAGAGATGTTTGCCAGCGCAGTTGAAGTGGCTACTCAGCTATTTGGCAGTGATGGCGGTAAGATTCACGCTCTGTACGTAGATCAGACCAAAATCCACAATTCCAGCTTTACGCTGCTGTCGACCGAAGTGGTGAAACAGATACGCCGTGAGGTCAAGAAGCGGGTATCTGAGGTTTTTGAGCAGAATGTTTCAGAGGCCTATCGTGGCAGCTGCCACACCCGTGATGGCGTGATCTACGATGAGATCCTGGAAGAGGCTGCAGTGCTGAAGCCGGATGTGATTCTGGTGGCCGCAGGTAAACCCGGACTGTCCAGTTACCTGCTGGGTTCAAATGCTGAGAAGGTACTGCGACATGCCGAATGCTCAGTGTTTGTGATCCGTGATAAGAAAATCTGGTAAATAGATTCCTTGTTGTAACTCTGAATCGGGCCTTTGTGCCCGATTTTTTTATGCCGGTGGAAAACCTGCGGTGCTTTGTCGGGCGAGTAGTCCCCCAGGCTTTATTCAATCCAGCTGTGCGGAGAGCTTGCTACAACTAATTGTTGATTAATCCTTAAATAAACTGTCGGCTCAGTTGATCTGTATCGGGCTTTTTAAAAGGCAAACTGGCACACTTCCTTCCGCTTTTGATCAATTAAGAAAAATTGCGTACCCTTTTTGAGACCTTTTTCGGAAAGCGCGCTGAGCGTGCGCTACCCTACGGATTGCTTCCATGACGTCGAATGACCTGCTTTCACTCCCTTCGCTGTTGGATATGATCAGTTGCCGGCCCCCTCAGGTTGATGCCCTTGCGCGGGTCTCTTCTGTGCTGGCACTGATGCAGAGTTGTGACAGCTCGGGGATCGTGGTCTGCCGGGATGGCGTACCGCAGGGAATGATTACCGAGCGGGACCTGGTCGCACTGGCGGAGTCTGCGGCTGAACCATCCAGCTTGCTGGCGCTGGAGGTTATGAGCATTCCGGTCTGTGTCTGCCATCAGAGTGAAAGCCTGGTGGACGCCTATCTGCTGATGCGGGAGCAGACCATCCGTCATCTGGCGGTGGTGGATGATGACGGAAATCTGATCGGGATCGTCGACGAGGGCAGTTTTCTGCAGCACCTGCCGGCGGCGCATTTTATGGCGCCGCGTGCGCTGTCTGAGGTGATGAGCCGCCAGTTACAGACGGTGGACGCGCAACAGCCGCTGAGTGACGTGGTACAGCTGATGCACCGCCATCGCCTGAGCTGTTGCATCGTTACCGATGCCGGCAAGGTCGTCGGTATCCTCAGTGAACGGGATATCGCCCGGCTGTTGTTGCAGGCGGTATCGATGGATCAGGTAACTGCGGGGGCGGAGATGACTTCGCCGGTGCATACGATCGATCACCGGGCCACGTTGCTGGAAGCGGAACAGCGTATGCAGCAGTTGAATATCCGCCGGCTGATCGTGATGGAACAGGATCAGGTGGCCGGACTGGTCACCCGTCACGACCTGATCAAGGGATTGCCGGCCCAGTACACCAAGTTGCTGCAACTGGCACTGAAGCAGCGAGACCAGCAGCTGGCACAGCGCCAGGCGATGGAGAAAGTTGTGGCGGCACTGGATGATGCCGCCGTACTGATTACGGACAGGGATGGCCGGATCGAGTATGCCAGCGGTTTGATGCAGCGTTGGTGCAGCCCGCAACGGGCGCTGCTGGGTGAGAACCTGTTTGCCTTCAGTGCCCATCCGCTATTAGCGCTGCTGCGCCAGCCAGACCTTAAACGACGGGTTAGTCGGGGTGAGGTGGTCAGGCAGGATGTATCGCATTACCCCGACGGCCAGCTGCGTCACCTGGAGTGTTCAATAATGCCGCAGCAAAGCCCGGGGCCGGGCTTTATCCTGATGCTGCGGGATGTCACTCAGCGGGTCGAGGCCTACCAGATGCTGGAAGAGGAGCACCGTCTCTTCGGTCAGGGGCCGGTTGCGGTGTTCCGTTGGAGGAATGAGGCTGGCTGGCCACTGGAATATGTCTCCGACAATATCCGCCAGCTTTATGGCATAGAGCCGGAGCGGCCGGATGGCGGCGTGCTCTGTTTTGCGGATTGCCTGCATCCTGACGACCGTGACCGGGTTTGCGGCAAACTGCAGCGGGCACTGGACAATCCGCAGTGTGAGCGGCTGGAGCAGTCGCCCTATCGCATTCTGCGCCATGATGGTTCCGTTGCCTGGTTTTACGATAAGACGGTGATTGTGCGGGATGGCAGCGGTGAGGCGCAGCAGTTCCTCAGCTATGTGGTTGAGATTACCCAGCTGGTGGAGACCAGTCAGGAACTGGATGGTGTCCGGCAGCGCTGGCAGTTTGCAGTCGATGGCTCGGGCGACGGCGTCTGGGACTGGGATATCGCATCGGATAAGGCCTTCTACTCGGCCCGCTGGCAGCAGTTACTGGGTTTTCCGGCCAGAGAACATTCGGCACACCGGGCGCAGTGGGTGAATCGGCTGCACCCGGATGACCTGCCGGCCTGCCTCGATCGCCTGCAGGAGCATCTGCAGGATGACAGCGAGCAGTATGAGTGTGAATACCGGATGCGCTGCTGCGACGGCCGTTATAAGTGGTTTATCGACCGCGGCCGGGTAGTGTCCCGCGATGCGGGGGGGCAGCCCCGGCGCATGATCGGCATGACCCGTGATATCGACGGTGAAAAGAGCGCTATCGAAGGGCTGCGCCTGAATGAAATGCGTTTTCGCTCCCTGGTCGAGAATACCAATGCGATTGGCTGGGAATACGATACCACTGCCCAGTGCTTCAGCTATGTATCCCCCCATTCCGAAAAGTTACTGGGAATTCCGGTGTCCCACTGGACCGACCTGGATAGCTGGTCCGAGCTGGTGCATCCGGAAGACCGTGCGACGGCCCGCGATTTCTGTCTTGAAGAGACGCGGCGCAAGCGCAACCACACCTTCGAATACCGCATGCAGACCGCCGATGGCTATATCTGGGTCCGCGACGTGGTTACGGTGCTCTGTGACGAGCAGGGCGAGCTGACCAAGATGACCGGGGTAATTATCGATATCGATACCCTGAAACGACAGACCGAGGCCCTGGACCTGGAACGCCAGAAGTTCCAGACCGTACTGGATCATGCGCCTTTGTCGATCTGGTGGAACGATGAGCAGCAATGCCTGAAATACCTGAACCGGACCTTTGCCGAACTGATTCAGTACGACCAGAGTGGTGCGACCGAACAACCGTGGCAGAAACTGCTGACCGATCAGCAGTTTGTCAGCCGCAGCCAGTCGACCGACCGGCTCTGCCTGCAGCAGGATAAGCCGCTGCAGACCCAGGAAGAGATCCGCCTGGCCGATGGCCGCACCCGGCTGCTGGAGATTACCCGGGTGAAGCTGCAGGACCCGCAGCAGGAAACCACGGGCGTGTTGTCGCTGGCCCAGGATATTACTGCCCGCCAGCGCGCCGAGCTCTGGCAGCGCCAGACCGCCGCCGTGTTTGAAAGCACCCGTGAGGGCGTGATTCTCACCAGTACCAAGGGGCGGATTATCGCGGTGAACCGGGCCTTCTGCGATATCACCGGTTATAGCGAATCGGATGTGCTCGGCAGTGAACCCTCGCTGCTGCAGTCCGGACACCACAGCCAGGCATTTTATGACGATATGTGGCGTGCCATCCGTGACAGCGGCAGCTGGCAGGGCGAGATCTGGAACCGGCGTAAAAGCGGCGAAATCTATCCGGAATGGCTGACTATCAGTGCGGTGCGGGATGAAGAGGGCGAGCTGCTGAGCTATGTCGGGGTATTTTCTGATATTACCCAGATTAAGGAGTCTCAGCAGGAGATGGAGTTCCTGGCTCACCATGATCCGCTGACCGCCCTGCCTAACCGGTTATTGTTCTCCGACCGGCTTAGTCATGCGCTGAAAAAGGCTGCCCGCGAGCGCAACATGATGGTGCTGCTGTATCTCGACCTGGATAACTTTAAGCATATTAATGACAGCCTCGGGCATGAAGTGGGTGACCAGTTGCTGCAGGAGGTCGCCCGTCGCCTGCGTCATGAACTGCGCAGTGAAGACACTATTGCCCGCCTGGGCGGCGATGAATTTGCGGTGTTACTGGAAGACGTACCGGATCTGGATGAGGTCGCGCGCCTGGCTGATCGCCTGCTGGGGGCGCTGAACCGCAGCTGCAGCCTGGGCGATCTTGAGTTGTTTATCGGTGCCAGTATCGGGATCTCGGTCTATCCCACCGATGCTGCGGATGGCACCGTATTGCTGCGCAATGCCGACTCGGCTATGTACAAGGCGAAGGCGGCCGGCCGCAGTACCTATCAGTTCTATCAGGAGGAGATGACCACCAGTGCCTTTGAACATGTGGTGATCGAAGGGCAGTTGCGGCGGGCGATCGAGCAGGATGAGCTGGTACTGTTCTACCAGCCGCAGTTTGACCTTAACAGCGGTGAACTGAGCGGTATTGAGGCGCTGGTGCGCTGGCAGCATCCGGGGAAAGGTCTGATTCCGCCGGATAAGTTTATCCCGATTGCCGAAGAGACCGGCCTGATTGTCCGGCTGGGGGAGTGGGTGTTGCGTGAGGCCTGCCGTCAGGGCCGGGCATGGCTGGACGCCGGGATCGATCCAGGCCTGATTGCGGTGAATATCTCCACCGTGCAGCTGCAGCGGGAAAACCTGCTGCTCACCCTGCAGTCGGTATTACGCGAAACCGGATTCCCGGCCAGCCACCTGGAGCTGGAAATCACCGAAAGCTTCGTGATGGGGCATGAAGGCAAGGCCATCGAACTGCTGGCTTCAATCCGCGCACTGGGTATTACGCTGGCGATTGATGACTTTGGTACCGGTTACTCCTCACTGGCTTACCTGAAGAAACTGCCGATACAGAAGCTGAAGATCGACCAGGGGTTCGTGCGTGAATTGCCGGACGATGAAGATGATTCGGCGATCGCTACCGCAGTGATCGTGATGGGACACAGCCTGGGCTTTACCGTCATTGCTGAAGGCGTCGAAACCTCGCAGCAACAGGGCTTTCTGCGGGACCTCGGCTGTGATCAGGGGCAGGGCTATCTGTACAGTCGGCCGTTACCGGCGCGGGAACTGCATGGGCTGCTGCAGAGGTCGATGGCGCTGGTCTAGTCCGGCAGACTGCTTCCGGAGCGGCGCTACGGTGCCCAGGCAGAAAAAAACCGGCAGGCCTGGGATGGGCTCTGCCGGTTTTTTGTATCAGCGTGTTACGGCCACTCAGGCACCAAACTTAGCCTTGGCTTCGATGCGGCGACGGTGCAGTACCGGCTCGGTGTAACCGCTTGGCTGGGCGCAACCGTCGAATACCAGTTCGCAGGCGGCCTGGAAGGCCACGCTGCCGTCGAAGTCAGCGGCCATCGGACGGTAGCTGGCATCGGCGGCATTCTGGCGGTCCACCACGGCAGCCATACGCTGCATGGTTTCCATCACCTGCTCCTGAGTGCAGACACCGTGATGCAGCCAGTTGGCGATATGCTGGCTGGAGATACGCAGGGTCGCGCGGTCTTCCATCAGGCCGACATCGTTAATATCCGGGACCTTGGAGCAACCGACACCCTGATCGATCCAGCGAACCACGTAACCCAGGATACCCTGAGCGTTGTTATCCAGTTCGTTCTGAATCTCGTCTGCCGACCAGTTCGGGTTAGTTGCCACCGGTACGGTAAGGATATCGTCCAGCGCGGCGCGGCCGCGGCTGCGCAGCTCATCCTGACGGGCAAACACGTCCACCTTGTGGTAGTGCAGCGCATGTAGGGTCGCGGCGGTCGGTGACGGAACCCAGGCGGTGTTGGCACCGGCCATCGGGTGTCCGACCTTAGCGGCCAGCATGTTGGCCATCTGATCCGGAATCGGCCACATGCCCTTACCGATCTGGGCGCGGCCGCTGAGGCCACATTCCAGGCCGATATCCACGTTCCAGTTCTCGTAGGCGCTGATCCAGGCGGACTGTTTCATATCGCCCTTGCGGATCATCGGGCCGGCTTCCATCGAGGTATGGATCTCGTCACCGGTACGGTCGAGGAAACCGGTGTTGATAAATACCACGCGCTCGCGGGCGGCACGGATGCACTCTTTCAGGTTCACCGTGGTACGGCGTTCCTCGTCCATAATGCCCATTTTCAGGGTAAAGCGCTGCAGCCCGAGGGTATCCTCGACCCGGCCAAACAGTTCATTGGCGAACGCCACTTCTTCCGGGCCGTGCATCTTCGGCTTAACGATGTAGATCGATCCGGTGGTGGTGTTGCTGAACTGGCCGTTGCCCTTCAGATCGTGGACAGAGATCAGGCTGGTGATTACGCCATCCATGATTCCTTCAGGTACTTCATTGCCATCCTTGTCCAGTATCGCAGCGTTGGTCATCAGGTGACCGACGTTACGTACGAACATCAGGCTGCGGCCTTTCAGTGCCTGGGTGGAACCATCCAGCGCGGTGTATTCGCGGTCCGGGTTGATACGGCGCACGACGCTCTTGCCACCTTTGCTGACCTCTTCGGTCAGGTCGCCCTTAATCAGTCCCAGCCAGTTGCTGTAGACCACGACCTTATCGGCAGCGTCGACGGCTGCAACAGAGTCTTCGCAGTCCATGATGGTGGTCAGGGCCGATTCCATCACGATATCGGCGACACCGGCGGCGTCGCTCTTGCCGATCTGGCTGCTGCGATCGACCACGATCTCGAAGTGCAGGCCATTGTTCTTCAGCAGCACGGCATCCGGGTTGGCGGCATCGCCACGGTAGCCGACCAGCTGATTGCCTTCCGCCAGGGTGGTTTCGCTACCATCGCGCAGCACTACCTGCAGGCTGTCGCCCTGAATGCTGTAACCGGCAGAATCCCTGTGGCTGCCGTTGGCCAGCGGTGCGGCTTCATCGAGGAAGTTGCGGGCAAATTCGATTACCTTGCCACCACGGACAGGGTTATAACCGTTACCTTTCTCTGCGCCACCGGCTTCGCTGATCGCGTCGGTGCCGTAGAGTGCATCATAGAGGCTGCCCCAGCGTGCATTGGCTGCATTCAGCGCAAAGCGGGCGTTCATCACCGGTACCACCAGCTGTGGTCCGGCCATGGTGGCCATTTCCGGGTCTACATTGTGGGTAGTGGCCTGAAACGCTTCGCCTTCAGGCAGCAGGTAGCCGATCTCCTGAAGAAACGCCTTATATGCGTTGAAGTCGAACGCTTCGGCGCGGTGCTGTTTGTGCCAGTCATCAATCTGAGACTGCAGCTGATCGCGTTTGGCCAGCAGTTCACGGTTGCGGGGAGCCAGCTCGTGAACAATTGCGTCAAAGCCTGACCAGAACTGGTCGGCATCAACACCGGTGCCAGGCAGTGCCTGTTCGTTAATAAAATTGTATAGATCCGCTGCGACCTGCAGGCCGCCGGACTGTACCCTTTGACTCATAATGTAATGCCTCATTGTAGTTGTATCGGCTCCGGCGCGAGGCAACCGGGTAACCGTCGATCTGTATGTTTTCTGAACGAAAACTTTTTGCATCGCAACAGTAGCTTAAATGTCACAAGCTGTCGCCCCTTTCCCGTCTAAAGTATGAGGGTAGGGACTAAAGGCGGAGGCCGCGTGCTACAAGGTGCATACCCTGAAACCGTTGCGGTGCTATAGATTGTGTTCAGAGTTGTATTGCGTTGGCCTTTTTATTGTAAACAATCTGCAGGCAAAATAAACCCTGAATAGGTTCGTAGCGTCTTTATCCGGCACTGGGGAGGCGACGGCGAATCTTCTCGGGAAGTGGCGTCGAGCGGCCGGAACGGTGGTCCATCCAGACCACTTTTGCATAGCCCTCGCTGGCCAGCTGATCCGGTGCCGATTCAGGGTAGATGCGATACCAGCTCATAAAGCTGGAGCGGCCTGGCGCGCCGACATAGCAGTCGATACGCAGCCGCTCGGGGTAGGTGACCGGCTGCAGGAAGGTGCAGCCGACGTTGATAATGACCGGATCGATACCGTTACCATCCATACTGGCGCCCATCTCTGCCAGCAACTGTACCCGGGCCTCCTCCAGATAGCGCATATACATCGCATTATTCACGTGGCTGTAGGCATCCATATCACCCCAGCGCACGTCAATATGGGTACTGAAGATCAGCTTCGCTGTATTGTCCATCGCCGTCATTATCGGCTCCTTTCAGATAGTTTCCGGATATCTGAAAATACGGGTTTTTACTTACTCTGGGAAGCCCCCTGGACTGCATCCGGCTGTGCCGATATTGTGTTATCCGATACCGCTTCCGCTGAGTTCTGGAGCTGCGGAGCCTGTGCTGTATCGGCGTCAGCCCGATACAGGTGGAGATCCAGCTGTGGGAATGCGATCTCGATATTGTGTGCCTTGAAGGCGGCGTCGATGGCGCTGTTCACCTCGTGGATGACGATATTCCGGCTCGACATGCTGCTGACATAGACCCGCAGCTCGAAGTCCAGCGTGCTGGCACCGAAGCCGAAGAAGAACGCTTCGGCAGGCGGGTCGCTGAGTATCTTGTCATTGCCTTTGGCCACCTCCAGCAGCAGGCTGCGGGCCAGCGCCGTATCCGAACCGTAGGCAACGCCGACTTTGATCACTACCCGGGTGACGGCATCGCTCAGCGACCAGTTCACCAGTTCGCTGGTAATAAAGGTCTTGTTGGGGATGATGACCTCTTTACGGTCCCAGTCGACAATAGTGGTGGCGCGGATCTGAATACGTGTCACGTTCCCGGTCAGGCCGCCGATGGTGATGGTATCGCCAATCCGGATCGGCTTTTCAAACAGGATGATCACACCGGAAACAAAGTTGGCGACGATCTCCTGCAGGCCGAAACCGAGGCCTACGCCCAGCGCGGCGACCAGCCACTGCAGTTTGCTCCAGGCAACGCCGAACTGGCTGAAGCTGGTGATGATGCCGATGAAGATCAGCAGATAGCGGATCATGGTGGTGATGGCAAATCCTGTCCCCGGTGCCAGTGTCATATGCTGCAGCACCAGCAGCTGCAGCAAGCCGGGCAGGTTCTGTGCGGCAAACAGGCTCAGTCCCAGGATCAGCAGTCCCAGCAGAAGGTCCTGCAGGGATACTGCTTCGAGGATATTACCCTCGGCGGTCGTGAGGGTGGTGGACCACAGCTCGACCTTATCCAGTACGTTCAGGGTGGGCAGGAAATCACCCAGCAGCACCCACATGGCGGTCAGCAGGGCCGCCAGGCTGAGCATCTTCAGCAGCAGCCGTGACTGTTCGGAGATGGTCTGCATATCCAGCAGGTTCTCCTCTACCGGTGGCACCTCTTCGTTTTTCTCCCGGGCGGCGAGAATTTCGGCCCGCCGCGTTCGGGCCCGATCGAAGGAGAGCTTGCGTTCCTCCAGCAACAGCCAGCGTAGGCCGAGATGGAAGCAGATAAAAATGGCAAAACTGATGCAGACCACGGTCAGTGCCACCACAATCAGCATCGCGGCGGTGAACACATAGCCCCACAGCGCCATCCCGATCAGTACCAGGTTGAACAGGGTAAAGAGGCCCAGCCACAACTCGGACTTGAGCCACCAGCGCTGGACTTCGCTGAGCTGGTTCAGGTGCTCGCGCACCGGCCACATGCTGCTCCAGAAGATGGCTGCTGTCAGCGCCAGGCCGATAAAGGCCACCCGGTTGATGGTCGAGCGCAGTTCCACCGAGTCCATCTGTTCGGTCAGCAGCAACAGGATACCCAGCGGTACGGCAAAGGTGTAAAGCACTATTAAGCGGTTGCGCAGACGGCGCGACAGCACTTCGGAGATATTGAAGTGGCCGGTAAAGAGGCCGTCCGGGGTGCGCAGCCAGCGGATAACGGTGAGGGTGTACCAGGTGGCGATGGCCGTGAACAGCATGCTGTGGCGCAGGCCGATGGCATCGGGATGTTCCGGGTTAAGGCCGTATTGGCCGATCAGTAGCAGGGCGGCCGGCAGCGGGGCGCTGATCAGTGGCGCCAGGGCCAGCAGGCAGAAGGTCCGGGCAAAGCGGTCATGAACCACGTTCCCCAGTTCCTGATGCCATTGGGCCCGGTGATTGTTCTCAAAGCGGCGGCATGCCCAGCCCGCCATGCTGATAAACAGGACTGCGATCATCAGGACGATAAATTCGTTGTCCAGCTGCAGCGGGTTCTGCACCAGGGAGGTCGCACTGTGTTGCAGCAGATAGAGCAGGCCATCGCCGAAGTCGCTCAGCCAGTCCAGGTCAATCGGGGCGACACTGGGCAGCCAGAGCAGGTTCTGGTTCAGCAGCTTACGTGCCTGGCGAATCTTCTCATTCATCTGCTCTTTTACCGCCAGCAGTTGCGACAGCTCGGTAATCAGCTGCTGGCGACTCTCGCGTACCCGCGCCTTGAGGCTGTTCTGATCCTTTAACAATTCGCTGTAACGCTGCTGCTGGGCCTCAGTCAGCCCTTCCGGCATATTGATCAGACGGCCGCGCAGGTCGGTGGTGAGCGATGTCTGGCTGCGATCCAGCTCCAGATTGAGCAGCCGCAGCTCATTGATCTGACTGCGGGTGTTCTGAGTATCAATGGGCTGAGACAGACGCAGGATCAGGCGGCGCAGCTCAACGCCGATGTAGCCGATATCCAGCTCCAGCTGTTGCTGGATACTGCGGTAGTTGGTGCCCAGCTGGGTGGACTGGTCTTCCAGCTGGCGTCGCAGCAGGGTTGCCTGTTCGGCATCCTCCAGCGCCTTGCGCAGTGACTGGCTCAGCTCCTGATTCTTGTCGATGGCCTGACGCAGCGGCGGTGGCAGGTCCTCTGCCTCCCGGGTCTGTTCCAGCTCGCTCAGCACTTCCTCAGCTTCGCTACGGCGACGCTGCTGCAGATGGGACTCTATCTGTTCCATCTGCTCCTGCTTGATATCCAGTTCACGCTGTTTCAGCTGCAGCTCGATCTGCGCCAGTTCGATTTCATCAGGCAGGGCGAGCATTTCCAGCTCGGTGAGCTGGATGCGGGCGGACGTGCGGGCAAAGGTCGCGCTCTGCAGCATCACTTCGGCTTCCTGCTGCTGGTTGCTGTCCTCGCCGTCGGTCTGGTAGCTTTCGGCCTGTTTTTCCAGTTCGTAACGCAACTTGCCGAGGCGCTCACGCAGGCTGATGAGTTTCTTTTCCTGTCCGGTCAGCTCTTTCTGTTGCAGGCCCAGGGATTTTTCCAGGGCCAAAAGGTCTGCGCGGTAAGCCGTTTCCAGCTTTTCCATCTGGCTGACCGACATCCGCTCCAGTTTGCCCAGCTGGGGCTGGATATTGCGATCCAGTTCTTTCTTGCGCTTTTCCACCAGGCCGGGCAGTTTCTCTATACGCTGGCTGAGTTCCGTGGTGCGTTGCTCATAGCGTTCCGCCTTCTCCAGCGTCTTGACCACATCTTCGTAGGTTTCCCGCAGTGGTGCCAGGGCATCACTTTCCGGATTGAGTTGTGAGAGTTGTTGCTTGGCTGCTGCCAGATCCTCCGAGACGCCCGCATAGGCGGTTGGCAAGGAAAGCAAAAAGGCGAAAAGCAGAAAAGAAAGGGTTCTGAATAGCACGTTCACAAAGCTAACCATTTGAAATTTCAGGCATCTGTGCAGGCAGACAATCGGACTGCTTACAACTACAGTTAAATAATCCCCGCGAGTGCTGTTGTCCGGCGGAGCAAAAACGGGTCTCAGGAGGGCGGTATGACCGGATTTGATCGTACTGAATTATTGGCACAGCTACCGCGCTTCCAGTTGTCGGACAGTATCGCTTGTGAAAGTTCCGCGGTACAGGCTTATCGCTGCTTTTATCGCCTGCAGTCGCCTTTCTGCAGTCAGCACCTGATCGGACTGGAGGCACTGGCGGAAGCGACACTGGCGGTGCAGCTTTTCCGGCCGGTCTGCCCCGTCAGGGGGACGGTGGTTTTGCTGCATGGCTATCTCGACCATGCCGGTCTCTATCACCACCTGATCCACGCGTTGCTGGCTCAGGGCTGGCAGGTGCTGATCCATGACCTCGAAGGGCATGGCTTATCGTCGGGCGCGCCCAATGGTATCGACAGCTTCAGTCGCTATGCCAATGATCTCAGTACGTTACTGCAGCGCTATGATGCCCGGCTGCAATCGCCCTGGGTGATGATGGGGCAGAGCACCGGCGCGGCCGTTCTACTGGAGCAGGCGCGTCTCCACTTTGAACTGCTGGCCCGCTGGCCGGTACAGCAACATATACTGCTGGCACCGCTGATAAGGCCCACCCAGTACGAGATGATCCGGCGTAAGTACCGCTGGCTGGGACGGATCCTGAAACAGGTGCCTCGGGCATACAGCGAAAGCTCCCATGATGCGGATTTCAGCGAGTTTGTGCGTGAACGGGATCCGTTACAGCATCACCGTATATCGGTGCAGTGGATCGGGGCCATGCTGCGCTGGATAGATCAGATCGAAGCCTGTGAGCAGTTGCCGGTTACCGCCCGGGTGATACAGGGGACCGATGACAATACGGTGGAGTGGCAGCATAACCTGCCGCTGCTGGATCGCCTGTTACGGCATAACCGGGTCGAGCTGATCGAGGGGGCCTGTCACCATCTGGTGAATGAATCAGAGCCTTACAGGAAGCAGCTGCTGCAGCATATCAGTGACAGTCTGCAGCAGCAGGGGCAGGGTGTTTGCACACCCTGAGATAGTGTACCGGTCTCAGAACAGACGGCGGACGCGAATCGTGCCTTCGACGTGACGTACTTTTTCCAGCGCCACTTCAGAGTAGTCAGCATCCACATCAATCACTACATAACCGACTTTGTCGTTGGTTTGCAGGTACTGACCGGAGATGTTGATATTGTGTTCGGAGAACACCGTGTTGATCGCTGTCAGCACGCCCGGTACGTTGTTGTGGATATGCAGCAGGCGGTGCACATTCGGGTGCTCCGGCAGGGCGACTTCCGGGAAGTTCACCGAGGTGATGGAGGTGCCGTTGTCGCTGTATTTAGCCAGCTTTTCTGCCACTTCGTAGCCGATGTTTTCCTGGGCTTCCATGGTGGAACCACCCACATGCGGGGTCAGGATCACATTGTCGAACTCACGCAGTGGCGAGATGAACTCGTCCTTATTGGTACGCGGCTCGACCGGGAACACGTCTACAGCGGCACCCAGCAGTTTGCCGGAGGCCAGCACTTCACACAGGGCGTCAATCTCTACCACTGTGCCGCGTGCCGCATTGAGGAATACGGAGCCGTCTTTCATCTGAGCGAAGCGTCGGGCGTTCATGATGTCTTTGGTGGCGGCTGTTTCAGGGACATGCAGGGAGATCACGTCACACATGCCCAGCAGCTCTTCCAGTGAGGCAATCTGAGTGGCATTACCCAGCGGCAGCTTGGTCACAACGTCATAGAAGTACACCACCATACCCAGGGATTCGGCCAGAACGCTCAGCTGTGAACCGATGCTGCCGTAACCGACGATTCCCAGCTTCTTACCGCGGATCTCGTAGGAGTTCTTGGCCGATTTCTGCCATTCGCCGCGATGGGCCTTGGCATTTTTCTCGGCAACGCCGCGCAGCAGGATGATCGCTTCCGCCAGCACCAGTTCGGCAACCGAGCGGGTGTTGGAGTACGGAGCGTTAAATACCGCGACACCGCGTTCGGTGGCGGCCTGCAGGTTAACCTGGTTGGTTCCGATGCAGAAACAGCCGACAGCAACCAGCTTCTCAGCGGCACTGAAAACTTTCTCGGTCAGCTGGGTGCGGGAACGGATACCGATAAAATGAACATCTTTGATCTTCTCGATCAGCTCAGCTTCCGGGATGGAGCCGGTCAGATATTCGATGTTGGTATAGCCTTGGTTATTCAGCGTATCAATTGCAGACTGGTGTACGCCTTCCAACAGCAAAATTTTGATTTTGCTTTTTTCCAGGGAAGTGGTTTTGCTCATTTTTTAGAAGCTCTAATAGTTATGTGGTGGCTGGGGACCACCGGTCAATCGGCCTTGGTAAAGGCGGACATATTAACACAGAGCTGTATGAAAGGTACGCGGGGGGATTTGGGATTGTCGGAAAAATACTCAAGTTAAGTTGAAGCTGTTTCCAGCATCAGGGGGCTTTGAGCCCCCTGGCCGGCACCGTAGTTGCGCGCCTGAATACCTGAGCGGAGATTCGGGCTACAGCGCCAATATCGGGTTTAGCCGTAGAAGCAGAGGTATGCGGTGGTCTGTTCTACTTTGACCTGGAACTTCTGGTTGGCGGCAACACGGAATTCGCTGCCGCTCTTGAAGGATTCAAAGTTGTCGCTGCCGGGCAGTTTGACGATCAGTTCGCCGGAGACCACTTTCATCAGCTCATCTTCGCTGGTACCGAACTCATACTCACCTGGGTTCATAACACCTGCCGTGACGCGGCCTTCAGTGTTTTCAAAGCCGATTGATTTTACAGCGCCATCAAAGTACTCATTTACATTCAACATGTTGCTATCCTCTCAAAAAGTGCCCGCATCATAGAGCTATTTCGGGGCCAGCGGCAAGCACCCTTATTGCTTCAGCTCGGCATGTTCCATCAGGAAATCGACAAAGGCGCGGTTGGCGCGGGAGAGATAGCCCTCCTTACGCCAGGCGATACTGAGGTCGAGCCAGACCGGTTCGGAGAAGGGAATGGCCAGTAGTTCCGGCTCATCGTCGGTTACCATTCCCAGCAGGGTGGAGATACCGAAACCCTGTTTGACGATCGATTTTATCAGCGGGATCAGGTTGGTTTCGAAGCCAATATTAGGGCTGATACGGGCATTGTGCGCCAGCTCATCGACGACCTTGCGGTGGAAATAGCCTTCTTTCAGCATCACCAGTTCTTCGGCAAAGAACTGATCCAGGCTGACCTGCTGCTGTACCGAAAACGGGTGATCCCGGTTACATACCACCTTCATCTGCTCGCGCAGGAATACCTGGCTTTCCAGGCGCTCGTGCCGGCGGCCATCCACTATGCCCAGGTCCAGCTCGCCCTGTTCCAGTAACTGCTTGATATAGCGGGTGCCGCCCTCGACGACCGACAGATTCAGCTCCGGGTAGCGGTGACGAAAAGCCATCAGAATCGGCGGGAAATAGTAAGAACCCAGCATGCTGGGAATACCGACCCGTACCTCGCCCCGGGTCAGCCCTTTCAGCTCCTGCATCTCCAGCAGGGCATCATCAGCGGCCTGCAGAATACGATGGGCGTGTCGGTAGAGGCGTTCGCCCTCATCCGTGAGTGTGACCGCGCGATCCTGCCGGTGCAACAGGGTAAGGTCGAGGGACTGTTCCAGTTTGCGGATCGACATACTGACGGCAGGCTGGGCAAGATGCAGTTGCTCGGCGGCTTTGGTAAAGCTGCCGAGGTTAGCGACGGTATAGAAGTAGCGCAGCTGTTTCAGGTCCATAGTGATTGCTATAACTAGTGCTTATAGGTCTGATAATTTGTATATATTTTTCTGATTATCCTCCGGTTGCTAGAGTGACGCTACTGATTCCTGCTGCTGACTCCGAGGCTGATATGATCCACTCCGGCACCCCTGCATTCTGGCGCGCAACCCTGGCGCTCTGCCTCGGCTCTTTTATGATCTTTGCCAATGTTTATATCACCCAGCCGCTACTGCCGATGCTGGCCGAGGCGTTCGGGGTGTCCGCCCTGCAGTCGGGCTGGAGCTTCACCATCACCACGCTGATGCTGGGCGTCTCACTGTTGCTCTATGGTCCGCTGTCGGATGCGCTTGGTCGCAAGTGGATCATGCTGTTCAGCATGGCGGGCGCAACGCTCTGTACAGCCCTGATCTCCCAGGTGGATGACTACAGCATGTTGCTGTTGTTACGGGCGCTACAGGGGATCTGCCTCGGGGGGCTGCCAGCGGTGGCGATCGCTTATATGGGCGATGAATTCAGCAAGCGGGCCTTGTCTGTCGCGGTGGGACTCTATATCGCCGGGAACTCGCTGGGCGGTATCGGTGGCCGTCTTATCGGCGGCTTTGTCGGCGACTGGCTGGGCTGGGCGGCCGCCTTTGAGGTGATGGCAGTGGTCAGCCTGATCTGCCTGGTGGTGTTTTACGGCTTACTGCCGGACTCTGCCCACTTTAAGCCGAGTCCGCTGCAGCCGCGCAAGATGGCGGCCGATATGTTGACGCACCTGAAGAATCCGCTGCTGCTGGTGGCCTATCTGATCGGTGGCTTTAACTTCTTTATCTTTATCAACCAATACAGCTACGCCACCTTTCTGTTGTCGGATGCGCCTTATAACCTGTCAGCGGGGTTTCTGGGGATGCTGTTCCTGACCTACCTCAGTGGCACCCTGGGCTCTATGTTGTCAGGCCGAATCTGCCACTTTATCCCTCAGCCGCTGGTGATGGTGCTGGGAATTATGTTGTTGATTGCGGGCTCTCTGGTCACTTTAATCGCGGATATCAATGCCATTATCGCCGGGTTCCTGATTAACGCGCTGGGCTTCTTTATCGCCCATTCCTGTGCCAGCAGCTGGGTCAGCCAGCATGCGAAGCACGCCCGGGCCAGTGCCTCATCGCTCTATCTGCTGTTCTACTATCTGGGCGCCAGCTGCGGTGGTTTCTACCTGCAGCCGTTCTGGGATGCGGCGGGCTGGCAGGGCGTGATCGCCGGGTCGCTGCTGGTGCTCTGCTTCACCGCTGGGCTGGCCCTGTGGCTCTACCGCCAGACGCAGATAGCCTTGCGACCGGCACAGGGCTAACATAGCCGGTCATAACAGAGTGTCCTTTTTGTGGTTTAGGGAGAGAAAAGATGAGCTATCAGCACCAGTATCAGGATGGAACCGCCGTCGGTCTGCCGTTGGGTAAAGTGGTCTGTGTGGGACGCAACTACGCCGACCATGCCGCCGAGCTGAACAACCCGATCCCCACCGAGCCGATGCTGTTTATCAAGCCTGCCAGCAGCGTGGTGCCGATGGCTCAGCCCTTCAGGCTGCCGACCGGGCATGGCAGTGTGCATTTCGAGACCGAGATGGCGATCCTGATCGGCCAGCCGCTGAGTCATGCCACAGAAGCCGAGGCTGCAGCGGCGATCGCCGGGGTCGGACTGGCGCTGGACCTGACCCTGCGTGACCTGCAGGGCAAGCTGAAAGAGAAGGGGCACCCCTGGGAGAAAGCTAAGGCATTCGATGGCGCCTGCCCGCTGTCGGCTTTTGTCGCGGCCGGTGCGGTAGCTGACCTGCAGAATCTGCAGATTCGCCTGCGGGTAAACGGGGAAGTGCGTCAGGATGGCAACAGCAGCCATATGCTGAATAAAGTACTGCCACTGATCAGCTATATCAGTGATTTCTTCTCGCTGCAGCCGGGTGATGTAGTGCTGACCGGTACCCCGGCCGGAGTTGGCCCAGTGGTGGCGGGTGACCAGCTTAAGGTCGGACTGGGTGATCTGCTCGAAGTGGAAACCAGCGCCGTCTGAGCCGTTTTCCTTTGTTTCCGGTGGCGGTCATATCCGCCACCGGACGCATCTTTGTGGCGGCGCGGCCATGACCGGCCAGTGTTCTGGCTGAAAAGCCTGTCAGTATTGACCGTCTGGCATCGTCGTTAACAATATTTCCGCTTTCCGCTTTCCGCTTTCCGCTTTCCGCTTTCCGCTTTCCGCTTTCCGCTTTCCGCTTTCCGCTTTCCGCTTTCCGCTTTCCGCTTTCCGCTTTCCGCTTTCCGCTTTCCGCTTCCTGGGATTGGTTGTTAACGATTGGCCAAAAAGTTCAATCAACTGCAGTAAATATTAATGGAAGTATTGCAAATAAAAACCATTATCATTAGTATTCGCGCAAAATTAAGCCAGTGTACAGGAAATGGTTATGAAGAAGGTTGTTGCGCCAAAGCGCCTGGCGATAGCGGTCGCCTCTGCGACGGCTAGCGTGTTCGTCATGCCCGTTTGGGCTGACGGGACGGAGGAGACGGTTGAACAAAATGCCATACAGGTGGTTGGTCGCGCACAATCACTCTACCGGATCGAAGCATCCAGTATGGCAACGCGGACTGAGACCGAGCTGGAAAAGATCCCGCAGTCGGTTCAGGTGATTCCCAATGAGCTGATTGAAGACCAGGCCGCACGCAAAATTACCGACCTGTACCAGAACATCGCCGGTGTGAATGCCTTCAGTTACTCCGGCGTGACCTTCCGAGGCTTCCGTCAGGATGAGATTCTCTATGACGGCGTAAAAGGCGATCCTTTCAATGGCTTCGCGGTACCGCAGCTGTTCAATATCGACCAGGTGGTGGTACTGAAAGGGCCGGCGGGTGCGATGTATGGCGGCGCTGATCCGGGTGGTCTGATCAACTACGTCACAAAAAAGCCGGAGTATGAAGAGAACCGACAGGTAGAGGTTGCCATTGGTAATGACAGTTTCTTTAGTACTTCACTGGAGATGACCGGCGCCGCCAACGAGCAGGAGACGCAGGCTTACCGTCTGGGTATCTACAACGCCTCGGAAGAGCCGTTCCGTAATAACACCGATGAAGATAACACTATCGTCGACCTTGGCTACCGTTTTGACTTCAGCGACGAGACCAACCTGGTACTGCAATACACCGATATCAAGCAGGCTCTGGGCGGTGCCCGCCTGCGTGGCGTACCGGTCGATGATAACGGCAGTTTCCTTACCGATATCAACTGGAACCATAACGAGGCGGGAGATTTTCAGGATCTGAATGCCCAGGTGGTGCAGGCGCGTCTGAAGCATGCCTTTGACGACAGCCTTCAGCTGGATCTGACCACCCGCTATTTCCAGAATGAAGAGCTGCAGAACTACCATGAACCGCGTGGCCTGGTGGATACCAATAGCGACGGTATTGCTGACTTCAGTCATCGTCAATTTCGAAATCAGAAGCGTGAAAATGAGGGAATATCCATTACCGCTAATCTGGTTAAGGAGCTGAGCGTAGGTGATACCGAACATGTATTGCTGTTTGGCGGGGATTGGTACCGCCACGATTACAAAGCTAACCTGCGAACGGCCAAGCAGCAAAGCAAGGATGGTCCCGTTCCAGGGCTTGATCTGCAGAATCCGGTCTATGGCCTGACCTCTGCGGCCGACTACAGTCTGGATACTCTGACGCCTACTTTGCAGGACACGCGAAGCGATCGCTACGGTATTTACTTACAGGATCAGATTGCTCTGACCGAGCAGTGGGGCCTGACATTGGGGGCGCGCTACGATAAGTTTGATGATGAAGATCGCATCGCTAACAGCAGTTTTAAGGACAGCGATGTGACCTACCGCATCGGTACCACCTACAACATCAACGATACCTTCTTCCCCTATGCCCTATATGGCACTGGCTTTAAGCCACAGTCGGCCAGCAGTCAGTCTGCAAATGCCGGTGGTCCTTTTGAACCGGAGACCAGCGATATTATCGAACTGGGTGTACGGACCCATCTGCTGGATAACCGCCTGGCGCTGAATGCCGCCACCTACCGTATCCGTCGCCGCAATATCCTGCAGGCTGATCCCGCTGGTGATGTGAACAATGATGGTACTGATGACCTGGTGTCGATTGGTGAAGTCGAAAGTAATGGCTTCGAGTTGGAACTGACCGGCGACCTGACGCCGAACTGGGTGGCAACCGCCAGCTACGCCTATAACGATGCACGGGTGAAGCAGTCCTCAGAGCAGACCCGAAATTCGGTACCGGACACGGATAAGTTTGCCAATGCGCCACAGAACACCTTCGGTCTATGGACCCGTTATGGTTTTCCGGCAATCGATTCTTCCATCGCTATGGGAGTGGACTATGTCGATGAACAATTCAGCCTCAGTGGCCAGCGGGTGAAGCCATATTCGGTATATAACCTGAGCTGGCAGACCGAGTATCAGGATTGGTTGTTGCAGCTGAACGTGAAGAACCTGTTCGACAAAGAGTACGCCAGCAGTGGTTTCCTCTCCCGTTCCGGCCACTTTCCGGGGGAACCGCGCCGGGTTTACCTGAGCGCAACCTACAACTTCTGATTCAACAGGCTGATCGCTACCTATGCATCCGAAACAATGGCTGCGCCTGCATACCTGGGCGGGCATGGTGCTCGGCAGCCTGCTGTTGCTGGTGTGCCTCAGTGGCACACTGGCAACACTCAGCTTCGAGATCGAATACCTGCTGGATAAGAAGCATCGGGCACTGGCACCGCGTCAGGGGCAAACGGATTTTGCCGCCCTGCAGCGCTCGCTGGAACAGCAATATCCCGGTAGTCAGGTGAAGTCGGTTTACCTGCATCCGGCAGACTACCTCGCCGGAGAGGTCTGGCTGACGACAACGGACGAGCCGTTCCGGTATATCTATTTCGATGCCAATACAGGGCAGTTACTGGGTGAAGGTGGCTGGGGACGGGTGCGTCGCTTCCTGCGTAACCTGCATATGAATCTTTCACTGGGTAATGGCGGTAAATGGCTGGTTACCGGTCTGAGCCTGCTGTTGCTGATCAGTCTGGTATCCAGTTTTTCTGTCTACCAGAAGTGGTGGCGACAGTTCCTGCGTAAACCGCGCAGCCTGAAGCTATGGCAGCGTGGAAGCTGGTCGGACTGGCATAAGCTGGTCGGAGTGTGGGGCTGGTGGTTCAGCGCCCTGATCATGCTGACCGGGTTGTGGTATCTGGCCGAAAAAGTGCTGCAAACGGCCACAGTAGCGCACTATCCCACAGCACCTGCCGTGATCGCTCTGGAGACTGATCAGCGTCCCGGGCTGGGGGCGATTGCTTCGATTGCCCGCCAGGCGCTGCCGGGATTGGATGTCACGACGATCCAGTATCCCGCCCGTGGCGATCAGGCAATAAGGGTCTATGGCCAGCGCGGCGACCTGCTGGTGCGGGACCGCGCCAGCCGGGTTTACCTGCATCCCGCCAGTGGCGAGGTGCTGCAGGTACAGACTGCGGCAGATCTCAGCCTGCTGTCACGGATCGTCGACACGGCAGACCCACTGCACTTCGGTAACTTTGCCGGACTGGGCGTTAAGCTATTATGGGCGCTGGGCGGGCTGGCATTGAGCTTTATGGTGGCTGCCGGGCTCTGGATGAGCTGGCTGCGCGTCAGGCGCAAGCGTCCGACTGTGCGACGCTGGCTTGGTACCTCCGGCAGCTTTGCGCTGATACTGTCGCTGCTGGCCATCGTTCTAACCTGCCTGACCTTCCAGCAGGGGCCGGAAAAGGCCCCGCTGTACTCGCCCGTGCTTGCTACAAGCCCGCCAGCGGCCATGCCATCCCTGATGCCGCGGCCGGAGCAGCCGGAGGCCTGACAAAAGGTGAGCTGCAGGTGCTGATTCGGCGTAAGATACCCGCTACAGACAGGGACTGATAAGTGAGGAGATATCAGTATGTTGTGGGTAAAAACCTTTCATATTCTGGCGATGACCAGCTGGATGGCAGGGATTTTCTACCTGCCACGAATCTTTGTGCATTTTGTCGAAGGGCGCGAGGCGGGGCAGGATGTGGCGCGGCTGGAGATTATGGCCAACAAGCTGTTTGGCTTTATGACCATTATGGCGCTGTTCACCCTCGGGTTGGGACTCTGGCTCTGGTTGGGATACGGTTTCAGTGGCGGCTGGCTGCACGCCAAACTATTTTTCGTATTGCTGCTGATCGGTTACCACTACTGGTGCCTGAGTTACCTGAAGCAGCTGCGAGCCGGTACCCTGGATAAGAGCGGTCGTTACTTCCGCCTGTTCAATGAGCTGCCGCTACTGATCTTTATCCCGATCCTGATCTTTGTGGTGGTGAAGCCATTCTGAGTCGGCCGTGCAGTACGGATAAGCCCGCCCGGTGAACGCCAGGCGGGCTTTTTTATACCGGCTGGCGGATATATCTGCTACACATTCAGTAACGGATTTTTCACAGGGGAAGCGGCATGGGCGCATATATTCTGGCGATCGATCAGGGAACCACCAGTTCACGGGCGATCCTGTTTGATCTGCAGGGACAGGTGGTGGCGCTGGCTCAGCAGGCGTTTAAGCAGCACTTTCCCGCCGATGGCTGGGTCGAGCACGATGCCGAAGAGATCTGGCAGAGTTGCCTCAGCTGCGTGCGCGAAGTACTGACCAAGGTCTCTTTTGGTGCCGATCAGATCCTCTCGCTGGGGATAACCAATCAGCGCGAAACCACTGTCCTCTGGGACCGGGCCACGGGCGAGCCGGTCTGCCCGGCGATCGTCTGGCAGGACCGGCGTACCGCTGAACAGTGTCGCGAGCTACAGGCAACGGGGTATGAAACTCTGATCAGCCAGCGTACCGGGCTGTTAGCAGATCCCTATTTCTGTGCCACCAAGCTGCAGTGGATGCTGGATAATGTGCCTGGCGCGCGTGAGCGGGCGGAAAAGGGTGAACTGGCGTTCGGTACCGTGGACAGTTTTCTGTTGTGGCGGCTGACCGGTGGCGCCATACATGCCACTGATGCCAGCAACGCCTCCCGCACTCTGCTGTTCGATATCCATCGCCAGTGCTGGGATGAGGAACTGCTGCAGCTGTTTCGAATCCCCCGCAAGCTGTTGCCGGAGGTAAAAGACAGTGCCGATGATTATGGTCGCACCCTGCCGGAGCTGTTTGGCGGTGAGATCCGCATCGGGGCATTGATCGGTGACCAGCAGGCGGCGCTGGTGGGGCAGGCATGCTTCGAGCCGGGGATGGCTAAGAGTACCTATGGCACCGGTTGTTTCCTGATGCTGAATAGCGGGCATGAGCCGCTGCAGTCGGATCATCGCCTGCTGACCACCGTGGCGTACCGCATCAATGGTGAGGTGTGTTACGCCCTTGAGGGATCGATCTTTATTGCCGGGGCGGCGATTCAGTGGCTACGTGACGGCCTGCACCTGATTGAGCGTGCGTCACAGTCGGAGCAGCTGGCGCAGCAGACCGATGAGGCGCACGGCGTTTATCTGGTACCGGCTTTTACCGGACTGGGAGCACCTTACTGGGACCCTGACGCCCGGGGCGCGCTGTTTGGTCTGACCCGGGATACCGGTATTGCCGAGCTGGTCACGGCCGGGCTGGAAGCCGTGTGCTATCAGAGCTGTGATCTGCTGCAGGCGATGAAGGGAGATGGTCTGAGGCCGCAACAGCTGAAGGTGGATGGCGGTATGGCGGCGAATAACTGGTTATTGCAGCGGCTGGCTGACCTGAGCGGTTGCGAGGTCTTGCGGCCTCAGGTTATCGAGACGACCGCCTGGGGGGGCTGCATCACTGGCGGCGTTGCAGGCCGAGGCATTTGAGTCGCTACAGGTGTTGGCGGAGCGCTGGCGTTTTGAACGCTGCTTTGAGCCGGGCTGGTCTGCCGAGCGGCGGACGTCGCGTTACCAGGGCTGGCTGGACGCGGTGGCACGGGTGCGCAGCTGATGCCGGATCAGGCGTCAGCTGCGGGTGCCTGTGAATCCAGCTTTTGCTGCAGTAACCCGATGCGGGCTTCCAGTCGGTCGGCACCGTCGCGCAGCTGATCGACCTGTTCCAGAAAACCCTCTACCTCCGGACGGGCCGGAATCAGGCCGGATTCCTCTTTCAGGTACTCTTCGAAATTCATCATCAGGCTGCTGGCCGCTTGCTTGTAACTGCTGCCTTTCCAGCGCAGCAGTTCGGCCAGCTGGTGGGCCGGCAGGTCGCCGATCAGGTCACCCAGTTTCTCTTCCCAGTCGATATGGGCGCTGCTGAGTATATTCTGAAAGCGGGTCGCCAGCGCACTGTCGCCACGGATCTGAATGCCTTTGCCAAACATCGCATCCGCCTTGTCGGGGCTGCTGAGCAGACGCAGGAAATCGGCAGGCGAGCCGCTCAGGGTGACGTCGGCATCGCCGGCGTAATCCTGCTGGATCTGCAGGCCCTCATTATGCGGAATCAGGCAGAGGTGGAAGACCGGATTGTCGATCTCAATCGCAATGACCTTACCCTGGAGGGACTGCAGCTGGTTCAGTGTGGCCTGATCCTGTTGCAGTAACTGGTTACAGCCCTGTTCTGCGAGGGTAAGCAGTGTGGCATTGAGCATCGACAGCATGGTGATCTCCTCAGGGCTTGATGCCGGTGTGCAGGGCAACGATACCGCCGGTCATATTCTGGTAGCGGCAGTTACTCAGGCCGGCCTGTTCCATCATGCTTTTCAGGGTTTCCTGATCCGGGTGCATGCGGATTGACTCTGCCAGGTAGCGGTAGCTTTCCGCATCATTGGCGATGATCTGTCCCATCTTCGGCAGCAGGTTGAAGGAATAGAAGTCGTAGGCTTTGGTCAGCAGCGGATTATCGGTCTTGGAGAATTCCAGCACCATCAGCTTACCGCCCGGCTTCAGTACCCGTGCCATCGAACGCAGTGCGGCGTCCTTATCGGTAACGTTACGCAGGCCGAAGGCGATGGTGATGACATCAAAGTAGTTGTCGGGAAACGGCAGGCATTCGGCATTGGCCTGAACGAATTCGACATTTCCGGTCACGCCCTTATCGAGCAGCTTGTCACGGCCCACTTTCAGCATGGAGTCGTTGATATCGGCCAGTACCACTTTGCCGGTCGGGCCGACCAGGCGGGAGAAACGCATGGTAAGATCGCCGGTTCCGCCGGCAATATCCAGCACGCGACCGCCGGTACGTACGCCACTCTGTTCGATGGTCATCCGCTTCCAGATACGATGAACGCCGCCGGACATCAGGTCGTTCATTACATCGTATTTCGCCGCAACGCTGTGGAAGACATCGGCAACACGCTTAACCTTCTCTTCGGTGTTTACCTGCTGGTAACCAAAGTGGGTGGTGTTATCTTTCTGCTGATCAGTCATGCTGGACCCGAGTGCTTAAATTCAAGATGGCTACATTTTACAGAGCGGCGGAAACTTTGTCGCCTCTACCCATTGATCTGGTGTCGTGCGGGCGTAAAAAAGCCCGGCTTGGGTGGCCGGGCTTTCGGGGGAGCGCATTGTCCGTGTCAGTTAACTGACTCAGCCAATGCCTATCAGGCCGCCGTCACGGCTTTCGCCGGCGTCGGCCAGTGCCTTGAGATACTTGTCCCAGTAAGCATCATGGTTATGGGACAGGTCGTAGAGGTAATCCCAGGTGTAGAGGCCGCTGTCATGGCCATCATCAAAGATGATCTTCAGGGCGTAGTTGCCGACCGGCTCGACCCCGTTGATCGCCACGAACTTTTTCTTAACCTGCAGGGTTTCCTGCCCTTTACCGTGGCCCCGCACCTCGGCGGAGGGCGAGTGTACGCGCAGAAACTCCGCCGTCAGCTCATAGCGTTCGCTACCGTAGCCCAGTTCAAGCGTGCGTGACTTCTTGTGCAGCTTAATATCGTCCGGAAAATGTGATGTTGCCATAGCAGCCTCGACGGGTGTGGTTACAGGATGTAGTGGCTCAGGTCTTCGTCCTGGCTCAGCTCGCCCAGGGCCTGGTCGACATAGGCCTTATCGATATTGATCGTCTGACCGGCCTTGTCTGCTGCCGTGAAGGACAATTCTTCCAGCAGCCGTTCCAGCATCGTGTGCAGGCGACGGGCACCGATATTCTCGGTGCTTTCATTGACATCGAAAGCCAGCTCAGCCAGACGACTGATCCCTTCTTCGGCAAACTCGACAGTGACGCCTTCGGTTGCCAGCAGGGCGCGGTACTGTTCGGTCAGGGAGGCGCTTGGCTCAGTCAGGATGCGGCGGAAGTCATCCGGCGTCAGGGCGCTCAGTTCAACACGGATCGGCAGGCGGCCCTGCAATTCCGGAATCAGGTCGGAAGGTTTTGCCAGATGGAAGGCGCCGGAGGCGATAAACAGGATATGGTCGGTTTTGACCATGCCGTATTTAGTGTTGACGGTGCAGCCTTCGATCAGCGGCAGCAGGTCGCGCTGTACGCCTTCGCGGGAAACGTCGCCGCCCCCGGTATTTTCGGTGCGCTTGCAGACCTTATCGATCTCATCGAGGAAGACGATGCCGTTCTGTTCAACAGAATCGATCGCCTTCTGCTTCAGGTCATCTTCCTTCACCATCGCAGCGGCTTCTTCGTCGACCAGCAGCTTGAAGGCTTCTTTGACCTTCAGGCGACGGCTCTGCTTACGGCCACCGCCCATATTGGAGAACATGTTCTGCAGCTGGCTGGTCATCTCCTCCATGCCTGGCGGTGTCATGATCTCGACGCTGGCCTGTGGCGGCGCGACTTCGACATCGATCTCTTTGTCATCCAGCTGGTGTTCGCGCAGTTTCTTACGGAACACCTGACGGGTGGCACTGTCTTCGCGGCTTGGCTCTTCACCGAATCCGGCGCGGGCCGGTGGCAGCAGGGCATCAAGGATGCGTTCTTCGGCGGCTTCCTCGGCGCGGAAACGGACTTTCTCCATCTCCTGCTCGCGCAGCATCTTGATCGACATATCCATCAAGTCGCGGACGATGGTCTCAACGTCACGGCCGACGTAGCCAACTTCGGTGAACTTGGTGGCTTCTACCTTGATAAAAGGAGCATTTGCCAGCTTCGCCAGGCGTCGCGCAATCTCGGTCTTACCGACACCGGTCGGACCGATCATCAGAATATTCTTCGGTGTTACTTCGGCGCGCAGCTCATCGTTCAGCTGCATACGACGCCAGCGGTTACGCAGGGCGATTGCGACGGAGCGCTTGGCATCAGCCTGACCAACAATATGGCGGTCCAGTTCAGAGACGATTTCACGAGGGGTCATATTGGACATGGGGTTCTCCTGCCGGATCAGGCTTCAGCTTCCAGCGTTTCGATTGTCAGGTTGTCGTTGGTAAAGACACAGATGCCGGCAGCGATATGCAGGCTCTTCTCAACGATGTCACGTGCGGCTAGTTCGGTGTTGTCAGTCAACGCACGGGCTGCGGCCAGGGCGAAGTTGCCGCCGGAGCCGATGGCAATAACGCCGTCTTCAGGTTCGATGACGTCGCCGTTACCGGAGATCAGGTAGGTCTTCTCGCTATTGGCAACCAGCATCAGCGCCTCAAGGCGGCGCAGGGCGCGGTCGCTGCGCCATTCACGGGCCAGGTGGATACAGGCGTTGGTGATGTTGCCGTGATGCTTTTCCAGTTGTTGCTCGAACAGATCACGCAGGGTGATCGCATCAGCGGTGGAGCCTGCAAAGCCGGTGATCACCTGGTGTTTTGGCAGCACATTGACCTTTTTAGCGGTTCCCTTCATAACGGTGTTGCCCAGGGAAACCTGGCCGTCACCGCCAACAACCACTTGGTCACCACGGCGAACGGATACGATTGTTGTCATCAGATGCTCCAGTCTTTATTGAATCTATGCAGCAAAGATGGAGGCGTTCAACAGGATTTCAAGTTCAGAAACTGATTTGCTGCTCAATCTGTTGTTGCAATTGGTCGAGGTCTTCGCGGCTTGGGCTGAGGATCGCAGCACTACCCTGTTGCAACGGGATGATGCGGCCGTGCAGTTTCTGCAGCCTGAATTCGGACACAGCAGTTTTCTCCAGCGCGGGCATCAGAAACAGGCTGGCCCGGCTGTTGGCGGTTTTTACCGTCAGGTGCAGGCTTTTGTTCCCGGCCACGTCACAGGCTCCGGCATAGCTGATGCCGGGAATCGGCTGATCAATCTTATATCCCAGCCGGCTGGCGGCATTGGCCACCCACTGCTGCTGCACCGGGCCATCTGCATACAGGCTGACCAGTTCGTGATTCAGGTGTGCCAGCAGCGCCTGGGGCAGGTCGGGTGTAGCGGGGCGCGGATACAGCTGCAGGGTTACTGCCAGAATCAGCGCGGCGGCGATAGCGCTGCCCGCGATGGCCTTTACGAAAGGCCGGCGGCGCGGACCTTGTTTCAGGCGTTGCGCCAGGTCTCCGGGTGGTGTTATCCGGGTTGCCTGTTGCAGGCTATGGTCCAGCTGGCGTGCCTGGTCCAGCCAGCGCAGGCGCTGGGGGTTGCCAGCTGCTGCATCGAGTAGCTGTTGATCCGCTGTTTCACCGCTCAGTACGCGGCGGCGAAATTCCAGGTCATTCATATCCGCTCAGATCACTCCCCGTTGCGGTGCGGTTATCGCTGTATCGCTGTTCAGGGTCTGGCTCAGCTGCAGTCGCGCCCGGTAGAGGCGGGATTGCACGGCCGATTCTGTTATCTCCAGCGACTTGGCTATTTCGCCGATACTGTAGCCTCCCAGTACCTGCATTAGCAATGGCTCAAGATAGCCGCTTTCCAGCCTGAGCATCGCCTTCTGTAACTGATGGCGTTGCAGTTCGGTATCGGCACAGTAAGGATCACTGAACCTTTCATCCTGTGCCAGTTCTTCGTCCAGCGCCATTTCGTTATGACCATTACTGCGTTTATCCAGCCAGCGCAGGTGCTCCCGGCGCAATATGGTGATCAGCCAGCTACGGCCACAAACCTCCTTTTCCAGCTGGTCCAGATGCTTCCATGCCCGAACGTAAACCTCCTGCACCAGATCTTCAGCACGCGCCGGGCATCGGGTGAGCCAGCAGGCGTAGCTGTAAATCGCGCTGTGGTGCTGGTCAACCAGGTCGTCAAAGCGACTGCGGCTACGCCAGCGAAGAAGCTGTTTTATTCCCATGACATTGTCTTTTTTATAGCGGGGGTATCGGATAAGAGGTGCTGGACAAAAAAAAATTCAAAAATTTTGCGAGGTTTTTTGGCCTGACCGGGTCTTTACTTATGAGGCCTGCATAAAAGCGGTGATTTGCTGGCAGGTGTAACCCAACTAGATACGAAATCCGTATGGAGATTTTTAATATGAAACGTCGTGATGCACTTAAGTCCGCAGCAGTAGCAGGTGTTCTGGCCATTGGCATGACTGCAGCCTCTTCCGCAATGGCGGGTAAGCCGGGTATGGAAAAATGCGCCGGTATCGTAAAAGCGGGTATGAATGATTGTGGGACTGCCAGCCATGGTTGCGCCGGTCAGGCAGCAAAAGATGGCGTCGCAGATGAATGGGTTTATGTACCTGAAGGTACCTGCAGCAAAATCGTGGGTGGCTCGGTCGTCAGCAAGAAGAGCTAACACCGCTTAAGAAGGCCGGAAGAGCGTGACTCGTCCGGCTTTTTCCGGCCTGAATGTTCGACAGGGAGTATCTCAGCGTGCAAAACAGGATCGAAGGTGTGGGGCTGGGGCTGCGAAGCTGCCACTATCAACATATCCTCAGTCATAAGCCCCGCGTGCCCTGGTTTGAGGTGATGACCGATAACTATATGGGTGCAGGCGGCCAGCCACACCAGTATCTGGAGCAGATCCGTCAGCGGTATCCTGTCACCTTTCATGGTGTCGGCCTGTCACTGGGTTCGGCGGCACCACTGAATAAAGAATACCTGCATAGACTGAAAGAACTGGTGGATATCTATCAGCCGGCCTGGGTATCTGAACACCTGTGCTGGTGTGCCAGTGATGAATACAACAGTCATGAGTTACTGCCTCTGCCCTATACCGAACTCTGTGCCCGTCACCTGGCGGAAAGGATCGATCAGGTGCAGAACTGCCTCGGCCAGCGACTGGTAGTGGAGAACCTGTCCAGTTATGTCACCTTCGCCGAATCAGAGATGAGCGAGTGGGAGTTTGTCAGCCTGATCTGTCAGCTGGCGGACTGCGACCTGCTACTGGACGTGAATAATGTCTATGTCAGTGCCACTAACCACGGTTTTAGCGCGGCTGACTACATCAGCGGCGTACCGGCGAAGCGGGTGCGCGAGATCCATCTGGCAGGGTTTGAGGACCAGGGCGATCTGTTGCTCGACAGCCACAGCCGGCCGGTTTATGACGCTGTCTGGGACTTATACCGGCAGGCGCTCGAACGCGTTGGGCCGGTGCCGACACTGATCGAGTGGGATAACGATATTCCCGGATTTGAAGTGCTGGAAGCCGAAGCGGAGAAAGCCCGCGCCATCGCGGCCCAAACGGCCGGGGAGGTGAGTTGTGCTGGCTGAGTTCCAACGGCAGTTTCTGCGCGCGATCTATGACGGCAAGCCGATCTCTGCGGCTCAACTGCAGGCGAATGCACTGGGGCGCAGCGCCGAGCATTGCCTGATGGCCTATAGCGACAGCGTACAGGCGACGCTGTGTAAGGCCCTGGCGGAGATCTACCCGGTGGCCCGGCAGTTTGTCGGTGAACGATTCTTTGATGCGCTGGCGATGCGCTATGTGCAGCAACACCCTTCAGAGGTCACGCGGCTGGACGATTATGGCGAGACCTTCAGTGATTTTTGCACCGGATTCGAGCCGGTGCAGCAGGTGCCCCACCTGCCCGCGTTGCTGGCGCTGGAGTGGGCCTGGCACCGGGCTTTCCACAGTGCGGATTCGCAGGCATTTGATTTTGCAGCCTTCGCCGTGGCGGCCGAACAACAGGCCGGTCGGCTGCGCTTCGTTCTGAGTGATCAGCTGAGTCTGGTGGCCGCCGGCTTTCGGGTCGATCAACTCTGGCTTTGCCATCAGCCTCAGTGGCCTGACGGACAGTTGCCGGATCTTGAAGCGCCGGTGCAGTTGGTGATCCACCGGCCGGGTCGGGAGGTGTTTATTGAGCCTGTCGATGCCGAAGAGTTTTCGATGCTGGAACATCTGCTGGCAGATCCCGGCCTGGAAGGGCTATGTGATCTGCTCGGGGAAAATGTGGCTGTGCTGTTGCCCAGGGCGATTGAGCACGGCTGGATCTGTGGATTTGAACTGGAGAACGATGAATATGCAGGCACTGATCAGTCAGTTTAACCGCCTCCGCCCGTTGGAGATGCCGTTGCAGGAGGTATTCAGCCTGGTCTTGCGGGTATGGATCTTCCGGGTGTTTTTTCTCTCCGGACTGACCAAGATTAAGAGCTGGTCCACCACCATGACACTGTTTGAATATGAGTACAGCGTGCCGCTGCTGTCTCCGCAAGTGGCGGCGGTGATGGCCACAGCCGGAGAGCTTGTTCTGCCGGCACTGCTGTTGCTCGGCCTGCTCGGACGTTTCAGCGCCGCGGGACTGTTCGTACTGAACCTGGTGGCGGTGCTGTCCTACCCTGATATCAGTCACGCGGGTGTGCAGCAGCATATTATGTGGGGCGTGATGCTGGCGTATTTCGTCTGCTTCGGGCCCGGCCGGCTGTCGCTGGATAACCTCCTCTATCGCCGCTTCTCGCGCGATTAAACCTTCTTCGGAGGCCTGCTGAACAGGGCCTCCGTTTTTTCTGCCTTACCCTTAGCCGTGAGCCCTGGCCTACTGCCTGATCTGCATCGGTTCGATATTCATCCGCACCAACTTGTCATAGGCTTTGTTCAGTCGCGAACGGGAGTCAAACGGGCCGGTACGTACCCGGTACCAGGTGGTGCCGTTGCTGCTGACTGACTTGCTGGTATGTACGTTAGGCAGACCCTGTAGCAGCAGGTTGGCACGCATCCGGTCGGCATCGGCCGCAGAGCGGAAAGAGCCGGTCTGCAGCAGGTATTTGTACTTTGTCTTTTCTGCCTTGGGTGTCGACTTGTACTTGCTCGGGTCTGAAGTGGTGACTTCGCTTTCCGGCAGCATCTTGTAGAACTCGAAGCGGGTCTTGTCATCACCCTGGGCTTCCACCACTGGCTGCTTTTTTACCTCTGGCATAAGCGGCTTAGGCTTGGGCTTCAGTTCCACCGATTGTGGCTTTGGCGCAGTCGGGCTGACCTGGGTCAGAGAGTAGAGCAGGTAGCCAAGACCGCCAGCCAGCGCCAGGGTGATCACCAGCTTGCCCAGTGGCAACGGGCGGCGCTCCGGTCGGGCGGCAGCTGCGGCTTTATCGTTGTTGCTGCGTTTCGCCGGGGCCTTCCTGGCAGGAGCTTTGGCTTTATCCGGTGCTGTACGCTTGGCCGGCGCGGCTTTTTTAGGGGCACTGCGACTGGCGGAATTGGATTTTTTGGGTCGGGAGGCAAAATCCTTACGGGCGGCCATAGTTTACCTGTGCTCCGGAATAGCGAATCGGTGGTGTTCAGTTTTAGATGACCAGCTGGGTGCTGAGTGCCGTTTTCCGACCTCGCTGATCTGAATTTGTTCCTGAAATCAGTGGCTTCCTGCCAAATAGCCGAAGCGTGCGCAGGCATCCGTTGTGCCGCTACGCTGGCCAGCGTTTGCCAGCTAAGCATGCTGATATGGCGACAATATTAAGCGCGGCCGGTCTGATTCGGGGGCTATTATCCCCTGAGAGGAGGGAGGCCCGCAAGCCGGTACTGGCTGCGGGCCTGAGCACAGGGAGTGCGGATCAGATGCTGAAGCGGGTCAGCAGCGACTGCTGGGCCTGAGCAAAGTTAAGCAGTTCATTGCTGCTGTTGGCCGCCAGTTCTGCACCGGATGAGGTGTCGGCTGCGGCGGTATTAATGGTGGTGAGGTTGCGGCTTACTTCCTCAACTGCCTGGCTCTGTTGCTGCGCCGCTTCGGCGATCTGGGTGTTCAGGTCGCGGATATTGGCAATCGCTTCATTCATGCTCTGCAGCGACTGACGGGAGGTGTTGGCATGGCCGACACACTGCTCCGCCTGGTCATAGCTGACCTGCATTACAGATACTACCTGCTTGATGCTGGACTGCATATTCTCGACCATCTGCTGAATCTCCTGGGTGGAGTTCCGGGTGCGGCTGGCCAGTTCGCGTACTTCGTCTGCGACCACCGCAAAACCACGACCGTGGTCACCGGCACGGGCTGCCTCGATGGCGGCGTTCAGGGCCAGCAGGTTGGTCTGTTCGGCGATGGCGTGGATGGTCTCCAGGATGGCATCGATCTCGGTGCTGTACCCGGCCAGCTCATTGCTGACATCGACGGCCTGGTTTATGCCGGACGCCTGGGTCTGGATGCTGGTGAGGGTCTCTTCCACATAGCGATTCACTTCGATGCTGAGGCTTTCGCAGGCATGAACGGCTTCCAGTGTGGTACCGCTGTGATCGGCCACTTCGGCGACACTGCTTTCCAGTTCGGTGGCGGCAGACGCGGTCATCTCCAGTTGCTGGCTCTGCTGGGTCATGGAGTGGGTGGTCTGCATGCTGATCTCGGCATTCTGACCGGCGACCTCAGAAAGGCGGCCGGATCCGCTGGAGATCTGTTGCAGGATATCTTTCAGGCTATTGACCACGGCATTCAGTGACGCGCCCAGAGCGCCAAATTCATCCTTGCGGCTCTGATCGAATTCAACCTTCAGGTCGCCATCCTGGACCCGGGCCAGCAGGGTCTGTATCTGCGCCAGCGGGCGGCGGATGGTGTTGATCGTAATCACGGCAACCAGCAGGGCAACGATGACTGAGCCGGCTGCCAGCGCCAGCACCAGGGTACGGCTCAGGGTGCTGGCTTCATCGGCTTCCACCTTGGCATGTTCGGCAAGCCCCTTGGCGCTGTCGATAAAGGCATTGGCCGCCGCACGTGACTGCTCCAGTTTCTGATGAGTGCTGCTGATCTGACGCTTCAGCTTGATATCCGTGTCGTGCAGCTGGATATAGAGGCTGATCAGGCCTTCCTTACCGAAAAACTGATCGTTGACGGCACTGACCAGGGTTTCGATCTGAGAGGCTTTCTTATCTTCCTTTACGAACGCTTTATACTTGCTGACAAGGTCGTCACGCGTCGATTCCAGGTCGGCTTTAAGGCCTTCGATATCGCCGGAACGCTTAAAGTTAATCAGCTGGAAACGGTGGGTGCTGAGTGCGCGCGTCATGCCACGGGCGGCGATAATGCCGTTCAGGTTCTGGCCGTTGCTGATATAGCGTTGCGCCCAGGAGGAGATGGCATCGCTCTGCCCCTGAAAGCGGATCTCCTCTTCGACTACCTGCTGCTTCAGCTTCAGCTCGACGCTGTGCAGGTCCATCACGATACGGGCCGCAGAGGCAAATTCACTGCTCTGCTGGCGCATCTGGGTGACGACGCTGTTCAGCTCTGAGTTGCTGTCCAGCTGGTCTGCGACTTCGTCGAGATTCTGGTTATAGGTCGACAGATGATTTTCAAATCCGGCCCGTTCTGTCTTGATGATTTTTTCGTCATCATGGGCGAGCACGCTGAACAAGGCCTGATTGGCCTGTTGCAGCTCGATCATCTGATTGAAGCTCCTGACGAGGGTTGGCAATGCATCGTCAGTAACATGGTTGAGACGTTGTTTGATGCTGTCGTTACCGACGAGACCGCCGGCACTCACCACCAGTATAAAAATCACCATGGATATGAAACCCAGAGTGATCTTCTGAGTGACTTTTAAGCTCATTATTCCCTGTACTCCGCTTATTGTTTTTATTGGGGGCCAGGCGCGCACTCCGCTGGAGCGAGTCGCATGTTCCCTTACTGAAGATAGATTTGTGATGGTTCCGGCTAACCGGCACAGCTATTACAGTTCAGCCCTCACTGTATCGGCTGTGCTTTGTCGATCATTAGCGACCACTCCGAAAATGTCATCGATCCCATCAGTCGGGGGATCGGGCCGTCACGGTCTTATCCTCAGCATGCGTAAGATAAATGTATTAGCTTGAATCATGCGATGCAACGAGTTTAAAACACGTCAATAGGATCTACGTCTATAGACCAGCGTACCTTGCGTGCTTCTTTCTGTTGTTCGAGGTAAGTGCAGAGGGTTGTCAGCAACTGGTGCAGCGAGGTGCGCTGCTCGGACTGGATCAGTAACTGGGCGCGGTGCATCCCGGCGCGCTTTTCCATCGGGGATGGAAAGGGGCCGAGCCAGTGGGCATCGTCATGCAGCAGGATATCCTCCTCCAGCTGGTGCCTGACGGCGCCGAGGAACGCTTCCGCCCGTCCTTGCTGGGTGGCTTCGGCCCTGAGTAAGGCAAGATGTCGAAACGGTGGCAGGGCGGCCTGTCGCCGGGTGCTGAGTTCCTGGAGCGCAAAGGCGTAGTAGCCCTGATGAATCAGGTGCTGCAGGGTAGGGTGGTCGGCGTGGTGGGTTTGCATCACGACATGGCCGGGATGTTCGGCCCGTCCGGCGCGCCCGGCAACCTGCAGAATCAGCTGGGCGGTGCGTTCCATACCCCTGAAGTCGGCGCTGAACAGGCCGCCGTCGGCGTTCAGGATCACCACCAGGGTCACTTTGGGAAAGTGGTGGCCTTTGGCCAGCATCTGGGTGCCGACCAGAATACAGGGCCCGCCATGATGCACCTGTTCCATAATATGTTTCATGGCATCTTTGCGCTGGGTGCTGTCCCGGTCGACCCGGATCACCGGGTAACCCGGAAACAGGCGGTTGAGGCTGTCCTCACTGCGTTCGGTGCCCACTCCGACCGGCTTCAGCTGGTCACTGCCGCAATCCGGACAGCGGTAAGGGATTGCGGTCTGGCTGTCGCAGTGATGACAATGCAGGTGTGGCGGCGAACGGTGCAGAGTCATCTTGGCATCGCAGCGCTGGCAGTCGGCGATCCAGCCGCAATCATGGCAGTGCAGGCTGGGAGCAAAGCCGCGACGGTTCAGAAACACCAGTACCTGGGTGCCGGAGGCCAGGGTTTCTCCGATACGCCGGATCAGTCCGGGTGCCAGTCCGTCCTGCAGCGGTTCGTGGCGGATATCCAGCAGCTCGAATCCGGGCGCTTTGGCATTACCGGCCCGTTGCGTCAGGCGTAACCACTGGTAGCGCTCGTGGATGGCATTGTTCAGGGTTTCCAGTGATGGTGTGGCACTGCCCAGGATCACCGGAATCTTTTCGCGCTGGGCGCGAATGACCGCCAGGTCCCGTGCCGAGTAGCGGTAGCCGTCCTGCTGCTTAAAGGAGGCATCGTGCTCTTCATCGACAATAATGATGCCCGGCTGTTTAAAAGGCGTGAAGATGGCCGAGCGGGTACCGATGACAATACAGGCTTCGCCATCCCGGGCCTTGAGCCAGGCATCCAGGCGCTGGCGATCGGTCATATTGGAATTCAGCGCCACTACGGGGACGGCAAAGCGGGCTTTAAAACGCTGTACGGTCTGTGGTGTCAGCCCGATCTCGGGCACCAGTACCAGTGCCTGGGCGCCGCTTGCCAGTACTTTTTCGATCGCCTGCAGGTAGACCTCGGTCTTGCCCGAGCCGGTAATGCCTTCCAGCAGAATCGGGTTGAAGCCGCTGTCCGGCGAGATCCGATCCAGAGCGTTCTTCTGTTCAGCGTTCAGCGGCAGTGATGGCTCACGCAATAGCTGAACGCCGCTTAGCGGCTGAAGTTGGCGCGGGTTAACAAACTGTTCCGCCAGCTGTTTTTCCTGCAGGGTCTTGAGTAACTGGGTGTTGCCGCCCTCGGCCCGGATCGCATCGCTGCTGATTCCGTTGGGATGCTCCAGCAGCAGCTGCAGCAGTTCGCGCTGACGCCGGGCTGTTTTTCCCAGTGAGTCAGGGTGAGCCTCGGCACAGGCGCGCCAGAGGTGTTCGTGGGCGTGCTCGCAGGGCGCCCCTTTACGCAGTAACACCGGAATCGCCTGATGCAGGGCGTCGCCGATCGGGTGTTGATAGTACTGCGCGGCCCAGCTGGCCAGTTTGAACAGGTGTGGCGGTAATAACGGTTGCTGATCGAGGATCTCAAGGGCGGCCTTGATCCGGCTGGAAGGCAGCTCCGTTTCGTGGACGACTTCGAACAGGATGCCGATCAGTTCCCGGTTGCCGAAGGGAACACGAACACGAATGCCGGGTCTGAGTGTATTGACGTCAATATCCCGGGGAGGGAAATAGTCAAACAGCCGCCGTAACGGACTCGGGATGGCAAGGCGCAGTAGTTCCATGGTGCTCCGGGCTGCTGGGGTTATCGCTTTTCTGGCGCGCCAGTTTAGGCAGTTTGCCGATGGGGTGAAAGAGTTCTGTTATGTGAGGCCTGTCTATTGTTAAAACAGGCGTTGAATTCATGCTGACTATTATTGCAGCAGTTCTGCGAGCTGCGTATAATTGCGCGCCTGACTTGCAGCAGGGCTGGAACCCGATTCCGTCACCTGCCAGAAAATTTACCGACTCAGTGCGGTGCCCGGCAACGATGACCGGGTGGCGGCACAACAAAACTGAGGTTTCTCATGAAAGCTGATATCCATCCGAATTACAAAGAAATTACTGCATCCTGCTCTTGCGGTAATGAAATCAAAACCCGCTCTACCGGCGGCGACCTGCACCTGGACGTATGCTCCGCGTGCCACCCGTTCTACACTGGTAAGCAGAAAGAAGCTACCAGCGGTGGTCGCGTAGATCGCTTCAACAAGCGTTTCGGCGGTCGTGCTCTGAAGAAGTAATTAATGCTTCTGATGATCGTAAAAAAGGCACTCCTGATGAGTGCCTTTTTTATTGCCTGCCATCCGGCTCAGGCTGAACGTTGTCCTGAGCCAGCGGCCACTCAGCGGGTTACCGTCAGCCACGTTTTCGATGGTGATACAGTGGCATTGAAAGACGGCCGCCGGGTCCGTCTGATCGGCATCAATACCCCGGAGGTCGGGCGCCAAGGCCAGCCGGATCAGCCCTATGCCGTCAAAGCCCGGCAGAGGCTGCAGCAGCTGGTCCGGCAGGGTGTACTGCTGCAATATGGCTATGACCGTAAAGACCGCTATGGTCGGGTGCTGGCGAACCTGTACCGACCGGATGGGCGTAGTGTTGTTGAAATACTGCTACGTGAAGGTCTGGGCTTTATGGTGGCTATTCCTCCTAACCTGAGACTGCATTCATGCTTGTTGGCCGCAGAGCAAGATGCCAGAACAGCGGTTCGGGGTGTCTGGGATAGCCGGCTGGCCCGGCCGGTGGCTGCTGCCGCTTTGCGTCGGGGCGGCTATCAGCGGGTTTCTGGACAGGTTTCCGGGTTAAGTAAAGGCAGTAAAGGCTGGTTTCTGGTGCTGGATGGTCAGCTGACAATCCGCCTGAGTCCCGAACTGGCTTCGTCGTTATCAGATAAGTGGCGGCAGCGGCTAAGCCGGGGTCGCAAGATTGTCGTATCTGGCTGGATTATTGATCGGAATCATAGAAAATCGTCCTCTTCGCGCAGTGGGAAACGCTGGTTTCTCAACCTGAGCCATCCCTCTCAACTTGAGCTGCAGCCCTGATACTGCAAGGGTTACAGCGCAATTGTTTTTTAGGCCTCTATACTTCCGTGCTGGTTGTGAGGGTAAGACCTTTTGCTATATGATCCCAAGTTCGTCTTTTGTTAACTACTTTGGAACAGCAACCATGTCTGAAGATATGAAACAAGCCGCTCTTGATTATCATGAGTATCCCCGTCCGGGCAAAATCAGCGTGGAACTAACAACCTCCGCTGAGTCCGCACGTGATCTGGCTCTGGCCTATAGCCCGGGTGTAGCAGAACCGGTCCGCGAAATCGCTAAGGATCCGGAAAATGCTTACCGCTACACTGCTAAAGGCAATCTGGTCGCGGTTATTTCCAACGGTTCCGCTATTCTGGGTCTGGGTGACCTGGGACCACTGGCTTCCAAGCCGGTAATGGAAGGTAAAGCACTGCTGTTCAAGAAGTTTGCCGGTCTGGACTCTGTCGATATCGAAGTGGACGCAGAAAGCCCACAGGCTTTCATTGATACCGTTGCCCGCATTGCGGAAACATTTGGTGGTATCAACCTGGAAGATATCAAGGCACCTGAGTGCTTTGAAATTGAGCGTGCACTGATCGAACGTTGTAACATTCCGGTCTTCCATGACGACCAGCACGGTACCGCTATCGTTACCGCTGCAGGCATGATTAACGCGCTGGAGATTGCTGGTAAAGAACTCTCTGAAGCGTCTATCGTCTGCCTGGGTGCTGGCGCTGCCGCCAACGCTTGTATGAAGCTGTTGGTAAATATGGGAGCGAAAGTAGAAAACATCTACATGCTAGACCGTAAGGGTGTGATCCACTCTGGTCGCGATGATCTGACTCCGGAAAAAGCTGCTTTTGCAACTGAAACCGAGAAACGCACTCTGGACGATGCAATTGAAGGCGCTGACGTTTTTGTTGGCCTGTCCGGCCCGAACCTGCTGTCAGCTGAGCAGCTGGCAAAAATGGCTTCCAGCCCAGTTGTATTCGCCTGTGCAAACCCTGATCCGGAAATCCGTCCTGAACTGGCCCACGAAACCCGTGATGACGTCATCATGGCAACTGGCCGTTCTGACTTCCCGAACCAGGTAAATAACGTTCTGGGCTTCCCATTCATCTTCCGTGGCGCAATGGACGTACGTGCTACTGCGATCAACGAAGAGATGAAAGCTGCCGCCGTTCGCGCTATTGCTGAACTGGCTAAAGAGCCCGTACCTCAGGAAGTACTGACTGCTTACGGCCTGGATTCTCTGGAATTCGGTCCTCAGTACATCATTCCTAAGCCGACTGACAGCCGTCTGCTGGGTGCCGTATCCGGCGCTGTGGCGCAGGCTGCTATCGATTCCGGCGTGGCAAAACACGGCCTGCCGGCGCACTATCCTCTGACGACTGCCGCAGACCTGAAATAAGGTTGCAGTAACTGAGGTAGAAAGAACCCGGCCAAAAGCCGGGTTTTTTTGTGCCTGGCAGCCACCCGGCATGGCGGGTGGCGTAGGTTAGCAAAGCAGGTCAGAATATATCGTCAGTCGTCGTATTCTGATTCGCGGCTCCGGGAATCTGGGCCATCGCCTGAGGTACATTCTCTTCGCGGAAGTACTCGAATACGGCACCGGGCTGACCCGGATAGGCCAGCAGGCCGGTCGCCGGGTCGATACGTACGCTGACAATACCCTCCGGTGGCAGGGGCGAGCTGGCTGGCTGGCCTTTGAGTGCTACCTGCATAAAGTCTATCCAGATCGGTAATGCCGCCGTGCTGCCGAATTCGCGCCGGCCCAGGTGCTGTGGCTTGTCGTAGCCAACCCAGGCGGATGCGACAATATCCCGGTTAAAGCCAGAGAACCAGGCATCTTTCTGGTCATTTGTGGTTCCGGTCTTGCCTGCCAGGTCTTCCCGGCCGAGGCGCTGGGCTTTACGCCCGGTCCCCCGTTTGATGACATCCTGCATGATGTTGTAGATCAGGTATGCGACCTGAGGCTCCAGAATCCGCTCTGCCAGAGGCAGGTTGGTAATAGGCGCCCCTTCTGCCAGCTGCTGGGGTGGGTTTTCCGGGTCGGAATACTGACAGCCATCACACACGGTGGCCGGTGCGGCACTGAAAATCGTTTCGCCGTTCTGGTCTTCGATGCGCTTAATCAGGTATGGGTCGACGGCGAAGCCTCCGTTGGCAAGGCGGGCGTATCCGGTGACGAGCTGCATCGGTGTCAGGTCTGCCGCACCGAGCGACAGGGTCAGGTTGCGTGGCATTTGCTCTTTGTTGAAGCCAAAGCGCTGGATGTAATCCAGTGTCTTGTTTATCCCCAGTGAGCGCAGGATGCGGATGGAAACCAGGTTGCGAGACTTATACAGTGCTTCGCGTAACCGGGTGGGACCGTAGAACTTGCGGCTATAGTTCTCCGGGCGCCAGCTCGATTCCAGGTTCTTATCGTGAAACACCACCGGTGCATCGTTGATGGTGGTCGCAGGGGTATAGCCATTGTCGAGTGCTGCCGTATAGATGAATGGCTTGAAGTTAGAGCCAGGCTGGCGCAGAGCCTGGGTGGCGCGGTTGAACTTGTTATGTTCAAAGTTAAAGCCACCCACCAGCGCCTGGATGGCACCGTCCTTCGGTTCAAGCGCTACAAATGCTCCTTGGACCCTCGGTATCTGTGTCAGGCGCCACTGCGCTTTATCGTCCTGGCGGATACGGATAACATCGCCCACGTTAACAATGTCAGCGGCCTTTGCCGGTCGGGGACCCTGTGAGTTAACGCTCTTGAAGCGACGGGCCCAGCTGATGCTGTCCCACGGCAGCTCGGTCGATTCGCCATTTTTTCGCAGAACCCGCAGGCCCTGGCCTTTAAGCTCTAGTACTACGGCGGGTTCGATATTGCTGAAAGTCGGGATCGCCTGGAGTTCGCTCAGTACCTGCTCTGCCCCCAGCGCCTCGATCTCAAAGCGCTTTTCCGGTCCGTGATAGCCATGACGCTCGCTATAGGCCAGCAGGCCATCGCGCAGGGCCTGGTTGGCGGCCGCCTGCTTCTGGCTATCGATATTAGTGATAACCCGGAAACCTTCGGTGTAGAGGTCGTCGCCATACTGTTCGAAGAGCTCTGCCCGCACCATTTCGGCCACATAGCGGGCATCCAGTTCGATCTCTGTGCTGTGTTTTTTCGCGGTGACCGGCGCATTGCGGGCTTCTTCGTACTCCTGATCCTCAATAAAGGCGAGGCTGTGCATACGCGAGAGAATCCAGTTGCGTCGCTCCAGTGCCCGGGAAGGGTTTGCCAGCGGGTTGTATGCGGAAGGCGCCTTCGGCAAGCCGGCAATCATCGCCAGCTGTGCTGTCGTCAACTCGCTGATGTCGTTGCCATAATAAACGTTCGCCGCGGCCTGTATGCCGTAGGAGCGATGGCCAAGGAAGATCTTGTTGACGTAAAGCTCGAAGATCTCCTCTTTACTCAATTCTTGCTCGATACGGATTGCCAGCAGGATCTCCATAAACTTACGACTGAACTTCTTCTCCCGGCTGAGGAAGAAGTTCTTCGCTACCTGCATGGTGATGGTCGAACCGCCACTCTGGATTCTGCCACTGCTGGCCAGTTGATAGGCCGCACGCGCGAGGCCCTTAATATCGATGCCCGGGTGTTCGAAGAAGCGGGTATCCTCGGCCGCCAGCACCGCCTCTACAAAGCGCGGCGGGATCTGATCGTAGGTGACCGGTGTGCGGCGCTTCTCGCCGAACTCGGCGATCAGCTTCTCATCGCGGGAGTAAATTCGCAGCGGGGTCTGAAACTTAATCTCACGCAGCGTTTCCACATCCGGTAGTTTTGGCGAGTAGTGATAGTAGGCAGCCACCAGAGCACCCACGCCCAAAAGACCTACAAGAAGGCCGCTAATGGTGAAGAACTTAAGCAGGGAAAGCAGTATGCGCATGATTATCTATAGTTAAGTTTCGGTATCTGATCACTATTATATCGGTTGGTGACCTCTGAACTAACGGGAAAATTGATTTATTTACATGAAAATATACTGCCAATTACCGTAATATGGTCTAAACGGCTGTATGAACGCATAGCGAAGTAAGGAAAATTTCTGTGTTTAGTTTGTTTGGAAAGAAGGATGAGGCCATGATTGGTGCCGATATCGGTTCTTCGGCAGTCAAACTGGTCGCATTGTCGCGTGACAAGGATAGAGTCACCCTGGAGGCCTATGCCATCGTGCCCCTGCCGCCAACTGCGGTGATTGATGGCAGTGTCCAGGACGTTGCTGTCGTTGCCGAGGCGATAGAGCAGGGGATGCGTCAGGCGAGTTACAAAGCCGGCCTTGCCTCGGTTGCTGTGCCCTCGTCTACGGTCATTACCAAGCAGATTGAGATGAGCTCAGCCCTGACCGAACTTGAGCTTGAAGACCAGGTACGGATGGAGGCATCCAACTTTATCCCTTATCCGCTGGATGAGGTGGCGCTGGACTTCGAGATTATAGGCCCTAAGGCTGATGCGCCTGAAGTCAATGAACTGCTGCTGGTGGCTTGCCGTCGTGATGATGTTGAGCAGCGAGAAGACGCTGTCGGTGCGGCTGGCCTGAAGTGTGAAGTGGTGGATGTGGATGTCTTCGCCATAGAGCGTGCCTATCCGCTGGTGCATGCGGAAGAACTTGAACCGGGGCAGCTGGTGGGAATGGTGGATATCGGTGCATCTACCCTGACGCTGTACGTATTCCAGCACGGCAAGATTATCTACCACCGTGAGCAGGCTTTTGGCAGCGCCGAACTGATTAATGCGTTAAGCCAGCATACCGGCACTGAAACTGAAATCCTGGAACATCAGCTGAAAAACGGCGAGCTCAACTCAGAACTGAGTGCGATATTCATAGATCCCTTCCGTAAGACAGTGGCCCAGCAGATCTCCAGGGCGCTGCAGTTATTCTACTCATCGGGTGTCCACAGCAGCCTTAACCGACTCTTTTTGCTCGGTGGTTGCAGTGCCATGCCTCAACTTGTCGAAGATATTGCCGATGAGTTGGGGATAACAACGGAAAAAGCCAATCCCTTTGCCGGTATGGCGATCAGCCCCAAGCTGGTGGCGTCCCGACTGCAACAGGATGCTGCTTCACTGGTTAAGGCCAGCGGGCTGGCGATGCGAACCCCAATGAGCTAGGAAGACCTGAATGCCAACTATCAACCTGAGGCCCTGGCGGGAAGAGCGCAATGTTGTCATGCAAAAGCGCTTTTTTACCAATATGGGGAGTGCTGCCCTGTTGGCGGCGATCACGGTACTGGGAATCGGTTACTACATTGACCTCCAGCAGGACCGTCAGAAGAAACGTAACAACTACCTCCAGCAGGAAGTATCTGTACTTGATCAGAAGATTAAGGAGATCAGGGAGCTGCGTGAGAAGCGTGAACGCCTGCTGGAACGTCTGAACGCTATCAGTGATTTGCAGGGGAACCGGCCGGTCACCGTGCGGATCTTCGATGAGCTGGTAAGGGTAGTGCCTGAAGGCGTTAACTATAACCAGCTGGTACGTAAGGATAGCAGCGTACAGGTTCAGGGTGTCGCCGACGATAACCTGGATGTTTCGGAACTGATGCGTAATCTGGATCGTTCGGAGTGGTTCGGTGAGCCCAACCTGAAAAAGGTGGGGGCCGAGAAGGAGCGCAAGAGCTTTGACCTCAGCGTTCAGATCACCGCTCAGAAACTGGAAGCGGAGGAGTAGCAGGGCGCATGGATAGTTTCAAGAACGCCTTTAAGGGCTTCGATATCAATGATCTGGATTTTAATACCGCGGGCACCTGGCCTATCGGCGTCAAAATCATTACTTATCTGATTGTTTTCTCTGCCATTATTTTTCTTGGTATGCACTTTTATGTTAGCGAGAAGATCACCCAGCTGGATCGTGCTATAGCCAAAGAGCAGGAACTTAAACAGCAATACCAGGCCAAGGCTTACCAGGTTGCCAGTCTGGATGCACTGCGCAAGCAGATGGCGGATGTTGAGGAACGGTTTGCGGTGTTATTGCAACAGCTCCCGACCCAGAAGGAAGTGCCGGGACTGCTGGACGATATCACTACCATTGGTCGCGAAAGCGGACTTGATATTGCCAGTATTGCATTGGCTGACGAACGTAAGGAAGCGTTCTATATCGAGCTGCCGATCAACATTACCGTGACCGGCAGTTATCATCAGATGGGACAGTTCGTCAGCGGTGTCGCGGCAACGCCCCGCATCGTGACCCTGCATGACTATGATATTAAGACTGCCGGGAATGACCAGCTGACGATGAATCTTAGTGCGAAAACCTATCGCTACGACGATACCAACTGACAGTGATAAAGGAATGGTTATGAAAATCCCATTGCGCCTGGTGGGCGTATTATCGCTGAGTGGCTTGCTCAACGGTTGTGTGGTCTGGGTGGAGGATCTGGCAGATCTTAAGCAGTTTGTCAGTCAGGCACGTTCTCAACCTTCCGGGCGTATCGAACCCTTGCCTGAATATAAGCCCTATGAAAATTTCGTCTATCACGGCGTTAGTCTGAGAGAGCCGTTCAGAGCCCTGACGCCGCTCCAGCCTGAGGTGCTGGAAGAACAGCCTAAGCAGGTTGCCAGCACGCTGCAGCCGGATCAGCAACGCGAGAAAGGTTATCTGGAGAGTTTTTCCCTGGATGATCTGAATATGGTCGGAACTATTCGCAAAGGTGGCAAAGGTCAGTTTGTTGCGCTGGTGAGGGATCAGAACGGTGCCGTACACAGGGTTGTGGTAGGTGACTACATCGGTCTGGACTATGGCGAAGTCAGAAAGATCGATAATGATAAGGTAGAGTTGCGGGAGATCGTCGATAACGGCCGGGGTGGCTGGATGCGACGTAGCCGTAACCTGGTACTTGATACGCGGAATTAATAAGGAAATTGACAGTGAGTATGGCCAAATCCAGACCTGAGAATAATCCGGGCATGCTGTGGCAACTGAAAGGGCTGATGGTGCTTTTGGTTGTGGCTTTATTGTCATCAAACGCTTCTGCGGCATTGATGTTGCAGGATGCAAACTTTGTCGCGCTGCCAGGGAAGAAGATCGAACTGCGATTCGATTTTGATGCGCCGCCACCGGTGCCGAAAAGCTATAAAATCTCGCAGCCTGCCCGCACTGTGCTCGATCTCTGGGGGACAGAGAACGATCTGGGAATCAAAGCCCTGGACGTCAATGCCGGGACGGTGAAGAAAGTCAATTTTGCTCAGACCCCGGGGCGGTTGCGTATCGTCACCGAGCTGACTGAAGCCAGTGATTTTAAGATCTCTGCAGAGGGCAACAGTCTCTTTGTGGTGTTTTTTGCCGGAGGCGCAGAAAAGGTTGCCGCGTCAGGCCGGGTGATCAAAGAGGAAAAGCCTAAACTGGCGCGCAATGCCCCACTGCCATTGAACTCGGATCAGACCCGGGTATCCGGTATTGATTTCGAGCGCATCGATGGCGGTCTTGGCCGGGTAGTGATCTCGCTGTCCGATGATGATGCCGGACTGGACATCATCGAGGAAGGGAATAATGTAGTGGTCAACCTGCTGGGGGCCCACCTCTCCCGGGCGCTGGAAAAACGTATCGATGTGCAGGACTTCGCCACGCCGGTGATGTTTATCGATGCGATGGCAGATGGCGAAAATACCACGCTGCTGGTGAAACCTGGCGCTGCACCTTATGAGTATATGGCTTATCAGGCCGGCACCCGCCTGGTGCTGGACTTTAAGCCGCTGACGCTGGCGGAGAAAGAGGAGCGAGAACAGGAGCTGTTCCCGTTTCAGGGGGAGCCGATCGACCTGAACTTCCAGGATATTGAACTGCGCGCAGTGTTACAGATCATTGCTGAAACCGCCGAGCTTAACCTGGTGGTGAGCGATCAGGTATCCGGCAGCATCACCCTGCGCCTGAAAAACGTACCCTGGGATCAGGCATTGGATATTATCCTGAAAACCAAGGATCTGGATAAGCGGATTATGGGCAATGTGTTACTGGTTGCGCCGGCCGCTGAGATTGCTGACCGTGAACGCCAGGAGCTGGAAAGCAGCAAGAAAATTGAGGAGCTGGCGCCGTTGCTGACGGAGTTCGTGCAGGTGGATTACCGTAAGGCGTCGGAGATGAAGTCCCGCTTGCAGGAGGCCCGGCTGGTATCTGAGCGTGGCTTTATCATGGCCGATGATGAAACCAATGTGCTGATGGTGCGTGAATCCGAGAGGGCGATTTCCGAGATTCGCCGTACCCTGAAACGTTTCGACGTTGAGGTACAGCAGGTACTGATTGAGGCCCGTCTGGTCACTGCCCGCGCCAACGTGACCAAGGACCTGGGGATCAAGTGGGGGCTGGGCTACGAGGATGTCGACGGTGGCAGCGGCCTGATTGTTAACAATGAAATCGGCGGTATCAACTTTGCGACCCCGCCCACCGATGCCGGTCTGATGGTTGATTTGGGCGCAACGGCGACCAATCCGACCTCTTTTGCGATCGGCTTTAAACCGGGTTCCAGCGCGATCCTGGGACTGGAATTGTCTGCACTGGAGACCGATGGCAAGGCGGAGATCATCTCCCAGCCTAAGATCGTGACCACCAATGGTAAGGCTGCCCGGATCGAATCCGGCCGTGAGATCCCGTTCCAGACGGTCGAAGATGGCGAAGTGAAGATCGAATTCAAGGATGTAGTGCTGTCGCTGGATGTCACACCGCGCATCAACCCGGGTGAACGAATTGCGATGGAGCTGAAGATCAAGCAGGACTCACTGGGCGAGGTATTGCCAACCGGTAATATCAGTATCGATAACAATGAGTTGGAAACCTCGGTTGTGGTTCCTGATGGGCAGACTATTGTCCTCGGTGGTGTGTTTAAGAACGAGACATCCACGACGGTGAACAAAACTCCGCTGCTGGGTGACCTTCCGGTACTTGGCAACTTGTTCAGGAACACCGAGAATAGCAGCAGTAAAACAGAACTCCTTATCTTTATCACACCTAAAATGGTTCGGGAGTCTCTGAGCATTAACTGACGGATAGAGCTGAATTGAATATATTTCTGGTGGGGCCTATGGGTGCGGGTAAAAGCACCATCGGCCGTTTGCTCTCGCAAGAGCTGAAGATAGAATTCCTCGACTCCGATCGGGAGATCGAGGAGCGTGCAGGGGCTAATATTCCCTGGATTTTTGATGTCGAAGGCGAAGAGGGATTTCGGGAGCGCGAAGAGGCGATGATCGAAGAACTCTGCGGCCGTGACAATATTGTCCTGGCAACCGGTGGCGGGGCAATCCTGCGACAGGCAAACCGCTGTAACCTGCAGTCGGGCGGCTTCGTCGTCTATCTGCACACCAGCGTTGACCAGCAGCTCGAACGTACCTCTAAGGACAAGAACCGCCCGCTGCTACAAACGGAAAATCCGCGAGCGGTACTGGCTGGGTTATTTGAGAAGCGTGATCCGCTGTATCGTGAAGCCAGTGACCTTATCATCTATACCGATAAGCGCCATCCGCGTGCTGTCGCTAACGAAATCATCCGACAGCTGGAAGCAAATAAGCGCGTTGGCCGATAACCTACCTGACCTCTGAATAAAGCCATGAAGACACTGAACGTTGATCTGGGTGATCGCAGCTACCCTATTTATATTGGTGAAGGCCTGCTGGATAAAGGGCTGATGAACGATCATATCCGCGGTAAGCAGGTAATGATCGTCAGCAATGAAACCGTTGCACCGCTCTATCTGGAACAGCTGAAAGCCAGCCTGGACAGCAGCCTGAAGATTGATCAGGTTATCCTGCCGGACGGTGAACAGTTTAAGACACTGGATCAGGTCAACAGTATCTTCGACGGCCTGCTGACTGATCGCCATAACCGCAGTACGACCCTGATTGCATTGGGGGGCGGTGTGATCGGTGATATGACCGGTTTTGCCGCTGCGGCCTATCAGCGCGGTGTGGATTTTGTGCAGGTACCGACAACGCTTCTGTCTCAGGTGGACTCCTCCGTGGGCGGCAAAACCGGCGTTAACCACCCGCTGGGTAAAAATATGATCGGCGCTTTCCATCAGCCGCGCTGTGTCGTGATCGATACCGGGGTGCTGAACAGCCTGCCTGAGCGGGAGCTGTCGGCCGGGCTGGCCGAAGTGATCAAGTACGGTCTGATCTACGATGCCGAGTTTCTCTCATGGCTTGAAGGCAATATGCCGGCATTGATGGCGAAACAGCAGGATGCACTGATCCAGGCGATCTACCGCAGCTGCGAAGTCAAAGCGGAGGTGGTTGCCCAGGACGAGAAAGAGTCCGGAATCCGCGCCCTGCTAAATCTGGGACATACTTTTGGCCATGCCATCGAGTCGCATCAGGGCTACGGTGAATGGTTGCACGGCGAGGCCGTGGCCGCAGGCACTATGATGGCGGCGGATCTGTCCTGCCGTCTTGGCTGGATCAGTGCAGACGAGTATCTGCGTATTCAGGCTATTCACCAGCAGGCCGGATTGCCGGTGCAGCCCCCCGAAGCGATGAGCGCTGACGATTTTATCTCCCGTATGGCGGTCGATAAGAAGGTGATCGACGGTCAGCTGCGGCTGGTATTGCTGGAGCAGATTGGGCGTGCAACGGTCACTGCTGCATTCGATCCGGCGTTGCTGCAGCAGACCCTGACCGCCGGTGCCCGGTTGGGTCAGGTCTGAGGTTGCGGTAGCGGATGAGTCGACCGATGCAGAGCTCGCCGAAGGCTGGCCAGATGTTCTATGAGCCGCCCTCACGACTACAGCAGGCAGATAAGCTAAGCCATCTGGTGCGATACTCCGATTTCGTATTACTGGTGTTGGGGGACGAGGGCAGCGGCAAGAGTCGTCTGTTGCAGGAGATCACGCCTGTCGATCTCAGGGATACGACCCTGCATGTCTGTTCTGTGACACCTCAGGCTGCCATGGATGTCCCTGAATTGATGGGGCTGCTGCTGAGTCAGCTACCCGGCCATAGTCGCTACGGTACCGATCAGGCAGGGCAGTTGAAGGCACTGTACGAGCAGGTTTCGGCTATGCGGGCGCTGGGCCAGCGGTTGCTGCTGCTGATCGATGATGCCGATCTGCTGAGTGACGCTGCACTGGAATTGCTGTTTAACTTTATGGCGGCCGGTGGCAGTGACAGCAAGGGTGCCCAGGCGGTCCTGCTGGGTAAGCCAGATTTCGAACAGCGTCTGCGGCAGGCACGGTTGCTGGATCAGGGCGAGGGGCGGTTGCACCGCACCCTGCTGGAGCCATATGCGGAGGACGAGGCCAGAGAGTTCCTGCGTCTGCGCTATCCGACCTTGCAGAACCAGCCCAAGAAGAAGATTGAAGAACTGCTGCAGAATGCTGCCGGCCTTCCCGGGGCCCTGGACTCCGCCGCAATTGAATTACTGCGCTCCGGAGAACTGACAGGAAAAGGCAGTGCGCGCGCATTTCCTTTCCCTTTGCCACATCTCGCCGGTATCGTTTTTGTGCTGATTGCGATTACCGGCGTTGCGACCTGGCAGTTTATGCCGGAGTCGGATGTGAATCTGGTCAACAGCGTCGATCGGGTCGAGATTGAACTGCAGGTGCCCGCCGATGAGGCGCAACCGCGATCCGTTGATGAGGGCAAGGAAGACCAGGCGCGCCAGGTGTTGGCGCAACGTCTGAAGGAACAGGAACGTAAGATCGAAGCGGCCCTGAAACGGGTTCAGGCCGAGTCTTCGGCAAATGCGGCCAAGATAGCCGAACAAACCGTATCGTCCGACAGCTCTGCTGTGGCGCAGCCTGTTGAAGCCGCCGTTGTCCGGGAGGCATCTGTAACGCAAGCCCCGGCTTTGCTGACAGCGGATAAGCCGCTTGAGTTGGCATTGCCGGATTTGCGCGACAACGCTGTTGGTCAGCCCCTGCCTGCAGCAGAGAAACCACTCAAGGACAGGCTCAGCCCTGTCGTGAGCAAACCGGCCGTTGCTCCGGTGCTAAGCGAAAGCAGATCTAAACCAGCAACCGCTACCGGAGTGAAAACTGCCGCTGCTGCGCCGGCTAAAGCCAGGCCGGAGATTACGGTAGTCGAAAAATCCCAGCCACAGAAGGCAGCGGAAAAGCCGCGGGTTACTGTGAAGCCTGAAACGGTCAGCGTTCAGCCGGAACCGCCGGTCAAGGTAGCAACGCCAGTAGTGAAACGCGTTAAGCCGGTGGCTCCCCGCCAGGCGGGTAATCCGATCATGACATGGTCTGAGCGTGAGTACACACTGCAGATGCTGGGCGCCCGGGATCGCGCGACCGTCAACAAATTCCTGCGTCAGCAAACTGCCCCTGATCGCTTCTACAGTTTCTCTACCATCTACAAGGGTAAGCCCTGGCATGTAGTGGTATATGGGCGTTACTCCTCCCGTAAAGCCGCTGTCGCGGCCACGGCTAAACTTCCTCCTAAATTGCGTAAACTTCGCCCCTGGGCCCGCAGCGTACAAGGCGTTCAGGCTGATATAAGAAAGAAATAATTCCTGTTTCGGGCCTCTTAGAGAGGATAATTTCTGGCCAGACTTGAGCAAAATTTGTTCTTAAGCGCTGTGGCGTGTAAGATAGCTGTCCCTTTTTGTCTGTGCAGCGCAACTGCAGAACAAAGGGTGGGGAAGTAAGGTATTGATTATAAAGAATTTTTAAGTGAGATTGGCTTATGAGCAAAGGTCTTTATCGCCCCGGTGAGTTCAAAGATAACTGTGGCTTTGGCCTTATGGCCCATATGCAGGGCGAGGCAAGTCATGATCTGCTGAACAAAGCGATCGAAGCACTGGCTTGTATGACCCACCGCGGTGGTATTGCAGCGGATGGGAAAACAGGTGACGGATGTGGCCTGTTGATGCAAAAGCCGGACAGTTTTCTGCGCACCGTAGCTAAAGAAGAGCTGAACGTCGAACTTGGCGATCAGTATGCAGTGGGTATGGTCTTCCTGTCTCAGGATGAGGGCAGAGCTCAGGCCGCCCGTGAGATTGTTAACGCTGAATTAGAAGCTCAGGGACTGAGTGTTGCCGGTTGGCGTCTGGTTCCAACCGATGAAAGCTGTCTCGGGCCGATTGCCCAGGACACGCTGCCGCAGATTGAGCAGGTGTTTATCAACACTGACAAAGCCGAACGTGAGTTTGCTGTCAGCCTGTTTGTGGCACGCCGAAAAGCTGAAAACGCCCTGAGCGAAGATCCTGATTTTTATATTGCCAGTTTCTCTGACAAGGTTCTGTCATATAAAGGCCTGACGATGCCTGTGGACCTGCCGGTATTCTTTAAGGATCTGGCCGACCCGCGTCTGGAAACCGCTGTATGTACTTATCACCAGCGTTTCTCCACCAATACAGCGCCGCGCTGGCCGCTGGCGCAGCCGTTCCGTTTCCTGGCACACAATGGTGAGATCAACACCATTGAAGGTAACCGTAACTGGGCCCGTGCCCGTGCCAGTAAGTTCCAGACCGAGCAGTTGCCTAACCTGGATGAGCTGCAACCGATCGTAAATACCACCGGTTCTGACTCTTCCTCCATGGATAACATGCTGGAGTTTCTGCTGGTCGGCGGTATGGATATCTATCGTGCCGTGCGCATGATTGTGCCGCCTGCCTGGCAGAACGTTGATACCATGGACGCTGATCTGCGTGCCTTCTACGAGTACAACTCCATGCATATGGAGCCGTGGGATGGCCCGGCCGGTATGGTAATGACCGATGGTCGCTACGCCGTATGTATGCTGGACCGTAACGGTCTGCGTCCGTCCCGTTGGGTCATGACCAAAGATGGCATGATCTGCACCGCCTCCGAGATCGGTGTATTCAGCTATGAGCCGGAAGATATCGTGGCTCAGGGCCGGGTTGGCCCGGGACAGATCCTGGCGATCGATACCAACACCGGCGAAGTGCTGCACACGGCCGATGTTGATAACCGCCTGAAAACGGCCCAGCCGTACAAAAAATGGCTCAAAGAGAACGCCCTGCGTCTCGAGCAGACCATGAACCTGACCGAAGAGTCTCAGTCCTTCCGCGAAATGTCTGCGGATGAAGTGAAGGCTCATATGAAGATGTTCCAGGTAACTTTTGAGGAGCGTGATCAGATCATCCGTCCTCTGGGTGAAACCGGAATGGAAGCGGTCGGTTCCATGGGTGATGACAAGCCGATGGCGGTGCTGTCACATAAAGTACGTTCTCCCTACGACTATTTCCGCCAGCAGTTTGCCCAGGTAACCAATCCGCCGATCGATCCTCTGCGTGAGGCGATCGTGATGTCACTGGAAACCTGTGTCGGTGCCGAGCGCAATGTCTTTGTTGAGACGCCTGAGCGTGCCCGCCGTGTCATTCTGACCACACCGGTGCTCTCTGCCAGTAAGTTCCGCCGTCTGCGTGACAATGATGTCGATGGCTTCGGTGTAGCGACGGTTGACCTGAACTACAACCCGGATGAGAAATCCCTTGCCGAGGCCGTGGAAGCGGTAGCAGATCAGGCTGAACAGGCTGCACGTGACGGTAAGGTCATCATCATTCTGTCCGATGCCAATATCCGCCGCGGTTACCTGCCGGTACATGCCGCGATGGCAACCGGTGCCGTGCATCACCGTCTGATCGAGCAGGGGCTGCGTTGTGATTCCAACATCGTAGTTGAGTCCGGTACGGTACGTGATCCGCACCACTTTGCGGTGCTGTTTGGTTTTGGTGCCACTGCGGTCTACCCATACCTGGTATACCGGGTACTGAATGATCTCTGTGCTGCAGGTGAGCTGACACTGGCGCCGCTGGACAGCCACGAGAACTACCGTAAGGGTATTAACAAAGGCCTGCTGAAAATCATGTCTAAGATGGGGATCTCTACGATCGCCTCTTACCGTGGTGCCCAGCTGTTTGAAGCTGTAGGCCTCAGCTCCGAGATTGTTGATCTCTGCTTTAAGGGTGTGGTCAGCCGTATCGAAGGCGCACGCTTTGAAGACTTCCAGTACGAGCAGGGTCTGCTGGCAAAAGAAGCCTGGGTGGCGCGTAAGCCGATCCAGGCCGGTGGCCTGCTGAAGTACAAGCATGACGGTGAATACCACGCCTACAATCCGGATGTGGTGCGCACTATTCATGAAGCGGTTCAGAGCGGTGATGCTGCCAAATATAAGCAGTACGCCGAACTGGTGAACAGCCGCGGCTTTGCAACCCTGCGCGATATGCTGGGGCTGCGTAGCGATGTTGAATCGATCTCCCTGAATGAAGTGGAGCCGATCGAGAACATCCTTAAGCGTTTCGACTCTGCGGCCATGTCTCTGGGTGCCCTGTCACCTGAGGCACATGAAGCCCTGGCGGTGGCGATGAACGAGCTGGGCGGTCGCTCCAACTCCGGTGAGGGTGGTGAAGACCCGGCCCGTCACGGCACCATGAAGCGCTCCAAGATCAAACAGGTCGCGTCCGGCCGTTTCGGTGTGACGCCGGAATACCTGGTGAATGCCGAGGTTATGCAGATCAAGGTCGCCCAGGGCGCCAAGCCGGGTGAAGGTGGTCAGCTGCCGGGTGGTAAGGTGAACGAGCTGATTGCGCGTCTGCGTTACTCGGTGCCGGGTGTGACCCTGATCTCGCCGCCGCCGCATCACGATATCTACTCCATCGAGGATCTGGCGCAGCTGATCTTTGACCTGAAACAGGTTAACCCTGATGGCCTGGTATCGGTCAAACTGGTGTCCCGTCCGGGTGTTGGTACTATCGCCTGCGGCGTAGCCAAGGCCTATGCTGATCTGATTACCATCTCCGGCTATGACGGCGGTACGGCAGCCTCTCCACTGGCCTCTATCCACTATGCCGGTTCGCCATGGGAGCTGGGTCTGGCGGACGCGCATCAGTCCCTGCGAGGCAACCACCTGCGTGGCAAGATCCGCCTGCAGACAGACGGCGGCCTGAAAACCGGTCTGGACGTGGTGAAAGGTGCCATCCTGGGGGCGGAAAGCTTTGGTTTCGGTACTATGCCGATGGTGGCGCTGGGCTGTAAGTACCTGCGAATCTGTCACCTCAACAACTGTGCCACCGGTGTAGCGACCCAGCACGAAGGGCTGCGTGAGAAACACTTCCGCGGTACGGTTGAGATGGTGAAGAACTTCTTCCGCTTTGTCGCTGAAGAAACCCGTCAGTGGATGGCTGAGCTGGGCGTTCGAACTCTGGATGAGCTGATCGGCCGCGTTGACCTGTTGCAGATTCTGGAAGGTGAAACGCCACGCCAGAAGAACCTGGACCTGAGCCCGATCATCTCTGATGGTGGTGTGGCTGCGGATATGCCGCAGATCTGTCAGGTACAGCGCAATGAGCCGTACGACAAGGGTGAGCTGAACAGCGAAATGGCGAAGATCGCCAGCAACGCTATCTTCAGCAAATCCGGCGGCAGCTGGGATCTGAAGATCACCAACTGTGACCGCTCTGTCGGTGCCCGGACTTCCGGTGCGATTGCCAAGGCACACGGTAATCTGGGCATGAACACGGCGCCGATCACCTTTAACTTCAAGGGCCATGCAGGTCAGTCCTTCGGTGTCTGGAACGCCGGCGGTCAGAACCTCTACCTTGAAGGTGATGCCAACGACTACGTTGGTAAAGGTATGGCTGGCGGTAAGCTGGTACTGCGTCCGTTTAAGGAAGTGACCTTTAACTCCAACGAAACCTCCATCATGGGCAATACCTGCCTCTATGGTGCGACGGGCGGTAAGCTGTTTGCAGCGGGCCGTGCTGGCGAGCGTTTCGGTGTGCGTAACTCCGGTGTTCATGCAGTCATCGAAGGTGCCGGAGACCACTGTTGTGAATATATGACCGGTGGTCTGGTAACGGTGCTGGGCGAGACTGGCTATAACTTCGGTGCCGGTATGACCGGTGGTTTCGCCTACGTACTCGACATGGATAATAGCTTTGTCGATAAGTACAACCATGAGCTGGTTGAGATCCACCGTGTCCATGTCGAGCAGATGGAAGCCTACAAAAACCACCTGCGTACTGTGATCACTGAGTTTACTCAGGAAACAGGCAGTGCATGGGGACAGCAGATCCTCGAAGACTTCGACGACTATATCGGCCGCTTCTGGCTGGTGAAGCCGAAGGCCGCAAGTCTGGGCGATCTGCTGGATAACATGCGTAGCCGTCCTGAATAAGCGCAGCGAATTCGCTGGAGTAAGAGTAACCCGTACCTGCCGCCCTTTGGGCGGCAGGTATCCCGCAAGAGGTGGGGACAATGACTAAACGTTTACAGAACGACTTCCAGTTCATTGACGTAACCCGCGAGGGGCCGCAGAAAATCGCGGCCGACGTGCGTAAAAATGAGTTTGCCGAGATCTACGAGCCGTTCCCGAAAGAGGAGGCTTCCGATCAGGCACACCGCTGCCTGGAGTGCGGTAACCCGTACTGCAGCTGGAAATGCCCGGTACACAACCATATCCCTAACTGGCTCAAGCTGGTGTCTGAGGGCAATATCCTGGAAGCCGTTGAGCTGAGTCATCAGACCAACTCGCTGCCAGAAGTCTGTGGCCGTGTTTGCCCGCAGGACCGTCTTTGTGAAGGCGCCTGTACCCTGAATGACGGTTTCGGAGCAGTCACCATCGGTTCGGTGGAGAAGTACATCACCGATACCGCTTTCGCCATGGGCTGGAAGCCGGACCTGTCCGATGTGCCTAAAAGCGATAAGCGTGTCGCGGTGATCGGTGCCGGACCTGCCGGCCTGGCGGCGGCGGATATCCTGGTACGTAACGGCGTGACACCGGTGGTCTTCGACCGCAATCCTGAGATCGGCGGTCTGCTGGCCTTTGGTATCCCGGAGTTCAAGCTTGAGAAAGGCGTGATGTCCCGACGCCGCGAAGTGTTCACCGAGATGGGCGTCGAGTTCCGTCTGAACACCGAAGTCGGTAAAGATATCACCATGCAGGAGCTGATCGACGAATACGATTCAGTCTTCCTGGGCATGGGGACCTACACCTATATGAAGGGTGGTTTCCCGGGTGAAGAGCTGCAGGGCGTATATGATGCACTGCCGTTCCTGATCTCCAATGTGAACCATTGCCTGGGCTTCGAGAAAGATCCTGCTGACTTTATCGACCTGAAAGGGAAGAAAGTCGTGGTGTTGGGTGGTGGTGATACGGCGATGGACTGTAACCGTACCTCTATCCGTCAGGGTGCTGATCAGGTGATCTGTGCCTACCGCCGTGATGAAGCCAACATGCCGGGTTCCAAGAACGAAGTACAGAACGCTCGTGAAGAGGGTGTGAAGTTCATGTTCAATCGTCAGCCGGTAGAGGTTGTCGGTGAAGCGGGCCAGGTGACAGGTATTAAGCTGGTGACGACCCGTATGGGTGAGCCGGATGAAAATGGCCGTCGCCGCGCCGAAGTGGTGGAAGGTTCTGAAGAGATCGTAGCCGCTGATGCAGTATTGGTTGCCTTCGGCTTCCGTCCAAGCCCGGCGCCATGGTTCGAAGAGTTTGGGATCTCTATGCATCAGGATGGCCGCGTGATTGCACCTGAAGCAAACGAGTTCCCGTACCAGACCAGCAACCCGAAAGTGTTTGCCGGTGGCGATATGGTGCGTGGCTCCGACCTGGTGGTAACAGCGATTGCTGAAGGCCGCAAAGCGGCTGAAGGTATTCTGGACTATCTGGAAGTCTGATTGCTGACTGCCTGCGTATAAAAAAACCGCCCTCGGGCGGTTTTTTTATGGCTGACAGGCGGTGGACGTTACTTGCCGCTGACACGCTTATGACTGTATATCGAGCTTCTGTGTCAGTTGGCTCAGGTGTTGTTCGCGGTACTGTTTGGGTGTCAGGCCGATTCGCTTCTTAAATACCCGGGCAAAGTAGGACTGGTCATGAAAGCCTACGGTCAGGGCGATCTCCAGTATGCTGATATTCGGGGTCTTCAGCAGGCGCTTAGCTTCATCAAGGCGGATCTTTTGCAGGTGTTCCTGAAAGGTGACGCCAAAGGCTTTCTTAAAAGTGCGGCTGAAGCGGAAGGTGCGCATACCGCAGAGTGCCGCCACCGCTTCTTCACTGATCTTTTCGCCGTAGTGCTGTTGCATATGGGAGACCGCCGGATGCAGTTCCCGCATTTCACTGCTTTCGCTGTAATAGCGGACTTCGTCCGGCAGGCGTGGAGCGTTACCCTCTATCAGGCAGCTTTCCTCCCAGTGGCTGGTCGATCTTGTTTGCTGCTGCAGCGCCTGACACTGTTTCTGTGCCAGCAGGGCGGGCACCGGCTTGAAGACAAAATCCCACACCCGTACCCGTAAGGCCCAGAGCACCAGGGGTTCGGAGTGTTGCATGCTCATCATCAGCAGAGGGATGGCCGGATAGGTCAGTCGCATCTGACGCAACAGATTCAGGCCCTGCTGATCGGGGTAATCGAAGTCAAAGCAGATGGCCGCTGGCTGGGGCGTCAGTTCCAGCAGGTCGAGCGCCGATACATTATTGCCGTGGTAGCTGATCCGGAAGTTTTCACGGTAGTAGCTGATCAGGGTGTCTGAATCGGGGGAGCTGCGCAGATCAATCCAGAGCAGTAGAGGATCTTCCATAATGTGCCCAATACGGTTGAGTATGCACTCAGAATAGTTCAATCCGTTCGGATTTCAGCAGAGGTTGTCGCTGTTTTGCAGCAACCTGTATCAATGCTGTAACAAAATGACTGAAGTTTACCGTGCCGGGTATCAAAATAGTTACAAACTCTTGCCGTCAAAGTGCCAACCCCGCCGCCTGTGAACACTATGATTAAAGACACAAAGCAACAACGTCCCCGGACACAGAGAGTAACTGGCAGGGAATGGAAGTTTAGGGGAAATTGTCAGTCTATTCAGTTGCTTAGCGGTTTCAGTATGGTGGTTGTAGTTGGGTGGTCGTGCTTGCAGGACGGCAGGGGAAGCAGTGTTGGCAGTGCACTCTCCTCTGACCGATCCTGCTTTTAAGAGCCCACTGCACTACAGGCATCAGCAGTTTTTTGCAGGCCTCAGGGCCGTTTCAGTCGGCGTGAATTGCACGCTGGCGGTGATCTCAGGGTCACCTGGATAGCATCCGAAGACTCGTAGCGTCAGGTGTTGGTTTGTTCAATATACTGACGGAAATGAGTTTATCAGCATCGGGTTGTTACCGGTCTTCGGATGCTATCTCCTCCTATTCCTACAGTATCGCAGCCCCTCGCTGGTTGCGATATCGAGACAGGAGCCGCTTGATGGCTCCTCTGCTGCCATCAACGCCGGAGCCAGGGAAACTCTCCTAATGTCCATCGTGCAGGGAACTGCGTGTTAGTCCCGTGCGGCTGTCGAACAGCCTCAGGCACTATCCCTTGGATCAGACCTGATAAAACACCGCCGAGGTTTTGTCATGGCCCGAATCAGATTTTCACTTCGTACCTGTGCCCTTGTGGCCTTGTCTTTTTCATTACTGGCGCTGTCTGCAGTGGCGTCTGCTGCGCAGTCCGGCCGTATTCAGCTGAGCCTGCATGAAAGCCAGCAGCTGAGTCTGCCGGAATCAGTCCATCAGTTGAAAATAGACAATGAATATATCGCCTCGCTGTTATCGGACCGGAGAGAGGTGTTTATCCAGGCTCGGGGGCTGGGAAAGAGTCGGCTGAGTCTGCTGGACCGTGACGGTAAACTGATCCGGCAATATCAGGTTGAGGTAACAGCCAACCTTGATGATTTGCGGGCGATGTTGAAGGCCGCTATGCCGGGAGAGAGGGTGAAGGTTGAGCAATTGCAGGACAAGCTGTTGCTGTCCGGATCGATCAGCAGCGAGCAACGCCGGGAACAGATACTGAGACTGATTGAGGGTTTCCTGCGTCCGGAGTTTCAGCACTCAGGCGGAAACTTTACCACTGTAGTGGACCAGCTGCGGCTAAGCGACAGCGCAGCGATACAGTTGCAGGTGATGATCGCAGAGATTCCGCGGCATCTGGTGTCTCAGCTGGGGGCTGATTACGTTGCCGTTGACGGGCGGGTTGCGGCTTCTGCTTCCAGTGTGCGTGCCGAAAACCGGGAGGTGCAGGATTACCACCGGCAGTTAATGCAGAACCAGATACGTGCTGAAGAAGAGAAAGGCCATATCCGTTTACTGGCGACAGCCGATCTGGACCTGCGTTCAGGTGAAGCTGTTTTCCTGCGCGCCGGGGGGACTTTTCCACTGCCTCCTTCCCAGCAGCCAGGTAGCTTGCAACAGCTGGCTGATGCACCGGATTCAGACGCATTGCTGGCATCATCGCTTCAGTATCGTCGCTTTGTACTGCGTCCGCGCTTTCTGGCTCGTTTGCAGAAAGATGATCGCATCAGCCTTCAGGCCGAGTTTGAGGTGTCCTCATTGACCGCAGATAAGGCAGCCACGGAAATCCGTAAAGCCATCAACACTGAGATCGCTCCGCTGGGGCAGGTGCGGACGGTCCTGCGCCAGGTAGATATGTTGCCGAATCAGACCATCGCCTTCAGCGGTCTGCTGGAAGAGGAGCTGGGAGCGCTGTCACAGCAGCTGCCGGGATTAATCGAATTGCCGGTGATCGGGCGTCTGTTTGGCAGTGCAGCCTACCAGCAGGGATACAGTGATCTGGTTCTGTTGGTGACTGCGAGTCTGCCGCAGCCAGAACTCCGTATCAGCCGGGCAGCGCAATCGCTGCCGCCTCAGGCAGGCACACTCTACCTGCTGGGACATGACTGGCAGCCCCGTCCCGGTGTGGATAAAGACCTGTCGCTGGCACCGCTGCCTCAGCCGGTAAGAAGGGCTGCTCTGCAGGGATCCGCCCATGGTTTTGGCCATGTGATCAACTGAACAGTGCTGGGAGTCTGTTATGTCCGGTTCAGCTAGAAAAAGACAGAGCGGCCTCTATGTCACTACCGCCGTGGTGTTGGCCGCAATGCTGGGAATGGCGACCTACACCCTGGAGGGCAGCCAGCTGATGCTGAGTCGCAGCCGGTTGCAGTTTCTGGTGGACGCTGCGGCCCTCAGTGCGGCGAAGGTGCTGCACGATACCGCCGGCAATCAGTCACTGGCGAGACGCCGCGCAATTTCGACATTTGAGAGAAACCTGCAATCTGAGGGCAATCAGACGTTGTATAAGGCCTGGCAGAGGAAAGAGCTGAGTCTGAAGGTGGACTTCTCTGATCAGCTGGCGCCGTTTTCACCGGTTTCCGCCAGCACTGCAACAGAGCGCTACTTTGTCCGCATCGCGGTACTGGAGCGATCTTCAGGGGAATGGATTTCCAGTGCCGTGGCGGGACCCTCTGCGGGGCTGGATAAGCAGGTCTGCGGTGTCTCTCCCATTCTAATCTGTGGCTGCACGCCGGGAGAGACAGGCTGCGCGAAAGACAGCTATCTGGGGCTGAATTACCAGGCTGGCAACCACGCCGCCGGTAATATTAATCGCCTGAGCAGCGCCAGGGGGCAGGCGCTGGGAGGCTACCAGTTGCTGGCACAGGCGGCCGGACATAATACCCAGGGTATCAAGCGAGCCCTGGACCAGGGTTACAACCAGTGTCTGAAAGTCGGCGATAAAGTCGAACTCTACCGTGGTGACCGGGTGCGGCCGGTTGCGGCCAGCATTGCCAATCGCTTTACCCCGCGAGGGATCACTTCAGCCTACAGTCTGCCGGATCTGGTCAGCCTGACGCGCTCTGGCTCGGCCACTGAGCTGCCTGATTTCGATTACGCCGGATATCGCCACTATACCGCCCGTTGTATGGCAGATCCTTCTCTGGCCGGCTGCAATGCACAGGGGCTGGCCGGGCGGCGCGAGATGATTATGCCGGTCGCAGCCTGTGGGGCGACTGAGGGAGCTAAGGCCGAAGCCCGTATTCTTGGCTTCGCCTGTGCCTTTCTGTTGCAACCGGTACAGCGCCAGTCAGGCCATGCCCAGCTCGATATTGAGCTGGTGAAAGGGTGTCTGGGGCAGGGTGGGAGCAGCGTTGGTTCTGCGCCCGGCCCGCAACCCAGCAGAATAGTACTTTATCTGGACGGTGATCGGGGAGGTGCAGGATGAGACAGCACAGAGGCTTTAATACATCGGGAGAAGCGCACAGACAAAGGGCCGGCAATGAGAGGGGCGGGGCGCTGCTCGACCTGATCAAAATCCTGCCGCTGATGATTCTGCTGTTTATGGTCACCGCCGAACTGGGCCGGATAGTTCTGGATATCCACAGCCTGGGTAAGGCCCAGCGCAATGCTGCCCGTTTTCTGGCATCACACACGATGGCCGGACAGGCACAGGGTATGGTTGACCGGGTTGCTGATGCTGAGGGGTATGCCTGGCAGGCGCGCAACCTGCTGGTATTCGGCAACACCGCAGGGCGGGGTAACCGGTTGTTGCCGGGGCTGTCGCCCGATCATGTTGAAATCAGTGCGCCGACCGGCGACAGCGTCCAGGTCGTCGTTGAACTGCAGTATCAGCCCAGGGTGCTTGAACTGCTGCATGTCTTTGGTATCGCTACAGATCTGAAATCCCACTATCCGATCAACAGCACCATCACCATGCCGCTGGTACAGGGGGGATAAGCATGAATCACTCAGTACAACAACCGGCATCCGGACTGCAGCTTGAACTCTGTCTCAGTGCGGTTCTGTTATCCGCCTCCCTGTTTATGGCGCTGGAGTTTGGCCGTGCATTCTATGTCTGGAATAAGCTGGACGCGCTCTCGCAGCAGGGCGCGCGGCTGGCTTCGATGTGTTCTGTCGACGCCGTCTACGCGATTCGCAATAGCACCGTTGCCCGGGCCGCTGCACTGCCCGGTCTGCAGATCGATCATATCCGTGTGCAATACCTGGACCGCCAGGGCGACCTGCTGAATGATCCGGTTCGCCGTCACAGTGACATTGGCTTTGTCAGGGTAGCGATCGAAAACTATCAGCACCCGCTGGCGCTGCCCTTTTTCGACCTGCAGATTGCGGCACCTGAATTTTCCACCATCACCACCGGTGAAAGCCTTGGCTTACATCCGCCGGGAAGTGGTGCTATCGGCTGCGCCGGGGAGGTTTCACTATGAATCCGAATCTCAACTCATTGCTGTTGCCGGAAGAGGAGCAAAGGCCGGAGCACTGTCAGATTATGATTACCGGACGGACATTGCCGCCGCTGCTTTTTCTGCAGGAATCGGTGGCGATGCTCAGTGACGTTCACAGCGGGATCCGCTTAATGCCAAAGGGCTGCGCTGACCCGTTGTTCGGTCTGGACCGGCTGCCCGACCTGCTGCTGCTTTACCTCGAAGAAGAGGCGCTGTCCGTGTTGCAGAGTATTGCGCTGCGCCCCGAGTGCCTGCGACCGGATATCATCGCGGTACTGCCGGAGCCCTGTCCTGAACTGCTGGCGGAGGCCGCGCAGTTGTCGCTGCAGAGGATACTGATCGAACCGGTCAGCCGTACCGAGCTGATCCATGAGGTTAGCCTGACGCTGGACCGGGTCCGGCAACGGGCAGGGCGGGAGTCGGCTTTGATGACCGCCTTTATTAATGCCCGGGGTGGTGCCGGTGCCAGCATGATCTCCGCCGGGATCGCCCGTGCCCTGGCTGCTGAGCATCAGCGCCAGACGATCCTGATGGATATGGACCTGCAATCCGGTTCGCTCAGCCACTATACCGGCGTAAAAGTACGTTATGGGCTGCGACAGGCACTGGAAAGTGTTGAACAGCTGGATCGCCAGACGTTGCGGGATTTTATGCCGCAGATCGATGAAAACCTGCGCCTTATCAGTGCCCGGGGACCTGAGTTGCTGCTGTGCGATGAAGTGACGTCAGAGCGCATGCAGCAGTTGCTGACACTGTTGCTGCACAGCTCAGAACATCTGGTGATCGATCTGCCACGGCATATCGACCTGCTCACATCGGTCGTACTGGAACGGGCCAATCGCATTGTCGTTGTACTGGAGCAGACACCGGAGCACCTTACTGAAGGTGTGCACCTTATCCGTATGCTGCAGGACGAACTGGATATTGCAGAAAGCCGGATCATGCTGGTGGTAAATCGTTGTCAGCATGGCGGCGGTTTCTTGCTGCATGAAATTGAACAAACGCTACCGCACTTGACGATATGTCAGATTCCCAACGATTATCAGGCTGCCCGGGACGCGCTGGCATGCAGTCAGCGCCGAGCAGAGCAGCGTGAACACAGCGATATGACTAGGGCACTTTACTTATTAGCACAGAGTATTGCGGCAGGACGGCATCTGAACTGATCAGTCTGCACCGTTTTATCTGATTGATTTAACGGTAGATTTACAAATGTAGACCAAATAGTAACGAATTTGGCAGTAAGTTCTATGAAATTTGTTCCAATACTGAAACAACGCAAAGTATCGGTTGGCAGACTAACCTCAACAGTAGTTATGGCACTGTTACTGCTTATGTTGATGGGATGTAACCTGAAACAGAGCCGCATGCCTGCACCGGTGGTACAGCCTGTTTCAATTGAGGAACAGGATGGCAACGATGTTGCGACAGCACAACAGTGGCTGCTGACCGGACAGAAGCATGAATCAGCAGATGAGAACAGATTGGCACTGATGGCCTATCTGAAGGCTTTGACCCTGAATCCGGACAACCAGGCTGCATTGCTTGCGGCCGCAGCGCAGCAGCTTGAGCTTGGTGAGCAGGGGAATGCCGCCGAACTTTATCAGCGGGCGCTCGATGCAGATCCTGCTGATGTTACCGCCCTGGTGCAGCTGGGACTGATCAATATTGCGAGGGCTCAGTTTGAATCTGCGCAGGGCTATCTGCAGCAGGCCATTGTATTGAGCCGGCAGGGATCTGTTTCTGTAGTGCACTGGTCCGGAAGCGAGCCGACGGAGAAAACGCTGACCCGTCTGCAACACCGGGCCTATAACGCCCTGGCTGTGCTGGCGGATATCTCCGGGCACTATCGGGAAGCACAGCGGTTGTACCGGAAGGCATTACGGCTGTCACCGAATGATCGTGAGGTTATTAATAACCGCGGTTATTCCCACTACCTGGCATCCCGGTGGCAGGCGGCCGAACAGAGTTATACTGAGGTATTGAAGCTCAGTCCGGATTACCCGCCTGCGTGGCGAAATCTCGGCCTGCTCTATGCCCGGCAGGGGAAGTATATGGAAGCCCTGCAAGCGCTCAGTCGTTTAATGACAGAAGCGCAGGCGTACAGCGAGTTAAGTTACATCTGTATGTTGGAAGGGAAGTATCAGCGGGCGCTTTACTTTAGCAACCGGGCCTGGCTGAACACACCAGAGCCAGATCGCTCAATGAGACAACAGCGTCTGAAAATCCTGCAACTGATGCAGAACGGTGCACTGGCCGGTAACGGTTCAGATAACAATCCGACTCCCCGGATAGGGAGCTGAGAATAATAAAGGCCCCCGGCGGGGCTACCATGTATTCCGGATGCAAGGGCGTGCAACCGAGAGCAGCAGAAGGACGTTTTCTGAGAGATAAAGGAGAGAATAAGGATGGCGCTTACTTGTGAGGAGGCAAGACCTATCCTGTATATCTGTCCTTCTTCCCAACCCTTCAACCTGTGTGAAGAGATTGAAGCTACAGGATGGCAGGTGGACACCGTTGACAGTGTTGGCCACGCACGGAGACGTCTGGAAGAAGACACCTTTTACGTTGGTTTGATTCACCTGGATGGTCTGGAGGAAGAGGAACTCTGGGAGATTGAGGAGCTGGTGGCCGCCAGCCGTATGGTGACCTGGGTGGCGCTGGTGTCTTCAGATGCCCTGGTGTCAGGCCATATCTGCCGACTGATACAGAATAACTTTGTAGATTATTACACTCTACCGATTACCGGTTGTCTCGACAGCCTGATTGCTACATTGGGCCATGCCTGGGGGATGGCCAAACTGACCCGCAAAGCCCAGAGTCAGGATCCCTACGCCTCTTACGAGATGGTGGGCAGTTCGCCGGTGATGCGTGATCTATTCACCGCCATTCGCAAGGTCGCCAGCGTCGGGGCTCCGGTGCTGATCACCGGAGAGAGTGGTACCGGTAAAGAACTGATCGCCCGGGCGGTCCATGAGCGCTCGCTACGCAGCGAAGGGGCTTTCGTCGCCGTCAACTGCGGTGCTTTACCGGATAACCTGATCCACTCTGAGCTGTTTGGCTATGAGAAAGGAGCCTTTACCGGTGCAACCCAGCGCAAGCAGGGCTGGATCGAACTGGCTTCAGGCGGCACCCTGTTTCTGGATGAGATTGGCGATTTGCCACTGGAACTTCAGGTCAACCTGCTGCGCTTCCTGCAGGAGGGGACCATTCAGCGGGTTGGGGGTACAGAGGCTATCACGGTTGATGTCCGTGTTATAGCAGCGACCCATGTCGATCTGAATAAGGCGATTGAGGAAGGACGTTACCGCGAGGATCTCTACTACCGCCTCAATGTGCTTAATCTGCAGTCGCCGCCGCTAAGGGAACGGGAGGGGGATATAGAGCTGCTGGCCCAGTTCTTCTTTAAGCACTTTGGTGGCGAAGCCGGGCGGGATATCCGTGGTTATACGCGTAAGGCGCTGGTCGCGATGAACCAGCACCTGTGGCCGGGGAATGTGCGGGAACTGATAAACCGTGTGCGACGCGCCCTGGTAATGTGTGATGGCCGGATGATATCTCCGGCTGATCTGGGGCTGGATGCCTCTCATCCGTTATGCGAGGAGATTCTGACGCTTGAAGAAGCCCGATTGCGGGCGGAAAAAAACAGTATCAGCCGGGCACTGTTTCAGGCTAAGAACAACGTTTCGGAGGCTGCACGGCAACTGGGAGTGTCGAGGGTGACTCTGTATCGCCTGATGCACAAACACGGCCTTGAGGAGAACAGTGAAGCGTCCTGAATACCGGCAATAGCAGTAATAAGTACCCCGGATTGACTCCGGGGTTTTTTATGTTTGTCTGACAGCGGTTGCTACCGGACCGGTGTCTGATCTCTGTTGCCCCGGCTATTTCAGGATGCAAAGAATGGTCTCTGGTAAACCTGCCGCACTGCAGGTCGCTATTCGGCGGCCAGCTGTTAATTACCCTGATTTACTTCTGAATCGACTGTAAAGCCCTCCAGGGCAGGCACAGGCTTTTGTCCACTATCGCTGCAGTGTGGCTAGTACGGCCTGTGATGAGACTGCAATGGCCTTTCCCAGGTCAGTTTTTCTTCCATTCTTCATACTTTCTTCTGCATCTCGCTTGCTCAGATACAAGGACTGCAAAAAGCTGATACTTCTGTTACAGCGGTACCTCAGGCTGTAAAGCGGGATTTATTACAGGCTCAATTGTGCAGCGGTTGCAAAAACCTGCATTACACAAGGTGTACAGATGACGGCCTTCAGGGTGGTGACATTTCAATTTTGTTTTCAACTGTTACACAGTTCTTATCTGTTTGAATTTAAATGACTTTATTTGGATATCAAGCTGGGTTTCAGCCCTCGTTTCAATACTGTGACAGATTTGCACCACATCCTGTTACAGCTGCTGTTTCGCTTGTCTATCAATTACTTAACACCCCTTGAAAGGTTTGTTGCAGGTTAGCTGTTACGTCTCTGAAACAGTTTTGACCGGCTGTCATCAGGCTAACTCAGTGTTGCTATCCATTTTTTACTGCTCTTGATAATTCGCTCTTTTAAATCAATCGGTTAGAAAAACTGGCCCCGCTCTTGCGATATAGGAACTGTAAACCGACAGCGAGGTAACACTTATGACAACACAGCAAAAAAAGGAATCGCGCTTGCGCATCCCACTGTTGCTGGTTGGCGCTTTGCTGTTTGGAACAGTCGGTGTTTCAGGTGAGGCCCGGTCTGAGGAGGTTGCCCGTGAGGCTTCTGTTCTCGGCCAACCGATTCAGGAACAGGTTTTAAGACAGGTGTATGGGCAGGGGATCCAAGCAACTTCATTACCTATACAGTTTTTCAGCCGGTCTGGGGTGATCCTATGGGATGAGGACAGCTCCACCAGAGGTCAGGGAAAACCTAAAAACACCGCGAACGTGCAGATCCGAATCAACATCGGGAAACAGCCATGAACAAGCTGACCTGTGTGCTTCTGGGTACTGCAGCCTTGGTAGCACTGAGCGCCCAGGCAGGGCCGCCGGGACCGGATAACTTCAATGTTATTAGCGGTAACGTGCTGGAAAACGGTAAAGGAATCATCGGCATTAACATGGTTGCCGGCAACGGTAACGCTCAACTTAATGCAGGTGCTCTGGCCGTTAGTGTCGGGCAGGGAGTTCACAGCTCTCTGCATCTGACTCAAACCGTAGAACTCAACGGAGCTGATCGAAGTGGCGCGGCTGTAAGTACGATCTCAGCGAATGCATTTGGTCAGGCCTCAGGTCTGATCTCCATCAACCAGGCAAGTGGTCAGGGCAACGCCCAGATCAACGGTTTTTCAATCGGACTGGGTTTAGGTGGGGGCTTTGTAGTCAATGAGTCGCAACTCGCAGCAACTGTCACCGGTAATGCGGTAGATGGAGACGCTCAGGTACCACAGGGGTACCGCGAAGCACGAATAGAAGGTGAGGCATTAGGCCGGGCCAGTGGACTGGTTCAGATCAACCAGCTGGCAGGTTCGGGCAACGCCACCGCCAACAGTTTCAAACTCAATATTTCCGTCAGTAGTCCTAGTAACAACTAAGTAAACAGTAAAAGCAGTACCAACACAGATTGCATAATGGCAAGGAGAACAACAATGAAAACTAAATTCGCAGCTCTTCCTCTCGCTCTGGCTATCGCTGGTCTCTGCGTCACTTCAGTGGCTAACGCCGGTGGCGACTATGGTAAAAAACGCTGGGGTCATCACGGTAAAGATTTCAATAAAGATGTAGCAGATGTACCGGTAAAAGGTCATGTACATGTGCACGGTCGCCTCTGGGTAGACAGCGTCGGTGGTGCGGTGATTGATGATGGTGATACTCAGCGGGTCAATGGCAACAAAATTACCCAGTACCATGTTGATAACAACGCTGTTATGAACAAGGACTACATGGCAAATGCCAAGGGTAATATCGGTGTCAACAACGCCGCCGGTGATGGCAACGCGCAGGGTAACTCTGTTGCGCTGGCTGCAGCGGATGCCAGCCTTGTGTTCGGTCTGCTGGAGTCCAATATCGAGTCCAGCAATATGGTGCGTAACAACAGGGTAACAACCACCGGTGTTGTAAATAATGCCCATATGCGTGGCAACACGTTGCGGGGCGCCATGGGTAATATCAATGTCAACAACGCTGCCGGTGCGGCTAACTCGCAGAAAAACAACCTGGCGCTGACTTCCGGACATGGTGGTATTGCCGAAGCGACTGTTCAGGCTGGTCAGAACGTCAGTGGCAACACTATCAATACCTCAGCCGGTGTTGAGAAGGTGGGAACATCCACCCGAATCAAGATGGATGGCCAGATGTACGGTTACTATGCCGGTTACGGTAAAGGTCAGTACAAAGGGAATACATCTGGACGCCTTGGCTTTAAAGAGTCAGGCAATATGGAAGGCTCTTACTACGGCAAAACCCAGGAGAAATACTCAGGTAAAACCAGCGAGCGTTACTCCGGTTATGAGTCTGGTAAGTGGAGTACCGGTAAAGGCTGTAAAACCCGTTGCGGTAACGGCTATGGCAAAGGCCTGAGCGGAACCTATAAAGGTAAAGAAGGTGGCTACACTCGTGGTAAAGAGAGTGGTCGTACCTGGGGTTCTGAATACGGTTATACCGAAGGCAGCTACTACGGTCATGGTAAAGGTAAATATCGTGGCAAAGAGCGCGGTCAATTGGCCTTCAAAGAAGCCGGTGTACAGGCACTGTACGGTAGCTTCAGCGGTAAAGTTGAGCACTTCCAGAAAATGTATGTCCGGGCTGAAAATAATGCCATCCTGACAGGCAACGCTCTGGAGAATGCAACTGGTAATATCGGTGTCAACAACGCCGCCGGTAATGCCAACGCCCAGTCTAACAGTCTGTCCATCGCTCGTAACCGCGCTAACTAAGCGACCGGTTATCTCAGGAGCCGACCTGCCCTTGGGGCAGGTCGGCGCTCATCTAAGGGAGAAAGCCATGAACAGAGTAACCCGGACACTGGTTTTGCTGGTTAGCTTGTCTTGTTCTTTGCCAGCGATCTCTTATGCCGCACCTTTCGGACATCTGGCTCCCGGTATGGGGGTTCAGGAACGCAAGATTCAGAGTATGCAGGGGCGTAAGTACGCCAACCTGATTCGTCAGCAGACGGACTTCAGTTGTGGTGCTGCAGCTCTGGCAACAATCATGAAATATGCCTACCGTCTGGAAGTGGACGAGCAGAAGGTACTGCAAGGCCTGTTTGCTGTCAGTGATCCCGATGTTGTGCTCAAGCGGGGATTCTCATTGCTGAATATCAAGCAGTATGTTGAAGCACTGGGTATGCGTGGTCGTGGATATCAGGTCAATATGGATACCCTGAATAATCTGAAGATTCCAACTATCATCCTGCTGGACCTGAACGGCTATAAGCACTTCGTAGTGCTGAAAAAATCAGACACCGATAAGGTGTATGTATCTGATCCTGCACTGGGTAACAAAATCATCGATAAGAAGGATTTTGTGAACCAGTGGAACGGCATCGTATTTGCGGTGATCGGTCCTGGATTCGATCGTAACTCTGTACTCTTAAATCCACCCCCTCCACTGACCGCCCGTAATCTCCACAATATCAATGCGCCGGTCAGCGATATGGATCTGCTGGATTTTGGTTTTCGCTATTCTGAACTGTTCTAGCAACGAACAACAGGAGGAACTGTCATGCAGAGGGTAATGTTAGGCCTGATTGTGGCCGGCACCCTGGCTGTTTCGTCAGTTGCCCATAGTGCCTCTTTCACCGGTTACGGTGTACGGGGTGACAAGGTATCTGATCCTGTACTGGCCCAGATACGGGGACGTTTTGTCGATGGCAGCAAAGTGCTGTTTTTCGGCGTACAGATGAACTCGTACTGGAAAACAGCAACCGGTGAGATCTATAAGTACGGTCTTAACCTCGATCTCGACTTCTCCAATCAATACAAACCTGCCATCTCCATCTACCGCAACGGCGCCAGTGGCGCTTCAACCAACTCGGTTTCTGCCGGACTGGATAATGTCAGCAACGACAGCCTGCATGATATCAGTGGTGTGGTGCAGAATATCCAGGTCGCCGGTGACGGCAACGGCGTGCAGAACGCGGTGCAGTGGGATATCACAGATAAACACTTCGGCGGCAGTGGCAGCGGAGGTACTAAAGTAACCAGTGGCGGTGCGGAAACGCTCTCCGGTGGTGCCGTTCTGGATATGGATATCGGTAAGAACAAAGTGGGTTACAGCATCGTCGTTCCCGGCGTCGGTAAAGTAGTGCAGGGGATCAGCGGTGGTTCAGTCAGAGGGCTGGTGCAGAGCACTCAGCTGGGAGGTAGTTATAACAGTGTGTATAACAGCTCGCGTTTACGTGTTGTCCTCAATCCCCAGCATTCCGGGAAAATTGGACAGGGTGTAAACCAGTCGTTACGCAATCTCATAGGTATACGCTAGTCTTACAAGTGATCAGGCTGTAGACAGCTGTTCGCAGCTGTTGGGTCATGGAGTCCGGGCAGGCTCCATGGCATTTAGTGGGCAGAGAAAGGACTTTTATATGTATATTCGTCGACCCGTTCTCCTATGGGCACCTTTGGCTGCAGGCCTGATATGTGCCGGTACAAACGTCTACGCGGTAACCGAAGAAGAACAGCAGGAGCTCAATCAGCTCCGTTTTGAAATCCGGCAGATGCGCCTGATCAATCAGAGCCAGGTGCAGCAGGTGGAGAAACTGGAACGACGTTTACGTTCGCTTGAAAGCCAGCAGCTGAACGAGACTCTTAAAGAGAGGGCTCAGCAGCCACAGGGCCAACAGCCAGCAGAACAACAAGCGGGTCAGCCGATCAAGCGTGAGGCGGATCGCTCCAACAGTGTGGATGACCTGATGGCGCAGACGCACGCAGACTTCAGCCGTAAGTGGACGCTGGAAGTTGGCCTGTCCTATAGCCATTATGATCGTAAGCAGCTGGTATTGGATGGCTTTCTGGCATTGGACGCGATCTTCCTGGGTGACATATCGGTGGATAATGTTGAATCCGATATCATAACACTGGATTTTTCCTCCCGTTTTAACGTCAATGATCGCTGGCAGTTTGCTACCCGAATTCCGTTTATCACCCGTTACAACACCTACTCAGAGTCAGGTGTTGAGGTCAATGTCGATGAAGATTTCCAGCTCGGTGATGCCGAACTGTCCTCCTACTACAAGCTGTTTTCTGAAACGCCAAGTCGCCCCGACACAGTCTGGAGCCTGAGGCTGAAAGCGCCCTCCGGCTCGCACCCCTATGGTGTCGATGATGTGACCCCGCAGGGACTGGTCGACAGCAATGGTGATGCGGTCACTATTACACATCCATCAGAACTGCCAACCGGCAGTGGTCTCTGGGCACTGGGAACCGGACTCTCCTTCGTTAAAACCACCGACCCGGCCATTCTGTTCGCCAGTATTGAATATACCCATCAGTTTGCCCGTAAGTTTGATGATATTTCGTCGACCCCGGGTGAAGTGGTGCCAGGTGAAGTGCGTCTAGGTGATTCTCTGGCGTTTGGTCTCGGTATGGCGTTTGCCGTGAATGATGTGATGAGTATCAGCTTCTCCTACTCCCAGACCCTGCAGGATGAGGCAGAAACCAGAGGTGCAGATGGCATCTGGCGCGATGTGGTGGGCAGTGATGCAAATGCTGCGACATTTAACACCGGGGTGACCTACTCCTTTGGTGATGGCCTATCCATGGCGACCAGCTTATCGATCGGCCTGACGCCTGACTCGCCCGACTTCTCCTTCGGAGTGCGTTTCCCATACAGTTTCTGATCGACCCGCATTTTGAAACGGCAGCTTCAAGGCTGCCGTTGCCTGATAGGGTAATATTAAAAACCATTAAATTAGATATTACTAATTTAATGGTTTTTTGTTAGCCTCTCTTCATCATTTCGTTTCTGAAACCAGGTGAGGGGTTAATCTGATGAAACTGAGTATTGTGCTGGCGCTGATGGTGACATCGACAGTGGCGGTATCTGCAGGTGCGGCTGAGCCTGCTGAGCTAAAGGCAGAGGCCAAGCAGGCAATGATGGCACTGGCGAAGAACCTGTCTGGTGAGCTGAAAACAGCGATGAAGTCCGGCGGACCAGGTGCAGCGATTGAGGTTTGTAATACTAAGGCATTGCCGATCACGGCACAGATATCCGAGCAGCAGGGCTGGCAGATCGGTCGTACCAGCCTGAAATTGCGTAACGCTGAAAACAAACCGGATGCCTGGGAGCTGAAGGTTCTGCAGCAGTTCGCCGATCAGGCTGCGCAGGGCGCTAATCTGAAAACACTGGCTTATTCTGAAGTGGTGGACGTGGGCGGGCAGCAGCAGTTTCGTATGATGAAAGCGATCCCGGTGCAGGATAAGTGTCTCGCCTGTCACGGCAGTGACATTGCCGCCCCGGTTGCTGCTAAGTTGCAGCAACTTTATCCACAGGACCAGGCGACAGGTTTTAAGGCCGGGGATCTGCGCGGTGCCTTTAGCCTGAAAAAGATGCTCTGATCTGCAGTTTCGATCAGAGAAACTGGCGGGATAACAGCAGCAGCGCAAAACCGATCATAGCCGAGGCGGCGATCTGCCCGATGCGCCGACGCCAGTGATGACTGATTCGCTGGCGCAGACGCATCACTATCACTACCAGCAGCAGCCACCAGCAGGCGGAGCCACTAAACACGCCGACCACCAGTAACAGAGTGCCTGAACTGTTGCCACTAAGCCCCAGTGCTGAGATAAAGGCGAGAAATGAAAGGATAGTTGCCGGATTACTCAGGGTCAGCAGGAAGGTGCCGGCGAACATATGCCAGCCGCTGTAATCTTTCACCTTAAGTTGCAGGTTATAGCGTTGGTTTAGCAGGCTTTGTACGCCGAGTCCCATCAACAGCAGCGCACCGACCAGGCTCAGCCACTGCTGCGATGCGGTGAGCCATAGCGTGATCGCCGTCAACCCAAGGCCTGCGACCAGGCCATAGATCGCATCGGCGCAGGCCGCTCCCAACCCCGTTAGCAACCCGGCAGCCTGCCCATGATTAAGGGTGCGCTGGATGCAGAGCATTCCGATCGGGCCGACCGGCACCGCCACCAGCACGCCGAGCAATAAGCCCTGCAGAAACACACTCATCAGTGGCTAAGGGTTTTTTGTGGTTGGTATCCAACGTCCTGCATCCGGCCTCTCCCTGCAGTTTTGTAACACCCGTAAAGTGTAGGTGACAGGGGAGTAAATGCCCGGAGGCTGATATTTATGCTGGTAACTGACCTGATCAGGGTTGCGCTGCAGTCTGCATTCACTGAACAGGGTCAGCTGCGCCAGTCCAGAATTTCCCAGTTGCGATCAGTCGCCAGTCGGTGGAGTCGTGAATCGGGGTTGGTTGCAACCGGATGATCGACCCGTTCCAACAGCGGCAGGTCATTCATTGAATCACTGTAGAAACGGGCGCCTTCCAGCGTCAGGCCCTGGTCGCTCAGCCATTGTTGCAATCGCAGCACTTTTCCTTCGCGAAACGTCAGGATGCCACGGGTTCGACCGCTATGGCAGCCCCGATCGTCATATTCTGAATCGATCGCCAGCACGTCCGCCACACCAAGCTCCAGCGCAATTGGCCGAACCAGAAACTCTGCAGTGGCAGAGATGATCAGCAGACGATAGCCGCGCTGATTCAGGTCGGAGAGCAGGTCAAAGGCCTGCGGATATATGCGTGGCTTTATCCAGCTTTCGATAAACTGCGGCAGCATAGCCCTGATCTCTGCCGCCGGTTTTCCCTTCAATGGCGACAAACTGAAGGACATGTAGTCAGCCATATCCAGCTTGCCCGCAGCGTACAGCTCCATCAGTTCAGACTCCTTTTGCAGGAAGCCCGGCTCGGTTACATAGCCCTGTTCGACAAGATAGCGGCTCCATAAAGATGCGGAGTCAGCCTGAACCAGTGTTTCATCCAGATCAAATACTGCCAGAGGCATCAACTCATCCCCCCAATGATTCTGGCGGGCAGTATTCCGGATCGGTTCCGTCGACTCACTTCAACAGCTCCCGGCACAGCGGTTTGTCGTGCGGAGTCCCTAACAGCTGGCATAGCGTGCCGCAGATATCGGTTTGCAGAGGCTCCGCCTCCATCAAGCTGAACGCATCACCAATGACCCAGAGCGGTACATCCCGCTCTTCGGACAGTAATCCGCCGTGGGACTTGTCGTCATTCATACCGTGATCAGCCGTGATCAGAATCTGATAGCCGGCCTCAATCCAGCGTGGCAGGTACTCTGACAGCGATATATCGGTATGGCGGGTGGTATTACGGTATTTAGCGCTGTCCAGTCCGGCTTTATGACCGGCATCATCGATATTCATCGGGTGCACCAGCAGGAAGTCCGGGTCAAATCTGCGCCGCAGATATTCAGCATCATTAAACAAGTGGCAATCCGGATAATGATCCACGCTATAGAACATGCCGTGCTGAATCAGCTGGCTTTCATCGTCGGTATGGCGATCGCGGGCTGCATCCCAGGGCGTTCGGTTATAGAGTTCGCTGATCCAGTGATAGGCCGCTGCGGCGGTGCGCAGGCCGTTAGCACGGGCCAGAGAAAAGACGCTCTGCTGATTGGAATTGCGACTGACGTGGTTATGCACAATACCACTCTCGACCGGCGTTACTCCGGTCAGGATGCATTCGTACAGCGGGCGAGACATCGAGGGCAGTTCACATTGCACTTTATAAAGACGCGCCATGCCCTGTTCACACAGGGCCTGGGTAAAGCCCATACAGGCCCGGCCGACCTGATAGTTAAGGCCATCCAATATCACCAGAATAACTTTGTTCGACATCTGCTTACCCATTCCCGGTAAAGTTCCGAAGTGCGGCCTGTTAAGCGCGCGCCGCTTCTGCTGTAATTTGAATTGGTCTAGATCAGATTATATCTGCAGTAATATAAACGGCGGCTATTGCAGTTATATTGCAAACATTTAGCGCAGAAATAATCGCTTATACCTATATGTGGGCTAACTTAGCCTGTTGTCAGTGTTGTATCATAGATCCAACCAGTATGAATATGTGGTCTAGTCCAAAAGAACAAAGTTTTTGTGCCTGGCCTCAGGTGTGGTCAGAATAAGATCCGTTAGAGAAATCAGAGCCGGTCGATCACGATGTCCCAGTTTCAGACGATTAAACGTACCCTACAGGACCAGATAGAGAGTGGATTGCTGACAGCCGGTTGTAAGCTTCCGGCGGAGCGTAAACTGGCAGAACTGTTTGATACCACGCGTATCACCCTGCGTGAGGCACTGGTATTGCTGGAATCAGAGGGCGTGATCTATCGTGAGGAGCGGCGAGGCTGGTTTGTTTCACCACCGCGCCTGGACTATAACCCGGCAGAGCGCAGCCATTTCCATGAGATGGTCAGGCAGCAGGGACGCCAGCCGGATACCCGGTTACTGGACTGCCAGACCCTGGCTGCGAACACGGAAATCAGCCGATTACTGCAGTTGCCCGCCTTGTCCCGGGTGCATCGGGTTCAGCGGCTGCGCCGGATCGATCAGCGTCCTGTTCTTTATGTGGAGCACTACCTGAACCCGGCCCCTTTCCCCGATATACTGCAACATAACCTGAACGGCTCACTGACCGAGATCTACCAGCAACATTACGGTGTCGGCTATGGTCGCTTGCGGCTTCAGATCTACCCGACCGCATTGACGGGGGAGGCCGCTGCGGCACTAAATGTCGCCCAGGGCAGCCATGGATTACTGATTATTCGTGTGAACTACGATCAGGAAAACCGGATACTGGATTGTGACTATGAATACTGGCGGCACGATGCCGTATGCCTGCTGGTGGATACGGCCGAATTCTGAAACCTGACCGGTCGTAATTATCACAGGGTTGGCGCTTTTTCTTGTCAGTTAATCTGTGTGTTTTTGTTATTGTTTCATCAGGCAACCGCCGTAAGATGGATTTAGATAACAAAGATAAGGATCGAGGCATGAAAGTACTGGTCGCAGTAAAGCGCGTGATTGACTACAACGTCAAAGTCCGCGTCAAATCAGACAATACCGATGTGGACCTGGCTAACGTCAAGATGGCCCTGAACCCTTTCTGTGAAATTGCAGTCGAGGAAGCGGTGCGTTTGAAAGAAGCGGGTACCGCTGATGAAGTGGTCGTGGTCTCTATCGGTAGCAAGAGCTGTGAAGAGCAGTTACGTACCGCACTGGCACTGGGTGCCGACCGCGCTATCCGTATTGATACTGCAGATTCTCCGGATTCCCTCTCCGTCGCCAAGTTGCTGGCTAAAGTGGTTGAGGCCGAACAGCCGGGGATGGTGATTCTGGGTAAGCAGGCGATCGACTCCGATAATAACCAGACCGGTCAGATGCTGGCAGCGCTGCTGGACCGTCCTCAGGGTACCTTTGCATCAGCAGTCAAAGTTGATGGCGACAAGCTGCAGGTGACGCGTGAAGTCGATGGAGGCCTGCAGACGGTTGAACTGGCGATGCCGGCAATCGTCACCACCGACCTGCGCCTGAACGAACCCCGCTATGCCTCCCTGCCGAATATCATGAAGGCGAAACGTAAACCACTGGACGTGAAAACAGCGGATGAGCTGGGCGTCACTGTGGGCAGTAATATCAGCCTGCTCAAGGTTGAGAATCCTCCCCAGCGTCAGGCCGGTATCAAGGTCGGCTCTGTTGACGAGCTGGTGGAAAAACTGAAAAACGAAGCCAAGGTTATTTAAGGAGCAGGGTAATGAGTATTCTGGTAATTGCTGAACACGACAATCTGGAATTGAAACCGGCCACCCTGAATACCGTGGCTGCGGCCCGACAGATCGGTGGTGAAATCACCCTGCTGGTAGCCGGTGCTAACTGTCAGGCGGTGGCGGATGCCGCAGCCAAAGTCGACGGTGTCGCTAAAGTACTGCTGGCTGACAATGCCGCTTACGAGCATCAGCTGGCGGAGAATATCAGTAAGCTGGTGCTCTCCGTTGCCTCGGGCTACAGCCATATTCTGGCCGGCGCTACCACCACGGCTAAGAATATCCTGCCACGCGTTGCTGCTCTGCTGGATGTGAACCAGATCTCCGAGATCATCGCAGTGGAAAGCCCGGATACCTTTAAACGCAGCATCTATGCCGGTAATGCTATCGCGACGGTACAGAGCACGGATGCGGTGAAAGTGATGACAGTGCGTGCCACCGCCTTCGATGCTGCGGCAGCGGGCAATGGCAGCGCGACGATCGAAGCGGTTTCTGAAAACTGTGATGCCGGTACCTCTACCTTTATTGCCGAAGAACTGGCGAAATCCGACCGCCCTGAACTGACCGCTGCGTCCGTGGTGATATCCGGTGGCCGAGGTATGGGCAATGGCGAGAACTTCGCCATGCTGGAGAAGGTTGCCGATAAGCTGGGTGCCGCTGTCGGCGCTTCCCGTGCAGCCGTTGACGCAGGCTTTGTTCCGAATGATATGCAGGTGGGCCAGACCGGTAAGATGGTGGCACCGGAACTCTATATCGCCGTGGGTATTTCGGGTGCTATTCAGCACCTGGCGGGGATGAAAGATTCCAAGGTGATCGTGGCGATCAACAAGGACGAAGAGGCGCCTATCTTCCAGGTGGCGGATTACGGCCTGGTGGCAGACCTGTTTGAAGTGGTACCGGAGCTGGAGCAGAAACTCTGATCCGCTTAACGCGATAAAAAATGGAGCCATCTGGCTCCATTTTTTATGTCTGTAACCCTGACGCGGGATGCACCTTCAGGGGGGGCTGGCCACCGATCACCGGTGACTGACAAAGCCGGACAAGATGGGCTTGCTAATTCTGGCGGACTCTCCAGACAGTCCCCCTGAAGAGACAGGCGTAGCTGCCAGATCATTACGCTGGCCCCCGGAGAGAGAGGCAACAAAAAACCGGATGCAGTAGCCTGTATCCGGTTTTTACTATCGCTAAGCGTGATGGCGAACTAACTCAGTGCCAGCCCTTCACGCCGGTCATATCCGGCAGTTCGTGTGCGATACCCTTATGACAGTCGATACAGGTTTTCTCGCCAGTGGCCAGGGCAGTGGAGTGCTGCTTGGCGGCGCGGCTGGCCTGCAAGGTGAAGTCCATGCTGTCGAAGTTGTGGCAGTTACGGCATTCCAGCGAGTCGTTGGCCTTCAGGCGGCGCCATTCGTTTTCTGCCAGTTCGCGGCGGTGAGCCTGGAACTTCTCACGGGTGTCGATGGTGCCGAACAGCTTACCCCACACCTCTTTCGATGCCTGCATCTTACGGGCGATCTTATCGGTCCAGTTATGCGGTACGTGGCAGTCCGGACAGGAGGCACGTACACCGGAACGGTTAGTGTAGTGAATGGTTGGCTTCAGCTCCTCAAAGACGTTGTTGCGCATCTCATGACAGGAGGTACAGAACTGCTCGGTGTTGGTGTATTCCAGCGCGGTGTTAAAGCCACCCCAGAATATGATACCGGCGATAAAGCCACCGACAGTCAGGAAGCCAAGGCTGTAGTGCACGCTGGGACGACGCAGGGCCCGCCACAACTTTTTAATCAGGTTCATGGCGTACTCCTTAGTCGCTCAGCGCACCGGAAGGTTTGAAGTCGTTCTCAACCAGAGGCTGGGCTTTGACCTGAGGAACGTGGCACTGCATACAGAAATAACGCCGTGGCGATACGTCACTCAGGACAGTGCCGTCACGGTTGGTGAAGTGGGAGGTACTGATCTTGGTCGCATCGTACTTCTTGTAGTTCTTGAAGCTGTGGCAGCTCAGGCACTTGTTGACGTTTCGGTCTACCTGGTAGCCACGCACTGAGTGAGGTACCAGCGGCGGCTGCTGAATGTAGGACAGGCCAACTTTCTCATTGTCTTTCGGGTAGTTCTTCAGCTTTGCTGCCGGGTCCTGGGTTTCCAGTCCCTGTTTGCGCAGGGAATCGAGGCCGCTGATATCTTCGGCCAGGGAAACTGTCGCCGAGGCAGACAGCAGGACAGATGCGAGCAACAGTGTCATTTTTTTCATTGTGTTCTCTCCACCTCAGTGGCAAATCGGTTACCGAACTTAAATACATCTTCAGCGCAGACATCGATGCATCGACTGCAGTTGGTGCAGGTCGAGGCGATGATAACGGGGGCAGTTTCCGCTGCTCCGGTTAGCGGGTCTTTATTGGGTTTCAGCACCGGCTTCAGAATCTGAGGTTCCGGGCAAACCTTGTAGCAGTCCATGCAGTCGTCGCAGCGCTGGCGACCGGGGGTGGTGATGCGCACCAGGCTGACTTTGCCGATCAGGCTGTAAAAGGCCCCCATCGGACAAAGGTGCCGGCACCAGCCGCGCTGGGTAATAAACAGGTCGAACAGGAAGATTGCCGCAATCAGGCTCCAGCCTGCGCTGATACCGAAGATCAGCCCGCGCTGCAGCAGGGAAACCGGATTGACCAGCTCCCACACGATGTAACCGGTGAACAGCGGCAGGATCAGGCTGCAGGCCAGAATCCAGTAGCGTAGCTGTGGCGATAACTGAGTGGTTTTCACCAGCCCCAGCTTGCGTCGCAGCCAGGCCGCCAGATCAGTCACCGGGTTCACCGGGCAGACCCAGCTGCAGTAGCTGCGCCCACCCACCAGTGCGTAGAAGCCGATCACCAGCAGGCCACCAATCAGCGCGCTGAGCTCAGGCCAGTGGCCGGAAGCCAGCAGCTGAGCCAGCACGAAAGGATCACTCAACGGCACGGTTTCCAGCAGCAGCGAGCTGCTGAGGTTGCCTTGCAGGAGGGTGATGCCAAGGTGCGACCCGGCGAAGAACAGCGCCAGAATGCTCAGCTGGCTGATGCGGCGCAGCAGCAGAAAGCGGTGAGCCTTCCACCAGCCCTGACGCTCGACCATACGGCTGCCCGGTGCGTTCACTGGCTGTCCCCCGGCTTCCTTACCGGCAGCTTCAGCTGCTGAGGTACCAGAGGTGAACCCCGCTCCGCTTCCACTTCCCAGCTAAGCTGGTAATGCTTATCCGCACCGGCGACAGCCAGCTTCTCCGGCAGCACTTTGATAGCCGCCTCGTCCAGCACACAGGCCTGTTCGCATTTACCGCAACCGGTGCAGATATCGCTGTTGACCGTTGGGATAAACAACGCATGGGCGCCGGTACGGCGGTTACGTTGCATCTCCAGAGTGATCGCCTCATCGATCAGTGGGCAAACACGGTAACAGACGTCACAGCGCAGGCCCTGAAAGTTGAGGCAGCTCTTCTGGTCAATCAGCACTGCAGTGCCCATACGGGCGTTGTTGATATCGGTCAGTGCCTGATCCAGCGCGCCACTGGGGCAGGCCGGGACACAGGGGATATCGTCACACATCTCGCAGGGCGTCGTGCGGGCATCGAAATAGGGTGTGCCGGAGGCGGCTGGATCAAACAGCCGTGCCAGCTTCAGCGTGTCATAGGGGCAGGCTTCCACACAGAGGCCGCAACGCAGGCAGGCAGACAGAAAATCGGCTTCAGGCAGGGCACCGGGTGGGCGCAGTGCCTGAGCGTCTTTCTGGCTGGCCTGCGATGCGTAGGCCGCAAGACCGAGGCCACAGACACCGGCCGCACAGGCACCCCGTGCCGCGTCAGTCAGAAACTGACGACGTCCCGGGTTGGCTGCGTGCTGGCGTTTGTTGGCTGGCATCGGTGATTCTCTTCCTGTTTAGCTGATCCGGCCGCTTAGGCCTTCACGACCTTAACGGCACATTTCTTGTAGTCGGTCTCTTTGGACAGCGGGTCGGTGGCGTCCAGAGTCAGACGGTTTACCAACTGGCTGGCATCGAAGAATGGCATAAAGATCAGGCCAACCGGCGGACGGTTACGGCCACGGGTCTCGATACGGCTGAGTACCTCGCCACGACGGGACAGTACCTTGACCTGATCGCCACGGCGCATGCCGCGTTTCTTGGCGTCGTCCGGGTGCATAAACACCACCGCATCCGGGAAGGCGCGATAGAGTTCTGGCACACGACGGGTCATGGTGCCGGAATGCCAGTGCTCGATGACACGGCCGGTAGAGAGCCACAGGTCGTACTCTTCATCCGGAGACTCTGCTGCCGGTTCGTATGGCAGGGCGAAGATCACCGCTTTCTTGTCCGGCTTGCCGTAGAACTGGACTTCGGAACCTTTCTCGACGTACGGATCGTAGCCTTCACGGTAGCGCCACAGGGTTTCCTTACCGTCTACTACCGGCCAGCGCAGGCCGCGTGCCTGGTGGTACATATCAAACGGTGCCAGGTCGTGCGCGTGGTGACGACCGAAGGCGGCATATTCTTCGAACAGGCCTTTCTGCACGTAGAAGCCAAAGTATTCTGCTTCGTCGTTGCTGTGGCCTTTTTCCCCGCCTTTAAAGTCGGACAGTGGGAAAGCATCCACATTGCCGTTTTTGTACAGCACTTCGTACAGGGTTTTACCGCGCAGATGCGGTGCCTTGGCGAGCAGGGCATCAGACCAGACCTCTTCCACCTTGAAGCGCTTGGAGAACTCCATCAGCTGCCACAGGTCGGACTTGGCGCCTTCCGGTACAGGCACCTGCTGGTACCAGAACTGGGTGCGGCGTTCGGCGTTACCGTAGGCGCCTTCTTTCTCCACCCACATCGCTGTTGGCAGGACCAGATCGGAAGCCTGTGCGGTTACGGTCGGGTATGGGTCGGAGCAAACAACAAAGTTGTCCGGGTTGCGGTAGCCCGGCAGACCTTCTTCGTTGATGTTTGGTGCGGTCTGCATGTTGTTATTACACATCACCCAGTACGCATTCAGCTTGCCGTCTTTTAGCATGCGGTTCTGCAGTACGGCGTGGTAACCCACCTTCGCCGGTACAGTGCCTTCAGGCACTTTCCAGATTTTCTCGGCGATATCGCGGTGTTCTTTCTTCTTCACCACCAGATCGGCTGGCAGACGGTGAGCGAAGGTGCCCACTTCACGTGCAGTACCGCAGGCGGATGGCTGGCCGGTGAGGGAGAACGGACCGTTGCCCGGCTCGGAGATCTTGCCGGTCAGCAGGTGGATGTTGTAGACCATGTTGTTGGCCCAGACACCACGGGTGTGCTGGTTGAAGCCCATAGTCCAGTAAGAGACGACCTTGGTTTTCGGATCGGCATACAGTTTGGCCAGCTCGATCAGGTTGTGCTCCGGGACACCGGACAGTTCGGATACGGACTTCACGTCGTATTCGCTGACAAACTCGGCGAACTCGTCGAAGGTCATCGGTGTGGAGGCGCCTTTGCCCGGGTTCTTCGCCTTCTGCTCCAGCGGATGTTCCGGACGCAGGCCGTAACCGATATCGGTGACACCGCGACGGAACTGGGTGTGCTTGTTGATGAACTCCTGGTTGACCGAGTCATTTTGGATGATGTAGTTGGCGATATAGTTCAGGATCGCCAGGTCGGTCTGTGGTGTGAAGATGATCGGGTTGGTCGCCAGCTCAAAGCTGCGGTGCTTGAACGTCGACAGCACAGCAACCTGGACATGGGAGGCACTCAGGGCACGGTCAGTCAGACGCGACCACAGGATCGGGTGCATCTCAGCCATGTTGGAGCCCCAGAGCACGAATGCATCGGCCTGTTCCAGGTCGTCGTAGCAGCCCATCGGCTCATCCATGCCGAAGGTACGCATAAAGCCACCCACGGCAGACGCCATGCAGTGACGGGCGTTCGGGTCGATATGGTTGGTACGGAAGCCGGCCTTCATCAGCTTGGAGGCGGCATAACCTTCCCACACGGTCCACTGACCGGAGCCGAACATGCCAACCGGTGGCATCTCGTCGGAGTTACGGGTTTTCGCCAGCGCATCCTTCCACTTCTCGGCCATGATATCGAAGGCCTGGTCCCAGCTGATCGGGGTGAACTCGCCATCCTTAGCATATTTACCGTCGCGCATACGCAGCATCGGTGAGGTCAGGCGATCCTTGCCATACATGATCTTGGACAGGAAGTAGCCCTTGATGCAGTTAAGGCCACGGTTAACCGGTGCTTCCGGGTCGCCCTGAGTTGCGACGACACGGCCGTTCTGGGTGCCTACCAGTACAGAGCAGCCGGTACCGCAGAAACGGCAGGGTGCTTTGTCCCAGTTGATCTCGGTGTCGGATGACTTAGTGATCAGGTTAGTAGCAGAAGCGGGCAGGCTGATTCCTGCCGCTGCCGCAGCGGAAGCCGCTGCCTGGGTTTTCACGAAGTCACGTCTGGAAAGCTTCATGATATTCCTCGTATGGTTTGGCATCAGGCCATCTGGTGATAAACAAGGTTGGAAGCCACGAGGCCTTCAAGGCCCTGCAGGGTTTCCACGCGCTCTAGCAGCTCGCGGTTACTGTCGGCTTCCACGGTTACCACCAGCTTGCCTTCTGGGCTGGTAGCATGAATTTCTGAGCCATCCACGTCGGTAATACGGGATTTGACATCGTCAAGGTTGGCTGGCCGGGTCATCATCACCAGGCTGACGATGTGAATACTGTCATCCGCCATAAGGCACCTCGGATGTTTTAGTCAGGGTTATCGCCTGCTGAGGACAGCTGCTGACGCAGGCCCCGCAGCCGTTACAAAGGTCCGGATCGATCAGCGGCCGGGCCACTCTGCCCGCCTGGGGCCGGAAGCTGATGGCCTGGGGCTCACAGCTGTCTTCACAGCTGCGGCACATAACGTTGTTATGGGCCAGGCACAGGGTTTCACTCATGCTGGCGATCTGTTGCCAGGGCGCTTCGCCTGCGTCCCGAAACAGGGGTTCAGGACAGCTATCTGCGCAGGCACGGCAGAACGTGCACTCGCCTCGCTGGAAATCCAGTTCGGGATAACCACCATCTGCGCGGATGATGATCTGTTCCGGGCAGGCCTGCTGGCAGGCCTGGCAGCGGGTGCAGCGATCGGTAAAGGCGTCTTCAGCAATCAGCCAGGGCATACGTATAGGCTGAGTCTGAGGACTGCTTCCGGGTCTGAGCCGACCCTTTAGCAGTGCGCGCCGGTTAAGATCGACCATCGGTCAGACTCCCGGAGGTCCTGTCAGAATCTGCGAGATCCAAACCATAAAGCCGTAGCCGCCAACAATGGCGATTGCCAGCAGCGGGGCTACTACAGCGGTTAGTATCAGGAAGGCAGACAGTTCTGTTTTCGGATCTGACTGATCTTGCGACTGTTGCATATTCAATGCTCCGCATCGGTTTTAGGCGGGAGAGAACGCTGCTGGGCAGCAAACATGTGGAATGATTACTCGTTTAGCATCTCAGGCATAGTGCTACCTGCAGGCCGGTTGACAGGCGTCAATATATTGCCTGCTGCTAATTTGCGAACGATTCTCAGCATGATTTGCATGCGACTTAAGTCTAGTCTGGCCGGGTGCCGGAATACTGATTTCAGGCTAGTTCAGATGCCGCCTGTAGAGCCTGTTTTTCACCGCTTCCGCACTATCTTGTCAGCCTGGCTGAGCGCATCTGTTATGAAGGCTTTTCACTGACGGTCTAGACTGGAAAGGAGATGAAACGATTTGATCCGGCATAGGACGGACCGATCGCCAGACAATATCAGCAGGAGCCTGAAGATGTTGATGGAAGGAAAAGCGATCCGTGTTGAAAACCTCGGGGAAGGGGTCTGCCAGCTGCTGTTCGACAGCGCGCAGGACAGTGTGAATAAATTTGATCAGCACACGCTGCAGGAGCTGGAACAGGCGGTCTCGATACTGGAGCAGGTTGCAGAGCTTCGCGGTGTGATGATCAGCAGCGCTAAGCAAAGCTTTATTGTCGGGGCCGATATTACGGAGTTCAGCGCGGCCTTCAGTCAGAGCGACGAGGTACTGGCCGCTCTGCTGACCAAGGTTAATGCGCTGTTTAACCGGATTGAGGACCTGCCCTGTCCCACAGTGGCCGCGATCAATGGTCTGGCTCTGGGCGGTGGCTTCGAGTTGTGCCTGGCTGCGGATTACCGGGTGATCGCCGAGGGTGCGAAGGTCGGGCTGCCGGAAGTGAAGCTGGGGATCTATCCGGGCTGGGGCGGTACGGTGAGGCTGCCACGACTGATCGGCATCGATAATGCCAATGAATGGATCTGCAGTGGCGTGGAAAAGCGCGCCGCTGAGGCGCTGGCCGAGGGTGCTGTCGATGCGCTGGTCACCGCGGAATTGCTGCACAGCGCCGCGCTGGATCTGCTCGGGCAGTGTGCCTGTGGCACTTTCGACTATCGTGCCCGTCGCAGCGAGAAACAGCGCCCGGTTGGTCTGACGGAGATAGAGAAGCTGATGGCCTTCGAGTCGGCGAAAGGCGTGATCGGAGCCAAGGCCGGGCCGCACTATCCGGCCCCCCTGGCGGCGCTGAAGGTGATGCAACAGCATGCCGCAATGGAGCGGCAGCAGGCCCAGGCGGCAGAAACGGCGGGTTTCCTGAAGGTCGCCCGCAGTGAGGTGACCGATGCGCTGGTGGGGGTCTTCCTGAAGGACCAGTACCTGAAAAAAGTCGCGCGCACACAGGCAGCCGGCTGTGTGCCGGTGAGGCAGGCGGCGGTGCTGGGCGCGGGGATTATGGGCGGTGGTATCGCCTACCAGTCGGCCAGCAAAGGCGTGCCGATCCTGATGAAGGATATTGCCCCGCAGGCACTGCAGCTGGGGCTCAGTGAAGCCAGTAAACTGCTTGGCGGCCAGCTGAAGCGGGGACGCACGGACCCGGCGAAAATGGCAGCAACACTGAATCGTATTACGCCCACTCTCAATTACGGCGACTTCGCCGCTGTCGATCTGGTGGTCGAGGCAGTAGTGGAAAATCCGCAGGTAAAGCAGGCGGTACTGATCGAAGCAGAACAGGCTATAGCGGAGGATACGATTCTCACCTCCAATACCTCGACGATATCGATCAGCCAGCTGGCCCGCGGGTTGAAGCGGCCCCAGAATTTTTGCGGTATGCACTTTTTCAACCCTGTCCACCGCATGCCGCTGGTGGAGGTGATCCGGGGTGAGAAAACCTCCGACGCGACAGTGGCGCGCACGTTGGCCTACGCCCAGACGCTGGGTAAGAGTGCCGTGGTGGTGAACGACTGTCCGGGATTTCTGGTCAATCGCATACTGTTTCCCTACTTTGCCGGTTTTAGCCTGCTGCTTCACGATGGCGCTGATTTCAGGCAGGTTGACCGGGTTATGGAGGCGTTTGGCTGGCCGATGGGGCCTGCCTATCTGCTGGATGTGGTGGGTATTGATACGGCCTGTCATGGCGCAAGCGTGATGGCACAGGGCTTTCCCGATCGTATGGGGCATCAGGGCGAAAGCGCACTGGAGCGGTTATACAGCCTGAAACGTTTCGGCCAGAAGAGCGGTCAGGGCTTCTATCGTTATGAGACCGATCACAAAGGCAAGCCGTTGAAGCAGGCCGATCCGGAGATCGATAGCATGCTGGATGACGTGACCGGCCAGCCTCGCGCGTTTAGTGATGAAGAGATTATCCAGCGCATGATGATACCGCTCTGTATCGAGGCGGTGCGCTGTCTCGAAGAGGGCATTGTTGCCAGCCCGGCTGAACTGGATATGGCACTGGTCTACGGCATCGGATTTCCGCCATTCAGGGGCGGGGCGCTGCACTATCTTGATCATCTCGGGTTGGATCAGTTTTGCCAGCAGGCCGGGCCACACGCCGCTCTGGGAGCGCTCTACCAGCCTACGGCAAAAATGCAGGCTATGGCTGCAGCGGGAAAACGCTATTTTGCTCAGGGAGAGAAGTCATGAAATTACATCCGAAAGATGCAGTGATTGTCGATTGCCTGCGCACGCCCATGGCCCGGTCGAAGCATGGTGCGTTCCGCAATGTCCGGGCCGAGCAGCTGTCGGCAGAAGTGATCCGGGCGCTGCTGAGGCGCACCCCTGCGCTGGAGGCCGCGGCGATTGAGGATATTGTCTGGGGCTGTGTGAACCAGACCAAAGAACAGGGCTTTAATATTGGCCGCAATGCCGCGCTATTGGCAGAGGTTCCGCACTCCGTGCCGGCCCAGACCGTGAATCGTCTCTGCGGCTCCTCAATGACCGCGCTACACACTGCCGCCATGACCATTATGAGCGGGCAGGGGGATATCTGTATCGCCGGAGGCGTCGAGCATATGGGACACCTGCCGATTATGCATGGTCTCGATATTAATCCGGCGGCATCTAAGCGGATTGCCAAAGCGTCGATGATGATGGGCCTGACGGCTGAGATGCTGGCCAGGATGAACGGTATCAGTCGTGAGATGCAGGACAGCTTCGCTGCACGCTCCCACCGCCTGGCGGCTAGCGCTGCCCGGGAAGGGCGTTGGCAGCACGAGATGATTCCGATTGAAGGCCACAATACGGATGGCTTTAAAAGTATGCTCAGCCACGACGAGGTGATTCGGCCGGAAACCACCGTTGAATCGCTGGCCGGACTGCCACCGGCTTTTATTCCGAAAGTGGGTACGGTCACTGCTGGCAGCTCTTCCGCCTTCTCTGACGGCGCCGCCGGGTTATTGCTGATGTCGGCAGCGAAGGCCGAGCTGCTGGGACTGAAACCAGTGGCACGGGTACTGAGCATGGCCAGTGCCGGCTGTGACCCGGCCGTGATGGGATATGGCCCGGTACCGGCCAGTCAGAAGGCGCTGAAGCGCGCGGGTCTGACGCTGGATGATATTGATTATATTGAGCTGAATGAGGCCTTTGCGGCCCAGGCGCTGGCCGTGCTGAAAAACCTGCTGCTGCTCGACAAGATGGAGGAGAAGGTCAACCTGCACGGCGGCGCCATAGCCTTAGGGCATCCGCTGGGATGTTCCGGCGCCCGAATCTGCGCCAGCTTGCTGACCATACTGCGACAGCGGGATGGCACCTTCGGACTGGCGACGATGTGTATTGGCATGGGACAGGGGGTGGCGACGGTCTTTGAACGTCTGAACTGATGTTAAGAGTGCCGCGCTGAGGCGGGTTGTCATGATTTTTTATCGATCGATCGTTAATTCTGCCGGGTAGCTGCAGAAAATCTCCTATGCTTTAGATAATCGCAGTTGTTGTGGAGATGGTGCGATGCTCCTCCTGAATCCAGATCAGATGTTTGCGGAGTTGCCGATAACGCAGCTTCGGGATTGTTCATGTCTGGGAGCCCTCTCGGATGAGGCGATCCGGTTTCTGCTGACAGAAGGCGAAATTCTGCAGTTGTTTGCCGGTGAAACGCTATTTGAGCTGGGCGAACCCTCTGATTACTTTGCCGTTATTCTCTCTGGCCGGATGAATTTTGAGAAATTCAGTGATGGCCAGCTTGCCTTTACCCGTGAACATCAGCACGGAGAAGAGGTGGGCTTCGTGGGTATGTTTGCGTTACACCCCCGGGTCGGTAATGCCATCATGGTGCAGCCCGGTATTTTGCTGAAAATTCCCAGCGACCTGTTTCACCGTCTGTATGAAGCCTATCCGCAGGATTTTACGATTCTGCTGATGAATATCACCCGCGGGCTGGGCCGCGGAATTAACCAGATCGATCAGCTGGTACACCAGGCCCGGCAGCTGCCTGGCTAGACAGGGAGGTCTCGGCTACCGGTGGTAATTGGATGATCTGTTGATCCAGGTCACTAAACCGACCGTTCGCCCTAACCTAAAGCGCGTAGAATGAAACGCTTTCTCAGATGCTTTTCCATTTAGTTGATTGAGTTTGCTGACAATTCAGTCGACAGCCGCTGCAGACCATCAGTGTTTATGGAATTTGGCCAGCTGTCGGAGCATTCAGTTGAAACAGGGAATATCGGTGATTTTCAGACTGATCGGGTTGTTAATGATCCTGAGCGTTAGCTCAGCAGGGTTCTGTGCGCAACTGATACTGTCTGAAGAGGAGCGGGCCTGGTTGCACGACCATGGCCAGGAGCTGCGTCTGGGTGTCGCCATAGTTCCGCCCTATATGCTGGTAAACGGCCCTGCTGGTGAATTACGCGGCCTTTCCTGGGATTATATTAAAGAGTTAGAGCAGCGCCTTGGTATCCGCTTTAATCCGGTGCTGGCATCTTCCTATGGCGAGATGATCCGCCAGGTTCGCGCGGGCGAGACCGATCTGGTGTATGGGGCTACCAGTACACCGGAACGGCGCCAGTTTCTGACGTTCACCACCCCCTATGGCCGGCTTGAGACCCATATATTTGTCCGCGAGGATCATAAGGGATCGGCTTCGATGGAGACCCTGGCCGGCCATCAGGTCGGGGTTGTTCAGGGCACGGCACTGCATGAGTTTATTCGCAACAATCACCCCGACATACTGATCCGGTCCTATCCCGATTCATCTCAGTCATTTCTGCAGCTCTCTGCCGGTGAGGTCGATGCCGTGGTGACCAGCGTGTCGACGGCTTTTGCCTATACACAGCGCAACGGCCTGCACCGGATACGGATGGAGGGGCCGGTGGGGCTCAACTATGAGATGTCCTTTGGCGTGCGCAAAGAGATTCCGCACCTGACCAGTATTCTACAGAAAGCGCTGACTGCTATTCCTGAGGCGGAGAAGGATCTGATCGCCCAGCGCTGGTTTATGCCGCGTGATCCGGGCAAGGTTGATAAGGCCATGGTATTGCGATATCTGGCCTATGCCGGGGTGGTCATCGGCGTGCTGGCCCTGGTCTGGCTGACCTGGTCCGTGCGCTCGATGCGCCGGGAAGTCTCCCAGCGCCGGGATGCTGAAGGGCGCCTGGCCTTTCTGGCTTACCATGATGAGATTACCGGGGTCCTGAACCGCAGCGGTTTTATGCATCAGCTGACTGCCCCCAATGAGGGCGGCCGCTGGCAGCTGATTTTCGTGCTTGGCCTGGATCAGTTCCGCGCCAAGAACGAGATCTGGGGCCAGCGTATCGGTAATGAGATTCTGCGTCGTGTCGCCGAGCGCCTGCAGGCCAGCCTGGGAACCCAGGGGGTTGTGGCACGGATTGGTGGTGATGAGTTCGGTGTGATGCTGAAACAACTGAATACATTGCCGGAGCTTATGATCAAGCAGTTGCTGAAGGAGATCGCCAGTCCGCTGCTGCTGGGGGATGGCTCGGTGCAGCTGGTAACGGCGACCGTCGGAGCCAGCCTGATAGAAGATCATGCCGATCTGGATGCCCGACCTGAGCAGCCACTGGAGCGGGCAGAGCTGGCACTGAAGTATGCCAAGCGTCATCAGCGTGGCTCGGCTGCCTTTTATGATGCCAGCATGAGTGGTAATGAATCCCGCGACCAGCACTGGAAAGAAGCGCTGACGCTGGCGATACGGCGTCATCAGTTGTTTCTGGAGTATCAGCCACAGCTTTGCCTGCGCCGCTCGAAAGTGATCGGCTTCGAGGCGCTGGTGCGTTGGCAGCATCCGGATCAGGGGCGGATATCGCCTGCCGAGTTTATTCCCTGGGCCGAACGCTTTGGCCTGATTTCGGCGCTGGGCGACTGGGTATTGCAGACGGCCTGCCGCCAGGCTGCCGAGTGGCGCAAGCAGAAACTGCCGTTTGACTATGTCGCGGTAAATGTTTCAGTGCGCCAGTTTGTTGAGGCGGGCTTTGCAGATCGGGTGCTGATGATACTGGAGCAAACCGGGCTGCCCCCCCGGAATTTGGAGCTGGAGATTACCGAAACCTTGTTTATGGGTGATCTGGAGACCGTCAGGGTTACGCTGGATAAACTCTCAGGACATGGAATCCGTTTCTCGATCGACGACTTTGGTACCGGTTTTTCCTCGCTGATGTATCTGAGACAGTTACCGGTAGAAACGATCAAGCTGGCTCAGGAGTTTGTGCTGGATATGGCGACGGACGCCAGTAACTATCAGATTGTCCGTGGCGCGACCCATCTGGGGCATAGCCTGGGTATGGGGGTCATTGCCGAAGGGGTAGAGACGGCCGAGGTGCAGCAGGCTCTGCGTGAGCTGAACTGCGATATGGTGCAGGGCTATTACTACAGCCGTCCGGTGCCAGCCAGTGATATTACGCCGCAATTGCTGGAATCGCTGGCTCAGCGTGCTGGTCATCGGCAGGAAGAGGTGGTGTAAGCAGGCCTTTACGGGCTCTCCCTCCATGCGACGATAGCGGCAGGTTGTCAGTTAACTTACTGATTTTAATTGCACAAATAACTCGCCCGTCTACACTGAAATTATTCTGTATAGATTTCTTGCAAGTCTTAACTGATTAAGTATGCGTCTTTGCTATGGAATACGGCAAAACTCCGGACGCGCATTGGTTAAGTGGAGGTGGCTGATGGGGGATATTCGTGCTCCGGGTAATCCATGGGAGCGCATCACAAGGTCTTTACTCACGAGTCGGCAACGGCGTGCGTTTATGCGTGGGATGATCAGCTTACCGCTGACGGTGATCGAATCGGATGCGGAGCTGGCCGGCGTTAAGGGCAAAATGCCGCAGAACCTGAACTGTGATGATGTGGAACTACCGCTTCGTGCCCGCTGGATCCGCCCGGAAGGCAACAGGGCCGTGCCTGTCGTGGTATTGCTCGATCAGGGTGAGAGCGACGATGCAGAAGTGTGTGCACTGTTGAATGATCTTGCCAGCCTGGGATTTATCGCCCTGCACCTGGAATACAATCCCGAACGCTTAAGTCGAAATATCAGTCAGGACCTGACATCTTTACAGCACTGGCTGAAGCAGATTGCCGGTTGTGTCCACTGTAATGGTCGCATGGCCCTGATCGCCGGATCCGAATCCTCTGTCCTGACCGATCAACTGGCGCTGATACTGGAACCCGCTGCCCTGATTATTCCCCGTACCAGGTCAAAACAGGGGCTGAATCGGGCCGCCATCGCAACACTTGAAGTATCCCTGCCGCTGCGCAGTGGGCGCCGCTCACCCCAGCAATACCACAGCTGGTCAGGCCCGCTACAGGCGGTGATACCGGACCTGTTTCACGAAGACGCTGATGCCGCCGATCCGGCCCAGTGGGCCTCCGTTCTGGCCTTTCTGCACTGCTATCTGGACTGAAAGTCCGCCGGGGCGAGTCTGATTTGGACGTCTCGGGCGCGCATCCCTTTGGCTTCCTGTCCTGACGGCCAGCCGTGGGTTACTCGGGATCTTCATCTTCAGTGACCGGCGACTGCAGCGTAATCACCCGGTCCCCGCCTTCGTTTTTCGCCTGCTTAAGGGCATTCTCCATACGTCGGGTCAGTTCGGCCTGCGTCTCGCTGTTACAAAATTCGACACAGCAGAAGCTGGCTCTGATCGACACACCCTCGCTGTATTCGGTCAGGTGCATCACCCGCAATAACTTATCTGCCAAAACCACTGACTTTTCCAGTGAGGTGTCCGGGCAGAGGATAATGAAGCTGTTCCCTCCCCAGCGGCCGAAACAGTCCCAGTCATGGATCACGTCTTCGACCATGCGGCAGACCTCGATCAGGATCAGGTCGCCGACGCCGTGCCCGTGCTCCAGATTCACCTGCTGAAAATTATCCAGGTCGAACAGAATCACTGAAAACTTACCGCCTCCCTGCTGGAAACGGTTGATCTCCTGCTGGATATCGCCGTCCATACGCACCCGGTTATAGATGCCGGTCAGGTAGTCGCGCTTGCTGATCTGCTCCAGGCGTTGGTTACGGTCCGTCAGGCGCGCATTCATCTTCGCCAGCTTGGCGTTAAAGGCATGCACCGTCCGGTTGCGATAGATCAGCAACATAATGATGACAACAAACACCGCAGTGATAGTCAGTAACAGGGTGTAGTCAATCTGTTGCTGTACCTTCACCGTGTACCAGCGCTGCATAATCTTGTCCGCTTCCTCCTGTGGGAACTGGCGTACAGCCTTACTCAGGGCCGAGGCCAGCAGAAGGTCATCCTTGCGTACACCGATGCTCAGTTCATAGAGAAAGCTGGTATGGCCAGCGACCTTGAGGTTGGCCAGTCCCAGTTTCTGGATCAGGTAGAGAGCCGTGGGCAGGGTCGTGGCCGTGGCATAAAGCTGGCCGCGCGAGACCTTGCGCAGGCTGTCGGTGAGGGAGTTGGTATAGACGATGTTTACGTTCGGGAAACGCTGACGGATAAAGTGTTCAGTGGCATAGCCCCGGACAATGCCCAGGCTCTGCTGTTTGATCGCGCCGAAATCATCCAGAAAGGGCGCGTCATCCCGCGCGATCAGCACCACCGGTACCGAAATGTAGGGCGGCGTAAAGTTCAGGAATTTCGCCCGCTGCTCGTTGTAGTGCAGCATGGCCAGGATATCGCATTCCCGTTGCTTTGCCTTTTGCATCGATTCGGCCCAGGTCTTGGTCGAAACCAGCTCGAAGGGTATTTTCAGCTGGTCTGAAAAGGCCTGCATAAAGTCCGCAGAGATACCGGTGTAGTTCCCCCGTTTATCGATCCCCTCAAATGGCATCCAGCTGGGATCGATACAGACATTGACCTTACCTTTTTGCTGCAGGTGGGCAGCTTCTTCCTGACTGAGCGGTTCTGCGGTCGACAGTGTCGATATAAAAAACAACAGCGCCAGTAGCGGGCCGCTCAGAGCCGGGATCAATTTACGACAGGTCACCTTGGCTTCCTCTATCTCCTGAAATTGCTGGGCGCTGGCCGGCAGTCCCAGCCTATAGCCTAGCAAATATTCATCGCCTTGCTGCACCGCGTCACGTTGCGGCCATTGGCTAAAGCCGGGCAGTGCTTCGATCTGGCATCTGAATCGGGATGAATTTAGCGCAGAAGTCAGAGGCCCGGACTACCCTTATACGGGGACTATGGACAATTCCGGCCGCCTGAAAACGCATGCTCAGGGCGCAGGCGATACCGCAGAGATGCAGAGCGCTTTATTGGCAGACTCCTACGGCACTACAGGCGATAAGGTATGGGGTACGAGATAGATACCCGGGAATTTACCCAGCAGGATTACCAGCGCTTTCAGGACCGGCTGCTTGATCAGCTGGAAGAGCTGCGCGCATTGCTGGCCAGTCACAGCTTTGGCCAGGGGCCGGGATCAATCGGCGCAGAGCTGGAACTCTCAATTACCGATCAGCAGGGACGGGCGCTGGCGATCAATCAGGATATCCAGTCGCGGGTGAATGATCCGTTACTGGCGCTGGAGCTTAACCGTTTCAATCTCGAGTACAACCTGACGCCGGTGGCTGCTGCGGGCATGCCATTTTCAGCCCTGGAGACGGAGATCTGCGCGGTGCTGGGGATGCTCAATGATGCTGCCGCTGAGCAGGGCGGCAAGGTGGTGCCTATCGGTATATTGCCTACCCTGAAACGCAGTGATTTCGGCGTCAAGGCGATGACCAACCAGAGCCGCTACCATGTGCTGACCCGTGAACTGCGCCGCCTGCGCGGACGGATGTTCGCGGTGCGCATCAATGGCCCCGAACCGATCTCCCTCAGGGCCCAGGATGTATCGCTGGAGGGCGCCAATACCTCGTTGCAGCTGCACTACCGGGTGACACCGCAGCGCTTTGCCGACCTGTTTAATGCGATGCAGCTGGTGACGCCCCTGCTGCTGGCCGTGGGCAGTAACTCTCCTTTTCTGCTGGGGCACCGGCTCTGGCATGAGACCCGGGTGCCGCTGTTTAAGCAGGCGATCGATGGACGCCCGCGCAATGCCCGGGACCAGCAGTTGCCCTCCAGGGTTGACTTTGGCACCGGCTGGGTGCGGCGCGGCGCTTATGAACTGTTTGCCGAGACGGTACATCTGCATCCGCCCCTGATTCCGTTGTGCAGGGACGTGCCGTCAAACAATGGCGAAGCCCCCGAGCTGTTTGAACTGCGGCTGCATCAGGGCACGGTCTGGCCCTGGAACCGGGCGATCTATGACCCCGCCGATGGCGGACATATCCGGATTGAGATGCGGGCACTGCCATCGGGCCCGAGCCCCTGCGATATGGTAGCCAATGCAGCGCTGGCGATCGGCCTGGCCGAGGCGCTGAGTGACGATATCGAACAGCTGATCCCGGGACTGCCTTTCGCCACTATGGATTTTAATTTCTACCGCGCCGCAGAATGCGGTATCGGAGCCCAGCTGTTATGGCCCGATCCGGATGGTCATCCACGCCTGACACCGCGGCCGGTAAAAGAGATCGTACAGGGCCTGTTGCCCCGGGCCGCGCAGGGATTGCAGCAGATCGGTGTGGATCAGCAGGAGATCAGTTTCTATCTCGACATTATCAGTAAACGGCTGGAGCTCAGCGCCACCGGTGCACGCTGGCAGATGCGACAGGTGAAGCGTCTGAGCCAGCGTCAGAAACGTCACCGCGCGCTGTCTACCATGTTGCATCATTACATGCGCAATGTGGCGGAAAACCAGCCGGTAGCGAACTGGGGAGAGTTGCGATGAGCCTAGCAGGAACGCACTTACACCAACTGGATTGTCCGGCGCCGGATAGCTTACCCGTCGATCCACTCGCCTGGCTTGAAGAGTTGCCGGGGGCAACCCTGATCCGCCAGCAAGGGTTGCAGAGCGGGCCACCGAGGGTGGTCTGTACGCTGCTGCATGGCAATGAACTGTCGGGGGTCAAAGCGGTGCATCGCTGGCTTAGCAGCGCCATGAAGCCGCACTTTGATACCCTGTTTCTGGTGGTCGGAGTGAAAGTCTGCCTGACTGAACCGCGTTATACGTTACGGCAGTTGCCGGATGAGCGCGATATGAACCGCTGTTTTCTGCCGCCTTTTGAGGACAGGCCGGGGCGGCTGGCAGAACAGATACTGGCGCTGTTGCGCAGTCAGTGTCCGGAATCGATGCTGGATATCCACAATACCTCCGGGCACAGCCCGGCCTTCGGTGTGGCGACCCATGAAGATCCGGCCCATGAAGCGCTGCTATCGCTGTTTGCCCAGCATCTGGTCGTCACCGATCTGAGGCTGGGAGCCATTATGGAGCACAGTGACCGGCACTGCCCGATTGTGACTATTGAATGCGGGGGCCTGACTGATCCCAAGGCTGATGATATTGCCTGGAAAGGACTGCAGCGCTATCTGCAGCAGGAGGATGTACTGACGCCACAGGAGGGGTTGCAGATCGATCTCTATCATCACCCGGTACGGCTGGAGCTGACCCCGAGCTGTGTCCTGGCGGTGGCTAACCAGCCTGTACTGGGGGCCGATCTGACCATTCCCAAGGATCTGGACCGGTATAATTTTGGTGAAGTGGAACAGGGGCTGCCGATTGGCTGGGTCGCATCCGAGCGCTCGCTGGAGCGACTGAAGCTGCACAATAAGAGCGGTGAAGACCTGATGGGGCAGTACTTCCGTTGCTGCGGTAACCATCTGGTGACGGCACAGCGGCTGAAACTGTTTATGGTGACCACCAGTCCGACTATCGCCGCCAGTGACTGCCTGCTCTATGCCTCACTGGAGCGGGAGCATACCCGCCTCAATACCTGAACCTGGGGTGCTGGCCGTGCCCTGACGGCCCGCCGGCGGCAGTCTCTGTAAACGCTAAATGCCAACTGGTCTGACAGGCGACAATCTTTTTGCTGTTTATTAGACTTTAGTTGGTAATGTCGCTGGATTTTAACAATAGAAACCTTAAAATTCTGCCCCATAGCCAGCCCAATAAAAATAGCCATAACCCTGGTAACCCGGTGAGACAACTCTGATGTTGACTGACTCCCGGTTGCTGCAGTGAAGGAATCCCCCGCACCCGCCGGGGCGCTGCCAGGCTACCGCCAGGTCTGTCCTGTCTGATCGTCTTACCCGCCAAGAGTAAACCGGCACCTGCCAAACAGTCACTGGAAACGGCTGATAACTGCGATGGACTGTAATGATTGAAGGTTATGCGATTAATGTCTGAGTCTTTGGTACTCGTCCTGAACTGCGGTAGTTCATCCCTTAAATTTGCCATAATCGATTCCAGCAGCGGCGACCAAGTGTTGCAGGGGCTGGCTGAGCGCCTGTTCAGCAACGAAGCCCAGCTGATTGTGAAGATCGACGGCGAAAAAACAGTCTACAAAATTAACCAGGCGGATCATGCCGTTGCCATAAACAAACTGGTGGCGGTGATTCGTGGTATTGAGGGGCTGAGTGCGCGTATCTCCGCCGTTGGCCATCGCGTGGTACATGGTGGCGAATTTTTCCGTGCCTCGACCCTGATCACCGACCAGGTGATCGATACCCTGCGTCAGGTGGAGCACCTGGCGCCGCTGCACAATCCGGCCAACCTGCTGGGTATCCTGGCAGCGCGTGATGCTTTCCCGACGCTGCCGCATACCGCAGTATTCGACACCGCTTTCCATCAGTCGATGCCGGCTAAGGCCTATATCTATCCACTGCCGTATGAGCTCTATATCCATCACGGCGTGCGTCGCTATGGTTTCCATGGCACCAGCTACCGTTATATCTCTACTCAGGCAGCACAGATGCTGGGGAAACCGGAAGCCGATACGGCGCTGGTCATCGCCCACCTGGGCAACGGCGCCAGTGTCGCGGCTGTCGAAGGGGGGAAGGGACTGGATACCAGTATGGGAATGACGCCGAATGAAGGGGTGGTGCATGGCACCCGCTGCGGCAGTATCGACCCGAGTATCCATGAATACCTGTGTCAGCGCCTGGATATCGGCATCGAAGAGGTGCATGACATCCTCTGGAAACAGAGCGGCCTGCTGGGACTGTCGGGTATCAGCAACGATTGCCGGACCATTGAAGAAGCGGCGGCTAAAGAACACAGCCGCAGCCAGCTGGCGCTGGAGGTCTATAGCTACCGTTTGGCGAAGGAGATCGCATCGCTGGTGGTGCCACTGGGACGGCTGGATGCGTTGGTGTTTACCGGTGGCATCGGTGAAAACTCCAGCCTGATCCGGGCTGAGGTACTGCAGCAGCTGCGCTTCCTGGGTATCGAGCTGGATAGCGCCGCCAATGAGCACTGTATCCGGGGCAACAGCGGTCTGATCTCCCGTGCAGGCAGCACGGCAGCGCTGGTGATACCGACCAATGAGGAACTGATGATCGCGCAGGATGCTGCTGCTTTTATCGCCTAACTCCCTATCCGCTGCTGCGCCCGCATGATCCCGGCGCTGCAGCGGACACTCATAAGGTATTCACGTGTCTCATACGTTAATGGTGGCGCCGACCGGTCTCGGTGCAGGACTGACAACCGCCGTACTGGGCCTGTTTCATGCGATGGATCGCCAGGGCATCAAGGTACATTTCTTTAAGCCGATCGCCCAGCCCGCATCCGGCGACAAGGGGCTGGATCGCACTGTAGCCATATTACAGGGCAGCTGTAAGGCACCGATTGCTGATCCGATCGATATCCGCGAAGCCGAACACCTGGTCAGTGAAGGGCGCGGTGATGAGCTGCTGGAGGAGCTGGTGGCCCGGTTCGAACAGTCGCTGCCGGGTGACGCCGATGTGGTGATTATCGAAGGGATGGTGCCGACCCACAACCAGCCCTATGCAACCCGTATCAATAAAGAGATCGCCAAGGCATTGGATGCGGAGGTGGTGCTGGTGGCCGCACCGGGCAACGATACGCCGGAAGCACTGGAAGACCATATCGATATTACTGCCCGCGCTTTTGGCGGTATCCGCAATTCCAAGGTGCTGGGATGCCTGCTAACCAAGCTGGGCGCGCCGGTTGACCGCGATGGTCGCCCCTGCTGGGAAGCGGCGTCGGAAAATCCGATGGCCCTGAGCCTGACCGAAGAGGTGGTGCGGGAACACTGCACCATCTTCGGTGACCATTTTCGCCTGCTGGGTGGAATCCCCTGGAGCAGTGCGCTGAACTCGCCCCGGGTGAAAGATATTGCCGATTACCTCAATGCCAAGGTGATCAATACCGGTGAGATGGGCAGCCGCCGTGTCTCCCGGATCACCCTTTGCGCCCGTACCGTCGCGAATATCGTACATCAGCTAAAGGCCGGCTCTCTGATACTGACCCCGGGTGATCGCGATGATGTGATCCTGGCAACCTGCCTGGCGGCCCTGAACGGGGTGGATCTGGCGGCGCTGGTGCTGACCGGTGGTTACCAGCCCAATGCCGATATTATGAAGCTCTGCAACGATGCCCACGCCTCCGGCCTGCCGATCCTGACGGTGAGCAGTGACAGCTGGCAGACGGCGCTCAGCCTGCCGCGTTTCAGTCAGGATATTCCACTGGATGACCTGGAGCGGATTGAGAAGCTGAAAGATGCCAGTGCCTCCCATATCGACAGCGAGTGGCTGCAGCGATTCAGCGCGCCCAACAAAGAGCGACGCCTGTCGCCACCGGCGTTCCGCTATCAGCTGATTGAGCGCGCCCGTCGTGCCAATAAGCGCATCGTGCTGCCGGAGGGGGACGAGCCTCGTACCATCAAGGCGGCAGCGATCTGTGCCGAACGGGGGATTGCCCGCTGTACCTTGCTGGGCAATGAGGAGGAGATCCGCCGCATCGCCAAAGGCCACGGCGTAAAATTGGGGCCGGGTATTGAGATCTTTGATCCGGAACAGATTCGTGAACACTATATAGCGCGTCTGGTCGAGCTGCGTAAACACAAGGGGCTGACGGAAATCATCGCCGATGAGCAGCTGCGCGATAACGTCGTGCTGGGAACCATGATGCTGGAGATGGATCATGTGGATGGCCTGGTCAGTGGTGCGGTACACACGACTGCCAATACCATCCGCCCACCGCTGCAGCTGATCAAGACCGCGCCGGGCACCAACCTGGTGTCGTCGGTGTTCTTTATGTGCCTGCCCGACCAGGTACTGGTCTACGGTGACTGTGCCATCAACCCGGATCCGAATGCAGAACAGCTGGCCGATATCGCGATTCAGAGCGCTGACTCCGCTAAGGCCTTCGGTATTCCGCCACGGGTGGCGATGATCAGTTACAGTACCGGCGGTTCCGGCAGCGGGGCCGATGTGGATAAAGTCCGTGAAGCGACCCGTATCGCCCGTGACAAGCGTCCTGATCTGCTGATCGATGGCCCGCTGCAATACGATGCGGCGATTATGGAAAATGTCGCGCGTAGTAAGGCGCCGGAGAGCTCGGTGGCCGGTAAGGCGACGGTATTTGTCTTCCCCGACCTGAATACCGGCAATACCACCTACAAGGCGGTACAGCGTAGTGCCGATGTCATCAGTATCGGGCCGATGCTGCAGGGGATGAATAAGCCGGTGAATGACCTGTCACGGGGCGCACTGGTGGACGATATCGTCTTCACCATCGCCCTGACGGCGATTCAGGCAGAAAGCTGATCGGCTTATCGCTGCAACCGGAAGGGGTCTTTTGAGGCCCCTTTTTTATCCCGGTTTGCGACTGCACTCAGAAGTTCTCTTCCAGCAGCTCGGCGTCATGCCAGACCTGGTACTGGTCGCGGCCATTGGATTTAGCGCGGTACAGCGCCTCATCGGCTTTACGCAGCAGGTTTTTCAGCGTCACCGAGCCACGGGTGCAGGTCAGGCCGATACTGAGGGTGAAACTGACCGCGCCGCGATCCGTCAGCAGCTCATAGTGGCGCAGGCGCGCCAGCAACTGCTCACAGATATCGCTGGCAAGCGCTTCATACATGCTGGGCAGCCAGATTACAAATTCCTCACCGCCATAACGGGATACCAGGGCATGGCGACCGAAATGCTCCTGCAGGATCACTGACAGCTCCAGCAGCGCCTGGTCGCCGGTGTCGTGGCCGAAGGTATCGTTGATCGCCTTGAAGTGGTCGACATCCGCCAGCAGCAGGCAGTGGGGCTCGCCCTCATCCAGACCGGCCAGCTGGGCTTCCACTTTCTCCAGAAAGGCGCGCCGGTTCAGCAGGCCGGTGAGTGGGTCCTGTTCAGCCAGCATCCGCATCAGCTCGTGGCTGGACTGCATCTGCCGGGTGCGTTCCGATATCTTGCTGACAGTGGAGAGCATATGCTCAATGCCCCGGTTTAGCTGCAACTGCTTTTCGGGGGTGCTGCGATCGGGTTCCATATCCTTGCCGATCTCATGCAACTGGGTCAGGGCGCTGTTCAGGCGATGCCCTGCCAGGTTGACCTGATTCACCAGGGTGCGCAGAGAGAAGACGAACTGGTTGAATTCCCGCGCCAGATCGGCCAGCTCGCGGCAGCCCTTTTCCGGCAGCCGCTGCTCCAGATCCATATCACCCTGAGTCAGGTTCTGCATCGCCTCGATGGTGCGGGCGATCGGGCGGGTGAGGCCGCGGATAAAGATAGCGATCAGGATTGAAACCAACAGGATGATCACCGCAGCGATTAACAACGCGCGCTGCTGCGCGGCAGAGATCTGGGATTCCATCTCGCGGATATTGATACCGGTTCCGACCGTCCAGCCCCAGGCGGGAAAGTAACGGGCGTAGCTGGTCTTGGGCTGCTGTTCGCCGTTGGCTTTCGGATTGGGAAACAGGTAATTCACAAAGCCGCCGCCGGCTTTGGCGACGGTGTAGAGTTCCTGTACAAACAGCTTGCCATTGGCATCGCGCATATTACGGATGTCGGTGCCGATCAGCTGTGCGTTGCCATTGCTGATAGAGTAACCGTCATCATTGGCCACAAAGATATAGTTACTTTGCTGGTAACGCATGGAGGAGAGCACTGCCAGCGCCTGCTGCTGGGCCTCTTTCAAGGGCAATTCGCCACGGGAGGCGCGGCGTTCGTAATAGCGCAGAATACCCAGTGAGGCTTCGACCAGATGTTCTATCTCGTTCGCATGCGCCTGACGGATATGCTTGCGGATATCCGCCACCTCCGTCACTGCATTGGCGATAATGCCGATAAGGCAGATAGCAAAGATGGACCAGGCACGTGTTGCCAGTGAGAAGTTACTGAAATTAATTCCCATAGATCCTTTCCGTCGATAGTGCGGACGATTCTCCTGACTGCTGCTGCAATACTAATACACATGCAGCGGGCCGGGGGATTCGCTGCCCTGCCCCTGAAGTACTCAGCAAGCCGCTGCCGAGCTGCGACTGTTGGCCGCTTTCCTGATCAATCCACACGTTATAGCGTTCTAATATTGCACGGCCGGGAAACGCGAGAAAAGGGGGGCGCTGTTTTTTTTGCCGGGAGTTTGGTCGGTCTGGTGCCCGATGGCGCGCGGCTTTTGTGACTCAGGGGGCTTGTGGAAAGCGGCTTTCCCCGAAAAGCCGGAAGAATTACTTAGCGCCGCGCTGGCTTAACACTGCAGGCACGGTCATCAGCAGGATTTTCAGGTCAGTAAGTAAAGATCGCTCACGCAGGTACTTGATATCCAGCCTGACCCACTCATCAAAACTGAGGCTGTCCCGGTCGGATATCTGCCAGTAACAGGTCAGGCCGGGGTTGGCCTGGCGACGCATATTGTGCCACTGAGCCATCTGTTGATCTTCTTCCAGAGGCAGTGGTCTCGGTCCCACCAGACTCATTTCGCCGCGCAGTACATTGAAGAGTTGCGGCAGTTCGTCAATGCTCCACTTGCGGATGAAACGACCGATCGGGGTGATACGCGGGTCGTTGGTCATCTTAAAGGCAGGCCCGACACGCTCATTCTGGCTCAGCAGTTCGGTCTTGAGGGCATCGGCATTCATTACCATGGAGCGGAACTTGTACATGCCAAACGGAATGCCTCCACGCCCCATGCGTTGCTGGACAAAGAAAGCGGGGCCCGGGTCGGTAATCTTGATAATCAGGTAAACCGTCAGCAGTAAAGGCCCCAGGCACAGCAGCATAGTACCCGCGACCAGCAGATCCATGGCACGCTTCCAGCGTGGGATTGGCTGAGCGAAAAATTTCTGAGCATCACTGCTGGGAGCTGTTGAGGGGCGATTTAGCGACATGACTTAGGTTTCGGTTTCCAGTTCTTTCTGAGCCAGGGCTTCATTCTCAGATTGAAACTCTATGGCGACACCATTGGCTTCGCTGCGCACCACCTTACCGGTTGCATGCAGTGCAAGCTTTTCGCCGGCCAGGCCATCGATATCTCCGATAGGCAGGGTGATATCCAGTCTGACCTTGCTTTCCTCGGCCAGTGGTGAGTTGGTTAACAGGAATACGCCGCGTGCTGAAATATCCCGCGTCGTCGCCTGCTCGCTGCGGCCCTGTTGCAGTAAAAGATTAGCAGACAGTTCCAGATCGTGACGATCCTGGTCCCGCTGGTCTGGCGCAGAGATGTCGCTCAGGGTATCCGGATACACCAGAATTTCAGCATTGTTCAGGCTGGCAGGACTGTCTTTCAGTGCCTGCAGGCGCTGTAGAAAACTGTGTGCGCCAGACTTGCCGGTATTGAACAGGTAAATGGCGACCTGATTATCATTAAACCAGCCCATTTCATCGACCAGCCGTACCTGCGGCTTGATCGATTGATCAAGTTGTTGCAGACAACGTGACCGGTCCTGGCTGTCGGAAATCGCTGGCAGCAAAATCAGTGAAAAAGGGCTGTTGAGGCGATCTGCCCGGTAACGCTCCTTTTCCAGGAACACGTAGAAGTCCTGACGGTCAAGCATCCATGGAGTTTCGTGAGTGGCCTGTTCAACAGAGGCAAACAATTGCTTGAGATATTTCACGACTTTACGATTGGCCTTTGCCATCTTCTGATTTCTCATTGGCTGATGTACTGGCTGAGACCGGCACCGGGTAGTGCATTGTCTGAACAGCCGTATCCGGAACTGCGTTTATCTTCGCTGTAATACATGTGAGTCGGTGTGTATTGTCCGGGATACAGTCAGCAATACAACAGGAATTTATACTGATTCCCGGACAGCGTCAGAATTCTGACTATTTGAAATCAAGATTAATCTGCTCTATCAGCTGAATCATCCTGGTCTGGGTGGCCGGAGGCAGTGCATCGTAGGCCCTGAGAAGCCGACTCTGTCCTGCGAGCAAGCCGTCGAGGGGGCCGTCGCCACGGACATAGTGGTCTATGGATATCTGGTACAGTTCGCATACGCGAAGGACGTCGTCCAGAGTGGCAGGTTCAGTGCCGTTGGAGCTTTCCCATCCCTTTATCGTCGACACGGCTTTCGAAAGCCGCCGGGCTACCTCTACCTGAGTGAGGCGCATCCGCATCCTTGCCTGTTTCAATCGTTGTGCACGAGTATTCACGAGGCGATTCTCTAACAAGCAGACTGTCTATGTCAGTAAAGGTACAGGGAGAACCTCCCTGTGACTGAATTCAGGAACCTACAGAATGGACCTTTATTCAGCTCTGATAAGCCAGCCCGTATAGTTACGTTTCCCCCAACAACCGCAGGATGCGGGGAGGGGACGCAGCAGGAGTACACAGGGAAGGCACACGCAAGGGATTGCACCCTGATATATGCCACACCATCACCGCTGACGCTCGCCTGTGACGCCAGTGGTATCTCATATCTGATTTCACTTTAGTCGACTTTTTCTGCGCTTAGCAATTATTTCTGCGGCGAGAACTCAGGCGGTCTTGTTTTAATACTTCTTATGCGCCGGTTTGGATCAGTCCGGCTGCTCCAGGGGCGCCGCTGTTCTGCATCACGGTGCATCAATGCCGGGGATCTGCCCTGCAGCACCTTGCGTACACCCAGGACAGTTTCGAGAAAAGTGTCGGGCTTGGTAAAGCCAGTGCATACCTCTTCCATATCCCGACCTGTTAGTGCCCCTGTTACGGCTAGGACTACTCGCGGAAGTTAACGCTTTCTGACTCACTGATATTGTAGATATGGGAGGAGGAGTGCAGTACCTGCGCCTGACGCCGTACCTGAGTGGTAATCACCGCGTTATAGGTTTTAGCCGCTTCGGCCTGCTGGAACTCGGCCAGCTGAACCCGGTAAGAGATCTGGGCTTTGGCCGCATCCGGGTTAAGGACCACGGTAGCGCCGCGTTGCAGCAGCTGGCTGGTTAGCAGGTCGCGGTAGCTGTGCTCAAAGGGGCTCGGTTCGGCAGGCAGCTGGATATACACCGGATAGGCCAGAACTCCGGCCGTTCCGATCTTATTTGCCTCATCGTTCGCCAGTTGTTGCCACTGACCGGCTGCTTCAAGCGGTTCTTGCAGGGCCGGTGCCTGAGCGGTCGTATTGTAACGGGTGCTGGTGTTCGAGCAGGCGGAAATCAGAACAGTTGCCGAAACCATGGCAATAACTCTCAGGCTGAGCATGTTGTATTCCTTTACAAAAATATGACTGGGCGGGCAGAAATTGAGCTTTCGGGAGGCTTTTTACAGATGCTGAGAGACTTTTTCAAGTCCGGAAAAATGTAGTATTGACTCGGGTGTTGGTATTTTGAGAAAGATCGACCCGCAGGCCGGGTCAGATCAAAACTTTCAGGCTGCCGCGAACCGATCTGAAGTGTCCCCGGCAGGTTGTCAGATCTGTTCGCCAGCCTCTTAATCCTGGCTCAGAGGATATGCTGTTGCTTCAGTTGTTGGATACGTTCCACAGTGGCATCGTAGGCATCCTGATAAACGCTGGCGCGTTCGACAAAGTACTCACTGTAATGGATAGGGGTATCGTACTGAACCGGTTCCAGCCTTATGGGCCTGAAGGGTTTTCCCGCCTGCAGGTAGCCCCTGTTGATCAGGTCATTAATCAGGTGGATTCGGGCGGTTTCACCTGAATAGGAAGAGTTGAACCAGAGCTGGGTGACGAAGTTGGAAACCTGCAGCTGATTGCGGGGCATGCCGGCCAGCCACTCTGTACTCTGAGGCCTGACGGAAAATACCAGGTCAGCCAGAGGTGCCAGCTCGCGAATAATGAACTGGCGGTGGTAGGCGCCGTCGACCAGTGTTCTTTCGCTGCCATCCGGATTCTCAAATCCATAGAGGTAGAGCCAGAGTGCGGCTTCCACGGCTGCAAAGCATCCCTGTTCATCGTTGGCGTCCAGCAGCCGGATCCGGCTGTCATTGTGCCGGCTGCCATTACGGTATTTGCCGGGACGGGCGGCTTCCAGCTGATCCAGAGCCGGCTGGTTAACGAACAGGATCTCTTCACCGGCCCGGGCGTCGAACGCATTGAAGATAATCCCGGTTTTTTGCTCTCTTGCCAGTCTCAGACCCAGGTTGGTCAGGCTGTGGGGACTGCGCTCGGGCACAAACACCTGCGCTGGCATCAGGCGTCGCAGGGTTTCGTCGCGGGGGTTCCTGAAGTAGTTTTCGAGGTCTTCCGGAAAGCGGAACTTCAGCAGGTTACTCCAGTACTGATTTACGGCCGGGGCAAAGATACCGGGGTCGCCGGTCATCGCCATCACAGGCCCATCGAGCCACTGGAAAGGGGCGGGAAAGCGGTTGGTTTTTTCGATCTCTGCGGTTAACTCTGCGGCGATATTGACGCTTTTACCGCTTTCAGGGTCGGGTTCGTTGTTCAATTGCAGCAGGTAACGCCAGGCCCAGTAGATCTGGCCTGAGGTGCAGCTGATCAGGTCGGGGGCTATCTTTTCACTCAGGCTTGCATCCAGAAACCCGACGCCGTGTGCATTGAATCCGCCCAGGCCTCCAAGGGCAAATGCGATCCGAGGGGTGCTTCCTGCCATCTTTCATTCCTCTGCTAGTCCTTTATTCGATAGTGAAGTCTGGTATAGATTGAGCTATCTGCAAGCGGGAACAGAGTGATCTTAAATAGTATTTACCAATCGACATCATTCTCTTATTTAATTTTATAAATGATTGGTGGTCGTCTATTCTTGCATCATCAAGTTTACGAGAGCCAAAGGAGGCAGACGATGTTACAGAGTAAAGAAGGACAGCCGGTACCAGAGGTTATTTTCCACACCCGTCAGGGTAATGACTGGGTCGATGTCAGCAGTGACCAGCTGTTTAGAGGTAAGAATGTCATCCTGTTCGCGTTGCCGGGTGCGTTTACCCCTACCTGCTCCAGTACCCACTTGCCACGTTACAACGAGCTGGCACCGGTATTCGCAGAGAACGGAATCGATAGCATCATCTGTCTTTCGGTCAACGATACCTTTGTGATGAATGCCTGGGCTGAAGATCAGAAAGCAGAAAATATCATGATGCTGCCGGACGGCAACGGCGAGTTTTCTGAAGGGATGGGCATGCTGGTGGATAAAGCCGAACTGGGCTTTGGCAAACGCAGCTGGCGCTATTCGATGCTGGTGCGTGACGGCATTGTGGAAAAAATGTTTGTCGAGCCGGAAGAGCCAGGCGATCCGTTCAAGGTGTCTGATGCCGACACTATGCTGGAGTACATTAACCCGCAGGCCCAGCAGCCGGTACGTGTGACAGTGCTGACTAAACCGGGCTGTCCGCACTGCACCCGTGCCAAGCAGGCACTGCAGGATAACGGCTACCGTTATGAAGAGATTGTGATGGGGAGCCATGGTATCAGCTACAGCTCGCTGGCGGCCATCTCGGGACAGGGCACCACACCGCAGGTATTCATCGATGGTGATCATGTCGGCAGTGCAGACGACCTGGAAAAATGGCTGGCAGCACGCTGATCTGAGCGCAGGCTGATTGTTTAGCTGAAGGGGCATCGCGCCCCTTTTTTATTGTCCCGCTATTTCAGCTGCGGCCCCATCCGTTGCCGCAAGGGGGAAAATCGCCAAAAGTCTGATGACATTGATAGTATGACTGATCTAATCTGAAAGCTTAATCTAAAGGCTTATTGCTATTCTAAGCGGGCAGTCATGAAACAGATGGTGAAATATCCTCCTGTCATAGCATGTATCGTCTTCACGATTCTGATGGGACTGATCTTTATGATGGTGCTGAATGAAGAGCGCCGTCTTGAAGCTGAACAGAAGTACGCGGCTTTCATGCGCCTGAGCTCCGTAAAGGCTGATCTGGAAGGCTTGATGGGGGCGAATCTGAGTGTTCTGCGCGGCCTGAAAGCCCAGATCGCCGTCGATCCGGACCTGGTCGCCCGGCGCTTTCCGGCCATTGCGGCGGAACTGCTGGGCAATGACCTGCAGCTGCGCCATATCGCCCTGGCACCGGACCTTGTGGTCAGCGATGTATATCCACGCCAGGGTAATGAAAAGATCCTGGGGGTGGACCTGCGCACCCTGCCGGATCAGATTGGCACTATTCAGCGCGCTGTTAACCAGCGTCAGGTGATGGTGGCCGGGCCGCTTAACCTGGTGCAGGGAGGGCAGGGCCTTATCGCCCGGCTGCCGGTGTACCAGTCTCTCGAAAATGATCGCTTCTGGGGAATCGTCGCGGCGGTCATCGACTACGATGAGCTGCTGGACCAGGCTGGAATCCTCGGCGTGGATTGGGACGGCGCACTGGCGATTCGCGGCCGTAATGCCAGCGGTGCTAAAGGTGAGGTGTTCTTCGGCTCTGAACAGACCTTTCGTGACGGTTCCATCGTGGTTGATGTCAACCTGCCGCACGGCAACTGGGTACTGGGCTACTATCCGCCGGAGGGCTGGCAGGTCTCCCGGGAGCGCGCATTGCAGATGTGGATTCTGGGGGCGCTGTTTGCCGCGATCAATGCCATTGCCGCCTATTTTATGGCACATACTTACCGAGCCAAGACCCTGGCCACTGAAACGGCCATCCATCGCGCCAACTACGATGGCCTGACCGGCCTGATGAACCGCCATTACTTTACCCGACAGCTGGAAAATCACATCGCGGATGCCCGCCGTGACGGTCAGCGTTTTGCCCTGATGTTTGCCGACCTGGATATGTTTAAGCAGGTTAACGACACTTATGGCCATGATGTCGGCGACCGCCTGCTGCAGCTGTTTTCCCATCGTATGACGGATACCCTGAGGCGCAATGATCTGGTGGCGCGCCTGGCCGGGGATGAGTTTGTGATGCTGGTGAAACAGGTAGACAGCGCTACCCAGGTGGAGATGCTGGCGGAGAAACTACTGGAACGTTTTAACGACGTGTTCTCGATCGATGGCCGTATGCTGTCGATCTCATCCAGTATTGGTATAGCGATCTTCCCGACCGATGGCGACAGCGCCAGTCAGCTGCTGCAGAACGCCGACCATGCAATGTACGCCGCCAAGAGTGCCGGGCGTAACCGGGTGTTTTTCTTCAATCGGAATATGCGGCTGGAGGTGGAACGTCATGTCCAGATGCATAACGAGATTGTGCGCGGTATCGATGATGGTCAGTTTGAGGTGTATTACCAGCCGGTTCTGGAACTGAAAGGCAGTGAGATCAATAAGTGCGAAGCGCTGGTGCGCTGGAACCACCCGGAGCGGGGCCAGATATCTCCGGTGGAATTTATTCCGGTCGCCGAGCAGACCGGTGCGATCCGGGCACTGGGCAACTTCGTGCTGGAGCAGGTCTGTATTGATATGCAGCACTTCAGCAATGCCGGGCTGAAGCTGAAAGTAGCGGTCAACCGTTCGGTGAAGGAGTTCAGTGCCCTGGATGTGGATCAGCGCTGGCTGCAGATCATGGCGCAGCGTTTGGTTAAGGCCGAAGATATTATCTTTGAGATCACCGAGTCGCTGTTGATGGAGCAGAATGCCAAGCAGCTGGCCGCCATCCAGAATCTGCGTAAGGCCGGTGTGCAATTTGCCATTGATGACTTTGGTACCGGTTATTCGGCGCTGAACTATTTGCGCAGCTATCCGGTTGAGATCCTCAAGATCGATCGCAGCTTTATTATGGATCTGCTGACCGACGAGCAGGACCGTACCCTGGTGGATGTAATTATCCGTATGGGTAAAACACTGGGCATCCGGGTGGTGGCGGAAGGGGTCGAGTCTCTGGATCAGATTAATCTGCTGAAGGAATTAGGCTGTGACTATATTCAGGGCTTCTTCCTGACCCGGCCGGTTCCCCGGGACGAGTTTATCCGCTTCTGTCAGGAGTGGAAGCTGGTGACCAGCCTGTGACTGTTTCCTGACCGTTTTGTAACAAAGGCCACTATAGCTGGTGCAGAGACTCTTTTCCTGAACTTATCCAACAACTTATCCACAGTATTTGTGGATCTTGAAGCTGTGAAAAAAGTAGCGAAAAGAAGCCGTCAAGACTTGACAGTGTATAAAAAAATTGACGAATCAGGCGCTGGTTAAAAAAAGACCAGCTTTCTGAAGGCCTTATATGGCGGGGCCTGTAGCAGAGGCGAATGCAGTTACCCCAAGATTTCCCCAAAGTTTATCCACAGATTCTGTGAGTAACTATTTTTGCCCTCTAAATCGCCAGAAATAAAAAACGGAGCCGTAGCTCCGTTTTTTATTCACCGGCCGCAGCCAGGCTGAAAAGTGCTCAGGAATGCTCTTCCAGGAACTTCGGATCCAGCTTCAGTTCGTCATTGCTGTTGACGCCGACGCCGCGGGATTTGATGTTCTCTGCGATATCCTGCGCTTCCTGCAACGAGTGCATCTGGTAGGTACCGCACTGGTATTCGTTCAGTTCAGGGATTTCGCTCTGCTCCTGGACGCCCAGTACATCTTCCATCGCTGCCAGCCAGGCTTGAGCGACTTTCTCTGAATCAGGGGTGCCGATCAGGCTCATGTAGAAGCCGGTACGGCAGCCCATTGGCGAGATATCGATAATCTCAACGCCGTTGCCGTTGAGGTGATCGCGCATAAATCCGGCAAACAGGTGCTCCAGCGTATGGATACCTTTTTCGGACAGGATCTCCTCGTTTGGACGGCAGAAGCGCAGGTCGAATACAGTGATGGTATCGCCACCCGGGGTGGTCATGGTTTTGGCAACACGAACTGCCGGTGCTTCCATACGGGTGTGGTCAACTGTAAAGCTGTCTAGTAGAGGCATAGTCTTGTCTTTCTTCGGGTTATACGATGCGGTTTCCCGCCTTTGTCAGGCTATTATCCTGCTATTCAGGAATAAAGCATAGCCATGGCCGACGTCAACTATATCCCTCAACATGGAGGGTTTTCCAGTTGCTCAAGCAATGCAGAGAACGAGGTGTCCAGCTGCCTGGCCAGTTTACGTGATTGCTGCTGCATCCGGCGGGCATTGATGGCCGGCATACCGCCCTTAAAAGCAAAGGCGATCAGGTTGCCGCCGCCGACCGGACAGAACAGGCTGGCATCCCCAAAATAGTGAGAGAGTTTCTCCCGTGCCCGCGGATGCTGGCCTTTGCCCTGATCCCACAGGTTAAGCACCAGAATGCCGTCATCGCTCAGGCAGTCGTAACAGGCGGCCAGCATCTTCTCTTTCAGCATGCCGTCATCCATACCGTGATCCAGATAGATATCGGCAAACAGCATATCGGTCTGCGGCGGGTCGTAGCGCATGAATTCGCGTGCATCACAGATCTCCAGTTCCAGCCGGTCACTGTCTGGCAGCCAGAACCAGCGTCGTGCGACCTCGGCTACGGCCTCGCGCAGCTCGACTACGGTCATGCTCGCCTGGGGCAGCAGATGCAGCAGGCTGTTGGTCAGGGCGCCGGCTCCGAGTCCGAGCAGGGTCAGGCGTTCAGGCTGTGGATTAAACAGCAGCGCCAGCAGCATCGCCTGGGTGTACTCAAATACCGGCCGGGCCGGATTAGCACGATCAATACAGCTCTGATCGCCGCCATCGCCGAAGGTCAGGTAGCGCAGGTTGCCGTTCTCGCAGACATGGATCGGACCCCAGGAATCATAACAACGGTGGATTTCACAGCCGGGCAGGTTCATCAGCTACAGCCTCGTCGGGCAAATTCTATAGATGTTGGTAAAAAACCTAAGCATAGCGGGGCTTCATCCCCGCTGACCAGTATTGCGCCTGTCGCTTATTAGGCAGCGGCCTTTTTGGCCAGGGTCAGGGTCGCTGTCAGGCCACCTTCACCCGGTTCTATTGCCAGTGCCCAGCCGAGGCGTTCGCAGATCTGCTGCGCCAGGCTCAGGCCAAGTCCAAAGCTGTCCTCATGATGGTGACTGTTATCGCTCTGGTCCCGGTTATGCACCCGGATCTGCTGATCGCTGACACTGATCAGGATCTCACCCTCATGGGTGTACTGAAAAGCATTCCGGATCAGGTTGGCCAGCACAATGCGCAGTGGCGTCGCGGGCTGCGACTGTGGATGCTGTGCTGTGGCCTCCAGCTGCCACTGCACCTGCTTACCGCTGAGCAGGTAGCTCAGCTCCTCGGCCAGTTCGCTGGTGAAAGCGTTCAGGTCAAGCAGGCTCCAGTGGGGTGCCGGTTCATTCTCCCGGCTGAGCCAGAGCAGGGTTTCGGTTAGCTGCTGCATATTGCGGTTGGCGCGCTCAATCCGTTGGGTCGGACGTTCAAGCTGCGGCTCGATCCCTTTGCGGCGGATCAGTTCCAGACTGCTGCGGGTGACGGCGATCGGGGTACGCAGTTCATGGCTGGCATGGCGCAGGAAGTGGTGTTCGCGGCGCAGTATCTGACTAATACGGTCGAACGCCTGCTGCAGCTGCAGCGCGATGCGGTTGAGCTCATGGTATCGGAAGTCCGGCGGGGTCTGATCATGGGTTTCCAGATTCAGTTGCTCCGCCCAGTCGGCCAGTGCATCGGCCTGGCGGCTGATCCGCCTGCGCAGAATACGCATCAGCCCCAGTACAATCAGCAGTACTGCTGCAGCGACAATCAGGGTGTTGCGGTTGCCGGTGTCGGCCCGGGCCACCTCCGCCTCGCTGAACAGCGACAGATCGTAGTTGCCCAGCAGGTAGAGTGTACGGCCATCATGAAGCGGGTGTGGCAGCAGGACAAATATCTCGGTCTGGTTCCAGCTGTCACCGTCCCCCTTCCTGACTTCAAACTCATGGATATCGCTTGGCTGCAGTTTCTGCTGGCCGAAGCCCTGCACTGCAACCGGGGGCAGCTGTTGCAGGCTGAATGCGGCGGCAAAAATACCGGATGCCGGCAACACAGCATCGGGATCTGCCTGATAGGCGCGGCTGAAGGTGCGGGCTTCGAGGCGCATGGTTGCTTCGATCGCATCATCGATACCGCGATCATAGTAACGGTCGAGCATCACGCTGTAGAGGAGTACCAACAGGCTGATGCTACCCAGCAGGAACAGGCTGAGTTCGCCGCGCAGGGTGCGGGCGCTAATTTTCATCTTCACTCCGCAGGATAAAGCCGTGACCCGGCAGGGTATGGATCAGTTTGCTCTCGAAGGGCTGATCGACCGCCTGGCGCAGCTTATAGAGGTGTACCTTGAAGGCGTTGCTGTCAGGAGGCGAGTCCTGCCACAGGGCCTGTTCCAGTGCCCGCCGGCTGACCAGCCCGGGACTGGCCCGCAGCAGGGTTTCCAGCAGTATCCAGCCACTGGGCGTCAGCTTCAGGGATTGCCCGTTGCGGCAGGCACTGCGGCTGTCCAGGTCCATCAGCAGTCCGGCAGCCTGCAGCTTGCGGCTATTGCCGCTGCGTCGCTTCGCCAGCGCCTGCACCCTGACCACCAGCTCCTCCATGGCGAAGGGCTTGACCAGATAGTCATCACTGCCCGCACGGAAGCCCGCCACTTTATCTTCCAGCTGATCGCGGGCGGTCAGCATCAGCACCGGCGTATCGATACCGCGCCGACGCAGCTGCTCACAGACACTGAGGCCGTCCATCTTCGGCAACATCAGGTCGAGCAGGATCACCTGATAGCTGTTGTCTGTCGCCAGTTGCAGTCCGGACAGGCCGTTATAGGCGTGATCGCAGAGGATATCTTCCAGTTCCAGGTAATCCGCCACGGCGGCGGCCAGGTCGTGGTCATCCTCTACCAGTAATACATTAACGGTTGCCATCAGCTGTTCTCCAGAACGGTTTCGGCCTGTGCCTGTTTGCGTCGCCAGTTGGCGGGATTCAGGTCATGACTGATCACTACCAGCGCCGGAATCAGCACCAGTGTAATCGCGGTGGCGAATAATATGCCATAACCCATGGCAACCGCAGCAGGGATCAGGAACTGGGCGTTTTCCGCCGTTTCCAGCAACAGCGGAGCCAGGCCGATATAGGTGGTGACAGAAGTCAGCAGTACGGCCCGCAGCCGGCTGGTGGCGGCCAGCACCATCGCCTGCTGGCAGGGATAGTGGGCACGCAGGCTGTTATAGCGGCTGATCAGCAGCAGGCTGTCGTTTACCACGACGCCTGAGAGGGCCAGGATACCGAACAGAGAAAGGATACTCAGGGGCAGGTCATGCAACCAGTGACCCAGCAGGGCGCCGACAATGCCGAACGGGATCGCGCTCATAATCAGCAGCGGCTGAAAGTAGGATTTCAGCGGGATCGCCAGCAGGGCATAGATCGCCAGCAGCGCCAGGATAAAGGCCCGTTGCAGCGAGGCAGTGGTTTCCGCTTCCTCCTGGGCTTCGCCGCCCAGATGCAGCTCCAGTCCCGGATACTGGGCTTTCAGCTGTGGGAAGAATTCCGCCTCCAGCTGTTGCAGGATCTCGCCTGGCCCGATGACGGACTTATCCACATCGGCGCTGATCTCAGCCACCCGTGAGCCATTGATCCGGTCAATCTCGGCGGCAACGTAGCGGCTGCTGACGCTGGCAACGCTGTTCAGCGGCAGCAACTGGCCATCGTTGCTGCGGATATAGGTCTGCTGCAGACTGCCCTGACTGCTGCGGTATTGCGGCGGGTAGCGCAGGCGAACCTTGATCTCATCCTTACCACGGATAAAGCGTTGTACCTCGATACCCTGGTAGGCCTGCTGGATCTGACTGGCGATATCCGACACACTCAGGCCGAGCGCTTCGGCGGCCGGTTTCAGTTGCAGGTCAAGCTGGTACTGCCCGGCGCTGTAGCTGTTACGCAGGGCACTGACCCCTTCGATCTGTTGCAGCCGGGCGAGCACTTCCCGGCCTGCCAGGCGTAGGGTGTTGTCGGACTCGGAGCGCAGCTCGATATTCATATCTGCGGCGCCCTGCCAGGTGGTGATCAGCTGCAGTTTACGGCTGGCTTCGATTGCCCCGATCATCTGATACCAGCGTGCGCTGATCTGATCGGTACTGAGCGGCCGCTCTGCGCGGGGTGACAGCTCTACCGTGACCTGGCCTTTTTCTGCGGACTCCACCAGGGTCTGGATATGGCGGAAGGGGGGCTGCGACAGTTCAAACTCCGCCATCAGCTGGCGATTCAGTGCCAGGGCCTGTTGTTCGATATGCGCCGTCTGGCGAAAGGTCAGGCCATAGCCGGCATCCTTCTCCATCTGCAGCTTAACGCGGATATAGTCGCTCGGGATATCGGGGAAGAACACCGCGCGGATCTGGCCGGAAGGCACCATCCCCACCACCAGCAGCAACAGCGCCAGCATCAGTGCGACCACTGCATAGCGGTAGCTGAGCAGGCATTGTAGCCCGGGGCGGTAACAGTGCTGGTTGAAGGCCTGCAGGGCAGCGGCGAAGTGTTGCTGCAACCTGCCCCAGCCACGACTAAGCATATTGCCGGCGCCGCGCTGGTACGGGTGTGCCAGGTGTGCCGGCAGAATCAGCTTGGACTCCACCAGTGACCAGAACAGGCAGAAGGCGGCTGCATAGGCAAAGAAACTGAAGATCTTGCCCATTTCGCCTTCGACCAGCGTCAACGCCATAAAGGCGACGATGGTGGTGAGCACGCCAAAGACGGTCGGTACTTTCACCCGCTCAGCGCCCTCTATGGCGGCCGCCAGATTGACGCCTTTCTGTTGTTGCACGCTGTGGATACTTTCACCGACAACGACGGCATCATCCACCACAATCCCCAGTGCGATAATAAAGCCGAACGTCGTCAGTTCGTTCAGCGAGAGGCCAAACAGCGCGTCATCCATCAGCAGCAGGGCACCGGCGAAGATTACCGGCAGGCCACAGGCGACCCACAGCGCCACCCGCAGGTTGAGGAACAGGGCCAGCATAATCAGCACCAGTGCTACGCCGATCAGAGCGTTCTCACCCAGCAGGCTGAGGCGGTCGGCGATATAGCTGCTCTGGTCGTTCCAGATCACCAGCGAAATCCCCTGCGGCAGCTGCGGCCGGAAACGCTCAACCTCGCGCTGCACCTGCTCGGCAATCGCAAGGATATCGGAGCTGGCGTACATCTTAACCTCCAGCCCGATCGAAGGCTGGCCATTGTAACGTGACAGCACCGGGGTATCGCTGTAGCCGTCATCGACCTGTGCCAGATCAGCCAGGCGGATCTTCTGTCCTTGCGGGGTCGTGATTAGCGGGATCTCGGTAAACTCACGCAAGTGGCGACGCTGCTGGTCGGCCTTGACGATCAGGCTGCCGCTTTCGCTGAAAAGCTCGCCACCGCTTTCGATCAGCGAGCTGCGATTGATCTGCTCGGCGACCTGGCTGAGGCTGAGGTTATGGGCCTGCAGCGCGGCTTCATCCAGCTCGATGTTGATCTCGGGAGTACGGCGGCCCTGGGTATTTATCTTCTCGATGGCCGGGTTAGTCAGCAGCTGACGACGCAGCCTGCGGGCACTTTCCTGCAGGACGTCGATCGGCATATCGCCATAGAGCTGCACCGTAATCGCGTCCTCTAGCCAGGTTTCACGGCTGATGACCGGCCGTTCTGCCCGCTCCGGCAGGGAGGTGATGCTATCGATCCGGTCCTTGATATCGGTCGACAGCCGTTCCAGGTCGTAGCCGCTGCTGCGATCCACCGACAGGTAGACACCGCCGCCGTGCGAGTTGCTGTAGATCCGCTTGATCCCCTCGACACCTTGCAGCGCCTCCTCCAGCTTGATCGCAATCGCCTGTTCGGAAGCCGCCGCCGAACCGCTGTTATAGCTGACCTCGACGCTGATGCTATTGGGGGGCAGGGCGGGAAATGACTCCACCCGCAGATTCAGGCCGCTCATTACACCGCAGACCAGCACCACCAGCATCAGCAGGTTGGCGGCCACCGGGTTGCTGGCAAACCAGGCCACCCAGCCGGGCCGTGAACCGACTGACTGAGGCTTAGTCATCGCTGTGCTCCTTTAGCGTTACCTGCATGCCGGGCTGGTAGCTGGCGACCGCTTTGGCGACCACCTGCAGCGGACTATCGCTGCCGGCCCTTATATAGCTGATGGCCTGATGGCTGAAGACGATGTCGGCGCGGTGGCGCTGTAGCTGGCCGCCATGGACGCTCCAGAAATAGCCATCGGCACTGATGGCGCTGTGCGGCAGGGCCAGCAGGTTATCGAAGGCACGGCCCTGCAGTTCGACGCTGACAAAGCTGCCTGGCAGCAGGGGCGTGGACTGTTGCAGAGGCTGGTCGACCGCCAGGGTCAGTTGGCGCAGACGGGTACTGTGATCAAGCTGGCTGGCGATTCGTTCCAGCCGGGCCGGCCACTGTTGCTGAGGTTGTTGTGGGTTGCGCAGGATCGCGCTCGCCTGAGCCGGTGAACTGTCCAGCAGCGGCCACTGGGCGGGACTCAGGGCGATATGTATCTCTGCCGTGTCGCTGGCGATCAGTGTGGCCAGCGTATCGCCGGGCGCGGTCAGGCTATACAGGCTCAGCTCCGTAGCGGCGACAATGGCATTGAAAGGCGCGCGTATCTCGCACTCTTTGAGGTCGCGCCGGGCCTGAATAAGGCGGGCGTCGGCACTCTGCAGGGCCGCTTTCGCTGCCGCCAGCTGGGGTTTATGCAGCAGCAAAGCCGAGGCGGTGGCGTTTTTCAGGCCAGCCCGCTGCCAGTCTCTCTCGGCCTGCCGGGCCTGCTCTTCGGCCTGTTGCAGCGCCAGCAGCGCTTCGGCCTTTTGTTGCTCGGCCTGTGCCAGTGCCAGCTGGTAGTCGGTGGTTTCCAGCCGGGCCAGCAGGGCGCCCTGACGGATCTGATTGCCAGGCTTGAACTGCTCTGATTTCCAGATCACCCGACTGCTGAGGCGGGTTTTCAGTGTCAGTGTATGGGCTGACTCCACATTACCAAAGGCGCTGATCACTGCGGTTGCCGTCCGGGGCTGCAGGGTGATGACCGAAACCGCCGGCAGCACCGGGCTTTCGGTCCGGGCTGGTGGCTGCGGCTTATGCTCCAGCGCATAGGCATTGTAAAACCATACCGCGGGCAGCGAGGCCAGCGCCAGCAGGGAAATAACCAGGGTTTTCAGTTTCATATCTCAGACTCCCATGCCCAGCGCCAGGGCCAGGGTAATACGGTTTTTCTGGTGCTGCTGGCGGCTTTGCAGCAGGTTGATCCGGCTGTCGAACAGGTCTCGCTGGGCGCGAAGCAGGTCGAGAATATCGGCCTGTCCGGCCAGGTAGCGTTCGCGGTAGTAGCTCCGGCTGTTGTCTGCATGGTGTACAGCGACCTGCTGCCGCTCTATCTGCAACAGCAGGCTCTGTTCCCGTTGCAGGCTGTTATTCACCTCAGTCAGCGCATTCAGCAGGGTTTTCCGGTAACTGAGCCAGGCGCGCCGGGCGCTGTACTGGCTGATCTGATGTTCGGCTTGCCGTCGCCCGCCATCCAGCAGCGGCGCACTCAGGTTGAGTAACAACTGCCAGACCGGACTGCCGGACAGTAACTGATCGAGCTGATCGCTGTTGTAGCCGCTGTTGGCACTGAAACTGAAGCGTGGCAGCAACGCCTTGGCGGCGGCCGCGACATTGCTGTCGGCAGCATAGGCGCGCTCCAGTGCGGCACGGATGTCCGCACGATGAGCAATCACTGCGGCCGGGATGGCGACCGGTACGGCTTCTATCTGGGGCAGCTTCGCCGGCAGGATAAAGGGCTGCGGGGTGGTGGAGGCCAGCAAAAGCTTCAGCTCGCGCAGACGCTCCGCCTGTGTTTGCTGCAGCTGCAGCAGTACGGCTTCCGCCCGGGCCCGGGCGCTGCTGGCGGCCTCCAGGTCATCAAGCTGACCGCCGCCTCCCAGAAAGCGCTCTTTAATGGCGGCCTGACTGCGGCTAAGGCTGGCAATACGGGCCTGCTCAGTAGCGATAATCTGTTGCGCGTAGGCCATATCGAGCCAGAGGCTGGCCGTGCGTGCGGCCAGTGAGTTGCGGGCCGCATCGAATTCGAACTGCCGGGCCCGGTATTCGGCACGCGCGGCATCGGACTGGTCTGCCAGTCGTTGCCACAGGTCGAGCTCCCAGCTCAGTTGCAGGCCCAGGCTGTACTGATTGCGGGTCTGTTCTGCGCCATCACGCTGGCTGCTGACGTTGAGGTCGAGCTGGGGTTGCCGATCGGCCTCTGTCTGCCGTACCCGGCTTTGTTGTTCTTTCAGTAACAGAGCCGTCTGTTGCAGGTCGAGATTATTACGTTGTACCCGGGCGATCAGGTCGCTCAGCGCGGCGGATGGAATGATCACCTGCAACTGTTGTTCGAACGCCGCCGTCTGGGCAGAGACCTGCCAGCGGATGGGTGGTGGTATCGGTGTCGGGCCGGCCGGACGCGATGTGGCGCAGGCAGACAACAGGGCGGACAGAATAATCAGGGCCAGAGGGGCGGTGACTGACATTGAAGAGGTTTCCCGGCAACAGGTTTGGCGTTGTCAGGTTTTAACCTCATCCAGGTAAAGGCAGGGTTAACATCGCTGAGCTATGAGCTATGAGCTATGAGCTATGAGCTATGAGCTATGAGCTATGAGCTATGAGGAAGGAGGGGGAAACACAAAGAAGCCGTTATAGTAACGGCTTTCTTGTCATGCAGAAGCAGTGGATTAATTAATTCCTATCACCGGGAACGATAAAATCTTCGTACTCTTCGGTCATTTGCAGCTCTTTACCGACGGTTGGTAGTTGCCCGTAGTTAATATGGGCTGCACTTGCAAGGCTGGGCATAAGAATAATGGCTGAAAACAAAATAACAAATAATTTACGCATTATAATGACTCCTGCTAAAGGGACTAATAAAGTGTGGTATGCAGGGCGGCTTATTAAATAATCAGCCGCCCTATGCAAGTTCCTTTAAAGTCATATCCCTGTGCCATGCAATATCAGATATTAATCATCCTGAAAACAAAACCGCTTAGTGGCGGCCGCTTTCAAACTCAGCCTGTTCACTCAGGTGCACTTCCTGCCCGGATGTAGGCAGCTGGCCGTAGTTCAGGCTGTCTGCAAAGCTGGCGCCAGAGGCCATTACCAATCCTGCAATCATGAAACGAACGAGAAATTTCATGCTTTAAATCCTCTTTATATTCCTGGTGAAAGGACTGCTTTAATTAGCGAGCCCAACGATCCTGTTCAAATTCAGCTTCCTCGGTCATCTGAACTTCCTGACCGTGAGTAGGCAGCTGGCCGTAGTTAAGAATGTCTGCAAAGGCAGAGCCGGAGATGAATGCAAAAGCAACAATCAGAGCCTGGAAGAAAGTTTTCATTGGTATGTCCTCGCGTTTGTTTGTGAGTTCATACTATGAAGTAACTCTGAAATTAAACTGAAAAGCGAAAAGGATTTATAAAATAAAAGGGAATAAGTGATAAGCGATCTGCGATAAGACGGGCAGCGTGATGTTCCGGTTGTGGCTTTACAGGCCGGTCGCCACGGCGTAGGGAAGGGCTTGCTCAGAGCAGCGTTGCTGTGCCTCGCCTGGAATACTTAGCATAAGCGACGCCAGTCTGTTCACTGTCAGGCTGGCATCGCAGCCTGAAGGGGGGGCTGGCCTTCGGTGGCCTTTACTTCTTCCGGTTGTCGTATCAGATCGCGATTGGATGGTCTGCCCGTGATATGACACTCGTAGTGAATGGCCGAGGCAGCAGCAGAGGGTATTGAGTGGCGGCTGGCAGATCACCGAGTGATGGCGACTGGCACGGCGACATAAAGCCGGTGCCTTCCCAGGCGCTGCCGGGGGATTTGTAGCTGTACAGTGTGGCTTTTTAGTAAGGGACGGCACGGATTTACCGATGTCCGGGTGGGGTGTGAGTCGATATCTGTCTGAAAATTGTGCGAAAACAGACGCAGTTGATCAGACTTTAAACGCTTTAACCAAAAGTGGTAGGAATTTATTAATTTTTTTAAAAAACAGTGTGTTGGAGTGTTGACAGTAAATCTGAATCGGGTAACATACGCGCCACTTCTACGGAGGGATGGCTGAGTGGTCGAAAGCACTGGTCTTGAAAACCAGCGGTCCGAGAGGGCCCTAGGGTTCGAATCCCTATCCCTCCGCCATTTTATGGCAAGAAGTAAATTTAGAGTTCCTCGATAGCTCAGTTGGTAGAGCAGTAGACTGTTAATCTATTGGTCGCTGGTTCGAGTCCAGCTCGAGGAGCCATTAAAAGTGGGTCGTTAGCTCAGTCGGTAGAGCAGTTGGCTTTTAACCAATTGGTCATAGGTTCGAATCCTATACGACCCACCACTTTTACTCCGGTAAGGTGGGCGCTTTTAATACCCCGTGGGTCGTTAGCTCAGTTGGTAGAGCAGTTGGCTTTTAACCAATTGGTCATAGGTTCGAATCCTATACGACCCACCACTCCTTTCCCGCTTCATTCTGTTACAACTCTCTGTTTTTAATACGTCGCTTATCGCCTATCGCTTATTGCGCGGTTTTCGGGCGCTCCGGCGGAACGCCATGGTTCGTCGCCTGCCATTACTGGGGCTGCTAGTAAGGCTCATACTCTATTGCGATCACCTCATACCAGATCTCACTGCCATCCGGTTTCTGCAGGTAGACCTCATCACCGACCTGTTTTTTCAGTAACTGCCTGGCCAGAGGAGAGTCGACGCTGATCAGCTGGCCGCTGGCTTCAATCTCATCCGGTCCTACGATGCGGTAGCGCTGCTCATTGTCCTCCTCATCGGCGATGGTGACCCAGGCGCCAAAGAAGACTGTGCCCTGGTCATCGGGAATACGGTCGACCACAGTAATGTCATCGAGCCTTTTTGACAGGTAGCGCACCCGGCGGTCGATCTCCCGCAGCTGCTTCTTGCCGTAGATATATTCGGCGTTTTCCGAGCGGTCGCCCTGTGCGGCGGCTTCCTTCACCGCCTGGGTGACTTCAGGACGCTTTACTTTCCACAGGTACTTCAGCTCATCATTCATGCGCTTATAGCCGGTGGCAGTGATGTACTTGGATTTTTTCTCAGCAGGTGGTCGCCAGCGTCCCATACAACTCCCGGTTGTCTTTACAGTTTTGTGCTAAAGGTTAGTAGATGGTGGCCGATAGCCAGATCTCAACCGACACTATTCAGTTTTTATCATGCAGACAGAACGACTCGAACGTATAGAGTCCCGAATCGAGACTTACACCTCCAATCTGGCCAGTGCGGTCCAGAGTGGTAATGGTGCCCAGTTTTCGATGCTGTTGAGCATGATCTCTGCCAATCAGGCGCTGTATAAGCCGGAGTTTTCTGTTCCGGCCCCGGCTGCCGATCCTGATGCCCGCTTCCAGCTGCCGGCTGAAGCGCAGTCGGTCTACCCAGATCCCAATGAGTTGTATAACGAAACCGTAGTCGATCGCCTGAACCATTCCATCAACGATAATCTGCCAGGCGATTTTGCCTACATCAACAGCTATATCGAAACCGGTGCCCGTACGCCGCGTCGCGGCCGCCTGGGGGCCGATCAGTTTGAAAAGGTGGCGTTGATGGCTTCCGGCAAGCTGATGCTGGATGAGATCTCCCGCTCGCAGCAGCAGATCCGCACCCAGGCCTGATTCTCTGCTTTTCCCGACTTCTCTTTTCCGCTGTTACCACTGACTGCAGTGCTGTTATGATCGGCCTCTTTGCGGTTTCGGAGTCGGCTTTTATGGAGAAAAATCAACAACAGGCGATGCTGTTTGGCATCGGTGCGGTATTACTGTGGTCGACGGTAGCGACTGCCTTTAAGCTGAGTTTGCAGCATCTGACACCGTTGCAGTTGCTGGCAGAAGCTTCCCTGGTGTCTACTCTGATTCTGGCTGTCGCCGTCAGCCGCAAGCAGCAGTGGCCTGAGGTGCGGCATGTGGCGCGTCAGAAGTGGCAGCGCTATCTGCTGCTGGGGGCTTTGAATCCATTTATCTACTACAGCGTGCTGTTTCAGGCATACGATCTGCTGCCGGCGCAGCAGGCGCAGACACTCAACTATACCTGGGGGCTGATGTTGTCTCTGCTGGCGGTGCCGTTGCTGGGACAGGCGCTGACCCGGCACGATATCCTGGCTTGTCTGCTGGGGTATATCGGAGTGGTGGTGATCGCCACGAAGGGCGAGCTGCTGGCCCTGCAGTTTGAGAGCACCGAGGGGGTGGCGCTGGCGCTGTTCAGCACTCTGCTGTGGGCTTTGTACTGGATCTTCAACGCCCGCAGTGAGGAGTCACCGGTGGTGTCGCTGTTGCTCTGCTTTCTGTTTGGTCTGCCAATGGTGACTATTGCGATGTTCTGGGTTGATGGTATCAACCTGTCGTGGCAGGGAGCGCTGGGTGCGGTCTATGTCGGGCTGTTTGAGATGGGGGTAACCTTTATGCTGTGGCTGACGGCGATGAAAAAAGCCACTCACACCAGCCGTATCAGCAACCTGATCTTCCTGTCACCCTTCCTGTCGCTGCTGTTTATCAGCCACTTTCTCGGTGAAGCGATAGAACCCGCCACCTGGCTGGGGCTGGTGTTAATTGTCAGCGCGGTGCTTTATCAGCAGTGGCAGGGGCGACAGAAAGTCGCGGCTTAGCTGTGAAGCGATCGCCTCAGGGCATCAAATCCAGTGGCGTCAGGTGCGCCACTGGATCTTTTCAACAGTACCATTTTCGACTTTCCACCACTCGTCGGGATCGTCGCCGTCACTCCAGCCACTGGCGATACAGCGTACCTGGGTATCCATCGCTTCAGCCGCCGCATGGGCGCAGTCAACGTCTTTCACCCAGGGGGTCTTATCGGACTTAAACCAGATGCTGACCCAGGCTTTGCCTGCAACCTTCTCGTGAATCATTACCGGAACGCGGTGCTCGCCGATGGTGATGCTGTACTCGTGGATGGTGCCCTGTGAGAAGGTCTGCTCCAGCTGCTCTGCACAGTTGCCCAGCCAGATTTCAATCTCGGCAATAGAGCGGTTTTTTACGTAGATTTCGATATCCGGGTGGCGCTGTTCAGTCATGGGGTCTGTCGTCATTAAAAAAGCGGAAGAGTCGCAGCAGGCTAAGGCAGATATAGCCGAATGCCGCCAGTATGATACCGGCGGCGACCAGTATCAAGCCAAGAAGGGCGATCAGCTCCGCCAGCATTCCGCCGCCAAGCATAAACTCGCTGCCCGCCACAATCAGTACACCGCAGAAGCAGCTGATAAAACCGCAGATCAGGATCTTCAGGTTCTGCTGATAGTTGTCGGCACGCTGAATCAGCCAGCGGCGTACCTGAGGCGAGAGTATTTTCATAGGCGACGGAAGATGCCGAGATTAACGTCCAGTGTCAGTTCCAGTTGTGGTTGTTGCTGCAGCTTCTCGCGGGCTTCCGCGGTCAGGCGGCGCGCGTGCGGCGTCATCTCCAGCAGCGTCGCGATGCTATGCGGATTATCCAGCGTAAAACGGTAGCTGACCGGCTTTATCTGCTCGCAGCTGAACAGGCCTTCCAACTGGGCGGTCGGATCAAAGCCGCTGCTGCGTACCTCCTGATAGATCTGCTGGCGCAGTTCGATCAGGTGGTTGTCGCCGGGCCAGGCCAGTAACAGGTGGCCGCCGGGCTTGATCAGGTCGGCAAAGGGCTGAGGCATCAGGCGGCTGAACATCACCAGCAACAGGTCGACCGACGCTTCGGGCAACGGCATATCGGCGCCGGAGGCCACCAGCCAGTGGATCGCCTTAGTGCGCTGGCAGGCTGCCCGCACTGCGGGTTTGGAGATATCCAGCCCGGTCAGTTGCTGCGGCAGCTGCTGTTCGTTCAGCTGCTGAAACAGGCGTTCGGTATAGAAGCCCTCGCCACAGCCCATATCGACGATATTGTTCAGCTGCTCGGTTTGACACAGCGCGGTGGCCAGGCTGTTTACCTGATCCGACAATGGCTGGTAGTGGCCTTCGTTGAGAAAGGCGCGCCGCGCCTGCACCATCTCGGCACTGTCGCCGGGGTTCTTAGAGCGTTTCTTGTTTACCAGCAACAGGTTCCAGTAACCCTGACGGGCCCGATCGAAACTATGGCCGTTGTCACAACGCAGGCTGTTATCGCTGCTTATCAGGGCTGCCCGGCAAACCGGGCAGCAAAGGTGTGTCGGCATCATGTCAGCAAGCGCGCCAGAATGTTTTCATAGATATCTGACAGAGTATCCAGATCACGCACGCTGACCCGCTCGTTGACCTGATGGATAGTGGCGTTGATCGGACCCAGCTCAACCACCTGGGCACCGGTCGGTGCGATAAAGCGGCCATCGGAGGTGCCGCCGGATGTGGATAACTCGGTATCCTGGCCGGTGATCGCCTTAATCGATTGCTGGGCGGCTTCCACCAGGTCGCCTGCGGCCGTGAGGAAAGGGTTACCGGAAAGTATCCAGTCGATATCCCACTCCAGGCCGTGCTTGTCGAGCACATCCCGTACCCGCGCTTTCAGCTCGTCGGCAGTGACTTCGGTGGAAAAACGGAAGTTGAAGTCGATCTCGACATGACCGGGCACTACGTTGGTCGCGCCGGTACCGCCGTGGATATTGGAGATCTGGAAACTGGTGGGTGGGAAAAACTCGTTACCCTGATCCCAGACTTCGGCGGCCAGTTCGGCCAGGGCCGGAGCGCTGAGATGGATCGGGTTCTTCGCCAGATGAGGGTAGGCGACATGGCCCTGCTTGCCCTTAACGAACAGTTTGCCGCTGAGCGAGCCGCGACGGCCGTTCTTAATCACATCCCCAACATGTTTAGTACTGGATGGCTCGCCGACGATGCACCAGTCCATCTTTTCGTTGCGTGCTTCCAGGTGATCCACCACCCGGGTGGTGCCGTTGATAAACGGGCCTTCCTCATCGGAGGTGATCAGCAGGGCGATAGAACCCTTATGGTCTGGGTGATTAGTGACAAAGCGCTCTGCTGCGGTAATAAAGGCTGCCAGGCTGCCCTTCATATCGGCGGCCCCGCGTCCCCATAGCATCCCTTCATGGATGGTGGGTTCGAATGGTGGGAAGTTCCAGTTCTCTTCAGGACCGGATGGAACCACGTCGGTATGACCGGCAAAACAGAATACCGGTCCGCTATCGCCCCGGCGCGCCCAGAAGTTCTTGGTATCTTCAAAATGCAGGCGTTCGGCATTAAAACCCAGTTTTTCCAGGCGTTCTATCATCACATCCTGGCACCCGGCATCTTCCGGGGTTACAGACTGGCGGCTGATCAGGTCTCTGGCCAGTTCAAGGGTCGGCGAAAGTTGAGACATCGTGGCTCCTTGGTGTCGCGCTGAAGCCACCTGCAGGCAGGCTTTAGCGCTGGAATAAAGAACCCCGCACAGCGGTGCGGGGTTTACATCAGGGTAGCGCGCCTCCGGCAAGAGGCGGGCTGCAGAGGCTGCTTAGTTGTGCTTGTGCAGCTCTTCGTTCAGCTCGATCGCAGACTTGTTGGTCTTCACTTCGATACGGCCGTTCTGGGAGTTACGGCGGAACAGCAGGTCCGGCTTACCGGCCAGCTCAGCGGCCTTAACAACGCTGACTTCGTTGTTCTGATCGTCCAGCAGGGTCACCTTGGAGCCGCCAGTGACATAGAGACCAGCTTCCAGGGTGCAGCGATCGCCCAGCGGGATGCCGAGGCCAGCATTGGCGCCCAGCAGGCAGTTCTCGCCCACGGAGATCACCACATCGTTACCGCCGGACAGGGTGCCCATAGTGGAGGCACCGCCGCCGACGTCGGAGCCGTTGCCGACAACCACGCCTGCAGAGATCCGGCCTTCAACCATGCTCACGCCCATAGTACCGGCATTGAAGTTGATAAAGCCTTCGTGCATCACTGTCGTGCCTTCACCGACGTGAGCGCCCAGGCGGATACGGGATGCGTCGCCAACACGGATGCCGGCAGGCACTACGTAGTTGGTCATCTGCGGGAACTTATCCACAGAGTAAACGTGCAGCATCTGGCCTTTAGCACGGGCCGCCAGCTGGCGCTTGGACAGGTCTTCCAGCGCGATAGCGCCTTCGCTGGTCCAGGCAACGTTTGGCAGTTTGCCGAACATGCCCGCCAGGCTGATGCCGTGAGGCTGTACCAGACGGTGAGAGAGCAGGGACAGCTTGAGGTAAACCTCAGCCGTCGTGGCAGGGTCTGCGTCAGTTTCCAGGATGGTCAGTACCAGTGGCTGTGCTGTCCCTTCCAGGATCTCGACAACCTCAGCCTGATCTTCCGCACCGACTGCCAGGAAAGCAGCTTCCAGGTCTTTCAGCTGGGATTCGCGGATCTCGATGGTCGCATTGCCACCTTCGTAACCGACTTTTGCGGCGACTGCGTCGATCAGTGCAGCGTCAGCGTTCAGCAGGGGAGCGTTAAAGTAGACTTCCAGCCAGTCGCCCGCTGAAGACTTGGTGCCTACACCAAGACCAAAAGCAAAATTTGCCATCTGTTTCTCCATCAGAAATATAAAAGATAAATCGTCGTTATTATCAGCCAGCCCTTCCGGCGATCAGGTGCATGAGGGCTGTTGTCAGGATGCCCGCTGCGACCTGGCAGCGGGCATATGAATACTTCAGGTTCAGCCGTTAAAAAGAGCGCTGTAGTCAGCGTCTTTAAATCCCAGCTTACGCAGGCTGCCGTTGTCCAGCAGTGGGCGCTTAATCATCGCCGGATGTTCCAGCATCAGTGCCAGAGCGCTTTGTTCATCGATGCTGTCCTTAACTGCGTCTGGCTGCTGACGCCAGGTGGTGCCGCGCTTGTTCAGCAGCGCTTCCCAGCCCAGTTCTGCCGCCCAGTCCTGCAGCTGTTCGGCGCTGAGTCCGTCGACACGGTAGTCGTGAAAACGGTATTCGATACCTTCGTTTTCCAGCCACTTGCGGGCTTTCTTAATGGTGTCGCAGTTCTTGATACCGTACATAGTGACCATCGGTTTAATCCTTACAGCGATTCAACGTAGTTACGGATACGGTGTGCCGCCTCGACACACTCTTCCAGGGTGGCAACCAGTGCCATGCGCACGCGGCCGGCGCCGGGCAGGATACCTTCGGCTTCACGGGAAACATAGCTGCCTGGCAGAACAGTGACGTTCTGGCTGGCGAACAGTCCCTGAGCAAACAGGTCATCGGCGATCGGGGTAGCCGCCCAGAGGTAGAAGCTGGCATCCGGATGCTGAACGTCCATCACCGGAGAGAGGATCTCCACCACGGCATCAAACTTGCGGCGATACTGGCTGCGGTTTTCCAGTACATGTTCTTCGTCGTTCCAGGCGGCAATCGATGCCAGCTGGTGCTGGATCGGCATGGCGCTGCCGTGGTAGGTGCGGTACTGCAGGTAGGGTACCAGCAGAGCGGCATCACCGGCGACAAAGCCGGAACGCAGGCCCGGCAGGTTAGAACGCTTGGACAGGCTGTGCATCACTACACAGTTTTTATAGTCATCGCGGCCCAGCTCGGCACAGGCCTGCAACAGGCCAACCGGCGGCTTGGCCTCGTCAAAGTAGATCTCGGAGTAACACTCGTCGGAAGCGATGATAAAGTCGTACTTGTCCGACAATGCGATCAGTTTCTTCAGAGTCTGCATACCGGTGACGGCACCGGTCGGATTGCTAGGCGAACAGAGGTAGAGCAACTGGCAGCGCTGCCAGACAGACTCCGGCACGGCATCGTAATCCGGCACGAAGTTATTGTCGGCATTGCAGTTCAGGTAGTAAGGCTCGGCACCGGCCAGATAGGTTGCGCCTTCATAGATCTGGTAGAACGGGTTCGGTGACACTACCAGCGTATCCGGCCTGCGATCGATCGCCGCCTGGGTGAAGGAGAAGATCGCCTCGCGGGTACCGTTGACCGGAATCACATTGGTTTTCGGGTCCAGCGAACCGGCCTGTAGTTTGAAGCGACGCTCACACCAGCCTGCAATGGCTTCACTCAGCTCCGGAATACCCTTGGTGGTCGGGTAGTTGGACAGACGCGCCAGGTTGTCGGTCAGTACTTCAGTGACAAACTCGGGAGCCGGGTGCTTAGGCTCGCCAATGGAGAGGGCGATATGCTCCAGATCTTCCGGTGGAGACACCTGCGCCTTCAGCGCGGTGAGTTTCTCAAACGGGTAAGGTTGCAGCAGACTGAGGTCGCGATTCATCTTTTGTCCTTCTTATCCCCTGAAAGCGCAGGGTTTTAGCGCGGATTAACCTTCGGATTATACAGAAAGCCTGCATAGCGATTAAGCACTGATCGAAATCAAGCCGGATTAAATTTCAACTGTAACTGAGGCGGATTGTTCCACGCGCTGCGATCGCAGGGATTTCTTCATCAGTCCGGGTTGTGTATAACTTTACTCAATGCTTAAACGACTGTTTAACCTGTCCCGGAGGCGGGTGGCAGCTTGTTGCTTGTTGGCAATGCCGGAGATCTACCGATGCGACCTGAACGAAGAATTTACCCCCGACTCTGTGTCGAACTGCCTGCCGAACTGGAAAAAAATGATGCGGATACCCTGGATGTAACGCTGCTGGATATCAGTCAGGGCGGCTTCCTGCTGGAGGGCGGGACTGAGTTGATGCAGGTGCGTCAGCCTGCCACCGTCGGCGGTGCCGAATTTAACCTGCATTTCGGCCTGGCCGACAGCGCTATTCACTGCCATTGCAGGATGGTGCACCAGCGCCGGGTTTCCCAGCACCGGGTACAGTATGGGGTGTCTATCCTGAGTATCGATCAGCAGGGGTTTGAGATTCTGGATCGCTATATTAAGCGCCACCTGGTCTGAGCGCCGGGTTGTTTTAGCCCGGTGCCCGGCCCCAGATAACAGTGTTGAGCGATCCTGTCCCGGCTTAGCCTGCCGCCGAGTGGCTTTCAAGCTTTACCGGCGAATGTCCTCCCAGCCGCCCGCGCAGCGATTCCACAACCGTGAGTACCGCCGGCACAAACAGCAGGATAACGACGGTACCGTAGGCCAGGCCAAACACGATAGACACTGCCATCGGGATCAGGAACTGGGCCTGCAAAGAGGTTTCGAACAGGATCGGTGTCAGCCCTGCGATGGTGGTCAGCGAGGTCAGCAGTACCGCTCGCAAGCGCTGGCAGGCCGCTTCGATAACGGCCTCCTTGATTGCCAGGCCGCTGCCGCGCAGTTTCTTATAGAAGGTGATCAGGACGATCGAGTCATTGATCACGATGCCTGACAGACCAAACAGCCCGAACATCGACAGGATGGTCATATCCAGCCCCAGCAGGAAATGACCGAAAACCGCGCCGGTAATGCCCAGCGGAATCGCCAGCATCACGGTTATCGGCCAGCTGTAGGAGGCGAACACCCAGGCCAGAATGATGTAGATCAGCAGCAACGCCAGCATCAGGCCGTTCTTCATATCCTCGGCGGTCTCGCGCTGGCTCTTATTCTTGCCTTCAAAGCTGGCCTGGACGCCGTACTGATCGAGGATCGACTGCAGCTCGCCGGCTTTCAGATCGGCAATGATCTCGTTGGCATTGGCTACGGCTTCATCCAGGTCGGTCGTGATATTAATCGACAGCTGGGCATCCACCCGCTGCAGGGTATCGAGGCCCCGCTGGGCGGTAAAGCTGACTACGTTAGACAGCGGCGTAGTGCTGCCATTGGGCAGCACGATCGGCAGTTGCTCGAGCAGGCTGAGCCGGTCACGTTCGGCATCCGGCAGCACTACCCTGACCTCAATTTCATCCTGATTGAGGTAAAAATTCTGTACTTCCAGGCCGTCAAAGGCGGCACGCAGCTGACGGCCGACAGCGTCCAGGGTCAGCCCCGCGGCTTTGCCTGCTGCGGTCAGGTTGTAGATCAGCTGGGCCTTACCGAAGGGCAGGTCATCATCGATATTGGACAGGCCGGTATAGCCTTCAAGTAAACGCTGGATATCCAGCGAGGCCTGTTTCAGGGCATTAATCTCATTGCCGCTGAGCTTGAGCTCTATCGGTTTGCCCGGTGGCCCGGAGCGGGATACATCAATGGTGAATTTCTCGACACCGGCCGGTACGGTCAGATCCCGTTTCCAGCGTTTGATCAGCTGACTGTTGCTGACACTGCGGCTGTCGGCCGGATGCAGCTCCAGGTAGAGGCTGCCAAACTCTTCACCCCGGTTGCCGCTGGCGGTGGTGCGGCTGAAGGAGGCGGTGCGTAGTCGCTGGAAGGCGACTTTAATCAGCTCGCCGCCCAGATCCTCTTCGGTTGCCAGCAGTTCCTGCTCTACATGGGTCAGGAAGCGTTGCACTGTGGCACTGTCGGTACCGGCCGTGAACTGCACGTTGGCACTGATCACATCCCGCTCTACTGCGGGGAAGAAGGTGAATTTCACCCGGCCACCGGCGATCAGGCCGATCGCCAGGATCAGCAGGGCGATGGCTGCGGCCATGGTGGCCCAGCGGAAGTTGATTGCCACGGTGACCAGGCGGCGGAAAGGTCCGTCACGGAAGCGGTTGAAGCCGCTGTCCAGCTTCAGCCGTAGCTTAGTCGGATGCAGGTCTTCACTGCGGCGCAGGCTGTGATGCAGATGCCCCGGCAGGATCAGGAAGCACTCCAGCAGCGAGGCGATAATGACGCAGATCACCACGATGGGGATATCCACCAGGATATTACCGATAGTGCCGCCGACCAGCAGCAGCGGCAGAAAGGCGGCGATACTGGTCATGGATGAGGCCATCACCGGAGGCAGCATACGGTGGGCCCCGCCGATGGCCGCCTGCAGTCCCGGTTCGCCCTGCTGGACGTGGGTCAGGGTATCCTCACCGACCACAATGGCGTCATCGACAATGATCCCCAGCGCCATAATCAGCCCGAACAGGCTGATCATATTGATCGAACCACCGATACCGTACAGCACCGCCAGGGTCGCCATAAAGGAGACCGGGATACCGATAGTCACCCAGAAGGCGACCCGGGCATTGAGGAACAGAAACAAGATCAGGATCACCAGCACCAGTCCGCTCAGGCCATTTTTCAGCAGCAGGTTGATGCGGTCGCGAATCGGCTGCCAGCGCTCATCGAAGGCGATCAGTTGCAGGTCCGGGGGCAGGGTCGGACGGATATCGGCCAGCCACTGGTTGAGGATAGCCGCCGAGTTAAGGGAGTCTTCCGCTTCGGTGCGGCGCAGGGTCATCATAATGGCCGCCTGGCCACGGTATGCCAGTTCGACCTGGCCGTCCCGGGTACGCAGCGCGATATCGGCTACATCGCCAAGGCGCAGCAGACGGCCCTGACTGTCGGTCATCAGCGGCAGTTGGTTAAAGCCTTCGACACTGCGTTGCTGGCTGAGGCTGCGTATCTGGCGCGAGCCGTCGCCCTTGGCTGCGGTGCCGGCGGGCAGGTCGACGCTGCGCTGGCGGATATTGCCCGCCACTTCGGCCATCGTCATACCCAGTTCATGCAGGCGGGCGGCGGGCAGCTGGATGGCGATCTCCTGCTCCGGCATCCCGTAAAAGTCGATCTTGCTGATGCCTAGTTCCAGCAGTTCGCGTTCAAAGCGGCGCACCAGTGGCCGCAGCTCTTCGGCGGGACTCTGTTTACTGGTGATCAGCAGGCTGGCGATATCTTCATAACGGATGATCTTCTGCACCAGCGGCTCTTCGATATCGGCCGGCAGATCGGGGCGGATATTATCGACCTTCTGCTTAACCTCATCGAGCAGGAAGTCGAGATCGCTGTCCTCCTCCAGCTCCAGCCGGATAGAGGCCATGCCCTGGCTGGCTGTGGCAAACAGCCGGTCGACACCGGTGAGGGATTTCAGTCCCTCCTCCATGGGCAGTATCACCGAGCGCTCTACGTCTTCGGCTGCAGCGCCGCTCCAGGCGATCTGTACCGTGATGACATCCAGTTCGAAGGAGGGGAAAAACTGGGTATTGAGTTTCTTCAGCCCCCAGACGCCCGCTAGAATCATCAGCACCATCAGCAGGTTCGCCGCCACCCGGTGGCTGGCAAACATGGCGGTTAACCCCTGGAGTGGACCTGAATACTGGCGCATCAGTTAGCCTCTTCCACACGCAGTCCATTGATCGCATTGGGCAGCTGGGTTGCCAGAATGCGGTCGTTCTCATGCAGTTCTATACTGGTCACCAATACTTGCTCCTGATTACGGCTGTTGCGGCTGCTGCCGACACGGTTAACCCTGACGCTCTGCAGGCGACCGTCCTGCACCCGGTAGATGCGATCGAGGCCATAGAGGGCCTGTGGCGGCAGGGCGTAACTGTTGGCGACAGCGGGCAGCTGCAGACGCAGACTCAGGGCCCGGCCGGGTTCCAGATCATCGGGTTGTTCGATAAAGCGGAACAGGGCATCGACTCCGCCGCGTCCGCCATCGACCTCTCCGGCCAGACGATCGAGTTCGACCGGAAGGCTGCGATCCGGCAGCAGCAACTCGGCCTTAAGGCCGCCAGCCTGCAGGGCCGCACGGATGGTGGCCAGGAAACGGGTCGGGATCTGGGCCCGCAGCTCCAGGCGCTCCAGGTCATACAGGCTGACCAGTTTATCGCCACTGCGTACCCGATCGCCCGGCGCCACATAGAGTTTAGCAATACGGGCATCGAAACCGGCGTTGATCGTGGTGCGTTGCAGATCCAACCGGGCGCTGTCCAGCTGTGCTGCTGCACGCTGCAGCTCTGATTTCAGCTGTTGCAACCGGTTTGGGTGATCGGCAATGGACTGGCGCCGGCTATTCAGCGCCAGCGCCTGCTGCTGGTAGGTCCGGCGGGCATTGTCCAGCTGGTCTTCGCTGCCAACCTTGCGTTTCAGCAGGCGCTCGAAGCGATCGACAGAGCGCTGGCTGATCGCCAGCAGCTTCTGCTCGATTTTCAGGGCTTCCCGGTCGGCTTTATAGCGTACCTGCTCAGCGCTGATGCGGGCCTTGATGGCAGCGACATCGGCCTCTCTCTGGGTAACGACCAGCTGGGTGTCACGCGGATCCAGCTGCAGTAGCTGTTCGCCGGCCCGTACCTGACGGCCTTCATCCGTATCGACTTTATTCACGAAGGCGGTGACCGCGGCAGTGAAGGTGGTCTTGCGCGGAGCTTCGACAGTGCCGTAAATCTCCAGCTGAGGTTGGTAGTCAGCAGCTGCGGCCGCGACAGTGGAGACCCGCCAGCTGCGCTCGGTTACCGGCCGGGCGGGTGTTTCCGGCTTGCTGTTTTTGAGCACTATAAACACAGCCACGGCCGCAGCGATAAACAGCAGCGGCAGCAGCCATTTCAGAAAGCTTCGCGGGGATTTCCTTGTCATCTCATTCATTCTGGTACCAGACTAGTTCCACTACGGACGGCGGTTACAGCATGCCTGAGTCGCCGGACGAATTGTATAGAGTGAACACATTGTTCCGGCGTTTAGCCGGGCTTGATCATTATATTAGGGAATTCTTATTGAAAGAAAGCAATGCGGGTTCTGCCGTTGTTCCCAATACGCAGGCGGACTAAGATCAGTTTGCAGGGCCTCAACATCATTCAGCAATACAGGGAGCGTGTTATGTCAGTCAGAACCGTAAAGTGCCTTAATCCCCAGGGATTCCATCGCATGGCCTACCGGGAGTGGGGAGACCCGGACAATCCCCGGGTGGTGATTTGCGTCCATGGCCTGGCGCGAAACGGGCGGGATTTCGATCAGCTTGCTGAGGCCCTGAGCGAAGATTACCGGGTAGTCTGTCCCGATATCGTTGGTCGGGGTGAAAGCGACTGGCTGCCCCCGGGTCAGCTGTATGCCCTGCCACAGTACCTCAGTGATATCAGCTGCCTGCTGGCCCGGCTGGATGTGGAACAGGTCGACTGGGTGGGTACCTCGATGGGCGGCATTATCGGTATGTTGCTGGCCGGCATGCCGCAGACGCCTATTCGGCGGCTGGTGCTGAATGATATCGGTGCCTATATCCCGCAATCCTCGCTGGAACGTATCGCCACCTATCTGGGAGAAAAACAGTTCCCGACGCTGGAGGAGGCGCGCAGCTTTATGCAGCAAACCTATCCGGCCCTGCGTAACCTGACTGCATCCCAGTGGGATCATATCGCCCGCCACGGCGTGCGGGCGCGGCCTGAAGGCGGATATGCCCTGCATTATGATCCGGCACTGGCGCTGTCGACCGCGGCGATGAGCACCCATCCGGTTGATCTGTGGGATAGCTGGCGTGCCGTGAAGTGCCCGCAGATGCTGATCTGGGGTGAGCGTTCCGACGTGCTGCAGCGCGATACCGTGGAGCAGATGCGGGAGGAAAATCCGGCAATGACCCTGTATGCTGTGGCGGATATGGAGCATGCGCCTTCACTGATGGAGGCGGAGCAGATCGAATCTGTCTGTCGCTGGCTCTGCTGATGATTACGACAGTCTGAATTACAGGTAGTAGATGAGTGTACTGACAAGCTGGCCCCGCCAGCAGCTGTGCCTGTCACCGAAGGAACGGCAGGAGGCGGTCAAAGCCGTCGAGCGCGCTTTCGCGTCGACACTGGAATCGCTGAAAGTGGATATCGGCTTGCTGGATATGTTCGAGTCGATCTATGTCCCGCTGGGGGCCTGGCTCACCTGCCGTAAGCGCCAGCAGGAGGGGCCGCTGGTGGTCGCGATCAACGGCGCCCAGGGCGCGGGCAAGTCCACCCTGTTTAACCTGCTTGAGGTTATCCTCGACGAAGGCTTTGGCCTCAGTGTGGTCGGTTTCTCACTGGATGACCTGTATAAAACCCACGATGAACGCCAGAGGCTGGCCGATAAGGTGCACCCGCTGCTGGCTACCCGCGGTGTGCCGGGAACCCATGACGTGGAACTGGGCATGCAGATCCTGCAGGATCTGAAACAGAGTGACGACAGCAGTGTCACTAAAATCCCGGTGTTCGATAAATCCACGGATGATCGTTGTCCGGCATCTGTCTGGCAGGAGTGGTTTGGTCCGGCGGATGTGATCGTGTTCGAAGGCTGGTGCGTCGGCGCGCTGCCTCAGGAGAGTGCCCGACTGGACAGGCCGATCAACAGGCTGGAGCAGGACGAAGACCCCGATGGCTGCTGGCGCAGACATGTAAACGATCAGCTGTCAGGGATCTACCAGTCTCTGTTTGAGATGGTGGACGTACTGATTATGCTGAAAGTCCCGAGTATGGACGCTGTTTTTGAGTGGCGCTCGCTGCAGGAGAAAAAGCTGGCAGAGCGGGTAAAGTATATCTACGACACCCAGCAGCCAACCGATCACCTGCGGATTATGGATGAGGCGCAGATTCAGCGTTTTATCCAGCACTATGAACGGCTGACCCGCCATATGCTGGAGGAGATGCCGGACCGTGCCGATATCACCCTCTGCCTCAACAACAACCATAAGATTGACAATATTCGTATCAATAAGCCACTGGACTATTGTCAGTAACCGGTGCCAGTAGCCGGTATCAGTAACGGAACCTGATCTATGAAATTCAAATCACTGCTTGCCCTGCCATTGGTTATCGGACTGCTGTCCGGCTGTTCCGGGGCCTACTACTCTGCGATGGAGCAGGTGGGTATCCACAAACGGGATATCCTGGTCGACCGGGTAGAAGAGGCCCGTGATGCCCAGAGCGAGGCCCAGGAACAGTTTCAGGATGCGCTGGAACAGTTCCGCTCGGTGGTGCAGTTTGATGGCGGAGAGCTGAGCAAGCAGTACAACAGCCTTAAAGCCGAGTACGACGACAGCGTCTCTGCAGCAGAGTCAGTTAACAGCCGAATCGACAACGTTGAGACAGTGGCAGAAGACCTGTTTGAAGAGTGGCAGCAGGAGCTGACCCGTTACAGTAACAGCAAACTGCGCAGCCAGAGCGCCCGTAAGCTGCAAGATACCCGGCGCCGCTATCGCCAGCTACTGGCCAAGCTGCAGACGGCGGAAAAGCGTATGCAACCGGTACTGGCGACCCTGCAGGATAATGTGCTCTACCTGAAGCACAATCTGAATGCGCGGGCGGTGGGCGAGCTGAAGGGAGAATTTCAGGGTATCCGTCAGGACATCAGTCTGCTGGTGCGTGATATGCAGAATGCGATCAGCGAGTCTGATGCCTTTATCCGCGAGATGGAGGCGGGCTGAGCGGTATGACCCGGTCAGATCGGTAGCAGGGTCATCGATGCGGCCCGGTGTACTATATGGGTGATGGTGCGATTGGTCTTTTCCGAAATCACAATCGCCATCATATCCTGCAGCGAGATCATCTTGCCGAACAGTAACTCAAAGCTGTAGTTCGCGACCCCGCTGTCACTGACCCCATTGCTTAGCAGGAACAGCTGTCCGCGACTGTCGCGGCGCTGCCTGAGCTGCCAGGCCACGGTTTCCAGATTGCGGGCACTGTTATAGAGCTTTTGCTGGTCCAGGTCATCCAGCATAAAGAATTCCGGTTTGTGCTGATAGGCGGAGTTCAGCATGGTGGACAAGCCTGCCATCAGGGCAAATACCCGGTCACCTTTATATTCCTCAGAGAACGCCAGACGGATCGCATCGTTGCCATCCCGGAAGCTCAGCTCGGCAAACTGACCGGGCTTGCGGTCCAGTACATAGAGCATATCGAGGCGCTTGCGGATACTCATCCGCTCGACCTTAATCAACTCGCGCGGATTTCTCTTATACAACTTAATCGTGAGCTGTTGCAGATGCGCTTTGAGCTGACGCCGGTGGCTGTCAGTGACTGAATCGATATCGCTTTTTGCCAGGCTTTTAATGCTGAAACCGGACTCACCGGAAGTGGCACAGCCGCCAAGCAGCAGGCAGAGGCATAGCATCAGGGTCCGCACCGGATCGATCTCCTTGTATTTACGCCGTTTGCGATATTCCGGCAGTATACATCAGCCAGTCTGGCCACACTGCAGCGGCGGAGGATTAAATATCCCTGTCACCGTTGCCGGGTGGTTTCTGTCTGCGCTGCCGGCGCTGTACAATCAGCCTAAACCTGTATGAGATAAGCGTATGAGTAACGATTACACCCAGCTGCGCCGGGAATACCTGGCCAGCCCGCTGAGCCGGGATCAGCTTGATACCAATCCCGTAGAGCAGTTCCGTAAATGGATGGAGGTGGCGACCGACGCTGCCCCGGATGACGCCACCTCGATGACACTGGCAACGGCCGATAGCAGTGGCATGCCATCGGCGCGTATTGTGCTGCTGAAGCATTTTGGTGAAGAGGGTTTTGCCTGGTACACGGATTTCAGCAGCGCAAAAGGTGCCGAGCTGGAACAGAATCCGCAGGCCGCTCTGCTGTTTTACTGGTACGGGCTGGAACGTCAGGTACGGATTCAGGGGCGGGTAGAACGTCTGCCGGTTTCACAGGGCGAAAAGTACTTCAACGAGCGGCCCCTGGGGAGCCGCCTGAGTGCTGCCGCGTCTCATCAGAGCGAGGTGATCGAGTCCCGTCAGGCGCTGGAGGCCGCTGTGGATAAACTGCAGCAGCAACATAGCGATGGCCAGGTACCGCATCCGGAGCGCTGGGGCGGATACTGCCTGAAGCCAACGGCTTTCGAATTCTGGCAGGGGCGGGAAAGCCGCCTGCATGACCGTTTCCGCTATACCCTGGTGGATGGAAGCTGGCAGATCGACAGGTTGCAGCCATGATCGACCTGTTGCCAGCGGTTGAAGTTGAACCTGCGTCCAGCGCCGATGCTGCGGTTATCTGGCTGCATGGCCTGGGTGCGAATGGTCATGACTTTGAGCCGGTGATTCCCTATCTCGGGTTACCTCCATCGCTGGCGGTACGCTTTGTCTTCCCGCATGCGCCGGAACGCCCGGTGACGGTCAATGGTGGCTGGGTCATGCCTGCCTGGTACGATATTCTGGAGATGAATATCGAACGCAAGATCGACCTGCCTTCACTGCAGCTGTCGGTATCCCAGGTCCAGCGCCTGATTGAGCGGGAGATCGAACGCGGTATCGATCCCGGGCGCATCGTACTGGCGGGCTTTTCTCAGGGAGGGGCGGTGGCCTATCAGGCCGCGCTGAGTTATCCACAGCGTCTGGCGGGGGTTGTTGCCCTGTCTACCTATATCGCCAGTCCGGAACTGCTTAAGTCTGAATATAGAGAGCAAAACAAACAGTTACCTGTCTGGGTCGCGCACGGCACCCAGGATGATGTGGTGCCCTTTTCACTGGGAGAGCAGGCTGTGATTCAGCTGGAAGCGCTGGGCCTGAATCCGGGCTGGAATAGCTATCCACTGGCGCATGAAGTCTCTCAGGAAGAGATGGTGGCAATGGGGCAATGGCTGAAACAGATATTAATGTCCGAGGACTGAAGAGATGAAAATTAGTGACAACAAGGTAGTCAGCTTTAACTATCTGTTGCAGAACGCTGCCGGTGAAACGCTGGATAGCACTGAGGGCGCTGCGCCTCTGCCTTACCTGCACGGGCACAAGAATATTATCCCGGCGCTGGAAGCTGCGCTGACGGACCACACTGTCGGTGATCGCCTGAAAATTGAGTTGTCGGCAGAGCAGGGATACGGGGAACGGGATGAGGATCTGGTTCAGAATCTGGGACGTTCCCAGTTCGATAATGGTGAGGCGCTGGAAGTCGGTATGATGTTCCAGATGGCGGATGAAGATGAAAATATCCGTGTGGCGACGATTATTGCCATCGAAGCGGATAAAATCACCATCGATGCCAATCACCCGCTGGCCGGAGAATCGCTGGTTTACGATATTGAGATTGCAGAGGTGCGTGAGGCTACAGCGGAAGAGATTCAGAACGGTCGTGTTGAACTGCCGTAAGAACGCTTCATTGTGAATCCAGCTGGAGATGTCTTTTCATCTCCAGCATCCATGCCTGTCTGCCCCTGCCTTCATCCCTGAAAATCCTGATAGAGGTGCGAGTTGCGGCCGGTGTCTGACGCAAATCACTGTTCCGATCTCATACTTTCTCCCGCCATTTCAGATCGCCAATCTGAACATTCAGCCACTCAAAGCCAATTCTGCGTGCCACCGCTGCCGCACCATCCAGGCTCTTAAACTCGCGTTCCTGTTTAGAACGCTGAAGGTCCAGCGTTATCATATCCTGTTGCTTTGTGACAAACTTCAGAGTCCAGCCTCTTGCCATAGAGATTGGTATCGCCTGACAGGACTCGAATACCCCCGCCTTGAATAACAACTTAATTTCTTTTTCTTGCACTGTTGAAATTCTCAAATGAATAATCAAATAACCACTTTGATTATTCTAAATTAAGTAGCGATCAGTTGCAAAGAAGCGGCTCTCTAATAGGTTAAGTAACCTATTGTTTTAAAAGGCTTTTCTGCGGTAATGAAAAAAGAATGCGCAATAATGTTCTACTTTGGTAAGGTGTTGAAATATAAGGGGAAAATAATGGCTGTCGTTTAGATGCTTTTGGAATTAGAATAGCTTTCCTTAGTATGAGTACCACTGATTCTGTCATATTTGATGCATCAACAACGGATTTTGATGGTTGGTATTCAAATAGTAAGAAATGGTGCTCAGAATGGCTCTGGGATGGGGGCGGGCTGGGTCGGGTAGAAATATTTCTCTAGTTTTTTGCCAGATCCGGAAAATTTGCTAATACTTCCATCCTAGAGTTTGCAACCGCCGGTCATTAAGGAAGAAGGAGCTGCACATGTCTGAAGACTCAATGCTGCCATTGCCGATGGAACTGTCTATTGCCGATGTCGCAGATTGGTATGATCGTTTGGGCAAACTCGCAGAAAACCAAAGCTCATTAACGCTGGATGGAGCTTCGGTCATGAGAGTTGATACTGCAGGATTGCAACTGTTAGCTGTTCTTTTTAAAGATGGACAGTCCTTCCCCGATGGCGTGCACTGGCACGCAGTCTCTGATGTTCTCTCCCGGTCGGCCCGGATTATCGGCCTGACTGAACTTCTGCAAATACCGGACAACACTTGAAACAGGACTTCTGTGGAGACCCGATATGCCTTCAATTCTGGTAGTAGATGATTCCGCCTCTTTGCGGAACATGGTGACGTTTACCCTGAAACAGGAAGGATTTGACGTTGCCGAAGCTGGCGATGGCAAAGAAGCGCTAGGTAAAGCGCAGCAAGGTAAATTTGATCTGGTGTTAACCGATGTGAATATGCCGGTTATGGATGGAATTACCTTCTGTAGCGAACTCAGAAAGCTGCCGGCTTTCAAATTTACCCCCGTTTTGATGCTGACAACGGAAAGTTCGAACGATATGAAACAGAAGGGTAAAGCCGCCGGAGCAACCGGCTGGCTGGTTAAACCTTTCAACCCGGAAAAGCTGATCTCCACTATTAAACGCGTGATTCGGTAACCCGTTATGAGCATAGATCTGTCCCAATTTATCCCCACCTTTCTAGAGGAAAGCTCCGAAGGACTGGAGCTGATGGAATCAAGTCTGCTGGATCTGGACGGGGCAGATCCCGAAGTTATTAACGCAATATTCCGGGCCGCCCATTCAATTAAAGGCGGGGCTGGCACTTTTGGCTTTACCGCCGTCGCAGATTTCACCCATGTAGTGGAAACGCTGCTGGATGAGATGCGCAACGGACAGCGGGGCAATAGCCAGCGCCTGACCAATCTGCTGCTGACCTCTGTTGACTGTATGCGGCTTCTGCTGGATGCGGCGCGTGACGGCGTCGAGTGCAGTGACCCGCAAGTAGCGGAGGTACATCTGCAGTTGCAGGCTGAACTGTCCGGCGAAGCGCCTTCCGATAACTCCCCGGCCAAATCCGTGACTTCTGACTCCGAGGTCGCTGAAGAGGATGGCGGTAGCAAGCAGATCGGCTGGCATATCAGCTTTTTGCCCGCCGAGGATATGTTACAAACCGGTAATGACCCGCTGCTGATGTTTCAGGGGCTGGAAGACCTGGGCACACTCAGTGTCGAGGTCAATGTCGACAGACTGCCGGCCTATATAGATTTCGAACCTGAACTGACCCTGCTGGACTGGAACCTGGCCCTGATCAGCGATTGTGCTGAAGCGGATGTCAGGGAGGTATTCGAGTGGGTCGAGGATGACTGTGAACTCGTAGTAATACCTATGATGGATCAGGTCGAAGCCGACACCGAAGAGTCAGTTAACAGTGAAAGCAACGCCGAAGCCGCCAGCGGCGCTGAATCTGCAGCAGCAGAGCCGGCCGCCAGCGCAGCAGTTGCTGCAAGCCCGAATGCCATCGCCGAAGCTGCCCAGCCGACGCCGGCCAAACCCGCGAAACCGGCCGCCAGCGCGCCGCGTAAACCGGCGGGTGCTGAAGTTGGCTCAATCCGCGTAGGTATCGATAAGGTTGATGCCCTGATTAACCGGGTCGGCGAGCTGGTGATTACCCAGTCGATGCTGGGCCAGATCGGCTCTGAAATGGAAGATGTAGATCATCCGGGGGTTGAGAAGCTTTACGAAGGACTCAACCAGCTGGAGCGTAATACCCGAGACCTGCAGGAAGAGGTTATGCGCATACGCATGCTGCCGATCAGTTTCGTGTTTAACCGCTTCCCACGAATGGTGCACGATGTCAGCGACAAGCTGAATAAGAAAGTAGAACTCCAGCTTTCGGGTGAACAGACCGAGCTGGATAAGACCGTAATGGAAAAGATCGGCGATCCGCTGGTGCATCTGGTACGGAACTCGCTGGATCACGGTCTCGAAACGCCTGAAGAACGTATTGCCGCAGGTAAGGCTGAGACCGGCATTGTGCAACTGAATGCCTATCATCAGGGTGGCTATATCGTCATCGAGATTGTCGATGACGGACGGGGTCTGAACAGTGAAAAAATCCGCGGTAAGGCGATTGAGAAAGGGCTGATCAGTGCCGATCAGCAGATGAGTGAGCAGGAATGCCACGAACTGATCTTCCTGCCGGGCTTCTCTACTGCAGATCAGGTCAGCGACCTGTCCGGCCGTGGCGTGGGCATGGATGTCGTGCGACGTAATATTGAATCGGTCGGCGGTCATGTCTCGGTTAAGTCCGAGACCGGTGGCGGTTCAACCTTTACCGTCAGCCTGCCGCTGACACTGGCTATTCTGGATGGCCAGCTGGTGCAGGTGGCCAGTGAAACCTACATCATGCCGCTGGTTTCGATTGTTGAATCGATGCAGCTGCGCTCAGAATCCCTCAATGCGATTGCCGGGAATAAGTCCCTCTATCATTTCCGGGATGAATATATTCCCCTGATCAATGTCCGTCAGTTGTTTGGCTTGCCGATCAAAAGTGCCGACCTTGACGATGGCCTGCTGGTAATCGTGGAGAGCGGCGACTCCAGAGTCGGACTGGTGGTTGACGATCTGCTTGGACAACAGCAGGTGGTGATCAAGAGTCTGGAGAGTAACTTTAAGCGGGTCGATGGTATCTCCGGGGCAACCATTCTCGGAGATGGTGGTGTCGCGCTAATCATGGATGTGGCCGGAATGATAAAGCTGGGGCTTGATCAGGCGACCCGGAATGCTGTCCACAGTCGAAACGAGCAATTCAATCAGCACGAAGAGAAAGTGGCATGAGTGTAACCAGTGCGTTGGAACAGACTGTTATCGATCAGGATCAGCGAGAGCAGACGCGTCAGTGTCTGACCTTTATTCTGGCCGGAGAGGAATATGCCGTCGATATACTCCGGGTGCAGGAGATCCGGGGGTGGGGACCGGTCACCTTTTTACCCAATACGCCGGATTATCTGAAAGGCGTGTTGAATTTACGTGGGGCGATTATTCCGGTGGTGGATCTGCGCATCCGCTTTGGCCTGGCACCTAAAGAGTACGGTGCTACAACAGTCGTCGTGGTCTTACGGGTATTAAGCGGCGATCGTGAGCGCATTATGGGCGTCGTCGCCGACGCCGTTGCCGAAACCTATAACATCGTTGAAAGTGCAATTTTGCCGCCACCGGCGGTACATGGGGCTATCAGTTCTGACTTCTTTGAAGGGCTGGTCACCATCGATGAAAAAATGATTGTCATTCTGAATGTTGATGAACTACTTAATTCCGGTGAACTGGCTGTGGATGGTGCCGCTGCCGGAGGTTAACCACAGCCTGAAAAAATGCGGGTATGGAAGCATGCTGTCTAAGGAGACGAATCGATGAAGATCAATATGCCGGTAACTGACCAGGAAGTTCGGCTACAGGAAGGTCAGGAACTTGTAACCAAAACCGACCTGAAAGGCGTCATCACTTACGCGAACCCTGCTTTTGTTGAAGTAAGTGGCTTCAGTGAGGATGAGCTTGTTGGCAGTAATCATAACCTGGTGCGTCATCCGGATATGCCTCAGGCAGCATTTAAGGATCTGTGGGATACACTCCAGATGGGGCGTCCATGGACCAAGCTGGTGAAAAACCGCACTAAGGATGGCAACTACTACTGGGTTAAGGCCAACGTTACGCCGATCTATCAAAATGGCCAGCCGATTGAGTATATGTCGGTCCGCACTTCGCCAAGCCGTGAAGAGATCGCGGAATCCGAGCGCCTGTATGCACAACTGAACAACAATCAGGCAACGATCCCGTCTCCCAACTCTATTGCCGCATCCGACCTGTCTTCTGGCCTGTTTAAAGTGGCAATGGTCGCGGTGGTGGTGATGGTGGTGCTCAGTGGTGCATTGTTCTTCTCCGGGATGGATAAATCACTGATCGCGCTTGGGCCGCTGGCGGCGTTTTTTGTCATGCTGTTCGGAGCCATGAGCCATCAGCAGAAAAAAGTGGTGGAGCCTCTTAAAGCGATTGTCGAAGAAATTCGTACGGTTGGAGAAGGCCGCTATCTGCACCCGATTGATGTTGTGCAGCCGGGTGAGCTTGGCGAGCTACGCCGTGCGATAAAATCACTTGCCGTACGCATGGGCTTCGAGGTGAATGATGCGAAAGAGCAGGGTAACCGCTCGCTGCGTATCAAGCAGGCGCTGGATAACGTGAACTCCAATGTGATGGTGGCCGACACCGAAGGCTATATCATCTATATGAATGAAGCGGTACTCGACATGATGCGCAAGGCGGAATCCGATATCCGCAAAGACCTGCCTGAGTTCGATACCCGCAAACTGCTGGGGGCTAACTTCGACAGCTTCCATAAAGACCCTTCTCACCAGCGTCGCATGATCTCCGCCCTGAAAGAAACATTCAATGGCCGGATTGTGGTGGGGGGGGCGCACCTTCAATCTGGTCGCGAATCCGGTTCACGGCGAGCAGGGCGAGCGTCTGGGCACCGTGGTCGAATGGGAAGATATGACCGATCAGCTGGTCGCCGAGCGCGAGATCGAACAGCTAATCAGTAAAGCATCCCGAGGCGATCTGGAGCAGCGACTGGATGTGGCGATCTATGAAGGCTTCATGAAAAACATCGCCTCCGGCGTTAACCAGATGCTGGATGCCGTGGTCGAACCGATCATGGAGTCCAAGCGGGTTCTGACGGCGATGTCTGAGGGTGATCTCAGCGAGCAGATGAAAGGTGAATATCACGGTGCCTTTGCCGATCTGAATACGGCGATCAGCGACACCCTGAGTAAGTTGTATGAGATGGTCAGCGAGATCCGTAACTCCGGCGGATCTATCGCTACCGGCGCTTCTGAAATTGCCCACGGCAATGCCACGTTGAGCCAGCGTACGGAATCTCAGGCGGCCAGTCTGGAAGAGACGGCAGCCAGCATGGAAGAGATGACCAGTACCGTGAGGCAGAATGCGCAGAACGCCCAGCATGCCAAAGAGCTGGCCGTCAGCGCCAAGAGTATGGCGGTTGAGGGTGGCGAAATTTCTGACAAGGTGGTCAGCTCCATGGGGCAGATCAGTCAGGCATCGACCCGAATCGCCGAAATTATCGGTGTGATTGATGAGATCGCCTTCCAGACTAACCTGCTGGCACTGAACGCAGCGGTGGAAGCGGCCCGTGCGGGGGAGCAGGGACGGGGCTTTGCGGTTGTCGCCTCTGAGGTACGTAATCTGGCTCAGCGTAGTGCCAGCGCAGCGAAAGAGATCAAGGACCTGATCGGCGATAGCGTGGATAAGGTAGAAGAGGGCGCGCGCTATGTGGACGAATCCGGTAAAGCGCTGAAAAATATCATGGATGGCGTGGACAAGGTGTCTGACATTATCGGCGAGATTGCCAATGCCAGCCAGGAACAGGCCAGCGGTATTGAACAGGTGAACTCTGCCGTATCGCAGATGGATGAGGGTACCCAGCAGAACGCGGCTCTTGTGGAAGAGGTTGCCGCAGCTTCCGAATCGATGGAAGAGCAGGCTCAGCAGATGCAGCGTCTGGTGAACTTCTTCCGCCTCGGATCTGAAATGCCGGATACCAAAGCAGCGGTGGCTAAGGCCGCACCGAAGTCCGGTGGCCGGGTCAGAAAAGAGAGGGTTGTGACCGCCAACGAGAGTGACCAGGAGTGGGAAGAGTTTTAAGGTAATCACTGAAGGCTGTCCCCGTGATTGCGGGGCAGCCTCCTGAGCTGAAGGGATTTGACATTGAAAGTTGAACGTGAAGTCACATTTACTCAGAGCGATTTCGATCGCATGCGAAATATTCTTTACGATCATGCCGGTATTCAGCTGGCAGATCATAAAAAGGATATGGCCTATAACCGGTTGGTCAAACGCTTACGTGAACTGGGGCTAAACTCGTTCAAGGAGTATTTCGAGTTTCTTGGTCACAATGACGCTGAATTCGGTCAGTTCATTAATGCCATGACCACCAACCTGACCGCTTTCTTCCGTGAGCAGCACCATTTTGATTACCTGGCGGATGAACTGATCCCTGAGTTGAACAGGGCAGGACAGCATCGCCTGCGGTGCTGGTCGGCTGGATGTTCAGTTGGCGAAGAAACCTACAGTATTGCAATCACCCTGCGAAGCGCAGCCGTTGATACCAGCAACTGGGATATGCGCATTCTGGCAACCGATATAGATTCGAAAGTACTGGATACTGCGGAACGGGGTGTTTATGCATTCGAGCGTGTACAGATGTTGCCCGAACATGTTAAGAGAAGCTGGTTTCTGAAAGGGAAGGGCGATAATTCAGGGCAGGCTCGGGTCAGGAGCGAATTACGCGATATGATCTCGTTTAAACAGCTCAACCTGATGCAGCAGTGGCCGATGCGCGGGCCATTCGATTTTATCTTCTGCCGTAATGTGATGATCTATTTCGACAAGCCTACTCAGGCTAAGTTATTGAATCGTATGGCGGACCTTTTGACGCCCAATGGATTGTTGTTTGTAGGGCATTCTGAGTCCCCATACCGGCTAACGGATCGGTTTCAGCTTATAGGACAAACTATCTATCGCCGTGTGAAATGAGGGATTATGTGTGCAAAATACAACGGAACAACCAAAACCGGCGTTACCGGGATTTGAGCACCACAAGCGTTTCTGGATAAGTAATCAGAAAAAGTATGCAGTCAAAGTTGCACCCGGTGAATTTTATGTCACGCGAAATGATGAAGTTATAGTCACGACGCTTGGCTCCTGTATATCTGCCTGCATTATCGATGAAGTTGTTGGTGTGGGGGGGATGAATCATTTTATCTTACCTGATTCTGGCCCGGGCCATGTTCATGATGATCTTGCCGGCTCCAGCCGTTATGGCACTTTTGCCATGGAAGAGTTAATTAACTCTATTTTGAAATTTGGTGGAAAAAGAGAGAGACTCAGAGCCAAAATAACCGGCGGCGGTGAAATGCTTAACGGCACTTCACAGATCGGTGCTAAAAATGCCCATTTCGTAGTCGATTTTCTGAATACTGAGAGAATTCAGATTGAGGCCGAAGATATAGGTGGGCCCTGGCCGCGGAAAGTCATGTATATTCCCAGGGAAGGGCGGATGTTAGTTAAAAAAATGGAACGCTTCGATCGCAGCAGGATTGTCGAAGAGGAAACGCAGTATCAGAAGCAGCTTGATAAGTCACTGGATCAGAGTGATGTAGAGCTGTTCTGAATATAAGGGTGAGAGCGTTATGGCCAAGGTAAAGGTTCTAGTTGTAGATGATTCTGTTGTCGTCAGAAAGGTTGTCAGTGAGATATTAAGCCGCGATAGCGAGATTGAAGTTGTTGGCACAGCTGAAAATCCGTTAATCGCGCGTGAAAAAATAAAGCAGCTTAATCCGGATGTACTGACGCTGGATGTCGAGATGCCGGAGATGGATGGCGTAACCTTTCTGCGCAACCTGATGCGTCTTCGGCCAATGCCGGTGGTGATGTTATCGACACTGACGACAGAAGGAGCCGACATCACCCTTGAGGCGCTGGAGCTTGGAGCGGTCGATTTCATCGCCAAGCCTCGCAGCGATCTCGCAAAGGGCCTGGAGCGTTTTGCCCAGGACCTGATCACCAAGGTCAAGGCCGCGGCCAGCTCACGTGCAGCACTGCAACGCCTGCAGGCGATGAAACGTACCCGCAAGCCGGCAACTCTGGTCAATGCCAGCGGTCGTATAAACAGCTCGGGTATTATCGCAATCGGTGCTTCGACAGGTGGCACCGAAGCGATACGTGATGTCCTGATTGAACTGCCCCGTGAAGTCCCGCCGATCGTCATTACCCAGCATATCCCTGAATCCTTCAGTGGCCGCTTTGCTAACCGTCTGAATACCGTTTGCGCCCTGTCGGTCTGTGAAGCGCAAAGCGGTCAGAAGCTCGAACCGGGCTGTGCCTATATAGCACCCGGCAACAAACATCTTGAGATTGTTGCTGAAAGTGGTGGTTATCGTTGCAGGCTGAGTGACGATGAGCCCGTAAACCGCCATCGCCCGGCGGTAGATAAGATGTTTGATTCGCTGTTGCAGTGTCAGCCCCGCAATGTCACCGCAGTGCTGTTAACCGGGATGGGTAATGACGGTGCCGCAGGTATGTTGGCATTACGTAAGGCCGGTGCTTATACCGTCGCTCAGGATGAGCAAAGCAGCCTGGTCTGGGGTATGCCGGGAAGTGCTGTGAAAATGAATGCCGCTGTGCAGGTAAAACCATTAAGCCGAATCGCGTCAGTGATTATGGATCAAATTAGCAAGTAGTCCTGAGAGTTGAGGAGAATGATGTGATCAATCGAACGGTAACCGGCGGAATCGTCATTGCTGCTTCTGTCATTATCATTGCAGCAACACTGTTTGAGTGGCCAGCCTATATCGTTATTGTAGCTGCGCTGGCTTCGCTGATAATCGCGGGACTGTTTATGGCTGGCCGCGAGTCTCAGCAGCCGTCCCCGGACATGGTATCAACCCCGGCCAGCCCGTCTTCCAGGGGGATTGAATATGCCCTGATGGACAGCAGTACTGAAGTCGTGGCCACGATTAATCATGAAGTGCAGTTCATTCATCAGGAAGTCGAACGGGTCAAAGCGCTGATTGCCGATGCCGTAAAGGTGATGGGCGGTAGTTTTCAGACGGTCAATCAGCTGTCGGAGACTCAGGGTGCGCTGATACAGGAAGTGATCGATACCACTCAGAACAACAGTGGTGAAAATAGTATCAGCATTCAGGAGTTTGTCCGCGAAACCAGCGGCATTCTCGAACAGTTCGTCGATGTAATGGTGAATGTTTCCAAGCAGAGCCTGGAAACCGTGCACAATATCGATGACATGGTTGAGAAGCTTGATGGTATTTTTCAGCTGATCGAAAACGTTGAATCCCTCGCCGGGCAAACTAACCTGCTGGCGCTGAATGCGAGTATTGAAGCCGCGAGGGCCGGGGAAGCCGGAAGAGGTTTCGCTGTGGTGGCTGATGAGGTACGCTCACTTTCTATCAACTCGGCTGAACTTAATAATCAGATCCGTGAAAGTATTAATGGTGCCAAGGAATCGATTGCTCAGTTACGCGATAATGTGGGGCGGATGGCCTCTGCGGATATGAGCGACACCATTGAAACCAAAGAACGTGTTGGTGAAATGCTTGATTATGTTGCCGATATGAACAATTTCCTCGGAGACAGAATTCAGGGAATGAGTGATATCGAACACCAGATTGATTCTGCTGTCGGTGACGCTGTGCGTTCGCTGCAGTTTGAGGATATTTCATCCCAGGCTCTGGATTCGGTAAGACTGCATACAGCGACGCTGAGCGATATTTCAGAGCTTATGCGTTTGGAACGCTGTACCAGTAGTGCCGATATAGAAGAACAGCTTGGACAGTTGAAAGAGTGTTGTCGGGAAAGGCGCAGCCGCGCAATGGAAGTTAACCAGAGCCGCACTGTATCTCAGCAGGATATGGATGAAGGCGAGATAGAATTGTTCTGAGTAAGGGGAACGTTGTATGCCGATTACAAGTAGCGTTGCAAGTGATGGTCGCTCTGTAAATATAGTTGTAAGTGATCGCTTCGATTACTCGCTACACCAGGGGTTCAGGGACAGTTACCGTGGAGTCGATCAGGCAGGTGCCCGTTTTACTGTTGATCTGAGTAAGGCCCAGTATATGGACAGCTCTGCACTGGGGATGATTCTGTTGCTGAAAGAACATGCGGAAAAAATTGGTGGTGAAGTTGTACTTCGCAAGCCAAACGAAGCGGTACGTAAGATTCTGGATATTGCTAAATTTGGCCGCTTTATTGATATAGAGGACTAAGCATGGTCTCAGCGGTGACTGTTCAGGAGACCGGTAAGCTTCCTCTGGCGCTGATCGTCGATGATTCACTTTCAAACCGAATGACGCTCGAGGCTATGCTTCGCATTCAGGGATTTGAGGTGATCACAGCTGAGAATGGCGAATCCGGGGTGAACCAGTTCCGGGAGCTTGCACCCGAACTGGTGTTAATGGATGTACAGATGCCGGTGCTGGATGGTATCGAAGCGACCCGACAGATTAAGAGTCATGCCGGTGATAATTTCGTGCCGGTCATCTTCGTGACCAGTTCGGAAGATGAAGAAATTGTTAAGCGCTGTATCGATGCCGGTGGCGACGATTTCTTCCAGCGACCTTTCTCTCCCTCCACGCTAAACGCAAAAATCAAAGCCCTGCGCCGTATCGGCAATCTTTACAACGAAGTCCGGGGGCTGAACAGCCTCAGGGAGCGGGAAGAAGATATCGCAGAGCAGCTGTTCAGTAACGCAATCGAGAGCGGTAACGTTGCTGACAGTAAAGTCCGTATCTATAAAAGACCCGCAGCCACGTTTAGTGGCGATGTGCAGCTGACGGCTTTCCGGCCCAATGGCGACCTCAACGTTTTGCTGGGGGATTTCACCGGGCACGGACTCACGTCTGTTATCGGTGCCTTGCCTCTGTCTGAAACCTTCCGTGCGATGACCCGTAAGGGGTATAGCGGCGAAGAGATCCTGTTGCAGATCAATCGCAAGTTACATGGCTTACTGCCGTCCGGTATGTTTCTGGCGGCTTCCTTTGTCACTCTGGATGTTTCATCCGGCCATGCCCGGATCTGGAACTGCGGTATGCCGGAGATTCTGCTGATGGATGGCAGAAGCAAAGAACTGAAAAAGGTGATTCCCTCTGCTGATCCGCCACTGGGGATCTTGTCCGAGCTGGATCTGACGCCGGTGGAGAATGTGCAGGTAAATCCTGAAGACCGGATCCTGTTGATGAGTGATGGCGTTCACGAAGCACGCTCGCCTAAAGGCGAGATGTTTGGTGAAGAGCGCTTGTTGATGGCGGCCAATAAAGGGATGAAGCACGGCAACCTGATGGATCAGGTGGTCTTCTCTGTTGGTGCCTTTATGGCAGGCCGGACCCAGGATGACGATGTTTCGCTGATCGAAGTGCCGGGCTACGTGCAGGCTCCGCCCCAGTCATTTGAACAGGTCGGCCAGAACTCGATCGAGAAGGTCAGTGAAGATGAGCACTGGAAGTGGAGCATTGTGTTGCGGGGCGGCTCCCTGAAACGGGTGAATCCGGTTCCTTTGCTGCTGGGACAGTTGCAGGAGCTGGAGGGGCCGGGGGAGCACTGGCAACATCTGTTTACCGTAGTCACCGAGCTGTTTGTGAATGCGCTGGACCATGGTGTGCTGGGACTGGACTCCAGCCTGAAAAGCTCACCTGAAGGCTTTGCCGAATATTTCCAGGCGCGGGAGTCAAGGCTGGAAAACCTTTCCGACGGTTATGTGAAGATACGGGTCTCGCATGCGCCGATCGATAATGGTGGCCGCCTGATGATCTGTATGCAGGATTCCGGAAAGGGCTTTGACCATCAGGCCTGGCTGGAGGCTATCGCCGCCGACAAGATTCCGGATGACGGACTCAGCGGCAGGGGAATAAAGCTGCTGATGGAGATGTGCGAATCCATCTCCTACAGCGAAGAAGGCTCCAGGGTCGATGTCAGCTTTGCCTGGAGTAATAGCTGACAGGCGGTTTAGGCGCTGCACTCCAGCCCCACTAATGTAAGTGCAAACTGCGCCTGTCTGCCGACAGGCGCAGCTTCGGTCCGGTGCTTATTTGGAATCCAGTCTGGCGTTTATGCGTGCTTCTATCGATTCCAGTTTACTCTTCATCAGCTCGATGGCGTCATCGTCCTCGCGGATCTCAGGCGAAATTTTCAGGGTATCCAGCAGATCGATCAGGAAACCCTCCTCATTCATCTTTACGACCTGTTCTTTAGTCCAGGTTTGCATCTTAAGGGCCATCGGGTCTTCCTTTCTTTAGGGAGTGCTCAATTATTTATGGTTCACGCTACCCGGATTTGCAAGTTCATTATCAAGCCCGCATTGTGGAATCAGTCGGCTTGACGCTGGGCGAAAATTGATCCGGATCAATGGTCACTGGCAGTTTCAGATCGCTGTCGGGTAAATATTGAGCTATATCAATTTACGCTAATGTAAACAGCGTTAACCTCAACTCATCGATTGATCCCCTGAATCTGGAGTGAGGTGCTACTGATGGATCCTTATCTGTTTGAAACTCTGTGGCCTAGTCTGTTGGGCGTTGCCGGTATGACTGCTGCAATGGTGTGGGGCTTCTTTAAAATTAAGAAGCTGATCCAGGAAGACCAGCCTAAGTAATCTGATGCCAGGGTAGTTTCAGCTTTGCCTGCGGATGTGTTGGCTGGCAATCTTCGCCGGCTATAAGCGGCAAAGCCCGAACCTGGTGATGACCGGTTTCTTTGAGATTGCTGACATACCTTCTTCTCGGATGGGTCAAAAAGGTCGGCAATCAATATTAAGAGAGGCTGTGGGATGGCAGCCTTTTCTTCTTTTCGTCGTCGCTGAGCCGGGCAGCCGTAAAGGCTGGCTCCCCCATTAACCGGCACTGCAGGTGACAGTCAAAACCAGATCTGAAGATCTGGTTTTTTTGTGTCTGCTGTCTATTCTGGATCAGAGGCTGCTGGCGCCGGCCCTGAATGTTGCGGCGGTGCGCGCTACCTCTTCTACGGATGTAACCGGCAGGGAGCACCGATCGGGATTACAGATAAACATGACAGGCCTGCCCATATCCGGATATCGTCCCGGTTTTTCAAAGTGCAGCAGCTTACGGGGATGGTTGCTTACCAGTCCCGCCCGATAAAGGGCCTTAGCCTGATTATGCGCAGGATCGCCGACGACGGAAAATTCCACATAGGCGGCCGTGAGCTTCTCCAGTAACAATGCTGTCTTACCTGTCATCTTTCCTTCGCGTGCAAGAATCTCCGGTGTTGCGACGGCTCGCAGGGTGGCCTCGGCGATGGGCTGATAGCGCCTGTCTTTTGTCAGGATATGCAGGTCGTAGAAGAATGCAGCGGCCATAGCATTGTCTTCGAGTGGTTTGCGTGGCGCGATTAACCGGGCGGTTTCATCCAGTGAGGTGGCGAAGAAGCCATGCTGGCTGACATCATACAACTGCTCCAGCATGGCATCGCCCAATGAAGTGGCATAACCGAGCCACTTTGAATCGCCGCTCGCCTGATAAAGGTCCAGCAGTGCCTGGCCGAACTGGGCCTGGCTGCGTAGGAACGGGCGAACTTCCTCGCTGTGGGGATGAACCCGCTGGTCGTCCGACATGGCGGCGTTTTCAACTGACTGGCGTATCCAGCCAGACGGTTGCAGGCGTTCCGCGATCAGACTGTTGGCGGCGGCAACCGCGCGTTGCAGGTAGCGATCATTGCCAAAAACCTCCCAGGCCCGGACATAGCCGCTGATGACCTCGGCATTCTTGTCGGTGTATACCGCATGGTCGATCGGTGGAATGGCAAAGCGGCGGCGCTTCTCATCACTATCCAGCAGCCAGTAGTCCTGAGGCCACCAGTTTGCCGGCAGATCTTCAGGTTCATCCTTCTGGTTGGCGTACCAGGTATGCTCCGGGCTAAGCATCCAGTTGTTCAGGTAACGGTCGATTTCAGCGGCAGCCTTTCTGTAACGTTCATCAGCGGTCAGTTTGTAGGCCTCGCTGAAAGCGATCAGGGCATTGGCCTGGTTACCGATCCGCTTTTCCGGAATGGCCATCAGTTTACGGAATCGCTCGGGGACATCTTTAACGGACGCGGCTATCGATGCCTGATAGGCGCCGCCCCATACCGGGTCGAGCGTGCGCAGGAAACTCTCGCTGACCTGCAGCGCGGAATCGCGTAACGCCTGGTTGTCGTACAGGTGGGCGCGGTAATACAGATGCAGCATCCGTGGGCCGGTGACCTCGGTATTGACGCCCCAGCGTCCCCAGCCACCGGTTTCTTCATTAAAGGCCCGGTCCAGTTGCAGCCGTACCTGGTCGCGAATCAGGCTCAGCTCGCTGGATACAGGTTCCGGCGCGGTCGCGTAGGGGGCGTTGGGATCGGCTTTCAGCTCCCCTTTGCGGTGCTGCGTTGCCAGGTCTTCGAGCAGAGGAATGAAGTTGCGCGGCAGGCGGTTGCCTGCCGTGGCGAATACCTGTGTGGTATCCGGGAGCAGGAAGGCGGTCGCGGGCCAGGCCCAGTCGGAGTAACGCTCACCGATATCAGGCCGGGCCTGGGCATCGACGGCGATGGCAACAAAATCACGGTTGATCCGATCGATGACTGCCTGGTTACGGTAGGTTACCCGTTCCATGCGGTTGCAGGCGGTGCAGCCTTCCATTCCGACATTAATCAGAATCAGCTTGTTTTCAGCCCGGGCCTTGTCAAAGGCGGCTTTTTCCCAGCGCTGCCAGTCGACACCGTCCTTGTGGCCGAAGCTGGCAGCCTGAGCCGCGCTGATAAGTCCTGACAGACCAAGCAGCGCAGTCAGAAGTAACCCGGCACTGAATCGGTGGATTTTTGCGTCCTGTCCCATTGTGGCTCCCTCATGTTTACGATGAGGCCTTGGACAAGGTGGACGGGGTGAAAGTTTTCAGCGCGACGAAATAAACTTCAGCACCCGGGCGGGGTGCAGGCGGTCGCCAAAGCTGTTAACCAACAGGCCCGCCATCACCAGCAGAATACCGGCGAACTGCACGCTGTTGAGTTGCTCATCCAGAAACAGCCAGGCACTGAAAAGACCGAAGACAGGCACCAGTAGGGTGAGGGGTGCGATGGTCGATGCCGGGTGGTGTTTCAGCAGCCAGGCCCAGCTGCCATAGCCAAACAGGGTGGCGATTGCGGCCAGGTAGAACAGCACTGCGGCGGATTGCCAGGTCATCGCCGAGAGGCTGTTGAGTATCAGTTCCGGACCTTCGATAAACCATGAGGCGGCAAAGAAAGGGAGCGGGGGGATCAGCCCGGCCCAGACCACCAGACTGATCAGATTAACGTTACCGAGCTGGCCGATCCTGCGGTTAATAATATTGCCTGCCCCCCAGGCGGCGGCTGCCGTAATAGTGAGGACAAAGCCGATCAGCGTCATATTGCTGTCACCGCTCTGGCTGGCCAGCAGCCAGAGGCCGCCCGCGGCGATCAGCAGGGCTATCAGCTGGCGCATCCGAAACGCCTCGCCCAGAAATACCAGTGCAAACAGCAGGGTAAAGATGCTCTGGGCCTGCAGCACCAGCGAGGCCAGTCCGGCAGGCATGCCCAGCTGCATGGCGCTGAACAGCAGGGCAAACTGCAGGAAGCTGATGGTAAAGCCATAGGCCAGTAGCCAGCGCAGGGGCAGCTTAGGTGGCCGGATAAAGAACACGGCGGGTATAGCCACCAGCAGAAAGCGCAGGGCACCCAGCAACAGGGGAGGCAGCTCTTCCAGTCCCCAGTGGATAACCACAAAGTTGAATCCCCAGGCGGTGACCACCAGCAGGGCGATCAGCCAGTCTTTTTGTTGCATAGCCGCAGACTTCCTTTTATACACGGAGGTATGCAGTGTGCGCCGCCGGGCGATGCTGTGGCAAGCATAAGCTTATCGCTACCGACATACTTTGACTGATAGCGGCGGACTATTGGTGAATCCTGCTGTAGTTGCCAGACTGAATATCAAATGTCCATTAATGAATAAGGCACTTTGCGGCAATGGTCTGCCCTGCAGTAAGAGTCGAAACAAACCGGTGCGGGAGGTCTGTGATGGAACGCCCAAGAGATGAGTTTGATACCGACTATGAGGTCGGGCAGGACAACGTCCAGGTAATGGGGATGGATATCCATAACCCGGTCTTTGGTATCAGTGCCTTTTTGATCCTGGTGTTTGTGGTGCTGACACTGATTTTTCCGGCGGATGCCAAGGTGATGCTGGACGGGGCCAAGGGCTGGTCGATCAACAACTTTGACTGGCTGTTTATGGTCGGTGGAAACTTCTTCGTGCTGTTTTGTATTGCGCTGATTTTCCTGCCGGTAGGGCGGATCAGGCTGGGCGGCAAAGATGCCAAGACGGATTTTACCACCCTGTCGTGGTTTGCGATGCTGTTTGCCGCCGGGATGGGCATCGGCCTGATGTTCTGGTCAGTGGCAGAGCCCGTGGCCTACTACACCGACTGGTGGGGGACGCCGCTGAATGCCCCGGCCAAAACCGCGGAGGGAGCGGCCGCTGCCATGGGGGGCACCATGTTCCACTGGGGACTGCATCCCTGGGCGATCTACGGTGTGGTGGCCCTGTCTCTGGCCTATTTCACCTACAATCGTAACCTGCCGCTGACCATCCGTTCGACGTTTTACCCGTTACTGGGTGAGCGCTGCTGGGGTTTCTGGGGCCACTGTATCGATATTCTGGCGGTACTGGCGACTATCTTTGGCCTGGCGACCTCACTGGGACTGGGGGCGAAGCAGGCGTCCAGCGGACTGGCCTTCCTGTTTGGTATTCCCGATGCGATTAACACCCAGATCGGCATCATTATTGCGGTCACCGCAGTGGCGATCTTCTCGGTAATGCGCGGCCTGGATGGCGGCGTTAAGCTGCTGAGTAATATCAATATGGTGATGGCGCTGATCCTGCTGCTGTTTGTGGCGATCATGGGGCCTACGCTGGCGATTCTGATCAGCGCCGAAACGATCTTTACCAGCTATCTGGAGAATATCCTGCCGCTGAGTAACTGGATCGGTCGCGAAGACGACAAGTTCTTCCATGGCTGGACGGTGTTCTACTGGGCATGGTGGATCTCCTGGTCGCCGTTTGTCGGCATGTTTATCGCCCGGATATCAAAAGGCCGTACCGTCCGCGAGTTTATGATCGCCGTGCTGCTGGTGCCGACACTGGTAACGATGGTGTGGATGGCCGTGTTCGGCGGCTCTGCCCTGTATCAGGCACAAAATGGCATTGGCGCACTGGCCAATGGTATAGGTGAGGTCTCGCTGGCGATGTTCCAGATGTTGGAAAATCTGCCATTGGTAAGTATTACCTCGGCCCTGGGAATCATCCTGGTACTGGTGTTCTTCGTTACCTCCTCTGACTCCGGCTCGCTGGTTATCGACAGTATCACCGCCGGGGGGAAGGTGGACGCCCCGGTCAAACAGCGCGTGTTCTGGGCTACGCTGGAGGGAATGATCGCGGCGGTGCTGTTATTCGGTGGCGGTGCCGAAGCGCTGAGCGCACTGCAAGCCGGCGCGATCACCACCGGGCTGCCCTTTACGGTGGTACTGGTCCTGATGTGTGTCAGTCTCTACCGTGGGCTGAGCCGGGAACAGCAACGCTGATAGAGTGACCGCTTAAGGCCGCTTGCCTGACCGTTACGCCGTGCGGCAATCTGCCGCGCGACAGCATGTCACATTCGATCGAGGGAACTTCTGTAATACACTTCGCAACTTCTTATTAGTTATTTCTAATTTAGCGGTGTCTGAAGTGAAGAAGAAGGAATTCTGGCTGGCCGTTACAGCGGCGATTGTGTCCCAGACCGTTGTAGCAGAAAGCGATGTCGCTGGCGCAGCGGAAGCGGTGAAACTCTATCCTGCCGAAGCCTTGCAGGTGCTGGGGCAGTCCCCGGCGCAGCTTAATCCGGCGCCGCTCAGTGATGGAGGTGAACTGCTGCGCTCGGTGAACGGGGTCTCCGGCTCCCGCATGGGCGGCCGTGGTATCGACCCGATTATCCGCGGCCAGAGCCAGGGCCGCCTCAATATCCTGCTCGATGGTGCCTATCTCCACAGCGGCTGTCCCAACCGGATGGACCCGCCGACGACCTACGCGGTGACCGACAGCTACGATCAGATCACGGTGATCAAGGGCAGCCGGACGGTTATCTATGGCGGCGGTGGCAGTGGCGGCACGGTACTGTTTCAGCGTGGCTGGCCGGATATCGAACAGACCGTCTCCGGGGAAGCCAGCTACAGCTACCGCAGTAATAGCGATAGCGAAGCGCTCAACCTGGATCTGACTGCCGCCTCCGAGCTGGGCTACCTGCGTGTGATAGGACACCGGGGGGAGGCGGAAAACTATCAGGACGGCGCGGGCAATGAGGTTCGCTCGGCCTGGGAGAGCCAGTCGGCAGGCCTGCTGGGCGGCATTCGTCTGGGTGACAATACCCGGCTGGAGGGCAGTTTCGAGCAGGTTGAAGAGGAGAACGTGCTCTTCGCCGGTGCCGGTATGGACAGCCCCTTCTCCGATAACGACAGTATGCGCCTGAAGCTGACCCATGATTTTGCCGCTGGCAACCTGCAGCGCCTGCGTGTGGAGGCTTATCGGACAGAGATTAATCACCTGATGGACAATTTCAGCCTGCGCCCGGCCGGGATGATGCAGATGAAGGCGCCGACCAGCTCGGACACCAGCGGCGGCCGTGTCCTGCTGGATGCCTACTTTGCGGATACAGCCTGGGTGTTCGGGGCCGACCTGCAACAGAATGACCGCAACGGTACGGTCATCAATAATATAAACGGCATGAAGGGCGGAATTCTCTGGCCGGAGGCGGAGATCCGCCAGTATGGCCTGTTTACCGAAGCGGAGCATCGCCTGGATAACACCAACAGCATCAAGGCAGGCCTGCGGCTTGACCGGGTCAGCGCTGAAGCCGGGCGCAGCCGGGAAAGCTTTATGCTGATGGGCACCCCGACAACACCGGCGGCGCGTTATCAGGCGATCTATGGTGCCTCGGATCAGCCGCAGGACGAGACCAATGTGGCCGGTTTTGCCAGCTGGAGTCATCGCCTCAACAGCCATTATCAGTTGGAAACCAGCCTGTCCCGCAGCGTGCGCAGTGCCGATGCGACCGAGCGTTTTATGGCGAAGGGAGATTGGGTGGGTAATCCGCAACTGGCACCTGAAAAGCACCATCAGCTGGAACTGTCGCTGGACTTCGACAACGGTGACCACCGCTGGCAGCTGAGCAGCTGGTATAACCGGGTCTCCGATTACATCCTGCGCGAATATCGCGGTAATGTGCAGAGCTACCGCAATGTCGATGCCGAGCTCTACGGGATCGAATTTGAAGGCCGTTACCGCCTGAGCGATAGCCTCAGCCTGCGCCCGGCGCTGGCATGGCTGCAGGGTAACAACCGCGATGACAACCAGAGCCTGTCCCAGATCTCACCGCTGAGTGCCCGCCTGGCGCTGGAATACCAGCAGAGCGACTGGCTGCTGGCAGCTGAGCTGGTGACTGCCGCCCGGCAAAATGATGTCTGTCTGCGCAGCGACAGTGCCTGTAACGGCCTGGATGTGCAGAAAACCCCGGGTTACGGGGTGATGAATCTGCATGGTGAGTACCGCATTAATGACAGCCTGATGCTGACGGCAGGTGTTGATAACCTGTTCGATAAGCTCTGGCGCAGCCATGAAAACCGCGAAGATGTTAGCGGTAACCAGGTGCAGGTGGCCGAACCGGGACGCAGTGCCTGGCTGAAGCTGAGCGCTACCTTCTGAGCCATTGCCATGCTCCCGGCGGCAACGGGATGCCCGCAGTCTGCGGGCACTCCGTTGCCCTGGGGCCAGTCAGGCAGGGCTAAAGCACTGAAATCAGTTACTTTTCAATATCTAGGAATAATTCCTAATTTACAGGTTTAAGTGGTGCCTGTTCGACCCGCTGCGTTACCATCGGTGCTCTTATTCAGTCTGCAGGGAGTATGCAGTGTGCGCAATTTAGTTATAGCGGGTGCGATCGCAGGAGCAGGGATCGCCGGGTACCTTATTAATCAGTCCGTCAATCAGCCGCAGGACCCGACCCAGGCGGTGCTGAGCCATGTGCCCGCCGATACGGTGATGTTCAGCGGCCAGCTACAGCCGTTCCCGATGAAGGCCTATCTGCAGTCCACGGCCCTGACCCAGCCTAAATCGCCGCAGCACCTGGCTGAAGCCCTGCAGGATGAATCCGACCCCAGAGCCCGTTTCTTTGGTCAGCTGATGATCGCCTACATGGACGCCGCCGGATCAGCCGAAACATTCCAGCAAACCTTCGGCCTGCCGGATGAGATGCGCTCCTTTATCTACACCCTGGGCTTCATCCCGGTGGCACGCTATCAGGTGGCCGATCCGCAGGCGATCTGGACTTTGCTGGACAAGGCTGAACAGGAAAGCGGCCTGAGCCATCAGCTGCGTTACCTGAAAGGGCAGTCGTATCGCGCCTATCCGCTGGGCGAGGATGGTAAGACGCTGGACCTGCTGGTGACTGAGCGCGACGGCTGGGTCAGCATCACCCTGGATACTGACTTTAACGATGCCGCAGTCACCGAGATGGCCTTTGGCCTGACGAAACCGGCCGTCTCGCTGGCCGACAGCGATAAACTGGCGGCGCTGCAGAAACAGCACGGTTTCGAAGCTACTAATATCAGCTATATCGATCATCTCAACCTGGTGACCGGCCTGACGACCGAGAAGGGTAACCTGCTGGCAGAGATGCTGGGGAATGTCGTCAAAGCCGGCGAACTGGATCTGGCAGATGTTCGCACCGACGCCTGTCGCAGTGAATTGAAGGGGGTGGCGGAAAACTGGCCCCGTATCGTGATGGGCTCGCGCGAAACCAATATCAGTGCCGAGAAAACGCATATGGTGGCTTCAGCGGTACTGGAGAGCAAAAACAAGGTCTTTATGGATGCGCTGAACTCGATGCAGGGCTTCCTGCCCGAGTATCTGTCCCAGCCATCGGTGTTCGGGTTTGGCCTTGGCCTTGAAGCCGATAAGATCAGCCCGGCGCTGACATCAATCTGGAACGATGCCATGACGCCGGAATACAGCTGCCAGCCACTGCAGCAGATGCAGCAGTCGATGTCAGGCAACAACCCGATGATGCTGGGCATGGTGACCGGTATGGCGCAGGGCGTGAAAGGCGTCTCGATGTCGCTGCTGGACTACAGCCTCAATACCGATGCCACCAAGCCCGACCTGGACAGCTTCGAGGCGATAGTCTCGCTGAGTGCCGAGAACCCGGCGAATCTGGTTAATCTGGCGAAATCGATGCTGCCTCAGCTGGCGCAGCTGGAACTGCCGCTGGATGGTACCGCAGTGGATATCTCCGGCCTGCTGCCGATACCGCCCAACTTCGATGTTCAGCCGATGCTGGCGCTGAAGGGCAAGCATCTGGTGCTCTATACCGGTGACAAGGGCGCCGCCGTGGCCGATCAGCTGAAAACAACTGCACCGGTCGCCAATGGCCTGCTGAGCCTGTCAGTGGATTACCAGAAGGCAATGGCACCGATGATCCCGATGCTGCAGATGAGTGCCGATCCCGAGCTGGCGGATGATATCGCCCTGCTGCAGGGACTGGACCTGCGCCTGAAGCTGGATCTCGGACCGAACCCCCAGGGCGTCGAGCTGCTGACCGAGTTCGATATGAAAGTGCCACAAGAGGTCGAGACCGCGGCGCGCTAAGTCTGAAGCCGCTGTCATACTGATCGCAGCCTGTCCGCCCCCGGTACTCAACCGGGGGCTTTTCCCCTATCATTGCCGCCCCTGACATAACCATGATGGCGGTACCCTCCCTTGAAACTCAGCCTGCGCCTGCAACGGATCGATGCGATGATCCCAGAGACTCCAGAGCCTGCTTATGAGCATATCTGGGACTGTTGCTGTGACCATGGCCAGCTGGGGATGGCCTTGCTGGCACGGCGGGCGGCGCACAAAGTGCACTTTGTCGATCGGGTACCGGCGCTGATGGCCGATGTCGAGTCCAGCCTGCAGCGCTTCTTTGCGCACCTGCCGAGGCAGAGCTGGCAGGTTCACTGCGCCGATGTGTCGCAATTGCCGTTGCCGGCTGCGGGACGCCAGCTGGTGATTCTTGCCGGGGTCGGGGGCGAGTTGCTGGTCGAACTGGTCACAGCCCTGCTAAACGCCCATCCGGGTCAGGCACTGGAATTTATCCTCTGTCCGGTACGGCAGCAGTATCAGGTGCGCCAGGCCTTGCGGGCGATGAACCTCGGGCTGCTGGCCGAATCCCTGCTGCAGGAAAACAACCGCTTCTATGAAGTACTGCATGTCACCACCGCCCGCGATGCCGCGCCGGTCAGTCCGGTGGGCGCGCAGATGTGGGATTTCGACCAGGCCACGCACCGCGATTACCTGCGGCGCACGCTGAATCACTACCAGCGCATGCTGCAGCGTAATCCGGCAGCTGCCGAAGTCATTACTGCCTATAAACAGCTGCTTAACTGACCATCATCAGGCAACTTTACTGTCCCCGCCGGGTAATTGAATTAGTGCTAGTTATTTAGCGCTGAAATGCTAACTTAGGCGTTTCAGGCATTATTGGGATGATTGCGCCTTGCTTAAAACCTGTTCTCGTTTTCTGGCAGAATTCAACCTGCCGCAGATTGTCGCTTCCGGTCCTTTCCGGGGCGCGTTGCTGTTCAGCCTGCTGATCTGGGTCATCGATCCGCTGCTGGCGGCCTGGCGCTTCCGTGATATCTCCTTCCTGCAACAGCTGACCCAGCCTACCCCGGAGGAGATCGCGTTCCGCGTGGCGATCAGTGCACTCTGGCTGCTGTTCGGGCTGGTGGTGGGGCATATAGTGGTCAGGGCGCGGCTGCAATACCGCCAGTTAAAGCAGCAACAGGAGCAGATGCAACAGATCATCGCCTCCGAGCCTGAATGTGTTAAAACCGTCGCCGAGGACGGAACTCTGCTGGATATGAACCCGGCCGGGCTCAGTATCATTGCCGCCGATTCAATCGAACAGGTACGTAACGCCTCGGTCTATGACCTCATTGCCCCGGAAGACCGCGAAGCCTATATCGAGTTTAACCGCCGCATCTTCTGTGGCGAATCGGCCCAGATGGAATACGACGTGCTGGACCTGCAGGGCGGGCGGAAACGGGTCGACAGCCATGCGGTGCCGCTGTGGGACAGCGATGGTCAGGTTAAGGCACACCTCGCAATTACCCGCGATATCAGCGAGTTCAAGCGCTATCAGGATGAACTGAAGCAGTTCTCCGTGGTGGTAGAGCAGTGCGCCACCATGGTGATGATTACCGATCCGCAGGCGCGTATTACCTATGTGAACCCGCGCTTTTGCAGCGTCACCGGCTACAGCCGGGCGGAGTGCCTGGGACAGAATCCGCGCATGCTGAATTCCGGTCATCATGACGAGGCGTTTTACCTGACACTGTGGGGCCAGATCAGTCAGGGCCTGGAGTGGCGTGGCAACGTCCAGAACCAGCGTAAGAACGGTGATCTCTACTGGGCCTCGGTGGTGATTTCACCGATCCGCAACGAGCTGGGCGAAATTTCCCACTACCTCTGTACCCAGGAGGATGTCACCGAGGCGCACCAGATGACGCGCCAGCTGGAGTACCAGGCCAGCCACTGTATGCTGACCGGGCTGATTAACCGTCATCGCTTCGAGCAGCTGATCAGCCAGCGGCTGCAGCAGTCGCAGCTGGATCTCAGCCAGCATGCGGTTTTCTTCCTCGATGTGGATCAGTTCAAGCTGATCAACGACAGCTGTGGCCATGAAGCCGGAGACCAGCTGCTGCGACAGCTGGGCAATCTGATGCAATCTCAGGTGCGCCAGCACGATGCTGTCGCCCGCCTCGGCGGCGATGAGTTTGCCATCCTGCTGGAGCACTGCAGTCAGACGGAAGCCCTGCGCCTGGCGGAGCAACTGCGCCAGGCGGTGGAGAACTTCTCCTTTGCCTGGGACGAGCAGCAGTTCAAGATTACCGTCAGCATCGGCGTCGTCAGCCTCGACCGCAGCTGGCCCAACGCCGCCAGCGTGCTGAGTCAGGCCGACTCCTCCTGCTACACCGCCAAGGACCTGGGCCGTAACCGTACCTTCCAGCAGCTGGACGAGGCCGCGACTGAGCGCCGTCATGGCGAGATGCTGTGGATCAACCGTATCCACCAGGGCATCGAGCAGAACCGTTTCTGCCTCTACCAGCAGGAGATCGCCGGGCTGCAACCGGGGGGAGACACCCATTACGAGGTGCTGATCCGCTACCGTGACGAAGCGGGCAATATCATCCCGCCGGGGGCCTTCCTGCCACCCGCCGAGCGTTATGGCCTGTCGCCTAAACTGGACCGCTGGGTACTGCAGCAGGTCTGTGCCTTCCTGGCCGACAACCCGGACAACGAGCTGCAGCTGTCGGTTAACCTGTCCGGCCTGTCGATCAACGATAAGGACTTCCTGACCTTCGTCAGCAATACCCTGCAGCAATACCGTATCCGGCCGCAGCAGCTCTGCTTTGAGATCACCGAAACCGCGGCGATCAGCAACCTGGCCGAAGCAGTGGAGTTTATTAACCAGATGAAAGCCCTGGGCTGCCGCTTTGCCCTGGATGACTTTGGCAGCGGCCTCTCCTCATTTGGCTACCTGAGAAACCTGCCAGTGGATTTCGTTAAGATTGATGGCATCTTTGTGAAAGACCTCGCCGAAAACGAGATCGATCTGGCGATGGTGCGCAGCATCAACGATATTGGCCATCTGATGGGCAAGAAGACCATCGCCGAATTTGTCGAGACCGACGAGATCGCCCAGATCCTGCGCCAGCTTGGCGTCGATTACGCCCAGGGCTACGGTATTGCCCGGCCACAACCGATCGAAAGCCTGCTGCAACCTGCTGACTGCGCCTGAGACATAGCTCATATCGTCACTCTTGCCGGTTGTCCTGCCGGTGGCGGGATCAAAACGCCGGCACGGCAGTCATAAGGATTCAACCGGGCAACAGAGGCAGGAGCGGATGACAGCGTTAGACACCAATATGACGGAGACAGGCGTGCAGGCCATTACATCCACCGAGATCGAACAGGCACTGCAGCGCGGCATCCGGGCCTACTTTGCCCACTGCCGGGCGCAGCTGCCGGGATTTATCTGCCGCCATTTCCGCTACCCCGGTGCTATCGCCACCAACCGGGTCGCATTGGGCTGGGATATGCTGCGGGCACCGGTCAACCTGTTCTGGGCCCCGCTCTATGCCTTGCTCTGCATTATCCGCTTTCTGGTCGCCAAAACAGCCGGCAGGGGCTGGCTCTGGCAGCAGCTGGGACGCTTTCCGGCCGGTTTCACCACTCAGGTGCAGCAGAGTATCAGCCAGCGGGTACTGGCAGAGCTGTTAGGTGAGGGCCGGGCGGACAGCTCGCTGAGTTACTTTATCGCCGAAGAGTTGCAAAGCCTCTACCAGCGCCACGACCATCGCCAGCTGGACAGCGCCCGCTTTCATGCTCTGGCCGAACCGGTGGTGATGGAAGCGATCACCCAGTATCAGGTGACCCGCACCGCATCGGCCGATATCACCAACACCCTCAGCTGCACTGTGCTGGGCGCCTTTGCCTTCCAGAAATTTACTCCCGGCGGGCTGGGTATCGCCCTGACGCTGGCGGCGCTTATCAGCAATGAACTTGCCATCCGCAGCTTTGTTTTCGGGGAGGGGATCGGCAGTCTCTGGTATGCCTTCTTCCCGCCGGAACCGAGCCTCGGTCTGACCGCGGGTGTCGCGGCCGCGGTGATGGCGTTGCTGGCGGCCTTTGCCGCCCTGTCGGGTGTTATCTCCGATCCGCTGCAGGCGATGCTGGGACTGCACCGTCAGCGGCTGAATAAGCTGCTGGATCATATGGAGCAGGACTTTATCGAACGCAGCAGTAACCGCTTTCGCCCCAAAGACCAGTATGTGGCACGGGTGCTGGAGGTGTTCGATATGGTGAAGACCGGGCTGATGTAGGCGCTTCACGGTCTCCGGCGTCGCCAGATCTCCCGGTCGACCTGTCCGGGGACGTCAGCGTCGCGGACATCCAGCTGCGGTGTCAGGCCCTGGTCCAGCTGGCTTTCATAATCCCGGGTCAGCTTCACCACCACACCGGACAGCAACAGCAGGGCGGTCAGGTTGACCAGCGCCATCAGGCCCATCGATGCATCGGCGGCATCCCAGACGATGCCGACCTTTTCCTGCGCCCCCCAGAGCACCATCGCCAGGACCAGCAGCCGCACCGTATTGATCACGCCGTGGGCGCTGCGGTTACCCATCAGGTAGATCAGGTTGCTCTCGGCATACATGTAGTTACCGATGATCGAGGTGAAGGCGAAAAACAGGATCGCGATCGCCACCAGGTATTTACCGGCACTGCCAAGGGTCGCCTCCAGCGCCGACTGGGTCAGCGCCACCCCGGAAACACCGCTACCCGGTTCCAGCACCCCTGACAGCAGGATGACCAGCGCAGTGCAGGTGCAGATCACAATGGTATCGATAAACACCCCCAGCGCCTGCACAAAGCCCTGTGAAGCCGGATGGTGTGGCACCGGTGTCGCCGAAGCAGCCGCGTTAGGGGCCGATCCCATCCCCGCCTCATTGGAGAACAGGCCGCGTTTAACGCCGTTCATCAGCGCCACCATCAGGCCACCGGCGACCCCGCCTGCCGCCTGGTTCAGGCCGAAGGCGCTCTCGACTATATTCAGCAGCATCCCCGGCACGGCCGTGATGTTCATCAGCACCACCGCCAGCGCTACCAGCATATAGACCAGTGCCATCAGCGGTACCACCCGCTCGGCGGTATGGGCGATCGAACGGATACCGCCGAAGATCACCAGCCCGGCCACCAGCGTCACCGCAATGCCGGACCAGAGGGTATCGATCGCAAAGGCGGCATCCATCGCCAGCGCAATCGAATTGGCCTGCACCGCATTAAAGACAAAGCCGAAGGAGATAATCAGCAGTACCGCAAAGACCATCCCCAGCCAGCGCTGGCCCAGGCCGCGCTCGATATAGTAGGCCGGGCCGCCGCGATAGACCCCGTCGCTGTCCTCGGTCTTATACAGCTGTGCCAGCGCACTCTCGGCATAACCGGTCGCCATCCCCAGCAGGGCCGTCAGCCACATCCAGAAGATCGCCCCGGCACCGCCGATATACAGCGCCACTGCGACACCGGCCAGGTTACCGGTGCCGACCCGGGATGCGAGCGAGGTACAGAGTGCCTGAAACGGCGAGATACCGTGACTGTCCTCACGGCGGCCGCTGATCACAATCCGGAACATATGGCCAAAATGGCGCAGCTGCAGCAGGCGCAGGCGGACGGAGAACAGCAGCCCGACCCCGAGGAGCAGCGGAATCAGTAACTGGCCCCAGAGCAGGCCGTTGAGGAAATTGATGATGGCTTCCATCGCAGTACCTATCAGTCAGATATCAGGGGCGTACTAAGCTGAAGTGTAGAAGCTAATTGCCACCCGGAGATAACTCTGTGGCTATAGTTAACAACGTAGCGGCAGGCCTGATGCGTCGCCTGTAGCACCTTACAAACCGTTGAGGAGGCACAAGTGATCGGTAACCGCCTGCGTATCCTGATAATCACCGGCCTGATGCCATTGCTGCTGACCGGCTGCAACGATGCGATCGTTAACCACTATGCCTTCTTTCCGTCCCGTTTCAGCGCCGGCGATTACGATCTGAGTGGCAGTGCCGTCGAGGAAGTCTCCCTGCAGACGGCCGACAATATCCGCCTGCATGGCTTTTACCTGCCCCGGCCGGACAGCCGCAAGCTGGTGTTGTTCTTTCATGGCAATGGCGGTCACGCCCTGCACCGGCTGCGGGACGCCGAGCAACTGGCGGCGAAGGGCGTCAACGTATTACTGATCGACTACCGCGGTTATGGCCGCAGCGAGGGCGAACCCAGCGAATGGGGCGTCTACCTGGATGCCGCCACCACCCTGCGCTATGCCACCCGCACACTGGAATTTGCCCCGCAGGATATCTTTATCCTCGGCCGCTCCCTCGGCTCTGCCATCGCCATCGACCTAGCGCAGGGGCAGTCCCTCGGTGGCCTGATACTGGCCGGAAGCTTTACCAGCGGCCATGCCGTGATGGATTCCGCCGGGATGGGCTGGCTCGACTGGTTTGTCAGCCGCCGTCCCTTCGACCAGCTCGCCAAGCTGGAGCGTATCGATACCCCGGCGCTGTTTATCCACGGCCGCCGCGACCGCCAGATCCCGTTCCGCCTGGGGGAGGCGCTTTACCAGCGCTATCCCTCAAGTCACAAGAGTCTGGTCTCGGTCTCTAACGCGGGGCATAACGATCTCTTCCCCAATTACGGCCCCCGGCTCTGGAGCCGCATCGCCGCCTTTATCCAGGCCCCGCAGCAATATCAGAACAGGGTAGAGCTGTGGTGATGTTTTGATTTCTGCCTAGGGGGGCGAGATAACTCTGGGCATAGGGTAGAGCGGGTTGAGGTACGAAACCCTCGGGCGGCGTTGGAGCCTCTCAGTAACGTCGGGCCTCAGACGTTGTTGTGGGAGTACACGCCGTGCGCGATGAAAGGGGCCCTGAGTCACCCTAAGGCGCTGATAATAAAGAGTTTTATGATTCCGAAAGACTGCGTGGAACTACTCAGTCGGCCACCGTCTTGCTGCCAGACTTTGACCCTGTTCTGCATTGGCCTTTCGGCCCCAAAGGGGGCGTGCCGCCGCCCCCTTTGAACTCCCGGTGTAGTGGTCTAATGATTCCGGACACCATTTAAGGTGGTAAAGTCACCACCAAAGGAGAGGTGTTCAATGGCAAGACAGCGTCGTTCGTTTTCAACCGAGTTCAAAATGGAAGCCGCCAGCTTGGTGGTTGATCAGGGCTACAGCCTGACTGAAGCCAGTCGTGCAGTTGATGTGGGTGAGACCGCATTGCGGCGCTGGGTTAACCAGTTGCGTGCAGAGCGAGATGGTGTAACGCCAGCGTCAAAGGCACTTACACCCGAACAGCAAAAGATTCAGGAGCTGGAAGCCAGGATCAACCGGCTGGAGAGGGAGAAGGCGATACTAAAAAAGGCTACGGCTCTCT
>NZ_JHVJ01000005.1 GCF_000620085.1 Marinobacterium jannaschii DSM 6295 | reverse complement strand
ATCGTAAGCCAGCGGAAACATACCGCCTTTGATTAACCGGGCGATTTTGAGGGAATCAATTTTGTCATTTTTTGCTTTTCCGCCATGTATGGCACGCATGTAGAGGGCATGCCCAAGAATGAAGGGGATTTTAAAATCCCGGCAAAGATCGGAAACCCAGTACCAGCAATGCATACATTCCACTCCGACGACCAGATCCTGTTTCATAAACGGTGCCAGTACATCAATCAGGTCGATCGCGGTGGCGGGGATGTTCTGGTGAACAACAACAGTACCGGACGCGTCGAGGATGCAGACGTACAGGACTCTGGCATGTAGATCGATACCACAGTAATAACGGTGGTTATTGGTGTAAAATCTCATTAGCCTTCTCCGGATTGGTTTGGTCACCTATCAGCCTAGGCAATCTGCCGGGCTGGACGGAGAAGGCTCAATTAGTATCAAAGCTATCATAGGGACACTTTTTACTACGCTCCGTTTTGGCACAGCTTCGCCATTTTGCGCCAAAAATCTACTTCATAAAAAGTGCCCCATATAGCGGCGTTACATTTCAAAATAGATCGAGCATGGAACGAGCAGAAATTATAGATCCAGGGTTTTCCACAGCGGACGCTGAATTCCCAAGCATTGATATAGATGAGGGTGATTTAGTCCTTAGATTCAAGGATTGGCAAGAAATCCAACGTGAAGTGTTCTTTCAAGATACCGTCGCCTTTAAATGGCAAATGATTGAAGCATTCATTGATGGTGAGGCATACGATAGAAGCCACATAATTACTGACTCACAATGGCTGGCAGAGCATGTAAAGCAAGGTGAAATCGGGCCTCAAGAAGAGTACAAGCACTACAAATTTGATTTTAACGGTAACGGACAACTTGAGGTAATCAGCAATGGCTTCACAGTCAAAATGTAATCGGGTAGCCGGAGGTATCTAGCCTCCAGCCCCCACAACACCCTGCATGCGGGTCCGCACAGGGCGTTTCACTTAGAATGGTGAAGCCTGATCCATCCATCACGCAGTGCATATAACCCCTGGGATTTCAGATACGCATTATTCAATGCTTCCTGGATTCCCGGTGTTTTTGAGCTGCGCCATGGGCCTTTGCTGGTAATGCCACATGCCACTGCGGCTTGTACTCTGACGCCACGCGCCATTAAGTTCCTTACCTTGGTGCGTGGCTTTCTCCACTGTCGCCAATAGGCCATCCGCACCCGACGCCTGATCCAGTTATCCAGACCGACGCAGAGCAGCGATACCAAAGTAGTTGATCCAGCCCCGCAGGAACTGGTTGACCTTGAAAAGCTGAAATCTCATCGAGACTCCCCAGTTGCGGTTCGTTAATCGTCGAACTTGCTGCTTAAACTTCAACTGTGTTTTCGGGTGCCATTGAATGCATCCTGCCCGGAAGGTGAATCCCAGGAATTGGCTTTCGGTGGTTTTAACGACCAGTTTCAGGCGGTTTTTCAGGTAATAGCTGATGCAGCGGAGTACCCGTTCGCCGGTACGTCGACTTTTTGCCAAGCTCGAAAAATCATCGGCGTAGCGAGCGAATTTGTGCCCACGTTTCTCAAGTTCTTGGTCCAGCGAATTGAGCATAATGTTGGCCAGCAGAGGGGATAATGGTCCTCCCTGAGGTGCAGCTTCCCGGCTCTCAATATAGAACGCGTTATCGATAATCCCCGCGCGCAAATATTGGCTAATCAGCTTCAATAGACGCTTATCCTGCACTTTGCGGCCAAGATGCGTCATTAATAAGTCGTGATTAACCCGGTCGAAAAATTTTGAGAAATCAACATCCACGGCGAATCGCCGCCCTTCCTTGATGAGGCTTTGTACCTGCTTTACCGCTTGCTGCCCATTTCGACCCGGACGGAAACCGAAGCTGTGCTTCGAGAAGCCGGGATCGAAGAGGGGCGTGAGTACCTGGGCAATGGCTTGCTGGATCACGCGGTCGGTGACGGTTGGTATCCCTGGCTGGCGTTTACCGCCATCCGGTTTATCGATTTCAATACGCCGAACCGGTGACGGTTGGTACTGACCTGATTCCAGATCAGTCGTCACCGTTTTCCAGTGGCCGGCTTTGGCCCAAGCGGGGAACTCATCGAGGGTCATGCCATTAATACCATCTGCCCCCTTATTGGCTCGAACGCGATTCCATGCGGTCTGCAGGTTTTTACGCTGCAGAACCTGTTCGAACAGGTCATGGCTAAAGGCTGGCTTCAGGTCATGGCGCTGAGTCACGTCATCGCCGGACGGCATTTGCGTGTTCAGGTCTGACAAGGCTCTTCCTTTGTTCTAAATGTTCAGGTGACAACTACGCTGACATATAGGGCTCGGGCTTCCTCCAGACAGCCTCTCGCGGGACTGCCCTTGCCTTCGGCTAGTAGTTGTCGTTCAATGGATTTCAACGCAGGGAATCAACCGCTCACAAGGAACTGTATGATCACCCCGATTTGCCATCGACGTTGGTTCTCCTACAGGGGACTTTCACCCCATAAGTTCATGCCCATGCCGGGCGTACACAAGCATGTCAATCGGAACGCCAAAAGCTCCGCTTTTGGTTCCTTACGCTGGCACTCCGGCGCCCGCTTACATGAACGTTATGCATCGAGAATGCTATGACTGATATTTCGAAGAAAACCAAGAAAATATTGAATGAGCTAGCATCACAGGCATATGAAAAAGATTTGAGCCGGTGCTTAGACGTCGTATACAAACACTTTCAGGCTTGGAAGGCTGGTGAAATCGAGGTTTGGGACGTAAATCAGGCGGTTCACGATTATCATGATGGTATAGCCAGAGAACTATATAAAACATACTGCATGAATGATCCTTTATTTTCTGTTGTGTTCGGAGTACACCAAGGGCTTATTTCAATCGATGACGTGCCAGAAGAGGTGCGAATCGACGTTGAAAGGATGGCTAGTTCGATTAAAAAATAAAATGCATAACACATATGGCCGTCCCCGCGTAATAGGCGAAGTAACCTCTGAGGCTTTCCTCATGGGTGCTCTTTAATAGTTCGATCCTTTCTGTTGATTACCTGCTGTGCGGTAACAAACACATATAGAGGGTCTCTTATGCACCAGAAGTGCCGCCATAGCGGAGGTCCAGCATCGTATAGGCCACTGGAAATTACTCGGCAACTCTGGCTGTCCTATTCAAGGAAGGTTGGATCACCTGGGTGTACCCGTTAGTAGCGGGATCAGTCAAAGCGTACAGCAGTCGAATTACTAGATTCAGGTGCGGAGGCTGTCCATCTCATCAAGGCATCATTACAAACTAAATTTTAATGCGGCTGGTATAGTCGAGGTTTTATGCACCAAGCTAGCCAAAAATTAAAAAGCGCCTGCAATCTGGCCTCCGGCAGTTGAGGCGGGCATTATGCCGAAGGGGAGATAATTTGATGCCTGTACCCAATCCATCGAGAATCATGACATTTGCAACACCGAAAGAGCTCGGCCAGTGGCTCAAGGTGAATCACGCCACTGAAAGTGAAATATGGGTGAAGATATACAAGAAAAATACGGGGATTCAGAGCGTGACATGGGACGAAGTCGTGATTGAGGCCCTGTGTTGGGGGTGGATCGACGGTGTTAAGAAGTCAATTGATGACCAAGCCTATCTTCAGCGTATTACTCCCAGAAAAGCGCGAAGCAACTGGTCCAAAAGGAACACAGAGCATGCGGAACGTTTGATAAGTGAGGGCCGAATGATGGAATCAGGGCTAGCGCATGTTCGTGCGGCGAAAGCTGACGGTCGTTGGGAAAACGCTTATGTGGTAAGCGAAATGGAAGTACCCGCGGATTTCCTGGCAGCATTGGAGAGCGAGCCGAATGTGAAGCAGTTTTTTGAAACGCTCAATAAATCGAGTCGTTATGCTATAGCGTACGGATTGACAAGTGCGAAGAAACCAGAAACCAGACAAAAGCGGTTTGCAAAATTTATGAACATGCTGGTTCACGAAGAAAAGCCCAAATGAGTGGAATACGGCATAACACATATGAGCCGCCCCCGAGTCAATAGGCGAAATAACCCCTGAGGCTTGCCTCATGGGTGCTCCCTAATAATTCGATCAACATACCTCGCTCTCTGTTGATTACTGCTGTATCGCTTTAATTCAAAGAAAAATAGGGGAGTGTCTGAGGTGGGTATTTTTAAAATAAAAATTTTGATCCGGCAGCTCTGTTAACTGATAAAGGGTAATACACTAATGAGCGGATATATAATCTATCACTATAATATCCTGGATGATGAGAGAATCAGTGAGTTAGGCCCTCTGTCTCTTCCTGTTCTGGAAAAGTACTCTGGCGAATTAGTCGTCGGCAGCGGTGTACGCGTTCTTGAAGGTACGCCATATACTAATATGGTTATGTACAAGTTTAAAAGCATCGATACTGCGAAGAAGTTCTATGATACTGCAGAGGCCAGGCAGCTCTCTAAGCTTAGAAATGAGATTACAGATGGCATTGTGATGTTAGTTCCTGAGTATAGTTCAGATACTTAGAGAATGCAGCCAACCGCAAAAGGCATTGGACGCAGTGAGTGTCAGCCTTTGTGAAAATTGTGGAGAATACGATGAAAACTGAAGAACTTAGTGACAGGGAAATACTCGATATAGTAAGGCCACTCGCTGAGCACACCGAGAATGCATGGAATGAAAAATGCTACAGTGATTTTGTCCGATACTTTCTTGATGAAGATCCTGCTGAACATTTTCCCGAAGAAGAATTCAATCGGCAAATTGAAGAAAACTACGACATATATGGCAAGCACACAATCGCTGATTTGGTTGCCATACATAGAAATCCAGATCATGTGATTGTATTGTGGAAAGTGGATTTGGAAAAACGAGCAGAGCCCGGTCTACTGATCTACGGTTTTAGAAAGCATAATGGCCAGATACTAATCGAAGGCTGTTCATATCATGCGTAAGACTAACAGACGCATATTGTCGAGAGACGATCAGCGGTTTTCTGTAGCACTCCGAGCCAGCTAATAATGCAGGCGTAGTTTATACTGGGTGAAGAGTGTAAAGGGAATTACATGAGCATAGTGGCAATGGCAGAGAATGATGATGAAGAAATCTCATTGATCATCAGCGAATCGAACAAGGATGTAGCTGAAGTATTTGGCCTGAATATCGACAAGAATCCCAAGCATCCTTGATTCTGTAAAAAAGACTGGGCTTTATCCGGGTTTCGCCGTGGCGAAAAGTACTGCATCTATGAAACAGGAAGTGTAGGTGTCGGGCGCGTAGCTTTTGATAATCCAAGACTTGGTGTTGCTTACCTAAATCGTAATTTCTGTACTCCCAAGGTGCCGATATAATGGCATCGGGGAGGAACTGGTGAAACACATCGTTCGATACACAGCACCTAAAAACATTCAAAGAGTTAGCATCGGCATAATTGCTGAGCATAAAAAACTTAATAATTGGTACTTGAAACTGGGGTTCATTGAAGGTGAGGTAAAGGCCTTTCCACATCTTCCGTTTGATGTCCGCTACATGAGCTATGAGGTCAAATTAGCTAACGGTCAGGTCAGGAATTAGTGATTGGGGTTGAGAGTTCAATATATGAATTATTGTCCTGGGCTCATAATAAATTACTGACTTTATATAGAAACAGTATGTCTTCAGGGGATTAAAAATTGAAGGCTTTCACCTTAACCTTATTGTTTTTCTTAAGCTCAAGTGTTTTATCCTCTGAGCTTGAGATGTTCTCACCGATGTTGCTATGCAAGAAAACAGAGGCAGGGCACCGCTATCCTTATGAGTACTTTGCACGATTTTATCTGAAAAATATTTCAGAAAAGAACATTCGGGTTTTATCTGGTGTCAATAAAAGCATGTTTTTCAAGAACAGTGACAACGAAAATGAACTGCATTTCTCAACCCTGAAAGGTGGAACTATTAACGATATTCCGGTCATTCCAAGTGTTGTTGAGTTGAAGTTGGTGGAACTTCGAACGGGTGAGGCTGTGTATATTGAGACTAGGTTTGGCTCTAAGAGGCTGCTCGAAGAGGTAAATTTTATCTATAACATCGGAGATGATTTTGACGGGCGCTTCGGGTATTGGGTGGGAAGGGTTAGCCTGAATAATGTAAGACTCACGCGGCCGAAGCGATGCAAGACATAGCGATGCCGTAATGTGTATCACTATGATGCCGGGAGGTCTGCGCTACCTCATACATACGCAGGCGTTATGCATCCGATTGCCCCGCGATTAGTCGATACCTTCTGTGCTGTGGTCAGGTTTATCCTGGCCTGTTGAGTGCAAGCTGTCGTAAGCCCGCGTAGCTGGATCTTAGCGCTGTTTGTCTCATACTCTCTGTGCTTGAAATTATTTTGATGGCCCTAAACGGGCTTAACTACCGAGAAAACATGATGAACACCCACGAAAAGCTTAACTATGTAGAGTTTCCGGCAAAGGATCTGGAAGCGACTAAAGCGTTCTTTACTGCTGTCTTTAGCTGGTCGTTCGTTGACTATGGCCCGGACTATGCTGCCTTTGCAGACCAGGGGCTGGACGGTGGTTTCTTCAGGGCAGATGCCTGTAGCCAGACGTCAAACGGCGCGGCACTGCTGGTGTTCTACAGCAGCGATATCCATCAGACCCTGAGTAAAGTGACCGCCAATGGTGGTGTCATCGTGCGGGAGATCTTCGATTTTCCCGGCGGTTGTCGTTTCCATTTTACTGAGCCGAGCGGCAATGAGTTTGCGGTCTGGTCTGAGAAACGCTAACTGATCGGATCACTGATCTCAAAACAGCATCTGTTCAGGGAGGTGATATGCGTTTAAGGATTCTATCTGATCTGCATCTGGAGCATTACGCGCAAGGGCTGGATCTGCCCGATGTAGAGGCAGATGCCGTGATATTGGCGGGAGATATTTACACCGGCACGCAAGGGCTCGCCTGGGCCGCCGAGCGCTTTGCAGGTGTGCCGGTGTTGTACGTGCCGGGCAATCACGAGTTCTATGGCCACTCGATGCCTGCACTGCGGGCCGAGATGCGCTCTGAAGCTGAACGCCTGGGCGTCCATCTGCTTGATAACACCAGTGTTGAACTGGGCGGAGTTAAGTTTATCGGTACCACCCTCTGGACCGATTTTGCCCTGTATGCGGATGATCCCGATTACGAGGCTGATATGACCTATGAGCGGGCGTTGGCGGTCGTGCCTGATTTCAGTCTGATCGAGCAGCCGGATGGGACGGCGTTTACACCGCAGGAGAGTCAGCGCCTGCATCGTGAAGCGATCAGTTGGTTGGAGCGTGAGCTGTCTACTCCATTTTGTGGACCTAAGGTGGTTATCACGCACCATGCACCACTCGCCGACTGTATCCCGACCCGCTATCGGGGTGATTCGCTGTCGCCGGTATTTGCATCCCGGTTGCATCAGTTTATGGGGAAAGCTGTCCTTTGGGTCCACGGACATGTGCATGAACCGGTTGATTTAGTCTGTAAGGGGACAAGGGTTATCGCTAACCCCGGTGGCTATCCCGACGAGTTTGAGACACCTTGTTTTGTTTCCGACCTGGTGGTGGAGGTGACGGTAGCTGCGCCGGAATCGCTGTAGCTGTCTCGGGGCAGGACAAGCACTACCTGTGCGTTCTTTTTAACCGCTTAGCGCGGGTGAGAGTGTGGGTTGCCGCTATTCAGTTTCCTCTATTGCTTCCCCGGATCGCCTTCGGCATCATCGATGGCCGTGCTTTATCATCTCTGTGAGCAACCGTCGGGCCCGGCACAGGGTACCCGCCAGTAACAGTAACTATCAGGACGACACTACCTTGCAGGACGAGACTATCTTGAAAAACACCACTATGGCTGATCAGGAAACCATTGACGTCTATAACGATCAGGTCGAAAGCTATGTCGAGGTGATCGACCCGGAAGCGGTTGATCCGTTGTTACTGAAGTTTATCGCCCGGCTGGCGCCGGAGGCCTATGTGCTGGATCTTGGCTGCGGCCCGGCGCTCTCTTCGGTGACAATGCGTGATCATGGGCTGCGGGTTGATCCCACTGATGCTTCCGAAGAGATGGTGAAGTGGGCCAATGAGAAGTTTGATATCGGCGCCCGGCAGGCGTTGTTTCAGGATATCGATTGCAGCAATACCTATGACGCCGTCTGGGCGAACTTCTGCTTGCTGCATGCCCCGGAGGAGGTCTTTCCGGATATCCTGCGTGCGCTGAACCGGGCCTTGAAACCGCATGGAGTAATGCATCTGGCGATGAAGCTGGGTAGCGGTGCTACCCGGGATAAGATCGGCCGCTTCTACAGCTACTACTCCCAGCAAGCATTATGCAGCTATCTGCAGGATGCGGGCTTTATGGTGGCTGATATCCAGCTGGGCGAGGCGATGAGTCTTGCCGGCGAAGTCGAGCCCTGGATCGCATTAACCGTTTTCTCCGAAAAGGCTGCCTGATTTCGCACTGCATCTGGCCGTGCCCTGACCGTGAATGAGTTGCCACTGTCAGGTCTGATCGCCATGTAAGTGCATTGCTATGACGGCTCCATAATTGCTGCACCGGGTGGCGGTGACTGCGCTGGGTTGTGTGATTCCCCGAACTGCCTTGCCCGCTGCCATCCCTTGCTGACGCTGTCGTTTTTGTTGCTCCAGCATATTATCTCGACCAACCGCTATAACCAACTGCACGGGCATCCGGGACAGGCGGTGCTGGAAAGACCCTTGCCAGCGCTCGGGTGATGGGTAAGGAAACGCCCAGTCAGTCATTCTGATCCGATAGTTCCTTTTCTGAGTACAAGCTTTAACCCGGTCAGCTCAGGCCGGGTTACCGGGGGCTTGCTTAAGGCCCGTTGCGATTGATCTCTTAGGTTCCGAGGATGCGTAGTGATGTCTGAATTCACAGAGAACTTATCCCGTTTGTCGGGTTTTATTGCCGATGGCCTGGTATCCGGGCCGCTGGTTGCCCTGACGGTGTTTCATATCAGTGCAGCCCTTATCGTCTATCTCAGTTTCAGATTTCGGGCTGATCGTCAGTCGTGAGGCCGGGCCGAGGTTGTTTTCGCTATCGGGTCTGTGATGGCAGTTGCGTCAGCCTAAACATTTCCTGATCGCTTTCTATCGCTGTATGATGCCGCTTTTTCTAAACCTTGTCGGGAATCGATCGTGGAAATCAAACGTATTAACCCATGCGCACGCTGGTCTGACGCTACTGTTTTCAATGGCATGGCGCATTTTGTTGAAGTACCTGAAGGTGATCTGAGCGAAGGGATCAGCGGACAGCTGGCGCAGATCTTCGAGCAGGCGGAAGCCTCCCTGGCCACGGTTAACAGTGACAAATCCCGTCTTATCTCGGTCACCATCTACCTCACTGACTTTGCCAATATGGCGGCGCTGAACGAAGCCTGGGAAGCCTGGCTACCGGAAGGAACTGCGCCAAGCCGTGCGTGCGTTAAGGCCGAGCTGGCAAACCCTGATTACCTGGCTGAGATCGCTTTTGTCGCCGCGGGCGAGTAATTCTGCCCTTATCAGCTGTGCCGTAAGGCACAGTAACAGCCAGAAAACCGGATAACTGAAGCAGCCGCTGAGCTGCTTTTTTTATGCCTGGCGCTGTTAGCATTTCTGCTGTCGATGGATTTTATCAATAGATTTTCTAATGCGAACCATTAGCTGAAATTTTCCCAATCCATAACTCTTACCTTTTGGCGACCAGCTATGATCTGTGGGCGACATTGCTGGTCGGGCTAAGAGTCATTTACGACTGCAATGGATTCCGTGCCAGCCGTTGCCGGGTTGCTTCACCCTAAGTACTTCGGGCTGTTTAACCCTGTTTTAACAAACGCAAGCACCGTCTTGATCGTTACCGGAAACGACAGTTGTAACAATTTTGACATATTCCGGGGTTCGGATAATTCTTTCTTTAATTAAACGATCAATTAAAAAAGATTGGTTGTTTTAGCCATCGAATAATAAGAAGTCAAAAGGTGTTGATTGATGAAGAACCCTTATCCAAAGCTGGCACTGACCAGTGCTGTTGTCCTGGCGTCCACCTTCGGTATGGTCGGCCAGAGTCAGGCGGCGGTATCGATCTCCAAAGGGAAAACCAGCATTCCCGCAGGTAACGCCATTAGCGAACAGGATATGACCATCCGCAACGATAAGCTGGCGTTCTCGCTGGCGATCGGCTCTGCACCCCCCTGGGGTGTCGCCAGAGGCTGTATCGTTGATATTGCCAATGTGAAGCCGGATGGCAGTCTGAGTAATGACCGGGTGGCCTTTGCCGATTTCATACCCAACAACTGGTCCGGCTGGCCCAATACCTACCAGAAAGTAGATGTGCTGAAAGACACGCCCCAGGAGGCGGTGGTTAAGGTCAGCCGTGATTTCGGCGAGGTGGATATCACCACGGTTTATACCCTTAAAGAGGGTTCTGACCTGATCCATGTGAAGACCAGCATGACCAATAAAGGCGACGATCTGGACGAGCTGATCTCCGGCTTCACCCTCTGGCCGGACGGTGGCTTTAAGTTTGCCGTACCGGGTTATGCCGGACAGGAAGAGGCCGTGGTCACAGATCCGATTGCCGATCGCTTCGTGGGTTATGACGCTGACTGGGGAATCGCCCTGCACGCGCCTTACTTCAGCGAACTCAAATACAAATCGCGTGACCTGTACAAGAAACATGGCCTGAAGAAGGGGGAGACGGTCACCTTTGAAGGCGATTACCAGGTGCTGGGCAGTGGCGATATCTCACCGGTGGTCAAGGCTGAGATCGAGCGCAAGCAACTTAAGTCCGGCAGCCTCAGTGGCCGCGTGAAAACCCGGGATGGCGCAGTGGTCGAGGCGCCCGCCGTGATCGTGCTGAAGGACGGTGCCCCCTATATCTGGGTGATTGGTGAGAAGGGGCGCTACCAGCTTGATCTGCCGGTGGGTGACTACGAAGTCTATGCCGCCGGCAAGGGATATTCCGATAGCCGCAAGCATAAGGTCAGTATTGGCGCGGGTAAGCGATCCAGCCTGTCATTCGATGACCTGCTGGCACCGGGCGAGGTGAGTATTCAGGTGGTGGACGCCAACACTAACCTGCCGCGTGATGCCAAGATTCAGATCGAGAAGGGCAATAAGCCGCTGATCGAGTTCCTCGGTGCTAAGACCTTCTTTACCGAGCTGACCGAGGTTGGTCAGGCGCGCTTTACCCTGGCACCGGGCGACTACCAGCTTAAAGTCTCAGCGGGCAGTGATTTCCTGTCAAAAGCAGCATTGGTGGATGCGAAGGTTCAGCCGAATAAGACCACCGATCTGACCAGCAAGGTCGAGATCAGGACCTATCCGACCGAGCGCGGCTGGTATGCCGGTGATCTGCACCATCATGCCGATGTGCTGGAAGGCTCAACGCCGCCGGAATACCTGGTGCGCTCCCAGCTTGCTGCAGGCCTGGATGTGACCTTCGTCAGTGACCATGATTCCACCAAAAACCACCAGGCGATCAGCAAGCTGTCAGCCCAGCGCGGTGTGCCTTTCGTGCCTTCGATGGAGGTGTCGCCATCCTGGGGGCACTTTAACCCGTTTCCGCTGAAGATCGGGGCTAAGCTAAGCGTTGATCCGGGTACAGATGATATTCATAGCATTATCCGGGATGCCCGTCGTATGGGGGCGATCAACGTGGCGTCCAACCATCCGTTTATCCCGTACGGCTATATGAGCAGTCTGGAGAAGGGGATTGCGCCGGGTGGTTTTAACGCCGGTATCGATCTGATTGAGATCAATGCTGAAGTGAAATACCAGAAGGCGATCGAGAAAGCGCGGGCGCTCTGGAGTGAAGGGCTGCCGTATTACTATACCGCGGGCTCTGATACCCATGATGTCTGGAATGAAACGACCGGGCATAACCGGATGTTCGTCTATACCGGCAGCAAGCCAAGTGCCGACAGCTTCGCTCAGGCGATGAAAAACGGCCGTGGCTATGTGTCCTTCGGGCCGGTGATCTATCCGCAGAACGTGATGTTTGGCGATACCCTGAAGCTGACTCAAAGCCAGCCGCAGAAGATCAGCTTTGACCTGTTGTCGGTTAACGGCCTGAAGACAGTAAAGCTGATCGGCAACAACGGGGTGATTTCCGAACAGGCACTGGTTGGGGATGAGCAGAGTGTCAGCTTCGACGTGCCGCATCAGTCCGGCTGGCTGGCGCTGGTGGTGGAAGATGGCAAGGAACACAAAGCCTATTCCAACCCGATCTGGCTGAAAACGGTGGCGAAGTCGGAGTTCTGATTACCAGGCTGGAAACATTCAAACGCCCGGAGAGTCCGGGCGCTTTCGTTCTAGCCGCTGATCAGAAGCTGTTCTGCAATACCACTTCGCTCAGAGGTAGCTGACCACCGCGACCGTTGGCAGGCTTAGCCGCCTTACCAATTGCCACCATCATCACGAAGATATGATCTTCCGGCAGGTTAACAATCTTCGCCATCTGCTCCTGATCAAATCCGATCATCGGGCAGGAGTCATAACCCATCGCTTTGGCACTGAGCATCAGGGTCTGGGCTGCCATCGCACCGGAGCGGATCGCTTCGTCACGCTGAATCCACTCTCGGCCATTGTAGAAATCCTGCAGCATCGGTACCAGCATCGCCTGGACATCTTCCGGTGCATCCTGCCAGTAGCGCTCTGGTGATTTCTGCCAGGCGTTGGTGTCACCGCAGATCAGTACCAGCTCTGAGGCTTCGCTGACCTGAGCCTGATCCCAGGCCGCTGCCCGGACAGCCTGACGCTGGTTCTCATCAGTGATGCGCAGGAAACGCCAGTGCTGGATGTTGTAGGAGGTCGGCGAAAGCAGGGCCTGCTCATAGAGGGTGGCGACCTCTGCTTCCGTCATGCGGTGGCTCGGATCGAAATGCTTTACTGAGCGTCTTTCGGTGATCGCTGTTGTCAGGTCCATGGTTATCTCCGGTGATGAAAGTATGCAGCGGAGCTTAACATGGTGCTGAAAACGTAATAAATGGCTTTATTCGTAAGGGTAAGTTGCATAAATGGTGTTAATAAATAGACCCAGGTTAAGGCCTGCGGGTGTCGTTCAGGTTTTAATAGCGGGCTTAGTTGCGCCTGCCCTTTAGGATCTAATGGGCTGAATGATAAGGCATAAATCTTAGTCAGGCGCTAGAGTTGGTATTCAGGCTGTCTTGCAGCGAAACGGTGCCGCAGCGAAACAGGGACAGGTGATGACTATCGTATTTAAATACAGCGTTCAACCCGGTGACAGCCTTTCGGCGATCGCAAACAACATCAGCCGGAGTAGTGGTGTCAGCGGGCAGTCGATTGCCACAGCTAACGGGCTTGCCGATGCCAACCTGATCAGCCTGGGGCAAACGCTTAAGATCCCCTGTAATGATGGGGCCGCTTACTGGAACTATCAGGTCGGGCCGGGCGATACGCTCTCCACAATAGCCGCCAAGATAGGACGCTGCCGGGGCCTCAGCTGGTCGCAGATTGCTGCGGCCAATCCCGATATTAACCCTGACATCATCCATGCCGGACAACGGCTGCTGATTCCCGCCACAGAGGATCCTGCTGCTACAGCGACAACCTCAACTTCAACCGACGCGACAGGCCAGCCTGCAGTGGCGGCTGAACACGTTGGTTATTGGGACTGGACATGGACTGATTCAGCACCGCTTCCCGGCGCTGATATAGCTATCGCATTTAGCGGCTGGGCGGATGTCGATAAGGCAATTACCGACAGTGCCCGTTGCAGAGACAGCCTGCAGGGCGAGCGCTATATCTCCCTCGGGGGTGGCTCGGAGACGACCGGCGCATTTAGCCGTGCGTTTCTCGATCAGATCGATCAGGCGATCGTTCAGGGACGCTTTAGTGGCTATAAGGGGCTGGCCTACGATATCGAAACCGGTGAGGCCGGTCTGGCGAATGCCTTTGCGGCCTCGTTTAAGCGTGCTAAGGCGGCAGGCTTTAAAGTGCTGGTAACCGTCAGTCATTCAGCGCCCTACGGGATTGCTGACCGGGTGGTCCTGATGGAGTCATTGTTCAGCGACGGAAATATCGACTTTATCTCTCCCCAGCTTTATAGCAGCGGCCAGGAGTCGCACAACGACTATGCCGATCCGGCCCTGAGCTGGAGCCAGTATAGCGCGGCTAAGGCGAAGATTATCCCAAGCCTGGTATCGGCCACTAACTACCCGGATGCACAACGATACTTTGCCGCCCAGGGTGTGACGCTGTCCGGCTATATCCAGTGGAAACAGGCAGGTTAACCGGATTTACTGACCTGCACAGCCACTGTGCTGCCTATACTTGTGGCAATGGAATACAGGCAGGAGTGGGCAAGATGGCTGGATTCAGGCAGATTTCTTACATCGCAATACTGTCCCTGGCCGCGCTGCCGGCCCTGGCCCATGATGCGGCGGAGAAGGTCGGTTATGTTGCCCCGCATGGCGGTGGCTTTATGGCAGGGCTCAGCCATCCGGTGCTGGGGTTTGATCACTTACTGGCAATGATCAGTGTGGGCGTGCTCAGCGCTCAGATGGGCGGTCGGGCGATCTGGCAGGTGCCGCTAACCTTTGTATTTCTGATGCTGCTGGGCGGTGTGGCCGGTATGCAGAAAGTCCCGCTGTTTTCGGTTGAGCTAGGGATTGCGATATCGGTACTGGCGCTGGGAATCGCCATTGCCGCAGAAAGCAAATTTTCCGCTCTGCTGGCGATTACCTTCGTCGGCTTCTTTGCCATCTTCCACGGTCATGCTCACGGTACCGAAATGCCCTATCTGGCAAAGCCGGTGCTCTATGCGCTGGGCTTTGTTGCAGGGACTGCGGCGATCCATATTGCCGGAGTCGTCATCGGCCTGGTTTCACAGCGTTATCAGCAAGGGGTGGCGGTATTGCGTTATACCGGTGCCGCGATAGCCGGGATTGGCTTTCACCTGATCCTGATGCCGGTGCTGGGTTAGCTCGCAGAGAAAGGCGGCTCTGCTTTATTGCTGCCAGGTTGTGGTAGGGTGGAGCCACAATCGAACGGGCAGGGTCGCAACCATGAAAATTGAAACCGAAGCGCAGCTAAGGCAGATCTACGGGGAGCCGGTGGATCGGGTAAAGCGCAAGCAACTTGCTGCCTTGGAACAACACTCTGTGCGGTTTATCGAAATGGCTCCCTTCGTTGTGCTGGCTAGCACTAATGGCCGTGGGTTTTGTGACAGCTCGCCAAGAGGTGGCGCGCCCGGGTTTGTTAAGATCATCGACAATCATACGCTGCTGATTCCGGATGCCAGGGGGAATAACCTGCTGGACAGCCATATCAATATTCTGGAAACCGGTCGGATCGGCTGCCTGTTTATGATTCCGGGTATGGATGAGGTGCTGCGCGTTAACGGACGCGCTGAAATACGTACCGATAGCGATTACCTCGGACGCTTTGCCCATCCGAAGCATCCGGCTGTTTCGGTGATCAAGGTCGCTATCGAAGAGGTATTTCTCCATTGTGCCAAAGCGCTAATGAGAGCAGGATTATGGCAGGCCGGGAGTCAGATCGACCGGCGTGAATTTCCCTCTCTGGGCCAGATGGTTAATGACCAGCCTGGTGAGCAGGTCGCAGTCGAAAGTCAGGCTGAGATGGCGGAGCGCTATAGAAAGCTGCTGAGTGACTGAGCACAGCGATCTTATCACCGCATGGGTCCGGGCAGCGAGGCAGTTTAAATCGCCAGGGCCTGAAGGCTTGCGGCGGCACGCGGTTTTGAAAAAGCCCGCTATCCTGAATATGGCGGGTAACAGTTTGATGACAGTTGGGCCTTCATTCTGTCGTCATCTGCTTTGGGTAGGGTTCCGGCGGTATCGGCTTAGCTGAATAAGGAGCTGCGATAGCAACGCATGATTTGCAATGATGCGGAGGCGCGAATGGATTTCAAAGAGCTGGAAAGACTGATTAACCTGGATGCCTTTACCACCGATAAGGCGGGCGTAGACCGAAATGGCGCAGTTTATGCGCAGTGGTTGCAGCCGCTCGGGTTTGAGGTCGAACGCTACCAGCGCGAGCTGATTGGCGACCACCTGATGTTTCGCTCAGAGAGGCGGCCGGGTGCCCGATTGCTGTTACTCGGCCATCTGGATACCGGATCGCCCGCACACTATTCCCCCCGATTTACCGAAGATGATGGCTGGGTATATGGCCCTGGCGTCTGTGATATGAAGGGGGGCAACTACGTTGCCGTCTGCGCCCTGCGTAACCTGCACGAACAGCGTGGCCGGATTGCCAATGTCGATCTGTTACTGGTCAGTGATGCCGAAGGCGGGAGTGGCGACAGTCACAGTCTGACTGCGGCGCTGGCGCGCGAGTATGACAGTTGTCTGGTATTTGCCGCAGCCGGTTCACGGCATGAAGTCGTGACCGGACGCCAGGGAGTGGCGGCCTATGTCATCAGGCTGTCCGGGCGTTCATTTCAGGCAGGCAGTCTGTATACCCAACATACCAATGCAACGGAGACCGCCGGATGGCTGGCCAGCGCGCTGATCGCACTGTCGGACCCGGAACGGGGTTCCTGTGTCAGTGTTGCCCGTATCGGAGAGGATGGAGTCGCCGCTAAAGTGTTGCCTGAAGTCGAGTTACTGGTTGAAGTGCGTTATTCGTCAATTCCGGAGCGGGAGCGACTGCTGGGCGAATTTTCAGAGTTACTCGATTCCAGTAATCTGCGGCTGGTCGATATCGAAATCAGTGGCGGCATACAGCGTGACGTGATGGCGCCGGATATGGAGCAGGCTGACTGGCTGGAGCAGATCGAGGAGTGGCTGGGCTACCCGCTGAAAACAGAGCGGCGGACGGCAACCAGTGATGCCAATATTGTCGCTGCCGAAGGTGTCCCGACATTAGATGGATTCGGCCCTCATGGCGATGGCGAGCACACCCGAAAGGAACGTGCCCGCAAAGCCAGCTTCGTGCGCCGTATCGATGAAGTTACCCGGATTCTACAGGCATTTGATGACCAGTCAGAACTGGTGGAAGAGTCTCGCAAGTGGCTTGAAAAAGACTCTTTAACTCATTGATAATTAAGCATTGCAGCTTGCAGCTTGCAGCTTGCAGCTGCTCTTAACCCTTATTCTTCGACGATATCGTCTTCGTCGTCATAATCGAAGTCGTCGTCTTCCGCGGCTTCCGCACGGGCGGCTTCAGCGGCTGCAATAGCGGCGGCGCGGGCTGCTGCGGCTTCGGCTTCCTGCTCGCGGCGGATTTCACGACGCTCATCGCGACGTTTGTTACGCTGAGTCTGGCCATCCAGGAAACCTTTCAGGGTTTCTTCTGCCCAGGCAATAGCTTCTGCTTCAGTTGCAAAACCATCCTTGCTTTTGGATACGACAGTCCGGCGGGCGGAAACCTTACGGATAATGCCTGCAGTCCAGCCTTTATCGTCCTGCATTACGCTGAAGTCGTATTTTTTACCCTGGCTCATTATCGGTTATGTCCTGTGTGTAGCGGTTAATAAGATTCCCGTTGGATAGGCGTGTATTAGCAATAGATTAGCTCTGCGCTGAGTCAGGTCAGGGCGGGGTTGCCGGGCCGGATTTACGGGATGATCGGGAAAGGGCATCGACCTGGACTGGTCGGGAATCTGCGGGCCTTCCGGATTTTGCGCGCATCTTACCACGTTCTGAGACAGATGCTCAGAAAATGCTGGAAAGAAAGCCAATCCGCAGGCGACGGAAGTGATCCTTTGAAGGCCCGTCTTTATCGGTGTTTTAGCTCCGCTTTCGACGAAGTTGGCCTCACCATGCCGATGTCTAATTAACATTTAGTCTAATGGAGGGTATCGGTAGGGCAGCTGTACACGGATGTTTAATTACCGTGATTTCATTCCATAACAACAATAAGAAGCCGATTTATGAAATATCGTTACGGATTTATCGCATTATCTCTGGCCGGGCTGGTTGCCGGTGCGGCCCAGGCAAACAGTATCAGCGTGGTTTCGTTTGGTGGCGCGACCCAGGACGCGCAGCGCGAAGTGTTCTACCAGCCATTCAGCCGCGAAACCGGGGTTGATATCACTGAAGTGGCATATAACGGCGGCCTCGCTGAGATCGAGTCGATGATCGATCAACAGCAGGTTCGCTGGGATGTGGTGCAGGTGGAAGACCCTGACCTGGTCTCGGGCTGCAAAAAAGGCTATTTCCAGCGTCTGGACTGGCAAAAGCTGGGCGGACCACACCAGTACCTGCCCAGCGGCGTCAGTGACTGTGGCGTGGGGCATATTATCTGGTCCAGTGTTATTACCTACGATAAGAACAGGCTCAGCAGCGGTCCGAAGAACTGGGTCGATTTCTGGGATATCCAACGTTTCGCCGGCACCCGTGCCCTGCGCAAGGGGCCGCGCGGCAACCTTGAATTTGCCCTGATGGCGGATGGGGTGCCACCCGAGAAGGTCTATGTCTACCTGGAAACCCGTACCGGGCAGGACCGGGCTTTTCGCAAGCTTAAAGAGCTGAAACCCTATATTCGCTGGTGGGAATCAGCCTCACTTCCGACCGAATGGGTGGCCAATGGTGAAGTGGCAATGGCAACGGCCTATAACGGCCGGATCAGTAATGCCAATAAAGAGGGCGCTAACCTGGCGATTGTCTGGGATGGGCAGATGTTCTCGGTCGATTCCTGGGTCATTGTCAGCGGCAGTCCGAACGCCAGTAAGGCTATGGAGTTTATTACCTATGCCAGTTCCGCCGAGGCCTCAAGTAAGTTTCCGGCAGCGATGCCCTACGGTGTAACCAACCGGGCAGCCATCAGGGCGATTCCGGAAAGCCTGGCGCTGAGTCTGCCGACCCATCCATCGAACACGGTGCACTCCCTGCGTGAGGACTCCCAGTTCTGGCTGGACCACAGTGACCAGCTCAGCCAGCGCTTTGAACGCTGGCTGGCGGACTAGTGTCGGTTTAAGTCGTCACCCGCTCAGTAACGGCAGACTGTCAGAACAGCCCTTCGATATTACCCTGCTCATCCAGCCCGATATCCAGAGCGGCCGGGTGGCGGGGTAATCCCGGCAGGGTCATCATATCGCCGCAGATCGCCACGACAAATCCCGCCCCGGCCGCGAGGCGGGCCTCTCTGACCGGCAGTATATGTCCCTCAGGGGCACCTTTAAGGCCAGGTTCTGATGAAAAGCTGTACTGGGTCTTGGCGATACAAACCGGCAGGTGGCCGAATCCCAGTGTACGGAATTCTTCCAGCTTAGCGGCGGCTGCGGCGGTGAAGCTGACATCAGCCGCGCCGTACAGACGGGTGGCAACGGTACGGATCTTATCGGGCAGCGGCATATCGTCGTGGTAGAGCAACTCCACCTTGGGCGATGGCTGTTCCAAGCGGTTTATCACCGCTCTGGCGAGATCCAGTGCACCTTCGCTTCCCCGCGCCCAGTGCTCCGAACAGACGGATTCTGCGCCCATCGCCTGGCAGATGCGTGTGACCTCTGCCAGCTCTTCCGCATGATCATTGCTGAAACGGTTGATACAGATGATCGGATTGAGGCCGAACTGCTGCATATTGTCGATATGCCGCTTCAGGTTGGCTGTGCCCTCACGCAGCGCTGGCAGGTTCGGCAATTCCAGTTCTGACTTAGCAACGCCTCCCTGCATCTTTAACGCACGCAGGGTGCAGACCAACACCGCTGCATCGGGGCGCATACCTGACAGCCGGCATTTGATATCGAGGAATTTCTCAGCACCCAGGTCGGCACCAAAGCCGGCTTCGGTAACCGCTACGTCGCAAAGCGCGAGTGCTGAGCGGGTCGCCACGACCGAGTTACAGCCGTGGGCGATATTGGCGAAGGGACCGCCATGTACAAACACCGGATTATGTTCGAGGCTCTGGATCAGGTTAGGCTGAAAGGCCTCCTTCAGCAGTACAGTCATCGCCCGGTGTACGCCGAGATCCCGGGCAGTTACGGCGCTCATATCAAACTTACGTGCGACGATAATATTGCCCAGCCTGCGCTCCATATCGTCGAGGTTCTCTGCCAGGCAGAGGATCGCCATGATCTCCGAGGCGGCGGTGATGTCGAACCCGGTCTCGCGAGGTATACCGTGGGGGCTGCCACCGAGTCCGACCATAGTGTTGCGCAGGCTGCGATCATTCAGGTCGACCACCCGGCGCCAACTGATATGGTGGGAATTGATGCCCAGCTCGTTGCCCCAGTGGAGGTGGTTGTCGATCATCGATGCCAGCAAGTTGTGCGCAGCCGTGACCGCATGAAAGTCACCGTTAAAGTGCAGGTTCAGATCTTCCATCGGAATCGCCTGCGCGCGGCCACCGCCAGCGGCCCCGCCTTTCATACCGAAGCAGGGGCCGAGGGAGGGCTCCCGCAGGCAGACCGCGCTGCGCACACCCAGTGCGTTCAGGCCATCGTTCAGGCCGACACTGGTGGTAGTTTTACCTTCCCCGGCCGGGGTCGGCGTTACTGCAGTGACCAGTACCAGTTTGCCACGGCGGGTCGGTGTGGTGACATCCAGCTTGCTCAGATCAAGTTTCGCTTTGTAGTGGCCATGAGGGATCAGGGCTTCGGGTGACAGGCCGAGTGTCTCATGAGCCAGATTAAGGATCGGTGTCGGTTGCACCGCCCGGGCAATCTCAATATCGGGCGTGCCCGGCGGTGGCAGCTCGTGTAATCCGCGTCCTTCGCTATCCGTTTTGATATTCATGCTGTGCCTCCTTTGCGCCGCATCCGATTGCTGCGCATGACTAACTGGCTGGAATCATTGCTGTAAAGCTTGGACCAGATCAGCCATTGCTGCCATTGAGGGGCGTCAGTAGAAAACTAAAAGACGTTATTAGGGCGCAAGTAAGTGGAACACCAGATCACGGTTGGCATTTGCCTGGGCTGCCAGCGCCAGGGAGGCCTGAACCCAAAGCTGATTGTGGATCTGTTCGGTCAGGATAGCCGCCGAGCCTGAATCACTCAGGATCAGGGCCGGATTAACGCCGTTGAAGGTAAAATCGATCAGGCGCTGGATTGAGTCATTCAGGTTATCCTGGCGCTCACCCAGTTGCAGCGCGATAGTTTGCAGAAACTCTTCGGAGTTACGGATGATATCGACACTGTTGGGGTCTCTGATATCCAGCGTGAAGACGCCGAGGCTTTGCAGTTCGGAGGAGATATTAAACGAAGGGATTACCTCAAAATTCCCGCCGTCAGGCCCGGTTTCGATCACTATCCGGGTGTCATCTTCAAGCAGGGAGGCTCCGTTAAATGTTGCGCCTAGTATAATCAGCAGGATAAGTTCCAGCAGTTCATTGGAGCGCTTTTCCAACGACTCCAGGGCGGTTGCATCGAGGTTGCCGCTCAGCACCAGATCGGTAATTTGCTTAAGCTCGCTGAGGGTAGAGGTGATGTTACCGATGCCGTTTTCAATCACCTGCAAGGTGCTAACGCCCTCAGTACTGCTGCGCAGGGAGTTGGATTGGCTCAGCAACTCGTTGGAAAACTGTATCAGTACTTCGACCCCGACCGGTTTCCGGCTACGGGTTTCAACCGGGGCTACATTGGTATTCGCCGCATCAGTCGGGCTGGCACGGTTAACCTGATTGGCAGGCTGCACGCCTGGGGTCGTCCTGACCGGATTAAATTCGATCGCCATCACAACTCTCCCTTGAGAGGTTGTTTCTGGTCCGTCAGGTATAAATTTAAGAAGGTGCCGGAGTCCGGCTATATGGCACCTAAGGTGACAAACGCCCCGTGGCAGGGCGATTCGTTAAGAAGTTGTTGAATGTAATTATAGCAATCGCAGGGTGGTGCAGATTAATGTGGCTAAGAGCGGGTACAGCTAACCGACTGGCAGCTTCGGTGACGGTACCGCCAGGCAGCAAACCGGCGATAGGCGGCATTCAGCAGGGGTGTCATGCCTGATATCGTTACCAGCCGCGCCAGCCATCGGTATCCCGGGAGTTCGCGCCAGACAATCACGAAGGCGTCCACACCGATATGAAGGTGCTGCATCCTGTCGAGGACATGAAACAGTCGCAATGCTTTGTCAGGACAGATCTTATGCTGTTTGAGCAGTGAGGCGTCGATGGAGATATCGACCCATTGAATCCGATTACGCCTGTCCAGCCGCTGATAGTGTGCGATCTCCCGACGGCAGAGCGGACAGCTGCCATCGTAAAAGACCACTGGTTTCAGCGCAGCGCGCGGAACGCTCATAAGAATTCCCTGGCTGCCAGCCGATGAAGCCCACTCCAGAACGCGTCCAGATCCGATCTGGAAGGGTGATCGGTGCGATGCTTGTGGTGAAAGTAGATCCATAGGTTGACGCGGCCGTCCCCGATCTGCAGGGTATAGCCGTCGACGTCAGACCAGGCAAAGTAGCCATCCAGATAGTAACGTTGCCCGACCTGTTCACCAAAACGGGTAATTTTATGAAACGCCTGTAAGGCATGTTTAATATCGGGCTTATCGCTTTCCATCTCTTAAACCTCATACTCCGACGCATATCCTACGTTTTGCTCCGTTCTCTGGATCTGTTTTTCAAACCGTTCAGGGTAAACGAAAGTTTTAAATAATCGTTTGTATTTACTGCCCGGCCAGAAGTGTTAGAGTTTCTGACGACTTATTGGTGTGTTCAGGGAAGTACGCATCCCGAGGGGTTATATCCTTTAGCCTTTCAAAGGCCCGATGTCATGGACGATATAATGAGGCAATCTACTGCTATTGTGCTTGTTCCCTTCGCTATGCTCTCTGGCCCTTACATGCGTTGACGCACTTTTTTCCTGTCAGCCTGAAAACAGTTTCTCTGGTAGTGCTATCCGACATCGATACGGATGATCGGAGTCCGGCTACTGAATCAGCTTTTTCATTCCGACAGGGCGTTAAATAACTCAAATATCAGGTAAGGAATACTTGTATGGCATGTTTTGGCTTTAAACCCTCGGTATTGGCGCTCGCCGTAGCGCTGTCGAGCTTGAACGCAGTTGCAGTCGATAATGACTTTGACGGCTTATCTGACAATGAAGAGCTGGCGCTTGGCCTGGATCTGTTTAACCGTGACAGTGACAACGATGGCATCATCGACGGGCTTGAGTACGGCAAAAATGCCATCCTGTCGGTGAATATGGCAACACCTTACAGTACGGTCGGCGATTCAAAGCATGCGCGACTGACGCCTGATGGTCGTAAGGTCGTGTTTCATTCCAATAAGCCGGGCCTGATGCACCCCGACAGTAACGGCGCGGCGGATATCTTTCTCCGCGATATAGTTTCAGGTGCAATGACACTGGTGAGCCGCAATGCGGCCGGTGCACAGTGTGACAAGGGTGCCTGGGACCCGGAAATAAGCGCCGATGCCCGTTACGTCGCATTCTCATCATCCTGCACTAATCTGGTGAACCAGACGGTCTCGGGTTCGAAGGTTCAGGTCTATGTGAAAGACCTGCAAACGGGAGCAGTAGAACTGATCAGTCAGACTCAGTCAGGTAACGCCGCCGGTGCCACCAGTCAGTACCCGGCGATCTCTCCTGATGGTCGTTATGTGGCTTTCTCCTCCTATGCTTCTGATCTGGTCGCGACGCCCGCAGGCAGTAACCGGTCTGATATTTACCTATATGATCGTAGTGCTCAAACGATGCAACTGGTCAGTGCAAACCTGACGGGCGTACATAGTAATGGCAGTAACTACAATCCGGGCTTTTCCGCCGACGGACGTTTTATCAGCTTTCATTCGTCGGCCAGTGATCTTGTCCCAGGTGATACCAACAACAAGATGGATGCCTTTGTCTTTGAGATTGCCACGGGGCTGCTTGAGCGGGTGAGTGTTGACAGCAGCGGCGGCCAAAGCGGAGGTGCTTCAACCTTTCCAACGCTGTCGGCTGATGGGCGCTATGTAGTTTTCACCAGTTGGGGCCAGCTAAGTGCAGCTGACAACAACACTAAGTTGGATGTTTATCTGCACGATCGGCAGACAGGTAATACCGAACTGATCAGCCTGGACGGCAATGGCCAGTCTATTCAGCAGCATAGTATCGGCGGCCGGGTGTCCGAAAACGGGCGCTATGTGGCGTTTCGTTCTCAGGTGCGTTCCATGACCAGCGACCTGATGCCGCCGAGCCAGTATCCACCCTCAGCGGGAGCTATTCCGACCCATGCCGATTTCTTTGTATACGTCAAAGATCGTCTGAATGGTACCGTATCTCTGGTGAGTCAGCCCTGGGATGTGGCGGCGGCAGCGGGTGGTTCGGTTCAGGGGATCGACCTCGCGGAAAACGGCACAGTGGCCTTTCATGCCACAGGCCCCGGGAACGCCTGGATAGAGGCTGAGGCTTCACCGGGGCTGGATGTCTATATCGCTAAAACGGAGTTTATCGACAACGCAGGCCCGGAACTGTTTGCCGGCAATATCAGCGCTGTCGATAATACCGACTGGGTGAAGGTAGAGCTTCCCCAGAACTATCGCTCACCGGTCATAGTCACCACGCCGGTATATAACGCTTCGAGCGTGCCGCTGGTCACCCGGGTACGTAACGTCCGGAACAACAGTTTCGAAATCAGGGTACAGCGTACCGATGATATCAGCGCTGCCGTAGAACCCGTTCAGGTGAATTATCTGGTGGCGGAAGAGGGGGTCTATAACGTGCCGGAGCATGGTATTCAGATGGAAGCAACGCGCTTCACAAGTACCTCGGTTGATGGCAAATATGTCGGTTGGAACGGTGAGTCTCGCAGCTACCTCAATAGCTATACTTCGCCTGTGGTACTGGGGCAGGTTCAGTCTGCGAATGAGGCATCCTACTCGGTGTTCTGGTCCCGCGGCAGTGCTGTCGCAAAGGTTCCGGATTCGATCCTCAGAGTGGGGCGTCATATCGGAGAGGGCAGCGTATCCGAGGTGGCAGATGAATCTGTTGGCTATATGGTGTTTGAAGCAGGGACCGGGGTATTGGGCGATAGTAATTACCAGGCTTTGACAACGGCTGACTATATTCGGGGGATGGGGAACGGCAGTTATAATGTCGGGTTGAGTACCGCCTCTGACGAGACTGTCGTGATCAGCAGCGCTACGGGTATGGATGGCCGTGATGGCGGCTGGCCGGTGGTCATCCCTGATAGCACGGACGCCAGTGGTGTCCGTATCGCGGTTGATGAAGATCAGGCAGCAGATAACGAGCGAAAACACACCACCGAGCAGGTCGCAGTGTTCGCTTTTACACCACAATAGCCTTCGGCTGCAGACCGACGCTGGCCGCATATGGCCAGCGTCTGAACACTCTGACTTTGAGCCCGGCCCTTCGGTCTATCCTGATAGTACTATTACCCTAGCATTACTAAGGAAATGGTCTAGACTATTTTCTTATCAAACGTTCAAGATTTCTGCGCAGTGGCTATAAGAAAGGCCCTGTACGCAGAAAACAGGTTCACTGAATGTGAAGCCGTCTTTCAGGGGAACAATCCAAAACACAATCTAATTCGCCACTGCAGGGGTATTGGTACGCTTGCACTGCGCGACAGGGATCTGTTTTGCCTGAATAAGGGCAATGCGCAGCGATCCGGCCAACTGATCTGATCTGATGAGATCTGTCTATCCCCGTGCGGTCAGGGGGAAGAGAAATGAAACGGACGAAGACGTTTACGCCGACCAGGTTGTCTGTGGCGTTAACTCTGGTGTTTGGCCTGACATATGCCCATGCCGAAGTCGGTCTGGAGCGGATCAGGCAGATCGATGAGGGTAGCAGGCTGTTTAATGAGGAGACGTTCGAGGGCAACGGGCGTACCTGCGGTACCTGTCATATTCCTTCAGAGCAATACAACATATTTCCAAGCACTATTCGCAAACTCAAAGGTGACGATCTGGCTAAGGTACTGGCCAGTAATGTGCCGGGGCTTGAAAACCCGACTCTGGTGCTCAAGCGGGCGTTGTTTAATACCGAGGGTGGGATTGCTGATCCACCTACCTCAGATGGGGTACATCCCGGACCGTTTTTCCGCGGCTCTATGACCGTTGGTCCTATTCGGGATGCCAGCGATTGTGGCGGGCATCCCGCGCCCTTTCCTCTGCCAGATCCGGCCGGAGCCGAAGCGGAGATTACTACTCGTCTGGGGCCCTTGCCGCAGCTTGGCTGGGCTGCGATCGGTTCACCCCGTGGCGGATTCCATCATGGCAACGTAGACACCGATGCCAATGGCTGCCTCAGGGCCTTTGCAAACGGCGCGATTGCCCAGCACTTTACCTTGAACCTGCTACGCAAAGAGAAGGGCAACAACCCCGGCCTGACGCCAGGTGCCGGAGATGATAACTACCATTTCCGCTTTGCCACCGGCGAAGAGCTGGATGCAATGGACACCTTCCAGCAGTGGCTGGGACGGCGTGAACAGTTCTTTGTCACTAACCCGGCGACCGGAGATGAGATGGTTTTCTCTGACCCGCGCGCCGAAGCCGGTAAGGAAATATTCCTCAGTAATGAAGCCGGTTGTAATGTTTGTCATGCCAATGGGGGCGCGGGCTTCAACCCTGCGTTTGTTTCCCGTACCGGGATCAATATCAGCCAGCATTCGGATGTGAATAAAGAAGCCGAACGACTGTCGCGACTCACCGGTGTGCACATTCCTGAAGATGAAGGTAATGCGGTGAACCCTCCGGGGCCACCGGACGAGGATGAGCCGGAAGCGTTTAATATCCAGCCGGTGATAGAGGCCGTGCGTAAGAAAAGCTTCTTCCATAACCATGCGGTGTTGAATCGCGGTGAAGGGCGTCGGAACAGAGTAGAAGCCTGTGGCGGCATTGAGGGTGCCTCCATGTTCTATTTCCGGGAGCCTTTCCTGGGATCGGATATCCATGCAGCGCTTCATAATGTGCTGGGCAATCCTAACCTGGCCGACCGTACCGGGAATCCTCACAGCGACTCGATTGAGGAGTTCCTTGAGAAAAAAGGTAAGGACGCCTTTGCCCTGATGGGGGCATTTATGCGGTCCTGGAGCGCCTTCTACAGCCTGCGTGATTGCGAGCGGCTGGTGGATGAAACCATCGAGCGTATCAACCACAATGCCCTGGCTACCTCTGAGGAAGAGAAGGTATCTGCGTCACTGGCCGCCGAGCATTGTGCCTTTAACCTCGAAGATACCCGGGATGTGCTGAGAAAAGTCGATGATCGGAAACATCGCCGCGGAGGTCATGGCGATTTCGATATCGACGGGCTGGATAAGGTGAGTTTCGATAAGGATGACTGGGGACCGCATGAAGATGATCCCTTCATCGGGCACCGGCTCAGCAAAGTCCAGTGCGGTGTCCATCCGGCGCCTTATCCGGAAGTCCGGATTGCGACTTACTGGCTGAAGCATCGTCTCAAATGGGCCGTCCGTCAGGGTGATGTGGCCGAGCTCGAGTCGATCAGGCAACGTATAGTCGAGCTACGAAAACGGATTGCTACCACTACCGAATTACCGGATTAATCGGTATCTAAGACGCCAGGGATGGCTTTGTTCTTCAAGTGCAAAGAAGGAATTCACCGCTTTCCTTGTTTCTTTATAGGGTTGTATCTTTTATCGAATACAAGGATGTTCTCGATGAGTTTATTCAACGTCCGAGGTCAGGCGTTGCGCAAGGGGCGGGTATCGATTGATTCACAGATCTATATGGTTACTGCCTGTACGCGAGGCCGTGTCAGGCTGTTTGAGAATCTGTATATGGGCGCTGCCTTGTGAGAGCGCTTATCAGATCACAGCAATCCGCCGATACGCTGGCTTATGTTGTAATGCTGGATCATTTCCACTGGTTGATGCAGCTAAAAGAGGGTTACGAGCTTTCTTCAGTGGTTAGGTACGTAAAGGCAGATACCACAAGAGGCGTTCGCCGGATAGCAGAACACATCGATCCGGTCTGGCAGCGGGGATTCATCGATCCGGTCTGGCAGCGGGGATTCCACGACCGGGCAATTCGATCTGAGGAGAATCTGGTCGACTATGCTCGCTATATCGTTGCAAACCCTTTAAGAGCAGGGATAGCCGGATCTATCAGACAATATCCTCTTTGGGATGCAAAGTGGGTCTGATAAAAAGCTATGACAGTACACTATGGGCTGAATGAATTCGCTGTAGGAGCCCGGTCCCCGGGCTCTTTCAGTAATTCAGCGCTTCAAGTATTCGCTAAAGTCGATATTGCCTGCAGACAACACAGCCTGGATACGGTTGTGTACGCCCAGTTTACGCAGTATGGCGGATACATGGGCTTTAACCGTGGTTTCGGCGATGTTCAGGTTGTAGGCGATCTGTTTATTGGATTCACCGGCGGACATACGCTCCAGCACCAACAGCTGGCGGCGGGTAAGGGAGGAGAGCAGTTCCGGTGGAATCTGCTTATCGTCGTTACGGCGGTGGCTGCGGGTTTCACTCTGGTTCGAACGGATGATATCCGATGGCAGGTAGACGTTGCCGGCGAGGATCTGCTCCAGTGCTTCGGCCATCTGTTCGCGCGGTGATGATTTGGTGATAAAGCCCACGGCGCCGTAAGTGATCGCCTGTAGCACGATCTGCTTATCCTCCTCGGCAGAGACGATCACCACCGGGATGGTCGGTGATTCGTTGCGCAGGGTGATCAGGCCGTTGAGGCCGTTCATGCCCGGCATATTCAGGTCGAGCAGGATCAGGTCGAATTCATCCTCCGCTTCCTGGCTTAATTGCAGGGCGGAATCCAGGTCCTGGGTTTCCACGGTTTCACAACCGGGAAAGCTGCTCTGAATCACGTTGTTGATCGCTTCGCGAAACAGCGGATGATCATCAGCTATCAGAATTTTGTACATGGCTCTACTCCAGACCTGTCGTTGTTATCTTTTTATTATCAATTCAGCGGTACCGGCGTTGCGGTGCTCATTTTCAGCCCTGCATCGCGCCAGCCATCCGTGCCTTCCCGGTACCAGTACAGCTGTCTAAAGCCCCACCGGGATGCCCTTTTTACCGCGTTCCAGGACATCCAGCAATCGGCACGGCAGTAAATTACCAGCGGGTGATCCCTTTCGCCGTTACTGCTGATCGCCAGCTGATCACGAAAGTACTGTTCCTGATCAGTGGTTAACTCGCCCAGTCCCACATTGGGTATCCAGCGACTGCCCGGGATATGCTGCCTTGCTTCCTTCTGGACAAAAAAACCGTTGTGCCAGGGTAGTGGCTGTACATCCAGCAGCGCCGGCGGCGATGCACTGTCGAGTAGCTGTTTCAGCTGTGCGGTGGACAGGGTTACAGCATCTTCACTCGTGGCGGGTGTCGGGCTGCGGTAGCGCAATAACCGGTAGCCGTCGACGGAGTACAGCTCTATATCGTCGTTAAAGTCATCCAGCCAGTGACCTTCAGCTCCGTTCGCAGCCGCCTGGCTGAGGCTCAGCGCTGCGATCAGCAGGGCGGGGACAATACCCCGGTAAAGCATGATAGCGCTGGTCATGAGGTTCCTCCTGGCTGCTGCGGATTGTCGCTAAAAGTCTAATCCGATCAGTAGGTTATGGGGGCGACCTCTGACTACCTCTATTACACACCCCGGAAGGAGTGGGTCGGAATTGAACCATAGAGTAAAAAAAACAGTACTAAAGTACTATTTTAGCAGTCAGCGGGTCGGTTTTTGGTTCTTCTGTGGATTGAAACCCGTCACCGCCAGCAGGGAGAACACCGCTGTCGCGGCGGCTGTGACCAGTAACGATTCGGTATCAAGCTTCAGATACAGTGCATGGCGCACCAGTTCGACGGCATGGCTGAATGGATTGATGCGGCAAAGCCAGTAGAGCCATTCACTGGACTCCTGCATCTTCCACAATGGATAGAGGGCCGAAGAGAGGAAGAACATCGGAAAGATGACGAAGTTCATAACCCCGGCAAAATTTTCCAGCTGTCTGATCCGGCTGGAGATAAACAATCCCAGCGCGCCCAGCATGACGGCGACCAGCACCAGCGCCGGCAACACGGTGATATAGCCGGCGAGTGGCGGCTCGACGCCTACCAGCAGGGCGATCGCCAGAAAGGCATACACCTGCAGCAGCGAGATAATGGCGATGGAGAGCAGCCGGGACAGCAACAGGAACTGCCGCGGCAGCGGACTCATCAGCAGTACGCGCATGCTGCCCATCTCCCGGTCGTAGACCATCGACAGACTGCTCTGCATTCCGTTAAACAACAGGATCATGCAGCACAGCCCCGGCGCAATATAGACCTCATAGGTGATATAGGTCTCGTAGGGTTCGATAATGGCGATGCCCAGAGCGGCGCGAAAGCCGGCGGCAAACACTATCAGCCACAACAGTGGCCGTACCAGTGCACTGAGAAAGCGTGAGCGCTGGTTGATAAAGCGCAGGTATTCCCGTTTAAGGATACCGCAGAAGCAGTGCCAGTAAGCGCTGGCAGGCAGGGACAATGTCCCGTCAAGATGACTCATGCAGCCTCCCGGTTCAGGCCAGTGATACGGTGGAAGGCTTCGCTAAGTGAGTCGACCTGTTGCTGCAGGCAGATCTGCTGACCACTGTTATGGGCCTTGAGCTGGCCGTTATGCAGCAGCAGGACAGGATCTTGCGGATCGATCTCCTCAATCAGGTGGGTGGCCCAGAGTACGGTGAGGCCTCGGTCTTCACACAGTTGTCTGACGTGCTGGTTCAGGGCGCGGCGCGAGGCGGGGTCCAGTCCGACGCTGGGTTCATCCAGCAGCAATACGCCGGGTTGATGCAGCAGGGCGCGGGCGATCTCTACCCGGCGGCGGTGACCGCCATTCAGGTTGCGCACTTTGTCATGGAGCCGGTCCAGCATCTCCATCCGCATCAGTTCTAGCTCTATCTGTGCCAGCGCGGGTTTCCTGGCGATACCATGCAAAGCAGCATGGTAGAGCAGGTTCTGCTGTACCGTTAGGTCGAGGTCGAGGCTGCTCTGCTGAAACACCACGCCCAGCTGCGACATCACCCTGGCCGGATGCTGGCGGATATCATGGCCGTTGATGCTGGCGCTGCCGCACTGCAGGGCATTAAGCCGGGTCAGCAGTCCGAAGAGGGTGCTTTTACCGGCGCCGTTAGGCCCTAACAAAGCGTTAAAACACCCGGGTTGCAGCTCAAAGCTGACCGATTGCAACGCCTGGCGCTGACCGTAACTGAAACTGATATCCGCAACAGCGATACTCATATAAGCCTCCTCGGCTCAGGGCTTAACCACCACGCCCCAGGGATAGCGGCCAACCTTGATCGATTTGGTGACTTTAAGGTCGGCGATATCAACCACTGACACATCTCCGCTGACGCCGTTGGTGGTCAGTAGCTGAGACTGGTCTTCGTTAAATGCCAGGTGCCAGACGCGACGGCCAACCAGCAGGTAGTCCAGTACTTCGTAGGTTTTAGCATCGACGACGGCGACATGGTTGGCCGGGCCGAGGGCGACAAAGGCATATTTGCCATCGGCGGTCAGCTTGATGCCCACCGGCTGTACTTTGTCCGGATGCACGCCGCGGATCTTGAAGCTGAGCTTTTCGATGATCTGGCGGCTGTCGGTATCGATCACCGATACGGTGCCGCCGATCTCGGAGGAGGCCCAGACCCGGCTGCCATCGTCGCTGAACTCGACGTGGCGGGGACGCTGGTCGACCAGGGTGTTATCAACCAGTGTGTGGGTTTTGGTATCGATCCAGTGCAGCATATTGGTGGTCTCACTGGTGTTGATCGCCCATTTTCCATCCGGACTCACCGCCATACCTTCGGGTTCCACGCCCACATCGATCTGGGCGATGACCTCTTTGCTCTGGGTGTCGACTACGGTCACCAGTGCGTCATCCTCATTGGCGATATAGAGGAAGCGGTTATTCGGGTGCAGGGCAAACTGCTCCGGGTCTTCGCCGGAGGGTAGCTCGGTAATAATCTGGTGGTTGGACAGGTCCATCACCTGCACGGTGTCGGAGTCGCTGGCACAGATATAGAGGTATTTCATATCCTTGGAGAAGATGATGCCACGCGGACGTTCACCGACATCGATGGTCTCGATGACCGTCTGGCTGTCGAGGTCGATAAGCGACAGGGTGTCATCTTTCTCGTTAGAGACGTAGGCCACAGCCGCCAGGGTCTGGGTGCTTGCCAGTAGCAGGGCTGCGCCCAGCGGTTTGAGGGCATGTCGGAAAGCGTGTACAGCGTTTAGTGTTTTCATTGTTATTGTCTCGGCATGTCGGGTCAGATCTGGCACTGGGATTCAGGGGCGTCATAGCCCAGAGTATCCAGCTCGGTTTTTGGATGAAGGAATCCTTCCTGTGGTGGCTGGGATACCAGCGCGCGTGGATGAACCAGCGGGATAGGTTGTCTTAGCTGGCCGTTCCAGGGACGGTAGTTGAGCTTACGGCCCTTGAACGCGGCCAGTTCAAACTGATCAGAGAGGATATAGTTGCGCAGGGTGTTCATATCATTACTTTTCGTGCGCGTGACCGCCTCGGCGATCGAGCGCACGGCTGCCCAGGCGGCATAGTCCTTGTTGGTCATCCAGCGCCCGGTCAGCTTGTCAAAGCGGCTTTGCAGCTGCGCCGCGCCCCACTGTTCGACCACGCGATGCCAGGCAACCGGGGTAAGGCCCTGGGTACCGGCAACGGGGCGGGGCAGCCAGGTGTTAAATTGCACATATTCGCCAAAGTCGCCCAGCTCATCGGCCACCAACACCACATCGTAGTCCTTGCCCTGGGTGAACAGCGGCAGCTCTTTCTGAGCGGTACGGCGAAGGTCGGTATCGAAGCTCCACTGTTTTTCTTCGACAATCTTGCCGCCAAATCGCTTGGCGCTGCGTTTCAGCGCGGCGCTATAGGCTTTATCTGCGGGTTTATCACCACTGATCAGGAACCACTTATTGAGCCGCTTGGCGATCAGCCACTGGCCCAGGGCATCAGTCAGCATCGAGCGGCTGGGCAGGGTATGCAGCACATTGTTCAGACAGCTGTTGCTGCGCAGCTGATCACTGGCACTGCCGGCATTGAAGATCAGTGCCTGATCGCCGAGTCTGGCGGAGAGGGCCTTCAGCTGATCGGCAGGCATATTACTGACAAACAGGCTGATTCCCCGGGCCTGTAGCTGAGTAGCCTGCTGTAACAGCTCGCTTTGCGAATCGCTGACCCGCGTCTCCAGCTGGTAATGCTGCTTCAGGAAGCGTCCGGTGGTATTGCTGTCCTTGATCGCCAGTTCACTGCCGCGTAATCCGGCATCTTCCGGCGGCGGCAGTATATTGGACAGCAGCGGAGGCTTAGGCGGCACGAATTCAAGATAGGCGATATTTACCTCAGTATTCTCCGCAGCAAAGGCTGTGGAACTGCAAAACAAAGTGGCGATAGCCAGAGTACGGCGCATAGGTAACTCCCCCTTGGAAACTCTGCATTCAGCTTAGGGCGAAGGCACTGGCGGAGAAATATGAAGAAAGTACAAAACAAATAGTTCTGAAGTAGCATTTTTTAAAAAACACCGTCTCGTAGCATGTGTAGACAGTAGAAAAACAACAATTTTCAGAGAGGCTGCTATGACAATGCTTAAGACTCCATCCGTAAAATCCCTGCTTGCAGGCGCAGTCCTGGCGTCGACAATGGTTGTATCTACGGCCCAAGCGGCGGGTGACCTGACACGCAAGCCACAGAAACTACCTGATCTGGTGATGGGCAGCGAAGCTTCCGACTACTCCCTGTCGCAAAGCGAATATAACCTGGAAACCGGTACGGCCTATAAGCTGGCCATTATCTCCACTGGTCGTAAAGAGTATGCGGTGCAGGCACCGGAGTTCTTTGCCTCTGTTTTCCTGCGAAAGGTGGAAGCCGGCGGTATGGAAATCAAAGCGATCAGTCTGACCGAACTGGAATTCGAAGATGAAGGCGAAGCTGAAATCTACTTCGTACCGGTTAAGCCCGGGAAGTTCGAGTTCTATATGGATGGGCTGGAAGGCAAAGGTATGGTCGGCGTATTTAACGTTAAATAAGTCTTTGGGCCGCTATGCCGGTGACGACGTAGCGGCCAATAGACCGAGCGAAGGTGTCCCTTGAAAGCCCCGCTGCGACTTCACCTGCTGGTCAGCCTGTTGTTCCTGGTCTCTATGGTCCTGACGCTCTATGGCCTGATCAGCCAGGGGCGTAAGGATATCGCGCGCGAGATCGGTGCCAGTATCCATGTTGCCGAGCAGATGATCGAGGCAGCTGATTATGCCCCGGAACGCCTGGGGCCCCTGCTAAACGGGACGACCCGTCATATCCGCTTCTATCTGAACAGCGCGCCGCAGTCTGATCCGGAAACACTTGCAGACAGCGATATTCCGGCCTGGTTTTATCAGCTTATCTGGCAGCAAAGCCACATCTTCTCCCGCCCCTGGCGCTATCCGCTGGACAATGGCCAGACCCTGTATGTTGTCGCCGCTCCTGCCGATGAGATCGATGAGGTGTGGGAATCGGCATGGCTACTGGCGATGCTGTTTGTAGGGGCGGCATTGCTGTCCAATATAGCCGTCTGGATTGCTGTCCGGCAGGGGCAGCAACCTATCCAGCAGATGCTAAAAGAACTGGAGTGCAAGCCATCCCACCCCTTTAGCACGGGTCTGGAACGATATCCGCAGCCGGAAGCCCGCCGACTTGCCGGACACTTCAACCGCATGGCCGAAGCGCTGCAGCGGGAGCAGAGTGATAAGCGCCAGCTCAGCCGGCAATTAATGGCGTTGCAGGAGAAAGAGCGAACCCGCCTGGCCCATCTGCTGCACGATGACTTCGGCCAGTATCTGACCGGTATCCGCGCTCAGGCATTTATGATCGACAAGGTGAGCGGGCAACCGGAACTGGTTGCGACCACGGCGAAACAGATCATTCAGCACTGCGATGCGATGCAGGGCGGATTCCGGCACCTGATCCGGGATCTTCATCCGGTGATCCTGAGTAAACTTGGACTGACTGAGGCGTTGCAAAGCCTGGCTGACCAGTGGCAGGAAGCCAGCGGCATATCCCTGCGGCTGACGATCAGTGATGGCTTACCTGAGCTGAATACCGAACATAGCAGCCATATCTACCGTCTGGTGCAGGAGGCTTTGCACAATATCCGTCGTCATGCAGACGCAACCGTGGCGGAGGTGATGCTTTGCCGCAGTGCGGAGCAACTGACGCTGAGGGTATCTGATGATGGCAATGGCCTGTCGCCTGATGCAGAGCCGGGGATAGGGATGCATTCGATGCACGAGCGGGCACGTTATCTGGGCGGCGCGCTGAAACTTGATTCTGTGGCCGGAGGCGGCACCCGTATTTCGCTGAATATTTCACTGGAGGTGTTATGAAGATCCTGATTGTTGATGATCATGCGGTCGTCAGGCAGGGCTATGCCAGCCTGTTATCTGTCATGTTACAGGATTGCGAGGTGCTGGAGGCTGCCAGCGGCGAAGAGGCCTGCCAGCTCTACAGTCAGCAGCAACCTGACCTGGTGGTGCTGGATATCAATATGCCAGGCATCAGCGGAATCGAGACGGCGCAGCGGATGTTACGCCGTGATAATCGGGCCCGGGTGCTGTTTTTCAGCATGTATGAAGAGATGCCGATGGTGCAGCAGGCATTGGATACCGGCGCGCTGGGCTATATCACCAAGAACAGCTCCCCTGAGGTACTGATTGAAGCTGTTATGAAAGTGGCGACCGGGCAGATTTATGTCGAGCATGAGATCGCAATGAAGCTGGCAATGCGTCACCAGTCCCACGGCAGCTCTGATCAGCGCCTGCAGGAGATGACCCAGCGCGAATTTGAAGTGTTTGTTATGCTGGCGCGAGGAAACAGCGTGCGGGTTGTAGCGGAGAAGCTTTGTATCAGTGCCAAGACGGTATCTAACTACACCGCCATCCTGAAAGGGAAGCTACAGGTGGATTCAACCGCTGAGCTGGTTCATCTGGCGATTGAAACCGGCGTGCTGAAAGTGGCGGGTTCAGCAGAAGGTGCGGCCCGCACAGTATAATGCCCGGGGTAACCGGAGTGCCTGGTTACCCCATTAAAGCGCATCCCTTTGCAGTTAACCCCCTACAACATATCCCTGCGAAACCTGACCAATCGAAGCTTGCCCTTTAAAGGCTACCAGGGCTTTTGCCAGTCCACCGGGCAGGCCTTGCATCCTTCCATATTGATATCCATAAAGTTGGCATAGTGTTTACGGGTACCGCTCAGATCGGCATTAGCGAAGTTACTGCCACTCATCTTTGCTTCCTGCAGGTTGGCGTTCACCAGCGAGGCGTCTTTCATATCGACTTTTGTTGCCCAGGCCATCTCCAGATTGACCGCCCGCAGGTTGGCATTATGGAATCGCGCCTTGCTGATACGGGCGAACTCCAGATTGGCGCCCTGCAGGTTTGCTCTGCTGAAATCCGCCACTTGGGCGAACATCGCCCAGCCGTTAATGGATTCAAGGTTTGCTTCAGTCAGGTTAGCACCACGTAGATTGGCATGGCGAAGATCTGCACGGGCCAGGTCGGCGTTGTCCAGTCGTGCTTTGCCCAGGTCGGCATTCTTGAGTACCGTGTGACGCAGGTTGGCGCCACGCAGGTCTGCCCCCTGAAGCAGGGCACCGCTGAGATCCAGGTTGCTCAGGTCGGCACCGCGCAGGTCCGCCCCCTGGCACTGGGTTTTCGGCACCAGGTGGCACCCATTGATCGTGCGGTCAGTCTCTTCTGCGGCGCAGAAGGGAGAGAGAAATATGGCGCTGGCCAACACGGCGGTGGCAGATGGCCTATTAGGGAGTGGGTATCTCATATCAGAACTCCAGATCAGAACTCTAAAAAAGCCCGCTGCGACGAGCGGAGCGGGCAAAAAAAGGTGAAGTGCGTTTAAAGCTTCAGGAATCAGTTGCTTGCGACTGATTTGGCCCAACTTGGCAATTTAAAGGCCCAGAAGGAGCCGCCCTGAGGTACAGGCTTGGTCAGGTCAGCCATATCGCCGCCCCATAGCGGTACCGCGCCGCCGTAACCCGTGGTTACCCCGATATACTGTTCGCCATCCATCTCCCATGTGATCGGCGGGGAGATAATGCCGGTGCCGGTCTGGAAGCTCCAGAGTTCCTTACCGGTGCGGTCGTCAAAGGCCTTCAGGTAACCATCACCGGTACCGGTGAATACCAGCCCGCCGGCGGTGGTGAGTACGCCGGCCCACAACGGTAGCTTCTCTTTATGCTCCCAAGCGATTTCGCCGGTTTTCGGGTCCATAGCGCGCAGGATGCCGACATGATCGTCGTACATTTTCTTGATGCGAAAGCCCATGCCCAGGTAGGCACTGCCTTTGTTGTACTGAACCTGTTCGGCCCAGTAATCCTCTTTCCAGTGATTGCCCGGAATATAGAACAGGCCGGTATTCTGGCTGTAGGCCATCGGGTTCCAGTTCTTGCCACCGAGGAACGGCGGGGAGACTTCGACGGATGCCCCGCGCTTCTGGCCTGCCTCTGGCTTCGGTGGGCGCTGGCCCTCCACCTCGATCGGCCGTCCTGTTTCGGGGTCGATACCGGTCGCCCAGGTGATGTTATCGACAAAAGGGAAACCACGGACAAAGTTACCGTTTTCACGGTCAATCACGTAGAAGAAGCCATTTCGATCGGCATGTCCGGTAGCTTTGACGATACGGCCGTCATCTTCCTTATACTCAAACAGCACCAGCTCGTTGTTGCCGGAGAAATCCCAGGCATCATTCGGGGTGTGCTGGTAGAACCACTTCACCTCACCGGTGGTCGGATCTACACCCACCTGACCCGACGTGTACAGGCTGTCAAAGTCCTTCGGATCACCCCCCTCAGCCGTACGTGCCCAGCCATTCCAGGGTGCCGGGTTACCTGCGCCGATAATGATGGTGTTGGTTTCCGCATCAAAGCTGGCGCTCTGCCAGGGTGCACCGCCGCCGTGGCTCCAGGCTTCGGCTTTGCCGGTCGGAGAGTTTGGATCATCAGGCCAGGAGGGCGCGGCCGGATCACCGGTAGGTGTGCTCTTCTCACCGTTCAGGCGGCCATAGTGACCTTCGACAAAGGGACGCATCCAGACCTCTTTACCGGTATCCGGATCGCGTGCAAACAGCTTACCGACTACGCCAAATTCATCGCCTGAAGAGCCGTGAATCAATAATACCTTGCCGGACTTCTGGTCCTTAACCAGCGTGGGCGCACCGGTCATGGTATAGCCGGCACGGTGGTCGCCGAATTTCTTTTTCCATACAACCTTACCGGTATCTTTGTTCAGCGCGACGATTGCCGCATCCAGGGTGCCGAAATAGATCTTATCGCCGAAGATCGCTGCGCCACGGTTGACCACATCGCAGCATGGACGGATATCCTCAGGCAGTCGGGCGGCGTAAGCCCACTTGCGTTTACCGGTGCGGGCATCGATGGCAAAGATACGGGAGTAGGAACCGGTGACGTAGATAGTGCCATCGTGAACCAGGGCCTGGCTTTCCTGACCGCGTTGTTTTTCATCGCCAAAAGAGAACGACCATGCGGGTGTCAGCTTATGGATGTTTTCCTGGTTGACCTTGGTCAGCGGGCTATAGCGCTGGGCTTTGGGGCCAATTCCGTAACCCAGCACATCCTCTGGGGTGTTGGCGTCGTTGGCGATATCATCCCAGGATACGTGAGAGCTGGCCTGCGCCAGTCCGCCAAACCCCAGCGTCAACGTGATCAGGGCTGTCTGTATGCCCGCGCTAAGCGGATGTCGGTTTATTTTTGTTTTCATCTTCAATCACTCAGAGGGTTATTGATCGGGAGTTACCGGTACACCGGCAGATGTCTCTATTCTCAAACTGATGGCCGATCAGCCTCAACGGAACAACGCCCGGCTATCGTGGGACAGCGACATATTTTGAGAGGCGAAAATCCCGAAATTTTTCGGGGCAAACGCCCGGTTGTAAGGGCGTCCTATTTCAGCGGGTAAAAAGGCGTAGTACTTAAGGATTGGGTGAAACAGGCCTGAATGAGGGTGAGGGAAAAGACGATGGAGGAGGGCTGGGAAGCTGTTGAAATCGCCTTGTCGCCGGCGCAAAAGCTGTCCCGGATATCGGCTAACCTTTACAGTAGGGTTCCAACGTGGAGTGCGTTGCTGGTCATGAAATTCCTCAAGATAGATACTTATGAGAAGGATGAAAGGGATGCGAGCATACGGATACCCCTTGCCCTTCTGAAAGTTGCTGCCAGATTGTTTCCCAGAAAGCACCTGACATCGCTGGAAGCGCACGCGATCAGCTTTGAAGATTTGCTACAGATCGCCAGCAGCCCCGAGGTTTCCGGCACCCTGATCGAAATTGAAGATCATCGCAGCGCTGAACGTCTGGTTATCTCGGTGGAGTAGAGTTCAGCGATACAAGGGAAGCTTCAACTTCGGCTTTACTGGGCCGGTAACCAGACGAAAACTGAGACACACCGATAAATCAGTATCTGGAGGGGGCATCGCTATCCCCCAAGAAAAAACTGTGCTGAAGTGGTCAGCGTTATTTCGAAGAATATGTATTAAAAACGAGACCAATATACTCATAGAAGGTACAGAACAGACGTTATCCGTATGAATATATGAAGGACAGGTCGCTTAAGTTGAAAATACAGGATGTAAAAATTTTCAGCCTCTTAGGCTGACTTTATGGACAACCAGTGGATTAAATTAACCCTTAGCAGGACCGTACATTACTCTAATTGTGATGAGTAATATCATGTGTTCTTAAGTCGTCAAATGATATAGTTGCCGGACTCTATTCATCTTACGCTCAAGACTTGGAAACAATCCGTATGAAAAGGATATTCTTACTAGCGGCCTTGTGGGCACCTGCTGTATTCGCGCAGGAATCTGTGACTTTCTCGCTCAGCTACCAGCCGTCGTCAGTTTACCAGATATCGCATGAAATAGACGCGGATAATGTATTGAGTTTCGCTGGAGACCATTCGCAACTTCCGGAAAAGCTAAAGGGCAGGATTCCCCTGAGTTTCAAGATGAGGAAATACAAAAACACTGAGATTGTAACAGGAGGGGTATCAGAGAATGGTGGCTATCCGATTAAGCTCAGTGTCACCAGTGATACAACATACGCTGGAATAAATGGATCTCCACTTAAGCAGGTTTCGGATTCTTCGAAATCGGCGCGGGGGCTCACAGTAGACGGTGTCATCTCCAGTGATGGTCAGTTTGATATTACTGCCGTATCAGGCTCTAAGGTAAAAAAATCGGATGAACAGCTGATAAAGTCGATTTTCGAACAACTATCGGCACTAAAAGCTTTTGAAGGTAAAACGGTATCAGTTGGCGAAGTTTTGAGCCTCGAAACCCCGATTAAGATTCAGGTGCCTACTATAGGGATAATGGATTACCAAATAGATATTGACTATAAGTTGGAGTCAATCGAGCAAGGGATGGCGAGCTTCAGGCCAGATTATAAATTAAAAATTGCCTCAAATATAAAGGGTCAGAGCATAGCCGTTGATGGAAAGGGGCAGGGTATTTTGACCTATGATATTGAAAATCAGCTAACCTCTGAAAATAGCAGCACAATTGAGCTTCAGATGGATATTCCAACCCATTTTGGCGTTTTTAATTTTTCTTCCGTCGCAAAGAGTACATCCAGCACGAGCCGAGAGCGAATTCCGCTGAGTACACTGCACATTCAGGAGTGATCAAGATGGAGTGCAGGCCTGTTTCCTTTCCCCGGGATCAGCAACAGCTCGCTGACCTTATTACCGAGTACGTTGATTGGCTTGGTATTGACCTTTCTTACCAGAGCTTTGAGCTTGAGATGGCCAGCTTAGACTCAATTTTTACATTACCTCATGGTCAGTTTTTCTTTGTTGAAGTGAATACAGTGGTAGCAGGTGGTGTTGGCTTCAGGGCTATAGACAGTCAAACTGCAGAAGTGAAACGCTTTTATGTGCGTAAGCAGTTCCGAGGCAAGGGACTTGGTGTCAAGCTTATGGATACGTTGTTACAGAAGACTAGAAGCCTGGGCTTCAGACGTGTTGTACTTGATGCGGTGCCGCCGACGCAGCGTGCTCAGCAGCTATACCAGTCCTTAGGCTTTTATGAGATCGATCCATACTTCGATAATCCAGTTGAAGGTACGCGCTTTTACGCGCTGGATATCAGTGGAGCCTGCGCTTTTATTGGACCAGGTGCTTGCGGGCGTAAAAGTCACGGCATAGAGTGATCGGCTAAACTCCTTTCAGATGGATCAGGATGATGTCACGTGCCTTGCTACTCCCGACTCTGTTTCTTATCACTACTTTTCTATCGTTGTCGGCTACTGCCGGTCAGACCTATAAACTGCGTCTCTACTTCGGCCTCTCAGTACCCTCGGGTGGCGCGGTATCGCTGCAGCAGTGGCAGACCTTTCGTGATGAACAGCTGGCCATGACCTTTGACGGTTTCAATGTGGTGGATTCGGTGGGCTTCTATAAGGGGAAGCCGGAACGTTCTAAAATCGTGACCCTGATTGTCGATGAAACTGATATTCCCAAGGCGAAGCAGCTAGCTCAGGATTATGCTTCACAGTTCCATCAGGAGTCCGTGATGCTGGTGAAACTGCCGGTACTGGAGTGGGAGTTTGTTAGAGCGCAGTAGCCTCCTGCCAGCGCGATTCTGATCTGTTGCCCGGCCTTATATCTGGATACTGGTTTCCCGGACGTCTGTCGTTTGCTGCTCATGACGATCAGTCCATCTCGTTTTCTACGTAAAATACTGTTTTGCCGATTTAGCGGGTGCGCATGAAAGAGTACGATCTGGATAGCTCTTTAAAAAGTACAAAAGTGCGAGATAAGCACCTGAATACGCTGCGGTTTCTATGGCCTTTTGTGACGCCTTACCGTAGGCGGTTAGGCGCCGCGCTGGTGGCGCTGGTTTTCACTGCGCTCATAACGCTGGCGATCGGACAGGGAGTGAAATACCTGATCGATGCCGGTTTTGTGGCCGGCTCTACAGAGCAGCTCAATAGCGCGGTACTGACGATTATGGGCTTATCGTTGTTGATGGCGCTCGGTACCTTTGCGCGTTTCTACTTTGTTTCCTGGCTGGGGGAGCGGGTCTGCGCCGATATACGGCAGGCGGTGTTTGATCATCTGCTGACGCTGCATCCCAGCTATTTTGAGACCAACCTGAAAGGCGAGATTATGTCGCGCCTGACCACGGATACTACCCTGTTGCAGAGTATTATCGGCTCATCGTTTTCGATGGCGTTGCGCAGTTGTCTGATGCTGGTGGGCACCTTGCTGATGATGCTGATCACCAATGCCAAGCTGACGGCGATTATCCTGTTGGGTGTGCCGCTGATCCTGCTGCCGGTATTGTTCTATGGTCGGAAAGTCCGGGCCTTGTCCCGTCAGAGTCAGGATAAGGTGGCTGACGTCGGTACTTATGCCGGCGAGATTATCCAGCATATCAAGACGGTGCAGAGCTATAGCCGGGAACAGATGGAGAGCGGCGCCTTTGCGGTGGAGGTGGAGCAGGCGTTTGCGGTAGGCCGTCGCCGGGTCTGGCAGCGCGCGGTGCTGATTGCAGCGGTAATCACTATGGTGTTCTCAGCCGTAGCGGTGATGGTCTGGATTGGTGGCACCGATGTGTTGAAGGGCGAACTCAGCGGCGGAGAACTGGCAGCGTTTGTTTTCTATGCCATCCTGATGTCCGGTGCCGTGGCGACCCTGTCTGAAGTGTTTGGCGAACTGCAGCGCGCTGCCGGTGCGGCTGAACGTCTGGTGGAGTTGCTGCAACAACAGACATTAATCAGCGGACCTGCTTCAGGTTCTGACCCAGCTGAAGTAACCACAGAAGCCGCCCGGCTGTGTTTTGTTGCGACCGGATTCAGCTATCCCTCGCGACCGGAGCATCCGGCGATCAGCGAGTTCAGCCTTGATATCCAACCGGGTCAGTCTGTAGCACTGGTCGGGCCTTCCGGGGCAGGCAAGTCGACCTTATTCGAGCTACTGCAGCGTTTTTACGATCCGCAGCAGGGCGCGATATTACTGGGTGAGCGGGACCTGCGTAGTTTCGAACCGCAATTGCTGCGACAGCAGATGGCACTGGTACCTCAACAGCCGGCGCTGTTTACGGCCGATGTCTGGCATAACATCCGTTACGGTAAGCCGGATGCCAGCGATGATGAAGTGATTGCTGCAGCCAAAGCCGCCTATGCGGATGAATTTATCAATCGCCTGCCGCAGGGCTATAACAGCTTTCTGGGTGATCAGGGCGTGCGCCTCTCCGGCGGTCAGAAGCAGCGTATCGCCATCGCCCGGGCGATCCTTAAGAATCCACGTATCCTGCTGCTGGATGAGGCCACCAGTGCGCTGGATGCCGAAAGCGAGCATCAGGTGCAACAGGCACTTGCCGCCCTGATGGAAAACCGCACGACGTTGATTATCGCCCACCGGCTGTCGACCATCCTGAATGCCGACCGGATTATCGTGCTGGACCAGGGCCGAATGGTTGCGTCCGGTACCCATGAGGAGTTGCTGAAAAGCAGTCCGTTATACCAGCGACTGGCGCAGCTACAGTTTGAAAACGGTAACGAGCAGAGCCGGAAAGGCTGAGTATCAGAGGATGAGCCTGGCGCGCTTACCACAGAGGTTCGCGGTGCCTAAGACGGGGGCGGGCAGTGTCCGTGCCTGTTGCTGAAACAGGAGAGCCTTTGCCTCGCCCCGGTTTGGCTAGCCGGAAGTATCAGATCGATTTGTCGACGTGGGCTTCCATTTCGTCGCCGATCTTTTTACGCATCTCCATCAGGCGGATGGCAGAATCACGCAGGTCGATATCTTCCTGAATCTGCGGTACCCATTCCGGTACGTCGGTGGGTTTGCCGTTCTCATCGACGGCAACCATGATCACGATACAGTGGGTTGTGAGGTGGCGCTGGCTCTCTTTGGGATCACCTGCACGTACGTCCAGGCCGATATGCATGGAGCTGCGTCCGGTGTAGATCACCTTGGCGGAGACTTCAACGATATTACCGACATGGATCGGCTGCACAAAACGGATACCACCGGCATAGGCGGTAATGCAGTATTTGCCGCTCCAGCCCGCTGAGCAGGCGTAGGCGGCAAGGTCGATCCACTTCATTACGGCACCGCCGTGTACTTTGCCACCGAAATTGACATCTGCAGGTTCTGCCAGAAACCTGAGGGTGATCTGTCTTTCCTGACCGGCCATCAGTGTTACCCCTGTATGCTATAAATTAAGACCTTAGTCTAAGGTAATTGGCCGCTAATGTATCGGCTATCAGGGAAACTGGTTATACCGGACTGAAGCGGATACTTTATCTGTTCAAGCCAATCGGAGGAGGGAATCATGACTGATACACGCGAAGCCAGTGGACGCTGTTTGTGTGGAGCCTGTGTGCTGCATGCGGAGAAGCTCAGCCGTCACAGCAGTGCCTGTCATTGCAGTATGTGCCGGAAATGGGGCGGCGGGCCTTTGCTGGCTGTTGAGTGCGGCACTGAAGTCCGCTTTGAGGGCGAGGAACATATTGCCACCTATGCCTCGTCGGCCTGGGCAGAACGGGGATTCTGCAGCCATTGCGGTACCCATCTGTTCTATCGCATCAGCGACAACGGCGCTTATATCGTACCGGTAGGATTGTTTGATGATGAAGCGGATTTTGAACTGGTGAATCAGATCTTTATTGATGAGAAGCCGACGTTCTATGACTTTGCCAATAAAACCAAGATGATGACCGGTGCCGAGGTGTTTGCCATGTATGCTCCGGGAGGCGGCGCTGAGTAAAACTATGACAACGCCTGGAGGCCGGGGCTGACAGGTCGGATATGGTGGCCGCTGTAGCGGTGTGCTCTGCAAGCAAATGAGAGGCCAGCCCCGGACAACCTCTGCCGCCGGCTTAGCTCGCCGTGATGATTGTTACGGGGCGCGTGACAGTGCTCCTGACGACGGGCCTGATGGCGATTCTCAGTCGTCCATCTCCTGACCGAAGGCGATATCGTAGCCATCGAGATCCTGAATGCCGAATTCGCGACAGCCATAGGGTTGGTCGCAGAGTTCATAGTCTATCCGGGCACCTTTGGCTTTAAACTCGGCGTAGAGTGACTCTACATCATCAACCCAGAAATAGACGTTCCACATGTTCTGCACCACTTTGTAGTGCGGCAGGATCTTCTCTGGCTGATCTGTCTCGCTCAGCATCATATGACAGTTATCACGCTGCAGGATGGAGAAGCAGGGCGGCTCTCCCCAGATCTGGGCCTTGAACCCCATAGTTTCTTCGTAATAGGCCGCTGACTTGAGTACATCTTTAACCAGCAGGATGGCTGCGCTGCCGATCAGTTTAGGCTGTTTCATAATGATCTCCTTCAGGCACTGATCTCATAGTAGACTCTCCTCTTCAGTCTGTTATCTATGCTCTGCAGGGAGTCCTTTGATGAGCCAGATCGCCAATACACCAGAGCCGCCATACTACGCGGTAATTTTCACGAACGAACGTACCGACATTGAGGCGGGTTACGGCGAGATGGCCGGGCGCATGGTTGCACTGGCGCAGGAGCAACCGGGCTTCCTGGGTATCGAGTCCGTCCGGGAAACGTTGGGTATTACCGTGTCCTATTGGAAGGATCTGGAATCAATCAGGGCCTGGAAGGCCCATGCAGAGCATCAGGTCGCACAGCGGCTGGGGCATGAGAAGTGGTATGCCAGCTTTAAGACCCGGATTGCGAAAGTCGAGCGGGATTACGGTATATAACCGATGGATCAGGCGCTACAGTCATTGCGCCTGATCCGGATTGTCTTGAGACGGGAGTGATCTGATCGTACGGCTTACCAGTCGTCTTTCGGGGCTGGTTTCTTTTGTGTCGGCTTTTTCTTGTTTTTGGTAAAGATATTCAGCAGCTTCTTCTTAGGGTCTTTCTCTTCCGTCGGCAGGGCGTTTTCAAAGCGCTGCTTAAGCGCGTCGGCTTTCTGTTCTTTCTTCTGTTCTTTGGCTTTTTGCTGGCGACTGCTGAAGTCGATAACGTTACCACCCATGCGGAGTTCTCCTGCGTACTGACCGGTTAATCCTGATGAGAGAAGGATAAACCATATTTGAGTGATCGCCTATTGGCAGGGCCGGGAGACAGCATCCTGACGGCCGGCACCTGCGGTTTGCCCGTCTTCAGTTGCATGCACCCGTTGCGAAAAAACTACTACCAAGGAACGAGAGCTAAAACGCCAAAGTACAATTCTGGCATTTGCAGCCATCAGCCATGCTGTTACTCAGTGAACAAACACGCTACGACAGCGGGTTTACAGATTTACCGTTCCTGAAAGTTACTGGTGATAAAAGATGGCTCATAACAAGAAAATTTTTGGTCTCGCCCTGGCATCTATGCTGACTGCCTCGGTTTCCCTGCAGGTTGCTGCCCACGGTGATGTGACACCGCAGGGGGTGAAAACAGAGGGTCTTGAACCACTGGGTGAAGAGTGGGTGGATGAGAATCCATACCGTAAACCTTACGCGAATCACGATCTGGCAGTGACCATCGGCGATTCTGCCTACAACCAGAACTGTGCCCGTTGTCACGGCCTGGAAGCGATCTCCGGCGGCATTGCACCGGATCTGCGCGAACTGGAATCCGATTTCGACGGCGACGAATGGTACCAGTATCGCGTACGTAATGGCGCTGTGCGGGACGGTGCGGTCTATATGCCAAAGATGGCTGACTATCTGAGCCAGGAAGCGCTCTGGGCTATCCGTACTTACATCGAGTCGCGTCGTGAAGCCGAATAAGCTTAACGGCCTGTGGCTGGCAGCCTGTCTGGCATTTGCCGGGCAGGCTGAAGCGCGCTACTACGACGATGTGATCAGCTCCGGCTATATCCGCATCGGCGTCTATCGCGATTTTCCGCCGTACTCCTTTGTCGAAAACGGCACCCCGACCGGTGTCGATATTGAGATCGGGCGCCGGATTGCCAAGGCGCTTGAGGTGGACTTCCGGGTTCACTGGATCACGCCGGATGAGAATCTGGATGATGATCTGCGTAACAACGTCTGGAAGGGACACTACCTCGATAAGAATGACGCACAGCCGCTGGCGCCGAAGCAACTGGCGGATGTGATGATGCGGGTGCCTTACGATCGCGAGTACAGTTTTCGCCGTGATGAGGCGACTGGCGAGATGGTCAACGAGCAGGTGGTGATGTTCGGGCCCTATCAACGTGAAGGCTGGCGCATCGCCTTTGATACCGAAAAGCTTGAAGAGGTCTCTACCGTCGCGGTTTTCCAGTACCACCCGATCGGTGTTGAGATCGACAGTCTGCCGGCGTTTTATCTGACATCCGCATTTCAGGGACGGATGCGAAATAATACCCATCACTTTCCAACGCTGCATAAGGCGTTTGCACAGATGCAACAGGGAAAGGTGGATGCCGTGATGGGGATGCGATCGGAAGTCGACTGGCAGATGCATAAGGTCGGCGATACACGTTACCGCATCGGTGAAAATGGCTTCCCGATGATCGGGCGGCAGAAGTGGGATCTTGGTATGGCAATCAAGCATAGCTATCGCCAGCTGGGATACGCAGTGGAAGAGGTGGTGGATGGCATGATCCGCTCTGGCGAAATGGAGCAGCTGTTCGGTCGTTACGGCCTCACTTATGAACTGCCGGGTTTGTACCAGACGCAGCAGTAGGCGCAGGTACACCCGCAATCCTGTTATCGGCCTGTGCCTGCTCCGATGCAGCGTCCGTATCAGGGCAGGTCTCCAGACAGGGAAGGAGGTAGACGATGAAAAGGCTAATCCGTATAGGGCTGATCCCGCTGTTACTGGCAGGATTGAGTTTCCCGTCAGCAGCGTCCCAGACAGACCCGCAAGGATCGTTGATGTGGGATTATATGCGCAAACTCTTCCTCAATGACGATCCCTACCTGTTTGACGAGCGTATCAAGGTTCTGGTGCCGGAATTCGCTGAAGATCCGACCCAGGTGCCGGTATCCGTCGATGCCCGCGCTCTGGATGGCGATATCCGCCAGATTATCGCCTGGGCCGATTTCAATCCGATCCAGCATATCTTTACCTACCGTCCACTGCGTGATGTGCATCCTCGCCTGTCGCTGCGTATCAAGGTACAGCAGGCGACGCCGATCCGTGCGGCGGTACAGACGATGGACGGCACCTGGCATGTGGGTACGGCGCAGATTGATGCCGCAGGCGGTGGTTGCACCACGCCCAGCGTGGGTAATGCCGATCCCTATTGGGAGAGCCATCTGGGTGAGATCAGCAGCCGCCGGTTCAGCCGTGACTTCGGCTCACGTTACAAGTTTAAGGTGATCCATCCGATGGATACCGGTCTGGTGGATCTGATCCCCGAATTCTACCTGCAGCAGGTGACGCTTAAAGATGAGGCGGGCAATGAGTTGCTGCAGATGGATCTGTCTCAGCCGGTGAGTGAAAACCCGGTACTGACATTCGATACCAAAAACAGCGATCAGTCTCACTACCTGCTGTTACGGGATAATAACGGCAACGAATTTGAACAGGCGCTGTGAGGAGGCATGATGGCAAATCCGACAATCAAATGTTTGTTTTCCGCCGCAGTGCTTGCGTCTGCCGTGCTGGGCGGGGTTAAGGTGACCGCGGCGGCACCGTTGCAGTACAACCTTCAGCCGCAGGAGATTGCCCGGGATACCTGGCTGCTGCAGGGAAAAACCGAAGACTTCAGTCGTAAAAATGGCGGCAATATCGTCAATACAGCATTTATCGTCACGAAAGACGGTGTGGTGGTGTTTGATACCGGTCCTTCGTTCCGTTACGGCCGTGCCCTGCGCCAGGCCATCGCATCAGTGACGGACAAGCCGGTGGTGCATGTGTTTAACAGCCATCACCATCCGGATCATTTCCTCGGCAATCAGGCTTTTCAGGATTCAACCATCTGGTCGTTGCCAGAGACCGGCAAACAGCTGGCACTGCACGGGAATGGCTTCACCGACAATATGTATCGGTTGGTCGGGGACTGGATGCGCGATACCGAGATGCGCCTGCCCGATAAGCCGATCAGTGAGGCGATGATGTCTCAGGGCCTGGAGATGGGGGCACATCGCTTGCAGTTTTACCGCTTTAGTGGTCATACCGGATCTGATCTGGTGATGCTGGATAAAACCACCGGCGTGTTGTTTGCCTCCGATATGCTGTTTTTCCAGCGCATGCTGACCACGCCGCATACACCGGGGCTGGATATCTGGCGTCAGGAACTGGACAAGCTCAAAGCGATGAAATATCGCAAGGTAGTACCCGGTCACGGACCGGTTACTGAAGGCAGCGCCGCAATCGATCAGATGCGTGACTATCTCAGCTGGCTCGATCAGCGCCTGAAAAAATCGGCAGAGCAGGGACTGGAAATGGTGGAAGTGATTAACCTGCCGGTGGATGAGCGTTTTAAGGGCATCAGCCTGAGTCAGGCAGAGTACCGGCGCAGTGTAGTGCATCTTTATCCCGCCTATGAGGATGCGCAGTTTTGAAAAATAACCTGATGTTTTAGCTGATTTCGTTCTGTTCTGTTTGGGAGATCTACTGTGGACAGTAATCAACTGATGGCGCTGTCGCCGGAATTGACACCCCGCAGCCACCTCTACTTTGATAGCCGCCGCCAGCGCTGGATTCTGACGGCACCCAATCAACTGGTTATGCCAGACCCTCTATCGCTGGATATTCTGTTGTGTTGCGACGGTGAACACGCTACGGCAGAGATTGCTGACGGACTCGACCGGAGCCTGCATGAGCTGGCAGCGCCATCCCGCGAGATTACCGCCGAGATAGTATCAGGCTTTATGCAGCGCGGTTTCCTCAAAGTCGCCTGAAGTACGTTTAATCATCGGCTTCCTCCTGCCGGCTGATCCCGTTAAAGCCCTGGGCCTGGTCCGGGGCTTTTTGCTCTATGTCCCGTGATATATGGCGTTGCGGCGAGTAGTACTACTAAGTGACGAGAAATCTTGTACCCCTGTTTAATGTCGCCTTTTGCTGATTTGCAGAAAAATCACTATCAGTCACGGGAAAAATTCCTGACTCGGAGAACGTCAGATCAAAGTCCTCAGGAGCCACTGAGAACACCCAACGACGTATTCACGGTTTTCAGAATAAAAACTAATCCGTAAGGAGAGTGCGATGAAGTACAAAGGCAGCAAAAAAGGCTTTGCCGTCACTGCGATGGTCGCGGCAATGTCTCTGGCTGGCATGGCCAACGCCGGTGTAACCGATCAGGATATCCTGAACGATGCGATGACCACTGATGATGTTGTTTCTAACGGTCTGGGACCGCGGGGGCAGCGCTTCAGCCCGTTGACCAAGGTAAACACCGACACGGTTAAAGACCTGCGTCCGGTCTGGGCCTTCTCCTTCGGCGGCGAGAAGCAGCGTGGTCAGGAATCACAGCCGATGGTAAAAGACGGCGTGATGTATGTAACCGGTTCTTACTCCCGTGTTTTTGCCGTAGATGTGCGAACCGGTGATGAGCTGTGGCAGTATGATGCCCGCCTGCCGGACGGTATTATGCCTTGCTGTGACGTGATTAACCGTGGTGTGGCCCTGTACGATGATCTGGTGATTTTCGGCACCCTCGATGCCAAGATGGTCGCGCTGAACAAAGACACCGGTAAAGTGGTGTGGAAGAAGAAAGTCGCCGACTACAAAGCCGGTTACTCCATTACCGCCGCGCCTTTGCTGGTAAACGGTAAGGTGATCACCGGTGTATCCGGTGGTGAGTTCGGTGTCGTTGGTAAGGTCGAAGCCTATGACGCCAAGACTGGCCAGATCGTCTGGACCCGTCCGACCGTTGAAGGTCATATGGGCTATATCTGGAAAGACGGTAAAAAAGTTGAAAACGGTATCTCTGGCGGTGAAGCCGGTAAAACCTGGCCAGGCGATATGTGGAAAAACGGTGGTGCGGCGACCTGGCTGGGCGGCACCTACGATCCCGATGTAAACCTGTTGTTCTTCGGCACCGGTAACCCGGCACCATGGAACTCCCACCTGCGCCCGGGTGACAACCTCTTCTCCAGTTCCCGCCTGGGTATCAACCCGGATACCGGTAAGATTGCCTGGCACTTCCAGACCACGCCGAACGATGGCTGGGATTTCGATGGTGTGAACGAACTGATCTCTTTCGACTATAAAGAGAAAGGCAAAACGATCAAAGCCGCAGCGACTGCCGACCGTAACGGCTTTATGTATGTCCTGAACCGTGAGAACGGTGATTTCATCCGTGGTTTCCCGTTCGTTGATGAGATCAGCTGGGCTAAGGGCCTGGATAAGAATGGCCGTCCGATCTACAACGATGACAACCGTCCGGGTGACCCGACCGCTTCCGCTGATGGTAAGAAAGGTAAGGCGATCCGTGCCGTACCATCCTTCCTGGGTGGTAAAAACTGGATGCCGATCGCCTATAGCCAACAGACTGAGCTGTTCTACGTACCGTCAAACGAATGGGCGATGGATATCTGGAACGAGCCGGTTTCCTACAAAAAAGGCGCTGCTTACCTGGGTGCTGGCTTTACCATCAAATCACTCAATGACGACTACATCGGCGTACTGCGCGCGATGGACCCGAAAACCGGTAAGGAAGTATGGCGCTATAAAAACTACGCGCCACTGTGGGGCGGTGTACTGGCGACAGCCGGTAATCTGGTCTTCATGGGTAATCCTGAAGGTTACCTGATGGCGTTCGATGCCAAGACCGGCGATGTCAAATACAAGTTCAACACCGGTTCCGGCATTGTCGGCTCGCCTATCACCTGGGAGATGGACGGCGAACAGTATATCTCTGTGGTCTCCGGCTGGGGTGGTGCGGTACCGCTCTGGGGTGGTGAAGTGGCAAAACGCGTGAAGCACCTTAACCAGGGTGGTTCTGTCTGGACCTTCAAGCTGCCTAAGGATGCTTAAAAGCTGCTGCGCGCGACGCGCGGTAAGCTTTCAGCCAGGAGTTAGAAGCTAGGAGCAAAGTGCAACCCGATTGATACAGCAAAAAGGGCCGGTTTTCCGGCCCTTTTTACGTCTGGAGACAGGGGGAATGGTCGGAAGAGTTACAACTAAAGGCGTTGTTTTTAACGACCTCAGTGCAATGGGTTACGGCAGTCAGCCGGTTAAAATAGGGCTATTCCCAGTGAGGGAGCGCTCTGTCTTATCCGGTGTAGTTGTTGCGTATACAGATTGAGTCTGGCGACAACCTTGGGGCGGCCTGCGGGTCGCCCTTTCTTTTCTGCAGGCTTTCGTCTGTATTAGGCACAATGCCGATCTCCTAGCTAAACTTTCAATGGGTCACACTCATTGCCGAAAGGCGGGAGGTCACATGGCCATTGCAATAACACTTAAAGATTACCTTTCTAATAATCATATAGAGTATGACGTGGTCAGCCATCGCCATACCGATAACGCATTTAACTCCGCCACGGCTTCACATCTTCCTACCGCCCAGGTCGCTAAGGCCGTGGTACTGAAAAACCGTGACGACAAATATCTGATGGCGGTACTGCCGGCAAATCGGAAGCTGGCTCTGGAAGAGCTGAACCGGATTACCGGTAAAGAGTACCGTATGGTTTCGGAACCTGAACTGGGTCATCTGTTCGGGGATTGTGAAACCGGCGCGGTGCCAGGCGTTGGTGATGCCTACAAGATCAACTCGATGCTGGATGATGAGTTGTTCGCGATGCGTAAGGTTTATATTGAGGCGGGAGACCATGAACACCTGATCGAACTGGATCAGGCACAGTTTATGGAGATGATGTATGGCGTTCCCCATGCCCATATTTCCGGGAGCGCGGTCAGCGAGCAGGGCAGGAGGGAGCAGCCCCGTCGCTTATAAATGCCTAATGCGTGTTATAAAGCCCGGTGTCGCAAATGTTGCGATACCGGGCTTTGTCGTACAGCGGGCACAGGCTCAGCGCATCGCGCAGATCGATGAACTTTGACGCAGATTGCTGAGCCGGTAAAGTCGATTGGCGCACCAGTAAAAAGGGGCAAACCGCATCATTGATGCCAGTAACTGAAAACGCCGCTTCGGCAGGTGTGACCAGAGCAGGCGGATCGCATCAACACCTCTGATACGGTTACGCTGTTCATCGAGAACATGCAGCTCGCGCCGGGCTGCTTCAGGCAGGATACCGCGATCGCGGAGCCAGAGGTCCTCACCGGTGATATCAAACCATTCAATGCTGTCGCCGGTCATCTGGCGATACTGCTGAATAATACTTCTGCAGATCCTGCAACGACCGTCATAGAGCACTGTGATACTCATTGTTTCCTTGTCCCCGTTTCTGAACTAACAGGCTGCGTTTCCGCAGCGTTGCTGGTCTGGCGGATAACGACAACTCTTCCTGAGTCTGCGAACTGTACTCCGGCGATAATAAAGCGTTGTTACATAGTGCAGCGGAGTGAAACGCAACAATAATCCCAGTAACCGGTAGTGCCAATAGGGCATCATTCGTAACAGGTAACTGTAACTGTCGATTCCCTTCACTATGCGGCCATCTGCCGTAAGCAGGTAGAGCTCGATCAGGGCGTCGGTCGGGTCTATGCCAAGGTGACGCAGATGCTCCTGCTGTCCGGTGATATCAAACCAGTGGATCGGCTGATCGGGCATCATCTGCCGACAGCGGGTTACCGATTCGATGCACAGCGGACAAAGTCCGTCATAAAAAACGGTGATAATCGATCGCATAAAGCCTCCGGTTGGGCTGCTGGCCTGAGGGTCGCCTTTTAAAGTATAGCGTTAGGGGAATATCCCTAAATTGAAAGTTATGGAAGGTAATAAATCGCTGTTAAAAATCCTGGTTGCGCGTAATTTTGCTGAAAAAATTGGCGTATACAGTGGTAGTACACTTGCGACCTGATAACGCACATGTTGCAATGACGTCTGAAGTTTTTCCGAGACAGGTAGCGCAACGCATGCAGAGTCACCCGCTTCAAACTCAACTGGCAAACGAAGTTCACGCACGGCCATTTCTTAAACTGAATCCCCCCCTGAGCATTACCCATATGGCGGTTATGCTGGATGGCGAGCGGATGCAGGAGATGGTTGGACTGATGCTCTGTATGGCAGAAGAGATGGGGATGAAGATCGAGAAACAGATCGGAGGCTTCTTTTACGCTGCATCAAAAGAGGGAGCGTTACGCTTTGAACCTCATAATGAGTTTTACAGCCTCACGCTGTACAGTTTTGGTCACGCCGATCCCCCGGAGATACCTGACGCATGGCAGGAGCAGCTGCCTGGCGCCGTGCTGTGCAGTGTCGAGATCGTGTTTCGTAAGAAGCGCTCGGATCTGAAGGGCTGGTACGTTGAATCTTTTGGCGATAACCAGGTATCCGGTTCGGAGGTGATGAGCGGGGCTGCCAGTATCTGGACTGATTTCGTGCTGCGACCGGATACCGGCCGGGTGCGGGTGTTGGTGGAAGACAGGGCGCTGCTGCCGTTTCAGGCAGGCCGCCTGTTACAAAGGATCTGTGAAGTCGAGACCTACCGCCACATGGCCCTGCTGGCCCTGCCATCTGCGACAGACGCGATGCCTCAGGTGACGCAGCTGGACCGCCAGCTGGCCGATATTACCCACCGGATGTCGGGCGAAGATTCAGCCCCGGCCCAGAAACTGCTTGCCGAACTGACCCTGTTGGCCGCCAATGTAGAAGAGCTGGCGGCAGATACTGCAAACCGGTTTGGCGCATCGGAAGCCTACTTCGCCATGCTGGATAAGCGAATCACCGAGCTGCGAGAAGTGCGTGTCGAGGGGTATCAGACCGTTGCCCAGTTTATGGAACGTCGACTTGAGCCCGCACGCCGTACCTGCCTCGCTGCCGGAGCGCGCATCGAACGGCTGTCGAAACGAATTGCCCGGGTCACCGAACTGATCCGCTCTCAGGTTGACCTCTCGGTCGAACAACAGAACCGTGACCTGCTCGAAGCGCTTAACGGCCGCGCCCGGCGCCAGCTGCGTATGCAGGCTAAACTGGAAAGTTTTACTATTATTGTGGTGACATATTACGCTTTCGACCTGATTGAGCGCACCCTGCGCAATACGGTTCAGGCGGATGATATGCGTGATACCGCATTAATGGTACTGAGCTTTTCAGTTCCTCTGATTGCCGGTGTTCTCTGGTGGTACGTTCGCAACCTGCTTAAGCACTATGGCGAAGACTAGGGGATAGCCCGACAGGCCGGGACGCAATTTATTTAGTGACAGAGGGTCTAAAGAGCTACAAACCGCCTTGAAGAAGAGGTGCCTGATATGAAGCTCTTCAAGTTCCTGCTGATTGCCATCGCCGCGCTGGCGTTGCTGACCATTCCGGCCCAGGCTGCTACCGAGCAGAGTGAGTCTGAAGTGGGTAAATTACCTCCTGCCGTCCAGAGCCTGATTCAGGAGGACGACTTTTGTCGCTCCTGCCGTTAAAACTGTAAACACGGACGATAAAGAAGCGACCAGCAATGCCAGTCTGGACCGTCGCGAGCTGAGGTTTATCTACCTGATACAGGCAATCCACGCCGCAACGTCTAAACGCTAGCCAGTAGTTGTACAGGAATTGACCTGATTGGTAACTTATTAAAAATAAAGCGATATTCCTGTTGCATCTCCGAGATTCGACTGTATACTACGCCCCTGTCCTGAGACGACATCTCAGAGACGCGTTATGGTGGCCCTGTTGGTCCTCCCGCAACGATAAGCCGTGAACCTGGTCAGGCCCGGAAGGGAGCAGCCACAGCGGTGGATTTGTGTGCCGGGATGTGGCTGGCGGGGCCATCTCCATTTCTACCCCTCCTTGTTGTCGTTTGTATCATAAGTCTGCATAGACAGTTCTTCCCGTTTTCCTAAACTGCTATCGCGCTTCAAGATCGCAGCTTCGCGTGGCCGCGCCATCCTTAGCTTTCTTCGTATCTCTCTTTACCCTGTGCGCTTTCGGCCGCTGGAGTTAGATCCTGTGCTGGATTTCATTGACCGCATTTACTCTGATACTTGTTGAGCGGTAGCTATCAATTCGCATTGCCTCTCCGCAATCAACGTTACTTGGTGATGGGGCCGTTTGAGGCGCTTCATCGGTGATAGTTAGTATGGAATTCAATCATCACGAAAGCTCCGGAATGGCTGTCTCTGAGGTGCTAGGAGTTCTGCGCTTTCTCTCCTATATTCCAGAACTTGATGATTCGCCGGGCGCTTGGAAAATCCTATGCTAAGCTGAAATTTGATACTGGATCGGTTCAACGTTCAGGGAATCAGTAAGGTCACAGGGAGATGATTGCATGAACAGCAATCCGGAAGCGATGAGGGATGCGCAATCTGTTGCCCAGATGCAGGAGCTGGTCAATGTACTTGCTCACGATATGGGGGCACCGCTTCGCGCCATTGTTCAATTTTCTTCCTTGTTACAACAGTCCGCCGCGGATGATTTACCGCAGAAGCAGCGTCACTGGCTTCAGATTATTAACGAAAATGGCGTTAATGCCCAACAGATGCTGGAAGCGTTGAGTATATATTCACGCCTGGGACGTGAAGGAAGTCATCACGGCTGGTTTTCGCTTGATGCTGTGCTTGCTCGGGTAGTAGAGAATTTCGATCTACAGAAAGCGGCAAAGCCTATCAGTATCGAAGTCCGCGTCAGCTCGACAGACATTTATGGCTGTCAGTCTCAGTGGCAGCAGTTACTACATTGTCTGTTGGATAACGCACTTCGTTATCAAACAGCCGATACAGGCCATCATTCAGTCATAATTGTCACCGCGTCTATAACAGACAAGGAGTTCACCTTGGCTGTTGAAGATAATGGCATGGGTGTTGCCGCCGAATTGCAGCCATTGCTTACACTGCCTTTCAAACGTATAGATCCCTCAGGGGCGCGACCAGGGATGGGGCTCGCTTATTGCGAGCGCATTGCGCAGTTACATGGTGGTGGGATGTCATTCACTACTTCCAGTCAGGGTGGCTTGGTCGCCATTCTAAATATACCTGCCTCCCGATTCAGGAAATCCGGCAATGACTGATTCAAGGTGTCTAATTTTAATTTGTATAAATGGTAGTGGCATGGTGTTTAAGTGATATTGAAATATCGGAAAATGATTTTTATGGCTGCTCTGGATTTTGTTAGGTGTACTTTAAGTTAACTGGAAGGCGTTGGTTATTTAGTATGAAATAGTTTTATTTGGTGCTGTTGGGTTATTTGAGTCAGGTGTCCTAATGATGGCAAGGGAAAGCTCAGTGGATTTTATTCGTCATAGTGAGAATAAAGTATTCTTGATGGCCGAAGATAATCCGAGTGATGTTGAAATTGTAAGTGAAATGCTAAGGCAGGCGTTTAAAGGTGCCTGTTCCATCGTCTGCGTTGATTGTTATGACAAAATTGTCGAGGCAGTTGAGGAAAGAGAATTTCGCGCACTTATTCTGGATATGAACCTGCCCGGTCCTTCAGGCGTTAAAAACATTACGCATTTATCAGAGAAGTACCCAGATTTACCAATAGTAGTATTAACAGGCCAGCAGGACTTAAGTGTGGCCGTTGAGTCTATTAAAGAAGGCGCTCTGGACTACCTTACCAAAAACAATATTACACCGGAGGTTCTTGCCAGGAGTTTAGAATATGCTGTGGACCAGAAGCTGATAGAGTCCAAGCTAAAAGAAGCTCTGGATGAATCAACCTATAGGAATGTTCAGCTAGAGGCCATGGTACGGCATGATCCTTTAACAGGCCTTCCTAATCGATCCTATTTTCATGATGCTTCTACACGCATACTGCATCGCGCAGACCGGGCCAAAAAGCAGGTTGCACTGTTATTCTTTGATCTCAACGGTTTCAAGAGAATAAATGATACCTATGGACACCTGATTGGCGACGAGTTGCTAAAGCAGATGTCCCGAAGGCTGGAGAATGTTGTTCGTGATACAGATTTTCTGTCGAGGCTTGGAGGCGATGAGTTTGTCATAATCACTGACTGTCTTGATAGCAGGGAACAGATTCATCCATTGATAAACAGAGTGTTATCGGTATTTGATCAGCCTTTTGTGATCGAAGATCACAGCATCACAACGGCGGCATCTATTGGAGTCTCTTTCTATCCCCTTGCCAAATCGCTCGACCAGTTGGTTAAGCAGGCCGATTGTGCAATGTATGAAGCCAAAAGTAATCACAATCATCCGTTGTGCTTTTTCACGGACAGCATTGCCAACAGAATATCAAAGAAAGAAAAGATAGAAAATGAATTGGATAACGCTATTGCCAATTCAGAATTGAGCTGCTGTTTTCAGCCGATAGTATCAACCAGTAAAGATAAGGTTGGGATTATGGAGGCTTTGGTTCGCTGGTCCTCCCCGGTTATTGGAAGAGTACCTCCCTCCGACTTTATTCCACTCGCTGATAGCAAACCTGTTGCGAATAGTATTACCTGGGCTGTTATTTCTGATGTGGCAGATCTGTACCATGGATCTATAAGTAAAGGCAGAGAGATAAGCATATTTTCAATTAATGTTACCGCATCCCAGCTGGCTGAGAATGACTTTATAGACTCATTTTTAGACTGTCTTATTGAAAAAGCCCTTCCGGTTGACGCCATCTGCATAGAGTTAACAGAGCGACAGATCGTTCAATGCTCGGCTATGTGCAGGGATCAGTTGCAGCGACTCAGGGCGGAAGGCGTCAAGGTTGCGTTAGATGACTTCAGCACCGACCACTCCTCCGTTATGAAACTCCTAAGCCTGCCGCTTGATATGCTTAAGCTGGACCGTGCTTTTATCGATCACCTTGATTTGAATAAAAAAAGTCAGGCAGTTATTGCAGGTATAGTGGAAATGGCACACCGGTTGGGTATTGAAGTGGTCGCTGAAGGTATAGAGAGGAAAGAAGAATACCGTATCGCGGTCTCTCTGGGATGTGACTATGTGCAGGGCTTCTACATAGCGCAGCCGATGCAGCCCGATAAGGCAGTTTCGTTCTACGGTCTGAATGCTGGCGAAGGTTGTGTTTGCAGCTAGTTTATAGTTAGTGGTTTTTGATTTTTGTAGGTTAAGGTGTTGTTTCTGCTGGAATAATGTGTTCTATGTAAGGTTGTAGGTAAAGGAATATATGCATTGGAGCTTAGGCTAAGGCGTTTATTGTAAGTCGCATGTTTTTATATGCTGATTTTTACGCGGTGTTTTAAGCTGTAATCCATCAAAATTACTATAAATTCGGGAAGGTAAGGATGAGTCCCATTCAGATCTTAGCGGTTGATGATCAGATATCGAGCCTGCTGGCGCTGGAAGATGTACTTGGCACAATCGATGCAAAATTTATAAAAGCTACGTCCGCAAAAGAAGCCTTGCTTATCATGCTTAACCGGTCCGTCGATTGCGTACTGTTGGATGTAAGTATGCCGGAAATGGACGGCTTCGAGTTTTTGAAGACACTGCGAAATGCACCGGCCCATGCAAAGATTCCGGTCATTATGATCACCGGAAAAGTGTTTAGTGAAAACGAGACACTTAAAGCCTATCAGTATGGCGCGGTGGACTTTTTGCTAAAGCCGCTTGATCCCCAAACGGTGTACCGTAAAGTCAGTTTTATCGTGCAACAGGCGCGCCGGATCAAGTCGATTGAGAAAGTCGAGCAGCACCTGAATAACCTGGGTACCGGAGTTATCATGCCATTGGATGCTTTGCTAGGGAAAGAAGGCTTACAACATTACTGCAATGAGCTGACTGAACTGTCCCTGCAACTAAAAGAACTGGATGCCAGCTGGCAAGGGATCCGAGATGCCAAATGATACCTCATCGACCTACGAAGAAGCTGTAACGGCTGAAACAAATTTGCTGGGCGAGCCACCGGAGTATGTGGTTGGTATAGGGGCGTCTGCAGGGGGGCTGGAAGCCCTGGAGGAGTTATTTAGCAGCATGCCGTTTCAGACGGGTATGGCCTTTGTAATCATCCAGCATCTATCGCCCGATTACAAAAGCATGATGGATGAACTTTTGGCGCGAAAGACCATGATTCCAATCAGGGTTGCTGCCGACCAGATGCCGCTAGAAGCTGACTCCATCTATCTGTTACCGCCAAAGAAAGAGATGATCGCCGCAAATGGGCGGCTTTACCTGACCGAGCGGGAAAGCGGTGATTTTGTAAATCTGCCGATCAATACGTTTTTCCGCTCTCTGGCCGAGACCTACGAGGAAAAATGTATTGCCATCGTGCTGTCCGGTACCGGATCAGATGGCAGTAAAGGTGTGCCATTGGTCCATGACTGTGGTGGCTTTGTCATTGCACAGGAGCCGGACAGTTGCCGCTTCGATTCAATGCCTAGCAACGCAATCGCGACCAATAAGGTTGACCTGGTGCTGTCACCAGAGCGGATTCCCGAGGCTCTGATTAAATACTCTAAGCGTACAGCAACTGTCGAACAGCAGATCGAGCAAGGCAGTATCGATCCTGAAGTCGGGGAGTTTTCAGAAATACTGATTCTGCTACACAGCCGCTTCGATCTGGATTTCTCACAATATAAACCTTCTACGATTACGCGACGGTTAGAGCGGCGACTGGCATACCGAAAGGCCAGTTCGTTACGTGAATATATAAATGTTCTGGTTTCAAATCACGATGAGCTTGAGTTGCTCTATCGAGATCTGTTGATTGGCGTTACCCGCTTCTTCAGGGATAGTGGGGCCTTCAAGTCATTGAGGGCTGAGTTGCCGAAGATGCTGGAGCATTTTCAGGACGAAGCCGAAATCCGCATCTGGGTTGCCGCTTGTGCTACCGGCCAGGAAGCCTACAGCATGGCAATGTTAATGACAGAGGTGATGGCGGAATCACCTTACGGAAAGAAACCATTCAAGATTTTTGCAACTGATATTCACTCCCGCTCCATCCAGACTGCGGCTACCGGGATATATCGGGAAGATGAAATGCTCGGTCTGGAAGACAGTTACCGTAAGCGCTTTTTTACGCCCCTGTCTTCCGGCAGTTATCAGGTCAATGCAGAAATTCGTAAGCCCATCGTTTTTGCCCAGCATAACCTGTTGAAAGATCCGCCATTTACCCGCACTCAGATCGTAAACTGCCGCAACCTGCTCATCTATTTTAACAATGTTGCGCAACAGCGGGTGTTAAGCCTGCTGAGCTTTTCGCTAATGAATCAGGGAATTATGTTTCTTGGTCCGAGCGAGTCTATCGGAAATCATTCTTCAGACTTTCATGGTATCGATTCAAATCGCCGCATATTTCGTAAAAGCCGTGACTCCTCCAGACGAATTGATATGCCGTTAACCGTATCTCCGAAGCCTTCCCGTGCTCTCAAGGCCAGCGCCTCGGGCAGGGTGATGAGTGTTAAAAGCAAAAAGGCAATGGAGATACTGCTACAGCGCTACGTGCCGGCCAGCATACTGGTTGACCAGTCCGGAGATGTACTCCATGTATTTGGTGATGCAGGAGACTTCCTGTCGATATCTTTTGGTGCAGTATCGCTGAATATTCGCGCGATGGTGAAGGATCAGGCAAAAGCCGTAGTCAGCCAGATGCTACAGCAGGTTGTGCGGACAGGTAATCCGCTTAAATCCAGAGCGGTGACTGGGTTTAGTACTGCCGAGCCGGTGGATATAGAGATGCATCTTCTGTCCGAAGCCTCAGGCGACCAGAGCTACGTCATTATCTCACTACGGAATTCTCAGGAAAGTTGTCTTGAGGCGTCAGGTAATGAGGCGGGTGAAGTGGTAGGGGAGGTTTCTGCACTTGTAACCACAGCCAGGATAAGAGAACTCGAAGATGAGCTGAAGTATACGCAGGAGAGCCTTCAGTCCACGGTCGAAGAACTTGAAGCCAGCAATGAAGAATTGCAGGCGGCAAACGAAGAGTTGATGGCCTCGAATGAGGAACTGCAAAGTACCAACGAAGAGCTTCAGTCGGTTAACGAAGAGCTGTTTACAGTCAATAACGAGTTCCAGAAGAAAGAGCGTGAGCGCAGCCAGTTGAAGTCCGACGAGCGCAGCATCATCGAAGAATCCAATATAGGCATTCTCTTTCTAGACGATCGCCTGCGCGTACGTAAGCTGTCACCTGCAGCTGCCCATTTGTTTAATCTGATTGATGATGACTTCGGCCGGCCATTTTCGGCGGCATCTGGACGGATTGTTAGTCAGCTTCAGCAAGATATCTACGCTGTATTTAAAGGAGGCGGGCTTGTTGAGCGTGAGTTGGTGGATGAAGATGGTTCGGTCTACCTGATCCGTATTAATGCGCATCAGCGTGATGAAGCCATGAGGAGCCAGGAAGACGGAGAATTATTACCCTGCAATAGTGGAATCGTGCTGACGTTTACCAATATTACGCGCTACAGAGTCTTACAAAACGCTTTGGAGCAGACACAGCGGCGCTTCCACAGCACTCTGGATGCTATCTCTGATGGCTACTTCGAGTGGACAATGGAGAGTGACGAAAGTTATTTCTCTCAGACATTCCTGCAACAACTTGGATACTCCGAAGAGCTCCCGGATCTGAATCAACTGCTGGGAGACCAGGTTGATACCTTTAAAAACCGGGTTAGGGAAGGAGCGGCCGATGGGCGCAGCCTGCAGGAAGTTCTTAGGTTTGTATGTAAAGACGGGCAGGAACAGTGGATGATCTGTAAAGGCCGGGTTATGCATGGCACAGAGAAAGAATCCAGCCGCTTCACTGGCATACTAATGGACTTCAGCCGTCAGAAACTGGTTGAGGGACAGTTGAGCCAGCAGGCATCAGACCTTGAACGTTCTAATCAGCTTTTGGAACAGTTTGCCCATATTGTTTCCCATGATATGAAGGCACCGCTTCGCCATATTCAAAGTTACCTCGGGTTCCTGGAGCACGCGATTAAGCAAGGTGATAGTGACGCTATTGAAAGTGAGATTCGTGCACTGAAAGAGAATACCGACGGCCTAGGGGAGCTGATCGACGATATCATTACTTACTCGCGAGTGACTTCTGAAAAGAAAGCCGTTGATGACGTCAATATTAATGAAATTATCGAATCAGTATTAACAACCTTATCTCCTGTCATTCTTGAAAAGAGTATCAGGATATCAACCGTTGAATTACCACTGTTGCGTGGCGACAGGAACTTATTGACCCATCTATTCCAGAACCTGATTGGTAATGCCTGTAAGTATACCGATAAGGAACAGCCGGATATTGCAATCAGCTACGAAATCGAACGCGATTATTGTGTGATCGATGTTCGGGATAATGGTATCGGTTTTGATCCGGCCTTTGCTGATCGGATTTTCGCCCCGTTTCAGCGATTGGTTTCCAAGGCCCAGTTTGAGGGAACAGGGATTGGTCTTTCGATCTGTAAAACTGTGGTTGAACAGCATGGTGGTACTATCAGTGCCAGTTCTGCATTGGGTGAAGGTGCCTGTTTTACGGTGTCGTTACCAATGAGTTAAGGAAACCAATATGGATTATGATTATAGCCATTTCAGTGTTTTGCACGGTGAAGACGACGTTGCCGACACCAGAATGATGGAAGTTGTGCTTGATAAAATGGGTTTCAATGGTTCGTACGAGAACCTGTACCTTGGCCAGGATGTCATGGCCCGGATGAATGATCCGGCTTTGGCAGTACCGGATCTGTTGATTCTTGATATTGGCTTGCCAGGCATGAATGGCAAGGAGATTCTGGCGGGCTTACGGCAGAATGAGCGAACTTTGGCCGTACCTGTACTTATGCTATCGGGGTCCAGCTCTCTTCGCGATTATCAGGAATGCGTCAGGCTTGGCGCGAATGGTTATATTAAGAAATCGTCAGATTTTGTTCAGTTTTCACTGACTTGTGAACACTTTATTGAAGGCTGGGCTCGCTTGTCGAATCAAAGCTTTTTCTGACTCCCCATCCAGTTTATATCACCCGCTATAAATCTAACTATATGTCGAGGGATCGCCGCGTGAATGTCCAGGAAGTTGACTCAAAGGAACTCCTAAAGGCCTTACAAGCCTGGAAGGATGAGTCCGAAGTTGTTGATCACAAAGCCTTGCTTAAAGCCTTGCGAGATTATCGAAATGGTAATTTCGCTGTTCGCCTACCCGAAAATAAAACCGGAATAGCCGGCGAAATAGCGCGGGCATTTAATGAATCCGTTGAGCTTAACCAAATGATGCTCAAGGAGTTTCAGAGGGTAAGCCGAGCAGTGGGCAGAGATGGACGCCTGAGCCAGCGGGTTTCGATAAGTGCTGCCAAGGGGCATTGGGCCGATACGGTGGTGTCGTACAACACGACGATTGACGGCATGGCAGAACCTGTTGGTGAGTTCGGCCGGGTGGTTGCGGCCATTGCCAAAGGCGATCTCACAGAACCGATGTCGATGACGATTGAAGGGCGCCCGTTAAAAGGTGAGTTCTTGCGTGTTGCCCGCACGACCAATCAGATGATTGACCTCCTCAACACATTTTCGACCGAGGTAACCCGTGTTGCGCTCGATGTCGGGACTGACGGCATCCTGGGCGGACAGGCACGCATTAAGGGTGTTTCCGGCGTTTGGTTGGAACTTACGAACAGCGTAAATGGCATGGGGGATAACCTCACCAACCAGGTACGTAATATCGCCAGTGTTGCAACGGCTGTTGCCAATGGCGACCTGTCGCAACGCATCACCGTGCAGGCGAAAGGCGAAGTACTGGAGCTGAAAGAAACCATCAATACCATGGTTGAGCGTCTGACGCAGTTTTCCTCTGAGGTAACACGGGTTGCACGCGATGTAGGCACCGCAGGCAAGCTGGGAGGGCGTGCGGAGGTGCCGGGTGTATCCGGCGTCTGGCAGGAGCTGACCAATAACGTTAACGGTATGGCGGACAACCTGACCGGACAGGTACGTAATATCGCAACGGTGGCGACCGCGGTGGCCAATGGTGATCTGAACCAGAAAATTGTTGTGGATGCCCAGGGTGAAGTCCTGGAGTTGAAAAACACCATCAATACCATGGTCGACAGTCTGACTCAGTTTTCTTCGGAGGTGACCCGAGTTGCCCGCGAAGTAGGAACTGAGGGCAAGTTAGGCGGTAAGGCCGAAGTATCCGGCGTAACAGGCGTATGGCGGGATCTGACCAACAACGTTAATGGCATGGCAGATAACCTGACCAATCAGGTGCGTAATATTGCTACGGTCGCAACGGCCGTTGCCAACGGTGATCTCTCTCAGAAGATTACCGTCAATGCCCAGGGTGAAGTGGCGGACCTGAAAGAGACGATCAATACCATGGTCGACAGCCTGACCCAGTTCTCATCTGAGGTGACGCGAGTGGCGCGTGAGGTGGGCACAGAAGGCAAACTCGGCGGTAAGGCTGAAGTGACACGAGTTGACGGTGTCTGGCAGGACCTGACCAATAACGTAAATGGTATGGCGGACAACCTGACCAATCAGGTGCGTAATATCGCAACGGTCGCAGGGGCGGTTGCCAATGGAGATCTGTCGCAGAAGATCACCGTAGACGCCCAGGGTGAGGTGGCCGACCTTAAAGACACCATCAATACCATGGTCGAGCGCCTGACCCAGTTTTCCAGTGAGGTAACCCGGGTAGCACGTGAGGTGGGAACCGATGGTCAGCTTGGCGGTCAGGCTGCGGTGCCGGGCGTGTCCGGGGTATGGCTTGATCTGACCGACAATGTAAATGGTATGGCCGATAACCTGACCGGCCAGGTACGCAACATTTCAAATGTCGCCGCCGCCGTAGCCAATGGTGATCTCAGCCAGCGAATAACGGTAGAAGCGCAGGGAGAAATGGCGCAGCTTAAGGACACCATCAATATCATGGTGGAGAAGCTGACCCAGTTCTCATCCGAGGTTACCCGGGTAGCCCAGGAGGTGGGTACCGATGGCCAGCTGGGCGGAAGTGCCGTTGTAGAGGGCGTCGCCGGCGTTTGGCAGGATCTGACCAACAACGTAAATAATATGGCTGATAACCTGACCAATCAGGTGCGTAATATCGCCACGGTGGCCACCGCTGTAGCCAACGGCGATCTCAGCCAGGAGATCACCGTTGAAGCTAAAGGCGAGGTACTTGAGCTTAAAAACACCATCAACACCATGGTGGACAAGCTCAACCAGTTTTCGTCTGAGGTTACCCGAGTCGCCCGAGAGGTGGGTACAGAAGGTATCCTGGGTGGACGAGCCAACGTATCGGACGTCGGTGGAGTTTGGGAAGAACTGACCGGCAATGTTAACGGTATGGCAGATAACCTGACCAATCAGGTGCGTAACATCGCCACGGTTGCAACGGCCGTCGCGAATGGCGACCTCAGTCAGCGTATTACCGTTGATGCGCAGGGCGAGGTTGCAGAGCTTAAAGATACCCTCAATACCATGGTGGAAAAGCTGACGCGCTTCTCATCTGAGGTAACGCGTGTTGCCCAGCAGGTCGGTACGGAAGGGATTCTCGGCGGTAAGGCAGAGGTAGAAGATGTCTCCGGTGTCTGGCAAGACCTCACCAGTAACGTAAACAATATGGCGGACAACCTGACCAATCAGGTACGTAATATCGCCACGGTGGCAACCGCGGTGGCTAATGGAGATCTGTCTCAGAAGATCACTGTTGAGGCTCGTGGTGAGATTCTTGAACTGAAAGAAACGATCAACATCATGGTTGATAAGCTGACACGATTTGCCGCAGAGGTAACCCGTGTCGCACAGGAAGTAGGTACTGATGGTGTACTGGGTGGTAAAGCCGACGTAGAAGGCGTCTCCGGCGCCTGGCAGGCGCTGACCGACAATGTAAACGGAATGGCCGATAACCTGACCAATCAGGTGCGGAATATCGCCACGGTTGCAGCGGCAGTGGCAAACGGTGACCTCAGCCAGAAAATCATGGTGGATGCTCAGGGTGAAGTACTTGAGCTGAAAAACACCATTAACGGCATGGTGGATAATCTGACACGCTTCTCGTCTGAAGTGAGTCGTGTCGCGCAGGAAGTGGGTACCGAAGGTAAGCTGGGCGGGCAGGCCGAAGTAAAAGGTGTAGCCGGTGCCTGGGAAGATCTGACACGCAATGTAAACCAGCTCGCCAATAATCTGACCGGTCAGGTACGTGACATCGCGCGCGTGACCTCTGCTGTGGCAAGGGGTGATCTCGAACAGAAGATCACTGTTGATGCACAGGGGGAAGTACTGACCCTGAAAAATACTATTAATGCGATGATCGACACTCTGTCGGTGTTTGCCAATCAGGTTACGTTCGTTGCAAAAGAGGTGGGTAACGAGGGTAACCTTGGCAATCAGGCCGATGTGCCGGCGGCCGAAGGTGTATGGCGAGACCTGACGGAGAATGTAAATGAGCTGGCGGATAACCTGACACGTCAGATCCGATCAATTCTTACCGTGGTGACGGATGTAACCAAAGGCGATCTGAGCGGCAGTATCGATGTTGCCGCTAAAGGCGAGGTTGAAACGTTGAAAAACGGCCTCAACCAGATGATCGTGACGCTCAGGGAGACTTCGGAGCTAAACGCCGAGCAGGACTGGCTGAAGTCCAACCTATCAACATTCAGTGGCTTAATGCAGGGTAAAAAGGACCTGCAAAACCTTGCCGACGTAGTAGTGACAGAGGTATGTCCTGTTATCAACGCGCAGCACGGCGTGTTTTATGCGCTTGAAAGCGGGCTTGATGAAAGCCGCACCAACGATACGCCGGAGCTGGTCATGCTTGCCAGCTACGCCTACCACGAGCGTAAATCGGTGGCGAACCGGTTCGAGGTTGGCCAGGGGCTGGTAGGGCAGTCTGCTCGTGAGAAGAAACGGATTATGGTGCACCAGATCCCGGATGACTATATCCGTGTCAGCTCGGGGCTTGGTAACGCCAAGCCGGGCGTATTGGTGGTGTTGCCGGTACTGTTTGAGGGCGGATTGATCGGCGTTGTGGAACTCGGCTCCTTCGAGCCGTTCAGCGATAATGTGCTGACTTTCCTCGACCAGCTGATGATCAGCTTGGGCATCGTAGCCAACGCCGTTACCGCCAGTGCGCGTACTGAACGCCTGTTGAAAGAGTCGCAGGCATTGTCTGAAGAGCTGCAAAGCCAGCAGCAGGAGCTGAAAAATACCAACGACAAGCTTGAGACCCAGGCGAAAAACCTCAAGGAGTCTGAAGGTAAGCTCAAGTCCCAGCAGGAAGAGCTGCAGCAGACCAATGAAGAGCTGGAAGAGAAGTCCCGCGTCCTGGTAGATCAGAAGCGCGAAGTTGAATCCGCTAAGGCTGAGTTGGAAGAGAAAGCCCAGCAGCTGTCGATCTCCTCGAAATACAAATCTGAATTCCTCGCCAATATGTCTCATGAGTTGCGTACGCCATTGAACAGCCTGATGGTGCTGTCCGATGGATTACGGAAGAACATAGACAAGAACTTCACTGAAAAACAGATCGAGAAAATGAACACCATCCACGACTCGGGTATCGAGTTGCTGGAGCTGATCAATGAAATCCTCGATCTGGCGAAGATAGAAGCCGGCAAGATGTCGATACAGGTCGGCGATATTTTCCTACAACGAATTCAGAACTGGGCAGTGCGCGGCTTCCAGCTGATGGCTGAGAACAAGGGCATTGTTTTTGAAACTGAGCTGGATTCAGGCCTGCGTAAAACCATCCAGACGGACGAGAAGCGCGTCCAGCAGGTAATTAAAAACTTCCTCTCGAATGCGATTAAATTTACGGAAAAAGGCTTTGTTAAATTTAATATACGCAGTGCACAAACAGGCTGGAGCCCACATATCAACAGCCTGAATGAAGCGGCGAATGTCATTGCCTTCAGTGTGGTTGATAGTGGAATTGGCATTCCTGCGGATAAACATCAGGTTGTATTCGAGGCCTTCCAGCAGGCGGATGGCAGTACCAGTCGCAAGTTTGGCGGTACCGGACTGGGATTGTCGATCAGTCGTGAGATCGCCTACATGCTGGGCGGAGAGATCGTATTGGAGAGTGAGGAGGGTAAGGGCAGTACCTTTACCCTGTTTATTCCTCAGACTTACCCGGAGGCACTGGTCGTGGCCGCTGAGCATGGCATGCCTGCCTACACGCCGAGTCCGCAGTCCCTGCTTTCGCCTCCATCTGTGAACAACCGTGAACCTGATCCAGCCTTGCTACCTGTGCAACAGCCGGTGCTGAGTGCCGGTGGGCGCTCGGCGCAGGTAACAACAGGCACCGTTGGTGGTTTGATCAGCGAAGTAGAAGACGACCGCATCGATATTAAGGCCGGTGACCGGATAGTATTGATTATCGAAGATGATATCGCCTTTGCCCGCATTCTGTTGGAGAAGGCACGTAGCAACGGTTTTAAAGGTGTGGTCGCAACAACCGGTGATGCCGGACTGCTTTGCGCGCAGGAGTACCGTCCGGATGCCATCATTCTCGATATTAAACTGCCGATTATGAACGGCTGGACCGTGCTTGACCGGATCAAGCATGATCCTAAGATCCGCCATATTCCGGTGCATATCGCCTCGGTCGAAGATGTGCGTAAACGCAGCCTGAAACAAGGGGCGGTCTCCTTCCTGCACAAACCGCTGAATGACAGCTGCCTGAAAGATATTTTCGTGCAGATAGACAGCTTCCAGAAGCAGAAACTGAAGCAACTGCTGGTAGTGGAGGACAACGATAAGCAGCGTGCTGCCATCATTGACCTGATTGGTAACGGCGATGTTCATGTCACGGCGGTGGGTACCGCGAAGGAAGCCAGAAAACTCCTCAGCGAGCAGACATTCCATTGCATGGTACTTGACCTGGTATTGCCGGATGAAGATGGCCTGTCGTTGATTGAAGCGATCAAGAAGGACCCGGCGCTGGTGAATCTGCCGATTATTATCTATACCGGCAAAGAACTGAGTGAGGATGAAGAAACCCGCCTGCGCTCTGTTGCCGAAACGATCATCGTTAAAAACGTGAAGTCGCCCGAACGGTTGCTGGACGAAACGGCGCTGTTCCTTCATCGGGTAGAGTCGAGACTGCCAGAGTCTAAGCGCCAGATGCTGCAGCAGGTGCACGAGAACGATCCACAGCTGAACGGTCGTACCATCCTGATAGTGGATGACGATGTACGGAATATCTTCACCTTAACTTCGGTATTCGAGGCCCATGACAGTGTCACACTGTATGCTGAGAGCGGAGCGCAGGCGTTGGATAAACTGGAGCAGCATCCGGAGATCGAAATCGTACTGATGGATATTATGATGCCGGAGATGGACGGCTACGAAACCATGCGCGAGATACGTAAGAAGGAGCAGTATCGCAACCTGCCGATTATCGCTGTGACGGCGAAGGCGATGATGGAAGACCGACAGAAGTGCCTGGAGGCTGGCGCATCTGACTATATTGTCAAGCCGGTGGATACCGAACAGCTGTTGTCGCTGGTACGGGTCTGGCTCTACAAGGAACGAAACTAATGGACCGGAAAAGGTGGCAATGCCAGGGTCGATACCGACATGACTGATGCAGTGAGTGACAACACTGAAAGTAGCGAATATACCGAGAATGCTGAAATTCCGGCCAGGCATCGACAGCTGGAGCAGATCGAAATTGATCTGCTCTGCGAGGCCATTTATCGGTACTACGGCTTCGACTTTCGTCAGTACGCGAGGGCTTCACTTAAACGGCGCATTATGAACCTTCTGAGCCTGGAAGGGCTCGGTTCGATCAGCGCTCTGCAAGACCGCGTGCTGCATGACCGGCAGATGATGGAGCGTTTCTTACTGAATCTGTCGATCAATGTCACCGCAATGTTTCGTGATCCCGCAATGTACGTTGCCTTGCGCAATAAAGTTGTGCCGCTGCTCCAGACCTACCCCTCGATACGGGTCTGGCATGCGGGTTGCTCATCAGGCGAGGAAGCCTACTCGATGAGCATCCTTCTGGAGGAGGAAGGGATGTCGTCGCATAGCAAAATATATGCGACGGATTTTAACGAAGCGATTATCAAGCACGCGCAGGCCGGTGTTATGCCGTTGAATGAGATGCAGGCATATACGGCTAACTACCAGAAAGCAGGAGGAAAAAGGTCATTCTCGGAGTATTACAGTGCCCGCTATGACAGAGCGATCCTGGTGCCGCGCTTGCGTAACCCTATCGTGTTTTCCCGCCATAACCTGGCGACAGATGGCTCTTTCAATGAGTTCAATATTATCTTCTGTCGCAATGTGATGATCTACTTTGACGATAACCTGCGGAACCGCGTGCTGGAATTATTGCATAACAGTCTGTGCAGGTTCGGGATTCTCGTGCTGGGCACCAAGGAGAGTCTGCAGTTCACGCCGTTTGAGCAGTACTACAAAGAGCTGGACGGCCCCGGGCGAATCTATCAGAGGATTCGGTAACTGATGACGGTCGATTGTATCGCAATAGGCACCAGTCTGGGTGGCATGGACGCGCTTCGCAGGTTATTGACCTCGCTTCCTGCAACACTGAAGGTGCCTCTGGTTGTTGTTATCCATCGCGCCTCGGTACAGCATGATTATCTTCTGGAGGTGTTGCAAAAGCACACCCCGCTAAAGGTTCAGGAGGCTCAGGATCGATTAGCGGTGACACCCGGAACTATCACTATTGCACCGGCGGACTACCATCTGCTGGTTGATAGCGGACGTTTTGTCCTGTCACTGGATGCGCCGCTTAAATTTGCACGCCCCTCGATTGATGCATTACTGGAATCTGTTGCCGATGAGTATGCCGAAAATGCGCTTGGAATCTTGCTGACCGGAGGAGGCGAGGACGGTCTTAAGGGGCTGCAGGCTATTAAGAACGCGGGTGGGATCGTTTTGGTGGAAAATCCGCAAACCGCGTTTGAACCCGGGTTGCCAGCTGCTGCGATTGGGGCCGGTATTGTTAGCGACGGCCTCACGCTGGAAGAGATTTCGCATTTTCTGGCGAAGTTTGCTGAGCCATAGAAGCGGTGTCATAAGGGCGTGCTCGGGCGATCGGCCTTTTGATCACGAATCGGATCGGGGTGATCTCCGCTACCGGCCGCAGAATAATATCTGCGGCGTCTTCCTATGTGGATGCTAAGCAACAATAGTATCTGTTTTAAGGTCTTACTCATTGTTACTCCCTCATACAGAATTTGGCCTCAGATAATTAAAATAATCCTTTTCCAGTAAGCATAAACTTAAGTGCATCCACCACTAAAACGAAGCCAGCCAGTGCGAGCAATATCGGCATAATATAGCTGCTAACGCGCTCTACTATCCCATTAATACGTCCCAATATAGATTGACTGCGCTTACCAATGATCTTCACTAATACTGGGATAATCAAAAAGGGCAGGGCATAAAAAAGGTTATAGGCTGCCAGCACCATTATTGAATCAATAACCGCAAGATCTGCCTTCAGTATTTGGTCTAGAGCCGCAAAGTAAGGTAACGCAAACGGAATACCTACGAAATTAACGATAGCCCCCAGGCCGAGTGCTTTTATCGGAGTAAGTGTGCCACTAGGCTCTTCTTGCTTTTGTGATTTATTGGGAGATCGGAATGCAACTCCTATCAGAAGGACGCCGATTAAAAAGCCAATGATGTAGTCGATGAGTTGCGGGTTTTCTAAACGATCGGTGAGTTGCTCGAGCCCAAGCGCTAAGGCGATACCAACAATAAAGTAGGCACAAGTATGCCCGAGCAAAATTGCACTGCTATTTGAAACCGGACGTTCCGTTCCAGCTGCATAGACCATAAAGGCGAATAATACAGGATTGACTGCATCTACAATTAGGATAGGGATTAGAACAGCGAAAATGTCAGCCATAGTCCTATATACTCCTCTGAATTTTTCTCAATACATACCAGCTTGCGCCTAAATTCAACTAGATCGAAGCTGTGATTAAAACACGGAAACTATTTGAGAGGGGCTACATATTCATCCCCGTATAAGTTCCTCCATGCCGACTATTTCCATCTGACTATCTCTGGATTAAGTAAGAATTATAGGTCGTAGCAGCATACCTTATATAAATTAGTAGGAATTATATAGGTGTTGAGTCACTGGGACAGCACGCTGTCCCAGACCTTCTTGTAACTTAGTGCGCCGCAGTGTCGCCGAAATTGAGCTAGCGAATTGCGCTGCTGAGTATTGCCTGTAGAAGTACGTTACCGCCGGCTGCGACATCTTCCAGATCGACATTCTCTGCTTCGTTGTGTGATATACCCTTTTCGCAGGGGATAAAAATCATGCTGGTTGGTGCAACCTGGCTGACGTATACAGAATCATGGCCGGCGCCGCTGAAGAGTTCCATATTGGAGTAACCCAGCGACTGCACCGCATCTCGCACTGCATCAACGCAATTTAGATCAAAGACAACGGCGGGGGAGTTCCATTCATCGCGCACACAGACCTTCAAACCGCGGGGATTGGATTCCTCTTCTACGATGCGGCGGAATGACTGGTCCATGCTATCCAGAGTATCCTGATCCGGGTGGCGCAGGTCCACTGCCAGCACGATTCGCTCCGGCACCGTATTGCGGGCACCCGGTTCGGTTTTAATGTCTCCAAAGGTGACACGGGCCCAGGGGCCGTGTCGCTCGGCCAGCTGGTATAGTCGCTGTAGAATTGGAGCCAGGGCCATCATCGGATCCTTGCGTACCTCCATAGGGCTAGGTCCGGCATGACAGGGCTGGCCTTCAATGGTCAGATCGTACCAGCGCATGCCCTGTACTCCAGAAACGATGCCAATTTGCTTCTGCTCTTTTTCCAGTATCGGTCCCTGTTCAATATGCAGCTCAAAAGCTGCTTTGACAGGTTTGGCTTCCGCTGGTTGCTCTCCCAGATAGCCAATGCGCGCTAGTTCTTCGCCGAGGCTCTTTCCCTTGGCATCGGTGCGACTGTGGCCATATTCCTCGTTGAATACTCCTGCCCAGACACCAGAGCCGATCATTGCCGGGGAGAAGCGGGCGCCTTCTTCATTGGTCCAGGCGATCACTTCGATTGGGTGCTCTGTTTCGATCTGGTGTTCGTGCAGAGTTTCGAGAATTTCAACGCCAGCTAATACCCCGTAGACACCGTCAAATTTTCCGCCAGTTGGCTGCGTGTCGAGGTGGCTGCCAGTGATCACGGGTGGCAGATCGTTATTTCGGCCGGGACGTCGGGCAAATACGTTACCCATGCGGTCAATGGTGATGCTGCAACCAACCGCTTCGCACCACTGGATAAACAGATCGCGTCCTGCTTTGTCTTCGTCTGTCAGTGCCTGACGGTTACAGCCTCCATTGGCCGTGCCGCCAATTTCTGCCATCGATTGCAGGCGTTGCCACAGCCGCTGGCCGTTAATTTTTAGCGTCATCAGATCTGACTTATTCATCGTATTTTCCTGTGCTGTACTTTTGGGAATAGGTGTTGGCTTGTCCATCGACACCTGCAGTGGCCAGGCTAATTACTTTGAGCTCAACTGGGAGCGCCTCGGTTGTTTCCGCTAACTAGAGTTCGAACTGCGCAATAGGATCTGGATTGAGATCTGCCTGATGCGGGAAGCCCAGATTGAGCGGTCTCTAGCCACTGCCTTTCATGGGCGAAGTTATCGCCTTTCACCCGGTACAGGGGAATACCACCTAGTGGGTATTAACCATTCCGTGGTATTGGGGAGGGGGGGAGCCAGGGCTAGGATAATTCGAAAACGGGTAAGTGGTATTCACTGCCGTTTGGAGAGTTACCTCAGATATAAAACACCTGAGGGGTTATCTCCTCCTCGCTCGAGAGGCCCATACTTAAACAGATGCAACCGATAGAGACACAATAAAAATGAATCAGCATCTTAGACAGATCGATAGCCGTATCAGTTTGCTGGGGGCCTGTGCACTGGGCACCGCTGGCGTCAAAATCTTTGCGGTTCTACCGCTGTTGCTTGGCACCATCGCTGAGCATCTTCAACTCGATGACACCGAAACGGGCATGGTTGCTTCGTTGTATTACGTTGCCTACTTTGTTGTGACATTGACCTCAATGTTTTGGATTCGCCGTGTCAGCTGGCGTGTGTTGGCGTCGCTGGGTTGTGGTCTGATGGTGCTTGGGTTGATTGGTAGCGCAGTTTTCAGTGAATCCTATCAGGGCGTGGTTGCCGGGATGATGGTGTCGGGTCTGGGGGCTGCTGTGGTGTTCGCACTGAGCTTCACGCTGGTATCTGATATGTCCGACAAGGATCGCCGCTTTGCCATAAAGCTGGTGCCGGAGCAGATTATCCCGGCAGCGCTGATGTTTATTCTCCCTGCACTGGTAATCGAAGACTTTGGCCTGAAAGGGATGCTGTATGCATTGGCGTTGGCCATTCTGGTGCTGGCGTTTCTAAGCGGCGGTATTCCAACCCGAGGCGCGGCAAAGGATGACGCGCCACAGGCCCGTAAGCAGGTGAGTGGCGCCTTGGTGTTCACCGGTTTGGGTGCTCTGGTGCTGTTTTTCGCTGGATTTGCCGGCCTCTGGGCATTTTCGGAGCGTCTGGCGCACGATTCTCTCGATCCAGTGCTTGTCGGCCAATTGCTGGCACTGGGTTTGGTGTCCTCGGCTGTTGGGCCTTTTGTTGCCGCATTTGTTGCTGATCGCTGGGGTCGAGTTACCCCTATTGTCATCGGTGTCGTACTCAGCCTGGGCTCTCTGTTCCTGTTGGTCGGTCAGATCACCGCAGTCAAGTTTGGCTTGCTGATGGCCGTACTTCCGGCGGCCTACTACTTCTCCCTTGCTTATCTGTTCGGAATTATCAGCGATGCAGATTTTTCAGGTCGCTTTGCTGCGCTGATCGCGTCGGCATTGGCATTGGGTGCAGCGGTCGGACCGGCTGTATTTGGTGTGATTCTTGATGAGCAGGGCCAGAACGCAGCCTACCTGACCGCGGCCATTCTAGTCGCTGTTGGTGCCCTGATTTTTATCTGGATGGAGCGCCGCCTGGAGAGAGCGCATCTGATCGCTGGCGAAGGCGCAGAAAAGTATCCGCGGGCTGAAATCTCGAAATAACAAACCGCTAATCGGAAAGAGGAACACTGAATGTCTGTAACCGATACTCGCACCGAGAATATCAATTTTATCGAATACGCCATTAAGCGGGTGTGGATGGCCGCAGGGGCTAGCGAAATCCATGCGAACTATGTTGCTGATGCTATTGGTTTTGGGCACCGACAGGGCAAGTTGAACCAGGGGTTGGGGGTGTACGAATGTATCGACCTCTGTCTGGAAGCTGCTGGCTTGGATATTAAAGCGGTTCCGGACGTGATCAGCGAGGGAGCGGCGTGGGCGGTAGTCGATGGCAAGCGGTCATCGGGATATTACACCCTGAATGTAATGGCTGATATTGCGATCGAGAAAGCACGTACCAGTGGTATCGCGATAGTTTACGGTGGCAATCACTTCGATGGCGGTAGCTTTTCCGCTTACGTCTACAAGGCGTATAAAGAAAACATGATGGCTATGGCCTCCAACAATACGGTGCCACTGGCTGCACCTTATGGAGGCATGGAGAACCAGCTGTCTTGTCCACCTTTTGATGCGATCGGTCCCAGTGGCGAACAGCCGCCAATCTGGACTTCGATAAAATTCGCCGAGTTTTATGATGCGGATATCGCAGAAGCGGTTCTGCAGAACAAGCCGATGAAAGGTAAGTGGTGTATCGATCCTCAGAGCGGTGAAGTGACCGATGATCCGCGGCCCTATGCCAAGCAAATCGAAGGCTATGGCCGTCTTTGGGACTATACCTGCGCCGGGCAGCTTGAAACGCCAAGAACCTACGCGATGAATATGTGGAATGAGTTGATGACAGCCATTATCAACCCGATCGGGATTCCATCAACGCAGATGCCAACTATTGATGATTTTGAGCATGCCGCTGAAAGTGAAGATGAGATCGGCACTAGTGTTGGCGGCAGCTACTTCCTCTGTATCAACCCGGCTGTATTTGGACCGCTGGCAGGGGTGCTGGCGCGTTCCGATGAGTATGTGAGTCATATTAAAGACTGTAAGCCGCGTCCCGGGCACAGTGTGCGGGTACCGGGAGAGGCTGGCTATGAAAGTCTGCAGCAGCACAATGACCAGGTTGAAGTGCTGACCAACCACTGGGCACCATTTTTTGAAACCATAGCTCATCGTTATGGTTTGTCGGAAGCACAACTACGCTCGGAGTTTGCCGCCGTACAAGGAGACGCTGTTCGATAGAGGTGCGTATTTGTATCTCCCTGCTTGCCGGTATGCATCTGCATACCGGCTCTTTTTGTTAGCAAGAAGGTCGAATGGCAGAGTAAAAAGTGGTTTAACTCGCTATCCGGCAGGCGTTTTGTGAAAAGTAGAAGCTAAGTGGGTCTTCGTCGCTGTTGAGGGGCGCTAACGAGATCGCATCCAGGAATAGCGAGAATAGTTCGGCTTGTGAACTTACTTTAAGCTTTGCATGAAAGCGTTTACGGTGAACTTTCACGGTATCAGGACTGATGTCGAGTACCCGCGCGATGGACTTGCTGGAGTGCCCTTTTAGGATAAGACGGATTACCTCGCATTCTCTTTCGCTCAGAAAGTCACGTCCGAAGTTCATAAAGGTACGATCCAGTGATTCACCGTAGAGGGGCTGGATGCAATCCACAGCTCCTCCCAGCATCTCCATGCCGATACCGTTTCCAGACCAGAACTGTTCACAGATACTGACCAGCATGGTGCTGATCGTCTGAAGGTCCTGATAACGGACTTTATGGCTTTCGTTATCCTCAGAACGGAGGCCAAGAGAGACAACGATATACAGATCTGCAGTCACGCTGATCACTATGCCTGCTTCATCGCGCAGTTGAGTTCCTGCGTAATAGGTGTGGTAGTACTCGCTCTCATAGAACTCGTCCGGAGCCAGGTCAGCTAGGCGATAGATGCCGCTGGGAGCCTTGTTTTGGCACAGTGCGTAAAAAGGATCCAGTAAGTAGGCACCGTAAAAATAGGGCGTGAGAGTACGGCTGATCTGATTTGCCGGAAGATTACTGTAGATATGAACTGGTCGGCGGTTGCGGGGATAAGCGGTGATCAGGGTGCTATTGTAGCCGGATACCTTTTGGCAGGCTTTAGCCAGCAAGTGCGGGCAATTCTGGTCTCCGGTATGTTTTACCAATCTCGCTAAAAGGCTGTACCAGTCACTGGTTCCAAGATATTTGTCCGTCATAGCCCGTTCTCCTGTTTCTTATGTTTATTCGTAGCTGTCGACGTTTATATGCATAGAGCCGTCCGGGCTGGCGCTGTAGTTCGCCTCAGCTTGTAACCACTAATGGGTATCTTTGCTGCTGTGTTGGATTGAGGTTAATGCACTATCCCTGAATGGGTGATAGCATTTAAGATCAATACCAGTAGCACTTAGGCTCAAGGTAATGAAAAATCGAATGCAAGATCAGACACTCGCGCTATATGCGATTAAAGCGATAGAGGTAATGGAGAGCCGAGGTGTAGATTGCTCCACTTATATAGCTGCAGCGGGCCTGCACCGGCATGATCTGCAAGATAGTCAGCAGCTGATCCCGGTGGATGGCTACCTGAAGCTGATGGATATCCTGCTGGCGGACACACCGGTCCAGGGGTTGGGGCTGATCGTGGGGCAACACACCTCGCTGCCTGAACACGGCGTATTGGGATACGCCCTGCTGGGCAGTAAAACCTTCCGTCAGGCACTCGAGCGGTTGCAGCGTTATATCATCCTCTATGGTGAGATGCTTGAACTGGAGTTACAGCAAGAGGGGAAGGAGGCTTGGATTGCTGTAAGGACATTCAAGCGGCCTTTTATGTCTGATAGGGTAACTTGCTATCTGACAGAGGAGCTATTGGCCAATCTCTGCAATATAGGCGTTGATATTGAGATCGGATACCAGTGGTTTACCCGCATTGAGCTGGGCTTCCGGTCGCCGGGTTATCCGGAGTTGTATGCCACCGAGTTGGGATGCCCGATCAGCTACAATCAGGCTGAAACCCGACTCTTCTTTTCAGCACATATGCTTGAGCAACCCTTTGACTGTCGCAGTGAAAGGGCCGATATACTCTGTGAGCAGCAGTGTGAGATGTTGCTCAATGACCTGCAGTTAGAGCGGGGGTTAACCAGCGAAATCCACCATATGCTGGCACGGGCGCCTGAGAATATACCGACGATCGATGATGTGGCCCGTGTATTTAATATGTCAGTCAGCACCCTAAAGCGCCGCCTTGCAGAGGAGCAGATGACATTCCGGCAGATTGTGCTGGACTTTCGCCTAGGGATGGCCAAGGCCTATTTGCAGCAATCGCCGCTCTCGGCCAATGAGATTTCCAGACTACTGGGTTACTCAGATCCTCCCAGTTTCTATCGTGCGTTCCGCAGGAAATTCGGCTTCTCCCCACAGCAGTTCCGAACGCAAAACTGATGCCTTGATATAGACTGTTTGTGCCGTGAAATGCCGACACGGCGCGTTCTGCGAGCAAGGCCGTTACCCATTTCGGGTAACTACTCAGCCAATTTTTAAAGTGATTAGATGAGCCTAACAGTGGCGCGCTTACTTCATCTCAGCCGCCCTTGAGAACTGGTTAGGAGAATCTAATGTCAATGCAAACCGAATTTGATGCCAAGCAACTTTGGCAGATGGATAAGGATCACTTTATCCATCCCTACACTGACTTCAGTACATTCAAGAGTGAAGGCAGTCAGGTCATCGTTAATGCTGAAGGTGCCTATGTATCGGACACTGAAGGTAACCGTTTTCTCGACGGAATAGCGGGTTTGTGGTGTGTAAACATCGGCCATGGCCGTCGTGAAATGGCTGAAGCTATCGCGCAGCAGGTCGTGCAGATGGACTACTACAATCCATTCGGGCACACCACCAATGCACCGGCGTCCATTCTGTCCGCTAAGCTGGCCGAGATGGCACCGGGTGATCTGAACCATGTGTTTTACGGTTGCGGTGGTTCTGTGGCCAACGACACCGCAATCCGTCTGGTTCACTACTATTTCAACCTGTTGGGTAAACCCAACAAGAAGAAGATCATCTCCCGTGTCGACGGCTATCACGGTTCAACCTATCTGGCAGCGACCCTGACCGGTATTCACGCGACCAAAAACAGCTTCGACGGTATCGACGGCATGATCCACCACGTCTCCGCGGCCAATATGTACCGCCGTCCGGACGGTATGGATGAAGCCCAGTACTGTGATTTCCTGGTCGCGGAGTTCGAAAACCGTATCGAACAGCTGGGTGCCGACAACGTGGCCGCCTTTATTGCCGAGCCGATCATGGGGGCCGGTGGCGTGCTGGTGGCGCCGCAGGGCTATCACAAGCGTATGTACGACGTGTGTAAGAAGTACGACATGCTGTATATCGCCGATGAAGTGGTGACAGCATTTGGTCGTCTGGGCCACATGTTTGCCTCCGAAGCGGTATTTGGTGTGCAGCCGGATATCATCTGTATAGCCAAAGGCCTGACCTCTGGCTACCAGCCGCTGGGTGCCACCCTGTTGTCAGACAAAATCTATGACGTGATCAGCGAGCCACAATGTGAAGGTGGTGTGCTGTCGCTCGGTTTCACCTATTCCGGTCACCCGGTTGCCTGTGCTGCGGCGCTGAAAAACATCGAGATCATGGAGCGTGAAGGTATTTGCGATGAGGTCAGAGAGCTTGGGCCATACTTCTACGAGAAGGCGCAAGGCCTGATGGATCTGCCGATCGTGGGTGATGTGCGCGGTAGCCACTTTATGGTGGGTATCGAGCTGGTCTCCGACAAGCAGAGCAAAGAAGGTTTTGATGCCGCTACCGGTTCTGCCATGCGTGTGTTCAAGCGCTGCCTGAACCGTGGCGTGGTTGTCCGTCCGATCGGCAACCTGCTTGTCCTTTCTCCACCGCTGACACTGTCGAAAGAGCAGTGTGACGAGATCATAACGACCCTGCGCGGAAGTATCGAAGAGGTGTCGGCCGAACTCAAGGTCGCGGGCCTTCTGTAACCGTTTTATCCATCCGTGCCCCACGGTTTGGGGCACGGGTGCGACCTATCTCTGTTAGGGAGTAATACATGAAAAAAATAAAACCAGCCGTATTTCCTAAACAGCGCAGCAGCTCCGAGCAGATCCTGGAGCAGTTAGATCGCCTGAAGCAGGAAATGACTCCCGACACCGAAGGGAAGTTAAGTAGCAACTCACTGAAAGGCGGCGAAGACATTCAGGCTCTGATTGAACAAGCCTACCTGAAGTTTTTCTCCCACAACGCACTGTTCAGTTTCCAGCAGGCCGGCGCGGCCAAGCTGGAGAACGAAGTGATGGATATGTGTGTTGAGATTATGCACGGTGATGAGGAGTCCCGTTGCAACATTACCTCCGGTGGTACCGAGAGTATTTTCTGTGCTCTGCACGCCATGCGCGAACAGGCCAAGGTGACCAAGCCCCATATCACAGAGCCTGAAATCGTCGCGCCGTACTCCATCCACTCAACCTTTTCCAAAGGTGCGCATTTCCTCGGCATCAAAGTCATTCGTGTTCCGGTAGGGGAGGACTTCCTGGCGGATGTGGAAGCAATGGAAGCAGCAATCGGGTCGAACACCATCGGTATCGCCGCGTCTGCACCGAGTTGGCCTTACGGGCTGGTGGACCCGGTCGAAGAGCTGGGACAGCTGGCGCTGAAGCACGATCTCTGGTTCCACGTGGATGCTTGTGTGGGTGGTTACGTGCTGCCGTTCCTGCGCGAGGTGGGCTGCGAAATCCCATTGTATGACTTCCGTGTACCGGGTGTGTCTACGATCTCTGCGGATCTGCATAAATACGGTTATGCGGCGAAGCCATGTTCGACTGTACTGTGGCGCTCCAAAGAGGAACAGCAGTACCACTATGTGCCGATTACCGACTGGCCCTGTGGCCTCTATGTCTCCCAGTCATTTGTGGGCAGTCGTCCGCTGGCGTCCACCGCCGCTGCGTGGGCGATTCTGAAATACATGGGGGAAGAGGGTTATCTCGATAACGCCCGTAAGATCCTGCATGTGAAGAACTCGATTCAGGGCAAAGTTGAGGCGATAGATGGCCTGAACTGCTGGCATACCCACGGCCCGCTGATGATGATTCAGGCCGAAGGTGACCTGAACATTCAGCATGTGGTGGGTGGCATGACCGAACGCGGCTGGGTGTTGCTTGGCGTGAATGAACCACCGGCGATCCACCTGACGATAGATCCTATGGAAGAGGCGCTGCTGAACAAATTCCTACAGGACCTGGAAGAAGTAGTGGCGGCGATCCGAGCCGGTGAAATTGATACTGAAGGCCTGCTCAGTTACGGCGGCGTGGGTGATTCAGGTACGGCTCCAAAGTGGTTGCTTGATTGTGTGGAGTATATGGAAAAGCAATCGGATTCCTGATTTGAAGCTTAAACCGTATCAACCGAATCAAGTGAGAGAACGATGAAACCACTTCATGAAAAAGTAGCGTTGGTGACCGGTGCGGGTCATCCGAACGGGATCGGTCGCGCCATTGCACAGAAACTGGCGGAACAGGGGGCGACCGTTGTCGTAACCGATCTTGAACAGGCAGCTGAAGATATGGCCGACGCCGTGGAACAGCTGAAAGCGCTGTCCGGTGATGCGATGGCCGTGGCCATGGATGTGACTAAAAAAGAGCAGATCGCATCCTGTGTTGAGCAGGTTCAGGCGCGTTTCGGCAAGATTGATGTCTTGGTGAATAACGCCGGGGTCGGGCTGGGGTCCACCGATTTTACAGAGCTGACCGAACAGGACTGGAATATCAGTCTGCAGGTTAACGTAGTCGGTATGGCGAACTTCTGTCAGGCGGTGATTCCTATCATGCAGGCGCAGGGTGGCGGCAGCATTGTCAATATTGCGTCCCTGGCCGGCCTGGGGGCTATTGAAGCGATTCCCGCCTGCTATACAGCCAGTAAGTTTGCCGCGATTGGACTGACAAAGCAGTTGGCGGTCAACTATGCCAAACAGAATATCCGTTGCAATGCGGTGTGCCCAGGTTCAATCGTGACCCAGATGCATAAGGCCACGCTGGAATTTATTGCCCAGGAGCATGGCATCAGCGTTGAAGAGGCTCAGCAGCATGAAGATGCCGGTATTCCATTGGGATACTCTGCGCAACCGTCCGTTGTGGGAGATGCTGTCGCCTACCTTGCTAGCCCCGCAGCTACGTACGTCACTGGCATAACGATGCCGGTGGCGGGCGGCATGTCACCGGGTATTTGATCTGAATAGATATAGAGGAACCCAACGATGGATTCTTTTTTTTCCCTGAAAGGTAAGGTGGCGGTCGTCACCGGTGGTGGCTCGGGTATCGGTAAAGCCGTAGTAGAACGCTTTGCCCGCGCGGGCGCCAAAGTGGTGATCGGTGATCTGCGAGACTGCCCGGAGCTGGCGGCCGAGGTAGGAGGTATTTCCGTACCCACCGATGTCACCGTTGAACAGCAGGTTAAGCAGCTGTTGCAGACTGCCGTCGATCGTTTCGGCCGTCTCGACATCCTGGTTAACAACGCCGGTATCTTCGCCAACTACCGTCAGCTAAAGGATGCGACCGCTGAGGATTTTCAGCGCTGTTTCGATGTAAACACCCTGGGTGCGTTCTACGGCATTAAACACGCTGCAGCCCTGATGAACGAAGGCGGCAGCCTGATCAACACCGCTTCCTATGCCGGTAAAACCGGATTTATCGACCTGGGCTCCTACGGTGCCAGCAAGTTCTCCGTGGTCGGTATGACCCAGACCGCCGCGCTGGAGCTGTCCGAGCGCAACATCCGCGTGAACTGCGTGTGCCCGACCTCGGTAAATACACCGATGGCCCTTGAAGAGGGCGGTGACGCCCTGCTGCAGATGGAGAAAACACTGGTACCGCTGGGCCGTATTTGTGAACCGGAGGAGGTGGCCGCGATGATCCATTTCCTGGCGGCGGATGACTGCGGCTTTATCAACGGACAAGCACTCAACCTGTGCGGTGGCTGGTCGGCCGGCCTTAACCAGCGGGTATGGGACAAACTGGGCGCTTAAAGAGAGCAATAACAATGGCAAAAATGAGTAAAGAGCGTCTGGAAAAGTACCGGGCGCTGGACCACGCAGCCTTCGATTTTGGTAACAACTACGTAGCCAATTTCTTCGAACGTGCCGCCGCACAGGGGTACAACCTGGATACCACAGGCTTCCTGGCCCATCCGGGCTTTTTCCAGGCACCGCACAGCCGCGACAACCTGGATCAGGTGGATATCGCCATGGTGGGTTCACCGTTGGATCTGGGGGCCATCGGCCTGGCCGGTACGCGACATGGCCCGAAAGCGATCCGCGAGTGGAGCCGCAACTACGGCCCGATCAACGATGTGACCGGCAAGATTCCGTTCGAACAGTGCTCGGTGATCGACTACGGCGATGTGGAGTGGTCTTCCACCGATCTGCAGACTCGTGTGAACGATATCTACGAGGTGTTCAAACGGCTGGGTGATGCGGGTATCTACACCCTGAACTGTGGTGGCGAACACACTACCGCCTTTGGCGCCCTGAAGGGCTTGTCCGAGGCGCACGGTGACGAGGCGTTTGGCGTTATCCATATTGATGCGCACTCCGACACCATGGCCACCTGGGGCGGTGATGCAGTGAACGACGGTTCCATCTTCCGTCAGGCAGTGCTGAACGGCTACGTGGATCCGGAACGTACCGTACAGATCGGTGTGCGTGGCCGCGCCAACTTCCTGTGGGAATTTGCCCACGACAGTGGCATGACGGTGATTACCGCCGATGAGGTGTTCGACAAAGGCACCCAGTACGTCATCGATAAAGCCCGTGAGATCGTGGGGCGGGAGAAAACCTACTTCTCCTTCGACGTGGACGGCCTGGACAGCAACTACATGATGGGCACCACCGGACCGGAACCCTTTGGCCTGACCCCACGCCAGGCGCGCGACATCATTCATGGTTCCCGTGGCCTGAACATCATTGGTGCTGACTTGGTGGAGTACAACCCCAACCGTGATCCAGACGGCAAGTCCGGCCACATCGCCGCAGCTATCTACTTTGAACTGCTCTGCCTGCTGGCGGATAGCCGTGAAGCTGCAACAGGGCGTACCCGCCCAACGAACTGGGCCTGAGGCTTCAGGTCGGTGTGAATCACTGGCAATAAGGGGTGGTTTTCCGCCCCGTTCCAATTCTGATCCCCCAACAATAATAACTATCCGGATACCCCTATGAATACACAGGCCCAAGACCCTATCAATTCGCGAAGCTGTATTGCAGCGACCTCAATTATCTCAGCCGCCGGGGCAGCCATCTTCCTCATTCTGCCGATTCTTTTAGGTGCTGCGGCAGAACATCTGCAGCTGGATGAAGAGCAAGCTGGCTTGATCGCGTCCAGTTACTTTATCGGCTTCCTGTTGGTGTGCCTGAGCGCCGTATTCTGGATTCGCCGCTTTGACTGGCAGTATGTCAGCGGTACCGGCTTTCTGTTGTTGTCGGGCGGTCTTGCTGCAGCTGCGTTTATTAATCAGTACAGCATCTTGCTGGCGCTGATGGCCCTGTCCGGTATCGGTGCCGGCATTCTGTTTGGTCTGGCTGTGTGTGTAGTGTCGGATACCGACGATCCGGATCGTTATTTTGGGATCAAAATACTCGCGGAACAGGTGGTGGGTGCCGCCTTGCTCTTTTTGTTGCCGATCTATGTGACAGTACACTGGGGCTTTCCCGGTATGTTGCTGACCGTTGCTGCGGTGTTGGCGTTGCTGGGGCTGTCAACCGCTTGGTTGCCAAAGCGTGGCAAACGAGGGGTTGAGTCAGCATCCAGTAGTGACCATACAGCCACGAAAATCTCTGTATGGCCGGTCTGGGCCGCGCTGCTTGCGTTGATGGTCTATTTTGCCGGACTATCAGGTCTGTGGGCCTTTGTGGAGCGTATCGCCACCCAGCAGGGGATCGATGCGGTGACGATTGGTAAGGCTCTCTCCTTTGGACTCGTGGGTGGAGGTCTGGGGGCGTTTGCCGCCGCGCTGTTGGGCGACCGCTTTGGACGCCTGTTCCCATTGGTGCTTTCCACCGGATTTCTGGCTGCGGTGATCTTTATCTACAGTAGCGCCTTCGATGCCTTGCTGTTTGCGGCGTCTACCTTCGTGTTCTCCGGCGTATGGAACTACGGTCTGGCCTACCAGATGGGCCTCGTAGTGAGCCTCGACAAGCGTGGCAATCTGTCGGTCCTGATCTCTTCCTTCCTCTCTCTTGGCGCAATAGTGGGACCTGCAATCGCTGGCATGCTGATTGGTGAGCAGGGCTATGGCGGCCTGTTTGTGTTTACGGCGATCACCATCGTATTCGGTCTTGCCGTATTTGCATTGCTTCTGACCAAGGCGGGAGCACCCGTTGCACAAAAGAAGTTGAGTAAGGTTTAAGTTTTCCAAGGAGTTTATGCAATGTTTTCAGTGAAGGATAAACGAGTTTTGATCACGGGCGGTGCCAGTGGTATTGGGCTGGCGTTGGTCAGGCATTTCCAAAGTGCCGGGGCAACGGTGGCGGTGATTGACCTATGCAGCAGTGAGCAACTGGATGCTACCGGTGCCGAGGTTTATCTCGCGGACGTAGGGGATGAAGCGCAGCTGGCCGATGCATTTGGCAATGCGGCCGCAGATTCCCCACTGGATGTGGTGATCAACAACGCTGGTATTGCGCTGCCTGAAGGGCGCTATGAAGATGCCGACCTGTCTAATCTAGATAAAGTCCTGCATGTAAATGTGCGTGGCGTCTATCTGGGGCTTAAGTATGCCGCGAGGTATCTGCGGGATGGCGGTGCCATCATCAATACTGCCTCGGCTGCTGCGCATATCACCTTTCCGGAGTACTCCTCCTATTCCGTATCCAAAGGTGGCGTACTGGCCATGACCCGCACTGCCGCGTTGCAATTGGGACGTCGGGGGATCCGGGTCAATGCAGTCAGCCCCGGCACTGTGCTCACCCCTATGGAGTCGAGCGAGGGGGCGGAAGCGAGGATTAGCGTACAAGCTACTGCGCTGGAAAGGCCCGCCAGAGTGGAAGATATTCTGGGCGCGTACCATTTTTTAGCCGCTGATGAGAGTAGCTATATTACTGGTACTGAGATCCGTGTGGATGGTGGTTGGATTGCCGGCATGACCTATAACCTGATGGAAAGAGCATTAGCGTAATTGATATAAGAGGGCGGTGTGATGTAATTCCGTTAACCCGTTGTGGGTATTTTTATAGCCTGCATGGTCGTTTAGCCTCTTAGTTATAAATAATAACTAGGAGAAGTTTTATGGCTATCCATAAAATAATAATAAGCATCCATTATTTATTGGGGCAGCACGGAATTAAGGTAGACCTATTTAAGGGTTTTAGTTCCCCGGTTTATAGCGTATTTAATCTGGGCGGGGGGCATTAAGATGGAGAGTTATGGCGTTTACGCAATATTTCCAACCCTTGCTGTTCTCATTGTCGCACTCATCACTAAACGTACAATTGAATCACTGCTAGCCGGTGTTGTGATTGGTTTGCTGATGATCTCGCCGACTGAGCTGGTAACCGGATTCGCCACTGTTGCGCTGGACACCATGCGTGATGACACTATTGGCTGGATCATCCTGGTGTGTGGTTTCTTCGGAAGCCTGATTGCGTTGCTGATTAAAACCGGCAGTGCAGTTGCATTTAGCGATTACATGGCGCATTTCGTAAAATCCCGTCGCAGCAGTCTGGTCGTGACCTGGATTCTTGGTCTGATTATCTTTATCGACGATTACCTGAACGCATTAGCAATCAGTTCGTCGATGAAAAAAGTGACCGACAAATTCAAAGTGTCGCGTGAGATGCTGTCTTATATTGTTGACTCAACAGCAGCCCCTATTTGTGTTTTGGTTCCGTTTTCTACCTGGGCTATATTCTTTGCCGGTCTTCTGGAAGATAATGGCATTGCCGACAAAGGTGAGGGGTTAGCTGTTTATATTGAGTCGATCCCTTACATGTTTTATGCATGGGTAGCAGCCATCATCGTACCACTGGTAGCGATGGGTAAATTCCCACTGCTGGGGGCGATGAAAAAGGCGGAGCTGCGGGCGCAGGGTGGTGAAGTGATACCGCCGGGTGCAACCGAAATTGATCTGACCGTGGCTACCGGTGAGAGTCTGAGCTCTGCCCGCACCAAACCTGCACTTCACAACTTCTTTATCCCGATTGTGTCGCTGATCTTTTTCACTTGGTACTTCGACGTCGATATTCTGATGGGTGTCATTGTGGCACTGGCAATCACCATGCTGCTGTACATGTCCCAGCGTATGCTGACGTTTAATGAGATCTTTGACACTGGTATGGAAGGCTTTAAGTCAATGATGGTGCCGCTGGGGACCGTAGTGGCCGGTTTCATGCTTAAAGATGTGAACGATGACTTGGGTCTGACCCTGTATATCATCAATACCGTGAAACCATTGATGACAGCTGATCTCCTGCCAGTAATGGTATTCCTGGTGATGGCACTGATCGCGTTTGCGACCGGTACCTTCTGGGGCATGCTGGCGGTGGCTCTGCCAATCGTGATGCCACTGGCAATCGCGATGGATGCTAATTTGCCGCTGGTGATTGGTGCCCTGATGTCGGCGGCGGCATTTGGTAGTCACGCCTGCTTCTATGGTGATTCCACCGTATTGTCCGCGCAGGGCAGTGGCTGTACCCCAATGCAGCACGCATTGACTCAGTTGCCATATGCGCTGTTGGCAGCAGCCGTAGCCAGCGTTCTGTTCTATGTAGCAGCTTAGATGTGGTAATGCCTGAAACGTTACTGGCTTCGTCACACTGAGGTTGTGTACGAAATTGTAGGCTGGTTATGCGAGTCGCAGAAAAAAGCTCAAAATTACCGTAAAGTTTCATAACTCGATGGAGTTTTAGCCAGTTTTCTGGGATTCGCTATCTTATAGCCAGCCTATACCCGTCCTTATAAAGTTACTTTCACAGTCTGTCTGCAGCTGTGAAAGTATTCGTTTTTATGCGGCTGTAACTGTGGATACTAAATAGATTGTTCGCAAGGCTTAGGTATTCGATATAACGGCGGTAAGACAACAATAATGCTATGACAACGCTCTCGGTTATAGTGATTTACCCAGTTTACCTATGCCCAGTGACGTATCACCGAGATAGCGTAGGGCACCACATAGGCGCACTCTCACAACAGGGTCTGAATAAGGCACTCTGTCTTACCATTGTTTCCAGGCGCAATATTATGGTCGAACCAACTACGATACTAGAACCCCGTCAGATTATTTATCGGTCGGGTTGCTTTCCAGCATTGCTTGCCAAGCTTCGCTGCCAGGTCCGACTACGCAGCGGCCCTGGTCGCGCATAGATAGCCTTAATTTGCAGCGACGTATCTCTTCGGTAAATTCGTGAGTAGGGATCGTGCGTACGGCAGCCAGGGCCTGGGCGAAGAAGGCTTCGTTTTCATTATTGAGTGTGTAAAACACCCACTTGCCTTCCTTCTGGGCTGAGACCAGTCCTGCTTTCTGTAAAGTCTTGAGATTGCGTGAGACGTTGTAGTGGGTATCGCCCAATACATCCATGGCTTCTGCCACACAGATGCGTTGATGGATCTGTACCAGCAGCCAGTACAGGCGTAACCGTCCTGGTTCAGCCAGTGCTTTAAGGATATCTACGTAGCGTTCGATCATAGGCGTTCCTGAGAGAGTGGCGATTTTATGGGCTAAATTGGCAGCTTCAAAGGAGTATTACTCCTCTGGTCGTCTGCGGGAATGATACATCTGTAGTAAGCCTGCCAACATCAATAACCCCGAATGTACGGCATTGAGAATCATGACTTTCTGGCTAACGCCGGCGAAATAATCAATCCAGAAAAGCGGACAAAACAATCCCCGCAAGAAGATGACCATGTCAGGGTGCGTCCTGTGTTTACCTGGAAGATGCTAGCGTTTTAGGATCGAGTGCAACTGCTGGCTGTATGGCCACCGCTCCAATAATTTGAGTAGTAGGCGGCAGGCTGAAAAGGTAACGGGCATACTGTTGCCGATTTTCTCTGCAAGGAGGTGACGGGCACGGGCTATTTTTGCAGAGCATCAGGCAGTTTTCAAACGTTCTTTGATCCGAATAGATGCGCGCATTTGTCTTCATTCGATGTTGGTTAAATGACGGGCTACTTTGGGACGGATATGCCCTGTAGTCACCTCCATACGACCGTCTGGCTGTATGGAGGCGGACAGGTGAAACTTTCTGTTGAACGCAGATCAGGTGAGGCTGTTGAAAACCATGCCGCCAATGACTGCAGCCATCAGTACGGTTAGTACAAAGGCCACAACGGCTTTGGGTTTAAGTACGGAAGAGATGAGCGCGATCTCTGGCAGGCTTGCCCCGGTACCGCCAATGATCAACGCCATGGATGCGCCCATGCTCATACCTTTAGCGATCAGGACCTTGAGCAAGGGCAGTGCCATTTCTATACGCAGGTAAAGAGGGACTCCGATGACTGCTGCGAGGGGAACTGAATACCAGGTATCACCACCGACATAGCGTTCGACCATATCCGCTGGCAGATATGCCGCTGATACTGCGCTGATCGCTGCGCCAATCAGCACATAGGGAATAATCCGGGTGAACAGGGCGCGGGCAAAGCGGGCTGCATTTTGTAGTTTCTGCTTTGTATCTGGGCTGGTAGTGCTTTGAGACGCAGCCGCCGCACAGCTACCAGCCGGGAGTGCTGTTGCCAGCTGTGGTGTCATACTTGCCATCACCGCTTCTGCGCTACAGCTGTTGCTGGCTGGTTCCGGGGTATTGGTGGCGCTGCAATTGGGAGCGCTCGCTTTGCTTCTGAGCAGTTCTTCCCCGCGTTTAACCTCATTGCGTAGCGGCGAGCGACCGATCAGAAAGCCGGATATCACCGCGGCACTGAAAGTAATCAGGAAGTATAGTGCCGCGACCTGCCAGCCGAAGACGGCAGTAATCATGCCGACCACAACAAAGTTACACAATGGTGCGGAGATCAGAAAGCCGAAGATAGTGCTGAGTGATACGCCCATCTCGGCCATACCCATGGAGACAGGTACGACTGAGGCGCTGCAGAAAGGTGTCAGCGTGCCAAATGCGGCGCCGATCAGGGAGCCGAAGCGTTCGTGCTTGATGAGTTTTTTCTGAATTCTATCCTGTGGAATGAATTCGCGCATGATACCCGTTAGTAAGGCGACGACTGCGATAATGACGACCAGTGCTCCACCGACGTGGACGAACTCTTCGAGGGCAATTGTCAGGCTGCTTTGTTGCATGCTTTAGGTCTCTCTGTGAATGGCTAGGAAGGCTAGTGAACGCTAGCGTTGCGTTACTATATATGCATGTATGCGCGTATGTAAATATGATGTCTTGATCCTAGTACCAAAAGACGCGTCGCTTTTGTCTTCCGCCTATTTGAAGTAAGGAAAATAGGACCCGGCTCAGAGAAGGGGCCGAGTGACAGCCTTTGTAGGCGTTTATCGAAAAAAATCGAGGTACTTGGCGATAGATAAGAGAGTCGGGGGGCAGGCGAAGCAGACTTCAATCGAAAAGAAGGCTGCGCTATTTGCTGTCCTCTTTGTATTCTTCTGTAACGAATCGTGTTGCTTGCAATCCAATGTGGTAATTCGGGGGAAGGGTTAATCTTCGGGCATCTGAGCGGAGGTGAGTTATGAAACCTTCAAATTTCATGATTACCTTATTGTGTCTGCTTCTGGCTGTTTCAGTAAGGGCGCAGGCTGGACATGGTTCCTCTGCGCTGGTTGTAGGGGCGTTCTTCAAGCGAGTGTCTGAGTGATCTGCGTATCAAGGTAGCACCCGCAACAATAGGCTGGGTGGGCGTGATGCGTCTGGATAATCTGGATAGCAAAAGCGCGAAGTGCAAAGCCCTGTTTCGTAGCGGGCCAGAAAACACTGGTCAGCGCCGTGTGTGCCTGGCACCGGGTAGGTAGGTCACTCTGGCTAAATCCGTCTGGCGTTATGCATCGGGAATGCACATTACGGTAACGTGTAAGGCATTGTGACACAGGAAGGTGAAGTACTGGCCTGAGGGTTCAGGCCAGTTTGCGCAGTAGCAGGTGCTTCTTAGAAGGGCCCGTAGGCCTCATCCAAAACCTTGCTCATGATGGACATCGGCAGCAGTACTGGCTTTTGGGTGGCGTTGCGCACGCATTGCCAGTGTTCACGGGTAAAGGCCAGGCAGTCGAGCACGATCAGATCAGCCCCCTGGGATACCAGATCCCGCGTGGCGGCGGCCAGCTCATCCAGGCTGTTTTCGTGGGGCGAGATCGTTGCTCGGGCCACAGGCACATCCAGTGCCGTCCAGTGTTTGATCTCTTCGTCTTTTGTCAGTGCATCCGGCTGGATGACGCCGATACAGCCGCCTTTGGGCAGCAGTGCGATAGCGTTGGCTTCCAACACCCGGCTCGGGCAGATGACACCCGGCAAGGATTCGAGTGAATGCCATGGCAGGGTGCAGCACATCATCACAGTATCGGCGCCTTCGTTCAGCATCCCTTTGATGATGCTGTTTGCACGCTGGTCGATCTGGTCATGGTCGATGTACAGCCAGTTGCCGTCACTCAGTTCTACCGGTACACCTTTTGCGATAGGATCGGCTGCCATGGTGCGCAGCTGGTCGTCATCGAGACCATCCAGTGCGCCGGAGATATGAATGTCAGCAGAAGTTTCCAGATGCTCACCTACAAACGCTGCAAGTTCTTCTGAGAACTGGGAGTAGAGTACGACCTCAACGGTTTTCTTCTTAGCCATCGTTATTACCTCGCCAGTCAGACCTTGATCCAGACACCTTTGGTCTCCAGGAAGTGCTCAAGCTGTTCCGGTCCCAGATCCTTACCGATACCGGACTGTTTAAAGCCACCAAACGGCATAGACGGATCACCCGGATCATGGATATTGACCCAGACACTGCCTGCATCCATCTGTGGGATCAGGCGGTGGGCGCGGGATAGATCCTGGGTCCAGATACTTGCCGCCAGACCGAAGATACTGTCGTTGGCCAGTGTCATCGCTTCCTCTTCGTCATCGAACACAGACATTGCCAGTACCGGGCCAAAGATCTCCTCCTGGACGATGGTCATGTCGTTGCGGCAATCCGCAAACAGGGTTGGCTGGATAAAGTGGCCCGGACCGTCAAGCGACTGGCCACCGGTGACCAGTGTGGCACCTTCGGCCTTACCTTTATCAATATAACCCAGGATGCTGTTACGCTGGCCGGCGGAGATAACCGGGCCCATCACACCAGTTGGGTCCAGAGATGGCGCCAGTTTGATGCTCTCGGCGATCGCTTTGACCTTCTCTACCGCCTCTTCGTAGCGGGAGCGGTGCACGTAGAGGCGGGAACCCGCCGAGCAGACCTGACCGGCGTTGAAGTAGACGCTGTTGAGGGTTGCGCGCGCGACAGCGTCGATATCCGCATCTTCAAACGCCACCATCGGTGACTTGCCACCCAATTCCAGTGTCATATGGGCGATGTTATCGATGGCTGCGGCACCGACCATTTTGCCGACCGGTGTTGAACCGGTGAAGGAGACTTTCGCCACATCCGGGTGACCCACGATGTAGTTACCCACCACGGAGCCTTTGCCGGTGATGATGTTGATTGCGCCGCGTGGCAGGCCCGCTTTTACACACAATTCCATCAGGTACAGCATCGACAGTGAGGTCATCTCGGCCGGTTTCAGTACGACGGAACAGCCCACAGCCAGTGGTGCAGCCAGCTTCCATACCGCCATCGCAAACGGCCAGTTCCAAGGTACGATGGCGCCGACTACGCCGACCGGTTCTTTACGGGTGTAGGTCATGCACTGGACCGGGAAGGAGTTATCGCGGGTGGCGCCCTGGATCTTAGTTGCCCAGCCGGCAAAATACTCAAAGGTGTTAGCACCGACATTAATATCAACCGCTTTACAGCCGGTGATCGCCTTACCGCTGTCCAGACACTCAATCTCAGCCAGGGTCTGGGCATTCTCGCGGATCAGTTCGGCAATACGGCGCAGAATCTGTTCACGTTCACGCGGTGTCTTCTGCGACCATTCGCCTTTTTTCATGGCGTATTTTGCGGCAGCAACAGCAGAATCGACATCCTCTGTGGTGGCCAATGGAATCTCTGTTAGCTGACCGCCGGTGGAGGGGTCTTCGACCCGAGCCATTTGGTGGTTACCCTCGATGAACTCGCCATCGATGAACATCCGTTTCGGTTGATCAAGAAAGCGAAGGGTATCGGTTGTTACACCGTACTGATTGATCAGCGCGCGAACATTCGCATCCATAATTCTCTACCTTTTTATTGTGGTCGAATAAGTTGAATGGGTACGTATCTAGTGCATTGATTTATATGGATTGATCGGGAGATAACTACCTAACCAATGCGAATTCAGACGTTGATCTATTTAAGCACGGGCATCTGAGGAATGAGTTACCACCAACAGGGTACGGGATGCCGTGGCTGATTTTATCGGATAAGGATTGGATCAATCCGGGTGCGGGTAGATGCGATGGCTTAGCGCACCAAAGGCTGGTGTCAGAGCGAAAAATTGCGCATTTCAGCGAAGACGTGTGAGGCTATCGATTTTGGCGATGACAGTCCTCAGTATCGGGATGCGATTTGTGGTAGCGTAGCGCCCTCAATAATCTGGCGCCGATAAGAATGGTCTGGCTGTCATAAAATTAATGTCGAACAAATAAAGAATGCTTTGTTATGTCGTTTAATACAGTTGAACTCAATCGCCAGCGCCAACCGTTGGATCATTTAGATACGGTTTGGCTTTTTGGCTATGGTTCACTGATTTTTAAAGTGGACTTTGAGTATCTGGAATCGCGTCCCGCCAGCATTCAAGACTGGGAACGACGCTTCTGGCAAGGGTCTCATGACCATCGAGGAACTTATGAGATGCCAGGGCGGGTGGTGACACTGGTCGAGTGTAAAGGCAGCCACTGCAAAGGGATCGCATATCGGGTATCCACCGCAGTGTTTGATCATCTGGATGTGCGGGAAAAGAACGGATATCTGCGCTTTTTTACGCCGATGACCTTTGATGATGGACGCCAGGAAGATGGACTGGTTTATGTTGCATCCGAAGATAACGCTGCTTATCTGGGCCCGGATAAGGATGAGTTGATTGCCAGGCAGATAGCGATGGCATCTGGCCCTAGTGGCCCTAATGCAGAATATCTGCTGAAACTGGCAGAAGCGCTGCGTACCCTGGGAGATCATGATGAGCACGTATTTCGGCTGGAAAAGCTGCTCAAGAGTGAATCGATATAAACCACCAACTTACGCCAGTTATAGTGAACTGGCGTGATGATTTTAGTTTTTGCCTATTTCAGTCGCTCAGGTACTAAATGGCGGACGAAGACGTCATCCAGTGTCTCATGACGTTTTATCAGGTCGGCCTGATCGCCATTCACCAGCACCATGCCCGGGCGAGGCAGAGCGTTGAAGTTGGCTGCCATCGGTTCGATGTAGGCGCCGGTATTTAGCATGGCGATGATGTCGCCTTCTTCCAGCTCCGGCACCGGTACCTGCTGGTAGAGCCATTCGGCATTGCACGTTATACCCACAATATCAAACTGGCAGTTGTGAGGTTGCTCTGCTTTGTTTGCGACAACGTAGTCAAATGGGGGGGATGGGTTAACACCCGTGATGCCGAGAAACACTTCGGAAGTGTCTACTTCCGCCCAGCGGTGCTGGATATGAGTGGTTTCCTGTTTGATGTTATGTACCCGTGTCAGGTGAAGCATGGTTTCGTTGTGCAGGCCCCGGCCGGGTTCCACTTCAATGGTAATGCCGTCAGTCACAAGGCCGTTCTGCTGCATCGCAGTGCGAAAGCTTGTGGTGACAGTACGGGCGTAATCCTCCAGCGACGGGGTGGGGTAGTCAGTAACGGCGACCCGGGTTTCCTGATCCTGTGGTGCTGCGAAACCGCCGCCGAAGTCTACCTCTTGTGGTATCCAGCCACCCATTAGCTCGCTGAGTTTCTTTATCAGCTGTACATAGCTTTCGACCAGCTGTGCCCAGACTTCGAGCTTTTTACTGTGGCGTCCCATATGGATATGCACGCCCACCGGCTCTACGTATGGCAATTCGATGGCGCGCGGTCCCATCGGCAGCAGTTCGGAAGTGGGAATGCCGTATTTGATGGTCTGGGTCAGTTCCCGTATCTCCTGTTGGGGTAGAAAATCCGATTTTTCTTCCAGGTGATGCAGGTAAGGCTTAAGGCGCAGCATGACGCGAACGGTCTTATTCAACTCTTCGCCCACTTCATTGCAGATCTCCAGCTCCTTGGGGCTGTCCAGCACGATACGGGCACCCAATGAGGCCGCCTTTCGAATGATATCCCGGTCTTTAATCGAGCCGTTCACCGAGATCATTTCCGGTGGCACGCCGCCACGTAGCGCACATTCAAGTTCTCCGGGACCAAATACATCGCAACCGGCACCTTCCTCCGTCAGTATTTTGCGTACTGCGACCGTTGGATTGGCTTTGATAGCGGGCATGATGCGGACCTTTCCTTCCGGCCAGTGCGCTTCAAAAGTTCGCTGATACTCGCGCAGATTGTTACGCAGATGTTGTTCAGAAAGAACGAATAGCGGAGTGCCGAATCTATTTGCCAACTCGGTGGTGTTGCAGCCTTCGCAATAAAGCTGGCCAAATTCTATAGTCAACGGAGTGCCCGGATTATCTTTTAAGTCAGTCATATAGATGCTCTTGTATATTGGTTGTATTTGTTTTCTTGAGCGATTAGTTAATTAGAACTTTATTTTGTGTAATTAATCCAGGTCCTCAAGGTTGAAAATAAATTGAAATAAAAGAGAGTTTGTAGGCATAGGCTGGCTGTACAAAAATATAACGATTTTGACTATGAGTATAAATAAAAATCAATCCAAGAATGAGTGTTTTACTCATGGGCTGTTATCTGATTTATACACTGAGCATTTTGTTCCCCATGGAAATGTTCATCGACTTCAAAGGTAACAGTTCTAGCTGATTAGTTGCTATTCGTGAATACCCATAACGGGTTAAGAGGCCTGTTATCCCTGTGATGTTGTACTTTCTAGTAGCCTATTATATTAGGCTGATCATCGGTGGCGCATATCAAAGTGCAATAATTACAGATAGTTGGGTTTCCAATTTCGTGCGTCTTATAACGACAATTTACGTTCTTTCTTTTTGGTGCAAAATTTTAAGCGTTGGGTCTGCCTGTGGGAGTTAGACGATTTTTTCTATAGAGCGTGGCGTTAACTCTTTGTGGGTATTCAAGAGGCGCATGGTATGGCGTAGAAATATAAATGTATCGCGATGTAGATAGTGTTCGTGGCGCTATGTTGCGGTTGTTGGTAATGCTTACTTCAATCCAATGTTTGAATTTAGATATGTAGCACGGTGAAATCGATGAAAAATAAAAAGACTAAATCGAAAAATAGGTGGCGCTCTATTACGCCGCGGCTGCCAATGTTTGCGGCAGCCGCATTACCGCTGGCGATAGCACTCAATGTGCATGCTATAGAGCTGGATTTTGGTGATGATAGCGAGTTGTCAGGAAACCTGGATATGACGTTGGGCTATGCTGCGTCGATCCGAGCCCAGGATGCCGACAGTGCGGCGATCAATCCCGCAAACAATCTGGCTGGCTCCTACACCACGCCAAACTACCTTTCAGATGCTCGCGTGCCCGATGCGGGTGATCTTATCTCAAACGTATTCAAAGCAACGGCAGAGCTGAACCTGGATTGGCGTAACTATGGTTTTGTCGGAGCAGCCGCTTATCAGTACGACACAGAGATTATGGACGGTGATGCAATCGATCTGGCAGGCAACACAGCCTCCTGGTCTGACGGCGCTCGGGACTACTCCGGAAATGTTTTCGATGTTCTAGATGCCTATGCATACGGCACTTTTGATGTGGGTGAGAATCCGCTGGAAGTTCGGGTCGGTAAGCAGGTGATCAATTGGGGGGAAGGGCTATTCTTCCTTGATGGCGTGGCAACTCAGGTCCCCCTTAATATCAACAAGCTGGTGACGCCGGGCTCCGAATTGAAGGAAGCCTATATCGGTGTAGAGAGTGTCTACGCTCAGATGGGTGTTGGTGATGCATCCTCAATCGAAGCTTACGTCCAGACCGATTGGCGTCGCACGGAAATGGCTCCGCGTGGCACCTTCTACGGTGATGACGCGTTTTTCCGAGGTGGAGATGAGATCGATCCCGTGCTGGGAGTGCCGGTACGTGATCCGGATATTGAGGCAAGTGACTCGGGGCAGTGGGGTGTTTCTGGTCGCACTATGGTCGGAGAGGATACCGAAGTTGGACTTTATTACTCCCGCTATCATGAAACCTTCCCATTTGTGAAATGGACCGGCGGTGCATCTGCCCTGGGGGCTTCCCAGATCTGGCCAGAAGATCTCGATATGATCGGTGCCAGTATTGCTACCACACTTGGCTCTTGGTCGGTCAATGGCGAGGTCGCCTATCGTCCAAACCGCCCTCTGTTTACCAATTTAGGCGTGACCAACGCGGCGGGTGAGGGTATTGAAGAGCACGACACTATCAGTGCGACGGTGCACGGCATTTGGCTGGGGGGGCCGCTGGCCTTTGGTATCGATTCACAGGCCGTATTGGTGCAGTTCGGTGCTGATTACATTGAGGGCGATCTGTCCAACCTGGCTGCGCAAAGCTCCATTACCAAAGAATCTCTGAACCCGGATGACCTTGCCTATGGTGTCGCCGCGGAGTGGACCGGTACCTGGCAAGGCGTCTACCCCGGTACGGATCTGGCGTTGAGCCTGTTCCTGCAGCATGACCTCCAAGGTAACTCTCATTTCTGGGGTAACTTCGCAGAAGACCGCACGCTTGGTTCAGTTTCCTTGACCGCAAATGTCGGCACCGATTGGGAAGCTAGTGCAGGTTACTCCTTCACAGTGCAGGACAACTCCCACTATGACACTCAGGACGTCTTTAACCTGTCCGTTAACTACAAATTCTGAGCCGCGTTGCTGAGAGGAGATAGCAAATGTTTAACAAATCTATTCTGTGTGCAGCAGTCGCTGTGTTGGCATTTAGTGCGGGTAGTGCCTTTGCCGAAATCAGCCCAGATGACGTAAAGCGTCTGCAAGCGGATCTGACGCCTCTGGGCGCAGAACGTGCTGGCAATGCCGATGGAACTATCCCCGAGTGGACCGGTGGTCTGAGCGGCGCGTTCCCAGGTTGGCCAAACAAGGACAACCACCGTCCGAATCCGCATGCGGATGACAAGGCGCAGTTCACTATTACTGCTGCCAATATGGATCAGTATGCTGCCAAGCTGCCGGAAGCGGCAAAGGCGATGTTTAAGGCGTACCCGGATACGTTCAAGATGAACGTTTATCCAACGCGCCGTACTGCCGCGTATCCGCAGACCTTCTACGATGCGATTGCCCGTGATGCGGTGACCGCCAAGCTGACCCGAGGTGGTGATGCTGTCGAGGGTGTATGGGGTGCGGTTCCGTTCCCGATCCCGACAAACGGCCATGAGGTGATCTGGAATCACTTGTTGCGTTATACCGGTGTCTACCGTGAGGCTTCCGTGGGTGAAAACCTGGTTTACACCAACGGCTCCAACCTGCAGTACGACTTCAAGCTGGATATCCACCATACGTTCCACGATCCAAATGTGTCCGAGAAAGACCGTAAGGGTGGTGTCTTGTGGAAATATTCCTCCACCATGAGTAAGCCTGCTCGTGATGCGGGTGAGGGCATTCTGGCGATGGATAACATCAACTTCGCCGATAATCCACGTAAAGCGTGGATCTATGATCCGGGTGAGCGTCGTGTGCGTCGTGCGCCAAACATGGGCTTCGATACCCCGGACCGTGCGCTAAACGTGTTTGACGACTATGAGCTCTACAGTGGTTCGCCTGAGCGTTACGACTTCAAGCTGATCGGCAAGAAAGAGATGTACATCCCGTACAACAACAACGAAGTGAACTCGCCACGTCACGATGTGAGCACGGCGCTGACACCGGGGTTCATCAATGCTGATCTGCTGCGTTACGAATTGCACCGTGTGTGGGTAGTAGAAGCAACCGTTAAGAATGGCCACCGTCACGTGTATGCAAAACGTCGTTTCTACGTCGATGAGGATACCTGGAACATCATGGTGACCGATAAATACGATGGTAACGGTAATCTGTGGCGTGTGGGTTTCTCCTATCCAGTCGTAGCGGCTGAGATGCCTCTGACCGGTGGCGGTAGCTACGTGCACGTTGATCTGAAGAAGAATGGCTACTACCTGGCATTTACCTCCCTGGGTAAAGGCCGCAAAGGTACCGACTTCTCCCAGACACCGCCAAAAGCGTCTTACTACACCGCGGGAGCACTGCGCCGCCGCGGTCGTTAAGCACTATCTATGCATTGCTGATCAGGCCCGGCCCCCTTCCCGGGCCTGACGGCACTTCTCAAATTACCTGCAGCAGATTCGAACGGACGCGTGACGCTCACGTTGGATCCTGCGTGAAGGTTTAATTATGAAAAAAACAATTATAAATCCAACGCTCCGAGACCGATTGTATACCCTGACCGCATCGGCGCTGGTATACCTGGCGTTGAGTACCGGGTCAGCCACAATTGCCCATGCGGAATATCTGGATCCTCTGGACCAACCCGCAGTGGTGATGGCCTCTGCACAGCATTCTCTGTTACTGGACGTGGCACGTGCCGGTAACCGCTTGGTGGCTGTGGGTGAGCGTGGCCACATTATCTATTCCGATGATCAGGGCGCAAGCTGGACGCAAGCACAGGTGGCGGTACGTTCGCAGCTTAACGCCGTGCACTTCTGGGATGATAAACGCGGTTGGGCCGTGGGTGAGGACGCGGTAATTCTGCACACCAACGATGGTGGTCAGAGCTGGTCCAAACAGTTCGATGCCCGCGATACCGAGATGAAAGGCCCGCTGCTGGATCTCTTCTTTATCAGCGCCAACGAAGGTTTTGCCATTGGCGTTTTCAACAAGCTGTATCGCACCACCGATGGTGGCCAGAGCTGGGAAAACTGGCAGGCGCATGCCGACAACCTGGACGAGTGGCACCTGTTTGCAATGGCGTCTCCCGTAGCGGGTGTGATCTATGTGGCGTCTGAAGCTGGGCTGCTGTTCCGTTCACTCGACGGCGGTGACAGCTTTGCGCCACTGCAGACCGATCATGATGGTTCTTTTCACGGTGTCCTGGTGCGTCGTGGTGACGATGGTCAGGATCAGATCCTGTTGTCCGGGGTGGGCGGTAAGTTGTTTGTCAGCCGCGACAGCGGTGACAGCTGGCATGAGCTGGACTCGCATACCGAAGCCGGTTTGTCCGGTGGTGCCTGGCTGGCGGATGGCTCGGCGCTGATTGTGGGCGCAGATGGCATCATGTTGAACGTCTCTGCTGATCTTACCTCCGTACAGAAGTACCAGCGCGATAACGGCTTACCGTTGAGCAATATGACGACTGTCGGACAGGACCAGTGGGTTCTGGTGGGGCTGGGCGGTATCCAGACCCTGAACGCAGCTGAGGTGAAGCAGAATGATGAATAACAACGACACCCTTAAGTTCTCCGTGCTGACACAGCTGATATTCCGCCACCGTCTGGCCATCATTCTATTCAGCTTGCTGGCGACACTATACCTGGCGTGGCAGGCAAGTTTTGTACGCCCAGATACCCGTCTGGAGCGTCTGATCCCAGGTAGCCACGAGTTTGTCCTGAATGCAAAGACCTTCCTGGGCAATGAAACAGCTGGCGGCAGCAGTGTAATCCGTGTAGCGGTAGCGCGTTCCGAAGGTACCATCTTTGACTACGAGCACCTTGTAACCCTGCAGAAGATCAGCGATGAGCTGTCACTGCTGGATGGCGTGGATACGGGCAGCATCAACTCCCTCTGGGCACCGGGTATGCTCTGGTTTGCCATTACACCGGAAGGTTTTGGCAGCGGCCCGGTGATCGATAACGCGACCTTTAATGACTCTGCTGAGTCGATGGACCTGATCCGCACCAATGTCTTCCGTGCAGGGATCGTCGGCAGTTATGTCTCCAACGACTTCAAGGCGAGCATGATCGACTTTGAAGTACTGCCGATCAATCCGACCACCCGCGCGCCGATCGATTTTAACGAGTTTTCCGAGCGCCTGGAGCAGGTGCGCCAGAAGTACCAGAACGACGATCTGAGCATCCACGTGATCGGTGACGTGAAGAAGGTCGCTGATCTGGTGGATGGTTTCGGCCAGATCGCACTGTTCTTCCTGGCGGCGTTTGTGATTACCGCAGTGCTGCTGTTCAACTACTCCCGTTGTTACAAGTCCACCCTGATTCCGCTGCTGTGTTCGGTGGTCGCGGTGGTTTGGCAGCTGGGTATCCTCAACCTGATGGGCTACGGCCTGGGTGTGTTCTCCGTACTGGTACCGTTTTTGGTGTTTGCCATTGCGGTGAGCCACGGTGTGCAGGTGATCAATGCGATCGCCCATGAAACCGCCAAGGGCGAGGACCGTCTGAATGCGTCTCGCGTGACCTTCCACCATCTGCATAAGGCGGGACTGGTGGCGCTGATCAGTGACGGTATCGGTTTTGCCACCCTGTTTGTCATCGATATCGGTGGTATCAAAGACCTGGCGATGGTGGCCAGTGTGGGTGTTGCGCTGGTGATCTTTACCAATCTGGTGCTGCTGCCGGTGCTGATGTCTTACGTGGGGGTGACCCAGCGTTGTGTCGATCACGCCCAGCATAAACTGGAGAACAAGACTGCCCTGTGGGATGGCCTGTCCCACTTTGCCGAGCCGAAATTGGCACGAGGCGCCCTGGTTGTGGCGCTGGTGCTGGTGGGCGTGGGGACCTGGTATAGCCAGGGCTTGAAGATTGGCGATCTGGATAAAGGCGCGCCGGAGCTGCGTGCCGACTCTCGCTACAACCTGGATAACAACTACATCACTGGTAACTTCACCACCAGTACCGATCTGATGACCATCTTTATGGGTATGCCGGAAGGGCTGTGTGAAACCTACAAGGCTATCGATCTGATCGACCGCCTAGGCTGGCAGCTGGAGAACACTCAGGGTGTTAAATCGGTGGCGTCACCAGCCACCCGTGCCAAGCTCAACCGTTACCTGGGCAACGAAGGCAACCTGAAGATGATGGCGCTGCCGCGTGACGAGCGCGTGCTGAGCCGTGCGATTGCCTACTCCGGTTTTACCACCACCGGTGGCGGCGGTGCCTGTGATCAGCAGCAGCTGAATCTGGAGTTGACCGACCACAAACAGGAAACGCTGCAGCGTGTCGTAAGCGTAGTGCGTGACTTTGCCAACGCTAACGATGATGCCGAGATCTGGTTCCGCTTAGGGGACGGTAATGCTGCCTATGAAGCGGCTACCAATGAAGTGATCGACCGTGCGCAGTACGAGATTCTGGCCTATGTCTACGGCATCGTGGCGCTGATGATCCTGTTGATGTTCCGTTCCATCAAGGCGGTGATCTGCATCCTGCTGCCGTTGGCACTGACCTCGCTGTTGTGTCAGGCCCTGATGGCCGTGCTGGGTATCGGCGTGAAGGTGGCTACGTTGCCGGTGATCGCCTTGGGCGTCGGTATCGGTGTGGACTACGGTATCTACATCTACAGCCGTCTGCACTCCTATATGGAGCTGGGACACCCACTGCGTCTGGCATACCTTGAAGCGCTAAAGACCACTGGGAAGGCGGTTTCGTTTACCGGGGTGACGCTGGCGATTGGTGTGGCCACCTGGATTCTGTCGCCAATCAAGTTCCAGGCCGATATGGGTATCCTGCTGACCTTCATGTTCCTGTGGAACATGGTGGGGGCGCTGACCCTGCTGCCGGCGCTGGCGCACTTCCTGCTCAAAGCACCTGCGCCTGTAGAAGAAGCGTTTGGTAACGCGTCTGATAAGACTTTGTCTTCCGGTTCATAACCCGGGATACCGTCTCGTCGCAATTGTAATCAAGGACAGTCCGCACTGTTATCGCGGTAACTAAGGTGAGAAACGATGAATACAAAGATCATAAAACCCGCTGCCAACGCCTATCAGTATCCTCTGCTGATTAAAAGCCTGTTGTTGTCAGGGAAGCGGTATGAGCCGAACAATGAAATTGTCTATAGCGATGTGATCCGCTATGACTACCGTACCTTCTATCAACGGGTCTGCAGGCTGGCGAATATGCTTACTGACTTAGGTGTTCAGGCTGGTGATACCGTTGCGGTGATGGACTGGGACAGCCATCGCTACCTCGAAGCTTATTTTGCGGTACCGATGATGGGGGCGGTGCTGCACCATGTAAATATCCGTCTAAGCCCAGATCAGATCGCTTACACCATCAACCATGCCGATGACAGCCTGGTTTTAGTGCATGAAGATTTCCTGGCAATTGCCGAATCGATCCAGGCTGAGCTTCCTAACGTGCGTGGCTATATCCAGCTAACCGATGAGGAAGGGTGCTCATCTACCACCCTGAACACACTGGGCGAGTATGAACAGCTGCTGCAAAAAGCTGGCGCTGAGTATGATTTCCCGGACTTTGACGAGAACTCGGTTGCCACCACTTTCTATACCACCGGCACTACCGGAAGCCCCAAAGGGGTTTACTTCACCCACCGTCAACTGGTGCTACATACCCTGAACGGCGCTGCCACGCTCGGTCTGTACGAAGGACAGCCGCTGTTGCGCTCCGATGACGTCTACATGCCGATGACGCCAATGTTTCATGTCCACGCATGGGGTGTGCCGTATATCGCCACCATGCTGGGTGTGAAGCAGGTGTATCCGGGCCGCTACGAGCCGAACAAACTGGTGAAACTGTTCCGTGAAGAGGGTGTGACCTTCTCCCATGGCGTGCCAACCGTGCTGCAGATGATCCTCAACTCTGCCGAAGCTGAGACGACTGATTTGAGCGGTTGGAAGCTACTGACCGGCGGCAGTGCACCAACCCTGGCACTGGCCGAACAGATGGCGCAGCGGGGTATCCTGTTTCATACCGGTTATGGCATGTCCGAGACCTGCCCGCTGCTGAGTACCACATATTTACGCCAGGCCGAGCGACAGCTGACGATGGATAAGCAGATGCCGGAACGTATAAAAACCGGTGTGCCAATAGGCCTTGTGGATCTGCGTATTGTAGATACAGATGGTAACGAATTGCCTCATGACGGTGAGACGATGGGGGAGATCGTGGTGCGGACCCCATGGCTGACGCAGGGGTACTACAAGGAGCCGCAAAAGGGCGAAGAGCTGTGGGAAAACGGCTGGCTACACACTGGTGATGTGGCTTCGATCGATACCGACGGTGTTATTGAAATCAAGGACCGCATCAAAGACGTCATCAAAACCGGCGGTGAATGGGTCTCTTCCCTCGAACTGGAGAATCTGATTAGCCAGCACGAGCAGGTAGCTGAGGTGGCCGTTGTTGGTATCCCTGATGAGAAGTGGGGCGAACGTCCATGCGCCATGATCGTACCTGTGGCCGGTGCCGAAATCGATGGTCAGACTCTAAAGCAACACCTGACCCAGTTTGTTGAATCCGGTCAGATCAACAAGTGGGCGATTCCGCAGCAGATCTCGATTGTCACCGAAATCCCGAAAACTAGCGTCGGTAAAATCAACAAAAAGGTCATCCGCACGCAATTTGATTAACCGTTGTTTGTCCCCGTCACTCATCCCCTGATGAGCTTTGGGGAAGCTTTGCTTCCCCTTTTTTTCTCCCGCTACATGCCGTCTAAGGTGTATCTAACTAGTCGACCAACTTGAAGCTGCAAGGCATATCGTTATTACTATACAAGTGATTTATGGAAGATTTATCATAATTAAAACAAAAGGTTATGTTTTATTGTTTACGTGTGTTATCAGGATGCAAAGTCCTGAGGGATGAGTCTGGACAGGACTCTCTTTGTAAAGGAATAGTGCAATTATTCTTCTGCGCTGATCCACTCCACGGGTGTTGAGAGAATATAGCCTGCACCGTACACCGTTTTAATAATCCGCGGGTCTTTAGGATCGGTTTCCAGTTTTTTCCGCAAGCGGGACATGCGGGAGTCGATACTGCGGTCATACGGAATGGCCTGTTCGCCCAGTAAGCGGTCACGGGACAGGATCTGTTGCGGCGCACGGAGCAGTGTGATCAGCAGGTCGGCCTCGGCGGTGCTGAGTGTCAGCTCTTCGCCGGAATCTTTTTTGAGGACGAGGCTGGAGGGATTAAATATCCAGTCGGCGAAGCGTACTTTTTTGGCCGCACAATAGTGAGTCGCTACCTCATCCTTATCCTTATTGATACGACGCAGCAGGCTGTGTACGCGTGCGACCAGTTCCCGGGGCTCGAATGGCTTGGTGATGTAATCGTCGGCCCCCAGCTCCAGCCCCAGCACCCGATCAGGCAGGCTGCCGCGTCCGGACAGGATCAGCACCCCTACGTTGTCACTGTCACAGAGCGCTTTAACCAGAGCCAGTCCATCCATATCCGGCAGTCCGAGATCGACAATGCAGAGTTTCGGCACTTGTCGCTTAATCGCTAACAGTGCCTGGGCGCCGGTATGGAAAGCCCGTATATCAAAGCCGTAGTACTCCAGCTCTTCACAGACCAGATCGCAGATATCTTTATCGTCATCTACCACATAGATCAGGTCACTTTTACTCATACCGATTGTCCTTAATGCCGATTGTCGTTGTGTTATGGATTGCGGCCCTGAGACTTTCTGGTATCTCGGATAGCATCCGCCAGTGCGTCGCGGTTGAAGGGTTTCAGGAGAATATTCCAGGGCTGTAGGGTGCCGTCCGGTTGCTGATACAGTGCATTGCCGCTGATCAGAACGATGCTGCTGTTGCTGTCCTGCTGACGCATCAACTCTGCCAGGCCAAAGCCGTCGAGCCGCCCGGGCATATCGATATCGCTCACCAGACCTTCAATCTCGGGCAGGGACCGGATCAGCTGTTCGGCTTCGTCGGCATCGCCGGCCTCAAGTACGCTAAAGCCCAGAGAGATCAACTGATCACGCACCACAGCCCGGACATCCTTATCATCTTCCACCAGAAGCATAAGCTGATCGGTCGAATACAGCGGATCAGGGCACGACTCGATAGCACTGTGTTGTTGTACCATATCCACGCCGGCTAATGGCAGCAACAAGGATACCGAGGCCCCGCCCTCAGCACGGTTCTCAATATTAATAAAGCCGCGGGACTGCTTGATGAAACCGTAGACCATGCTGAGGCCGAGGCCGGAGCCTTTTCCGGAGCCCTTGGTCGTAAAGAAGGGTTCACAGGCCTGTGCCAGTGCCTCATCGGAAAAACCACTGCCGCAGTCGCTGACCGTGATCTCGACGTAATCGCCCGGCGGCACGGCTTCATCGTACTCAAGCGGTGTTTTTACACTCAGGTTGCAGGCACGGAACCTGATCTCTCCCCCCTCCGGCATGGCATCCCTGGCATTGAGAGCCAGGTTGACCAGGGCGTTTTCCAGCTGAGCGGGATCGACAAACAGTGCTTCATCCGTTTCGATCTGCTGGGTCAGCTGGATATTGCCAGGCAGCGAACTGGTCACCATTTCTACCGTGTCCTCTATCAGCGACTTCACGGGTACTGCGGTGGGGGCCAGGGCCTGTCGCCTGGAGAACGCCATCAGTCGGGCGATAATGTCGGCGCCCCGGCGAGAGGCACGGATCGCCCGGGTCAGATATTTTTCCAGGCCTGCAGTCTCAGTACAGCGATCGGCAGCGGCCAGCAGGTTGCCCTGGATAACTGACAGCAGGTTATTGAAATCATGTGCCAGGCCGCCCGCCAGCTGGCCGGCGGCGTTCATACGCTGAGCTTCGGTCAGACGGCGCTCGGCCTCTTTCTCTGCGGTGATGTCGAGTGAAAGGTTAAGCAGCCCGATGATCTCGCCGCCGCTGTTGATATCCGGTAGCAGGGTCCGCTTGGTGATAATCTCCTGGCCGTCTTTGATGAAGCTATATTCGTACGCTACTTCGCTCCCGGCCAGGCATCGCTCTACCTGGGGTTGGATGGTGGCCATCATCTGCGGATCGATGACTGCATCGAGCGAGCGGCCAACAATATACCCCTTGTCAGCACCAAACAGGTCCGCGTATCCCTGATTGACGAACAGGTAGTGCAGATCCGCATCGAGGTAGGCGATCTGTGCGGGCAGGGCATCCAGGATCAGGCGTTGCCTCTCTTCCAGCTGGGCCAGCTCCCGGGTACGTTCCTGCACCTTGCTGTCCAGCGTCTGAATGTTGTTGCGCAGTCGCTCGACCATAGTGTCGAAGGTCCGGGCCAGCATGCCAAGCTCGTCATCGCGCTGGATTCCGCTTCGGGCGGTGAGGTCTCCGCCGCGCACCCGTTTTGCCGTGCGGGCCAGTTGATTGACCGGCTGCACGATACGATTGATAAAGAACACGGCCAGTGCCATTGCCAGCAGGATCGATATCAGAGCAATGGTCAGGATTCGCTGGCTGAGCAGAACCGAACTGTGGCGCAGCTCATCCACATACACCGAGGAACAGATGTACCAGCCAAAGCCCTCCATTGAGCGCACCAGCGAGATCTTGTCGTAAATATAGTTGCCCGGATCGGATGGACTGTCCCACTTGTAGTGCAGCTCTTGCCCTGTGTCAGCAATCTCGATCAGTTCCTCAAGGATTGGACGACCAGAGGAGGGATTGATCAGGCTAAGGGCGCTGGTCTGATCGATGTTGGGGTTAGGGTGGGTTAATAGGTGGCCTTTACTATCGAATATATACAGATAACCGGTCTTGGCGACCCTGATCTCACTGAGCGCTTCGCGCACTTCCTGAATAGCCGCCTGCATGCGGTTCTGTACTTCCGCTTCCAGGTCATCCAGATAGAGACCGCTGCCGATGACAAAGCCCCACTTCGGAAAATTTTTCACATAGGAGAGTTTGTCGATCACCGGGCCTTCGCCTAAACGTTGCCACTTGTACTGAAAAAAACCTTCACCCTCTGCAACCGCCGTGTCGATGACCTGGCGAAAGAGCTGGCTCTGGTCGTGGTTATCCGTTTGGGAGATCTCAATGCCCTGAAAGCGCGGATCCGGATGGGAGAGCAGGGTAGCGCCGTGATCGGCTACCCATATATAGCCATCTTTGCCGTACTTCATATTGCGCAGGTTGGCGAATACCCGGGCGCGTACCTGATGGGGGCTCAGATTATCCCGCTCAGCCTGAGCAAATGCGCCGACAATCTGCGCTTCGGTGAGCTCGACAACTGCTTTAAGGCGCTCTTTATGGGCATCCAGCGCCTGCTCGCGATAGCTCTCCAGGTTGGAGTACATCTTATTGGCCAGTTGAAACACATTGTTCAGCGCCAGCCGGGCGGAGTTGCGCTCGATCTCATACACCTCCTTCTGAATCAGCGGGACGGTGTACATATACACGGCAACAAACATCACGGCGGTGATCATTAAAATCACCTGGGAAAAGCGCCTGACCAGCTTTGTGCCTGACATCATCGACTATCAAACCCGTCCAATATTTCCGTTCAGTCTACTGTCAATTCCTGCCGAATTCTGCCAGCGCGCACATTTCGGTGCATTTGTGACAAACCCTCGCCAGATTCCTGCTGTTGAATGGTTTTAGTCATGCGACGAATAACAATAAAAACCGTTCCAGGAGAACAGATCATGAAAACGATGAAATCCTCACTGCTGACTATAGCGATCGCCAGTGCAATGACGGTATCAGCTGCGCAGGCGCAGGGGATATCAGACGATAAAGTGAAGATTGGTGTGCTTGGGGATATGGGGGGCGTGTACGCCGATGTCTGCGGTCCGGGCTGTGTCACGGCGGCAAAGATGGCGGTTGAAGACTTCGGCGGCACGGTACTGGGTAAACCGATCGAACTGGTTAGCGCGGACGATCAGAATAAACCGGATATAGGTTCGGCCAAAGTACGTCAGTGGGTTGAAAGTCAGGAGGTGGATGCCGTAACCGGGCTGGTGGCATCTTCGGTGACAGGCGCGGTGACCAAGGTACTGACCGATGCGAAGAAGATCGCATTGATATCAGGTTCCGCATCTCATGCATTTACCACTAAGGCGTGCAGCCCCTATAACGCTCATTGGACCTACAACGTAGTGGCGCTGGCTCAGGGCACGGTAAAACCGATGGTAAAGGCTGGCAAGAAAAACTGGTTCTTTATCACGGCGGATTACGCCTTTGGCCATGCATTGGAAAAGGTGGCGACAGGGGTCATCAACAACAATGGTGGCGAAGTGGTGGGATCGGTACGTGTTCCGCTGGGCACTACAGACTTTTCCTCCTACGTATTGCAGGCTCAGTCCTCTGGTGCAGACGTCGTTGCTTTGGCTAATGCCGGAGCCGACTTTGTAAATGCTCTTAAAACAGCCTCCGAATTTGGCCTTACTGAGATGATGGACGTTGCGGGGCTGTTGGTATTTACCCAAAACGCCAAAGCGCTTGATCCGACCATCGCAGGGGGCATGAAGCTAACCACTGGGTTCTACTGGGACCGGGATGATGCCAGTCGCCAGTGGTCTGCTCGCTTTAAAGGCCTTCACGGCAGCATTCCATCTATGGCTCACGCCGGCGTGTACTCAGCCACCTTACACTACCTCAACAGTATCAAAGCAACCGGTACCGATAACGCGGATGTGGTGATGCGAGAGATGAAAGCAACGCCGCCGAATGACTTCTTCGCCCGTAACGCCACCCTGCGCAACGACGGTCGCATGGTGCATGACATGTACCAGGTGCGGATCAAAAATGCCGAAGAGCGGAAAAATGATGACGATATTTTCGCTATCGAGCAGGTCATTCCCGGCAATGAAGCCTACGGTGCCATGCTGGCGCAGTGCGACTTCAAGTAACCACCCCTTGGGCATCAAAATAATAATGAACATCGCAGGTATATGATGATGAATACCAAAATCCTCGCACCAACCCAGAGCGCCTATCAGTATCCCCTGTTGATCAAAAGTCTGCTGTTATCCGGACAACGCTATGAGCCGGGTCGTGAAATCGTCTATGGCGATAAGATTCGCTATGACTACCGCACCCTCAATCAGCGTATTCGAAAGCTGGCAAACGTTCTGACCAATGCGGGCGTTACTGCCGGAGATACCGTGGCGGTGATGGACTGGGACAGCCACCGTTACCTGGAAGCTTATTTTGCGGTACCGATGATTGGTGCTGTGCTGCACCACGTCAACATCCGCCTCAGTCCGGATCAGATCGCCTATACCATGAACCATGCTGAGGACGACCTGGTGCTGGTGCATGATGATTTTCTGGCGATTGCAGAATCCCTGGCCGATCAGATCCCGAGTGTGCACAGCTATCTCCAGCTATCCGATGACGACACACCGGCATCGACCACGCTCAAATCGATCGGGGAATACGAAAGCCTGCTGGCGGACGCCGATGACCAGTACGACTTCCCGGACTTTGATGAGAACTCCATCGCCACCACCTTTTACACCACCGGTACCACTGGTAATCCAAAAGGGGTGTACTTCAGCCACCGTCAGCTGGTGCTGCATACGCTGAATATGGCAACCACCTTGGGGGCTTATGAGGGACTGCCGCTGCTGCGTTCCGACGACGTCTACATGCCGATGACGCCGATGTTCCATGTACACGCCTGGGGTGTGCCGTATGTGGCAACCATGATGGGTGTAAAGCAGGTTTATCCGGGCCGTTACGAACCGAACAAACTTGTACGCCTGTTCCGCGATGAGAAAGTGACCTTCTCCCACGGTGTGCCTGCCGTGTTGCAGATGATCCTGGGTTGCGACGAAGCCAAAGACACCGACCTAAGTGGCTGGAAACTGCTCACCGGTGGCAGCGCGCCAACCCTGGGGCTGGCGCAGGAGATGGCAGATCGCGGCATCCTATTCCATACCGCCTATGGTATGTCGGAAACCTGTCCGCTTCTGACCGCTACCTACCTGCACGGCGACGAACGGGAACAGGCAATGAGCGACCAGATGCCGCAACGTATCAAAACCGGTGTGCCGTGCGGTATGGTCGATCTGCGTATTGTTAATCCGGATGGGAAAGAAGTTCCCCATGATGGCGAAGCGATGGGAGAGGTTGTGGTACGGGCACCCTGGCTGACCCAGGGCTATGCAAAAGAGTCTGAGAAAAGCGAAGAGTTATGGGACGGTGGCTGGCTACATACCGGCGATGTGGGTTCAATTGATTCGGCGGGCGTGCTGCAGATCAAGGACCGCATCAAGGACGTGATCAAAACCGGTGGTGAGTGGATCTCCTCGCTGGAGCTGGAAAGCCTGATCAGTCAGCACGAAGCGGTTGCTGAAGTGGCAGTGGTGGGTATTCCGGACGAACAATGGGATGAACGACCGCTTGCGCTGGTGGTTGCGCTGGCCGGAACCGAACTGGATGCAGCTGTGCTGCAGGTGCATCTGCAGCAGTTTGTCGACAGTGGCCGGATTAACAAGTGGGCGATACCCCAGGAGATCAATATCGTTACTGAAATACCGAAAACCAGTGTCGGCAAGATCAACAAGAAACTGATCCGGGGACAGTTCTAACAACCCCCTGCGGATTTCGCCACCGGCCATGTTACAGCCCAGAGCCTGTGGCGAAGCAAAGGTTGTCTCTCAATCGATATCCTCTGGTATCGATCTTAACCAGTGCATGATGCGGTGCACTGGTCCTTTTCATCGCAGTCCTCCTTACCCTAAACATCAGCATCTGTCCGAAATTATCAATTTTATGGCTTGATCGGTAATAGCCAGGTTGCTCGGAAATTAGACAGAATAGGTTTTTAGACTTTCGTCTAAGTGGCGCGCCACAGTTCCCCGATGCGACAAGGGACGCCCTGTAAGCCTGTCTTACCTGGCCATTAACTAGAATAAATCAGGACTGAAGTATGCTGATCGCATTGCTGTCTCCGGCCATCAGGCTGATGAACAGATTGAATTACCTCTATAAATTCACCCTCATCAATGTGTTGTTTCTTATTCCGCTATTGAGTCTTGCCTATATGCAGCTGGATGAAATCTCTGAATCGCAGCAGGTAACCCGGACCGAGTTGGGTGGAATCGAGACCCTGCGGAAGGCCGTTGCGTTAGTCGCGACAGCATCAGAGCTGAGAGACCTGACAGTCGTTCAGGGCAGTGGGTTTGAGCTGGAGGCAAAGCTTAATGGGTTGCAGGCCCGCTACAGCGACGGTTTGAGTAACCTTGAACTGGACATTGCCAGCCTGGAGAGGGCGGAAAAGCTGAAAGAACTTATATCCAGATTGCACCAGTTGGGCGCCGAGGAAAGAGGTGCCGGTACGCTGAATGAAGCGGCGATCTTTGTAAATAACAACGCCCTGGTATTGGAAAGCTGGATACTGGTGCATCGCCTCAGCTACGAGACCGGGGTATATCAGGACAGGGATCCATATAACTTCCTTCTGATGAAGGCGGTGCTGGATGGGACCGAAGCGTTACTCGAACATCAGGGGCAGCAGCGCGCGTTCTCCACCCGCGTGGTTAAGGCCGGCGTGGTGAATTCTGGTGTGATGGAAACGCTTAATCGGGTAATGGATGCGCTGATTGACGATCAGAAGCGGCTGAGCAGTAGCCTAAGGCCCATCCTGTCGGCACAAGATGTCTTTGGCAGAGAGCTGATCGCACGGGCCGAAGCCACAGCGATAAAGCTGAAGCAGGGGGCCGAGCGCTTTGAGAACGATATTCTGATTGATGAGAACCTCGATCATAACTGGCAGCAGTATTTCCAGCAGGAGTCGGATACGGGGGCTGCCATCTATGACTTTATCTATGGCGCGCTCGACTTTGTCGAAGCACGCCTGCGTTCCAGAGATAGCGCACAAAACCATCGGTATTACGGCTTATTGGCGGTTGTCCTGACGGTTTTCTTGCTTACCAACTATCTGATGCTGGCCTTTAATCTGTCAGTACGAAACAGTATGCAGGCCATACTGGATGCCGCAGAACGCGTTACACAGGGCGATATGACCAGTCAGGTACAGATCTCCAACCGTGATGAGTTGGGGACTCTGGCCACGCGGTTTAATCAGATGACAGAGCGGATGCGATCGCTGCTGTCACAGGTGACCAGCACGGTGGAATCGGTAGCCTCCCAGGCCGGTGTAGTTGATGGTATTGCCCGGCAAAGCAGTGAAGCGACTGAAGCTCAGCGCCGCGAAACCGATCAGGTCGCGGCGGCAATCAGCCAGATGGCGGGCAGTGCACAGGAAGTGGCCGCTAAGACATTGATCGCATCGCAGGAATCTGAAGAGGTAGATCGAAAGGCTGCGGCAGGGCAGCAGCTGGTGACGAATACCCTGGAGGATATCAATCAGCTGTCCCGGGATATCGATCACGCAATGAAGGTGATCCACCAACTGGTGCAAGACAGTGGAAGTATTACCCAGGTGCTGGATGTCATTAAAGGCGTAGCGGAACAGACTAATCTGCTAGCCCTCAATGCGGCGATCGAGGCAGCCCGGGCCGGTGAGCAGGGACGCGGATTCGCGGTTGTAGCTGATGAAGTACGCACCCTGGCGCAACGGACGCAGGAATCCACCGCTGTGATTGATGAGATGATTACACGGCTGCAGATAGGGGTTAACGATGCAGTCCGGGCAATGGAAGTCAGTCATGAAAAGGTCGGCCAGACAGTAATCAACTCAGCAGAAGTAGGACGCACACTGGAAGGTATTTCAGGCGCGATCTCCCGTATCGTTGAGTTCAATGCCCAGATCGCTTCGGCGGGTGAAGAACAGACCCTGGTGGCGAACGAGATCGAGCGCAATGTGCGCTCCATCAGCGATGTGAGTAATCAGACGGCAGAAGGCGCAAAGGGGACCGTTGCTGCCTGTCAGCAGATGACCGGTCAGGCCGGTGAGCTGCAGACTGTGGTGGCTACTTTTAAGGTTTAATCAGGTGAGGTGGCTGGTCAGATGGTGACTTGTGGTTTATGCCCGTTTCGAACCCGTTGCCTCCGGCTGCCAATGCCTGGCGGACAGCGGAAAATTACGAGCGTCGGTAGATGCCTGGCGGCACACCGGTCCAGTGCTTGAAAGCTCGGGTAAAGGCAGCGGGTTCTGAGAAGCCGAGCTGTCTGGAAATTTCGGAGATAGGGATTGAAGGCTGACTCAGGGAATGGATTGCCGCATCGCGTCGCACGCCGTCTTTCAGCTCCTGGAAGCTGGTGCCTTCATCAGAGAGCTTTCTGCGCAGGGTCCTTGAAGTAACGTTCAGTTCTGCCGCAATCTCATCCATGTTGGTTGTCGCCAGAACGTCACTGCGCTCGAGATAATCCATAACCCGTCGGGTGTAGGACTGGTAATAGGCCTGGCGCCTGAACCAGTCAAGCGGGGCGCGACGCAGGTAAGCACTGAGGGTGGCGGGCGTTTGTACAACAGGCTCATCCAGCCATGCCGCATCAAAGGCCAGGGCGCAGTCCGGTTGGCTGTATCTGGCGCTACAGGGGTACATAAGCCGGTGCTCGGCTTTATGCGCCGGCTCGGGAAAATCGAGGCTGACATAGCTGAGCGGGATACGCTGACCAATCAACCAGCTGGGGAAGCGGTGCCAGAGTAAAAGCAGAAACTCCCTGAGTGTGCAGTCGGGATCTTTGGCCGGATCAGCAAGTTGCAGGGCGAAGCGTGCCTCGCCGTCCGTGACGGAAAGCTCCAGATTCAGCGCCTCGGCAACCAGGTTGTAGAAGTGTCCCAGATGGTGGTACACCGCGCGCAGATTCCTGCAGCGTACCGCCTGCTTTGCCATCAGGGTAAAAACACCGTGTCGCGACGGGCGGCTGCCCATACACATGAACTCATCATCCGCGACCCGCCACATCTCCTGCATCAACCGGCTCAACTGGTCCGGAGTGATACGCAGGCCCGGGTTCTCCAGCATCCTTTCGTTCAGCCCGGCAAAGCGCATCGGTTTCTGGTAATCGACACCATTGCGCCTGGCCGCTGCGATCAGGGTGCGGGCAAAGTGAATAGAGATGGAGTGGCGTTCACGGCTCATATTGATATTTGTTTCTGACTGGTTGCATGGTGTTAATGGATAGGCGTGAGTTCCTAGTGTAGAGCCTGTGTCCGAAAATGTTAACTATCAGACTTCTTTCGTTATTGTTGATCGACTGATTGAACGGGACACTAGGTGCATCCAGGTACGGCTTTCTTCAGCAAAAGATCCCGCTACCTCAAACGGAAGAAGAGTGCTTTAAAACAGCGCTGCACATAAGAGAGAGTCCCATGCAGAAACGTGAAGTGGTTGTGGTGAGTGGAGTACGTACGGCAATTGGCAGCTACGGCGGCAGCCTGAAGAACCATAAGCCCGGTCAGCTGGCGGCGATGCTGGTTGCTGAAGCGGTACGGCGTGCCGGCGTGGCACCTGAAACGGTGGGGCACAGCGTATTTGGTAACGTAATCCACTCTGAGCCTGCGGATATGTATATGGGGCGGGTGGCTGCTCTGAATGGCGGCTTGCCTGAGGCGGCTCCGGCTCTGACCGTAAACCGTCTGTGTGGCAGCGGCCTGCAGGCGGTACTGACAGCGGCTCAGCAGATCGAGCTGGGTATCTGTGACACCGTCGTTGCCGGCGGTGCTGAGTCTATGAGCCGTGCGCCTTATCACATCCCAACAGCACGTTTTGGTCAGCGTATGGGCGACGCGGCAATGATCGATCCGATGGTTGCTGCGCTGCACTGCCCGTTCAATCACATCCATATGGGCATCACTGCTGAGAACGTGGCTGAAAAGTACGGCATTTCCCGTGAACAGCAGGATGAGTTGGCGGCCCTGAGTCATAACCGTGCGCAGAATGCGATCGAAAACGGTTACTTCAAAGACCAGATCGTACCGGTCGAGCTGAAAAGCCGTAAGGGCGTGACCCTGTTTGATACTGACGAGCATGTTCGTTACGACTGCAAAGCCTCTGATATGGCGGCACTGAAACCGGTCTTCAAAAAAGACGGCACGGTTACGGCGGGTAATGCTTCCGGACTGAATGATGCAGCGGCTGCACTGGTGATGATGGACCGTGAGGTGGCCGAGACACAGGGGGTAGAGGCGCTGGCTAAACTAGTGGACTACGCCGTGGTGGGAGTCGATCCGGAAATCATGGGTATCGGCCCGGTACCGGCGATTCAGCAAATACTGGAACGTAACAATCTCAGCGTGACCGATATCGATCTGTATGAGGTTAATGAAGCGTTTGCGGCACAGGCACTGGCAGTCGCCCAGCAGCTGGATCTGCCAACTGAGCGCGTCAATCCCAACGGCAGTGGTATCTCCCTGGGTCATCCTATCGGTGCAACCGGTGCTGTTATCACCGTAAAAGCATTGCATGAACTGAACCGAATCAATGGCCGCTACGCAATGGTCAGCCTCTGTATCGGCGGTGGTCAGGGTATTGCCGCACTGTTTGAACGTGTTTAACCCATCTGCTTAATCTGAGGGTTAAGCCCCGTCAGGGCCGTCGTTATCTGCGACGCTTCACCGGGCCATGGATGGCGGCTTAATCCTTCGCTCCCCTAAACAGTAAGATTATTGCCTGTTTGTATGCTGCCGGGACCCGTTTGGCTGCTTGTTGTCCAGTCACGCCCCTGCCTGTACAGACGGCATTGTGTGAGGAACAGGACATGTACAACGGTCAGGCGGTAAGCCTTAATACCCTGGAACCCGGTTTGGTCGAGCTGGTGTTTGATCTTCAGGGCGAGTCTGTAAACAAGCTCAATAATCAGACGCTGAAAGAGCTGACAGAAGCTGTCGGGCAACTGGCGGCAGCGACCGATATAAAGGGTTTGCTGATCAGTAGTGCAAAACCGGCGTTTATTGTCGGTGCAGACATTACCGGGTTTCAGGAAAACTTCGCATTAAGCAGCGAAGAGCTGAAAGCGTGGATTAACGAGACACATGCTGTTTTTGCAACACTGGAAAGCCTGCCTTTCCCCACGGTTGCTGCAATCAACGGTATGGCACTGGGTGGTGGTTTTGAGCTGGCGCTGAGTGCTGACTACCGAGTGCTGTCAGCGGACGCACGTGTTGGCCTGCCAGAAGTAAACCTTGGTATCTGTCCGGGCTGGGGGGGCACTGTTCGCCTGAGTCGTCTGATTGGCGCCGAGGCTGCACTGCAATGGATGATGACCGGAAAGGCGCAGAAGGCATCAGTCGCGCTGAAGCAGGGGGCAGCGGATAGCGTAGCGCCGCCCGCCGAGCTACGTGATGTGGCGATGGCTATGTTAAATTCAGCAGTAGCAGGCGATATCGAATTCGCCACTGCCCGTGAACGCAAGCAACAACCCCTGCCGGACTCGCCGGCGACCCGCACTGAATTGGCCGCAACGTGCCAAACGTATGCGAAAAAGCTGGATCCAGACTATCCGGCGCCGGTTGCAATCCTGAATGCGGTCTGTGCCCATGCGACTCTGCCGTTAGCCGAAGCGCTGGCTGTTGAGGTCGATGCGTTTGTTACGCTGGCGCAATCCGATTCAGCCAAGAGTCTGGTTGGCCTGTTTATGAACGACCAGCAGCTTAAGAAAAAGTCCAAAGCCTGGAGTCAGCAGGCTGATAGCGTTAAAAAGAGTGCCGTGCTGGGGGCAGGCATTATGGGGGGCGGTGTGGCATTCCAGTCTGCATCGACCGGTACGCCGATCGTGATGAAGGATATCCGCGAAGAGGCACTGTCTCTGGGCCTGAAGACCGCATCCGGGCTGTTGGATCGCATGATCGATAAGGGCCGGATGGATGCCGCGGCTAAGGCAGTAGTGATGGACGCCATTACGCCGGCGCTGGATTACAGCGAGTTCGGCTGTGTTGACCTGGTGGTTGAAGCAGTGGTTGAAAATCCGGCCGTTAAAGCTGCAGTGCTGGCTGATGTTGAAAGTGCTGTGCCGGAGACTGCGGTACTGGCATCCAATACTTCCACCATCTCAATCGATACCCTGGCAGAAAATCTGGCACGTCCGGAACAGCTCTGTGGCATGCACTTCTTTAATCCGGTACACCTGATGCCTCTGGTCGAGGTGATTCGTGGTAGCAAAACCAGCGATCAGACTGTTGCCCGTACCGTGGCCTATGCCACTGCGATGGGCAAGACCCCCATCGTGGTAAACGACTGCCCGGGCTTTCTGGTCAACCGCATTCTGTTCCCTTACTTCAACGCTTTTAACCGCCTGTTGATAGACGGCGTTGATTTCCAGCGTATCGATCGCGTGATGGAAGCGTTTGGCTGGCCAATGGGGCCGGCCTATCTGGCGGATGTAGTCGGTATCGATACTCTGGTGCATGCCGACCATGTGATGCAACAAGGCTTCCCGCAGAGGATGGGGCATGACACCGATGTGATCGCCGAGGCATTGCTGGCTGCAGACTGTCTGGGCCAGAAAAATGGCAAGGGTTTCTATGAGTACGGTGCTGATGAAAACGGCCGCCGTTTTAAGGAACCCGCGGGCCTCGTGCGTGAACTGATTTCAGAGCGCTCTAAACGGTGCATAGATATCAGCGATCAGGAGATCATCGACCGCATGATGATACCGCTGTGCCTGGAGTCTGTACGTTGCCTGGAAGATGGCATCGTTGAATCAGCCGCTGAAGTGGATATGGGACTGATTCTGGGGTTGGGCTTCCCTCGCTTCCGAGGGGGGGCGCTGCGCTACATCGACACAGTCGGTCTGCGGGCATTTGCCGATAAAGCCGAGGCTAATACTGAGCACGGACCTCTTTATGAATCGACCGATGGCTTCAAGGCTCGCCTGAACGATAACTGCACTTTTTACTGATTCATCCGATCAGCCGGCACCCTGCGGCATAAAATAAAAGCCTGCTGCTAATCTTCGGCGTGGCGGCAGGCTCAGAAAGCGACAGCAATTCGTAAAAAAGCATACAGTTGTTTCTGGCTCCGGCCGGGCCTTGCGAATACAGGTTGGTATGGGTTTCAGGGAAAGCTCGGGTCTGACCGGTCTACCACAATGCCCTGAGCATCTATAACCGCCGGGCCGGCAGTCGGGTCTGGGCGGTTGGACCTGATACGCTGATAGGCGAGGTGAGACGCTTGTTAAACTCGAAGCTAACAGCCAGGCAGATGGGAAAGTAAGTCGGAAGCTAATAAGACAGGGTAGGATATCTAGCTGGTGCCTTGCGCTCAGCTTTATTGTCAGTAACCCGGACGGCCCAGTCCTACGAGCCAGGCGAAAAGAAACAGGGGACTAACCTGAAGAAAAAGCCGCCGCGCCAAGGTCCAGATGGCGAGCAGTTCGCGTTCATTAACCGCTACATGCGTTAGCTGCACGTTTTGAACCTTGGATTGGGCCGCTTTTACCGCTTGCTCTATTTTCATCCCGAAGTAGAGCACCATCATATGACAGACTGAAGCCGCGATCAGGCAGAATAATAGAAACCATCCGGCGGGCGCAGTAAAGTTATCGTAATAGAATTCATACATGTTACGACCTATGTGAATGATTATTGAATATCTTCGAGTCGCACTTACACTAAGTATGACATAGATAAGGCGTGAATCGCCGTCAGGTCGTGCTGCGCGAGCTATGCCATGTTCGGCGCGGTTGGCCTCTCGGCTCACAGAAGACAGATCATCGGTATCCCGAATACCCAGAATCCGATGTTTCAGTTAGCGAAATCTGCCGCCTGGCCGGTCGCTGATCGAGAGCCGGATAAGCACAGTGATTTCATGCCGAACTGAATGATTTGGGAAACCGGTGTTTTCAGCCTGAATATCGAAAACTCAAAGGCCAGAGCTGTTGAAGCCTATTACGCCCAGAGAACTAGTGCAGAAAAAAATGACAGGCCTCAGGTCCTGATCAGCGATTCTTTACTAAGGTCTATATATCGGTTTGGTTTTTTAAGCTAATGTGCTTTTGTTAGAAGGAATTATCAGGGAAAGAGTTATGGAAATCGAAATTCAGGAGCAAGTAGCGGTAAATATCCTGTGGGACAATATTCTTTTTGTTGCCTTGCAGGGGACTCTGGATTCACGGCGTACGCAGGTAATGCTGGAACGGGTGCTCAATAAAATTCACGAAACCGGTGCGTCAGTCATCATACTGGATATATTGGGCGTCAGTGTTGTCGACAGCGCAGTTGCGAATCACCTTATCAAGTTAGGACAAGCTACTAAATTAATGGGTTGTGAGACAGTGATATCGGGCATATCGCCTGAGATTGCTCAGACAATCGTGCAATTGGGCGTTCATCTGGGAGATACCACTACAACATCCACTATCAGAGATGCGTTGAGAGTGGCCCTCAAGAGTACTGGTCAGGAGATCACACCGCTATCCTAAGCGCGAACAGGAGAGATGACGAAACTGAGGTTTCGATAGTCATCCTCAATCTTTGGGGAATACTTGCCAACGCAATTTTATTGGCTATGTATGAGGAACCATTTTAGGTAATTGCATGAAACCTGCGATATACGGGGCACTAAAAGTAGTTCAGAAGTGTTTGATAGTGTCCATTGCTACTGACTGGGATGACGAGCTGGTGCTGGCTCTGCAAAAAGAAGCATTAAGGCAACTGAATAGACAGAATGTCAGTCGTTTGGTGATTGATATAACGGCGGTGGACAGTGTCGATTCGCTTTTCACCCGTTACATCTGCGATACCGCCAGGATGGCATCGATGCTGGATGTCGATGTGATCGTTGCCGGCATGAACCCGGGTGTGGCGGCATCTATCGTTGGGCTCAATCTTGATTTCGAGGGCGTAACCTGTGTCGGAAGGATTGATGATGCGCTGTTAGGGGTAGCCGAAAGTGGTGCGTATTAAGCGGGCACCATTCGGAGATCAGTTTTCCTGAATATAGAAGTGATTAACCATGAGCGCAGTGTCTGCAAGCCAGGTAATAAAGGTTCAGGAAGAGACGGCGGTTGAAGTGACGAAAAGTTCGGATAATGCGGTAGCTGCAAATGTGGCACGGGTTCTTTCGAAGGTGATCGGTTTAGCAAAGACGGCAACCCAGATGTTGATGACAGCGATCTATGAGCTTGGGACCAACATTATAAGCTATGCCGGTAAAGGGATCATCCGACTCCAGATCGTTGAAAAAAACAGTTGTCGGGGAATCCGTGTCATTGCCGAGGATGGAGGGCCTGGAATAGAGGATGTCCAACAGGCAATGGTGGATGGCTTTTCTACACAGCAGCAATTTCGCAGCCTGGGACTGGGGTTGGGAGGGGTTTCCAGATTGATGGATGAAATGTCAATTTGTAGCCAGCCTGGCCGGGGGACTCGAATTTCCGCTTGCAAGTGGATGAATTGAAACGATAAAGGGTGACGGTTAGCTGGGCTACATAGCTGGGCTACATAGTTGCGCTACATAGTTGCGCTACATAGTTGCGCCCGATGATTCGAAACCTGGGGCGCAACACTTACCTGGTTGTTGCAATATGGACTAATCTGTTTTTCAGATTCGCGAGTCAGAATGCTTTATGTAAGCAAGCATCAGGTAATCGTTAATTGATTTAGACATCAGCAAAGGGATTGAGAAGGGGCGGTACGGTAGGTGATATCAGATACATGAGTTGTCTTTCTGAGCTTATATCACTGCCAATACGGTCGCCTCAGGGGGAGCAAACATGTTTAAGCTTCGGAATGGACAGAGCCTGTGATTTCTATTGAGAAGAGGGTATCTGATCTCGGTAATCTGTCTGTCACGGACAGAGGGGCTGTACTGAAATGTCGCAACAACCTACGAGCGCTCGTTGAATACCTGCAATTTAGTCCCGTTGAGGTGAGCAAGCTACTGTCCACTTTCTCCGAGCTTACTTGCGAGCTTTTGAAAGGCGGCCAGGAGATTGTATTTGACGTTAAGTTAGTTGAATACGACTCGGAGAGTGGACTAAGTCTGGAGTTCTGTACTCCGACGGGGGGCTTCTCTTATCCTGAGCAAGCACTTAAAACTGCTTTTAATCGTGTCATTGTCCGTCCGGCGGATAACCTTTTTCATGTTCAATTAGTGAGCTGCTTTCCGAAGCCTGTAAGAGAACTCTCTATCGAGAAAGCTTGCGCAATACTGAACAGGCTCACTGAAAAAGAGTATTTACATGAGCTTACACTTGCCGGCGATGCTGCTAATGCAGCCACCAAAGCCAAGTCTGAATTTCTGGCGGCAATGAGTCATGAGATTCGTACTCCGATGAATGGCGTGATTGGCATGGCTGAGGTGCTGGCAAAAAGTAACCTTGATGAGTCTCAGGTCCAGTCGGTCAGAATAATCCAGGACTCCGCATTTTCTCTGCTGCGGATTATCGATGAAATATTAGACTTTTCGAAGATGGATGCCGGGCGATTGGAGTTGGAGCGAACGCAGATCTCTATCCGCGAACTTCTCGAAGGCACCTGTGCTTCGTTAAGCCTGTATGGCCTGGAAAAATATGTAGATATATCGCTGTTCATTCATCCTCAGGTCCCTGATCAGATTTGGTCAGATCCGACCCGGTTACGTCAGGTTCTCAATAATCTCATCGGAAATGCCATCAAGTTCTGTGACGGCTCGCAACAAAGCCGGGGTCAGGTCGGGGTGCGGCTCGATATTTCTGCAGACTCAGAGTCCCAGCTGACTTTCAGTGTCATTGACAACGGCATCGGGATTGCTCCGGATATCTTAGGTACGCTTTTTACTTCATTTCAGCAAGCCGAGCAGTCTACGACACGGCGTTTTGGCGGCACAGGGTTGGGACTGGCGATCAGTAAGGGGCTGGTCGAGCTGATGCAGGGAGATATTGCTGTAGAAAGTTCGGTCGGTGAAGGATCCACGTTCACCTTTACCTTACCTCTTGAGCGTGTGGTCGCCGGAAACGAGTGCCCGGATGTGGACCTTTCTGGACTGACGTGCATTGTTCTGGAAAGCGATAGCGGCAACATTGATGATCATTGTGCGTATCTTGAATATGCAGGGGCTAGCGTTCGTCGGGTGACAGACCTTGGTTCAGCCCTCGCCCTGGCGGAAAATGAGTCGCCCCGCAGGGCGGTGATTATTAACTCCAGCGAGGAGCAAGCGCTTCAGCTTACGATTGAACAATGGATAAAGCGCCGGCTGAATGACATTGGTTACGTAGTATTGAGCCGTTCAGTGCAACCGAAAATCTGTCAGCAAGCCCCGGCCGTGGTCAGTCTGGGATACTGCGTCCTTCGTTACCGTGACTTACTGCGTGCTGTCGCGGTAGCGGCCGGGCTTACCAGTGCTGACGTCTTCTACCAGGGTATCAGCGAAGAGGGGCAAGGCGAGAATATAGTGCCCCCTACGACTGATGACGCGCTGGCACAGGGGCGGCTAATTCTGGTCGCTGAAGATGACAGAATAAACCAGAGTGTCATTTTGCGACAACTGGGACTGTTAGGATATGCCGCCGAGGTGGCCGGTGACGGTAGGGAAGCATTGAGTAAGTGGCGTAATCGGGATTACGCGTTATTGCTTACCGATCTGCACATGCCGGAGATGGATGGTTACCAACTGGCAGAGGCTGTTCGCAGTGAAGAGAAAAGCTTAAGGCATAAACCTATTGTCGCCCTGACGGCAAACGCACTCCGCGGAGAGAAATGTCGCACCGAAGCGGCGGGTATGGACGACTACCTGACCAAGCCTATCCAACTTCAACAACTCAGTGAGACGTTGGAGAAGTGGCTGGCTCCTGCAGACAAGCCGGAGGAAACGTCAGCATCTGGGATAGATAAACAATCTGCAGCAGAAGCGGTATTTGACGTCGAGGTGTTAAAAAGTCTGGTAGGTGATGAGCCTGCAGTGGTGTTTGATCTCCTCACCGATTATCTCGATTCTGTGCATCTACAACTCGACGAGTTACGAAGTGCCTGTGCCCAGGAAGATGTTCAAACGGCAAGAGGCATAGCCCATAAGCTTAAGTCCACTTCACGCACTATGGGAGCCTTGATGGTTGGGGAGCGCTGTGCCGAGCTGGAAGATACCTGTGAGAATGGGCAGATCGCTTGTATTGCGAAAACGATGCAGATGCTGGAGTCCTCTTTTTCAGCGGCTGAAGCTCAGATCGTCAAATTACTGCATAGCTCGCAGGCCTGAGTAGGGAGAGATCGGCCAGTAGGAGGCTGGCACCCCGGCAACACCCGTGGCGCTCTCAGCTTGAACGGCCGGCCAGATTTGCACTACTGGCGGTTGTTATCAGCTCTGTCGGACTGAGTTTGCTGCGTCCTTCGCTCTCTGAGGGTATAGATCCAGAGCCAGCCAATACCCGTCAGGCCTGCCAGAAGCGAACCACTGAGAATACCTGCTTTTGCCTGCACCAACAGGGCCTGATTATCAGAGAAGGCCAGTGAACCGATAAAGATCGACATGGTAAATCCCATCCCGGCAATCAGGCTCATTCCTACAATATGGCCTGGAGTCACGCCGGTCGGGAACTTTCCGATACCAAACTTTACAGCGAGCAGACAAGAGCCGGTGATGCCGATGCATTTGCCGAATATCAGCGCCAGGACGATACCCAGAGTGATCGGAGTGGTCAGGATGGACGTGGGGTCGGCATCGGGAAATGGAATACCGGCATTAGCAAGCGCAAAAATGGGTAATACAAACAGTCCGACAGGCGTTTCCAGTGTGCGCTCCCAGCGCCGCAACGGGGTTGTGGCATGCAGGGCGGTCCAATGGACTTTCTCCACTAGTCTGTGGCTCTCCGGGTCACCGAGTATAGGGAGTGGAGGATGGCGGGTGTGCTCAAACTGGTGTAATAACTTCTGAATCCGCCGTATAAACTGGTAGGGGCCGTGTTTCGGCCTGGCGGGCACTGTCAGGGCAACCAGAATGCCCGCAACAGTGGTATGAACACCGGAGTAGAGAAAGAACGCCCAGACAACAGTGCCGACGATGAAGTAGGGCCAGGCCTGGCGCACTCCGGTCATATTGAAACCGACCAAAAAGCCCAGCGCGATAGCGGCATAGCCAAGTGCCCACCAATAAACGGTATCGGTATAGAACAGCGCGATCACCAGCACCGCACCCATATCATCAACGATGGCGATCGCAACCAGCAGGGTAATCAATCCCTGAGGGATGCGTTTGCCAAAGATAATCAGTGCCCCCAGCGCAAATGCCGTGTCGGTGGCCATGGGAATCCCCCAGCCCTGGATACTGAGCGGATCATTGTTAATCAACAGATAGATCAGCGCCGGCATTGCCATGCCACCGAGTGCACTGTAGATCACTAACAGGCTGGCGCGCAGGTCGGTAAACTCACCCGCTAAAAATTCGCGCTTTATCTCCAGCCCGAGAACGAAGAAAAACAACGGCATCAGGCCATCGTTAATCCAGTGACTCAGGCTCATCTCAAAGCTGTAGTCACCAAAAGAGAGCCCGGCCGGGGTATGGAAGAAGTGGCTGTAGGCGTCAGCCAGCGTAGAGTTGGCCATCCATAGTGCCAGCACAGTCGACGCAAACAGCAAGATACTCGAAGTGCCCTGATCATGGAGGAAGGTTGCAAAGGGCTTACGAATGCTCTCTATAGCCTGTTCAAGCGGGGTATCGTAGTCATCAGGGCTGATCGGTGTATCGTCATCTTGTGATGGTTGCACGAGAACCTCCGGTGCATTTTCCTGGCGCAGCGCGGCTTTAACTTCTTCTAAGTGTATGCCTTCTCTGTCAATTGAGCGGCGATTTGTCGTTAACCATCAGTAGAAAGCACCTTGTAAAAAGAAACATCTGTGTAAAGTAATTTGTGTACGAAATAAAAATAGTACATAATGCGCAACAAATTTATTACCAATCCAGCGAAATGATGGCAAGTTTGTTTCTTTAAATGCACTAAAAATACAAAATCCTCAATTTATTCGATACACCTGACCGCTATCTGTACAGGCCCGGTGATGGGAGAGTTGTTACGTGTTCAAAGAAAAAATATCGGGTTGGTAATTCCCACTGTGCGGTTTTCATATTTTCTGTCAGTAATATGTAAGGCTCAGCCTGGCTCGAAGCCCGGACTGCAGGTACTGGCGCAGATATGACTCAGGGGATTCAGATGAAAATATCGAAAATAAGTGAACAGAGTTGGATATGAATATAGAAGGTATGGCGTCGCTGAAAAACTGGGGACAGCCACCTGGTTCCATGGCCGGGGATCTGCGTAAGCAGGCCGTGGTTGATTGTGGTTGGGGGAGACTTATTTTCGGCCAGACATTTCACTCCAGCAGTCGTGTTGCGGAGGAGTTGTGCAACGAAACGCCGGGGCGACGTGATGTATCGCTCTATATTCGTGATCCGCAGGTCGTTGTCGCTAAGGCGCCGCAAGAGCTGTTTATTGACCCTTCTCTCACATTCCGGATTGACTTGGCGGCTGCGGAATTGCCAGCTTCAGAAAACAGAAGCGTCAGGATTCGGCCTATGCAGAGCAGGCAAGACGAGCGGGCTGTCAACCGCATCTATCAGTCGCACAGTATGGTGCCGCTGTCCGATGGCTTCTATCATCGCCTGGGACGTCGGAATGAGATTCAGGTTCTGCTGGCAGTCGATCCCCGGACTGACAAAGTAGTTGGTTGTGTTACAGGGGTTGATCACCGACTGGCATTCTCAGATCCCGATAACGGTGCCAGCCTCTGGGCTTTGGCGTCCGATGATCAGAGTTCGCTGAGCGGTATTGAAGAAGCGCTGGTGGGGGCGATGACCGAGCGTTTCCAACAGGCAGGCAGGGCATTTATGGATCTGTCGATCATGCATGATAACGAACAGGCGATTGCGCTCTATTCCAGGCTGGGTTTTTACCAGGTACCGGTGTACGGCATCAAAACCCGAAATGCTGTTAATACCCAGCTCTACATCGGAGCACCGCCAGAAGAAGAGCTTAACAACGGTGCCCGGATCATCGTTGACGAAGCAGCTCGCCGGGGTATTTCAGTAGATGTAGTGGATGCGGCAGGCGGATACTTCGATCTCAGCCTGGGAAGTCGAACAATCAGTTGCCGTGAGTCGTTGACGGACCTGACCAGCGCAGTGGCGTTAAGCCGTTGCGATGATAAATCCATCACGCTTAAATTCCTCAGGCACGCGGGCCTTAACGTACCAGAGCAGGCGTTGCTAAAGCATCCTGAAGATGCTCAGGAATTTCTCCATCGTCACCGCCGCATAGTGATTAAACCGGTGCGTGGTGAAAACGGACAGGGTGTGTTTGTTGATCTGAAGGAGCCGGCAGAAGTTGAAGAGGCGTTTATTGCCGCTGCGGCTGGTGGCGAGAAGGTAATTGGCGAACGCTTTGTGCGCGGTCAGGATCTACGAATTCTGGTGATCAATAATGAAGTTGTCGCTGCGGCCCTACGCAGTCCCGCCAGTGTCATGGGCGATGGTATGCAGAAGATATCCAGCCTGATCAGTAAGCAGAGTCGCAGGCGGAAAACCGCCACTCAGGGTGAAAGCAATATCCCACTGGATGCTGAGACAGAACGTTGCGTGGCGGCGGCCGGGTTTTCTCTGGATGATATTCTTCCCTATGGTCAGGAAATTCAGGCTCGCAAGACCGCCAATCTGCATACCGGTGGAACCCTGCGCGATATCACATCCCAACTTCATCCGACGCTGATCGATGCAGCCCTCAGGGGCGCTGCAGCGCTGGATATGCCGCTTGTCGGCCTGGATTTTATTGTGAATGCCGTCGATCAGCCGGAGTACGTTATTCTTGAAGCTAACGAACGCCCCGGCCTGGCAAACCATGAACCCCAGCCAACAGCCGAAAAGATGATCGACATGCTGTTTCCGCACACCGCCAGTAGTTGCAGCTGAGATTCGCCTGGCAGAAACCGGACTCTGATTTAGCGGACCGGGTATCATCGCCAGTCTGGCGACGTAACGGGAAGACCGGTCTGATGTTGTCGGCATGGCGGTTGATTCCGCTATCCGGCTGGCTATATTTTGGGCATTAAGCTGAGTACTTTCAGTACCCTGGTGTTAATTAGCCTGGTGCTGACCCCGTTTCAGTACAGTGAGTGGCCTCTGGAACAGAGGTCGATATTTTGCCCATTCCGGAATTACAGATTGGATGGTGTATATGGATAGCTCAGCCCTCGAATTAATGGAACGGGTCGTTGCGGATTTAGAAGGTGACCGGATGCAGCCGGTTGCGATCGCCATCGCATCATCCAGCGCTTCGGAGCTGGCCCGCTTGTTGGAAGCCTTATCGGTAAAAAACCGTCGACAGCTTTGGCAACAGATTCCCGTTGATGAAAAAGGGGAAGTGTTGCTGGCCCTGCACGGTGAGATCCGGCAGGGGCTGATCGCCTGTACCGAAGAGGACGATCTTATCCGATCGCTGGCAAAGGTGCAGATGGACGAGTTGGCCGATCTGGACGACGAGTTGCCAATGCCGGTTGTGATCGCCATGGTGCAGGCCATGGATGATCAGCGTCGCCAGCGTTACCAGAGCATCAAGGACTATCCGGATGATACCGCGGGAGGCTTGATGGATGCCGATGCAACCGCCGTCCGGGCCGATGTTACGCTGAAAGCCGTGTTTCGTTTCATGCGCCGGATTCGGTTACGTGATGGTAATCTGCCGGAACACTTGGATAGCCTGATGGTGGTGGATCGCTCAAACGTACTACAAGGCGTACTGCCACTTAGCGAACTGGTTTCCCGTGACCTTGAAGCCAGTGTAGCGGATGTGATGCTGAGCGCCGACCAGGCCTTCACCCCGCTGACCCCGGCGGCAGATGTAGCCCGGGTATTTGAAGACCAGGATATGCTCTCAGCACCGGTTATCGACGATAATCGTCATCTGCTCGGTCGTATTACGGTGGACGACGTGATCGACGTGTTACGCAGCGAAGCCGATAAAGAGGTCTTCGGGCGTGCCGGTCTGGACCAGCATCCCGATATGTTTGCACCAGTCATGCGTAGTTCGGTTAAGCGTGCCGTCTGGTTAGGAATAAACCTGCTTACAGCATTTCTTGCCGCCTGGGTAATCGGGTTGTTTGAAAAATCTATCGAGCAAGTGGTCGCACTGGCGGTACTGATGCCCGTGGTGGCCAGTATGGGAGGCGTTGCAGGAAGCCAGACACTGACATTGGTTACGCGAGGTCTGGCGCTGAATCAGGTGGGTCGCAGCAACCTCTGGCGGCTGATGGGGCAGGAACTGTCGATAGGCGCCATTAACGGCCTGTTCTGGGCCCTGGTGGTCGCCTCAGTCGCGTCGCTATGGTTCAGCGACTGGTATCTCGGGACGGTATTTGGTCTGGCCTTAGTTATTGTATTACTGGCCGGGGCTCTGGCCGGGACCGTTATCCCGCTTACGCTTAAAAAGCTTGGCATCGATCCGGCACTGGCCGGAGGCGTTGTGCTGACGACCATCACAGACGTGATTGGATTCTTTACCTTCCTGGGACTGGCCACCTGGATAGTTCTGTAAGCTGACTTACCGTGATTTCATATATGGAGAGGCCCGCTCGTGGCCTTTCCGTTTCAATTCGGGCTGGCCGCCTGTCATCTCTGAGTTTTAATTAACTTACTATCAAAAACTGTAGTCCGGGACATTAACTGACTTTAGTGTTGCGGGTAATAGTATTGCTTTCGAATCTGCAGAAAAATTTTAAGCCTTTCTAAATCTGTTGGTTAGCTGATATTTGCCACACTACGCCTTCTGTTCTGCACCTACTAACAGGGCTGCCAGAGAGATGCTTATTATTTAATGAGCGTTCTTTTGATCTGGGTCAAAAAAATATGAAAAATTCGGGAACTATTACTAGACTGATTTTCTGAGTACGCCGGGAAGTCTGGACATTCCGTTTGGGAATAAACTGCGGCAGATATGTTGATCCGGTAGATCAGATAGGAATAGGGATTTTCTAATGCACATCCATTCTTTTGGCAGCAAGATAGGCGCGGGTTATCTGCTTATCACCGTTATATTTTCACTGGCGTTTCTGTTTACGGTGTTGAAGGTTGAAGAGATTCGCGAACGTGCCGAGCTGACAACGCAACAAGAAGTACCCACCGCGCTCGAAAGTATCAATATCAAAGTACATCTGTACCGCTCTCTTTCGGCGCTGACCGCCTGGAGCGCCCTCGGCAGTGAACGTCATCTTGAAGAACTACGCAATTCATGGAAGGAACTGGATCGCGCGGTGATCTCTCTCGATACACTTAAGGACAATACAGGTGATCAGTTGCTGGCAAAGGACCTCGATAAACTCAAGGGAGATATCAATCAGCTGATCGGTTACCAGAAAGAGGTACAGCAGATTGCCCGCACCCCCGATAACCATCCCGGACTCAAATTGCTACTCGACAGAGTCATACCGCTAAACCAGAAACTCACCGGACAAATTACTTCAATTATCGAACTTGAAGTCAAAGAACCCGCGAATCTGCAACGCCGTACCTTGCTCAAAAGCATGGCGGATTACCGTGGCGCAACGTCCTCCGCGATTGCCAGCGCCCGGGCCTATCTGCTGTCATCGGATGAAAGCCTGAAACAGGATTTCATCCGGAAATGGAGTCAGGCGTCAAAAAACTATGAGTACCTGCAGGACAATGCCGATCTGCTGACCAAACAGCAAACTAAGAACCTCGAACGGATTCGCAATACCAGTGCGGAACTACAGGCCTTCGGTCAGAAAGTTTTCGATCTGCGTGGATCGATTGAATGGGATATTTCCAAGTCGATACTGAATTCTAAGATAGCTCCGCTTGAAGTCAGCATTAAGCGCCAGGTGGACCGGATTGTCGACCGCGAGCAGCGAGTGATGTCTGAAGGATTCATTGCGTTGAATAAGGAGTTCGAAGCACTTTGGATCATCGTATTGGCTGCCCTGATCGGTGGGGCGGTGCTCAGCACGGTACTGGGCATAATGATTACCCGTATGGTGGTCAGCCCGATCGATCGGGTAGTAAGCATCGCACGCGCTATCAGCGAAGGTGATTTCAACATAGACGCCAGATTTCGCGGGGCGATTGAGATTGAGAAGTTATCTGATGCTCTTCGCGCCATGATCGAAATGCTGCGTAAGGTCGAGCGCTATGCAGATGGGGTTGCCCGAGGTGAGTATTCGACCCAGTTCGAACCCAAAAGCCAGAAAGATCAGTTGGGTAATGCTCTTAAAACCATGTCCACCAATCTTATGCAAGCGACCGCCCGCAATGAGGCTCAAAGCTGGATCAAATCCGGCCAAACCGGCCTGAGCTCCATTCTCAGCAAGCTGGGAAGCGATCAATCGATTTCGCAATCACTGCTCAACTATATCTGTGATTACTTCAATGTGGCGACCGGTGCGGTCTATGTCCTGAATAATAGTCAATATCACTTTGCTGCCGGATACGCCTATACCGAGCGCAGCAGCCGCAAGAGCTTCAAGCCGGGTGAAGGCCTCATCGGCCAGGTCGTGGTTGAACGCAAGATAAAAGTGTTCAGCGATATAGCGGAAGAAGATGACTCCCTGCTTTATACCGACTCCGGGCTTCACGAAGGCTATACACGACATCTTTTGTTGGCACCGGTGATGAGTGGCCAGTCCAAAGCAAACAATGTGGTGGGGGCGATTGCCCTGGGCAGTCATAGGCCCTTCGGCCAGGAACAGATAGAGCTTATCCGGATACTGGCTGAGATGGGGGCTATCTCCCTGGAATCTGAAGCCTCTACAGAGAAACTGGAAAGTCTGCTGGCGGCAACGCAGGCACAGGCCGAAGAACTGCACTGCCAGAAGGAGGAACTGAAACTGGCGAACGAAGAGCTCGAAACCCAGGCCAGAGCCCTGAAACAGTCTGAGGAGGAGTTAAGAACCCAGAGCAGTAACCTACTGGCAGTGAACCGGGACCTGGAAGAGAAATCAGCCCAGCTGCAGCGCCAGAAAGCCAGTGTCGAACTGAAAAACAAAGAGATCGAAATGGCGCGCAGCGAACTGGAATTCAAAGCCAGCGAACTGGAGCTGGCGAGCCGTTATAAATCAGAATTTCTCGCCAATATGTCCCATGAACTGAGAACTCCCCTTAACTCGCTCATGATCCTGTCGCAATCACTCGCATCTAACAGTGACGGAAACCTGAATGAAGAACAGGTCGAAGATCTTGGCATCATCTATAGCGGTGGGAAGACGCTGCTGAGTCTGATTAATGACATTCTGGATCTATCGAAGGTTGAGGCGGGCAAACTTGAAATCTCTGTTGAAACCGTCTGCACTCAGAACTTAGTGGAGCAGATGCGCCGTGAATTTATGACCCTGGCGGCCAGTAAGGGGATAACGTTCACCCTGGAGTGCGCGGCTGAGGTACCTGAATTTGTCCAGGCCGATCAGATGCGAACCTGTCAGATACTCAGAAACCTGCTGGGGAATGCATTCAAGTTCACCAATGCCGGGGAAGTTCGACTCAGCGTATATCTGGAAGAAGAGTCTCAGCCTGGAAATCCTCCTCAGCTTGCCTTTGCCGTCAAGGATACAGGGCCCGGTATTCCAGCCGAGCGTCAACGTGACATCTTCGAGGCATTCAAACAGCTGGACGGATCGACAAACAGGAAATTTGGCGGTACAGGCCTGGGGCTCACAATCTCCCGCGAACTCGCAAAACTGCTTAATGGCGATATTCAGCTGCAGAGTATCGAAGGGCAGGGGGCTGAATTCACCCTGAGAATCCCGACCCTGAATTACATCGACAGCGAACGGGCTGAAGAACCACACCTTCTTGAAACGGCTGCTGAAATGGCAACGCAAGAAAGAACAACGCAGGAAAGCAAGACGCAAGAAAGAACCGAAGTGATCTCCGGCTCGCCGGACAGCCTATCCGGGTGCCAGGGAGGCACTATTTTTGTTGTTGATGACGATGCCGTCTTCAGCCGCTTTGTCGAGCGTCATGCTGTAAATCGCGGCTTCAATGTCCGCATTATGGCGGATGGGCAGACATTGCTTGATGCTATCCGCGAGGAGAAACCTGATGGAATCATTCTCGATATCGGCTTGCCGGATATGGATGGACGCGATCTGCTGGAAACCCTGAAGTCTTCGGCCGATACCGCCTCTATACCAGTGCACCTTATTTCTGCGTGGGATGAGGCTGCTATAGGCGATAAATCTCAGGCAATCGGATATTTCACCAAATCTGATTCGCCAGAAGAGATGAACGACGTGCTGGACCGGCTTGAATCGGGTATCAAATCCGAAATCAGAAAAGTGCTGATCATTGAAGATGAAGAAAGCTGTATTCATGCAATCAAGCGCACGCTGAAGGGACGCCACGTCGAACTGATTTTCGCAGATAGCGGGCGCGAGGCATTGAAGATACTGGAAACAGTCACTATCGATTGTATGGTGCTCGATCTGAAACTACCGGATATGAGCGGTGAGCAGTTGTTACAGAAAGCCGAAGAGATGGTCGGTGTGCTGCCCCCGATTGTCGTGCATACTGCCAGCGAACTGAGCGAACAGGATTATCGCAATCTATTGGCGTACACCAATCGCATGGTTATCAAGGGCGTGGATGCACCCAAGCGGCTCTATGACGAAGTTATGGTTTTCTTAAGCGGAATAGATAAAAAGAGTGCCGGAGAAATTCAGCCGCACACAGTCAGCACTAATAAACTCAGGGAACGAAATGTACTGCTGGTCGATGATGATCTGAGAAATACCTATGCCTTGTCGAAGGTACTTAAGAAAAGTGGGCTTAATGTCTTTATAGCGGATAACGGTGAAATGGCGCTTTCCAAGCTGAGTAAGACCCGCGATATAGACCTGATTCTGATGGATGTAATGATGCCAGTGATGGACGGCTATGAAACTTCCAAGCAAATTAAGCAACTGTATGGTGACCAGTATCCGATTATTGCACTGACAGCTAAAGCGATGCCCGGTGATGAGGATAAATGCCTGGAATCGGGTATGAACGGATATATTACTAAACCCGTGGACGTCAATCATCTCCTTGGTGAAATGGAAGCCTATTGCTGATGTTAACAGATGAAGAGATCGAACTGTCGGTGCTTTTAAAAGCAGTTTATCTGAAATATGGTTATGACTTCAGGGAGTACAGTTATGACTCTTTGCTGAGAAGGGTACGGCTGCGCTGTAAAAGATGGCAGTGTGAAAGTATCTCTTCACTGATACCTTTAGTTATCTATAGCGAAGATAAGTTCAGGCAACTGCTACATGATCTGACGATTCCGGTTACGTCAATGTTCCGTGACCCTGAATACTTTAAGGCGCTCGTTGATAACGTTTTTCCGGTATTGAAAACTTATCCGAAAATAAATATCTGGCATGCAGGCTGTGCTTCAGGTGAAGAGGTCTATTCACTTGTATTTCTTCTCAATGATTATGGGCTCTACGATAGAGCCAGTATTTACGCTACTGATATAAACCAGCAGCAATTGGACCAGGCCCGCCGTGGCAGGCTGGACGTATCTGCCGAAGACGCTAAACAGGCTTATCATCGGGCAGGTGGTATAAGTACACTGGAGCGCTATGTACAGGTGATTGACCGGGGGGTAGAGGTGCTTCAGCCCTTCACTGAAAATATATACTTCTGTAAGCATGACCTGACAACGGATAACCATTTTGGTCAGATGGAGCTGATTATTTGCAGGAATGTCCTTATATACTTTGACCAGGAATTGAAAAAAAACGTAATCAATCTTTTCTCAAATGCTCTGTATGAAGGTGGTTTTCTATTCCTGGGAAAAGATGACGCACTAGTGATGCCTGAGTTTGAAAATAATTTCAGCTCATTTGATGGAAAATTCAGGATATATAAACGATCCTTTTAAGAAGTAAGGTGCTGTAATTAATATCTATGCATATGGAACTTGTTTTAGGATAACTTCACCATGGTTGATCTGAGTAATAATCTGCTTGCGGCGCCGGAGCAGGATCCTCTTAAAGTACTTGTTGTTGATGATAGAGAAGAAAATCATCGTGTTATAAAGCGAATTTTAAAAAATATCAACGCCGAAATTTACTCAGCACTAAGCGGAAAGGAAGCGCTTTCCCTGACACTCAGACATCAGTTTGCTGTGGTATTGCTTGATGTAATGATGCCAGAGATGGATGGGTTTGAAACTGCAGAGATGATTAAGCTGAATGAAGATACGAAAAATCTTCCCATTATTTTCATTACTGCAGCTGACCGGACTGAAGCCTTTGAGTTGCGGGGCTACGAGAGTGGAGCTGTCGACTACCTTTTTAAGCCAATAAAGCCTCATGCACTGGAAAGTAAAGTCCGGATTTTTCTTGAGCTGGAAGAGCAGCGCTATCGTCTGGAGCAATCTACAGAAGATCTGAAGCGTACGGAGAATCGGATAAAGTTGCTGCTGGATTCGATAGGTGAGGGCATCATTGGGCTTGATATTGCCGGAAAGGTTATATTCTGTAATCCCGCTTCCCTGGAAATACTCGGCCTTGAAGAAAGTGATCTACTCGGTAACTGTTTTACGTCTTTTAGCCAGCTACCTGCAGAGACTAACCCGGAAGAGGTCGAATGTTGGGAAAACACACAGGCATTTCTTGAGTGTAGTCAGGGCAATCATTACAAATGTGTCTCCGCTGTATTTTATTCATCTGATGGTGTGCCGATATCAATTGAATATAACGCTACACCTGTACAAAATGAGGGGGATTTCTTTGGCGTAGTGGTCGCTTTTCAGGATGTAACCGAGCGCAAGAAAGCGGAGGAACAACTGCGTCGACTGGCTCAATATGACAGCCTGACCGGATTATATAATCGCCATGTATTTAACCGCATACTTCATCAGGCACTTTCCCGCGCCAACCGCAGCAAGTTACCGCTCGCATTATTATTTATTGATCTGAACAAGTTCAAACAGGTTAACGATAACCTGGGTCACGAGGTGGGTGACTGCCTGCTGCAGGAGGTCGCGCAGCGCTTATCTGCCTGTGTTCGGGACGGTGATATCATTAGTCGCCTGGGCGGAGATGAATTCACCATAATACTGGAAAATTTCATTAATAAGGTAACCAAAAATGCGGCATCGGTAGCTGATAAAATTTTAAACCAGCTTTCGGAGCCGTTTAATATTAAAGACAACGTGATTTACATTGGGGCTTCGATCGGTATAGCGATCTATCCCGACTCAGGATCATCCGCACCTATTCTGCTGCAAGCAGCCGATATGGCGATGTACAAGGCCAAGGCTCGGGGCGGGAACTGTTACCAGTTCTTTACGGATGAAATGCAACGGGAGGCGCTCGAAGCTGTCGCGTTAGACCGTGAACTGCTAAAAGCGGTTGAGTGTGGGCACTTTGAGCTGCAGTTCCAGCCTCAGGTTTCAATTATGACCGGGAGGATTGTCGGCGTTGAAGCACTGCTGAGATGGAAAAACAGTAAAGGCGACTATGTCAGTCCGGAGATTTTTATTCCACGACTGGAAGAGATGGGCGCGATTGAGAAGGTGGGATACTGGGTGATAGAGGAAGCATTTTCACATGCAGCCAGGTGGTCCGACTACGGAATGCAGCATAATTTTACGATTGCCGTGAACCTTTCGATTCGCCAGCTTAGCGATAATGCACTGGTCTCGGTTATATCGCGCCAGTTAAAGCGGCAAAGTTTACAAGGCTGTAAGATTGAGGTTGAAGTCACTGAAAGCATGATGATGAGTGATCCTGCGAAGACGGTAGCAACCCTCTCTGAGCTGGCTGATATGGGGCTGCTGGTGGCAGTAGATGACTTCGGAACCGGCTACTCCTCACTGAGTTATCTCAATAACCTGCCATTGTCGGTACTTAAGATTGATAAATCCTTTGTGCAGGAAATTGGCTGCGGCTCGAATACAGAGGAGATCATTAAAACGATCATCGCACTGGGAAAAGCCCTCAAGCTGAACGTCATTGCAGAAGGTGTCGAAGAGTCCTTCCAGGTTGATTTCCTTCGCGAACATGAATGTGATGTGATTCAGGGCTTCTTTTATTCAAAGCCAATGATCTCTACAGAAGTTGAAAAACTCTTTGATAAGCGATTTTGCCAGGTTAGCGATAATCAGTGGCAGTGGTGTGAGCATATAGTAGAGGCCTGAGTGACTAACCCGGTGGCGATATATTGGCAATAGAGGCCTGGATCACCTAGATGAGGCCTGAATAATATTTCCAGTCTGATTAGCTGCCGGAATAGCGTTTTCAATGCCTGCTGTCCGGCTTTAAATATATACTCAGCATGTCAGCGAACAGAAACCCTCTGCGCGTCGCCCAACCGCATATCAGTCCACGAGCACCACATCGGCTGATAACGTCCTGATTTCAGCATTTTCCTCGCAATGGCTTGTTATATCTTTATTCCCTTTTTTGGCTTATCTCGCTGTCAATACGAAATAGCTGCCTATACTAATTAGCAATTCGGATGCATTTTCGGCAGATCCGACAACGCGAATAACAGAGGATGCGGCAGTATGGCGGGCACAGGATCAGAACAGGAGAGACAGGCTTCGTTACCGGTACTGGGTTGGCGCGAGTGGTGTTCGTTACCGGATATTGGCATCGATCACATCAAAGTTAAGGTTGATACCGGAGCCCGTACTTCAGCATTACATGCCTATTACGTCGAACGTTTTAATCGGGACGGCCAGGACTGGGTGCGTTTCGGACTACATCTCGAAAGCGATCATGTCTGTGAAGCGCAGTTATTGGATCAGCGCCAGGTGACGGACTCCGGGGGACACCGGGAAGTACGCAACGTCATCCTGACACGAATACAGCTAGGAAAGGAGATCTGGCCGATCGAAATCACGTTAACAGATCGTGACAGCATGCGTTTTCGTATGCTGCTTGGACGCACGGCGATAACTGAGCGTTTCCTCGTCGATGCCAGTAAGTCCTATTTGATTGGTAAAAAACCGGCGTTACTGCACACAGAGGTAAAGCGATGAAAATTGGTATTCTTTCAAGGAACGCGAAGCTCTACTCAACCAGGAGGTTGGTCGAAGCAGCTGAGGCAGCAGGCCACGAGGCCCATGTTATCGATCACCTGCGTTGTTATATGAACATCAACTCACGCACCCCCAGCATTCACTTTCGAGGTGAGGCGCTGGAAGGATTTGATGCGGTGATTCCACGGATCGGGGCTTCAGTGACCTTCTACGGTACCGCAGTGCTCAGGCAGTTTGAAATGATGGGGGTCTATCCTCTGAATGAATCTGTTGCCATCTCCCGCTCTCGGGACAAGCTACGCTCGATGCAGCTGCTTGCCCGCAAAGGAATTGATCTGCCAATCACCGGCTTCGCGAACAAGCCGGGCGATATCCCCGATATGCTGGATATGAACGCCGGACCGCCTATGGTACTCAAACTCCTGGAGGGGACTCAGGGAATAGGCGTGGTACTGGCTGAAACCCGCAAAGCAGCTGAAAGTGTTATGCAGGCCTTTATGGGATTGAAGGCTAACATCATGGTGCAGGAGTTCATTAAGGAGTCAGGCGGGGCGGACATCCGTTGCTTTGTGATCGGTGATCGCGTCTGGGCGGCGATGAAGCGTCAGGGCGCCGAAGGCGAGTTCCGGTCTAACCTTCACCGTGGCGGTTCAGCATCACTGGTGCGTATTACTCCCGACGAAAGGGCGATTGCGGTAAAAGCCGCTAAAACCATGGGGCTGAACGTAGCGGGTGTGGATATCCTGCGATCCGATCGTGGACCGCTGGTACTGGAGGTAAATTCCAGTCCCGGGCTGGAAGGGATCGAAAAGGCCACCAAAAAAGATGTCGCAGGCGGCATTATCACTTTTATCGAGAAGAATGCCCGTAACAATCGCACCAAAACGCGCGGTAAGGGATAGCGAGCTGGACCGGGCTGGTCGCACTACTAGCCGGAATTCGATCAGCCCATGATTGTGCCATCAGCTGCAATGGAGGCTTTGGATGCAAACACAGTCTGCGTTCACACCCTGGTGGGGGGATTTCTCGTTAGATATCGGCGATACCATGCACTGGCATTTCGGTGCGCTGGAACTGTCACTGCAACGCCTCAGGAGCGAATGGCAGGTTCGCTCACGGACGATAGCGGGACTTCCGGAAGAGGGCCGGCAGGTATCGATGAACCCGGAGGCCTCGCCGCTTAGTCACTACAGTCGTTTAGAGCGCTGCATCTGCCATAGCAGCAGCCGGCACTTCCGGTTGCTACCGGTGTTGGCAGACCGGGCAGTGGTCACAAGACCTTCGACCCCGGTTCACCTACCACGAGGTGAAAAGGTAACTTTGTATGTAAGTTCTCCTTTGTGGATTCGGGCGGTGGTCTGTGCTACGGCAGAATGGTCGTTGGAAATGCCGGTTATTGTACCGTCCGATACCTGGTTTGGCGCTTCCACCTATGATGGTGAGCTGTGTTACGCAGCCAGAACCGGCGCCCGTCTGTATCTGGACGATATCGCGCCGCGTGCCCATCGTGCATTAACCCAGGTGTCGATTCATAACAAAGGCGACGATACATTGTTACTGGAGCGGCTCAAGCTGCCTGTACCCTTTCTGTCCCTGTATGCCACAGAGAACGGTGTACTCTGGACAGAGAGTCTGAGCATTGTCAGGGAACAGGATATGAGTACGGCGACGCTTCAGATCCAGCGTTCACCACCTGATACTGTTGGTGCGGTGATGTTGATTAGTCCGGCGCGTGTCCATATGGAAAAGGGCATTTTTGTAAGGGCTTTGAATGCGATGTTCGGGTAGACGGAGATAGCCGTTGATGGATACGTTTTGGCCGCAGGTATCAGAGTGGTTATTTGGCGAGCGGGCATTTGCAGTGCTGCGGGCGTTATTGCTGGTACTGGCCGGTTTTGTGCTGGCTAAATTTGTCAGTTCTTCGGCACTAAGGCTGTTTGGCCGTCAGATGAGTCAGCATCATCTGATTCTTCTGAAACGGTTACTGTTCTATACCACGCTGGGGCTGTTTCTGGTCTCCGCACTGCGTGAGCTGGGCTTTAAGCTCAGTGTATTGCTGGGGGCTGCGGGCATTCTGACAGTCGCTGTTGGTTTTGCGTCACAAACTTCGGCATCAAATATTATCAGTGGTCTCTTCCTGTTAGGGGAGCGGCCATTTTCGGTCGGGGATGTGGTGAAAATCGACAATACGATGGGCGAGGTTCTGTCGATCGATCTGTTATCGGTCAAGCTGAAGACCTACGACAATCTGTTCGTGCGTATTCCAAATGAAACCTTAATCAAGTCAGAGGTGACGACCCTGACCCGCTTTCCGATCCGCCGTTTCGATCTTCAGATTGGCGTCGCCTATAAGGAAGATATTCCCCATGTTAATGAAGTGCTGTTGCAGGTGGCAGACAGCAACCCGCTGTGTCTGGAAGAGCCAGCTCCGGCCATTATCATTCAGGGTTTTGGCGAGTCGTCTATCAATATCCAGCTATCGGTATGGGCGGCCAGGAGTAACTTTCTGGCGCTGAAAAACAGCATCTATATTGATACCAAAGCAGCATTCGATCAGGCTGGCATTGAGATTCCCTATCCTCATCGCACGATTTACGCAGGAAGCCAGAGCGATCCGATCGCGGTACGGGTGACGCGAGGCGCGTCGCCGGAACAGGAGGCCGATCTTAGCTAATTAGCTAATGTTTCGGGGCGGGAGCGAAGCCGATTTTTATCCCTGCGGGCAAGTGAATGTCACGGATTGAGGGTGTGAACTGATCGGCAATCAGGACAGGGGAGTCAGCTATCGCCAGCGCTTTTAGTTGCTTTGCGTTTACCCTTTTCCCTATGCCACAAGGTCATGAAATCCCGGGTGATCTTCTGCTCGATCTCCAGTGCCTGATCGCTGGGGCAGAATATAGTGATCGTGGCCCTGTCGCGCCCGATGTCCGATGTCGATATAAAGATCGTCGGGGCCGGGCCTGAGATCGTGACATCCAGGCGTTTTTCAATCAGCGAGTTGTAGCGGTCGGCCACGTCGTAGAAGTCCTGACAGTGTGCTGTCGCACGCTCCAGCAGCTCAGCTTCTATAGAGAACAGATTTACGCTCTGGTCACGGGTGATCGAGAATGTGTGGGTCGCGTATCTCTTCAGGAAGTTGAGATTTTTAATCGTGCTGAATAGCAACGTGTTATTGGGTAAGAACAGCGTTTTTCCGGTATGGCTGTAGGACTCAATATCGACTTCCAGCAACGTCAGTTTGATCCAGTCCGTTTCGGTAACCTCACCGGAATGGTTGCCCACCTGAATCCAGTCACCCACCTGAAAGGGGCGGCTGGAAACAATATAGATAAAGCCAATTATGCACTGGATAAACTCCCGCGTTGCGATAACAAATGCCACCACAAATGCAGCGACCGACAGGGCAAACTCCTGTAGTTCAGATGACCAGTAGATGATCAGACACACTGCCAGCGATAGGTTTATCAGATTCTTGATGATATTGATCAGGTGCCGGGTGTCGTTGCCGCGCGCTTTGCCCCAGCGCTTCAGCAGACGGGTTGTTTTCATCTTAATCAGGTAAGTGAAGGCAATTAGCGATAGCGAGGCGATAAGCTTGTGGTCGCTGATGAATGCTACGAAATCGGTTTCAAACATGTTTAATGTCTGCCTGGCATCAGTACTTTCCGGCGATTCGGCTGGCCTGAACGTTGTTCTGTTTGTCCGGTAAGTATGGCATTCGATTGCAGGGCTGTGGGAACCCGCTGGTATTCCGGTCCTGCCTATGGACGCCGCGCATTTCGTCTGCAGACGGGACGCGGACAGCGGGTTCCGAGGGGGAGTACACAGAGTGTGAGTGCCCAGGAATGGAATTCCGCCAAACATTCGCGCACTTTTCGGGTCTAATCCGGTGCAAGCAGCAATGCTTCCTCAGGCTGAAGTTCGCTTGCCTGGAAAGGATGACTTTTCCTAACCCCAGAAAGGAGGACGCTATGGAACGTCAAGAACTGGCGCTGACTGCGCTGGATGCTGCCTATCAGGAAAAGGTAGAGCAGCTGTATGATACATTGCTTAATGCAATGACAGTGTCGCCGGATAATATAGAAGCCCAGCTTGATGCCTGTGATCGATTTGTCGATGGCCTTAAGGTCGCGACCTCAACGCATAAGCACGCGGTTGAGTTGGTGCAGGCGCACCTCTGATGTTTTGGCCCTGCCTGATGCAGGGCCTCCTTTTCTGATCTGATTTCCCCTGTGCCGGCCATCTGGTTAGAATGCCGCTTTTCTCTCGTCGAGCGGGCATTGCTTAATGAAACAAGTGCTAATAATTGGTTACGTCTGGCCGGAACCGGATTCATCGGCTGCTGGCCGCAGGATGATGGAACTGATCGAGCTGTTTCAGCAGCAGGACTGGCAAGTGGAGTTTGCCAGCCCTGCGGCGCTGAGTGACCATATGCCCGATCTTGCGGCAGCAGGAATCCGAACCCGCAGCATTGCCCTGAACTGTTCCAGTTTTGATCAGTATGTAGCGGAGCTGCAGCCGGATATCGTGATGTTTGATCGCTTTATGATGGAAGAACAGTTTGGCTGGCGGGTGGAGAAACAGTGTCCGGACGCCCTGCGTATCCTGGATACCGAAGACCTGCACTGTTTGCGTAATGCCCGGCATCAGGCGCTGAAACAGGGGCGCGAGGTCAGCCCGCAGGATCTTATGGGCGATATGGCCGTACGGGAAGTGGCTGCAATCCTGCGCTGTGACCTGACGCTGATGATCTCCAGTACTGAGATTGAGCTGCTAACCCGGCAATTCAAGGTCGACCCGGCTCTGCTGCACCATCTTACATTTATGCTGCCGGCGTTAGATGAAGATCAGCGCAACCAGTGGCCGGCATTTTCAGAACGCAAACACTTTGTCACCATTGGCAATTTCCGCCATGCCCCGAACTGGGATTCGGTGCTCTACCTGAAGCAAACTATCTGGCCTTTGATCCGCAAGCGCCTGCCCGAGGCACAGATGCATATCTACGGTGCTTATCCGCCCAAGAAAGCGACTCAGCTGGATAACCCGCGTGAACGTTTTCGGGTGCTGGGCTGGGCTGAAGATGCCGAAGCGGTAATGCGCAATGCGCGTCTCTGCCTGGCGCCACTGCGATTTGGTGCAGGCATTAAAGGTAAGCTGGTGGAGGCGATGCTCTGCGGTACGCCGAGCGTAACCACCTCTGTCGGTGCTGAAGCGATGCATGGCACATTGCCCTGGAACGGCGTAGTGGCAGATGAACCGCAGCAGATCGCCGATGCCGCAGTCGCTCTCTATCAGGATCAGGCGTTGTGGCAGCAAAGTCAGGCCTATGCCGATGCAATCCTGCAGCAATTCTATGACGGTGAATCTCAGGGCAGGGCATTGCTGGCGCGTATCGACCTGCTTCTTAACAATCTGCAGCAACACCGCCTGAATAATTTTACCGGTCAGATGCTGCGTCACCACAGTATGAAAAGTACCCAGTACATGTCCCAGTGGATCGAAGCGAAGAATCGCTAGCCGAGCCGCGACCGCTATTTTCTACTGGTTGTCTGACCGCGACTTTATTCCCCTGGCAGCGGGTCGCATGCAGACAGGCTGTCGTTGTCAGGTTTTCAGGCGGCGATTTTGAGCATTCTTGTTGCCGGGGAAAGGCGATAGCATGGCTTAACGCTTTCGACGAAAGTATGTACCAGAAGCTATTTCTACAGGGCTTTGGGTATGTCCACATACCAGACGCGATGGCACAGGTTAGCTGCATAACTGGGGAGTTTAATGTAGATAACCATGGCATTGCCGGTCTTGGCCGGCATGTTGTCTTCTTGCACTAATCCGTGTTTTCCCCTCTCAGGGTTGCACGATATGCCTCATCCAGGCATTCAATCACGGCTCTTGGACCGATCCCTTTGGGGGTCGGTTTTTTTTTGCTTTTTATTCGGGGCTTGTCGTTGCCAGTGGTATAGACGCCGACTTTACGATGTTGGCGATCTGATGGCCGGGTAGTATGACGCAGTGCCCGTTACTGGCATAACGTGGCCACACCAAACCCCCCGTTCCTGGATTCTGTAAACAGCAGAGTACGTCCAGAGAACTGCAAGCTTTAGCCCGATCTGCCCGGATCGGGCTTTTTTTATTTGAATTCAAAGGGATATAGGTTTAACCCTAAGTTCAACTTCCGTATAGTCGGCGGCCTCGGGCAGGGATGTCCTTTATCGATTGGTAAATAACATTAGAATCCTAAACGTTAATTTCTCAGGTGAATCATCTTTCGCTATATGAAGTTTTTGTCGTTTACGGGTAAGGCTGTCGTATATTCGTTGCTTTTGGCAATGCCTATGTCGCTTGCAGCAAATAGGGATGTCTTGAAGGCCGTACCATGGATCAGGTTGCTGTCGGTTAATTGGTGAGCTGTGGTACAAGCTGTACACAGGTGCCGGTTAAACTGCCGTCGATAATAAAAAAAAGAGACCTAGGAGTAGTTGGATGAATGATATGAACCAACACGTTGCCAGTGATCCGTACGATACGGATTATCAGGCGGGCCAGGACAATATTCAGGTAATGGGCATGAACATTTATGCCCCGGTATTTGCGGTTAGCACAATTGCCATCCTGGTATTTGTTATCGCCACCCTGATGTTTCCTGCTCAGGCGAAAGAAATGCTGGTAGGAGCCCGTGGCTGGTCAATCGAGAATTTTGATTGGCTGTTCATGATCGGTGGCAATATCTTTGTCATCTTCTGTATCTCGCTGATTCTATTGCCTGTCGGTAAGATCCGCCTTGGCGGTGCAAACGCAAAGCCTGAGTATTCCCGGGCTTCCTGGTTTGCCATGTTGTTTGCAGCCGGTATGGGCATCGGCCTGATGTTCTGGAGTGTGGCCGAGCCTGTGGCTTACTACACCAACTGGTACGGTACGCCTCTTGGCGCTGAGCCTAACACCCCTGAAGGTGCGGCTATGGCAATGGGCGCGACCATGTTCCACTGGGGCCTGCACCCATGGGCGATCTACGGTGTTGTTGCACTGGCACTGGCTTTCTTCACCTATAACAAAGGTCTGCCACTGACCATCCGTTCTGCGTTCTACCCGCTATTTGGCGAGCGTGTATGGGGGCCGCTGGGGCATGTAATCGATATCGTTGCTGTACTGGCAACTATCTTCGGTCTGGCGACTTCTCTGGGCTTCGGTGCTCAGCAGGCGACCAGTGGCCTGAGCCACCTGTTCGGCGCTGACAACGGTATCGGCACTCAGATCGCAGTTATCATCGCGGTAACTTGTGTTGCGCTGTTCTCTGTAGCGCGCGGCCTGGATGGCGGTGTTAAGCTGCTGAGTAACATCAACATGCTGATCGCTGCGGCTCTGTGCCTGTTTATCATCGTGTTCGGTGCAACCGGTGCTATCTTCGGTAGCTTCGGTACGCTGGTGGGTAGCTACGTAGAAAATATCATCCCGCTGAGTAACTGGATCGGTCGTGAAGACCAGACCTGGTACAAAGGCTGGACTGTGTTCTACTGGGCCTGGTGGGTATCCTGGTCTCCATTCGTAGGTATGTTCATTGCGCGCGTATCTAAAGGCCGTACCGTACGTGAGTTCATGACAGCTGTACTGGTTATCCCAACCATCGTATCTGCTGTATGGATGGCTGCGTTTGGTGGTTCCGCTCTGGATCAGATCCAGAACGGAGTTGGCGAGCTGACTAACGGTGTGGGCGACGTATCTCTGGCTATGTTCCACATGCTGGCTAACCTGCCAATGGCTGAGATTACCTCTGTCCTGGGTATCGTACTGGTACTGGTATTCTTCATCACCTCTTCTGACTCCGGTTCTCTGGTAATCGACTCTATCACTGCAGGCGGTCGTACTGACTCTCCTGTTGCACAGCGCATCTTCTGGGCTGTGATGGTGGGTCTGATCGCTGGCGTACTGCTGTATGGTGGTGGTGCTGACGCTCTGACTGCACTGCAGGCAGGTGCGATCACAGTAGGTCTGCCATTCACCGTCGTACTGCTGCTGATGTGTGTCAGCCTGATGCGCGGCCTGAAGGGTGAAAGCAAGTAAGCGATAAGCTAACTTGCCGGTAAAAGACGGAGGCTTCGGCCTCCGTTTTTTATTGCCTGCCAGAAATTGCGGTTGGCGGTCCTTGACCGGGAGCGGCATAAGACTGTTCTCTTAGCGACAACAGCATTGCCCCGGTCACGACACGCCGAGTAAAGTGGCGCCAGATTTCAGAGATACCGAGTCCCCTTATCGGGCAGGTATCTGATTAGTGCGGAGTATAAGAATATGATGATTGCTGACCTGATTGATCAGGACGACTTTCGCGACCGTTTGATCGCGCTGGGGATTGAATTGGGGCAGGACGACAGCCCGGAGCAGTGCGCTGAAAAAGCCGCAGCCTGGTTTGCAACCGCAGACAGTGACTCACAGCAGGCGCTGATCGCCCTGGTGAATGAACTGGTCGCTGACAAGGGCGTGGTTCTGCCTGATGTTTACGAAGCAATTAAGTTGCACCTCAGCTCACTCTCATAATCGTGCTGGCTGAATGCCGGGATCAATGCCGGTGTTCAGCCCATCTCTTATCCAGCCTGCATGACGACCGTTCGCAGGCTTGCCCGGTTCCTGTTTTGCACAACGTTGCTGACTGTTTTGTTATAAAAGCGGCTGTTACCTTAGCCGGGGGAATATGCCGTAGCCAGGTTTCCTGACGTCGGGAGCCAAAATGCACACTTCTGCGCCTGTGATAAGCTGTCTAATTAACAGGATTGTCGGTGATCAGGAGTAAGGCAGTCATGGAAACAGCTAATTTCTCGGCCTGGAATCCCGGCATTGAAACCGAGATTCCCGCGGCCTATCTCGGTTATAAAACCATTGCCTGCTCAGCAAACGTTGAGAGCGATATCGCCGATATTGAAGAGCTGAAACAGCTCACGGGTCTCAACTATGAGGAGTTGGTCGCGTTTAAGCCGCAGCGGCTGGTGCTGCACGAACTGATTGTCCGGGTGACTGCCGATCTGGTGGTACTGGAAGGTGAACTTGAGGAAGATCTGGGTAAGAACTTCCGGCGAATGACACTTCAGATCTTACAGCAGTATATCCAGCCGGAGATGGCCGAGATCGAACAGGCCTATGCACAGCTGAGGCAACAGTTACGGCAACAGATCGGCCGGATTCTCGATCAGACCCTGTTTCATACTGAAAGAACTCCCGCGCCTGAAAGGGGGTTTTGGCAGCGCCTGTTTTCATCCCGTCACACAATACCAGCTGTTCCAGCCGAGTCGTCCAGCGAAAAAGTCTTCCGTGTGATCAGCGAGTATCGGGAAAAAGGCATTGCAGCGACAGATCCACTGGAAAGCGCAATCTATCACAGTCTTTACCGGGTGCTGGGCAGTACCAGTAGCCGCAGTGGCTATCTGGGAAATGACAGAGACTTTCTGGTCAGGCTGGTGAGCCAGCACACGCTGAACGGCTATGGCAGCCGTGAAATTGGCCGGTTGATTCAGCCGATGATCGACTGCGCTGCAGAGGCACAAGGCTATGGCCTGATCCGCAACGTCGCCAGCCCGGCTCTGTTCAGCCTGAAAGGCGCATCGGCAGCGGGTAAAAGTTCGTTGCGCCCGATGCTGGACCGCATGATGCAGGAGCGTGGCGTGGCCACAGACTGCTACGCCACCATCAGCCCCGATATCTGGCGCCGCCTGTTACTGGATTACGAAGCCCTGGGCGAGGCCTATAAATATGCCGGGCCTTTTAGTAGTGATGAAGTGGTGATTATTGACGCCAAGCTGGATCGCTACATTCGAGATAAGGCGCAGCGCTACCAGTCGATTCCGCACCTTCTGGTGGACCGCTTTCGTTTTGACAGTTTCTCTACTGAGCGTATCTCGCGCGTGCTGCATGGCACTTACGCCGAGTATGTCGAAACCCTCTTTATGTATTTTGTGGTGACACCGCCGGAGGCCACGGTGGAGCGTGGCTGGGAGCGGGGACTGATTAAGGGGCGCTATAAGGCGGTAGAGGATTTTCTCGGACACAGCGTCGAAGCCTACGAAGGGATGCCGAAGATCCTCTTCAAGTGGCTGGCCCATGAGCGACCGGACTTTCGCTATGAATTCCTCGATAACAGTGTTCCCAAGGGTACGTTCCCGGAAACCATCGCGCGTGGTAATCAGAAACAGATCTCGATCTACAAGCCGATGCTGTTGGTGAATATGGAGCGCTATCGCAAAATCAATATCCGCGCCCGATCGCCGCAGGAGGTGTACCCGGACGCAGAAAAGATGGCGGTGTCGGCTAACCTTGGTTTTATCCGGCGTTGTATCCGGGAAATACCCGAAGTGCATTTCTGCGATCCGATCAGCCATGAATGCTACCTTAGCTTTCGCGATGGGGCGCCTAACGAACAAGAACCTGCTTTATTGCGCAAGCAACTGGCCAATCCTGAGATGGCAGACCTGCTTGGATTGCTCAGTCCGGCGCTGGTGTCGGAGCTATTGTGAGCCAAGAGCGGCATCCCCAGCGCTGTCTAACTGCGCCTTCATAATTTGAATTAGCGCACTTCAGGCTTCTGCGAAAACGCACCATTGCGTCGGTCAGGTCTACAGTTAAAGGGGTCTTCCCTCTGTATCTCTTGGTTTGAGGATACGATCTGTAAGCAAGGGGCCAATGAAATGAAGCGTGAAATCGTCTCGATACTAAAACAGTACGCGTCAGATCGTACCCGTCTGATCGATATGCTCTGGCAGGTTCAGCGACGGCATGGCTATATACCGGACAAGGCGGTCACGGAACTGGCCAGGGGGCTGAATATGTCGCGCGGCGATATCCGTGAGACCAGTTCCTTCTATCACTTCTTCCATGACCAGCCTTGCGGAAAGTACCGCATCTACCTCAGTGATACGGTTATTTCGCGCATCAACGGATATCAGCAGGTGCGTGAGGCCCTCGAACAGGCAGCAGGAACACGCATGGGCACGGTGGACTCCAGCCAGACCTTTGGCCTGTTTGATACGGCCTGTATCGGCCTGAGCGATCAGGGACCTGCGATGCTGGTAGATGATGTGGTCTTTACCCGACTGACGCCGGAAAAGGTGAGTAAGATCATCCGCCGTCTTAAGCAGGGGGAGACACCGCAGCAGATCGTTAACCCCAAACAGCTGCCAAGGGGCGATATCAGCTACGTCGACAATATGGTGGCGAGCAATATCCGCCAGTCCGGCCCGGTATTTTTTCAGAACAACATCGACCTGGAAGCTCTGCTCAGGCGTTGCCTATCGTCTGATCCCGAAGAGGTGATCGCAGCCGTAACCGCTTCGAAGCTGCGCGGGCGCGGCGGAGCCGGATTCTCTACGGGATTGAAGTGGCGCCTTTGCCGTGAGGCAGCGGGCGATACCAAATATGTGATCTGCAACGCCGATGAGGGCGAGCCGGGTACGTTCAAGGACCGGGTACTGCTGACCCGCTCACCGAAAGAGGTTGTGGCTGGGATGATTATCGCCGCCCGGGCGATCGGTGCACGGCAAGGGATTATCTACCTGCGCTGTGAATACAGCTATCTCAAAGCCTACCTCGAAGCGCAGCTGCAACAGTTGCGTGACCAGGGACTGCTGGGCCAGGCCATCGCCGGTCGACGGGGTTTTGACTTTGATATCCGTATTCAGATGGGGGCAGGTGCCTATATCTGCGGCGATGAATCGGCGCTGATCGAATCCTGCGAGGGCAAGCGCGGCACGCCCCGGCTGAAGCCGCCATTTCCGGTACAGCAGGGTTATCTCGGTATGCCGACCGTCGTCAATAACGTTGAGACCTTCGCCTCCGTTACGCGGCTGCTGGATATGGGCGCGGACTGGTATGCAGCACTCGGCACTGAGGACTCCAGCGGTACCCGTCTGCTCAGCGTATCCGGTGATTGTAAGCGCCCGGGTATCTACGAGATCGAGTGGGGTGTCAGCCTCGGTAAAGTGCTGGCCCTGGTAGGAGCGGTCAATCCCTGGGCGGTGCAGGTCAGTGGTCCTTCCGGTGAATGCGTCAATGCCGAACACGAACGCGAGCGAGTATTCGCCTATAGCGATCTATCCTGTAATGGCTCGCTGATGCTGTTTAACCGCAAACGTGACCTGCTGCGGATCGTACGTCACTTTATGCAGTTTTTCGTCGATGAATCCTGTGGTATCTGCACACCCTGTCGCGCCGGCAATATAGAGCTACAGCACAAGATAGAGCGACTGATCGACGGGCGGGCCTGCCAGCAGGATCTGGATGAAGTAGTCAGCTGGGGCAAGCTGATAAGCAATACCAGCCGTTGCGGTCTGGGTGCAACGTCACCCAATCCGATTCTTTCTACGCTGGCGAAATTCCCGGAGGTCTACCGCGACAAGCTGATGGAACAAAAAGGATCGCTGCTGCCCTCATTTGATCTGGACGCAGCACTGTCCGGTTACGGCAAGGCACGGATCGAACTAATCGGGGAGAAGGCGAAATGAGCATCGAGATAACCATCGACGGTCAGGCCGTCGCTTGTGAAGCGGGCACACCCCTGATCGACGTGGCCGCCGATAACGGTGTCTATATTCCCAGTCTCTGTTATGTCCGTGGCAAGCGCTGTCTGGGCACCTGCCGTATCTGTTCAGTCAGGGTTGATGGCAATGTTATGGCAGCCTGCAGCGTGCCGGCCTGTGAGGGGATGCAGGTTGAGGTCAGTGCGCCGCAGATCGCCGATCTGCGCAAGGCGCTGGTGGAAATCCTCTTCGTCGAAGGCAATCACAACTGTCCGAGCTGTGAAAAGAGCGGTCGCTGCGACCTACAGGCGGTGGGCTATGAGATAGGCATGATGGTCTCGCGCTTTCCCTATCGGTTTTCGAAACACCCGCGTGAGGTGAGGGCAAAAAATATTTGGCTGGAACGGGACCGCTGTATCTTCTGCCAGCGCTGCGTTGAATTTGTCCGTGACCGGGAAGGCGGGCAGAAGATCTTCAGCATCAGCCAGCGTGGCGATAGGGCACAGATCGAACTGGATATCGGACTGGCTGACGCAATGCCGCCGGATCAGGTACGTGAGGCGGTCGAACTCTGTCCCGTCGGTTGCATACTTGAGAAGGGGGTTGGCTATGACAACCCGATTGGCCAGCGCAGGTACGAGACCAGAACACTGCGGCAACGGACCCTGGAGGTGAAGCAGAAATGAAGAACTCAGGGCGTAGCGAGATATTTGCCCATGACCTGCCCGCCACCAGACTCGATCCGGCGCTGCAGGCAAAACGGGACCAGAAAATCAAAGTCGCGATGATCGGCCTCTGTGGTTGCTGGGGCTGTACACTCTCCTTTCTCGATATGGACGAGGCGCTACTGGGGCTGCTGGATAAGGTTACCATCCTGCGTTCCTCCATCACCGATATCAAACGCATCAGCGAGCGCTGCCGCATCGGCTTTATCGAGGGCGGTGTTGCCAATGAGGAGAATATCGAGACCCTGCAACATTTCCGCGAAAACTGCGACATCCTGATTTCCGTGGGCGCTTGCGCTATCTGGGGTGGGGTACCCGCCATGCGTAACGATGTTGAACTCTCCGAGTGTCTCGACGAAGCCTATGTTCACTCGCCGACCCGGGTTGAAAATGCCATCCCGGTGGTGCCCTGGAGTGAAGACCTCCCGAAGATCACCACTAAGGTCTATCCCTGCCATGAAGTTGTGAAGATGGACTACTTCATCCCCGGCTGTCCGCCGGATGGCGCAGCGATCCTCAAGGTACTGGATGATCTGGTGAACGGGCGCGAAGTCGATCTGCCGTCTTCGATTAATCGCTACGACTAAAAAGGAGGCCGCGATGAGCAGAAAGCTGGTGATAGATCCCGTTACCCGAATTGAGGGCCACGGAAAAGTGACAGTCCATCTGGATGACGATAACAGGGTGACCGCCGCCAGACTGCATGTCGTCGAATTCCGTGGTTTTGAGCGTTTTGTGCAGGGCCATCCCTATTGGGAGGCACCGATGCTGCTGCAACGAATCTGTGGTATCTGTTTTGTCAGCCATCACCTCTGCGGTGCCAAGGCACTGGATGATATCGTCGGTGTTGGCCTGAGTACCGGTATTGAAATGTTGCCAACGCCGGAAAAAATTCGCCGTTTGGGGCACTATGCCCAGCAGCTTCAATCCCATGTCACGGCTTATTTTTACCTGGTTGTACCCGAGATGCTGTTCGGTATGAATGCTCCGCCGGAGCAGCGCAATCTGCTCGGCCTGGTGGAGCAGAATCCGGCACTGGTTAAGCGGGTGGTGGCACTGCGTAAATGGGGACAGGAACTGATCAAGGCGGTGCTGGGCAAGCGAATGCACGGTATCAGTTCGGTGCCGGGTGGGGTGAACAGCAATCTCAGTATTGAACAGCGCGACCGCTTCCTGAACGGCGAGGCGGGACTACTGTCGATCGATGAGGTGATCGATTACGCCCAGGACGGCCTCCAGCTGTTCTATGACTTTCATAACAAGCACCGTGCCGAGGTGGACCGCTTTGCCGAGGTTCCGGCGCTGAATATGTGTCTGGTGGATGATGAGGGTAACGTCGATTACTACCACGGCAAGATGCGGATTATGGATCGGGATAAGAAAATCGTCCGCGAACTGGACTACCATGACTACCTTGAGCATTTTGCCGAAGCGACCGAGGAGTGGAGCTATATGAAGTTTCCCTACCTGAAGGAGCTGGGACGGGATAAAGGTTCACTGCGGGTCGGCCCGCTGGCCCGCGTGAATATCACTCAGTCTTATTCGACGCCGCTGGCCCAGGCGGCACTTGAACGTTTCCATGCTTATACCCACGGCAAGGCCAACGACAAGACCCTGCATACTAACTGGGCACGGGCGATCGAGATCATCCACGCTGCCGAACTGATCAAACAGTTGCTGAACGATCCGGACCTGCAGCAAGAGTCATTGCTGCTGACACCGGCCGACAACGCCTGGACCGGCGAAGGGATCGGGGTGGTGGAAGCACCACGCGGGACCCTGCTACACCATTACCGCGCCGATAGAGAGGGGCGGATTACCTTTGCCAACCTGGTCGTCTCCACCACCCAGAACAATACAGTGATAAACCGTACCGTCCGTTCCGTGGCCGAGGCTTATGTCGGCGGCAATGCCGAGATCACCGAAGGAATGATGAACGCCATTGAGGTGGGTATCCGCGCCTATGACCCCTGCCTCAGCTGTGCCACCCACGCCCTTGGTGAGATGCCGTTACAGGTGTCACTCTATGACTCTGCGGGGGAGCTGATCGATGAGAAATTCAGATAGTGCAGTTGCCATAACACTGGAGGCGTTTAACCGCCCGGACTGTCTGATCTACGGTATCGGCAATGCAGGCCGTCAGGATGACGGTTTAGGCTGGGCCTTTATCGACTGGCTGGAGCGGGAGCCGATCTGTCCAAAAGCGGAGTTACTGCGCAACTACCAGTTGTTTCTCGAAGATGCCGACCTGATCAGCCAAAAACGCCGAGTGCTTTTTGTCGATGCCAGTAAGTCGTTGACACTGCAAAGCTTCAGCCTGAGCCGGGAGGCCGCGTTGATGGATTTCAGTTTCACCTCCCATGCCCTTTCAATCCCAACGCTTATGGCCACCTGTCAGACCTGCTTTGATTACCTGCCCGAGGTCTGGGTATTGGCGATCCGTGGTTACGAGTGGGAGCTGAAACAGGGGCTGACGGGCAGGGCCGAAATCAACCTCGATCATGCGATTGCCGCGCTAACAGACTGATTGGCCAGCAACAATTTCCCCTGAGCGTCTATATTTCAACAGGGGCCGGAACTAATCCTGCGGTTTTACGGAGCGCTTTCGGCCGATTAAGGATCTAACCCAACAGGCGGGGCCCGGATCGTCCTCGCCGGCGAAATATAACAACAATCAGGGGAAAATCATGCTGATAGGAATTCCCGCGGAAAGTCTTGAGGGCGAAACACGCGTCGCGGCGACACCCGACAGCGTGGCCGGTCTGATCCGGCTCGGTTTCAGCGTTACCGTAGAGAAGGGGGCCGGTATTCACGCCGGACTTAGTGATAACGACTATCGTCATGTTGGCGCGATGGTTTGCGAAGACAGTGCCACGGCATTCGCCGCTGATCTGGTACTGAAGGTCAATGCTCCGAGCTGGGATGAGGCGGGCGACGGTGAGATCGGGCTGTTTAAGCCTGGTGCCACTCTGATCAGCTTTATCTGGCCAGCCCAAAATGAAGCGCTGTTAAAAACTCTGGCGGAGAAAAAGATCAATGTCTTGGCGATGGATTCGATTCCGCGCCTGTCGCGCTCCCAGTCGATGGATGCGCTCAGTTCGATGGCTAATATTGCCGGTTATCGCGCCGTGGTGGAGGCCGCCAACCATTTCGGGCGTTTCTTTACCGGCCAGATAACCGCTGCCGGCAAGGTGCCTGCCGCCAAAGTGTTGGTGATCGGCGCGGGTGTCGCCGGACTGTCTGCGCTCGGTACCGCCGCCAGTCTCGGCGCTATAGTGCGTGCGTTTGATACCCGCCCCGAGGTAAAAGAGCAGATCACCAGTATGGGAGCCGAATTCCTTGAGGTTGAAATCGAGGAAGAGGGCGGCAGCGGTGATGGCTATGCCAAGGTGATGAGTAAGGCCTTTATCGAAGCAGAGATGGCGTTGTTTGCCGAACAGGCACAGGAGGTGGATATCATTATCACCACTGCGCTGATTCCGGGTAAACCCGCCCCCCGGCTGATTACCGCCGAGATGGTGGCTTCGATGAAACGTGGTAGCGTGATCGTCGACCTGGCAGCACCGAATGGCGGTAACTGTGAGCTTTGCGTCAGTGGCGAAGTCAGTGTCACCGACAACGGTGTCACCATTATCGGCTATAACGACCTGCCGGGCCGCTTACCGGCGCAGTCCTCCCAGCTTTACGCGACTAATCTGGTAAACCTGCTGAAGCTGCTGACTCCGCATAAAGATGGCGATATCGAGATCGACTTCGAGGATCAGGTGATCCGTGGCGCCACGGTGGTAAAAGATGGCGAAGTAACCTGGCCGGCTCCGCCAATTCAGGTCAGTGCCCAGCCGGCACAGCAGAAGCCGGCCATAGCGGCGGAACCGGAGTTGCCAGCTCCCAAATCGATCTCGCCGGTAGTTAAGTACAGCCTGCTGGGGGCTGCGGCACTGGTGACCGGCCTGGTGGCCAATTACGCTCCGGCGGAGTTCCTGTCCCACTTTATGATCTTCGTACTGGCCTGCTTTATCGGTTACTACGTGGTCTGGAATGTGACTCACTCACTGCATACCCCTTTGATGAGTGTGACTAACGCCATCTCAGGCATCATTGTGGTGGGAGCACTGTTGCAGATGGGAGAACAGTTCAACCTCGTCTCACTGCTGGCGATTGTGGCGGTGTTTATCGCCACTATTAATATCGTCGGCGGCTTCTCGGTGACGCGCAGGATGCTGAAAATGTTCCAGAAAGAGGGGGATTAAGTTATGTCAGAAGGATTACTTGCAACCGCTTATATCATTGCCTCAGCTCTGTTCATTCTCAGTCTCGCCGGCTTGTCCAAACAGGAAACTTCCCAGCGCGGACTCTGGTGCGGTGTCAGCGGCATGGCCATCGCCCTGATTGCGACCCTGTCAGATCCATCGGTAGAGGGACTGGCCTGGATTATCGCGGCCATGGCCGCAGGCGCGGTGATTGGCCTGCGCCTGGCGGGCCGTGTGGCGATGACTGAAATGCCGGAAATGGTGGCGATACTGCATAGTTTCGTTGGCCTGGCGGCGGTGCTGGTCGGTTATAACAGCTACTTCGATCATGGCGAGATGAGTCAGGTGATGCAGAACATCCACCTTTCAGAGGTGTTTCTCGGCGTCTTTATCGGTGCTGTGACCTTTACCGGTTCGGTGATCGCATTCGGCAAGTTGCGTGGCATCGTCTCATCCAAGGCGCTGATGTTACCGCACCGCCATAAGCTGAACCTGGCGGCGATTCTGGTCTCATTCTGGCTGATGGTTGAGTTTGTCGGTGCCGGTGGCAATACCGTTGCTCTGGTGGTAATGACCCTGATTGCACTGCTGTTCGGCTGGCATCTGGTGGCGTCCATCGGCGGTGCCGACATGCCGGTCGTGGTATCGATGCTCAACTCCTACTCGGGTTGGGCGGCGGTAGCTGCCGGTTTTATGCTCTCCAACGACCTGCTGATAGTGACCGGCGCGCTGGTGGGTTCATCCGGTGCCATCCTCAGTTACATCATGTGTAAAGGTATGAATCGCTCCTTTATCTCGGTGATTGCCGGTGGCTTCGGTAACGACACTACGGCATCGTCGGGTGAGGGCCTGCAGGGTGAGCATACTGCGACGACTCCGGAAGAGGTGGCTGAGCTGCTGCGCGGCTCTTCAAGTGTGGTGATCACACCGGGCTACGGCATGGCGGTGGCGCAGGCACAGTATCCGGTATCGGAGATCTGCCATAAGCTGCGTGAAATGGGCATCAAGGTCCACTTCGGTATTCATCCGGTGGCCGGGCGCCTGCCGGGCCATATGAATGTCTTGCTGGCCGAAGCGCGGGTGCCTTACGACATCGTCCATGACCTGGAAGAGATCAATGAGGAGCTGGACTCCACCGATACGGTGCTGGTGATCGGCGCCAACGATACCGTCAATCCTGCGGCGCGTGAACCGGGTAGCCCTATCGCCGGTATGCCGGTGCTGGAGGTCTGGAACGCCCGCAATGTAGTGGTGTTTAAGCGTGGTATGGCATCGGGGTATGCCGGGGTGGAGAATCCGCTGTTCTTCAATGAGAACACCCGGATGTTGTTTGGTGATGCCAGAGAGAGTGTCGAAAACGTTCTCAGGGCGATCTGAGTAAAAGACGGATAGCTGAAGGCAAAAAAGAGAGCCGCTGCCGTAGCAGGGGCTCTCTTTTTCTGTTCAGGTCAGTCGCTTATTTATTCAGGTTTTTCTGAACAGTTTCGCTGTACCAATCCATGAAGTTCACCACGCCGAACTCGAAAGTCTCGGAGTAAGGGCCTGGCTGGTAAGCCATGGAGTTGATGCCCAGCTGGTTCTGCTCGCCCAGAACACGGTCCTGGTCGTTGGTTGCGTCCCAAACCTGACGCAGGCGGGCAGGATCGTAATCGATGCCTTCAACAGCGTCCTTGTGTACGAACCACTTGGTTGTAACCAGAGACTCCTGCGCGGAGATAGGCAGTACGCGGAACACGATGAAGTGGTCGCTCTGCATGTGGTTCCAGGAGTTAGGCAGATGCAGGATACGCATAGAACCCAGTTCGCGGTTCTTAATGCGACCCATCGTCTTGGCACAACCCTGGGAACCGTCGATGGTCATAACCTCGGCGCCTTCTTTCAGAGGCATACGTACGATACGGTTACGGCCGCCGTCGAACCATTTGTGCTCGTGCGGGATACCTTCAGCTTCCCACTCGGCAGACTGACGTGCGTATTGAGCCAGGAACTCTTCGGAAGCACGTGGATCGTTCGTGTCATCCCACTCCTGCAGCGTGTTCAGCAACTCAGGATGGCTGCCTGCGCAGTGGTAGCACTCCCGGTTGTTCTCAATAACCAACTTCCAGTTAGCTTTCTCGTACATGTTGGATTCCACCGCCAGCTTGGTGTTATCAACATCGTACGGTTCCATGTATTCGTCCAGCGTCGCCAGGAATTCATCGAACTCTTTCGCTTCAGGTTCTTGCTTGCCCAGAGCTACGAAGATAAAGCCACCACCGGTTTTGCAGTGTGCTTTTTTCAGTCCGTGAGCTTTCATGTCGAACTCATCACCCATTTCGGTACCGGCAAACAGCAGGTTACCTTTCAGGTCATAAGTCCACTGGTGGTATGGGCATACCAGATTCGCAACTTTGCCACGATGTTCGAGGCAGATACGTGAACCACGGTGACGGCAGGTGTTGTGGAAGGCGTTAACTTCGCCATCCGGACCACGTACGATCAGTACCGGGTTCTGGCCTACTTCCATAGTGAAGTAATCACCACGGTTAGGAATCTCACTTGTCATGCCGGCAAACAGCCACTCTTTCTGGAAGATCTCTTCCATATCAGCGCGGAACATGTGCGGATCGTTGTACAGCGGACGATCCAGAGAGTAGTTACGTTTGCGTTCTTTCAGCAGGCGATCCATCTCCTCACGAGCGCTTTCGTAGCTGCCATAAGTGATGTTCAGCAGGTCATTCTGGTTCATTTATTGTTATCCTCATCGACGCCGACGTACGGCTATCTTCTCACCTGTACCCTTACATTCTGTAAGGTCATTTAAGTCGACGACGCCCCAGTTCTCTAGCGGAATGCTAAAGCGTGTTTGGGGTTGGTGCGTCTGAGGTGCATCTTGCGCCAACTTCCGAAATCAGGGTTATCCGTTTACGACAAAAACAGGTGTGTTTTTCGACGTCACTCCCCCCTCAATCCCCCTAGTGGTGGTGTTTAGATAACTTTTTGTCGTTTTTGGAGAAACGTTCAGAGGCGACGAGGAACAGAATGGCCCCATACAAGGCGGTGACGTTTCGCCATGAGACGTTCTATGTGCATATATTAATGAGATAACAACAATGACAACAGCCACTGTTAACCCGGTAAACAATGACGGCCTGAATCCAGTTACTACACAAACCTGGACTAATGGCCGACATATGGTTCGTTGTGTAAAAGTAATTCAGGAAACCTGGGACGTTCGTACGTTCTGCTTTATGGCTGAACAGCCTGTTATGTTCTTCTTCAAGCCAGGTCAGTTTGTGACACTGGAACTTGAGATCGAAGGCGTACAGGTTATGCGTTCCTACACCATCTCCAGTTCTCCATCCGTTCCATACAGCTTCTCTGTAACGATCAAGCGTGTACCGGGCGGTCAGGTATCCAACTGGATGCATGACAATATCGAAGAGGGGATGATGATCCCGGTACACGGCCCGGTCGGCGTGTTCAACTGCATGGATTTCCCGTCGGATAAGGTCCTGCTGCTCTCCGGTGGCGTAGGTATCACGCCGGTCATGTCTATGGCGCGCTGGTTCTTCGACACCAACGCCGAAGTGGATATGGTCTTCGCCCACAGTGCCCGTACTCCGAAGGATATTATCTTCCGTGGAGAGCTGGAACATATGTGTTCCCGTATTTCTAACTTCGAGCTGGCCCTGATCTGTGAGAAATACGACATTGGTGAGAGCTGGTCCGGCTACCGTGGCTACCTCAATCACACCATGCTGGAGATGATTGCGCCTGACTTTATGGACCGCGAAGTCTTCTGCTGTGGCCCGACTCCCTATATGCGCGCGGTCAAACGCCTGCTGGAGGAAGCCGGCTTCGATATGACCCGCTACCACGAAGAGTCCTTTGGTGAGACTCCGGCAGAAGATGTTGAAAACGCAGTAGAATCTGCTGAACAGGCGCAGGAAGACCTGGAAGCACTGGATAACTCTGACCTGATCACCGTCGAGTTCACTCAGACCGGTAAGGCCACTAAGATCGCACCGGGAGAAACCGTTCACGCGGCCGCGGCCAAACTTGGCCTGCATATTCCGAAAGCCTGCGGTATGGGCATCTGCGGTACCTGTAAGCTGCCGAAAACCTCCGGTGATGTGGAGATGACCCACAACGGTGGTATTACCGATGAAGATGTAGCAGAAGGCTTCATCCTGACCTGCTGCAGTGTGCCTCAGAGCGATGTAACCATCGATTTCTAATCGAATTCTGTGAAAAAGCCGGCATATCTCAGGATATGCCGGCTTTTTTGTGTCTGGAGCCCAGGCTGGAGGAACATTTCAGATCCATGGGTAGGGGTAATCCTGTATAAAGTGCTCGCCTTTAGTTACGTAAAAAGGTATAAGTTGACGTTAACGTAAAGCTATAACTCGACAACTTATGCAAGGGGATAAGAGATGCAGATTAAAGACAATGTCTTCGTTATCACCGGTGGTGGCCGTGGTCTGGGACGGGCAATGGCAGAAAGTCTGGCCGCACAAGGCGCGAAACTGGCGCTGATAGACCTGAATCAGGATGACCTGGATGTGGCAGCTGGCGCCTGCGCCGAACAGGGCGGCGAAGCCCGTGGTTATATCTGCAATATCACTGAGGAAGCGGCTGTCGAGGCGACATTTGCGCAGATCAAGCAGGATTTTGGCAAAATCAATGGACTGGTGAACAATGCCGGCCTGATGCGCGATGGTATGCTGATCAAGGTCAAAGAGGGCGAGCTGCTGGCGAAAATGTCGCTGGATCAGTTCAACTCTGTGGTCAATGTCAATATGACCGGTACTTTCCTCTGTGGCCGTGAAGCTGCGGCTATTATGGCGCAACAGGGAGAGGGGGGTGTGATTGTGAATGTATCCTCTGTTTCCCGTGCGGGTAATATGGGTCAGACCAACTACTCCGCCACAAAAGCAGCCGTTGCCACTATGGTCGTCAGCTGGGGTAAAGAGCTGGCGCGCCACGGTATCCGTACCGGCGGTATCGCACCGGGTGTGATCGCCACTGAGATGACCGCGCAGATGAAACCGGAAGCGATCGACCGTATGGTTGCAGCGGTACCCCTGAAACGTCTCGGCCAGGTTGAAGAGATGGCGCATACCCTGCGTTATATTATCGAAAATGACTTCTTCACCGGCCGTATCATCGAGATGGACGGCGGCCTGCGCATCTGATGTACAAGGCGGGCTGCGGCAAACCTGTCGCAGCCGGTCAGAGCCATTTTCCAGGCTCCGATATTTCGCTCCGGATAGGTTTAAGCAGCGCTTTTAGCTACAATACAGCTGAGCCTGACTGGACACCAGGTCATGTTGTGTCCCACTTCACCGGAGGGCAATCCGATGTCGCAAGCTAATAAAGCTCACCCTAAGTTTATTGAAGCCATGGAAAAACTGTCTGCTATGTCAGAAGAGGAACGGCTCTCAGAAGAGAACAAGGATCTGTTTGAGCAGGCGATGAATTACGCTCCGTTGGAAATTCAGCCGCAGCTGATCGAAATTCGTCGTAAATACGACGCGCTTCACTAACTGAGCAACACAGTAGCACCACGGTGGCTCGGGACACCGATATGCTTCCACAAAAAACCGCGTCCTTAGGGACGCGGTTTTTTATGCGTCTGGTGCGGTGACCAGGCTTTGATTCTCACCCCGTGCTAGCTGATATCGCTATGTAGCGCGCTGTTGAGTGATGTGAAGACGCGGTAAGCCGGATCAGCGCAGGAAGTTCTTGCTGATATGTCTGAACTGTTCGGTGCCGGAGCGCTGCATCCACTCGAAGGCGACCATTTCACGGGTCACAATATAGATACCGCACTGACGCATGCGTTCCAGCGCCATCGCCTTATCTTCCGGGTTACGTGAAGAGACGGCATCAGCGACAACATAGACCTCGCGTGCCTGCTGTTTCAGCTGCATGGCTGTCTGCATTACACAGACGTGGGCTTCCATCCCGGTAATAATTACCTGATTGGGGCGCAGGGCATTGATCTTCTCGTTGCAGCTGGCTTCAGACATACAGGAGAAAAAGGTCTTTTCCATCACATTCTCAGCAGGGAGTACATCCTGAAGTTCAGGAATGGTATGCCCCAGGCCCTGAGGATACTGCTCGGATGTGAGAACCGGTACTTCCATAATCTTGGCAATCTCCGCCAGCCAGCGGGTGTTTTTAATCATGGTGTCCGGGTCGTGGATAGCCGGAACCAGTTTGTCCTGAATATCAATGACCAGCAGGCAGGATTTGTTTGGATGGATCAGCATCATTTCACTCCGTTTGAATAGTGAACTAAGGATAAACCCTGATACTATGCGAGAACAAGCTATGTATTAGTCGTGTGTTGAGGTTTATTTTCGGGAGGTTATGGAATGAAAGTGTACGCCATTGATGGTGTGGTGCCGGTGGTTGATCCGACGGCTTATGTGCATCCCACAGCGGTACTGATTGGTGATGTGGTGGTCGGGCCTGATTGCTATATCGGGCCTGCCGCCTGCTTGCGTGGCGATTTCGGGCGTCTGGTTATTAAGCGCGGTGCCAATGTGCAGGATACCTGCGTCATGCATGGTTTCCCTAATTCGGAGACGGTGATCGAAGAGGATGGTCATATTGGTCACGGCGCAGTGCTGCACGGTTGTAACGTGGGCAAGAATGCGCTGGTTGGTATGAATGCAGTCATTATGGATGGCGCAAGCATCGGTGAGTCCTCAATTGTCGGGGCTATGTCCTTTGTTAAAGCGGGCATGGAGATTCCGCCGCGTTCTCTGGTGGCAGGCTCACCGGCGAAGGTTATCCGTGAAGTCACAGAAAAAGAGGTCGGCTGGAAATCTGCCGGTACCCGGACTTACCAGGCACTGGCGCAGCGCAGTCAGGCAACGATGGAGTTGGTGGAAGCACTGACCGAAGAGGAGCCGGATCGTCCCCGCATTATGCTGGAAGAAGCCGACCTGGTGCCGCTGTATCAGATGAAAAAGTCGCAGGCGCCAGCAGACTAAAGGGGCGTTCCGTCTGGCTCAGTCACCATTGTAGGCGTCAGGCCAGTATTGCTGAATGACCGGTCCGCGCTCATCATAAGTATGACACCCGTTGATCATAGGCGGTGGCTGGTCTCCTTCCGACCAGCCGTGTAGCCGGTCCCGCTCCTGATGCGTTGCCTGATAGGCCGTCGTCGCCAGCGGGCCAAGCAGTTCCAGCAGATGAGTACAGCCTTTTGTGCCTGAGAACATGGCCCGCACTTTTGCGGTAAATCCCGGTGCAATCTGCACACCGATCAGGTGTTTGTATGCGCTACTGATCTCCGGGCAGATACGGTAGGGCGTCGCATCCATACTGACGTCTGCATTCAGAATATTCAGCTCCAGATCGACCGTAATCCGTATCGACAGATCGTGCAGCGGCTCGTCCGCGGGAAGCAGGCCTGCCTTGTGCTCCCTGAGCGCCAGCGGGGTATCCTTAATATCCACCAGATGGGCTTCGATATCCCATAGCCCGTCTTCACGCTGGAATCCCTGACAGGTAACGTGCCGGCTATGCTGGCGGGTGCGGGCAACCGGAGTAGGTAATGGCATGGGCTGAGCTCTGTCTGTGGAGGATTCAGGCGGCACTTTAAGGCCAGGCTGAGCGATCTTCAAGGGGCGGAAGCTATTCTTTCGTCCCGGGCCGCTTAATCGGTATGAAAGCGGTCATCAAAATAGCCCCGGAGCCGTTTAAGAACGGCCTTTATCTTTTAGTCGAACAGCCCCCCATTAATCGGTAATTGGGACTAAACTCCATCCGGATACGTAGTACACTACGCCGATCGCGTAGTGAAATTTTGTTTAAATTTCAATCACTAACAGTATCTGGGGTGCCTTGCTGTCATTAGTGTTCTGCAGTCAGGATACGACCGCGACAGGTTCGGTTATGTTTAAATTATCGTTGTTTCGAAATACTGGCTGGGCGCTGTGTCTGCTGTTTGCAGCTAATGTTTTTGCCGCGCCCGAAAAGCCTCGGCCAATTAAGATCGGCACATTCCTGTCAGAGAGTGGCGCCTACGCCTGGCACGGTTTACCGGCGATTGAATCAATTCGCCTCTATGTCCAGCGCATCAATCAGCAGGGCGGGATTCATGGCCGTCCCATTGAGTTGATTCACTTTAATACCCGCAGCAGTGTTCGACTGGCGCGCGAGAGCGTACGGCGCCTGATCAATGATCATAACGTCGATATCCTGTTGGGGGGCAGTAACTCAGGGGCAGCCGTCAGTGTCATTCCCCTGGCTGAAAAAGCCCGCATACCCTATATAGCACTGGCTGGTTCCAGTGCTATTGTCGACCCGGTAAAGCGCTGGGTGTTCAAGACGCCTCACACCGATCAGATGGTGGTGGATAAGATATTCAGTGATATGAAACAGCGCGGTATCAGGCGTATCGGGCTGATCTCCAGCAGTGCTGACTTTGGCCGTTCGGGCCGTAAGCAAGCCATAACAATGGCGGCAGGATTCGGTATTGAGATCGCCGTTGATGAACATTACGCGCCACGGGTCCTGAGTGTTTCCGAACAGGTCGGGAAGATCGCGCGGACACCGGACCTGCAGGCGCTGCTGGTCTTTTCCTCGGGAGCCGGTGCCGCGATGGTGACGCGCGAAGTCCGCCAGGCTGGGATAGAGCTTCCCCTTTACGAGTCTCAGGGGGTTGCCTCCGACATCTTCCTTAAACTGGCGGGCGATGCCGCTGAAGGGATCAGGTTTCCAGCCCCGGCACTGCTACTCTCCGGCAAGATGCGTTTTCCCGTTGCCCAGCAGAGGGTGATAGATGACTACACGAAGCATTTCGAGGCGGCTTATGACAAGCCTGTTTCCGTATTTGGTGGTCACGCCTATGACGGCCTGATGCTGGCCCTGAACGCGATTAGGCGCGCAGGAACCACCGAGTCGGAAGCGGTGCGTCAGGCACTGGAAAGTACCCGGGGATTCATTTCTACCTCCGGGCCGGTCAATATGTCTTCACTTGATCACCTGGGAATAGGGTTGTCGATGTTTCCAATGATAGAAATCCGCAACGGCCGCTTCAGCGCGCTGGAAAGGCCTTCGACTGCATGGTTGCATTAACGCGGGCCTGAGTAACAGGCCCGGAGAGTGATCGAGGCACTGAAGCGTCCAGCCTGAAAAGGCTGGCGTGTAATTAAGATCAGTCGGCAATCGCCATCATCGCTTCCTGCGCCCAGGCGAGGCCGGCACGGTAGCTGTTCTCGTACAGCGTTGCATCAAAACTGGCCGGAAGCTTATCCCAGTCGCCGTTCTCGTAGTTTATGGTGTTCTGCAAAACCTGGCCGATGTCGCCTTCAAAACCTAAGATGGCCTGACGGATATCATCAGCTATCGGTACTTCCTGCAACATGGCTGTTTGCTCGATATCCAGTATGGCATGCAAACCCGACATCATTCCGGCCATAAAATAGCCGCCGGGGTTAGGGCGCTTCTGTGCCGTCGCGATCTCTTCACACATACGACCACGAATCAGCAGTGAGCGGCTCAGTTCCTCTGGCTTGTCTTTATTCTGTGTCATGGTAATCAGGCTGGCCCAGCGGCGGATCTGTTCCATCCCTAACAACACGACCGCTTCAGACACTGACTCAACTTTTCGCACCAGCGAATAGGCCGCAGAGTTGATAATACGCAGCAGCTTATAAGTGAGCACCGGATCACGCACGATCAGTTGTTCCAGTTCTTCAGGCTTAGTCGACGGATTCTGCAACGCCTGCATCAGCTGCAGCAATGTCACGCTATTACCGCTGACCTGGCGTCCAGTGACAATCTTAGGCTTACTGAGAAAATGCCCCTGGAACAGCTTGAAGCCAATCCGGTGGCACTGGTCTAGCATCTCGTGGGTTTCGATATGGGTGGCAATCGCGACAACCTTGAATTCAGCCAGCTGTCTGATATCCGCAGCCAGCCGTTCCATATTCTGCTCGGTTACATTGATCTTAACCATATGGGCCAGTTTCAGCAGCGGAGCCCAGCGCGCATCATGGCCGTAGTTATCCAGCGCAACCCGGTAGCCTTCCTGTACCAGCGCCTGTACGGCCTTCGCAGTTTCCAGAGTGGGTTCGAGGTCTGCAGGCAGTTCCAGCACGACTTGCTTCTTTGGTAGCTCAGGAAAGCTCCGTTCAAGCAGGAGTTCGGTCGTCAGGTTGATAAATGCCGGCAGGCGCTTTACTGCGCCGCCATCACTGATACTGGTGTAGGTATTGAGGATGACCTGAACGGTCGCCGCGGAATCGCGAAATATCGCCTGATCCCTGGACTCTTCGCTGCGATACAGCAGCTCATAAGCGATAACCTGTTGGCGGGCATCAAATATTGGCTGACGGGCCAGCAGGACCTGGCTGGAAGATATTGATTCCATGCGTTTTTTACCACTTAACTCCATCGACTTAGAACTAAGTGTATACCCAAAACCGAGCTATCAGAAATATAGCTGATGCAAAATATAAAGAATCGGCCGATCGCAAACGGCTGCCTGATACTGGGCGCATATTTAAGGTATACTGTGCGGTCTCTAAGAATTTGGACTCTCAGGCAATACATGAGCAGCATAAACTGGTTTCCGGGGCATATGCATAAAGCCCGGAAAGAGATCGCCAAGGTGATGGACGAAATCGACGTCATCATCGAAGTACTGGACGCGCGCCTGCCACAATCCAGCGAAAATCCGCTGGTCGAGCAGCTGCGTAAAGGGAAGCCGGTGATCAAGCTCCTGAACAAGAGTGATCTGGCTGATCCTCAGCGTACACAGGAGTGGCTGGATTACTTCAACAGCCAGGAAGGAATTACCGCGATTTCGATCGACATTGAGCAGAAAAAGCTGATCAATCGTATTCCTGACCTCTGTAAGAAGATGGCACCGACACGCGTCAATTCAGACCGTCCGGTGCGGGCGATGATTATGGGTATTCCCAATGTGGGCAAGTCCACCATGATCAACGCCTTGCTGGGTAAACGCATCGCCAAGGTCGGCAATGAGCCCGCAGTGACCAAATCGCAGCAGCGTTTCACCCTGAAGAACGGCATGGCATTGTCGGATACGCCGGGAATTCTCTGGCCGAAAATCGAAGATCCCGATTCAGGCTATCGCCTGGCGGCCAGCGGTGCAATTCGTGATACCGCCATTGAATATGAAGATGTAGCGCTGTTTGCTGCCGAATTCATCGCCCGCGACTACCCTCAGCGGGTGTGTGAACGCTATAAACTGAAACAACTGCCCGACTCACCGGATGCTCTGCTGGATGCCATCGGCAGAAAGCGTGGTGGTCTGAAGCCCGGTGGCATAGTGGATATGCATAAAGCGTCTGAAGTGCTGTTGCATGAGATGCGCTCCGGAAAGCTGGGGCGAATCAGCTTTGAATCGGTCGCAGAGTGGGAAGAAAAACGTCGTCTGGCCGCTGAAGAGCAGGCCAGGCTGGAAGCTGAAGCCGCCGCCGAACAGGCCGCTGCTGAACAGAACAAGCAGGAACGAAAATGAGCCGCACCAAGAAAAAGCGTAGTGACGCTAACGTCATCATCTTTGAAAACGCACCACGTCGCAGCGAAAAACTGGCTGATCCTGACAGTTACGAGAGCCGCAAAAAGCGCGCGCTTGAGAAGAAAAAGAAAAACAAATCTGTCTATGCCAAGACGCTGGAAGAAAACAAAAAGGCTGAAAACAAGGGCGCTCAGGCTAATCGTGGCCCGCTGGCTGACAAGATCCGTAAGCTGAATGCCGCTAAGGCCAAGTCAGAAAACGCGGACGGTTAATCGCTCTCTCAGCAGGGGCCGGATCGCTGAATGCCGGCCCTGCTTACTCCTCTCCGTTTCAATCGTTCGACCGGTTTATCTCCTGCCGATTTGATCTCCTCTAAACCCTCTTCTAGTTTTAGGGTACTAGTCACCCGCAGCATTGCTCCGCCCGGGCGCTTAATCCCGGCGCTTCGTACCTAACCATTGTGCAGGTGATCGGTTAATCTCGACGGAGGCTGATCATGTCCAAATCACCAGTCCATCGCGCGGCGGACGCCCCAATGAAGGTTCACCTGAATAAAGGCGAGACTTATGTTTGGTGCGCCTGTGGCCGGTCTTCAACTCAACCGTTCTGTGATGGTTCCCACCAGGGTACAGGGATTGATCCGCTTGTCTTCGAAGCAGAGAAGGAGGGCGATGTCTGGCTGTGCATGTGCAAGCATAGTGGTACCCCGCCTTTATGTGATGGCACCCACAAAGAGATCTGCGCCATCGATAAGAAGCTTGCTGACGCGGAGTAAACCGCTGCGGTAATTTCACGGTGCTGTGAAGTTCAGGTGAAAGACGATGAGCCGGGAGTATTGGCTAAGGCTACCAGTCCGCGAAGGGCCAGGCACCGATACATATAAGTGCTTTTGATGGAGTGCTCCGGAAGGCCGAAACCCTCGCAGGTAACGGCGCTCCGAAAGAGGAAAGCTAGCGAGTGTTAGGATCGGTATTCTGCGTCCTGTCCCGGTGCTGGAGTAGCGCCAAAGCCGCCCTTAGCGACGATAGCATCTCGACCACCATTCTCGTCCACCAGCTTTTTCTGATCACGCTTGGCGCGGGCATCCACTTCCTCGGGATCACAAATAGTGCGAAGTTCCTGCTCAAACTGCTGCAGAAGCGCCTCGTTTTCTGTAAGCCCTGCTATATCTGTCAGTTCTTCTGGATCGGCGATCACATCAAATAGCTGCGGTTCAAAGCCTACATAGTAGATATATTTATAGCGTCCTTTGCGCAGCATAAATGCCCCGCTGATAGCGCCAGCCGCATGGTATTCAGCAAATACAACTCGCTCCGGATCGTATGGCTCCGAAGCCAGTTTATTCAATGAAGTGCCCGGCCAGCTGTCAGGCGTATCTCCGCCCATCTCTGTACTGATCGTAGTGGCTACGTCGACCAGCGATACTGGCGTCTTACACACTGTCCCAGGCTTAATGTCGGGGCCTTTGGCGATCATTGGAATGCCGGCAGCTTCCTCGAAGAAGGTGGATTTACCCCAGAGTCCGCGAGCGCCCATATTGTCACCGTGATCTGAGGTATAGACTACCTGGGTCTCATCCGCGACGCCGCTCGCTTGCAGCGCATTCAGTATCTTGCCGATATTGTCGTCGAGGAAGGAGACGAGGCCATAGTAGCTTTTCAGTGCCACGATGACTTTTTCGTCATCGAAGAACTCATCGTGTATCCAGCATTTGCGCCACTGATTCAGCCAGCCATGGTCGGGACGCTTCGCAATGTCGTAGGCCTTCGGCATTGGGATATCCAGATCTTTGTACAAGTTATAGAAAGCTTCGGGTGCTATCAGCGGGAAGTGAGGCGCGACCAAGCCAATGTATAGGACAAAGGGGCCTTCATTGGCATTTTCATCCAGCCATTTGCAAGACAGGTCGGTAATATTGCGATCGTACTGGGTGTAAGAGCTCTCACCTGGGCCAATTTGATCGGACATGGATTTACACTTCATTCGGCGTGGTAGGTCATCGCGCACCGACCCCAGAATATCGCCTTGCTGGCCGACTACATGCATCGGCAGAATCTGCTCGTCGAAGCCCACATCATCGGTTTCGTTACGGTAGTGCAGCTTGCCGATTGAAACCGACTTCACCCCTTTGCGTTGAATTAGGTGGCCCCAGCTATCAATAGCACCCTCATAAGGATGGGCATTATCCCAGTACCCGGTCTCGTTGACATAGCGGCCGGTAGCAAAGGCTGCACGTCCGGGTAGGCAGATCGGGGAGTTGGTGTAAGCTGAGGTAAAGCGACATCCCTCTGCGGCCAGGCGGTCCATATTGGGAGTTTTAATGAAAAGGTGGCCGTGGCTACCAATAATCTTGTTGGCGTGTTCGTCAGACATGATGACGATCATGTTCTTGGTTTTCATTGAACGTACCTTGGGCTTTTTGTCTGGCAGGGTGAGCCACTCTATACGGGAAAGCGTCGGAGTGAGGGATCTCAGCAGGGCCAGAAGTTAATAATTTAGAAAGGAAATTGGCAGGCTTCTACCGACATTATCAGGAAGAAGCCTGCAGGTTTAGCCACAGGGTCTTATGCAGAGTCGAGCATTTCCGCTGGAGTTTTCTGACTGCGCAAGCGTGAATAAAGGCGCAGTGAAATAGCGAAGACGGGGATGGCGAAGAAAGCCAATGCCACTGGGCGATCCAAGAAGATTGCAAAGCCTTCATCGCTTAACAGCAGGGACTGACGCAGAGCCTGCTCAGCGCCGGGTGCCAGTACAAATGCGATGACTGCCGCAGCGGTACTCAGGTTCGTGACCCGCATCAGATAGCCAATCACACCGAATATACAGGCCAGTCCCACATCAAACAGGCTTGAGCGCGCTGTATAGGCCGACACACAAGCTACAGCCAGGATAGAAGGGTAGATCATGATGGCAGGGATCTTATCAATCTGGCGACCGATAAAGGCACTCCCAAACCAACCGATCAGGAAGTAAAGCAAGATTCCGATCAGGCCAGCGGCGAACAGGCCGTATACGATATCACCGGAAGTTTCGAAGATCTGCGGACCGACCTGAATACCGTGGATCATAAACACGCCGAGCAGCATCGCAGCGATGGTGCTGCCCGGCACACCTAGTGCGAGAAGTGGGATCATGCTTGGCCCAGACACGGCATTGTTCGCAGCTTCTGGCGCGGCTACACCTTCGATAACACCTGTACCCCATTTGTCGCCGTTTTTCGCTTTGCGGCGACCTTCACCATAGGCGACGAAACAGGCAACGGCGGAACCGACACCGGGTAGCAGGCCGACGATGGAGCCGATGGCAGATCCTTTCCCAATAAATGGCAGACAGCGTTTCGCCTCACTCCAGGACAGCTGGCTATCCTCCGGGTTGTTGGCCTTAACAGTGTCGTGATGACCATCATTGGCGTGATTATGGGTTGCCTGGGTGAATACCTCGGAAATCACGAACAGACCGATCAATAAAGGCACCAGCGAGAGGCCGTTGTACAGCTCAATCATGCCGAAATCGAATCGTGGCTCTGAGGTAATCGGATCGAGGCCGATCATCGCCAGCGAGGCACCAAACAGTGTCGAGATGATGCCTTTCAGTACTGAGCTGGATATGACGCTGCCGATAATCAGGAAGGCACAGACATAGATGGCAAAGTACTCTGGCGGTCCCAGCTGTTTGGTAAAGGTAGCAATGGTGAGCGCGCCACAGATCAGCAGGATCTCACCGGTGAAATCGCCAATCGCCGACGCCAGGGAGGCCGTCTTCAGCGCTTTACCTGCCTGGCCTTTCTGGGTCAGCGGGTGACCGTCCAGGATGGTCGCAGCGGCTGCAGTGGTGCCGGGCGTATTGAATAGAATGGCGGAGATAGAGCCTCCGAAGCGACCTGCCTTACCGATCACGTACAGGAACGCCAGTGCTGACAGCGGATCGATATAATAGGTGATCGGCACCAACATCGCGATTGCTGCCGAGGCCGTCAGGCCGGGTACAGCGCCAACCACAACTCCCAGTACCGAGCCCATGACGATAAACAACATGGTCATCGGCTGAGAAAAAATCGTAATAAAACCGTTAATTAAATCCATAGTCGGTACCGTTACAAACCCTTCAGGTAAACCATCACATCAAAGATCTCTGCCGGCGGTTCAAACACGCCCATCAGGCCGAAAAACAGGTAATAGAACAGCAAAGACATGATCGGAGACAGCAGGGCCAATGCCTTGCCGCGCACGCCAAACAGGTAGCTGGCGATATAGAGCGTAATCAATGTTGCTGTGGTATAGCCGAACAGTTGAAACAACCATACATAGGCAAAGCTCAGCGCAGATAGTGGCAATACCTTGCGGACAAAAACACTGCCAGCAAAGGTTGTCTTATCGTCTGGAGCTGCTCGGCCTCGAGCGCCATTAAACGCCAGAATTGTGCCGAGTAATGCCATAAGGCCACAGATGCTCTGGGGGAAGAATCGTGAGCTTAAGCCGGGTTCTTCCGGATCCACAGGAATCGATAAAGACTCGACAAACAGAAAGATCGCCAGAGCCACGATTACCAGGCCTGTGGCCAGATCGTGGCGCGCAGTCATGCGCGCCCGGCGATCTGAGTAGTTCAGGTCGCGTGTACTCATTGCTTATTTACCTACCAGAGACTTCCAGCCGACCTTAACGTTTCTAACCAGGTCTTCTGTGTCTGCCCAATTAAGGTTGGCAACAGGTAATCCTGCCTTGTCCATCACTGCGGTGTAGTCTTTGTCGCTGACCATTTCAAATACGGCATCAGACAGCTGCTGGATGGTATCGTGTTTTACCCGCTTCGGTGCCATGACGATGATTGGAGAGGATACCTTGGTAAAAGGGACACCCAACTCGTCCGCTGTACTGATATCGGGGACTGCCGGGTGACGGCGATCCGACAGCACTGCAAGCAAGCGAATATCGTCCTCAAAGCCGCGTCCCAGATGAGCGCCAATTACGCCGAAGTCAATCTGGTTGCTAATTAGAGCAGAGCGCACGGCAGAACCACCTTTGAATGGAATGTCCTTAGCTTTGATCTCATTTTTCTTCATCATGCCAACGCCCGCCACATGCCAGACATTGCCGCGACCGGTGTGACCCCAGCGCATTTTATTGCCAGAGCTTTTTATCTTCTCGATCAATTCCGGCAGGGTTTTGATCGGTGAAGAGGCCGGTACAAATACCCCTGCGGTCAGCTCACCGATAGTTGCTACCATTTTAAAGTCATTGGTGGAGACCACCTGTGGTTTGGCAAGGTTGCGTAGCACCATTGAGCCTGCAGACGCCAGATAGAGTGAATAGCCTGTTGGTGGCTGGTCGGCAACAAAGCGCCCGCCGATCAGACCGCCACCGCCTGGTTTGTTTACCACGACAATCGGCTGGCCATCGAGATGATCTGGAGCAACTTTGGCCAACGCGCGTGCATAGGTATCGACACCACCACCGGCTTTGTAGCCGACAATCAGGTTGACTGGACGTTCTGGGTAATCTGCGGCGAGTGCCGATCCGGCGAGGGCAAGGGCCAGACAGGACACGGTTTTCGTAAAGGCTTTGCGCAGCTTCATGGAGTAATCCCCTTTAGTATTATTATTTAATCCGAGAGGTTAAGGGTTAGATCTGGAGCGTGCTACGGTGGAGCCTCTCCAGCTACTGGCTCTAAACTAGCAAATGTGTTGAATGCGCAGGAAATACTATGTTGATATCCGGCGTATAGGATTTTCGTATACCTGAACTTTCTGCTGAATATCCCGAAATGTCTCGCCTACGACGCTCTTTCTGTTTCAAGTCAGGTTCTATAAATTCTGAAAAAACAGCCTTCTGCAGACGTTAGATCAACTACGTCTATTTACCTGCCCGACATAAGAAGGCTGTGTCCATAGATATATTTTGCATCATGCTTTGGCCACTGCGCGTATATAAAAATGCGATAGCGGCTATCGCTAAATCCTATTTTTTAAGCTTAGTTCTATTCGATAGCCTGATAGGGTATCTGCCCCAAACCTACCGGTGCGGTTGCTGTGACAAAAGCTAGCCGTGGCGAGTGCCGTCTGCGGAACGCTGTCGACGAGTCGATCTACCTAATTTCCCATTTCGGATGACATTAAATGAGCTTTAGTTTTTGGGGGCTGGGAGCTGAGTACTTTCTCTTCCCACTTATCAGTCTGTGTGCGGGCATAATTTCGGCATTGGTTGGCTTTGGCGGTGGGATACTTATGGTGATCCTGCTATCCGCGTTTGTGCCGATAAAAGAACTGATTGCTGTCATCGGCATGGTTCAGATGGGATCGCTATTGTCCAGGATGTACATCTATCGTCCCCATGCCGACTACCCGCTTTGTTGGAAGTATCTACTTGGAGCAATTCCAGGTACCGCAGTGGCCGCTCTGGTTTTCGACCAGATCAACGCCGCCACGCTCTCCCTGGTTCTCGGCTGCTTTTTGCTCTATTCCGCCTGGAAGCCAGACGGTGTGCCGGTCGGACGTTCTGCTATCGGTTTGTCCTTTGCCGGTTCCATTACGGCATTCACCTCGTTTTTTGTTGGCGCACCAGGGCCTGCTCTGGCTGGCATTCTGGGACGTTTCAGTCTGAAAAAACTGCAGTTTGTCGGCTCAATTACCGTCTGTATGTTGGGGCTGAACTTGATGAAGTTGTCCGCCTTTTACAGCATCGGATTCCCTGTGCAGCAGTGGTTAACGGTGTGTTTGCTGATGATGCTTGCGGGAGTGGTGGGCACTTTGTTGGGGAGTAAGCTGATGGGTAAAGTCGACGACGGAAAGCTGTTCATCGCTGTACGTGTCGCCATGGCATTGGCCGCAATGAATCTCTTCTACAAGTCTTATGGATCTCTATGGATTTAACACGGAAGGGCAGGGTAACTAGCACTGCTATATTTGCTATATCCAATGCCTGAGCTTGCGGAGGTTGACCATGCAACCCGTTGATCCTGAAGTATTGCTAAGTGAACTACCGTTAGAGCACTTGAGGGAGTTAGCGACATTCGGCGCTTTACCTGAAGATGCGGTGCGCTGGCTAATAGAGAACGGAAAAATCGTTGAGTTGGAAGCGGACGAGATGCTGTTCAAAACGGGGGACCGTGTCAACGAATTCTATATAGTCCTCATAGGTAGCCTGTCGACTTGCCGACCGCTTAAGGACCAGCTGGTGTTAACCCGGTTATGTCAGCCGGGAGAACATGTAGGCTTTACCGGCATGATTGCCCTCCATGACCGTTATGGTACAGCCATCGCCAAGCAGCAGAGTATCTTGCTGGAAATCTCATCCAGCCAGTTTTATCAGATGCATGAGGAGTTACCACAGGCGTTCGGTATCCTGCTGCTTAATCTCACCCGTGAACTGGCTAGGAATGTCGGCGTGCTAGGTGACAAAATTACCACGCTATCTGAGACGCTGCTGAGATAAAAGCCGCAGTTAAGGATGCATAGAACGACTCAGGGTGACTGCTGGTCATCCCTATTTACCACGGCAATATTTTGATCCCCATCCGCAAGGACTCGAGCGCGTGCTCGAAACAGCTTGATAAGCCGGTTTACGCTTTCGGACTGCTCCCGTTGCTGTGGCAACAGCAAGCCAAATGACATCCACTTTTCCGGAATCAGCGGTCGTAGTGTGACCTTGCTTTGATCGACTTTTCACGCTCAGTGAGCTCTTTAGACATCATATACAAGGTATCCGCATCACGGGTGGGTATTGCCCCCCTGGGATGACGGACAAACAACGTGGTATCTAAGGTTTGCTCCAACCCTGTATCGCTGAGGTGATGGATGGCTGGGAAAGCACGCAAGGGCTGTGAATTTCCCGAGGCCATTCGGGCTAATGTTGAACGTCTGGAGGCAAAACATGCCGGAATCCCGAGGCCTGAAAGCATCGGACGGAAGATCGCTATCCGACGGAAATAGATGGGCTTAGCATAGATAAACCCGGCTTGTAGCCGGGTTCTGTATTCGAGAGCTGACAAGTTTATTCGGCAACAATTTCCCGATTGGCCGGATCTAGCCAAAGCTGTTGGTCTTGAGTCAGTACTTCGGTCACATCTTCTTCAAATCCATCCAGCAGCGAGATGCCCGCAAAGGCAGCAGCCTGCACCATTACCGGCCCCGCGTTGTTAAATACCAGCGCGGCTGGCGCAGTACCAAGGCGAACCATCTCACGAAGCAGCCATGAGCTGGCTACACCGCCCTTGGCGCGGTCAGCGATCAGGATTTTTCCTGCGACGCAGGCATCTTCCGTAGCGAGGCCGGGGCGAAGGAATTTGCCGGTCTTGACGTCCAGGTCATAACGGGCGGAAAAGGCGCATTTCAGCACCAGCGCTTTACCTTCAACTGCTGCCCCCAGTCCTGGTTTAGAACTCTTCAGCTTGTTCATGCCTTTGCCTCCCCTTGAATTACGTGCCCGGCAATAGCGGAGGCCACACAAGTTTCCAGTGTTGTCGCAGCGGCTTTATAGCCGGCACCGTTGAGGATGTTGCCCAGCTTCGGCGAAGCCGTTAGGGTGGTGGTCCAACCATTGGCCTGACGGATTGGCTCGGAGCCGGACTGGAAATAATCGATACCATCCAGTAAACGGCAGCCGGCGGCTTCCAGTTTGTCAGCTAGCCCCAGTGTACGGGCGGTTTCGATGCTGCCCTTGTCGACAAAGGCCAGCAGGGTGGTGCAGTCTGCTACCTGATTGCCGTCTAGCAGTTGTGCCAGCTCAACCACTTCGTTCCAGCCCATCTGCGGTGCGCCCAGCACCACCAAATCCAGCACCTGACCGTCGAGCTTTTCGGTGCTTATTACGGCGTCCAGTTCGGTAGCGGTCAGCCTCTCCACCGGCAGATCGATATCGTTGAACTGGTGCGCTTCCGGCGTTACTCCTTCAATGTGGAACAGGCCTACGGCGGCGTAACTGGCCAGGGATGCACCTATATGATTCAGAGCCAGTGCACCCGGATGTTCCCGTAGCCCTTTGATCAGCGGAATTTCGCTGGCGTTGTTTAGACGCAGGCCGATAGCCGCGCCTAAGGCACCCCATTCCGCGAGGCTTTGTGGTGTGCGCTCTACTTCGAATACGCGCTTAGGGACGCGGTTTTCATCCAGATGCAGGCCCCAGCGTGGTACGTATCCGGCCAGCGCAGACGCTAAAGCAGCGGGACCCGCTTCAAAGTTAGTGCGTGCACCCAGGGCGGAGTTGGCATAGATCGCCGTAGGCGTCGAGCCCATCGCAATAGATTCACCAAAGCAGGGCGCGGGGATGGAGTGGTTGTTGATATGACCGTACTCCATAATGCAACCCAGCTTGGCGATGGCATTCAGGCGGCGCTGGTCCAGGTCCATAAACCACTGTGGTAGGCCGTAATCGGCAAGTTCAGCGGCGGTCTGGCGACTCTCCAGATAGAGATTGGCGGCAGGGATGCGTTGCTCCGGCGCAGCCAGTGCCAACTCTTCCATAAAGTTGATACCTGCTTCGCCCATAGCGTCGGTATCGGCCATAAAAAAGGCGTAACGGATAGGTATCAGCCGGTCGGCACCCAGCACGCTACCGGTATCTGCCAGAAACTTCATTGCCCAGGCATAGGCGGGGCCGAAGTTGCCATCAAGCATCTTTTGTTGATGCGCAGTTAATTGCATGTGTGTTTGTCCTCGCCGGGATCGGTCCCGGGCTTATTGTTGTTACGCGTAGATAAATGCGCTTAAAAGCCGTAAAGCTGTGACGGGTTATCAACCAGAATGCGGTTGCGAACGGAGTCATCCGGGGCCCAGAGCGCCAGCATATCGAGCAGATCGCCATCATTGGGCATCGTCAGCGGGATATGCGGATGTGGCCAGTCGGAGGCCCAGACCATGCGTTCCGGGTTAGTGCTGATCAGGGCTTGTGCTACCGCAGTGACGTCCTGATAAGGGGCGCTAGTTTCAGCGGTAAAACGGTAGCTGCCGGAGAGCTTCACCCAGGCTTTGCCGTCGCCCACCAGTGCCAACAGGTCCTGAAAACCAGCATGCGCCTGACTCTGAGTCGTCGGCATATGGCCCATATGGTCGAATACCAACTCCACCGGCAGGTCGCCCAGGGTGGCTTTGAGTTCGCTAAACTGGGATACATCGACCAGAAGCTGCAGATGCATATTGGCATCGGCCAGCTTCGTCGCTAGCCTGCGAAGATCGTCCACCCGAAAGTTGCTGCGAAACAGCAGGTTTATCCGCACGCCCCGTGCACCAGCGTCATACATTGCTTGCAGCTCTTGCGCGGAGATATCTTCGTTTACCACCACGACGGCACGGAACTGTTCGCCACCAGCAGCGACGGCATCCAGGGTGGCGCGGTTATCGGTGCCCAGCACGCTGGGCTGCACAATTACACCGCGTTCAAGACCGAGCTTCTGAAGTATCTGCTGATACTGTTCGAAAGAAGCATCAGGTGGGGTGTAAGTTCGATCTGCGACATAGGGGTATCGATCGACGGGCCCAAACACATGGGCGTGGCAGTCACAGGCATTGGCAGGAGGCGTAAACCTTGCCGGGCGAACGTCTGGATCGGCAGCCGCACACAGCGGTGCTGAGTCTTGAGGAGTTGTCAGCATCTGGCTTGTCTCGTATTCAGCGAAAAACGCCTGGATTGCGATCTACTGCAATCGGCGATAACTGAAACTACGATAACAACGGCTTGGGTATCTGAAAAATACTATAGATATATAGGGGTGTATAAGAATTTATAATAGCAAACCGCTGTGTTTTATCGGTCTGGTGTTCGTCCAGCTCAGCACTCGGCGCAGCTGCAACCTTTGAACTGAAGGGGCCGTAGCTAACGGTATTACGGCTCTAAAGTTAAGCTTATGGTAGAGAGCCGTTCGGATATCAACCAATGCCGCCGGCATATTCGATGGAGGGCTGGCAGTTATGGGGACATTCTCTAGGGGGCTGAACCGTCGCGACGTTCTATGGTTGCTGGCCTACGGGAGCGCACTCGCATCACTCGGAGCCCTGCCTGCCCGGGCGATATCCAGTCAGCCGTTGGTTAAAGCGATTCCTGCCACAGGCGAAACCTTACCAGTCATCGGTATGGGGACCTGGAAGACCTTCGATGTCGGGCGTGATAGTCGGTTGCTCGGTCATCGCATGAAAATTCTGCAGACGTTTTTTGACCGAGGCGGGCGGATGATCGATTCCTCGCCAATGTACGGTTCGTCGGAGGCGGTGATCGGTTACTGCCTGAAGCAGCTTAGCAATACAGCAGACCCCTTCACTGCAACTAAAGTCTGGACCTGGTTCAGCTCCCAAGGCCCTGCGCAGATAGCGACATCACAGGATCTATGGGACGTTAACACCTTCGACCTGATACAGGTGCACAATATCCTTAGCTGGGAGGATCATCTGAAAACCCTCCGCAAGGGGAAGGAGGCAGGGCGTATCCGCTATATTGGCATAACCACCTCCCATGGCCGGCGTCATACGAAGTTTGAGCAGATTATGCGCCAGGAGCCACTCGACTTCGTGCAGTTGACCTATAACATTCTCGATCGCGAGGCGGAGGCGCGTTTACTGCCCATGGCCGCCGAGCGCGGCATCGCGGTGATCGCTAATCGTCCGTTCCGGCGCAAAGCACTCTTTCATCTCTTCCAAAATCAGCCGCTTCCACCCTGGGCGCCTGAGATAGATTGCGCAAACTGGGCACAGTTCTTCCTGAAGTTTGTCGTTTCGCACCCGGCAGTTACTTGTGCGATTCCCGCTACCTCTCAGATTGCGCACATGGAGGAGAACATGGGGGCGCTTTATGGCCGATTGCCCACTCAGGTCGAACGTCGGCATATGATTCGCTACGTTGAAAGCCTCTAGATTGATAGTTGCGGTGCAGTCGCGCGCTATGCCAAAGATATGGAGCCGCCCCATGTTGAACATCGGTTAATGCCAAAAGGCCCAGCTTTCTGATCGATTCTGGAAGCGATGGAAAAGTGGGCGATAGATGCGATGGCCGGGGTAATCACTAAAGTAACAGGATAGAAAGGGGGCAGAATGAATTCTGCCCCCTGAAGGTTCAAACCCGCTCAATAGTTAAAGCAATCCCCTGACCTACACCGATGCACATAGTGCACAGAGCATAACGGCCACCGGTGCGGTGCAGTTGGTACATCGCGGTAGTCACCAGCCGTGCACCACTGGCGCCCAGTGGATGGCCCAAAGCGATGGCACCGCCGTTGGGATTCACTTGCGGTGCATCGTCCGGCAGGCCAAGATCACGCAGTACTGCTAAGCTCTGGGAGGCAAAGGCTTCGTTTAGTTCGATCACATCCATCTGTGCCAACGACAAACCAGACTTCGCCAGCACCTTGCGCACTGCGGGGGCAGGGCCGAAGCCCATAATGCGTGGCTCGATTCCCGCTGTGGCCATCGCGACAACACGCGCTTTTGGAGTCAGGCCATATTTTATCGCTGCGTCTTTGGAAGCGATCAACAAGGCGCAGGCACCGTCGTTGACGCCGGACGCATTTCCGGCGGTGACGGAGCCACCTTCACGGAATGGCGCTTTCAGTTTCGCCAACCCGTCCAGCGTGGTGGAGGCACGTGGGTGTTCGTCGGTGTCCACAATCAGATCGTTACCTTTGCGCTGCGGAATGGTGATGGGACAGATCTCTTGCTTGAACAGAGCAGCTTCCATCGCCGCTGCGGTTTTCTGCTGGCTGCGCAGGGCGAACAGGTCCTGATCTTCACGGGAGATGTTGAATTCTTCCGCCACGTTCTCGGCTGTTTCCGGCATGGAATCGACACCATACTGCGCTTGCATCTTTTTGTTGATGAAACGCCAGCCGATAGTGGTGTCTTCGATCTGGGCGTTACGGGAGAAAGCCGTGTCGGCCTTGCCCATCACGAACGGTGCGCGGGACATGGACTCGCAACCACCGGCGATCATCAGATCCGCTTCACCGGACTTGATGGCGCGGGCTGCGGTGCCGATGGCGTCCATACCGGAACCGCAGAGCCGGTTGATGGTAGTGCCCGTTACTGCCGTGGGCAAACCTGCCAGCAGTGCTGACATACGCGCCACGTTGCGGTTGTCTTCACCGGCCTGGTTAGCGTTGCCGTAGATCACATCGTCGACCGATTCCCAGTCCACCTTCGGGTTGCGCTCCATTAGTGCCTTCAGCGGCACGGCACCGAGGTCGTCGGCCCGCACAGAGGAGAGTCCGCCGCCGTAGCGGCCGAAAGGTGTACGGATGGCGTCACAAATATAAGCGTCAGACATGGAGTGCTCCTTATACGGTGCCGCTTTCGCGCAGTGCGTTTATTTCGTCTTGCGACAGGCCCAGCGAAGCCAACACTTCGCTGGTGTGCTCGCCTTTCTCCGGTGGCGGCAGGCGCAGGTCATCGAGACCGGCGGAGAATTTCACCGGGTAACGTACCTGAAAGGTCTCGTTTTCGCCGTTCTTGTCGGTCATGGTCTGCATCAGGCCACGTGCCTGAATGTGTGGATCGTCGAAGAAACGCATATCACGTAGCACCGGTGCCCAGGGCAGGTCGGTAGGCTCGAACAGCTCGGTCCACTCGGCAAGCGTTTTGGACGCGAACACTTCAGACAACAGGCCATGCACCTCTTTCTTCGCCTGGTTGCGCCGGCGGGTGTTGGCAAAGCGCTCATCGGCCAGCGCCGGGAATTCGCCGGACAGCATCTCGACCAGTTGTTTCCAGAATTTGTTCTCGAACAGGCCGATTGCCAGATTTTCACCATCTTTGGTGGCGAAGATATCGTTATCCGGCATCACGAACGGCATTTTGTCCGGATCACTGTCGCATACATCGTGTGCAACACGCAGCAATGGCGCAGACCATGCGGTCATCGCATCCAGAATCGCTACGTCCAGGTACTGGCCGACACCGGACTGCTTAGCGCTGGCCAGGGCTACGCTGAGGGACAGCGCCGCGTACATCGCGCCGGCGTAGTCACTCAGGCGAACCTTAGGACGCGCAATCTTGTCCTGGACCTGGGAGGGCACACCGAAGTAGCCGGACAGAGCGAGGAAGTCGATATCGTGACCGGCACGGCTGGCGTAGGGGCCGGTCTGGCCGTAACCACTCAGGGACAGGTAGACCAGCGATGGGTTGATCGCTTTGACTTCCTCGTAGGAGAATCCCAGACGCTCCATCGCACCCGGACGGAAGCTCTCCACCAGGCAGTCGGCATCGGCGATCAGCTTGCGGAAGATCTCGCGGCCTTCGTCGCTTTTCAGGTTGATCGACAGTGACTTCTTGTTGCGGTTAAGACGCGCAAACATGTCTTTACCCAACACACGGCCGGTGTCGCCTTCTTTCGGTTCTTCGATTTTGATCACTTCCGCGCCGAGATCTGCCAGCAGCTGAGTGGTCATCGGGCCGGGCAGCAGGCGGGACATATCGATAATGCGGATGTCCTTCAGAAAGGACCAGTTGTTGGTAGTCATGATTGTGCTTCCTCTGCAGCCTGCTGGGCTTTCTGCCAGTCTTTGTTGATGCCTTTGGCGATGGTATTGCGCTGAACTTCGCTGGAACCGGTCAGGACACGGAACATTCGCAGGCGACGGAATACCCATTCCACAGGCTCACCCTGAGTCATGCCCACAGAACCGTGGATCTGGATTGCCTTGTCGGCGATCTGGAAAGCGTTTTCGCCAACGAAGACCTTACACATGGAGGCTTCGCTGCGGATATCTTCGCCACGGTCCGCTTTGGCCGCTGCGGATTCGATCATGCTGCGACAGGCGAAGAGGGCGGTTTTCATATCGGCCAGCATGTGCTGGATCGCCTGGAAGTTGGCGATCGGACGCCCAAATTGCACACGGCGGTTGGCGTAATCGACTGCCTGCGCGTAGACGAATTCTGCATGACCTAGCATGGTAGGGCATTGCAGTAAGCGATTGATATTTATGCGGTTCATTCCTAGTTTAAAGCCGTTTCCCAGGCCGCCGAGTATATTGCGCGCCGGAACGCGCACATCTTTCAGGTAGATATCATTGTCGATGTGCTGGCCGGACATCGGTAGGTATTCACCAGCGATCTCGTAGCCGTCGGAATCTGCATCGACCAGGAAGGCGGTCACGCCGTCGGTACCTGCGTCAGGATCGGTAACCGCCATCACGATGGCATAATCGGAAGTACGCGAAGCCGTGATAAAGCGCTTGTGACCGTTGAGGATGTAGTCGTCGCCGTCCTGTAATGCGCGGGTCTCGATGCGGGTTGCATCGGAGCCAGCCTGGGGCTCGGTAAGGGCGAAACAACCGGCACGCTTACCCTGTGCGGTGGGGATAAAGAACTCCTCTAGCTGGCCTTCGGTCGCCTGATTGAGGATGTAGCCGATACGCATCGGGCCGCCGTTCTCACCCAGTACACAGCCATATAAGGCGGCGTTAGAACGGGTGGCGTCGGCTTTCAAAATACACAGCTGGCTGATCGACAGGCCCAGGCCGCCAAATTCTTTCGGCAGGTTGCAGCCATAGATGCCCAGCTCGTAGGAACGCTGCCAGATCTCCTGCAGCTGATCACGGGAGAAGCAGGTTTCCGGTGTCAGGCCTTGTTCTTTCTCCAGTGGTATCAGCTCATCGTAAATGAAGGCGTTCATCTTTTCGCGCAGGGCGTTGAAGTCCGCTTCCGGCATCCCGGCGTTTTTCATATGTTGCATGGATTGTTTCCTCTTGGCCGTTTGCGGATCAGACCTTACGGTCCTGACCTTTCCAGTACTCAGCACGTACGTCGCGGCGCTGGATTTTGCCGGTGTTGTTCTTTGGCAGTTCAGACACGAAATCCACCGCGTGGGGTTTCTTGAACTTACCCAGCTCGTTGGCGCAGTGTTCGATTAGCTCATCGGCATTGCCTTCGTGACCTTCTTTCAGCACCACCACAGCTTGTACCACTTCGCCCATATCCGGATCAGGCGCGCCAACCACGCAAGCCTCGAATACGGAAGGGTGGTGATAGAGGGCGTTCTCCACTTCGTTCGGATAGACGTTGAATCCGCCAGAGACGATCATGTCTTTCTTACGATCGACGATGAACAGGTAGCCGTGCTCGTCGGCGTAAGCGATATCGCCGGTGTGGTAGTAGCCGTTTTTCAGCGCCGCATCGGTCAGATCCGGCGCGTTCCAGTAACCCGCCATCACGTCGTTGCCGCGGATGATCATCTCGCCGCGCTCACCCACTGGCATCTCGTTGCCTGCGTCATCGACGATTTTTACTTCGCTCTCAAACAGCGGGCGACCACAGGAAGTCAGGCGCTCCGGGTAGCCGTTAAGCGCGCTGGCGTGGTCCTCTTCAGTCAGCATGCAAACGGAGTGGTTAGTTTCACCGGCACCGTAACCCTGGTTCAGGATCGGGCCGAAGAACTCGATTGCTTCTTTTAGGCGGGCAGCAGAGATTGGCGCTGCACCGTAACGGATCTGGCGCAGACTGCTGATGTCATACTTATCGCGATTCGGCGAAGAGAGGATACGGTTGATCATGGTTGGCACCAGATAAGTCTGCTGCGCCTTTTCCGCTTCGATCACGCTCAGGTAGGTATCCACGTCAAAGCGACTCAGGACCACGTGCTTACAGCCCTGGGCCAGCAACGGCAGGATCGACATGCCGGAGGCGTGGGTGATCGGGCCCACGTGCACCATGGTCTCCGGACGATCTACGTGCAGACCGGCCCGGTAGTTGACCTTACGCACAATGGCCATGCGGTTACCCACGGTCTGCATCGCAGCTTTCAGCACTCCGGATGAACCGGAGGTGTAGTGCAGTACCGCCAGGTCGTCGCCAGCCAGATCAGGCAGTTCTAATTTCGCAGACGCGTCTTTCAGCGCGGCTTCGTAGCTGTCTTCGGTGATGCCGTCACCCATTACCAGAATACCGGAAACGGTTGGACATTCGTTCAGAGCCAGCTTTGCGGCTTCCAGATGCTGCGAATCGACAATCAGCAGGTTAGCCTGGGAATCGTTACAAACATGCACCGCTTCCTGCGCCGACAGCCGGGCGTTGACCGGTACGCGCACAAAGCCACCTTTGTACAGTGCGACCTCTGCTTCAACGAGCTCGGTGCGGTTCCACGCCAGTACCGCGACCCGGTCGCCTTGATGGATGCCCAGTGTATGCAGGGCGTTAACCAGGCGGTTGGAGCGTTCGTCCAGCTCAGAATAGCGGACAGTTTTTTGTTCATCTTTGAGGGCTATGCGATCACCCCAGAAGCGGGCGGCACGGACAACGAGACTACCTAAGTTCATTAACCTGTTTCTCCGGTTTACTTAAAGCGGGTCATATCAGCGGGCGTTATTCGACATTCGAGACCAGGCAATCCAGTCGTCAGGTCACAGCCCGTGAAGGTTAAACCGAAGATAAAAGAACATTTGCTATCAGAAAAATATTAAATAAGTCTGCTTGATATATATAAAAATGATAGCTAAGGAGACAGGGGTGTTATAGCAATAAAGGATTGTGATTGCGGTGCCTTAGCTATAGGGAATTGCGATAGTCGCTACATGTAAATTGTATTTTTTGCGCTGATTTCGCTTTGCTACCCTGCGGTCAACCGAGTGGTGTGAACCGGCTGGAACATACCCATATAGCAAAATTCTAAGCGAGGATGTTATGGCAGCAGTCAGCATGCAGATATCAGATGGCGTAGCGGTAATCACCGTCGATCATCCCCCGGTCAATGCGATTTCTCAGGCGGTCCGCCAGGGCATCATGGATGCCGTTAGTGCTGCGAATGCCGATGAACGTGCGCGACGCATTTTGATCTGCTGTGCAGGACGCACCTTCATGGCCGGTGCTGATGTTAGTGAATTTGGCAGACCTTCCTTAGAGCCGGATCTGCCCGATGTGGTTGCAGTGATAGAAGCCAGTGATAAACCAGTTGTAGCTGCGATTCACGGCCAGGCATTAGGAGGCGGCCTTGAGATTGCCTTAGGCTGTCACTATCGCATCGCTGTGAATGGCAGCCGGCTTGGTCTCCCTGAGGTAAAACTGGGTTTAGTGCCCGGGGCAGGGGGAACGCAACGACTGCCTCGGCTGGTGGGTGCCGAAAAGGCACTGGATATGATCACCTCTGGCGCACCGGTTGATACCGACGATGCATTGAAACTTGGGCTGATCGATCAGGTCACTGATGGTGATCTACTCGATACCGCTATCAACTACGCGAACTGTATTCCGTCCGTAGTCCCGGAGGATAGAAGAGTATCGAGACGACTGACTGATAACCTGCCACCGGCGCTTTTTGACTCCTGGCGAAAGTCGAAAGCAAAAGGCCAGCGTGGCGTGCAATCCGTGCAGGCCTGCATCGACGCCGTGGAAGCAGCCTGCACCATGCCGTTTGAAGCCGGGCGCAGGCTGGAAAGGGAGATGTTCCTGGCCCTGCGTCAATCCAAACAAGCACGTGCCTTACAGCATATCTTCTTTGCCGAACGTCAGGCCAGCAGGGTCATCGGCCTGGAAGAGGCTGAAGCCAGGCCGGTTAAAAGCGTGGCTGTGATTGGTGCAGGTACTATGGGCACCGGTATTGCGATGGCATTCGCGCACAGTGGCTTCGAGGTTACTCTGCTTGAGCTATCCGCCGAAGCTCTGGCCAGTGGTATCGACCGGATTCGCAGCCTGAATGCTAAATCAGTTCAGCGAGGCCGCATGAGTGAATACCAGTCCGAGGCGATGCAGGGCAGGATCTGTACGACCAACGATTACAACGCATTAGGCAATATGGATATGGTGGTGGAGGCGGTGTTCGAAGATATTGAGGTTAAAGCCAAGGTGTTCCAGCAGCTACAAGCCGTTTGTAAGCAGGATACAATCATCGCCAGCAATACTTCCTACCTTGATATGAACAGGCTGGCAGAGACCGTTGCTCGCCCAGAAAACGTGATTGGTATGCACTTTTTCAGCCCGGCCAATGTGATGAAACTGGTTGAAGTTGTGAAGACGGATTATGTTAGCCCGGATGTGATCCTCACCGTGATGAAACTGCTCAAAACACTTGGCAAGACCGGTGTTGTAAGTGGCGTATGCCACGGTTTTATCGGCAATCGGATGTACCAATGTTATCAGCGTGAGGCGGGGTTGCTGCTGCTCGAAGGCGCATCACCGGCACAGGTTGATCAGGCACTTTACCAATTTGGTATGGCCATGGGGCCCTTTGCGGTAGCGGATATGTCCGGTATCGATATCGGGTATCTGATGCGTCGTACCCTGACTGCTGCACAGTACGATGAGCGGGCATTTAGAGTGCATGATCGGTTAGTTGAATCTGGCCGCAAAGGCCAGAAAACCGGCGCCGGATTCTACCGTTATGAGGATGGTGCCGGAGCTGGTCAGGATGACACACAAGTGCTGGAGTTGATTGAGCAGGTCGCCCAGGAACTGGGGATTGAGCGGCGAAGTATCTCGAACGATGAGATCGTTGAGCGCTGCATGCTTGGATTGGTAAATGAGGGCGCCCATATTCTCGAAGAAGGGATCGCAACCAGTGCGGCGGATATTGATGTGGTATTTGTAAACGGTTACGGATTCCCACGCCATCTGGGCGGCCCAATGTACTATGCAGAATCCAAAGGCCTGGACCTGGTGGCAGAGAAGATTCATTGCCTTGCCGGGTCTCAGGGTTCCCGCTGGTGGACGTTGGCACAGGCCTTTGAGCAAGCGGCAAAGCGGGGCGCTTGGGCTTAACCCACGCAACGATTAGGCTAACGCACATTACTGATCGATGGCATCGCAGTCCTCGGGCTGATCCTCACTCAGCCACTGGCCTGCGATCACGCCTTCCTCATAAAGATCCCTAATTATCTTAAAAATCATATCCTTGACGATTATCGATGCCGTATTAAGTGGATAGTTTTTTGGCCAGGCGATACAGACCTGTCGCACCATATCGGGTCTGGTAATCTTTCGTGCCGTTATCTTTTTCTGCTCCCAGATATTGTAGATCGACGGCCAGGGCATTACGGCGTTCGCCACGCCACTGGCGGCAAAACTCATGATTAACCGGGTTGATTCCGTTTCGAGCTTGATATTCAGCGGCAGATCCTTCTTCGCAGATAGATCTTCGAGCATCGCCCGGACGGCATGGCTTTTCTGACTGACGGCCAAGGGTTTCTTCGAAACTTCGCGAAACGATATCGCATCATCGATATCCTTGGGCTGGCCTTCGCTAGGGTACTGCTCAACAAAGTAAAGCGGCTCTTCGTAAAGTAATTGCGTATTTACCGTTTTGCTTGGGGTGCTTCCAGCGATGACCCCGAGGTCGGCTCGGCTGCTTTCAACCATCGCCAGGCTCTTAAGACTCCTGGCCTCCATGGCGCGAAGCTGGATGTCGGGGTACTGCTCATCGACCAGCTTAACCAGTCGCGGCGCTATATGGATCGAAAGCATTGGAGGCAACACAACCGCTACATCGCCTTTCGGCGAATTTGCCTCAAGACGGACATCATCCTGTGCCTGTTTTAACTGTGACGAAATCTTCTGAGCGTGTTGGTAGAGTACCTCTCCCGCGGGTGTCGCAGTGACGCCTCTTGGTGTACGGATCAGTAGCTGAGTGCCAAGCTCATCTTCCAGATTGGCGATATGCTGACTTAACGCTGGCTGGGCGATACATAGCACTTTTGCTGCCTTGAGAAAGCTGCCCTGTTCAACGATAGAGATGAAGTACTTTAGCTGTCGTAGGTTCAACGTCTGCCTCCCAGGCTTCGAGCGCCATTGCACCAGCATATACAAGAATCTTACATATACCGGAACACAATATTTTTTTTATATAGCTAACCGTCTTGAAATATATCGCAATCAAGGCGTAATTGAGAGTGCTTAGATATACAAAAAAACTATATCAATGCATACGTAATTCATCTTTTATTTAGCTTGTCGAGGCCTGGTAGCATGGAGTGAAACTGCCCGGAAGAGGTGATTGTTGTAACCAGGCAGTACAAGATCTGACATAGGCGAAGTGGCTACTGACGCCACAAGCGCCTGGATGTTGGAAGTGGTTTTAGTTACATCTGCCCTCAAAGTGGTGCTTCTTATGCGGCTCATTGAGCCGCGCTTTTTCGGCTTACTCGGGGAAACCCTGCAAAGTAGTGCCAAAAAAGGTAATGAAGAGATCAGTGTCATATTGGTCAGGACAGGGGCCTGGGAGCGGTATCCAGCATGAGTTCAAAACAAGTGTCGACTTCACTAAACATTGTTATCGTCGGTGGCTATCCTCTATATCGACTTGGCCTGATAGCTCTCTTTGACAATCTGCAGGTTGAACTCAACATCCGCGAGCTTGGTTCCTGGGCCGAGACCGTTCCAGAAAACCCGTCAGTCGATCTGGTATGTTTCTTCTCGTATCGGGATGCGCAGCGCTTTGTCGAAGCGTGCGGCGCTGGAACTCGTTTGCCAAAAATGCTGTTGTTTTCGCCTTATGCCAGGCTCGGGCAGTCTTTGAGCAAGATTCCGGCACAGGAAACTATCGTTCTCCCATTGGCCATATCTTTGCAGGATGCTGAGAACTATATCCGCTTATTGCTTGAATATGGCGCCGAACATGTAAATAAGCAGTTGCAATACGATCAACATATTAAACAACTCTTCTACCCAGACCCTCTTAGCCTTACGCGCCGAGAGCGGGAAGTAATGCATTATATAAGGGAAGGGCTGGATAATGATCGAATTGCAGAAGAGATGCGTATAGAGAAAAATACTGTTAAGTCATTTATTCAAAAAATATATCGAAAATTTGGTGTGCTAAACAGGACTCAGGCTGCCTGTGTTTTTACATCTTCGTTTTACGCAAATTATTAGTGTCCCTACATATCATTGTATTTTTGATGCTCTCGCCTATAGATTATAAAACTCCTCAAAACATTTCTAGTGCCTAGCTTAGCGCTCGTAGCTATGATACCTCTCTAGCGCTAGGTAGCGCTGGTATTTTTGGGATCTTAATCTTACAGGTTTCCGAATTAAGAGATTTCTGTAACTTATTGATTCTAATAGATATTATGCGGCTTGAGTTTCTCGGGATTATCCGGTTTAAGCTTCGCTTTAGTCAACTCTTTGATAAAGCTAATTTAGCGAGATTCTGATATATATAAATCATATAGCCAAAATAGAATTGTAATATTATTTTGTTGTTGAGCGAGCTGATAGCATCCCCATCGGTACTTCAATCTGAAAACAGCTTTGCCTGTAACCATTAAAGAGTAGAGCAGCGTCTACGCCAGTTGCAGGCAGGGTTTGATTTTTCAGAGAGAATAATAAGTAGAACTCTTTGGCTTCTTATATCGGTATAGCGACTATGGCATGGCGAGTAAGAGGTCAATATGTAGGGGAATTTGTATATGAAGCCTTGCTCAAAGAACCTCGTTATTGGTACAGCGCTGGCAGTATCATCGGGTGTAGTACAAGCCGTAGAGCTTGATTTTTATGGCCAGATTAACCAAGCGATGATGGCAACCGATAACGGAACTGACAGCGAGACCTTTATCGTTGATAACACCAGCAGCTCGACTCGCGTCGGCCTGGTAGCGGCACATGAAGTAGATGATCTGACCTTTGGTGCTCACTTTGAAGCGCAGTTTCAATCAAATCCATCCAATAAGGTAACCTCCACCACCAAATCAATCAGTCCTGAATTTGAAGAGCGCCATGTCAATGTATTCGTCAAAGGTGCATTTGGTAAGATCTCTATCGGACAGGGTGACGGTGCGGCAAACGGCAATGTAGAACGAGATCTGTCTCGCACCAGCGTGATCTCTTTCACCAACCCATCTCTGCTGGGCGGCAACATCAACTTTATCGATGCCAACAGTTCGACCACGGTCGCACTCAAGAAAGCGATGAGCGATCTGGACTTTGAGAGTCGTTACGACCGCCTGCGATATGACCTGCCAAAACTGGGTGGCTTCCAGGTTGCAGTAAGTCACGGCGTTAAAGCCAACAATAATGTTACCGAGATCGGGGCGCGTCGGTTATTTGATCTTGGTAGCGGCGGCCACTTGTTTGCCGGAGCGGGTTACTCTGTTGAAAGCAAGGGCGGGACAGCAGGTGACGAGGTTACTGTCGGCGGATCTGCTAGCTGGCGGGCAAAAAGCGGTTTTAACCTGACAGCAGCCTACTCCACTGTTTCCGACGATAACCCGGCAAACCCGGATGCGGACTTCTATACCGTCAAGGCAGGCTACATCCTGAATAAGAAAAACGCTGTTTCTGTGCGTTATGCGGTCGCCAACGATCTGGTCAGCGAAGGCGATACAGCCGATTCCATCGTCTTGGGTTATGTGCACAGCCCAACTAAAAACATCGATCTCTACGCAGGTTATGGTATCCACGGCCTGGACCGTAGCGGTGCCAACTTTGACGATATCTCTGTGCTAACCACTGGTCTGCGGGTGAAATTCTAAGGAAAGAGTGCGGATGAGCCAGTTTCCCAACCCCTTCGGGCTCGTTCGCTTACGTTAACGCGTCATTTCTCCGATGTCGATTAGTGCTATTCCAGTGGCCCTGTCCCGTGGCCACTGGCTTTTTAAAGTCACTACCATAGCGGACAGCTAACGCTTGGAAGAACAAGTGCTGATTGCCTAACCCATATCCAATCGACTTCCCCAAGCGCAGAAGCGCACGTAACAAACCCTCCTTGTGCTACTATGTGCCGCTTTGATTTTTGGTAAGGGTATTCATACGTGCAGCAATACGATGTGGTCATTATTGGTGGCGGTGCTTCTGGCTTAATGTGCGCGGCGGCGGCGGGCTATCGTGGGCGTTCAGTATTGCTGCTGGAACATACCCGAAAGATTGGCCGTAAGATCCTGATGTCTGGTGGCGGGCGCTGCAACTTCACCAATATTCATAACGGTCCTTCTAATTTCCTGTCAGATAATCCTCATTTCTGTAAATCAGCACTGAGTCGCTATCCCGCTGCGGCCTTTATTGAGCTGGTCGAACGCCACGGGATCGATTTCCACGAAAAGACCCTGGGGCAGCTGTTTTGCAATGAATCCAGTAAGGAGATTCTGCAGATGCTGCTGACCGAGTGTGAGTGGGCTGGGGTAGAGATGCGGACCGAGAGTGCCGTTACCGAAATAGCAGCCCGTGATGGCGGCTATCATCTGGTGACACCGCAGGGTGACGTGCAGTGTCAGTCATTGGTAATTGCTACCGGTGGTTTGTCGATCCCCAATGGTGGTGCGACAGGCTTTGCCTTTGACGTAGCCCGCCAGTTTGGCCTGGAAATGACCGATACCCGTGCTGCCTTGGTGCCTTTCACTCTGCAGCCTGCCGATCTGGAAGTATTTAAGCCGTTGTCTGGGGCTTCTCACAACGTTGTTGCTTCTATCGGCCCGACCCAGTTTAAGGAAGCGCTGCTATTTACCCATCGCGGCCTGAGTGGCCCGGCGATTCTGCAGATCAGCTCCTACTGGACGCCGGGCGATAACGTCAGCATCGACCTGTTTCCCGAATTGGATCTTTATGAGTGGCTGAAGCAGCAGCGTGATGAACGCCCCAAGGCTGAGGTTAGCAATGTGATCAGCCAGCAGATGACCAAGAGTATCGCCCATACCTTCTGTGATCACTGGGGGATCAAGGGCACTATGGCGGATCAGGGCAACAAAGCGCTGCAAGCGATCGCTGATCAGTTTCACAACTGGATTATCAAACCCAGCGGCACTGAAGGCTACCGTACCGCCGAAGTCACCATCGGCGGCATCATTACTGATGAGATCTCCTCCAAAACCATGGAAGCGAAAAAGGCGCCGGGCCTCTATTTTATCGGTGAATGCCTCGATGTAACTGGCCATCTGGGCGGTCATAACTTCCAATGGGCCTGGGCCTCAGGTGTGGCTGCGGGGCAGGTGGTCTAATTGGATCGAAGTAATTAAAACGAAGACTGTTGGAATTAGAACGAAGACAATTAACAGCATGTTTACGGTGTAAACAGGATTTCACGAGGCCGTTAAGAGTGAATTGTCTTCGATTTTGGGCAATGTTGAAGATGCCATTGCCTGTTTGTTTCTCAAACATCTGAACAACTTCCTCAGTACCCACAGCTAGTAAAGGGTTAAGCTATGATCGTGTTTTGATTCTGCCAGCTCCTCGACAGACACGATTCGTGTTAGGTGACGCTGTACCTTTTCCTGAAGGTTCTGAAGACGCTCAGAACAAGATGTATGTAGCGATTACCCGAGCCGTTACAGCATCGGCTTTGTCCTACCTGATGAGCAAGCAAAGGGCCTGCGTTTTCCTGTTTGGCGACCCTAAAATTCGAGACTGATTTTTATTGTTCTACAACGTCCGTTTCGTGCCGTTAAGCGACCGTCCTGGTCGCTGCGGCCTTTGCATCAGACTTCAATCTGTTCTGCCATTTCCAGAGCATCATCTACATCAATACCCAGATAACGAACGGTACTCTCCAGCTTGGTATGTCCAAGGAGCAATTGCACTGCCCTGAGGTTTTTAGTTCGTTTATAGATCAGTGGCGGTTTAGCTCGCCTCATCGAGTGAATGCCGTAGGCGGAAACATCGAAACCGATGGTTGTCACCCAGCGTTTCATGATACGGGCATCTTGCCTCGTACTCATGTGACGTGACCTGTCGTTCCGATTTGGGAACAGGTAGTTGTTGCATGGCCACCTGACAGTTTTATCCAGTGCAGAACAGATTGCTTTGTCTGTTCCATAAATTCGAATCGGACTGGTATCTGTATCTTTTGCTGTAGGATCAAGGCACGTGACTGAACCTCTGAGCCATGTGCTACATCTTTCACTCGAAGCCTCACCAAATCACATGCTCTCAACTTGCTATCAATAGCTAAGTTGAACAAGGCCAGTCACGATGAGATTGGACTATCTGAAGCCTGATGCGGATAGCCCAGATTTCCCTGAGCTTGAGCGGTTTCTTCTGGCCGACCAGATTCCCTTTGTTCCACGGTGTACGTTTGGAGCGGTATAGAGGAGCTGCGATGGTAAGCCTCCTTTGTTGCTGTTGGAGACTTAAAGCTTAGGATCATGAGGTGCTCGCTTACCGTCCCAAAGCGGTCGTGAGGTTTGCGGGCCTAGAATCACTGCTAAATGCCAGAAGCGGTCTTTCAATTTGGTACGGCTACTTCGCTAGTAAAAAGCCTTTTGTAATCAGGTGGTTGGAATAGTCTTCGTTTTAATTTCCATGAACGCGGTAAATTGCCTACCAGTTCATGCGGCCTGTAGAGGAGCTTTGTCTGCGTTTTATATAGGTCGATCCATCGTGTATCCGGACATTCAGTGCGGGCGTGTATTGCAGACAGTTAGTATGCAGAGCTAGCTTAAATGTGGTTGCGGCATTCATTAGCAAAGGCCTGACAATCAGCTTTCTTCAGAAAGGTCGTTGTCAGGCCTGGTTTTAGCTAGTTCTGTTAGTCGAGCAGTTTGGGTGTTTCAGCAGAAAAATCGATCCAGGGGTTGGTATTGAGGAGTTCGGCTCCTTCAATACCTGGTTCCTGGTAGCGAATCACGAAGTTGTCGGGACCGTGGGCATAGGCGACGACAAGTCCGTAGTCGGAATCAAGAAAGCCGCCATGCGGTCCAAGGCCGGGGTAGCTAATTCGCCAGGCCTGTCCCTTCAGACCTACATGGCCCAGGGTGAGTTTGCCGACAACGTTGTCCGGCAAAGAGAAAAACCATGTCCATGGGCCACCGGATACGATGGTCATCACTTCATCGATCCCCATGCCGTTATCCGCACTGTTAACGTGTAGCTTGCCAAACTTTTCCTGCAGATAGGCTTTGATCTCCGGGGTCAGTGCCTTCATGTCATACACTTTTGGATAGGGGGCGTTGCCGCCTTCGGAGGTGGACAGGTAACCACCCCGATGTGCTTCAGGTTTGCGACCGGCTTTGCGAATTTCGTCCAGCAATTCACCGCGATTGAGGGAGAAGTGCGAGATGAGTTGATCGGCTTCTTCCGATGTGATCGCCCGGGCCTGTGAACTCTCCAATATGGGAAGTGCGGCGTCAGGCAGAGGCAGGGTACTGACCCGGACTCCTACTGAGCGTAATACAGCATTGACGTTATCGACCCCGCTGGTGACCGGCCTGCCGTCGCTATAAGCCAGTTTTAGTGTGCCTTCTGTGCCGGTTTGATCTGCAAAGCTATGCAGTGGCAGCAGCAAAGAAGCGCCTAACAGCGCCATACTCAGCAATTTATTCATAACAGGATTCTCCTCTGGTATCCGCGGCAATAGAGCTGCGTTGATGTAAGCCCAGAGTACTTTTCTTATTTGAGTCGAAAAACAGAGGCTGGTCGAATATATTGTTCTTTATTAAAGAACAAAGGAGTCGTATAGAGGGGCGTATGGCAGATAAGTTGGTGGAGATGGAGACCTTTGTACGGGTTGTGGAAGCGGGTTCTATATCTGCGGCTGCGGAACAGCTGGCCGTAGCAAAGTCTGTGGTCAGTAAACGCCTGTCTGATCTGGAAGCGCGTCTTGAGGTTCAGCTACTGGCCCGGACAACCCGGCGCCTGAACCTGACTGACTCAGGCAGGGCATTTCTGGAGCAGTGCAAAAGTATCTTGTCGGCGGTGGATGTTGCAGAGTCCGTGGCAAGCGGTTCACGTGGCCAGGTACAAGGCAGGCTGAGAATAGCGTCGCCTCTGACGTTTGGCCTGATGCACCTGAATCCGGCGATACGCGAGTTTATAAAACTGCACCCGTTAGTCAGGGTTGATATCGACTTTTCTGACAGTCAGATTGATCTGGTCCATGGTGGCTACGACCTGGCGCTGCGTATAGCCGATCTGGCCGACAGTCGCCTGGCCGCCAGGCCTCTAACACAGATCCGGCATGCGGTAGCGGCAAGTCCTGAATATTTCAGAAACAGGGCGTTGCCCAGCACCCCGAAAGAACTGCTGGAGTTAGACTGTTTACGCTACAGCGGGGCGCGTGATTCGAAGTGGTTGTACACTGATCCATCGGGAAAGAAGGGCGCTATCGATCCCGCTACGTTTATCAGCGCAAATAACGGCGCTTTCCTGCGCGATATGGCGATCGCCGGAAGTGGAATTATTAATCAGCCAACATTTATCTCTTATCAGGCAATCTGTTCCGGCGAACTCATGTTGCTACTGGAAGACTATAAGTGGCGCGAGTTTACGGCCTATATCGTCTATCCGAAGACGAATTACCTGCCTTTACGGGTAAGAACCTTTATTGAGTTTCTGGCGCGGTATTTCGACCGGGATCTGCCTTACTGGGAGCGTGAAATCGCCAGTGCGACTAAAAGTTGAGTGCCGGGGCAATTACGAGGCTGAGGGCCATGGCGGGGCGTCGCGATCACATTTATAGCGCCCGAAGCAAACCGACGAAGACAGGCTGAACCGAGGCCGGCGTGAAGATCTGGTAACGCCCCTGTTACTGTTCGCCGCGTGCAGGCTACTCCGATACGCTATCCATCGTCAGCGCATTATCATAAAGAATATCGCAGGATGCATCGCCACCGTCTTTCCAGCGCTCTTTGATGGCCAGTATCTCCGGCAGGCTGTTCCTGAACAGTTCAATCAGGCCGGGATCGAAGTGTTTGCCGGCCTGCTCTTCCAGCAGCGCCATCGCATCCTCGACGCTCCAGGCATCCTTGTAAGGGCGCTTGGACGTGAGGGCATCAAATACGTCGGCAATAGCAACAATACGGCCTTCGACAGGGATCTCCTCACCTTTCAGTCCTTTGGGATATCCCGAGCCATCCCATTTCTCGTGGTGCGACAGGGCGATACGGCGGGCCATTTCCAGCAACGGGCTGGATTTAAGGTCATGGAACTGAGAATCGATGATTCGGGCACCGATAATCGGGTGTTCCAGCATGACGTCCCATTCATCGGCGTCCAGCTTGCCGGGTTTGCGCAGGATTGCATCGGGCACACCGATCTTCCCGATATCATGCATCGGTGAGGCCTGGAAGATCAGATGCTGCTCGCGGGCGGGCCAGCCCAGCGCTGCGGCGAGGATTTTAGAGTAGTAGCTCATGCGAATAACATGAGTGCCGGTCTCATTGTCCTTATACTCAGCAGCGCGTCCGAGCATCCGGATTGCTGCCAATTGTGAGTGCTCCAGTTCGAGCGTACGCTCGTAAACGGCCTTTTCCAGTTCCTGTTGCCGGTGGTAGAGGGCCAGGTGTGTTTTGACCCTGGCGCGCACCAGGGCAGGGACAATCGGTTTGGAAATATAATCGACAGCCCCGGAGGCGAAACCCCGTTCTTCGTTGCCCTGATCGCTGAGCGCGGTAACCAGGATTACCGGGACTTCACCGATCAGCGGGGTCTCTTTTATCTCGCGGCAGAGGGCAAATCCGTCTTTTCCCGGCATCATAATATCAAGCAGGATCAGGTCCGGCTTGTTTTGATGTAGCCGCAGTATCGCTTCTTCAGCACTTCTGGCAAAAAACAGGCTGTATTGGTCCTGAAGGACGCTCTTCAACAGAGAAAGATTAACCGGCTCGTCATCAACCAACAGAATTTTATAGCTCATCCAGTGCCTCTGTCTTATCTACCGATTCCAGCTTCAGTAATATTTCATCAATCAGGTTTGCTGCTTCACCGAAATCAAAGGCGTCGATGAAGCCCATCAGTCTGTCGAGCATATCCCCCCGCATAATGCGCTGAAGCTGTTCTGTCGCCTGGCTGTCAATCTGACCCGAAAGAACGCTAAGCCGCAGTGTTTTCAGTAGGGATATGGCCACTTCTCCCTCATCACAGACGATGCCCGGAGGGCTGGCCGGGCGATCTTCATTCCGCTCGGTGATCGCCGTATAAGTAACTTCGGCGACAGAGCGCACCTCTTTAACCAATAAACGGATATTGGCGATATCCGGGCAGGATTCACTCAACAAACCCTCCATCCGTTCACTTATTTCGGCTAACCGAAGAAGTTTAAGGTTGGCGGCTGCGCCTTTAATGGTATGAATCTGCAACCGTGCCTGTTTCAGATCATCAGGAACAGAATTGGCTAACGCCTGTGCCTCATCAGGCAATGTACTGGCAAAGGTGATCAGCGCTTTGCGATAAAACGCTTCGTCGCCCCAGAGTTCAAGTCCGGCATTAAAGTCACAGATGGGAAGCAGGCCCTGCTCAGCAGGTTTCTTATGTTCTGACTCGGGGGTATCGACAGCAAAATGGACTGAATTTCTTTCAACCTTGACGGCCGTTCCACTGAAGAAGCTATGGATCGTGTCCTGCAGCAGGGCAAAATCGATCGGCTTGGCGATAAAGCCATCCATCCCACTGGCCCGGCACTCGTCCTGCTCTTTCTTCAGTACTGAAGCGCTAAGCGCTACGATCGGTGTGGCTGGCAGGTTGCGCTCGAACTCGATACGCCTGATTGAACGGGTCGCCTCAAAGCCATCCGCCTTCGGCATATGTACGTCCATCAGAATCAGGTCGAAGTGCTGTTCGCGAAATGCCCGTATGGCTTCCCGGCCATCGGATGCCAGCGTCACCTGATGGCCGGCCCGGGTCAGGCGGAGTTTCACCAGTTCCTGGTTAGCGGGCTGATCTTCCGCCACCAGTATATGGAGCGCACGGTTTATCTGATTATGTTGCGGTTTGATAGTGTTTGATGGGATTGCGGGTTTATCGACCGGCCGTAGCGGAATTTCAAAGCGGAAGGTACTGCCGATGCCGAGTTCACTGGTGACGCTGATACTACCGCCCATCAGCTCTACCAGCTGTTGACTGATCGTTGTTCCCAGGCCGGTACCGCCAAAGCGCCGGCTAATACTGTTATCTGCCTGGGTAAAGCTGTCAAAGATCGAAGCCAGTGTGTCATCGGGAATGCCGATGCCACTGTCTATCACTTCAAACCGCACACTGTCTGCTTCGCCGCGCATTATCCTTATCTGCACAAAGCCTGATTCGGTAAACTTAATGGCATTTCCAACCAGATTCGACAGCACCTGCCTGATTCTCAGGGTGTCCCCGGTGAAGTAGGGTGGTAACGCATCATCAATATCGATAACAAAATCGAGTTTGCGGGTTTTTGCCGTAAAGGCAAACGGCGACAGGACTTCATTGATCAGGCCACGGAAGTTGAAGTCAGTCAGGCTCAGTCCGACGCTGCCATCCTCCAGCTTGGCAAGGTCCAGCACCTGGTTAAGGATCTCCAGCAGGGACTTTGCCGACTGCAGGACAATACTCAGGTGTTTGCGCTGCTGGTCTTCAATGCTGCCTTCCAGCACCACTTCAGTCATACCGATAATGGCGTTCATCGGTGTGCGTATTTCATGGCTGATATTTGCCAGAAAGCTGCTCTTTATATCGCTGGCCTGTTCTGCCTGTTCTTTTGCCTGCTGGAGGCTTGCCTCAAATGCCTTCCGGTCACTGATATCCGTGATCATTCCGACATAGAAGTGGTCATTTTCACTCTGTACTTCACTGACAGATAGCTGAATGGGGAAAACATGACCATCCCGGTGCTGAGCTGAAGCCTCACGATTCTGCCCAATGACCTTGGCGTCACCCGTACGCTGGTAACTCTTCAGGTAGCCATCGTGTTCAGCCCGGTAGGGCTGGGGCATCAGCAGCGAAATATTCTGCCCGATGACCTGATCCTTCTGATAACCAAACATCTTGCTGGCGGCCGGGTTGATATCACGGATCAGACCCTGTTTATCGATGGTAATAATGGCGCTGGCGGCCATATCAAAGATTGCCCGGGACCGGGCTTCGCTTTGTGCCAACTCAGCGGTACGAGAGCTTACTTCAGACTCAAGCTCCGACTGATACTTAAGAAGCTGCTTTTCCAGTACTTTCTGTTCGGAGATGTTGTTAACGATTGCGAGGTAACTCACCACATTTTCGCCCTGTTCATCTCTGATCGGGGTGACGTGAATGCGTGCTTCGTAACTGATATCAGAGGTCTTGCAGACGCCTTCGGCGGTAAGGCCGAGACCTTTCTTTATCCTTTCGGACAACTGGGCGGAGAAGGACCGGTCAGTGACGCTCAGTACATCGGACAGTGTGCGCTGAACCACCTCATCGTTTGTTGAGGCAATATCACGCAGATAGTTTTCGTTGGCAAACTGCACCCGTCCGGTCGGGTCGCAGATGAGAATGCCAACCGGGCAGTTCAGAATCGCCCGGTAATAGTTATGGTTTTGTGCCTGCTGACTGTTGAGCTCTTTGATCGTCCTGAACAGTATCATTAACAACCAGCCGAGAATGGCTGAGGTAATCGTAAACAGAACAATCGCTTCGGCGATTACCTGATAACTTATATGCTGCTGTTCTGTGTAGAGTTCATCCAGATAGCGCTGCATCAGGGTGCTGGCATTACTGGCAATACTTTCTGCCGCATCAATCGAATTGGATGCCTGACGCCACCATTGTGAAGGTGACAAGCTGTAGGGGCTGGATTGACGACTTTGCTGAAGGATCAGATTGAAGCTGGCTTGTAATTCATTGCGGTAGATACTCTCGAACAGTACCAGGGAGTTCTTCATATCCAGCGGTAATGAATCCAGCAAACGTGCTGCATTCAGTTTTGAAATGTATCCCTCGATATTTCCGTTTAACCTTGTCAGATCAGCCTGTAACTGAGGCGATACTGGCTTGTCTTCAATCAGCAGCGCCTTAACCAATGCTCTCTGCTGACCTGCGTAATGCACCAGCGATGTCGCATCCTGTTCCAGTTCAGCGAACAGGCGGACCCATTCAATTCCCGAAACGGGCATCAGCAGTTGGCGGTTAAGTTCCAGTTCGTATTCAATCAGAGAGTTGGATAGCTCAAGCCAGTTATCAGCTGAAATCTGGTTTTTGATTATCTGCCCAGCTGACTCGTTGAAGGAACGGACGTTCTGATGCCAGCCACCGAGACGGCTTTTCATTGATGGACTCAGCGCTTCGCTGGCAAGCGCTTCACTGGCGGAAAATTCTGCAACAGCCTGGTTAAGGCTGCCGATCCTTCGCATAATTTCACCATGAAGGAGGGGGGAGCTTTCGCCTTCGGTGAGAATGGCAACACCGAGTCCTCTGACTTTTGCCCGCAGTCCGATTACCGATATGAGTTGCGAAACCATCTGGTTTCTTTGCGAATAGTGGCTCAGCTTTTCCCGCTCATTACTGGTAATACTGTAGTGGTAGCCAAAGGTTGCAATAAGGGTTAGAAACAGGAGGCAAACCAAAGAGGTGGTTTGCCACTTTAACCGGGCGACGGCCGATTCGCTGTTGCTTTTAAGTTCCATTCAAAATCCATTTTGGCCCAAAACAATTCAGATCCGGATACGGTCTGTCCGTCAGCTCCTGAGTCAGTCTCTCAGGGTAACGATAGTCCCTAATCTTAGCAGAAGTTCAAAGGGCAAATACCCCGTCAGTTAATCCTTTTTCAGGGTCTGAATCCAGAAAAATACCCGCGAAACCGTTCAATGCCTGCAGAGCGATTTACTTGACCTGCATCTTTATTCAGCCAGTTAGGAGAGCCTGACTATGGCAGAGATCGCCGGATTTGCTTAGTCTGAAAGTAGGGTATTTAAGAATCCAGGATGACTTTCATGCAAAAAACCAGCGACCTTATCTGGCAGGATACGCAGCATCAGGAACTATTCCGGCTGATTGATCAGATACGTGAGGACAATGTTGATATCGGCGTGTTTCGGAAGTTGCATAACTATGCCGAGTTTCACTTTGCGTTGGAGGAGGCCTATATGGAACAGATGGAGTACCCGGGCCGTGAGGCGCATGTTGCGGCCCATAACAAGTTCCGTAAAGAGCTGGCGACCATGCTGGAAGAGCATCATGAATACGACGAGGAGCTGCGTCACTCGCTGTCGCTCTTTCTGTCTGAGTGGCTGAAACGCCATGTGCTCGGGATTGATAAGAAGCTGGAAAGCTTCATCCTTGATTCGGAAGTGAAATAATCCGGCTGTCCGGCTTTAGTCAGAGGGGTATCGTGGTCGCAATCACCCAGTTTATATCCATATTGGGACGAAAAGGTTCAAGCGTCAGTAGGTAAGTACTATTTCTGAAGCTGAAACGGTGTTGTTGTGGCCGAGAAATCGCCGCCAGGATGATATGCTTGTCGGTCAGTAACTGCGCCACTCGGGGCCCTAAATCCGAGCGGATCTCGGCGAGTCGTGTGCGCTCATTTGCCCCGGACTGGGAGATCACCTCATCAATGCCGTTAGAACTGGCGATCAGCCCGCCCTGATGATCAAGCACCCAGCTAACCTGCCCCAGCCTGTCTCGCGTATCTTTAAGTTCACGGGAAATTTCTGCCAGTAAAAGGTCCAGGCCCAGTATTCCGAGAAATTCACCCTTTGGATCATAGACTGCGGAAGCAAAACTAACGCCAAGGATATTATCCAGCTTACCGGCATAGGGAGGCGACCAGCAGCCGGAGTACCGGTTACTGGCACATTGATACCAACCCCTTTCCCTCGGATCGAAATGGCCGGCGTTTTTCAGTATATCGCTGAGCTTTCCCTGTGCATCGACTCTGTAGGCAATAAAGTCCCCCGGTGCATTTGCCGGAGTCTTCATTATCTGCAGGATACCTTCCGGATTGATGCCTGCGGTCGTGATACCGCCTTCGGGTGTTGCGAAGTATAGATAATCTACGGCATTAAGCGCCGCTTTGTGTTCAAGCAGGTAGAGGCTGAGACCATCAAAGTGACGCAGGTTCACCCGTTGTTCACGGACGTCTTTCATAACCAGCGCCTGAATGTTGGATGCGTGCTGCAAATGAGAACTGAGCAGGTCGACGATCTTTTCAGATGCCGCAAACCCTTTCTGACTGCTGGTTGGCGGTGCGCTCCTGCCCTGATAAGCATGAGTGTCAGCCGGAGCATAAGCCCATATTGCCGCCATCAGGACAAGGACCGCCATCGATAGTACCGGGATAGGATTCATTTTGTTGTATACGGCTCGCTTCAGGACAACTCAACCAGAATGCACGGTATATCTCATGCAATGAAAAGCAAGTATAGTTCACACAGGTCGCTACAGTGTGCACTCTGAATCGAGCCGGGAAGTTCGATGAGGCTGAATGGAGGTAAGGGATGATCAGAAAAGAAGTCTGTCTCGGTGCGATTTATTCCGCACTTTTGCTTAACTCTGCCGGGCTTTTGGCGGGGGAGGCCGATGTCGTCGATGTAAAGGTTAACTGTGCCTCCAGTTGCACCATCAAAGTGACGGTGCTGCATCAGGACGAAGGCTGGGAACATTATGTCGATCGCTGGGAGGTGGTTTCAGACTCAGGCGAAGTGCTTGCTGTGCGTACGCTTTACCATCCCCATGTTCAGGAACAGCCCTTTACCCGCGCTATCTATGATTTTAAGAAGCCGGACACGCCACAATGGGTAACAATCCGGGCGCATGACTCCCGCCACGGCTTCGGCGGCAAGACCAAAAGAGTGCGACTGCCCCGATAAACGACAGAGCGGCCGGAGTTAAGGCACTAAGCATGAAAATCCTGGCTGTAGAATTTCCGACCTTTCGGCAAGCAAAGCTATAGCTGGCTGAGCAGATCAATCAGCGAAGGCGGATAGATGCCGACAAACACAATAAACAGCGCTATCAGAATAATCGGTAGCCGGGTGAGCCAACGTCCGGTTACCGGATCGGCTTCTGCCCCCTCAGCCGGACTGATCAGCATCAGCACTACTTTCAGATAGTAGAACAAGCCTATCGCACTGGCGGCGATCAGTGTCAGCAGCAGGCCCCACAGAGTACCGTTAACCGCTTCGGTGAAGATATAGAACTTTCCAATGAAGCCGGCCGTGAGCGGGATACCTGCCAGAGAAAGCATTGCCAGCAATAACACCCAGCCCGACAGCGGATGGCGCTGACAAAGCCCTTTTAGCTGCGTTTGGTGAAAAGCCTCACTGGCCGGGGCTATATGTAGCATCACCGAGAATACGGCCAGAGTCGCAGCAAGGTAGGTGACAAGATAGATCACCCAGGCTAAAAGAGCCCGGCTTTGTGCGGCTCCCTCGACGCTGTGCAGGGTGGATATGGCGACCAGCAAGACCATCAGATAGCCAAAGTGAGCGATTGACGACCCGGCCATGATTCGCCGCAGATCACGCTGAAACAGCGCCAGCAGGTTACCGGTCAGCATCGACAGAATAGCGAGCAGGGCAATCCCCAGGTTAATCACCTGAAGCACCGCCAGATCCGCCGCCAGATAGAAGCGAAACAACGCCAGTGCCATAGCGGCTTTGGCCAGCGTTGCCAGCACCGTGGCAGAGAGCAGCGGTGCGCCCTGATAGAGATCTGCCGTCCACAAATGAAATGGTGCGAGTGAAAGCTTAAATCCAATGGCTGCTATCACCATCATCAGTCCGCTCAATACAAGCCCTTGCTCCATCAGGTCAATATCGGTGAATGCCTGACTGATGGCGCTGAACTCAAGTGCCCCCAGTCCGATATAGGTCAGCCCGGCTCCAAACAGCAGAACTGCCGATGCAACCCCGGATAGCAGCAGGTATTTAATGCCGGTCTCGAGTGCTGTGCTGTATTGCGGTGCAAAGGGATAGGCGATCATCACGACCAGTGAAAGTGATATCAGTTCGACCCCAATCACCAGCGCCGCCATATGACTGGCGCTGGCCAGCACCAGGGCCCCCAGCAGGGTCAGCAGCAGTAGCAGCAAGTACTCAGCAGATGAGCCGCGGGCAGTTGGTATCCGGTGACAGAAAGGCAGCAACAGCAGTGTACAGATCACCAGGATCTGACTAAACAGGCGTGCTTCGGCATCTACCGTTAGCAGTATCGTCGCTTGCTGGGGCAGTAACGGCGTGATGAAAAACGTCGCCCAGAGCGTTGCGACGACGCCGATAACGGTAAGCCAGTAGCTGAGCCGGTCTCCGGGCACCAGGACGATCTGTAGCATCAGAATCATGATGGTGACAGATATGCAGATCAGCGGTAACAACGAGAGGAGGCTATCGGAACTCATTGCGCATCTCCGGCCATCTGGTGATAAGTCTGATTAATAAGCAGAGTGAGGTTATCCAGCGCGGGCTGGGTCAGGTCGATAAACAGCTGCGGTGCCAGACCCAGTAACAACAGTCCCAACGCCAGCGTCGCCAGCGCGGCCGTTTCATTGGGCTGCAGATCCGCTATATCCCGGCTGATAAGTGCCTTACCGAAAAAGGCCCGGTGCATCATGCGTAAACCATAGACTGCCGACAGTAGCAGACCGCTGGCTGCGATAACGGCAAACCACGGATTGACCAGAAAGCTTCCCATCAGCACCAGCAGCTCTGCGACAAAGTTGCCAAGGCCCGGCAAGCCCAGTGAGGCCATTACGAAAAACAGCATAAATGCCCCGGCACGGGGCAGGCAGTGCCAGAGTCCCCCCATATCGCTAAGCTGACGGCTGTGGATGCGATGCTGGATGATCCCGGCCAGCATAAACAGGGCCGCTGCACTAAGGCCGTGAGTGACCATCTGATAAACCGCCCCCTGAGTAGAAAGGCTGTGCCAGGCAAAAAGGCCGATCAGCACAAACCCCATATGACTGATACTGCTATAGGCGATCATCCGTTTAAGATCCTGCTGCACAAATGCCATCATGGCGGCATAGACGACTGCGACCACGCCCAGCCCCATGGCCCAGGGCGCAAAATAGCCAAGGCTGTCCGGAAACAACGGTATCAGAAAGCGGATCAGGCCGTAGGCGCCGGTTTTCAGCAAAATCCCGGCAAGAATAATACTGCCGCCGGTAGGGGCCTGGGTGTGGGCATCCGGCAGCCAGCTGTGCAGAGGTACGGCCGGGAGTTTAACCACAAAGGCTACAAAGAAACCGAGCATTAGCCAGAAGCTGTCGCGGGCGTAACTTCCGCTGGAGAGCAGGTCGAAATAGTTGAAGCTGAAGTCTCCGGCGCTGTCCTGATGCTGTAACGCCAGCGCGATAATGGATACCAGCATCAGCAGCCCGCTGGCCTGGGTAAAGATAACAAACTTGAGGGCTGCGTAATGACGCTGCTCATAGCCCCAGATGCCGATAAGAAAGTAGAGGGGTATCAGCATCAGCTCCCAGAAGACAAAGAACAGGAACAGGTCCAGTGCGAGAAATACGCCGCAGATACCCGCCAGGGAACTGAGCAGGTTGAAATAGAAGAAACCACACCGCTGCCGTATCTCACGCCATGAGGCCGCGATGGCGATTATGCCCAGCAACAGGGTCAATAGCAGCAGCGCCAGACTGAGACCGTCCACCGCCAGTATCACCGCGACGCCAAACTGCGGTATCCAGTTGTAATGCTCGTAAAGGTACCAGCCTTCACTGAGGCCAACGGCAACGGTCTGATCGGGTTGTGTCAGGGTCAGCGGGAGTAAAAGCAACAGGTCAAACGTCACCGTCGCCAGCGCAATATAGCGTGCGCTGCCAGGCTTTAGCCGTTCACACAGGGCCGCTGAAAGTGCGCCGAGGGTCAGTATCAGGATAATCAGCGCCAGCATAGACTGGACCTCATCATCCCGGTGCTTGCACTGCTCAGTCCAGGCGCAATCATCATAGTGCAGCTCCGGTTCCAATCAGTACGATCACGCCAACAACCATCGCCGCTGCATACCAGCGGGTGAGACCGCTCTGGCTGAAGCGCAACAGATGGCTTAGTGTCTGGCTCAGTTGCTCGGGAATCCTGCTCACCAGATCCGCCAGATCCGCTCGGTTTGCCTCTGCCAGGCGACAAAACGGAGCGCTGATCAGGCGCTGATAGAGCCGGTCGAATCCCCAGCCTTCAAAGAATGCGCTCTGCAACCTGGCGGGCAGGGGCAGCGCCCGGATGCGGTTACTCCAGAGCGGGCGTTTGTAATAGAGCTGCCAGGCCAGTAACAATCCCAGCAGCGGCAGAGCGAGACTCAGCCACTCCTGCCCGTGGGCCGCCAGCAGATACTGCTCCTGCAGCACTGATGAAAGATCCGGTTGCAGCAAGCCCCCCAGCAGACTCAGCAATACCAGGGAGAGCAGGGCGATCGCCATCATACGGCGCGGGGCCTGTGGCAACGGCAGGCGATGGGGACGAGTCTGCGGCTGACCGAAAAACACTACAAACAGCATTCGGAAGCTATACAGCGCGGTGATAAAGGCTCCGGCCGCCGCCAGCAGCCAGAGTGCCATCTGCTGCTGGGCGGCAAACAGCAGAATCGGTTCCTTACTGAAATATCCCGAACTGAGGGGCAGTGCCGCCAGGGCGAATACCCCGGTGACAAAGCCCCAGAACGGCGCCGTAACAAAGCGCCGGAGTCCGCCCATGAGGTAAATATTCTGCTCGTGCTTCATATGCATAATGACGGAGCCGGCCGAGAGGAACAGCAGCGCCTTGAAGAAGGCATGGGTCACCAGATGAAAGATTGCGAATGACCCGGCGCCGACGCCCAGAGCGAGAAACATGTAGCCAATCTGACTGATGGTTGAATAGGCCAGTATGCGCTTGAGATCGGTTTGCACTAATGCGCTGCACGCGGCGATAAACAGAGTCAGTCCGCCAACCCAGGCCAGCACCAGCTCGACCTCGGGATGGATCAGGAACAGCGCCTGCAGCCGCGCGATCAGATAGACGCCCGCCGTAACCATGGTCGCGGCGTGGATCAGGGCGCTGACCGGCGTCGGACCAGCCATCGCATCCGGCAGCCAGGTATGCAGCGGCAGCTGAGCTGACTTGCCGCAGGCACCGAGCAGCAGTAATAACGCGATCAGGGCCGAGAGCGTATCCGGTTTGGCGATGACGTCAGACACGCTCTCGGTGATGCGTGATATATCGAGGGTGCCAAACAGACTGTAAATCAGAAACAGCGCGATCAGCAGGGCGGTGTCACCGATACGGGTGATAATAAACGCCTTCCGCGCTGCCAGCGCATTTTTCTCCTGCTGATACCAGAATCCGATTAACAGGTAACTGCAGAGCCCGACGCCTTCCCAGCCCAGATACAGCAGTAGCAGGTTGCCCGCCAGCACCAGAATCAGCATCGAGGCGACAAACAGGTTCATATAGGCGAAAAAGCGACAATAGCCGGGATCGTTATACATATAGCCCGCGGCGTACAGATGGATCAGCAGGCCGACGCCGGTCACAACCAGCGCCATGACCATTGACAGCGGATCAAACCAGAGGCCGAAACGCACACTCAGGCCCTCAAGGCTGAGCCAGCGCCATAAGGGTTGGCTAAGACCGGAAACGTCGGACAACAGAAACTCTACGGTGGCGATCAGTGCGCTGACAAACGCCAGCAACAGCGAACCAACGCCCAGTGCCATCACCGGGCGCTGCCTGAATCGTCCCTGACCGGAGATCAGTATCATGGCACTGAACAAGGGCAATGCAGGGATCAGCCAGAGCACGCCACTCATTCCGTTTCCCCCATCTTGCTGAGGCGATCGATATCCAGTGATTTACAGCGACGCTGTAGCTGAATCAGTAACCCCAGCCCCACGGCAACCTCCGCCCCGGCGACAGTCAGCACGATGATAAACATCACCTGTCCATCTGCCTGTCCCCAAACGGCACCGCCGCAGATAAACAGTAATGCGGCAGCATTGAGCATCAGCTCCAGACTGAGCAGCATAAACAGCATATTGCGCCGCACCATCAAGCCAATAAAACCGATCGCGAAGAGTACGGCGGCCAGCCAGATGGTCTGTTGCAGCAGGTCGGCAGTCATAGCCAGGGCTCCTTCTGCACTTTAGCGCGCAGATCGGCCGCCGGAAGCATGCCGTTCGCGCCCTGCCTGGGATGCAAATAGGGGCGAGTCAGGTGCCAGGCTCCGATCAGCCCGCTGAGCAACAACATCGAGCAAAGCTCGACCACCAGAAGGTAGGGGCCGAACAGACTGATCCCCAGTGCTTTCGGCGCGACATACTGGCTGTCCTGGCCGCTGCTGTAATCCAGCGCGTAGAGTAGCTCGACCAGCAGGACGCCGCAGAGTAGCGTGGGCATAAACAGCGATGACAGCGGAAACCACTGACGCTCCTGCTCCAGCGTCGAACGACCAAGGTTCAGCATCATGATGACGAAGATAAACAACACCAGAATGGCACCGGCGTAAACCAGCACCTCCAGCGCCGCCGCAAAAGGGGCTCCGAGCAGAAAAAACAACAGCGCAACAGCCAGCTGGGTCAGTACCAGCCAGAGCAGGGCGCGTACGGCATGGCGGCTGCAGATAACTGAAAGTGCCGAGAATAGCGCGATGGCTGCAGTGAGGTAGAACAGGCTCTGAATCATGGCAGCAGGCTCCTGTAGTCCTCCGGCGGTTGCTCGTTGTCGCCACTGCCTTTAGTCTTGACGCCGACATCCTTACCCGCCACGCGGTAGAAGTTGTAGTCGGGATACTTTCCGCTGCCGGCGATCAGCAGATGTTCCTTTTCATAGACCATGTTCTGGCGGTCGTACTCACACATCTCCACATCGGGGGTGAGCTGTATGGCATAGGTCGGGCAGGCTTCTTCACAAAGGCCGCACATGATGCAGCGGGAGAAGTTGATACGGAAAAATTCCGCCTGCCAGCGGCCGTTTTCATCCAGTCCCTGCTGCAGCGCAATACAATCCACCGGGCAAACGGCGGCACACAGATTACAGGCCACGCAACGCTCTTCACCGTCCGGGTCCCGGGTCAGCACAATACGGCCGCGGTAGCGAGGTGCCAGATAGGGTTTCTGTTCCGGATACTGCACGGTGTCAGGGGGTGTGAAGCTGTGTTGGAACACTTTCCACAGGGATCTCAACTGGCTCAGCATCGCCTATGCCTCCCACCAGAGCAGCACCGCTCCGGTTAACAGAAGATTGATCAGCGCCAGCGGTAGCATCAGCTTCCAGCCAAAAGCCATCAGCTGATCGAAGCGCGGGCGTGGAATCGCAGCCCTCAACAGGATAATAAAACTGACTACCAACAGAGTTTTCAGGCAGAACCAGATAAACGGCGGCAATATCGGGCCAAGCCAGCCGCCGAAAAACAACACCACGCTCATGGCCGATATCAGCAAGACGCTGAGATATTCACCGACAAAGAACAGGCCAAACTTCATACCCGAGTACTCGGTATGAAAGCCGGCGATGATCTCGTGCTCCGCTTCCGGCAGATCAAAGGGCAGGCGATGGCTCTCGGCCACGGCGGCCACCATAAAGATACCGAAGGCGACGAACTGCGAGGTAATATGCCAGCCCTGTTGCTGTGCTTCGACTATCTCTCTCAGATTGAATGAACCACTCAGCAGCACGACGCCCATCAGGGACAGCCCCATAAAGACGTCATAGCTGATCATCTGAGCAGCGGCACGCATACCACCCAGCAGGGCGTACTTATTGTTGGAGGACCAGCCCGCAAGTATGGTGCTGTAGGCGGCCAGAGCACTCATCGCGAGAAAAAACAGCACCCCGACATTGAGATCCGATACCCAGAGCGATTCGGCGAAGGGAACATTGGCAAAGGCCAGCAACATGGTGATCACCACCACGGCCGGGGCCAGTACAAAGACGGCCTTCTCGGCGAAGGGGGGAATCCAGTCCTCCTTGAAGAAGATCTTGATCATATCTGCAGCAACCTGCAGCAGTCCGAAAGGGCCGACCCGATTGGGACCGTAGCGGTCCTGCCAAAGTGCCAGCAGGCGTCGCTCATACCAGATCAGCATGGCTGCCAGCACCAGAAGCAGAAGCAGTGTCAGCAACACATACAGCACGGTCATAAATTCAGCCATCGGCAGGTTCCTCCCCATCACGCGCAATCAGGTTGCTTCGTTGCACGACGACCAGCTCGACCTGCTGCGGCAGTGGCAGCCAGGGCTGGTCCGGCAGGTTCCAGGGGATGGCGGCAACGCCCGGCGCCAGGGTGTTGTCAGTCTTTATCGGTAATTCCAGATGGAACCGGCTGGATTCCAATCGGACCAGGTCATGTGGATTCAGCCCGCGCCGCTGCGCATCCTCCGGATGCAGCATCAGGCAGGAAGAGGGTGCCAGCGAGGCAACCGGCGGCGAATCCATACTGAGCGGATCGGAGCCAAACAGATAGTGGCGTGGCACCAGCGTCAGAGACTGATCGGAGGTTTGCTGCACCTCGGTATCGGGTTGCAGGGTGGTGAGGTCTGATTCATGATCTGCCGCCGGCTGAAGCATCAATACGCCGCTACCCGGTCGGCCGTCGCTGTATTCCTGCATAAACTTGTGCACCGACTGTCCGGAATTCCAGCCCGGATACCAGCTCATCGGTAATAAACGGCTGAGCTGCAGGTCGCGCACCTGCGTTGGCGGCACGCCTTCCATATCGAAGCTGAGCAACGACTGAGCATCCTGCGCCAGGGCCGGTTCACGCACGTCATCCGCCGCATCTATCGCGGTCCGCCCGCTATAGCGCTGACTTTTTCTTGGCAGCTGCATATAGCCGAGCCGCCCGTCTGCGGTGCTAAGGTCCAGCTGTTTTAACAGCTCCGTCAGCCGTGCCAGTGGCGGATCGCTTGCTGCGCACTGCTGCAACAGATGCAGGGCATTTTCATCAACCGGTCGGGCTTCATGGCGCGACTCCCACAGCCAGTGCCAGCTCATCATAGTGCCGGGTGCCGGGGGCTGAGCGGCAAAATAGTACTGGGCACGCCCCTCGTTATTGATCAGGGTACCGCCGGATTCACTGAACGGCGTCACCGGCAAGACCAGATCGGCTTTGCTGAAGGTGCGCTGACGCTGGTAGTCGAGCAGGGTCAGCTCGCCCAGTTGGCCGATAAACTGATCGACCTGTTGCGGTGCGGCCCGCTGGTAAAGGTCGTTTTCCAGCAGGATCAGATGGTTCTTACCCTGGGCCGCCGCGTCAAAGGCATCCTCCAGGCGGTTTTCATGATCATTATCTGTCAGCAGCGCCAGCCCCAGACTGTTGCATTCAGGCAATACAAATGCGCTTCTGGCGGCGGGATTATGGGATTTCAATGCAGTCATTATCCGCCCGGCGGCGGCGAGCAGTGCCGGGTATTGGGTGCTACAGCCGGCAATAATCAGTGGCTTTCTGGCCTGCTTAAGGGCATCTGCCACCATGATCGCCCAGGTTTGCATCCCTTCAGAATGTGTCTTAGAAAGGGAGGGTATCTCATTGATTTTATTTGCAATAAGGTCCGCCACCAGAGTCTGGCTCTGGGGACTGTTTCGCCACAATCCAGAGGCCACTTCGTCAAGGCCGGTCCGGTAGCTGGAGGTAATAAAGCAGGGACTGAGCGCTATGCTGCTGAGGTTGCGCACCGCCTGATCCTGCCATAGAGGAATATGCAGCGCCTCAGCCTGCCGGCGCTGATTGTTGCGCACCGCCTGACGAACGCTGAGCGCCATTCGCGGGGCGGTATGGATGAGGTCTTCACCGAGAATCAGTATGGCATCGGCCTGTTCGACTTCGCGCAGGCTGGCACTGCGGACGCCTGAGTACATTAACTGTAAAACCAGCCGCACCATCTCATCTTCAACAGCGCTGACACCGGCGTAAAAGTTCTTTGCCCCGACGATCTGACGCAGGGCAAAGTTAGCCTCCAGTGAGGCCCGCGGCGAGCCGATGCCGATCAGGTGCTGGTCTGCCTGTTTTATCCGGTGCCACAGGCGGGAGAGGGCGTTACCGGTCGAGAGGGTTTCTTCGCCCTCCTCAGTGCGCTGCAGCGCCTGAAGCAGGCGGCGGTCGGGATCGGTAAAACGGAATCCGTAGCGTCCCCGGTCACAGAGAAAATAGCCGTTGATATCGGGGTGGTAGCGATTCTGTACCCGCTTCAGACGTCCATAGCGCGCGCCGGGAGAAATATTACAGCCCAGGCTGCAATGGACACAGATTGCCGGAGCGGACTGCAGATCCCATTTGCGGCTGTAACTCTCGCCGTGCGGTTTATCGGTGAAAACACCGGTCGGACAGACTTCCACCAGGTTGCCGGCAAAGGGGCTTTCCAGATTGCCATCTTCTACCCGACCGAAGTAGGTCCGGTCGCGCGATCCCATCGCGTGCAGGTCATGGCCGCCCGCGTAATCGCGATAGAAGCGGACACACCTGAAGCAGGTAATGCAGCGGTTCATCTCGTGGCGTACCAGCGGCCCGAGTTGCTGATTGTGAAAGGTTCGCTTGGCCCCGCGATAACGCCTGCGGTGGTGACCGCTCATCACTGTCATATCCTGCAGGTGACAGTCGCCACCCTCTTCGCATACCGGGCAGTCATGGGGGTGGCGGCTCATCAGGGTTTCAATAATGCCGCTGCGAAAGGCCTTTTCGGCATCGTTTTGTAGCGAGATGCGCAGACCGTCCGAGACCGGCGTCATACAGGCCATTGCCAGGCGTCCCCGGTTGTCGTCGGCGTCCATATACTGGGTAACCGCGCATTGACGACAGGCACCGACTGATCCGAGCGCCGGGTGCCAGCAGAAGTAGGGCAGGTTGAGTCCGAGGCTGAGGCAGGCCTGCAGCAGGTTCTGGCCTGCCTCGACCTGATAGCGTCTGCCATCGACATCAATCGTTACCATAGTACCTCCGCCATGCACATAACTCAGGCCCCGTAAGGGCATCTGCCCTGATTGATATGGTGTTCAAATTCATCACGAAACAGCCGCAGCGCGCTTTGTACCGGTTCTGCCGCGCCGGGCGCCAGGGCACAGAAGGTATTGCCCGGCCCCATAAACCTGCATTGCCAGGCCAGCGTATCGAGATCGCTCATCTGACCCTGCCCCTGTTCGATCTGGTCGAGCAACTGCACCATCCAGGGCAGGCCATCCCGGCAGGGTGTACACCAGCCGCAGGATTCACGGGCAAAGAACTGGCTGAGGTTCTTAACCATGCCGACCGGGCAACTCTGGTCATCCAGTACAATCAGTGCCCCGGTGCCCATACGGCTGCCCGCCTTGCCGATAGCGTCATAATCCATCCGCAGATTAAGATCCTCCGGCAGCAGGAAGTCGGTAGACGCGCCGCCGGGCTGAAATGCGCGCAGGCTGAAACCCTCCGCCATGCCACCGGCGTGATCTTCCAGAATCTCGTGGATTGGGGTGCCCATGGGCAGTTCCCACACTCCCGGGTTGCGCACCCGCCCCGCAGCCGAGAACAGCTTGGTACCGCTATCATCGCCGCGCCCCAGGTCCTGATACCACTCGGCACCATTTGCCAGAATATGGGGGATGTTGCACAGGGTTTCGGTGTTGTTGACCACCGTTGGGTGGCCAAACAGGCCGCTCACCTGGGGGAAGGGCGGCTTGGCGCGGGGATGCGCGCGACGGCCCTCCAGGGCATTGATCAGCGCGGTCTCTTCACCGCAGATGTAACGCCCGGCACCGGTATGAAGATAAAGATCGAAGCTGAAGCCGGAGTCCAGAATGTTGCTGCCAAGAATGCCGGCCTCACAGGCTTCATCCAGGGCGCGCAATATATTTCGTGCCGCCCGGGTATACTCGCCGCGCAGGAAGATGTAACCGGTATCGGCACCGATACAGTAGGCCGCCAGTATCATCCCTTCGATTAGCTGATGCGCCGTGCTTTCCAGCAGCAAACGATCTTTGAAGGTACCGGGCTCCATCTCATCGGCATTGGCGATCAGGTAGGTTGGCCCGGGGTATTCTTTAGGTACAAAACTCCACTTCAGTGCAGTGGGAAACCCGGCGCCGCCGCGTCCCCGCAGCCGTGATGACTTAACAATCTCGAGCGCATCCTCCGGCGAGTACTGGCTCAGGGTACGTCTCAGGCCACGATAGCCGCCATGCCGCTCGTACTCAGCCAGACTCAGGGCAGAGCGGTCTGATGGAATCATCGCGGTCAGCGGTTGCTCCATTACATGTCCCCCTCCGGAATTTCCTCGTCCCGGTAAAGCTGCAGCAGTTTATCCACCATTTCGCAGCTCAGGTCCTGATAGTGATGGTGATCGATCATCATCGTCGGGGCGTGGTCGCAATCACCCAGGCAAACCGTCGGCAACAGTGTAAAAAGACCATCTTCGGTGGTCTGGCCCGGCTCGATTTTTAGCCGGTCTGCGATAAATGCACCGATCAGGTGCCCCTCTTTGAGCCAGCAACAGACGCTGTCACAGACCAGAATCACATGTTTTCCGACCGGCTTGCGGTAGATCAGGTTATAGAAGGTGGCGACGCCCTCCAGTTCACCGGCAGGCATCCCAAGCTCCCGGGCGACGGCAAACAACACCGGGTCAGACACCCAGCCGCGGTAATGCTGGACGATCTTAAGGGCTTCTATGGCAGCGGCCCGGCGCTCAGGATAGTGCATGCACTCGCTGTTGATCTCCTGCAGCTCGTCCTGACTCAGGTGAATATCAAGCAGGTTATCCGGTTCCTCTGATGACGCTATATCCTGACGATGTCTGTCTTTAAATTGCATGGTAAAACCTCGTCATCGATCCACATCGGCCATAACAAAATCAATGCTGGCGATAATGGCGATCAGGTCAGCCACCATCAGTCCCTGGCTGATCAGGGGGATCATCTGCAGGTGGGGAAATGAGGGTGTCCGTATCCGGGTACGATAGGATTGGGTCCCTCCATCGCTGATCAGGTAGTAGCTGTGGTTGCCTTTAGTTGCCTCAACACCGACAGAAGCCTCACCGGGTGGAATCACCGGCCCCCAGCTCATGCCGAGGAAGTGGTCTATCAGTGTCTCTATATCCTTCAGGGTGCGCTCTTTCGGTGGCGGTGTGGTGAGGGGGTGGTCCGCTTTGTAGGGGCCCTGGGGCATATGCTCCAGGCACTGGCGGATAATCGAGAGGCTCTGCCAGATCTCGTCGATACGCACCCGGGCCCGGTCGTAGGCATCTCCCCGGCCCCCCGTCGGAACCTCAAAATCAAAGTTCTGGTAACCACTGTAAGGGCGGAATTTACGCCAGTCCCAGCCCAGCCCGGTGGCCCGTAGTCCGGGACCTGTGACACCCCATTCGATCGCCTCAGCGGTGTTGTAACAGCCTATACCCCGGCTGCGACGGCGGATCAGGCTGTTCTGCATCACCATCGACTCATATTGTTGCAACCGGGCCGGCATATATTCGAGGAAGTCCCGTACCAGTGTCTGCCAGCCCTTGGGCAGGTCCTGTGCCACGCCGCCGATACGGAACCAGGCCGGATGCATGCGTGCCCCGGTGATCGCTTCGATAATGCCAAATAACTTTTCCCGGTCGGCAAACATATAAAATACCGGTGACAGCTGGCCGATATCCTGAGCAAAAGTGCCGTAGAACACCAGGTGACTGGCGATACGGAACATCTCACACAGCATGACGCGAATGGTTTTGACCCGCTCAGGCACCTGAATCCCCGCGAGCTTCTCCACCGCCAGCACATAGGGCAGGTTATTCATCACACCACCGAGATAGTCGATGCGATCGGTGTAGGGGATATAGCTGTGCCAGCTTTGCCGTTCCCCCATCTTTTCCGCACCACGGTGGTGATAGCCGATGTCCGGAATGGCGTGCAGTATCTGTTCGCCGTCCAGCTGCAATACGATGCGGAACACGCCGTGCACTGACGGGTGATTGGGGCCAAGGTTTAAAAACATATAGTCGCTGTCATCACCGCCGCGGCTCATGCCCCAGTATTCCGGGTCGAACCGCAGTGCTTCCTGCTCCATATCCTGCCGTTCGTCGGGCAGGGAGAATGGCTCCATCGAGGTCGCGCGGGCGGGGTGATCCTTGCGCAACGGATGGCCCTGCCATGTGGGGGACATCAGTATGCGTCGCAGGTGGGGGTGTCCGTTGAAGCGGATGCCGAACATGTCCCACACCTCGCACTCATACCAGTTGGCACAGGGCCAGATGCCGGTGACCGAAGGCATATTCAGGTCATCAATATCCAGCGCAACTTTCAGCCTCAGATCCTGATTCCGGTCGTAGGAGAGCAGGTGATAGACCAGGGTGTAATCTGACGGCGGTTGTTCGTCGCGCCCGCTGCGGGTGCGTTCATCAATAGCGGTCAGGTCATACAGGGTAAGATAGGGCGCTTCGATCTCCAGCTTGAGATAGCTGACAATCTCCAGCAACTTGCAACGACTGATCCACAGCGTCGGGATCTGATCTGTGGTGAGTTGTTGCTGCACGGTCTCCGGGCCAAACTGCCCCAGCAGTGTCTGGGTAACGGGCTGGATTGAGAGCATGTTCCCCATCGCATCAGCCTCAGATCGAATCAGGTTTTTTCAGATCCGTCTGGTTATTACGCTCCTCCTGGAGCTGATCACGAAAAGAGGGAGTCATGCGCTGCGTGGCGTGGCCCTGGCTATCAAGCACCCAGCTCAGGGGACGGCGCTCGCTGGCGATGGATTCCTGCAGCAGTATCAGGCCCTGAAGCAGCACTTCAGGCCTTGGCGGACAGCCGGGTACATAGACATCCACCGGTAGGAAGCTGTCAACGCCCTGCACTACGCTGTAGATGTCATACATGCCACCGGAATTGGCACAGGACCCCATGGAAATAACCCAGCGCGGCTCCATCAGCTGTTCATAGAGACGCTGAATCACCGGAGCCATCTTGCGAAAGACAGTGCCTGAAATAACGATAAGGTCGGCTTCACGCGGTGTGCCCCGAATCACTTCAGCCCCGAAGCGGGCGATATCGTGGCGGGGAGTGAAGGCGGTTGCCATCTCGACGTAGCAGCAGGAAAGGCCAAAATTGAATGGCCAGACTGAATGGCTTCGTCCCCAGGAGACCATATCTTCAAGCCGTGCCATAAAGAGGTTTTGTTTCAGATGATCCTGGTTTGGTTCTGAACGCGCTATGACCGAAGAACCATTCGCCGGTGTCAGGTTCCAGCTCATAACCGCACCTCAGGCTCGGCCGGGGCAGGCGCGGGCAGCTTGCCGCTCAGGATCTGACTGTCCCCCTGAATCGGCTGCGGGCGCAGAGTAGTGTTGTCGGCTCGATTTCCCCATTCAAGGGCACCCAAAAGCCAAAGATAGAACAGCGCGATCAGGAGTATCCCGATAAAAATGCCGATCTCTATTAAACCTGCCCAGCCTGACTGTGGAAAAGAGATAGCCCAGGCATAGATAAACGCTGCTTCCAGGTCGAAGATGACAAACAGTACGGCAATAACAAAGTAGGGGGCTGAAAACCGGATATGGGTGTCGCCGACATGAACGATGCCGGACTCGAAGGGTTCATCGGCGGCACGGGCGCGATGTCGCTGGCCTAGCACAGAGGACACCGCCAGTATCAGGGCCACCAGCGTGACCGCCATTAGCCCGTACAGGAACAGTGGCCAAAGTTCCCGGATATGCTCGGATACAGTCATCGGCTGAGTCCTCCTTAATATTCAGGTTGGTCACAGCGTCCCGGCTTGCAATGAAAATGAATCTCTGCAGATTTATTGAACGAACACACATGTTCGCTTTTTAAACAGTTTAGGCGATCTTTACCGAAGCCATCGCACCTGCTGCTGAAAATACACCCATTTTTCTGAGTTTTACTTTAACTTCAGTTGCCACAGCGCTTTGGCCGTATTGCCGCCACGATCTGGATGGTGGGATAATCCGGTCGCAAATTTTGTTGCTGATCTGCGACACTTTTTGATCGAACTGTCATTTGTAACGGACCGGGCTGAATGTAATGGACTACACCCTGCGGAAAAAACTCAGCCTGACGATACTTCTGGCAACGGCGGCTCCCTGCCTCAGCGCCGAGCAGTTATTCGATGAAACGGCACTGTTCGATCAGATTCCGGCGGTCATCTCGGCGACCCGGGTTGAGCAGCCCGCAAAAGACCTTCCGGTATCAATCACCGTCATTGACCGCGCGCTGATCGAGGCATCCGGCGCGGTCAGGGTGCAGGACCTGTTCCGGCTGGTTCCCGGCATGCTCTCGCTGGCAAACAACAGCAATGGCGGGGCAGTTTCCTATCACGGTATTCGCGATATATTCCCGCGCCGGCTTGAGGTGATGGTTAACGGCCGGGCCGTCTACTGGCCACTGCTCTCTACCGTGGACTGGGGCTCGCTGGGGGTCTACCTGGACGATATCGATCATATCGAGGTTGTCCGTGGTTCCAATACGCCCACCCACGGCGCCAATGCCTTCCTCGGGGCCGTTAATATCGTGACCAGGCATCCGCTGGAAACGGAAGGTTCTTCCGTCAGTACCCGCTTCGGCAGCCTGCACAGCCGCCAATATCAGTTTCAGCATGTTGAGAACAGTGAGACCTTCAATCTTCTGTTATCAGCAAACTACGACCGCTCTGCTGGCAGTAAAGCGTTATCCGATCAGGAAACAAATCGCGGTATTAACTTCTACGGTGAATTCACGCCAACCTTCGTCGACACAGTGGATATTCAGCTTGGCGGAACCTGGGGACAGGCTGACTGGGAGGGGATCGCGGTCGACAATCTCTTCATACCCCGTGACTACAACTACGACTATCAGTTGCTGCGCTGGACGCATGAAGACCTGGATGGTTTTACACATCAGCTCACGGGATACCGGAATGCGCTGAATCTGGACACGCCCGAGATGAGGCCCGTCGAGCTGGCCGGGTTTGCCGGAATCCCCCAAGATCTGGCGGCCGGTGTTATCTCCGCCAATCCCGGCGAAGTCAGGGCCGTACTGGAACACGGTCAGACAGAGATACGTGACCTCGAATATCAATTGTCCGGACGGTTAGGGGCGAAATCACATATCGTCAGCGGCATCGGTTACCGTCAGTCACTCGGACGCAGCCCGACAGTACTGAACTCTGAGTCAGACCTGAAAGCCGAGCGCTGGCGCCTGTTCGGCAACCTGGAACTCCAGCCAACAGAGCCATTACGCCTGACTTTCGGCCTGATGGCCGAAAAAGGCAACAAGATCGACGCTTTAAAACTATCACCCCGGCTGGCCGTCAACTATCAGCCTCAACAGGACCTCAGCCTGCGCAGCTCTTATACTCTGGCGCACCGGATACCGTCTATGCTGGCATTCAATGCCGAACTGAATCTGCAAAGCCCACTCCCCGGGCCAACATTCGATGAAGTCTGGCGCCCTAACAGCTCACTGCGCACCGAGAGACTGAACGCATTCGATATTGGCGTGCTAAAGCAGTGGCAGCGCTACAAGCGCCAGCTGGATATCCGTCTGTTTCATGAAAAGGTATCCAGGGGCATCGATACCCGGTTAATCGCAGCCAATGACCTCGCAGACCAGCAGGTGAGAGTGCCGCAGAACGGTGGCAACTGGCATCAGCAGGGACTGGAGGTGCAGTTCCGCATGCGGCCACGGCGGGATGATATTCTGGCTGCTACCTACGCCTATATCGAGACACGGGGCGAGCTGGATAAAGGGCTGGGAGGCATTGAGGACCTGGCAAGCCACTTTCCCGACCATAGTGCTTCATTGCTCTATAGCCATCGCTTAGGCCGGGGCCTGACGCTGGGCGGCGTTCACTACTTTGTAGCAGGATCATCCAACTGGGACGGCGAGGCGACTGGCGTGATACAGAGAACTGACCTGCGACTGGCCTATACAACCAAATCCCGGGCGGCGGACTGGCAGCTTGAGCTGATCGTGCAAAACCTGTTTGATCGGGACAATCGCGAGAGCACGGCGAAAAACCGGTTGGAGCGGCGGGGATACATCCGCCTTAAAGCGCGCTTCTGAAACCGAAAATCTCAGAGAACCTGTCACAGGCCTCTGAGATTATCTGATTACGCGGGTTATCTGCCGTGTTAAATCTCGTCGGAGACAATCTGGATCTCTTCTTCCATCGAGAAGTTGTCCGATAGCTCAGGGGAGGGCTTGCCGATCAGATATCCCTGGGCATAGTTCACACCCAGACGCCGCAGTATATTCAGGACTTCCGGCGTTTCGACAAACTCGGCCACTGTAATCATGCCGAAACCGCGCACCATCTCCGACAGGCACCTGACGAAGAGTTGCTCTTCATCGCTCTCTGCAAGTCCTTTGATATAAGAGCCATCCAGTTTGACGTAGGTCAGCGGCATCTTTTTCAGGTAGTTGAACGACGAATAGCCCACACCGAAATCATCCAGCGCTATCTGACAACCCTGATCAACCAGCATCTGTAAGGTTTGCTTCGCGGTATTCAGGTCATCGAGGAAGGCGGTTTCGGTAATCTCGATGATTATCTGGGACGGTTTGATCTGATAACGATGGCAGAGACGGAAAAATATCTTGGTAAAGCCCGGCGCCTGAAGCGTCGGAGCCGAGACATTGACCGCAAGCTTCAGCCTGTCGCCAAAGGTCTCCTGGTATTCCGCCAGGTAGCGCATTGTCGCCGCCAGTACCCACTGGTCGATCTGGCCGATCAGGCCGGTGCGTTCAGCCACCTCGATAAACTGGCCAGGCATGGCGATATCACCGTTATCCATCACCATACGCAGCAACACTTCGTGATGACTGACTTCGCAACGGTCGATCTGCATGATCGGCTGGAAGTGCAGCTGGAAGCGGTTCTGCTCAAGCGCCCGGCGGATCTGATCTTGCCAGTGCACATCGGTCTGGATACGCTGCAGGATCGATTCGGTCTCATCAAACAGGTGCCATTGGCCCTGACCGCGTTGCTTGGCCTGATACATTGCCATATCGGCATGGGCCAGCAACTCTTCGTCGGTATGACCGTGATCGGGGTAGAGTGCGCCACCGATGCTGCAACTGAAATGCTGCAGCGAGCCGTCACTGAGGGTGATTGAGCCGTTCAGCAACCGACTTAGCTTCGCCATCACCTTACGGGCATCGATATAGTTGGCCCGCGGCAGCAGGATAATAAATTCATCACCACCGAGGCGCGATACTACATCTGTGTCACGCGTATTCTCCAGCAATGTTGTCGAGATGGTTTTAAGTACCCGATCGCCAACCGCGTGACCCGCAGTATCATTAATATACTTAAAGTGGTCGGCGTCTATAAACAACAAGGCTCCCCGGCGTCCCTCGGCAACCGCCTGTCTGAGGCGTTCCTGGAAGCTGTGACGGTTCACCAGGCTGGTAAGCGGGTCGTGGGAAGCCAGCCATGACAGTTTCTGTTCCGCTTCAATTCGCTCAGTCAGGTCGACGCCAACGGACAGGATCAGGCTCTGCCCGGCTTCACCGGTCACTGTCGAGTGGAACCATGTCATGTAGTGCAGGCGTCCGGCATCACGCAGATGACCTTCATGCTGAAACCCCATTGCCGTCTGATCGATGATAGACATCATCCGCGACTGCACGTCCGTTGGCAGGGATTCCGTCAGGTGCAGGCTATAGAAATCCGGGTTGTGATCGTTCTCGCCATCCCAGCCGGTCAGCGTTCGCCCGATTCTGTTCATCATATAGATGGTGCCGTGAAGGTCCTGCGTCAGGATCACCATTGGCGCTGTATCCAGAACCCGGTGCATGAATTCGCGGGCCCGTTTCTGCTCTTCCATATTCGATTTAAGGGATCCGGTACGCTCCTCCACCTGGATATTCAGCTGCTCCAGCTGACTACAGAGGTTAAGCGCTGAATTTTCCAGCACATCGAACTCATCGGGCAGGAGTCTGCTGCGAGGTGTCTCAATCCGGCTTTGAGCATCCCTGAACCGGTTATCCGCCAGCAATGGTAAGGCCGCCGCCAGGCTTCTGAGGCGCTCTGTTGGCCGCCAGATCAGCCACACCAGCAACAATTCTGATAGCAACAGTCCAATCAGTCCGGTAACGACTCCGGCCCTGATTGTGGTTGCCTGGGCAGCTTTAACCTCTGTGACATCCGCGATCGATAGTAGGGTCAGTTCGCCCTGGAAGTTCTGGTGTGACTGGAGGGCCAGTTCGGTAATCCGATAGGTACGACCGCTGGCCGCCGTAACTTCAGCCCCGTCTGGCGAGGGACCGCTGCTTGCCTGAAGTTGCCGTAACAGTGGCAGGCGGCGGTTTACGTGGCTCAGCGCCCAAACCTCCTGATTCCACTGTTCGAGATAACGTTCATCGTTGCGGTTTCGGGCACCCGGCAAAATCAGAGCAAGGTCGGCACCCGTCTGGCGAAAGTAACGGGATGCAATATCTGCAATATTGCGCCCGATCGCAATAACACCGCGAACGCCGTTATCGAGAATAAAAGGCTCAACCACATACAGGCTGCACTGACTGTCACAGATCAGGAAGTTTCCCGGTTCTTCTGTATCCAGAACTTCCTGAACGTTTTTGCGTATGATCTCAAGCTGTAATGCCGTTGTATCGTAATTTCGGTGAATACCGGTAATGCTGTGGCCATCTTCGCTGAAAAGGTGAAGATAGTTGACGTCGATATAGAGCGAGAGCCGTTGCCAGTGAGTTTCCAGCGCTCTCTTAATCTCATCCCGCTGTTCAGTCCGCAATGCACTGTCGACATTGCTGAGGCCAGGAATCAGGACCGCCAGCTGTGTCTGCTCATTTCGCCAGTCACTGAGCAACCCGTCCAGGGCGGTGATAGCGCTATCCCGGAAAACCTCCTGCTGGCGCTGTTCGAGATTTTCTATCGACCAGGTATACAATCCGACCATCAGTCCGGAGATGGAGATAAGTACAGCACTGAGGAAGATCACTGCCTTCCATTTGATACTCATCTTGGGGATCAGATTCATTCAGTCATACGCTTATCTAAAAACTATATACAAACTGCAGGGCGAAAAAGTTCCAGACCTTCTCCCGCTCCGCAATACTCTTGTTGTCCTGCTTTGGTAGCCAGAGTGTACCATCCGTATGATGAAGTTCGCCTTTAATTACCCAGTCCGGGGCCGGAATCCAGCGAACGCCGGCAGCAATCCCTTTGGAAAACGCCAGGTGGGCGATACCAAAGACAGGCTCATACAGCCGGGTTCCTTTTCGGTCGGCGGTATCCAGATATTGTTCTTCGTAACGTAACATCAGTGTCCATTCCGATGATAAGTGGTATTCACCCTGCAGGTACCAGGCCTCTGACACCCCTTCTTTGGATGGGAAGCGGGGACCGAATCCTGCGAGGTCGTTTTCCATGCGGGAATATTCCGTTGTCAGCGACCATCTTTCCGCATTGTATTGAGCAGACAGCAGATACGCCGTTGATTCGACCGTTCCCGGCTCAAACGGATCGGGTGATCCCGGCAGGTACTGCAAGTCAGGTTCATAGATACTGAAAGCGAAGCGGGTTTGTCCGCCAATCGGCTCGTAGCGAATCTGAGCGCCCCAGACATCGATACTATCGAATTCGCCCGGCGCATCGGTCTGCAGGGCAAAGTATTCCAGCTCAGCGACACCGCCCTTGGCTTTACCGGCAAACATATCCAGTTCGAGCGTTCCCCAGCTGTTAACGCTGCCGGCGTATAGGTTCAAACCATCCGTTGCCAGTAAGGTGTCCCTGAGCTGCTCGAAGTAGACTGAAGGCGCAGCAATGACACCCAGGCGGGCGTGGGGGATGTCGCGGGTCTGGTTATAGAAACCGTAAGGTGTTTTGAATCGCCCTAATCGCACGCCACCCCAGAGATCGGGGTTCTTACCAATGCTGTAATCGGCCAGCAGATAATCGATACGCGGATCACCATCGCTCAGATTACCCGCCGAGCGGGAGAGTAGCTGGCCGGCAAAGCTAAGGTCAGCGGTTGGCTGCCAATAGGCATTGATACCCAGCTCGCGGTAGTCAAAGCTACCGTCCTGTGAGTCGCCAAAGTAGTTGTTACCCGCGGTATGCACATAGGACTGACTGACAAAGCCATGTACAGAAAGCTGATCGGACACTTCGATCGCCGTGGCGGTCGAGCTGCCGGCCAGGGTGAGAATGCCTAAACTCAGACACCGCAAGCGTTGCTTATGGGGTGACGATAAGGACATGGCTTTCTCCTGTATCAAAATCGGCGTCTACATACCCGATAGCACCGGGTGTCGAAGAGACTTTTAGCAACATTTCCTGTTGATCCTTAACTATGTAGGGGGCACGTCCCGTGCCGGAGAAAGCCAGGCGCTTCCAAACCCGTTTTAATTGATAGGGGTAGGTGTGCAATCGCTTGATTGCAAAGGAACGATGTACAGGATGTTTGTCCGGTAGTACGAATACTTTTACGGCGGAGCCATCAGGCCAGGCGCGATAATGGACGCCAAAAATGGCCCAGAGATCGCCATCAGAAAAGAAATCAACATCGACAGAAGGGTTGACGATCACCACCGGGGGAGCGGGGCTGCCAGCTAACGCCAGAGGGGTGTGGGACGATAGTATCAGCACGAATAGAGCCACAGAAATACTGGCGATCCGACTGAATTGTCTGCAGTTTAACGACATCGACATAGAGTCTTATGCATCCCTGTAAAAGGCCTGTGTACGGATTGATTATAGATTAGGTTGAGACAGTGATTGGATTTTAGTCCGAAGAAAAACTCGTGATAGATCAATTCCGTAAAATGTTGCACAACCCACCGATGCCTGAACAGGGTATTCGCCGATCAGATCGAAAACGACAATATTAACAGGCCCCCTGGCTATATTCGAATACCGTATAGCGCTTGAAACCGGTACAGGCTTCGCGCTATAGCATCCTGCAAGATGCGGCCTTTTCCCATAGCAAGCCCCGGAAGTATACAAATTAGTCGTCGACAACCAGCAAACAAATACAGGAATACGTATTGGATACTGATTGATATCTTTTATCACTGTTTAAGCGACTGGCTATATTAGTAAGTAACACAGATTACTTGCTCCGGGTTTCCTCAGATTTCAGGCGATTCCGGCGCAATCGAAATCGTGACGCAGAAAGAGAAAAGGGAAGGTGAAACTGCAGTGTTTTACCCTGAAAGTCATATATACAAGACTGAAAAAGATATATGTTGGTATTTTTCTCTAATTAAAATCAGTTATTCGCAGCATTTCTCCCTTTTGATGCTGGCGAAGCATTAATTTGCACGGTAATCGCGGGGATTTACTGGTAATCTTTGCGCCTCTTCGCCAGTCACCGCTCACAAGGCCCGCTGGTGAATCAGTCAGCAAGGATACGATTACGGACACAGCAGTATGAAACTCTCTACATTCGGAAAAAAATTCACCACAGAATCCGGCATTCTTACGTTGATGGATGATCTCGGCAACGCGCTGGCAGGTGATAAAGAGATGATCATGATGGGGGGCGGCAATCCTGCCCATATCCCGGAAGTTGAGCAGCGCCTGAAGACAAGGTTGCAGCAGGTAGTGGATGATCCCAAAACTTTTCGTCAGCTGGTGGGCATCTATGACCCGCCTCAGGGCCATCTTGGGCTGCTGACCGACCTGGCCGCATTGCTGAAAAAGCAGCTGGGCTGGAATATCACAGCAAAAAATATCGCCCTGACCAACGGCAGTCAGTCCGGCTTCTTTATGCTGTTTAATATGTTCGCCGGTAAATTTGATGATGGCAGTCAGCGTAAGATTCAACTACCACTGGCGCCGGAGTATATCGGTTACGCCGATGCAGGGCTGGAACGGGAATTCTTTACCGCCGGTCATCCTCAGATCGAACGCCAGGATGATCACCTGTTTAAGTACCGTATCGACTTTAATGAAGTGTCGATTGGCGAAGAAACCGGGGCCATCTGCGTATCCCGGCCGACCAATCCGACCGGCAATGTTATCACCGATGAAGAGCTGGCCCGGCTGGATGCGCTGGCACAACAGCACGATATCCCGCTGATGATCGACGGTGCCTACGGTATGCCGTTCCCGAACCTGATCTATACCCCGGCAACACCGATGTGGAATGAAAACAGCATCGTCTGTCTCAGCCTGTCAAAGCTGGGCCTGCCAGCGGCGCGCACCGGAATTATTGTCGCCTCCGAAGAGGTGATTCAGGCGGTGTCTGGCATTAACGCCATCATCAACCTGGCCAGCGGAAGCTTTGGTGCGGTGATGACTCAGGAACTGGTAAAAACCGGCGAGATCATCAGCCTGAGTAACGATGTAGTTCGACCACACTATAAGCGCCGTTCGGAGGAAGCCGTCAGCGCTTTCCGTAAGGCCTTTGGCGATCAGTTGCCATACCATATCCATAAACCCGAAGGGGCTATGTTCCTCTGGTTGTGGTTTGAAGGCCTGCCGATCAGCAGTCAGACCCTGTACGAGCGCCTGAAAGAACGCGGTGTGGTGGTGGTTTCCGGGCATCATTTCTTCCCGGGAATCGATGACGACAACTGGGCCCACCAGCATGAATGTATCCGGGTGAACTATGCCGCCCAGGAGCCTGCGGTGGTACAGCGCGGCATCGACATCATCGCCGAAGAGGTGCGCAGAGCTTACGCGGAAGGCTGAGTTTATCCATATAAAATCTTATAAATCAAAAGCCTGAATGTGGTTTTATAGAAATTACTTCAGGCTTTTTTGTGGCTGTCGTTCAGCTAACGTTAGTCCTGCTGTGCCAGTTCAACAAAAGCTTCGGCCAGGCGCTGACGGAACAGCAGAGTAAAGTCTGTGATACCTGACTGCTGTAATATGCGGTCTGTGCCATCCAGTTGCGCCTTAACCGAGGTTGCCACTTCAGGCTTAAATCGGCGCCCATTTCCCGCCAGCTTGTAAAAACGGTTCACCCAGTCGGTGCCTGCCACCGCATCGGCATCCACGACAATCATTGCCTGCGCCATAACAGCGCTCTTAATACCGTATTCATTCTTTGGTGCGCCGACGATACGCTGGGCGGTGCCGGTGACCTTAAGACCGTTGATATTAAGATTGAAATCACCGTCACAATAGGAACCTTCGGTTTCGCCGTAGTGCGCTTCTATGCCAAAAGAGGCGATGGCGCGCCGGATCGGTTCACACAGGGCGATGTAAGTGTCATCCAGACTTGGAGAACGCACTGAAGACTGCGGGTAGAACAGGGTAAAGTGAATAATTCCCGGCTGATGGGGCACACAGGTTCCGCCACTCTCGCGCACCAAAACCGGCCAGGCTTCACTCTTCAACTGCTCACAGGCAGCTGTAAACTGCGGAAAACGGGTTTCCCGACGGGTTACTACCAGACATTGTGGGTTCTCCCAGATTCTGGCGGTGGCGCTGCGCGTTCCTGCGGCAACCTCCTGTAACAGTTCGCGATCCCGCTTCAGGGCGGCAACCGGATCATCTGCCAAAGGGTCGTTGATCAGGCTCCAGCGCTCTTGCTTGCTGATCAGGTGGGGGATTTGCAGTTCCGGTTGTAGCTCCATGGGACTCCTCGGGAGATAAAGTACGGGTCGTTAAACGTTCCGGGGAGGTCGTACTCGCTTTATGGCTTAAGCCAACGCTGCTATGATCGCCGCCCACAACCATTATTCTGCAGTTTTATCAGCATCGCGTCATGTCCCAAAAGCTAATCTCCGCCAATATCGACAATCTGAAAACCTGGGTGAAATATAAAAAAGGCCTGTGCGACAGCTGCAGGGGCACCTGCTGCAGCCTGCCGGTCGAGGTAAAATTCGACGACCTGGCCCGCATGGGCGTGGCTGACCCTTTTGAAGTGGATGAGCCGGCGAAAAAGCTGGCGAAACGCCTGACCAAGGCGGGCGTAATTCAGCACTTTAACTTTAAGACTGAAACCTACACACTGAGCCAGCGTTCCAATGATGATTGCGTCTACCTGGACCAGAAAACCCGTCTTTGCACCATTTACCAGGTCAGGCCGGATACCTGTCGCAACCATCCGCAGATCGGTCCGCGCCCAAACCATTGCGCTTACCAGACTAAATAATCGCCAGTAGAAAAGACTATGCCCACTGACGCTTCACTTCCGGTTCTCTATTCTTTCCGACGTTGCCCCTACGCTATGCGTGCCCGGCTTGCCATCGCATACAGTGGCGTGGAGGTTGAGCTGCGCGAAGTGGTTCTGCGGGATAAACCGGCAGAAATGCTGCAGATATCACCCAAGGGTACTGTGCCGGTGGTGCTGCAGCCAGACGGCCGGGTGATTGAGGAAAGTCGCGATATTATGCGCTGGGCATTGCAACAGAACGATCCGGCCGGCTGGCTGATTGGCCGTGAAGTCGATCAGCTGGACTGGCTGTGGCAGGCGGAAGGACTGATTCAGGAAAATGATTTTGTCTTTAAGCAGCATCTGGACCGTTACAAATATGCCGATCGTTACCCGGAACACAGTCCGGAATACTACCGTGACCAGTGTGAGGTTACGCTATCCAAGCTGGACCGGCTACTGCAACAAAACAACGGTTACCTGGCAACTGACCACCTGACCATTGCCGATATGGCGATATTTCCCTTTATTCGCCAGTGCGCCCATGTCGACCGGGAGTGGTTTTACGCCACCGGTTACCAGGCGCTGCAACAATGGCTGGATGACCATATCGCCTCGGAGCTGTTTCAGAGCATTATGCAGAAATATCCCCGGTGGCACAGCGGTGACGCCATCACCCGGTTTCCGGCGCCGTCTGCGACAGAGAGAGGCAAGCATCAGTCATGAACGACGATTTTGACGGCCTGAACATCAAGGTCACGATGCCGCAGAAAGTACTGGGGGCAAACTGGCAACAGATCAGCCTGCAAGCAGATAGACTGCAGATTGACCAGCGAACGATCGCCCTGACTGATATTGCTACGCCGGTTGAACTGGACGACGGCATGACCAGCAGCACCCTGATGTATCTGCTGCAAGCAGAGCCTGGTAACGAAACCGGCGAATCCCTGCAGATCAAAGCACTGACTAAGTCCGATGCCAACAAGCTGCGCACTGAGATTAACCGCTTACGCTTTCTGCTGTTAGAGGACGCCGTGTTTACCCAGGCCAACCTGTTGAAACAGCAACTGTCTGACCGCCACTATCTGCGCCAGCAGCGTTTTCAGCAGATCAGATCAGAAGCACAGGCAGCCATCTATCGCTTTGGCCCGGCCGAGCAGCCCGGTGCTGATTCTGCCCAGGCTCCGCTGGAGTTCCTGCACCGCATATCAGGCTGGCCGGACGATACACTGGACAAGCTCCATCAGCGATTTTTCCAGCGTCAGGGCGAGCGTTACAGTCAGTTATTCGACAGTATTGAAAGCCACCCCCTGACAGAGCAGCAACGCCATGCCTGCCTGCTGGATGAGGAGAATAACCTGGTACTGGCCGGCGCAGGTACCGGCAAGACCAGTACTATGATCGGCCGCGCCGCTTACCTGATCAGCGACCATCAGGCATCGCCGCAGCAAATTCTGATGCTGGCCTTTGCCGGTAAGGCCGCCGCCGAGATGCGCGAACGCCTGCAGCAAAAGCTGGGCGATAGCATCAATGGCCTCAATGTGCAGACCTTCCATGCCCTGGGGCGGATGATTATTGCCCAGGTCGAGGGGCAGCAGCCCGCCATGACCCTGATGGCCGAAGACGAGCGCCTGCAACGAAACTTTGTCGAGCAGAGCTTCAACCACTTGCTGCAGCGTCCTGACTACCTCAGTGATGTGCTCGATTACTTTGTGCAGTACCTCTATGCCGATATAGACCCGTTCCGTTATCAACGCGAAGGCGATCACCTCTATGCGCTGACCGAGAACGAAGTGAAGACCCTGAAGGGGGAAACCGTCGCCAGTGTCGCCGAAGCATTGATCGGCAACTTCCTGTTCCGTCACGGCATTGAGTACAACTACCAGGCGGGCTACCAGCAACATCCGGGCGTGGCGGGCAAGCCGTTGCAGGGAGCGATATTCCTGCTGCCCGAGGAGGGCACCTGTATTCACTATATGCCGCTCGATCATAACGGAGCGGCGCCGCAGTGGTTCAGTGCCGCCGAACTGCTGGAAGATCACGCCAAGATCGAGCAGCAATGCAGTCCGAAGAACTGGCACCTGATCCGTTGTGATTATGCCGGCTGGAAAAGCGGACAGTTAACCGCTCAGCTGGCCGAGAGGATGAATACGCTTGAGATAGAGCTGGAGCCTCTGCCGGATAAAGCGGTGCTGGAGACCTTGCGCGAGTTCGGCGCCCTGAAGCAGGTCAGCGACCTGCTGGCTCAGATGCTGAAACACGCCAAGTCCAGCAATATGGACAGCGATAAACTGGTGTCGCTGGCTCAGGCATCTTCTGATCCCGGCCGGATGAACGCCGCCTTTAAGCTGCTGCAACCGGTGACTGCGCTCTATCAGGAGAATCTGGAGGACGCCGGACAGATCGACTTTGACGATATGATCAACCGCGCCATTCACTATGTACGCAGCGGGCGTTTTCAATCACCCTGGGTTCATATACTGGTGGATGAGTTTCAGGACATCTCGGCATCCCGCGCCGAACTGATCAAGGCACTGAAGGAGCAACCTCATGAGCGCGGACGCTCGCTGTTCTGCGTCGGTGATGACTGGCAGTCGATCTACCGCTTTAGCGGCAGTGATATCAGCCTGACCACCGGTTTCAGTGAATACTTCGGCCCAACCCGGGTGATTGCGCTGGACAGAACTTACCGTTTTAACAACGCGATCTGCGATCTGGCCAGCCGCTTTGTCTGCCAGAATCCGGCCCAGATCGACAAAGTGCTGCAAACCCATAGCCAGGTCGAAGGCCCTGCGGTCTCGCTGCTGCGCAGCAGCTATAGCCCGAAAGAGGCAATCCGCCCGCTGCGTGAGGTGTTGATCCGTATCAATCAGATTGTGGCCGCTCAGGACACGACAGCAGCCCAGACAGTCTATCTGTTGGCGCGTTACAGCTTCAGTCTGCCGGATCGCTCGGCGCTGGATTCCCTCAACCAGCAGTATCAGCACCTTAATATCGATGCGATGACCGCCCATGCCAGTAAGGGCAAAGAGGCGGATTATGTGGTGGTACTGGATATGGTCAGCGGCCGATTTGGCTTTCCGTCAGAGAAACAGACACATCCGTTGCTGGATGCGATGCTGCCTGCAGCAGAGCCTTATCCGGATGCGGAAGAGCGCCGCTTGTTCTATGTTGCCCTGACCCGTGCCCGTCACCGGGTTTACCTGATCAGCGATATGACCCGGCCTTCGCGCTTCATCAATGAATTGATGCAGCCGGGGTATAAGCTGGAAACCGAAGAGTTCGGGCCGGCCGACGTCGACTCTGAAGTAGTAACCTGTCCTGAATGCAGTCGTGGCAAGCTGCAACGCCGGGAAGGCCGCTTCGGGGTTTTCTATGGTTGCACCGAGTATCCCCGCTGCGAATATCGTCAGTCCGGTTGTCCTGAATGTGACTCGGTGATGCGGCCGGAACGATCGGCCTATCGTTGCTGTAATCGCGACTGCGCCAGCGAGATACCCAGCTGCGCCCGCTGCGGTGCCATGATGCAGTTACGTAAAGGCAAGAAAGGCGAATTCTGGGGCTGCAGTGCCTTCCGCAGCGCTGACCCCGATAGCTGCCGCCATACCATGCCGGTCGAATAATCTACTGTCTCAGCTTTAAGTTATAAACATAAGTCTTTGTTTTTGTTAGACTCAGTGGAATGAATTTATTCCGCTGAGTCCGACTATGTCCGCATCAAAGCCATCCCTGTCCGCTTTATCCGAGCTGCCGCCGGCAATTCCACTGTTTGATGCCGTGCAGTATCTGGAGGAGGGAAACGCCTGCATTAACCAGTACATAGCGAATGTAACCCTGCACAAAGTAGCCGATGCGGCGCTGATCTATGAGCATGCGGTGGACTGGCTGCTGGAGCAGAAATTCAGCGAGAACAACTACAAAACCTATCGCAGCGAGCTCACCACTTTCCTGCACTGGTGCTTTGATGCCGAAGAGGTCTCGGTGGCAGATATCACCCGCCGGGTACTGATGCGCTATATCGATTACTGCACTCAGCCACCAAAAGACCTGGTGGCCTACCGCAATGTAGCGCAGTTTGTCATCGATAAAGAGTTGGATGAGCGGGTACCCAATCCCCAGTGGCGACCCTTCCTGGGCAAAAAGCAGGACGGGGTGGAGCAGCCTTACCGCATTACCGATAAAGCCCTGAAAACCAAGCTGGCGATTCTGTCGGCATTCTTTGCCTATCTGATCAACGAAGAGTACACCGAACGCAATCCGGCGATGATGCTGATGAAAAACGGCCGCTTTAAGTCCGGCAGCCAGAGCATGGTGATGCGTGAAGATGATGAGGAGATCCGCGCCTTCACCGAGCTGCAGTGGTCCTATGTCATCTCTACCGCCCGCTCACTGGCCAACAAAGATCCGGAGCAGCATGAACGCACTCTGTTTCTGATCACCCTGATGTACAGCTGTTACCTGCGTATATCCGAGGCAGCCGCCCGGCCGGGCTTTTCGCCGATGATGGGGCAGTTTCGCCGCGACAGCAAAACCGGTGTCTGGGGCTTTCATATACCGCGCAGTAAAGGCGGTAAGCGGCGTACCGTGGCGGTATCCAACCAGTTGCTGAAGGCGCTGAAGCGCTATCGCCGCCACCTGGGGCTGCCGCCGCTGCCGACGCCGAATGAGGAAGCCCCGCTGTTTATCCGTCACCGCGCGGCGGGCCGGGGACGTGACAGCGGCCTGATCAATGCCAACCTGGGAATTCGTCAGCTACGTGAAGAGTTGAATATGCTGTTCGCTCTGGCCGCTGAGGCGATCGAACGGGATGGTTTTGAGCAGGATGCCCAGGAGATGAGGCAGATGACGCCGCACAGCATCCGCCATACCGGCATCTCCCACGATATCAACCTTAACCAGCGGCCGCTGTCACATGTCCAGGCCGATGCCGGTCATGACAGCATCGATACCACCTCGCAGTACCTGCATACCAGTCGGGTAGAGCGCCATGAATCGGCTGCGGCTAAACCGCTGGATCATCTGGAAGGGGCAGCTCCATAAGCAACAGTAGGATACGGGGTGGTTTCTGCATTCCGTCCTTGTTTAAGCACGTTTTGCTTCAGATAGCTCTACATCTGAAAAAAGAGAACCATTTGTGGTAGCGAAGTAGGTAGTAGCTCCCTCCATGACGAGGCTTTTCCGCTCACCGAAACTGCGACAAAGCCCCTAAGCGTAAGGGGCTTTTGATCACTAACAGCCCCTTACGCTTACTTAGCTAGATCTGCCCATCACGACTGAATGAATCCCAATCAGGAATTATCGGCTACTACACATCTTGCAGTATCGATAACGATTCAATAGGGTACCCCTACTGATCTATCCTTTAATCAGGTAACTACAAGGTGTTTTCGTTATGTGCCATATTTTTGCAGGTCAAGATCCAGCGAACTATACGTTTGTGTCTCGATCTATACGGCTGGGCGGACACTCAACTAGCGTCAAGCTCGAAGAGAAGTTTTGGAAAATTCTTGATTATGTCGCACAAGAGCAATCGATGACGACACCAAAATTTCTGTCTCGCGTTTATGATGAAGCACTCGACATAAACGGCGATGTACCCAACTTTGCATCCCTGCTGCGCTGCGCCTGTGTGCTCTATCTGGAACAGCCTTCTGAAGTGATGGAAACTGTACGCATCCAATTGGCCGCTGATAACTGACATTTTTGATGTAGTACTCCAGTACCACCCCGCTTCGTGACGCTGTTGTAACCTGTATTGAGTCAATACAACGAGGTTACGTCTACAATGGCAAAGGCTATTCACTCAATGATCCGGGTGTTCAACTTGGATCGTTCTCTTCAGTTTTACAAAACCGCATTGGATCTGGATATTGCAGATCGCTTCGATTTTGACGGTTTTTCACTGGTTTACCTGCGCAACGAAGAAAACGACTTCGAGCTTGAACTGACCCACAACCATAGTCAGGAAGAACCTTACACCCACGGTACCGGTTACGGCCACCTGGCGGCATGTGTTGATAACGTAAAAGAAACCCGCGAAAAGCTGATCTCAGAAGGCATGGAGCCCGCTGAAATTAAAGAATTCTTCCGTGAGGGAAGCCTGTTGGCGCGCTTCTTCTTCATGACTGACCCCGACGGTTACAAAATCGAGTTTCTCGAAAAGCTAAACCGTTATCGATAAGCAACCTGCAAACACGTCCAAACAACATATTTGCAAGTTACAACAGTACGGCGTTTACACCCGACAAGAGCCAGTAAATGCCGTCTTTGTCTTAATCCGAATCCGTAAAACAATAAAATCTCGGAGAACGCAATGAACAAGACGAACATGAGTCGACGTGGTTTTTTGAAAGCCAGCGGCCTGACAGCGGCAGGAGCCGTCGCTCTCTCACTTACCGGCATGAGCATCGCACCCAATGCTTGGGCGATGACGCTAGCAAGCATCAGAAATTCAGAAGGACAAACACTGTCCCGTCTTTGTCGTGTGCTCTACCCACATGCGCACCTGGACGATATGTACTATGACGCCTGTGTTGAAGGGTTGGATACCAAGGCGGTGAAGGACAAAAACCTTTTGAATCTCTTGAAAAAAGGCGTGGCACAGCTCGATTCCACCTTTAACGTACCTTTTCTCAAGCTTTCAGCTGAACAGCAATTAGAAGCAGTTAAAAAGCTGGAAGGCAGTCCGTTCTTTAACTCGGTAAGGGGCCATGTGGTTGTCGCCCTTTATAACAACGAAAAAATCTGGATGTCGTTTGGCTATCAGGGCCCATCGTTCCCGCACGGTGGTTACCTGGAACGTGGTTTCAACGACATCAATTGGCTGCCGAAGAACTAAGAGCTGAGGATAATAATAATGAAAAAGTTCGACTTGAATGACAACAGCGTAGTAGTGGTAATCGGCTCTGGTGCTGGCGGGGGTACCCTGAGCAACGAATTGGCTCAGAAGGGCATCTACGTTGTTTGCCTTGAAGCAGGCAAACATCTGGATTATGGAAAAGACTTCGTAAACAAAGAGTGGGAAATGTTCTCCAAAGAAGCGTGGTTGGATACACGAACCACGTCCGGCAGCTGGCGTGTTGCCAAAGACTTCCCGAATCTCCCAGCCTGGATCTGCAAAACAGTGGGCGGATCAACTCTACACTGGGCAGGCGCAAGTTTGCGTTTTCAGGAGCACGAGCTGAAAGCACGCACAAACTACGGACATGTAAAAGGTGCTAACCTGCTCGACTGGCCAATCGATCTCAAAGAGCTTGAGCCTTACTACGCTAAGGCTGAAGACAAAATGGATGTGACCCGCACCAACGGTATTCCTGGGTTGCCAGGTAACAACAACTACCGTGTGATGGAAGCCGGTGCAAAAGAACTGGGCTACAAGGAAGTTCACACCGGCCGCATGGCGATAAACTCTCAGCCTCGTGACGGGCGAGCATCCTGCCGCCAGCTTGGATTCTGTTTCCAGGGCTGCCGTATGGGTGCGAAATGGTCCACGTTATACACCGAGATCCCTAAAGCACAGGGCACCGGTCACTTTGAACTGCGTGCAGAAGCCCACGTACTGAAGATCACCCACGACAAAACCGGCAAGGTTGACGGTGTTCTGTACGTCGATGCACAAGGTCAGCAGCAACATCAAAAAGCACGCATCGTCTGCGTGGCGGGCAACTCCATCGAGAGTCCTCGCATCTTGCTGAACTCCGAAAGCGCCATTTACAAAGAAGGCCTGGCAAACAGCTCAGGTCAGGTTGGTTGCAATTACATGCGCCACGTCACCGGGTCTGTTTACGGCATCTTCGAGAAACCGGTCAATATGCACCGTGGTACTACCATGGCAGGGATAATCCAGGATGAGGCGAAACACAAGCCTGAACGCGGGTTTGTGGGTAGCTACGAGATGGAAACTCTGTCATTGGGTCTGCCATTCCTGGCAGCATTCCTGAACCCAGGCGACTGGGGCAAAGAGTTCACCGGCGAGCTGGATGAATACCAGAACATGGCAGGTATGTGGATTGTGGGTGAAGACATGCCACAAGAAAGCAACAGCATCACCCTAAATAGCGATGTGAAAGACCAGTTTGGTTTGCCGGTTGCAAACGTACATTACGACGATCACCCCAATGATGTTGCGATGCGCGAACACGCGTTCAAGCAGGGTTCCGCGGTTTATGAATCGATTGGTGCGATCAAAACCATCAAGGTTCCACCTTACCCGAGCACCCACAACCTCGGGACCAATCGCATGAGTGCAAAGGCAAACGATGGCGTTGTGAACAAATGGGGACAAACCCACGACATCAATAACCTGTTTATCTCTGACGGTAGTCAGTTCACCACTGGCGCTGCAGAAAACCCAACGCTGACCATCGTCGCGCTGGCGATTCGTCAGGCTGACTACATCGCTCAAGAGATGAAAGCAAACAACATCTAAGGGTGGCGTGAGTACACCCTAAAGACTCACTGGCTTTCGGGAAGATTCACTCCTAAAACAGCGCTTTTGCACTCATACCCACCCCCTCAAAGGCGCTAATTGCGGGAGTATCTCATCCTGACTTTGTCTACTTCCAGAGCCGGGTTTTGCAAACTTTCCCGGCTCCATTGCCATCATGGCAATTTTCGCCCTCTTCACAGGGGGCATTTTTTCCTTTTCATCAAAACATCTCTGCTTTCACATCGCGTACAGACTCTCAACCCGCCACTACACAATAAATAGAGCCAAGAATAATGCTAAAAATCGTCCCCATAGCAGCATTTTCCGACAACTACATCTGGCTTATACACGACGACACGACGGCCGCAGCCGTTGATCCCGGCGATGGTTTAGCCACCCAAGCTTACTTAAACGAACACAACCTGCAGTTAACACATATTCTGGTTACACACGATCATGCCGACCACGTTGGCGGTATTGAATATCTAAAAGACCATTACAACCTCAGAGTGCTGGGTCCGATAGATTCTAAACTCACGCTCCTTGATGACCGGTTAAATGATGGCGATCAGTTCAATCTGTTCGAGACAGTCTTTGAGGTAATGTCAGCCAAAGGCCACACCCAAGAACACATCATGTTCTTCAATACCGACTCGAAAAACCCTGTTCTATTTTCTGGCGATGTTCTGTTTTCCGGCGGATGCGGCAGAATCTTTGAGGGCACATCTGCAGATATGTTCGCATCCCTGTCCAAGATAAAAGCACTCCCGCAGGATACAGCGATCTATCCTGCACACGAGTACTCTCTATCAAATCTAGAGTTTGCGGCTTTTGTGGAGCCCGACAACAAACGTATCGAAGAGACCAAAACGGCGTATCAACGAAAGCTGGCACAATCTACACCAACACTGCCCACAACCTTAGCCCTGGAACTCGATATCAACCCGTTTTTAAGAACCGATATTCCCTCCATCCAACAAATCATCCACATTACACAAGACAAAAACATACATGACGAACAGAACATTTTTGCCGCTCTCAGACGCATGAAAGATGAATTCTAAAACTCAGGAGGTACACATGCTTGCAGGTATCAGCATTTGGCAACTTTTGATTGTCGCAGTGATCATCGCATTGCTATTCGGCACGAAAAAGCTCAGATCACTTGGCTCTGACGTTGGACACTCCATCACCAACTTTAAAGCGGCTTTGCGAAATGAAAGTGGTTCATCAATAATTGATGAATCAGCTAAGGATCTAGAGCCCCCTTCATTGTCTAGCTCTGATAAAAACGCTATCAAAAGCCGTCTTAACGACGGCGTTTGATCTCTGATTAATGCCGATCTACGGTTAATTCAGCTCAGCCTACTCGCTTCATACAACTCCCAAACCTGCAGCTTTTCCAGCCAGAACATAGGGGTACTATTGGTAAGCGCCCGGCGATTACACCTTGCCTGCCGCCGGTTACCAGTTATGCAGCAACAGCTCATCGATGACGCTGGCCTTGTGCGTCGGCAGTCGGGCCAGTACATCTTTCCTAGGCATAAGGCTCATGCCCTCGATATGCAACTCGCTTATGAATAGGTGGACACTATCACCAGCGGGCAGCAGAGTGGTCAAGACGGGTTCGCCGGACAATTACGCTAGATCAGGTTCGATGAGTGATTAGTTGTGCTCCCAAGTTGGGATTTCAGCGTCTGCGTCAGCTTTTTCGTTCTGCAACGACACAGCTTGGTGCCACTCTCCACAATTTGGAGACCCGAGCCTACCGGAAGATAGGCACGGTAGTGGAGAGTGGCACCAGGTATGACTGCCATTCGATTCCCTTAGCCAAAGTCCTTCAGCTGCTGCAGATCCAGCACCTGCACTTCGGAACCTTTTACCGCCACGATCTCGCGGTCTTTCAGCTCGTGCATAATGCGGGAGAAGGTTTCCGGCTGCATCGCCAGGCGGGATGCGATCAGGCGCTTGGCCATCGGCAGGGTGATGGTGACCTGATCGACCGTCAGATCAGATACCAGCGACAGCAGAAAACGCACCAGCCGGTGGCGGGCGTTCTGCAGGGTCAGGGTTTCGATCTCATTGAGCCTGAAGTGCAGTTTCTCGGCCATCTTGCCCATCAGCCGCTTGCTGCAGGTCGGATTACCGGCGATGGAATCCAGATAGGCCTGGTTGCTGACTCCCAGCACCTGTGTAGCGCCGATGGCCTGGGCATTGACCGGATAGCTGCTGCCCTCCATAAACATCACCGCCTCGGCAAAGGTACCGTTGGGGTTCAGAACTTCGATGATCTTCTCATTGCCATCCACTGAAACGCGGTTGAGCTTAATGCGCCCCTCCAGCACCAGGAAAAAGTAGCGTGCATCGTCCCCCTGTAGAAACAGGGTCTCGCCATTGTCCAGCGCTACGACTTTAGACTCGGCCATCAGCTGTTCCCGGATACCCGGGTCCAGCGCTGAAAAGAGCACGTTTTGCTCTGCACGAAACCAGGCTTGCTGAAGTGTCTGCTTGTCGTTACTCACTTTTATCGAACCTCTGTGCTAGCTAAATCAGGTCCGATCACGCTGTGACCGGATAAAATTGTCAAATATCAAGGCAAGGCGGCGCTGTGGGGCCAATAATGCGCCAATCCTTTTCCCCTCAAAGGATAGACCCGCAAGGGTTTTGAAAGAGGAGTGCCCAACGGCTCTCTGGTCGCTCCCTCTTTCTCTTACTCTGCAGCATCTGCAGCCAGCCATCTTTTTCTGCACCTTTTCAGCATAGGGGGTATATCCTGAACAGCTCCAGTCAAGCCGTCCTTCCAACGGACGATCCGGCCATCGCTTCGGCAGCGCAGGGAGCAAAGCTACCCGGTGATCTGGCGATGTGGCTGTTTATCCTCGCCGAGCTTTCGGTGTTTGCGCTGTTTTTCCTGCTATTCAGTGCCCTGCGGCGCTACGATCCTGAGACTTTCAATGCCGGTCAGCAACTGCTTCACCCCGTTGCCGGACTGGTGAATACCCTAGTGTTACTGACCTCCAGCGGCTGTGTCGCCGAGGCGATCGTACGGCTGCGTCAACACCGTCCGGGGGCACTGGGCTGGTGGCTGCTCAGCATACCGGTCGGGGCGCTCTATATCCCTATAAAGTTGTGGGAATATAAGCAGTTAGTTGCTGCCGGTCATGATCTGGATAGCAACGCCTTCTTTACCGGCTATTTCCTGCTCACCGGATTCCATCTGCTGCATGTCGTGCTCGGACTGGTCATCCTGCTGTTTGTTGCGCTGCGGATTAAGCAGGGTGCTTATCGCCAGGGCCAGATCAGCGGTGCAGAAAGCAGTGCCTGTTACTGGCATATGGTCGATCTGGTCTGGGTCATCCTGTTTCCGCTGATCTATGTGATCCACTGATGAATAAACTCAATCGAATACTCAGCCCTGCACTGTGCTGGCTGCTGCTGATGTTGCTCAGCCTGTCGATGTTCCTGCTCGGCGAGCAGAATCCGTCACCTCAGATTATATCGCTGATACTGCTAATCAGCGTCGCCAAGGCCTGTCTGATTATTCTCGGCTATATGGAGCTCGCAGGCGTACGCCACCTGCTAAAGCGGGGCATGTTGCTCTACACGCCGCTGTTGTTATTGATAATCGGCGGGTTATTGATGCTGTGAGCGCATCATAACGTTATTTGAGGCTTAATAATGTATAAATTATATATTTTTAAAGCCGCTTGATAATTATCAAGTTTTTGCCCGCCTCCGATCCTCAGAATAGCTCCTGCATCCACTAAAACACGCCATCCGTGACCTCTGCCGGGTCTGAGGAGCTTCAAATGAATGAAACATTCACCAAGGCGATGGCGAGGAATATCTTCTATGGGGGAAGTCTGTTCTTCATCCTGGTATTCCTTGGCCTGACCTTTCATACCGAACGGACGCTGCCTGAAAGGGACCACCGCGAGAATATCAACGAGCAGGTGATTCTGGGCAAGAAGGTCTGGGAGGAGAATAACTGTGTCGGCTGTCACTCGCTACTGGGCGAGGGCGCATACTTCGCACCTGAGCTGGGTAATGTTTACACCCGTTACGGCAACAGCAAGGAAGCGATCATCGGCTTTATCAAGAGCCGGCCTGAAAATGGCATTCCGGGCCGTCGCAGTATGCCGCAGTTCAACCTGTCCGATCAGGAGCTGGAAGCGGTGGCTGAATTCCTGAAATGGACTTCAGAGATCAACACCAGCAACTGGCCACCGAATGATCAGGGTTAAGGCGGAGAGCTCACGATGAAATACCAATCTCAATCTGTCGCACGTCTGTACTTTATAGCGGCGCTGGGCCTGTTTGCAGGCCAGATACTGTTCGGCCTGATCATGGGACTGCAATATGTGATCGGCGACTTCCTGTTTCCTGCGATCCCGTTCAACGTGGCACGCATGGTACATACCAACCTGCTGATCGTCTGGCTGCTGTTTGGCTTTATGGGCGCAGCTTACTTTCTGGTACCGGAGGAGTGTGAAACAGAACTCTACAGCCCGAAACTGGCGGTCGTACTGTTCTGGGTCTTCCTGATTGCCGGTGCGCTGACCATTGTCGGTTACCTGATGGTGCCTTACGCCGCCCTGGCGAAGATGACCGGTAATGATCTGCTGCCCACTATGGGCAGGGAGTTCTTAGAGCAACCGTTGATTACCAAAATCGGTATCGTGCTGGTGGCACTGGGCTTCCTGTTTAACCTCGGCATGACTGTGCTGCGCGGCCGTAAAACCGTGATCACCAGCGTACTGATGATCGGCCTGATCGGTCTGGCGGTGATGTTCCTGTTCTCCTTCTACAACCCTGAGAACCTGGTACGTGACAAGTTCTACTGGTGGTGGGTGGTACATCTGTGGGTAGAGGGCGTGTGGGAGCTGATCCTCGGCGCTATCCTGGCTTTCGTGCTGATCAAGACTACCGGCGTAGACCGTGAAGTGATCGAGAAGTGGCTCTATATGATCATCGCCATGGCGTTGATCACTGGTATTCTCGGCACAGGTCACCACTACTTCTGGATCGGCGCGCCTGAATATTGGCAGTGGCTGGGTAGTATCTTCTCCGCGATGGAACCGATTCCGTTCTTTATGATGACAATGTTCGCCTTCACCATGGTGCGCAAGCGTCGTCGTGACCATCCGAACAAAGCAGCGGTTATGTGGGCGATGGGAACCGGTGTGATGGCCTTCCTGGGCGCAGGTGTCTGGGGCTTCCTGCATACCCTGGCTCCGGTTAACTACTACACCCACGGCACTCAGATCACCGCATCGCATGGCCATTTAGCCTTCTACGGTGCGTACGCAATGATCGTAATGTGCATCATCTCCTACGCTATGCCGCTGATTCGAGGTCGCGTTGCTAACAGTCAGAAATCACAGCGTACTGAGCTTTGGGGCTTCTGGCTAATGTCTATCTCTATGTTGCTAATCACGTTGTTCCTGACCGGTGCCGGCATCCTGCAGGTTTGGATGCAGCGTTATACCGATACACCACTGCCGTTTATGGTGGTGCAGGATAAGATCGAGATCTTCTACTGGTTACGCCTGATCTCAGGTGTCGGCTTCATGGCAGGCCTCGGTGTTTACTTCTGGAGCTTCTTTATCGGCACTGAAGAGGAAGCCGCCAAAGATAACGCCCAGATGATGGCAATGGCTAAATAAGTAAACCCGCCCTCAAGCGGCACCCTGAATCAGGGTGCCGCTTCCCCTTGATTCACACTGAAACTATCCCGCAGACAAGGAGCAGGTTATGCAGACTGCCAATGCGATTGAACTGAATGCCGCCCCGTTTTACCTGCCGCAGCAAAACGAGGTCGAACTGTTTCGCCACGCCTACGAAAACCAGCTGCCGGTACTGATCAAAGGACCGACCGGCTGCGGCAAGACCCGCTTCATCAGCCATATGGCCGAAACCCTGGGCCTGCCGCTACATACCGTATCCTGCCATGATGACCTGACTGCATCGGATCTGGTCGGCCGTTACCTGATCGGTGATAACAACACCCAGTGGCATGATGGCCCGCTGACCCGCGCCGTGCGTGAAGGCGGCATCTGTTATCTGGATGAGGTAGTGGAAGCGCGTAAGGATACGACTGTGGTCATCCACCCGCTGACTGATGACCGCCGCGTGTTACCGATTGACCGCACCAACGAGCTGCTACAGGCACCTAAAAATTTCATGCTGGTGGTGAGTTATAACCCCGGCTACCAGAACCTGATGAAGGGACTGAAACCCAGTACCCGACAGCGTTTTATCTCCATGACCTTCGACTACCTGAAACCGGCTGAAGAGCAGCGCGTGATTGAGGTGGAAACCGGCCTCGACAACGCCCGCGCCTCGCGCCTGGTGCAGCTGGCAATCGGACTGCGCAGCTTGAAGGATATGGACCTGGAAGAGGGCGCCAGCACCCGCTTGCTGGTGTACACCGCCAAACTGATACAGGCCGGGTTTGACCCGATCGAAGCCTGCCGTGCTGGCATGGTCGAATCCCTCACCGATGATGACGACACTATTCAGGCACTGATGGAAGTGGTTAAAGCCAATTTCTGAGCCGATCTCTAATCTGAATGATCCGCAGCGTAGTACAAGGGGCACCCGATGGAAGAACAGGTTGGTAAATACTGGGACAGCTGGATCAGCCGCATGGCCGATCCCCATAAGCACCACCAGGCGGTGACACTGGAAAGCCTGCGTAAGCCTCTGTCGGTTTTCTTTCGCACCCTGGGCGGTGATGGCGGTCTGAACCTGCGTGCTTCGACGATGAGCTCTGTCAATCTGCGCCGCTCCTGGGTACAGAAGCTGGCAGGCAGCGGTAGCCGGGTTGCGCTGGCCTGGCGTGACCCTGAAACCCTGCACCTGCCTGAGCGGATCAATCTCTTCGCCGATGCCGAGCTTAATCGCGAGCTTTACTACTGGCTGGCAGCCCTGGCGACTGCGCCGGAGTTTAGTCAGCATAACTGGATCAAACGCAGTCAGTTGCAGGTGCTCTATGTACTCGACCACTATCCGGGGCTGAACCGGCGTTACCAAACACTGAGCCGGGCACTGATCAGGCAACGTCCCGATCCGGAGCTGCTGCCGGTTGCAGAGGCGGTACAGGAGCAACGTATTCAGCAGGCCCTGATCGAGCCGGGCAGTATCGATACAATCGGCGAGTGCCGTTATGAACCTGCGCCGGTATTACTGTGGCTGCATCCCTCACCTCCGCAAAGCCTGCCGGGTAAACAGATCAAGGTCGATTCGGTTCAGCAACAGAATAGCGATGGTGAAAGCAAAGCCAGTGAGCAGCAGCGCAAACGCAAGGCGAAGCGCAAAAAGTCCGAAACCAACAAGGGCGGCCTGCTGGCGCTGCGCTATGAAACCAGCCTGTTCAGCATCGCCGAGATGGCAAACCTGGACCGCTCTGAAGATGAAGATGAGGATCTGCAGGACGCCGAAAAGAACGCTGACGAGCTGGAGGAGCTGACCGTCAGCCGCGACAGTAACGCGATTGCCAAGCGAATCCGGTTCGACCTCGACCTGCCATCCGAAGCCGAGGACGATCTGGTCATCGGCACCGATCACCCGCTGCCTGAGTGGGACTACCGCAAGCAGCAACTGATTAAGGATCACTGCAACCTGCTGACCGTGCGGGCCGCCAGCAGCGATTCCGGCGAGCTGCCACCACACCTGCAGGCCACGGCCCGCAGGCTGAAACGGCAGTTTCAGGCCCTGAGGCCGCAATCCCAGTGGGTTAAGCAGCAGGAGGAGGGTAGCGAACTGGATCTGGAAGCCTACCTTCATTTTCGCGGCCAGCGGGCTGCCGGCTATCAGGTCGCCGAGCCCAAGCTCTACAGCTCACTGGAAAAGCGCGAGCGTGATCTGGCCTGCCTGCTGCTGGCCGATCTGTCACTCTCGACCGATGCCTGGGTCGGCGATCATGGCCGGGTGATCGATATTATCCGTGACTCGCTTTACCTGTTTAGCGAATGTCTGCAACAAACCGGGGACCGCTTCTCAATCTGCGGATTCTCCAGCCGTTACCGCAATCATGTGCGCTATCACCTGCTGAAGGGGTTTGATCAGAGCTACAACCGCAAGGTCCGGCAACAGATTGAGGCGATCAAGCCGGGCTATTACACCCGCATGGGCGCAGCAATCCGCCGCTCGACCGAGCTGCTATCGGCACAGCCACAGAAGCAGAAACTGTTACTGATTCTGACAGACGGCAAGCCTAACGATCTCGATCACTACGAGGGGCGTTATGGCATCGAGGATACCCGCATGGCGATCATTGAAGCGCGTAAGGCAGGATTGGTGCCTTTCTGCATCACTATCGACCAGCAGGCGGAAGACTACCTGCCATATCTGTTCGGGCGCGGAAACTACACCCTGATTCGCCGTGCCGCAGAGCTGCCGGCTAAACTGCCGCAGCTATATGCGAAGCTGACCAGCTAGAGGGACGGGATGGATAGCCCCGGAGAGCGCTTCTGCCGCAGTAGTCTGCAGTTAGTAGCGGCTACAAGCGCCCTCTCTCCGGGGCAGATGGGGTAACGCCTATACTTCGTCTCTTTGCTTATTCTGCGCTTCAATTATCAGCTTTAACTCATTGATCTGATTGGAAAGATCTTCGATTGTAAGCTGCCCCTCTGCCAATGCTTTCTCTTTTTCCTCCTGCGCGTGCTCGTTCTCCATTACGTTTACCACAATACCGATCACCATATTGAGGAAGGCAAAAGTGGTGAGGAAGATAAAGGTCAGATAGAACAGCCAGCTGAACGGATAGACCGTCATGGTCTCGTACATCACATCGGTCCAGTCCTCAAACGTCATCACCCGGAACAGGGTCAGCATGGCAATGGAGATATCACCCCACAACTCCGGATTGATCTGCGCAAAGAAAGATGCGCCTACGGCGGCGTAGATATAGAAGATGATAAACATCAGCAGAATCACATAACCCAGCTGCGGCAATGCCTTGATCAGTGAATTCAGCAGCAGTCGCAGCTCCGGTACGATCGATACCATACGCAACACGCGGAAGATCCTGATCAGCCGGCCGACCAGGGCCATCTCACTGTCTTCGATTGGAATCAGGCTCACCACCACAATCAGGGTATCGAATAGGTTCCAGGCATTGCGAAAGAAGCTGCGTTTCTCGGGCTCGCCAACAAACCGGACCGTTAACTCAATCAGGAAGAACAGGGTGATTGCGACATCCAGCCAGCCGATCACGGTCAGGACGTTTGGCGGTATGTTGTAGGTCTTAGCCCCGATCACTAATGCGGAGAACAGGATCACCATCACAACAAACAGCTCAAACATCTTGTTAGAGCGCAGAGTATAGAAGCGGGATTGAAGGGTATTCAGGTCCATAGCGTTTAAAGAGTCTCAATTGGCTAACAGATTGAAAGCGTGCAACTTTACAACGCTTTGATTGTAAAATCTTTCGGATATCTGTTTTTCGAGCCTGTTCCGGCCTGAAAGTGACCTTGATAAACCGCCAGCCAGCACTAATCTGAATCGATCACCTGCCAAAATGAATAAAGGCAAGTCGCCTGAGCCGGCAGGTCAGCCATAAGGCCGCAATAACCAACACAAGGAACAGGGAGAGAAGGTGATGAAAACGTTCAGACCGAACATCTTGCGCTGGCATGAACTGGAAAACAGCGATCTGCCCATTTACGAAGACCCTTTGATTCACGATCAGCTGATTCTGGCTGAAGGGGATTCCTGGTTCACTCTGGGTGGAGCCCCGGTTTCAAACCTGCTGTTTCCGATGCGCTTTACCAGGTTGACGATGATTGTCGACTGCGCATCGCCCGGCGACACTATGCGCAATATGGCAGACATGACACACAATCAGTCATTAAAAAACGCGCTGGATTCGGAAGACTATCGCTGGGACCTTATTCTGCTGAGCGGTGGCGGCAATGATATGATTGATCACGCCCGTCAGCTGCTTCTGCCTGCAGCGCAACGCACGTCATCACCGTTGATACCTTCCGATTATTGCGACCTTGAGAAACTGGATGCCCTGATAGAGGAGATCCTTTCCGGCTACCGGACTATCGCCTCCCGGCGAGACAGCGGGCCGGCCACAGGAACGCCTATTCTTACTCACACCTATGACTATGCGACACCACGCAACTCGCCAGCACGTTTCTTCAATTTACCAATGCCGACACTGGGCCCCTGGCTCTATCCGGCGCTGATCGCTGCGGAAGTACCGCAAGACCAGTGGATCGCAGTGGTCGGATTTCTGTTTGATAATCTTGCGGACGGGATCTTATCGCTGGCGCTGGGACCTGATCCCATCAGCAACTTTCACGTGATCGATACCCGCGAGACTCTGACACCCGCAGAACTGGGCACGGCAGGCGAGAGCGGGGACTGGATGAACGAGATTCACCCCGATGCGGAGGGTTACCAGAAGCTGGCCGCACAGCTGGATGAGAAGGTTATTGATCTGCTGAGTTAGACCCGCGCTGGCAGAACTCCGGCCAACAGAAGGCGGGCGGCTCAGCCAATTAAAGCCGCCCGCCTTCAGCGCCAGCCGATTTACAGATAAAGCCGGTGGGACTGTGCTATTTCAGTCGAAAATGCCGGAAAGACACCCGCTTCGGCAGCATATTTCGGCCACTGAGATACCACCTCAATCACCTCATCGATAATCTGCTCCGCGTCTTTGCGGAACTTCTCCGCAGGCAGCAGCAGATCCTCTCGGGTGAAATCATCACGCTTGCCGTTCAACGATAGCTGGTGGGAGTTGACCCACTTCGACCCTGGCTTGTAGCTGTAGGCGATATCGAATGCCGGAGCCAGTTGCCACTGGCCGCTGCGGTCGAGGATAAAGCCGAAGTTCTTGGTGTGGTCATCATGGTTTCGCGCCACGATGTTAAACACCATGCGGCGGTACAGCTCCAGCGCTGCTGCTTTTTTAAAGCGCAGGGAACGCATCAGGGAAAACAGCTGCTCGTAACTGTAATGCCCCGGTTGCTTATAATCAGCATGATCCATCGCGCAGAGTGACTGGTAGTGCAGTTTCTTATTGCCAATGCGATCGAAGCGCCGGGTCATAAAGTGCGCCCGCTCACCGTCCTGCAATAGCTCGCACGGTGAAATATCGATCCCCGCATCCCGCGCCATCAGGTAATAGGCGTACTCCATCCGGCCAAATCCCTGCGGATCACCAAAGGTCTCTTTGGCAGCCGAGTGCTCGACCACGCCATCAAACTTCAGCAGATAGTGCTCAAATCCGTCCGGCAGATCCACCTGGCCACTGCGGATCTCGGTACGATCGGCATTAATACCGATCACAGCCTTCGGTCGGGCACCGCCGGCAGAGGTACCTACCTGCAGGATCGCAGATAAGGCTTCGCCATTTCCCTCAACCAGAGACTCCGCCAGGCCGGAACGCTGGTCCAGAACGGACTGGGCCATCGCCACCAGTCCATCCAGTTCCAGCGGCATTGCCGCACTAACAGGGCGCTCGATAGAGGGCAGATATTCCAGAGCCCCCATGCCGCGCGACCCGGTATACAGCAGTCGCTCCAGCGAGGAGAAAGTCTCGCGATCCCGCCCGCTTCGTGCCAGCCAGGCGTCAATCACCGCATTACCAAAATCATCCGGCAGGGTGTCTGCAAAGGCACCCGGCAGCCCGCGGTAAGTGTCACGCGGTAACGCAGGAAACTGGTAAACGCGATTAGACAGGGGCAGCTTCACCGGACTGATCTCAATGCCACCCTGAATCCATTCAGGCGCATACTGGAAAGCGCAGAGGCCGCTCCTATCATCATGGGACAGGGCGCCGACCAGCTGCCCCCACATCTCTACCCGGGCAACGTTATGTTGCGTCATATTCGCCATCGTGATTACCAGTCCTCGTCAGCGTCATTATCAGATGAAGTACTGTCACGTCTAGTGCCTGCGCGTCGGCGTTTCTTACCTTCGAGTTTCAGCAGCTCCAGTGGACTAAACGGCTCCGGCGGCAGAAAGCCATCCAGATTATCCAACCGACCCAAAATCCGCATAATACCAATCACCACTTCAAGCCGCGCTTTGCCCTTGATTGCACTGCGGTAGGTACCTTCTGAGATCCCCAGTTCGTCGGCGATCTGCTTCTGGGGGATATTGGCCTCAAGCCTGATCTGCTCAAGCCGTTGCCCCAACTCTCTGGCGATGGCCATATCCGTCATGGCATAGTAGTTTCTACTATTCATAGCCCACCTATCGAAATTCGGTTAATCATCAATTTTTTGATGCTAGAAATAACAAAATACGATTTAGCCTCAATTTATTGATGATAGCATAAGAGCTAATGCCGTCGGCTTTTTGCATCACATAATCATCAATTTATTAACGCTATAGGCCATATAGATAGACTTAACATCAATATTTAAAGGTTATTTCGAGAGGCATCGAACCTCAGACAGAGCGCAGGCTGGGCGGATAAGAACGACTGGTTTAGAATCGTGCTATCCATACGCCTGCACAGGCAGGTACCCCAGACAGGAAACGATCATGATCAAGATATACGGCAGCCCAAAATCCAGCGCCGGACGCTGCTTCTGGTGTCTCGAAGAAGCAGGCGTAGCCTACGAAACCCAGTCAATCGACTTCAGCGCCGGCGAACACAAATCAGAAGCCTTCCGGCAGGTCAACCCGAACGGCAAAGTTCCGGCACTTCAAGACGGTGATTTCGTTATCTGGGAATCTCTGGCAATCAGTAACTACATCGCCGACGCCTACAAGCCGGAACTGCTGGGCAATAGCCCTCAGGAACGGGGGCAGGTCAGCCAGTGGAGCATCTGGTCGGTCGCCGACCTGCAAGTGCCGATGATTCAGGCCTTCATCCAGCTGGTGTTCGTACCGGAACCCCGCCGCGATGCTGACATCATCGCCAAAGCCTTTGAGAAAATTCCGCCGATGCTGGCCACGCTGGAAAACAGCCTTAACGACAAAACATTCCTGGTTGCTGATCGCTTCACCCTGGCCGACCTCAACTGCGCCTTCGTCGTCGGCATCTGCGATGACATCAAGTTTGATCTGAGCGAATACAGCAACATCAACCAGTGGCGCGCGCGTATCGAAGCACGCCAGGGCACCCAGCGTTATCGGGCACTGTGCAAGTAAGACAAGCGAAGCAGGGGATTCAACACCCCTGCCTTATAAAAATACAATATTTCAATGCTTTATAAGCAATACCTAAAGCTTTTTGATGGAATAAACCAGTCCAGCCGGAGCCTCCAGTTGATGCCATCACAGCCACTTCGTATCCTCTACCTTCACGGTCTGGGCTCCAATGGCAGCGGCTCTACGGTGCAGGCATTACGCGCCCTTGGCGCCCAAGTCACTGCACCGGATTACCAGCCCGAGCACTATCTGCACTCGATTGAGCTGCTGGCAGCGCATCTCAATGATTGTTTCGACCCAGCCGCACCCGCTAACCCGGATATTGTTATCGGCACCTCTATGGGTGGCTTTTACGCCATCAAAGCGGCCGAGATCTACGGCATCAAAGCGCTGGCGGTTAACCCCTGTATCGAACCGGGCCGGATGCTGGCCAAATACCTGGACACACCCGCGACCAACTACATCACCGGCGAGCCGATAAATGTTAGCCCGGACATGTTGGAGCAGTTTGAAGCGATCAATATGCACCGTATCAAGGCGCAACAGGCACCGTTACAGATTGTGATCGGCTGCAATGACGACGTTATCGATCCGCAACAGATCCGCGACTATTGCCAGCAGCACCAGATCTCGAGCGAAGAAACCGACTGGGGCCACCGCGTCGGCGATGCCAAAAAACTACTGAGTATCAGCCATCCTGAAGCGTCTTAACGAGTTGTTTGAGACTGATAACCTGACCGATGACGATATGCTCAATTACGCTCAAACCGTGGCGGACAAAGTAGGGGAGAACGAAAGGGTGATGCACCAGATCAGGAATAATTCGTCGGAGCAGGCGTTTCTGGGTGACTTCCCACAAGCGGTAGATGATGCAAATCCTAAGCAACCCGCAAGTGGCACAGGGTTTTTCTAGGGCGGTATTTGATATGCTGACTGCCACAGAAAAGTCTTAATTATTAGCAATTTATGAAAATAATATAATAATTCACCTCACCAAAAAGCTTGCCGGCAAGTTAAAGAAAGCAGGCTTTCTGGTACCGGAAAAATCAGAAAGCCAGTCACCTGCATTAGGTGACTGGCATGCCAATATCACCACAATACAGCGACGCCAGTGCATTGTGTTTACCTATGATGAAACGCGGTTTTCTGTTGCCCTGACGGCGGTCACCCTGAAGGAGATAAAAGCGCTGCAGTGGTGGTTTAGCGATATGCTGGCTAACACTATGTTGAAGCTGGGCTATCCTGAGGGGCTGATTGAAAGGGCGCTTAAAACAGTGGACGAGCTGCACTTTGATACTGATTGCAGCCGCTCCGTATAAGGTACCTTGAGACTAGCGACCTCGGACCTGGAATCCCACACCTGGGATGGCACTGACATTATGGATTTAGGGGCATGCTCTCTATCCAGAAATTTGTGTGAGCGCCCCTGCCAAGTAAAGGGCCAAAAGGGCTACCTCTGGCCGGCAAAAGAGATGAAAGCGCTGCTGGAAAAGTTGCCAGACTAAAGCCAAAACCCGCATATTCTGCCGGGCCTCAGCGACAGAAATCATGCCCTCATCGTACTGATCGAAGTATCTGCTGATACTTTCACTCCCCAGACGCCGCCTCGTCTGTCACCAGCCAACGTCAAAGCAGAGGTGCGCCCTTTAGGCGCTATGCAGTCAAAAGCCTACGTAAGTCACAACGCAGAAGGGTGTTGGTAGTAGAGCTTAACTGTATATATATACAGCACTTCTTGATCAATCTTCGTTTCGATAGCTGCTATCTGTAAACAACCGGCTTAAAGGTCGACAGCTGAATCTTTACGAAACAAATGTAGCCATAAAATATCGCATTAAGCCTGCTTTATCCGGTGGTAGGGAAATCATGGCATTTTAATAATACTGTATATTTATACAGTTTTTTTGGTTCGTGTAAGGACTGTAGTCAGACGCCCCGGTATTAGAAAGCTGACTCGATGCCGATAATGCTATTTATCGGCATTAGCTATAAAGCCGGAATAGCTACCGGAAATCAGCTCCCTATGAATGCCTGTCGACAAGCACAAACTGCCTTCATATTGAGCTGCAGTTTTTTCGCTGTGGGCATGAACGATGCCTCTTACAATGGGATTCTATCTACTGCGATCCCTTCGCAGTCATCGACTTAGCAGCATCCAGCCAGGAGTGTTTAATGAATCAGGAAAGAAAAGATCAGGATCCGACGCTCGTTTGCACCTGCAACGACCTCTATATAGAAGATATCCAGGAGGCTTTAGAGTTCGGTGAAGATGAGTATCGTGAGATATTCGCAGTACACGGTTTACAGCCTCGTTGCGGCGAATGTCGCTGCCATGTTGAGCAACTCACCGCTGATCATCATCGGTAGATATATAAAGCCCGCAAATAACCTCAAACCAAGTGGATTTTCGGCAAGCCTGGCATCACCAAGCGCAAACCAGACAGATACTAAAGGGACTGACCCAACACCAAAATCCCCGGACAAAAACTGCGCCGAGCTTTCACGGAACGGCACTTTACCCACAAAATAAAAATCCTGGCGACTCTCCGTACGAAGTGATCGCGTTTCAACCAACGTAAAATCCACGCCTGATCTCGGCAATGAAACCGGCAGTAGATATCCCTATCTGAGAATCGGGCCGGCAACCTAGCACGATAAAAGCATAACCCAGTAAGAGGGGATAGTACTGAGTTCCCGCATCCCACCAAGCAGAGCCTGCAATATGATATGAAATGCAGCGACTCTGGCCACCGCGTCAAAGATACGTCACCTAAAAACACCTGAAACAGTCCATCGGGACTGCTGCAGCCTGAAACCTGTCCAGCAACGACCAAGAGGCCTTTGTGTCATTATCCTGACGTCAAAATAATTATCGTATTTAACATAATATACATTATATGCATATATATTCAGGCCAAAAAAAACCGCCAATTTAGGCGGCTTAAGCGCTAGTTTGAGCTTACTGACGACTACGAGTGCTGCACCGGCATTGTTGCTGACTCATAGCTACATAACAGCGCCGGATGTACGTCTATCAATGCGCCTGTTACGTCAGATTCGACTATCAACTTAGAGTTTCCAGGTGCTTCCTGCATTTTTGCCAGCACCTGGTACAAACGATCCTTCTTGAGCTGAAGACCTGTCGAGTCATAGATATCTGCTTCAACCATGACATGATCTCCAACTGCGATTTCCCTCCATATGAAATCTGACTCCATCATCAGTTCGGGCGTGCTGTATTCAGCCATTCGATGACCTCGCCACTTGTAGTTATTGTCGATGGACGTTGCTGCCCCTAATTAACTGTAGACAGCGTTCTCAGGCATTTTGTTCAGGCCTGTACTATCCCGTAACGGATAGCCAGATGAACCAGCTCAGAGTTGTTACTGAGCTCCAGTTTGCGCAAGATATTGGTTCGATGGGCGCGAACCGTCTTAGGGCTGAGGAACATCTCTTCGGCAACCTGAGAAACCGAGTAGCCTTCAGCCAACAGCGAAAAGATCTGAGTTTCCCGCTTTGTCAGCTTAGCCAGCGGCGAAGCATCTCCAAACGTGGGACCCAATTTGTCCCTGATCGACTCAGACAGGTACGATCGGCCCGCATACACCTCGTGAACAGCATGCAAAAGCTCCTCAGGCGCACAACGTTTAGTAAGATACCCCCTGGCACCCGCCTGAATCACATGAGCTGGAAAAGGCTCGCTTTCCATTACAGTCAAAACCAGTACCCGCGCATTTGAATCATAGGAAATAATGCGCCGTATTGCCTCAAGCCCGCCGTTGATGTTGGTGGTTGTCTCAGGTGATTCTGCATCTGTTGGCATTGAAAGATCCATCAGCACCAGATCGGGCTGCAGATCCTTGTAGTAAGAAAACGCCTCAAGTCCGTTATCGGCCTCAGCCACAATTTCGATCTCTTCATCAGCCTGCAGCAGTCGATGGAAACCAGCCCGCACCAGCGGATGATCATCGACAAGTAAAATTCTAACGGCTACCGACATCTACGTTCCGTCCTTTAGTATGCGTTAGCGCAAAGACTGAGTTCACTAACGTAAGCAAATGATATTATTGTCTTTTAAGTAAGCTAATTGTACAGATTCAGGGATCGGTGCCTACTTCAACTTCTTGTACCAGGGCATCCGCACCGACGTATGTGCCATAGGTTTCGACATCCCGAATTCCTGCTGTAGACAGGTCCTCGGCCGCAAGGCCTGCAGGCATGGCGACCAGTTCATCACTGTAACCAACCAGCTGAATTCCTTCTTTCTGGCAGTGATAAAGCACCTTTTCCAGCGTGCGAACCACAGCTATCTGGCGATCTGACAGCTGGTCTGAAGGGGGCTTATCCCCCCTTTTCTTGCTGGTTACCTGGCGTATTGCATAACCTTCAGAATCCAGTAGCTGGACGGTTATACCAGTGAGCTTCTCGTTAACCAGCGCCTTCTTGGCCAGTGCAAAAACAGCCTCGCTGCTACAGCACAGGGCATCCTTTGCGCCACAATTCCTCAGAGTGCCTACAATCTCGCCATAACTGGAATCGTTTGCGATAAATATATCCATTTCAATAACTTATCTCACAAACTTGTAGTTGTTCTTAATGATCATCCTGAGTAAAAGCGACTTCCTTTTCTGCTTGCCCAGTCGATGAGCTCTTGAGCTGATCAATCCATATCTCCTGGCGGGCTATGGTCTTTTCCAGCTCATGAATCTGAGCGGTTGACGCCCTCTCCTGCTCCAGCAAATCACGACGTAGCAGCGCATTCTCGCCAGTCAGTCGCTCTACCTGTTTCAGCTGCCTTTTACTTTCCTGTTCAGAAATTCCCAGCGACACTCGGAGATTCATAAATTCTTCATCCATAGCACCCGAATCATTACCGCGCCCTCCGCTCAGCAAGCTGTACTGCTTAAGATCCCTTTCCAGCGTATCTTTTTCAGCCTGCAGGCGAATAATCCTCTCTTCATGGCCAAGAACTTCCTTTTGCACGCTGATCTTTTCGCTACTCAGGCGTTCATTATCCTGCAGTAGGCGAGCATTCTGTTCACGCAACCGGGCCAGTTCCTGCGCCATCACATCAACCTTTGCTGCCGAATCCTTAAGAGACTGCTCTGTCAGTGCTTCCAGCCTCGCTGCTTTCTCGCTTAATGCCTGTTCTGCGTAAGCGAGTGACTGTTGCCACATTCTGCTGGCAGAATCGATAACCTGGTCAGGAAGGTCCGGCCGGCTGGCGTCCTTATTGAGGCGCTCACCGATGCTCTGCCACCACTCATTCAGCGCTTTATTGATAGTAGATATAGAGCCGGTGCCAATTCGGTCGCGGATACTTTGCTGCGTTGGGCGCACACCCTCTATCAGCAACTGATCAGCTGCATCGAAGACTTTTTCGCGGGTGTCAGTTTTTCTTGGCATAAGCTAACCAGATACGTATTTTTTGATACGTATTATGTATAAGTTTTAAGAAAGGTACAGCATTCTATACGAAGCAGATGAGTAGAATCCCTTTATTTTTCGATAGATAGCCCCCTCAAGCCATCCAGCTGCCTCAAATCTAAACTATTCTATTTGTAAACGCCACGACCAGGGAGGCACTTGATTATGACTGTTCGAGTAGCAATTAACGGATACGGGCGCATTGGACGCAATATACTGCGTGCGCTTTATGAAAGCGGCAAGAATCAACAAATTGAAATAGTCGCCATTAACGACCCTGGCGACTTTGCGATAAGCGCACACCTGACCAGGTATGACAGCATTCACGGCATGTTCGGATACGAGGTCAATCTTACAGAAAATCACCTCAGTGTAGCAGGAGACAAGATCCGCCTATTTCAGTACACCGACCCTTCCCAGGTTCCATGGCGCGACCTGGAGATTGACCTTGTACTTGAGTGCAGTGGCCGGTTTACCAGTCGTGAGGCCGTGGAAGCCCACCTGAAAGGCGGAGCAACGAAAGTCCTTGTATCGGCGCCCGCCAAGGGTTCAGAGGCAACCATCGTCTACGGTGTAAACCAGCACCTGTTATCCGCTGAAATGAGCGTTGTATCCAACGCTTCATGCACAACAAACTGCCTGGCCCCGCTAGCCAAGGTACTGAATGACCAAATAGGCATTAGCGAAGGCATAATGACCACCATTCACGCCTATACCAATGACCAGCACCTCAGTGATATTGCAGGCGGAGACCCCTATCGCTCGCGCGCGGCGGCTCTGTCGATGATTCCGACCCGCACAGGAGCGGCCGAAGCGGTCGGGCTCGTCCTTCCTGAACTGAATGGAAGGCTGACCGGATTGGCGGTACGCGTGCCCACTGCCAACGTTTCTCTGGTGGACCTGAGCTTTACACCCGTCAGAAGCACCACCAAAGAAGAGATCAACAATCTGATGAAAGAGGCTGCAGGCAGCTATTTCTCGGGCATTATAGAGTACAACGATCTACCGCTTGTTTCGGTAGACTTTAACCACCACACCGCCTCGTGCATCTTTGACAGCACTCAGACACATGTTGGCGAGCATATGGTTAAGGTGCTTGCGTGGTATGACAACGAATGGGGATTTTCAAACCGGATGCTGGATACCGCACTGGCCTGGCTTAGAAAGTGATTGATTCTGAATCAGAGGAGGGAATCAGAAATGGAGGCTGGAGTCGGAATCGAACCGGCGTACACGGAGTTGCAGTCCGCTGCATGACCACTCTGCCATCCAGCCCTTTCTGATGGCTTAAACCAATAATGATGCTTAGCTGCACCATATCAATATCTTAGGGGGAAGATATTGGAGCGGGAAACGAGACTCGAACTCGCGACCCCAACCTTGGCAAGGTTGTGCTCTACCAACTGAGCTATTCCCGCTGACTTGTGAATGGAGGCTGGAGTCGGAATCGAACCGGCGTACACGGAGTTGCAGTCCGCTGCATGACCACTCTGCCATCTTAGGAGTGCTCTTTCGCTTCTGGCTTACCGAAGTAAAAACCGTTTCGCGTCAAGAAGTTGGAGCGTATTATCCGAATATTTGAGAGTTTATCAAGCCCTAATTTAAAAAAGTTACAGAATTATTTTCAGCCCGGCCGTTTAGCGCCAAAATCGATCAATATACGTGCAAATCGGGCCAATATCTGACCAGTTAATAAGCGGGATTGCCATTACTGGACTTTATTAAAGCGAATGGTTTACCGCCCTTCCTGCTCCATTCCGAATATCCGTAAAGAATGAAACCGAAACCGAGGGGGCCCTTTAAGAGATGCCGGAGAATTTTACGCTGAGAGAATTAGGAAATGACAGAATCTGCAGACGAAAAAAAACAGGCCTTAGCCTGCTTCTTTATCACACCATCAAGGATGATGGTGCCCGGAACCGGACTCGAACCGGTACACTCTTTCGAGCGGGAGATTTTAAGTCTCCTGTGTCTACCAATTTCACCATCCGGGCAATGGAGGCTGGAGTCGGAATCGAACCGGCGTACACGGAGTTGCAGTCCGCTGCATAACCACTCTGCCATCCAGCCATTACACCTATAAACACGACCAATACGGATATTGGAGCGGGAAACGAGACTCGAACTCGCGACCCCAACCTTGGCAAGGTTGTGCTCTACCAACTGAGCTATTCCCGCGCTGCGCTATAAGTGGTGCGTATTATAGAGCGCCGTCATTTCATGTCAACAAGGATCTATGAAATTTTTCTTTTAGATTAGATACTTAGCGTACAAAAACCAACCAGCTACAGATCATCAGACAGATGAGGCCAGGCAGCCATCAGGTATTGCATCATAGACCACAGAGTCAACCCTGCCGCAAGATACAGAGCTACGATACCTGTCCAGGCGTAGTTACTCCCGGGATCTACAATAATCAGCGCAAAGATAGCGACCATCTGCAGTGTTGTTTTCAGCTTGCCAATATAGGAAACAGCAACACTGGCCCGCTCTCCGAGCTCGGCCATCCATTCACGCAGGGCCGAAATAACGATCTCCCGCCCAACAATTATCACTGCAGGAACAGTCAGTAACGGTGAGGCGTAAGTTTCGACCAGCATCACAAGTGCGACCGCAACCATCAGCTTGTCGGCAACCGGATCAAGAAATGCACCAAATGGCGACATCTGATTCATTTTGCGTGCCAGATAACCATCAAACCAATCAGTAACAGCGGCAACGGCAAATATAGCTCCAGCAGCCAGCGGAGCCCAGGACAAGGGAAGATAATAAACAGCGACCAGCACCGGAATTAACACGATGCGTAACAAGGTCAGCATATTTGGAACTTTCATCGACAACAGCAAAGCCACCCTCTTTTCTCAGGCTTCGGAATGTAGTGCTGAGTATATCTCCTCAGCAAGTGTTCGGCTTATGGTAGAGACTTTTGCAATTTCTTCAACACTGGCGCGCTGAACCTCCTGAATTCCACCAAAATGTTTTAATAATTCGCGCCGTCTTTTCGGTCCGACACCGGGAATGCCTTCAAGCGTGGAGGTCCGCCTGACTTTACCGCGCCGCGCCCGATGCCCGGTAATCGCAAAGCGATGGGCCTCATCCCGGATATGCTGCAGTAGATGTAGCGCTGACGAATCCCCGGCCAGCGTCATCTCTTCACCGCTGTCACCCATGATCAGCATCTCAAATCCGGCTTTTCGGGTTGGCCCTTTCGCTACCCCGACAACCATAACCTCGGTAATCTGCAGCTCCTCCAGCACGGACATCGCCTGGGATACCTGGCCCTTACCGCCATCAATTAACAGAATATCCGGCAGTTTACCCTCACCTTTTTTCAGGCGCATATAGCGACGGGTCAACGCCTGGTGCATGGCAGCGTAATCATCACCCTCCGTAATCCCGTCAATATTAAAGTGGCGATAATCGGATTTCAGCGGACCGTTGCGGTCAAAGACTACACAGGATGCAACAGTCGCCTCACCGGAACTATGGCTGATATCAAAACACTCCAAGCGTTGCGGGATACTATCCAGCCCCATAACATCCTGCAATGCCAGAAAGCGGTTGTAGACATTCTGCTTATTAGCGAGATAACTTCCCAACTGCTGTTCGGCATTGGTTTGCGCAAGACGCTGCCAGGCAGCGCGATCACCTCGCACATTATATAGAAGTGCAGTCTTTCGCTGACGCTTGTCCGTTAAAGCCGCTTCGATTGATTCGGCATCCTCCAGCTCTAATGCCGTGATGACTGCCGCCGGTATCTCACGGTCACTGCCCAGATACCACTGCGCGACAAATGCAGACAGCACTTCTGCAGGGCTGTCCTCAACTGAGACTTTCGGGTGAAATACCTTGCTACCGATAATCCTTCCGGCCCTGACAAACAACATATGGATAGAGACGGCACCGGAACCAACAGCACAACCAAAGACATCAGCATCGCCGCTTTGCCCGGAAACATATTGCTGCTCCTGGACTTTTTGCAAGCTGATCAGCTGATCCCTTAAAGCCGCTGCCTGTTCAAAATTAAGTGCCTGAGACGCTTGCTCCATCTGCTCGCCCAGTTCCTGGAGCAATTGCTGATTCTTTCCCTCGAGAAACATAGCGGTATGCCGCAGATCCTGCTCATACTCCTGTTCGCTGATCATTCCGACACAAGGCGCCGTGCAACGCTTGATCTGGTATTGCAGGCAAGGCCTGGAGCGGTTTTTGAAAAAGCTGTCTTCACACTGCCTGATCCGAAAAATCTTCTGCAGCAAGTTCAGGCTTTCCCTCACCGCACCGCTGCTGGGAAAGGGGCCAAAGTAGCGTCCCTGGCGGCGTTTCGAGCCGCGATGGAAGCGCACTGCTGGATAAGCGTCCTTGCTGGAAATGAAAATATAGGGGTACGACTTATCATCACGCAGCAGGATATTATAGGGCGGGCGCTGCTGCTTGATCAGGTTCTGCTCCAATAGCAGTGCTTCAGTCTCGCTGTTGGTGATAGTTACCTGAACATCGGCAATCTTACTCACCAGCGCCCGGGTTTTGGTGCTGAGGCCACTACTACGAAAGTAACTGCTGACGCGGTTTTTCAGGTTTTTTGCCTTACCCACATACAGGATCTCGCCCTCCGAGTTGTACATCTGGTAAACACCGGGGCGATGGGTAAGGCGCGAAAGGAAATCCTTCGCATCAAAGGTTTGGCACTGATTGCTCACAACTGACGGCTATTCCGTTTTCAATCTTCGTTAGGATTCAGGTTTTTAAGCTTGTTTGCTTCCATGTGCAGGTATGTGGCCTGTTTATGGACTTCCTGCAGGAGCTGACGCGTCTCGTCGGTGATACCTGCACCACTCGATAGCGATACTTCCAGATAAACCCCTATCTCAGCGTAGTAATACAGCCTTGCATTGAAAGAGCCGGCCCGGCTCAGCTTTCGCAACGAAATCTGAGCCCCGTTAACCAGTATGTAGTTGATATCGATATCAGATTTAGCTGTATAACGATTCTGCTCACTGAGAGGCTTTGCATCTGACCGGCGCGTGTTCATATTAATCCTTGCCTGTTATCAAAATTAATCTGCTACTGTAATCAAAAATCCAATATGGTGTTATGGGACTTGCGTTCAAGTAGCGGAGTCACCCGGGAGCCTGCGAATGAGTGCGAAACGCCCGCAGGACGATTCCCGGACTTGTTCGCAGATCTGCCAACTCCTCACAGCAAACATTGTGTCATGAACCAGTTCCAAAAAGATATGCAGTGGTGCCTTCAAGCGCCTTCGTTGATGAACCCGCCCGAGAGCCGGGATGGTGCTGACTGGATCAGGAAACTCTATCGCCCGGGAAGCCTGGCTGATACAGGCCAAACTCAGCCTGCCGGTCAATACAGGCTCGGCCTGTATTACGAAACGATCATCAGGTCGATTCTAAAAAATACGCCTCAACTATCTGATTTATATCATAATATACAAGTCATTGATGCTAAGCGTACAGTCGGCGAGTTTGATTTTATAGGCCGTCTCTCGGGCGGCCTTACTTTTCATCTGGAGTGCGCTATTAAGTTCTACCTGCGCGTAGGTGATGGCTCCTGTCTCGATCATTTTGTAGGCCCTGCCAGGCAGGACAGGCTCGGCCTCAAGTGGCAAAGGCTAATCGATAAACAGCTGAATCTGAGTCAGACAGATGCCGGCCAGACCCGGCTTAATGAGCTGGGCTTTGATGGCATAGACAGAACACTGGTTCTTATACAGGGTTACCTATTCCACCCATATGATGAATTCCCTGTAACCGCTGCGGCATCGCTACATCAGGCAATTAATAAGGACCATCTACAGGGATGGTGGTTACGACAGTACCTGGCCGTTGAATTAACCAGGAGTATTTCCAGCTTTCAGTTGCTGCTCAAACCACGTTGGTTAACGCCGGAAACTTGTGGTTCAGCACCGGCATTTCAATCGGAATTGCTGACAGCGGAGAGTTTTCTAGAGCGGATTGGATCTACGACACAGCCTGTGCTCGTGGCACGAATAGATAGCAGCGGCAAAGAGGTCGATCGTGGTTTTGTGGTACCAGACGACTGGTAAGACTTCGAGCCGTGGTTGAAGTATCGGGCCTGGGAGGGGCCGCGACAAAAGATGGCTGGTTCGGGTGGAAGTTGGGCAGCAGGTGCTGCCCGAATAGCCGGGCTCAGGTTTTACTCGAAGCCACGCATTTCAGCCTTAGCTGCATCTTCAGCAATGAACTTACGCAGCATTTTAACGCCGACAACGACGATCGCTACGCAGCCAACAACGATTGCAACAGAAGGGATCAAAGAAATCAGGCTGTATTTATCCATAGAACTGTCCTCTTTATATTCATAGTTATTGGCAGGCAATTATATAGATTCCAGCCCGGCTGTCTATCCGACGGTAGTCCCGGTCGGGATTACTCTTCCCGCTCGAGACGACTCACCAGGCTGGAGGTATCCCAACGACTACCACCCATCTTCTGGACTTCGGCATAAAACTGGTCAACCAGAGCGGTCACAGGAAGCTGCGCACCGTTGTTCCGCGCCTCTTCCAGCGCAATACGCAGATCCTTTCGCATCCAGTCTACGGCGAAGCCAAAATCAAATTCGTTGTCCAGCATAGTCTCATGGCGATTTACCATCTGCCAGGAACCGGCAGCACCATGCTGAATTACGTCGAACAATGCAGCCCCATCAAGCCCGGCCCGCTTGGCGAAATGCACGCCTTCAGCCAACCCCTGTACCAGACCGGCAATACAGATCTGATTAACCATCTTGGCCAGCTGCCCGCTACCAGCAGGCCCGAGCAACTTAACGGATTTTCCGTACGCCTGCAGCACAGGTTCAACCTCCGCAAATACCGACGGTTCACCACCCACCATAATGCTCAGCACGCCGTTCTCTGCACCCGCCTGACCACCGGATACCGGTGCATCCATAAAGCTCAGTTCGCCCTCCTGTGCTTTCAGCTGAAGCTCACGCGCAACGTCGGCAGAGGCGGTAGTATGATCAACCAGAGTGGAGCCGGGTTTCATGCCAGCGAAAGCGCCGTGCTCTCCCAGCACAACCGATCGAAGATCATCATCGTTACCCACACATACAAAGACTAACTCAGCGTCTTTTGCCGCCAGTGCCGGTGTGTCTGCCCAGCTGCCGGAGTACTGTTTGGCCCACTTCTGAGCCTTAGTCTGGGTGCGGTTGTACACCGTTACCTCATGACCGCTGCGTTGCAGATGCCACGCCATGGGGTAGCCCATTACACCCAGTCCGATAAATGCCAGTTTCATACTTTACTCCACCAAAATCCCTGAGGTTGAACGATGTGTTTGTTATTGCTGCAGGCAAAATACCCTATTAAGGCGGCGACATAAACCGCTTTGATCCCAATCCGGATTGTCAAAACAGGCTTATTTGCCTCCGCTAATGCAGTAGAATCCCTTGGTTTGTGGTCTATTCGTGGATGCTTGGAAATGACAACTCCGACAACAGTATTACAATAGCCCGACCTGACCATGCCGTATTAAAGGACCTATTTATGCGACACCTCGTGCGTATGCTTTCACAGTCACTCAAGACACTTTCGCTCGCCGCCGCTATCAGTTTCGCAGCCGCCCCGGTGACGCAGGCAAGCTCAGAGCAGCTCTACCAGCTGAGCTTTCCCGGCATCGATAATCAGCAGGTCTCCCTGGCACAGTACCGCGGCAAAGTGGTATTGCTGAATTTCTGGGCAACCTGGTGCCCGCCCTGCATCAAGGAGATGCCTTCTATGCAGCGTCTGAGGGACCATTTTGCAGCGGATGACTTTGAAATCGTGGCGATCAACGCCGGTGAGAGTGAGACGGCAGTGTCCGCATTTCTGATGGAGATGGAACCACCCCTGACCTTCCCTATCCTGCTTGATGAGAATGGTCATTCCTTCAAAGATCTTGGTATCAGAGGGCTGCCGATGAGCTTCCTGTTTGACCGTAGGGGTAATCTGGTAAAGACCATTATGGGTGGCCGCGAATGGGATGAAGGGCCATCCGTACAGCTGATTAAGGAAACCCTGCAGCAATAATACAACTCACGACCAGAAAAAAGCCGCTGCAAGAGAGTCTCTTCAGCGGCTTGATTATCGCGCCGGGGAAACCAACTCCCCGGGTTGTCAGACTACGGTGCTTTCAGGTAGACCTCGTTTGCAGCCTTCAGCGCAACCCCCTGATTGATCGCGCCCCCCTGTGCAACCAGAGTATTCTCCAGCGCTGTAAGACAAAGCATCACATTGCGGCGACAGGAAGCGGTACCCATCAGGCCAATGCGCCATACCTTACCGGCCAGAGCCCCCAGTCCCGCTCCGATCTCAAGGTCGTAATCTTCCAGCAGGCTGGCCCTTACGGCCGCTTCATCAACACCATCAGGGATTGTCACCGTATTCAGCTGAGGCAGACGATAGGCTTCATCGACGAGGAAGCTCATGCCCATCGCTTCCAGACCGGCACGCAGTGCCTGATGATTAAGCTGATGGCGATCCCAGGATGCTTCCAGTCCCTCTTCGAAGAGCATAACCAGCGACTCATGCAGGGCATACAGGGAGTTAACCGGCGCCGTATGATGATAGGCTCGCTTACCACTTCCGCCCCAATATCCCATCACCAGGTTCTTATCCAGAAACCAGCTGGGTACCGGTGTTTTACGCTGGCGAACAACTTCAAGGGCCTTTTCGCTGAATGACACCGGCGCAATACCCGGCGGGCAGGATAGACACTTCTGAGTACCGGAATAGATAGCATCGATACCCCAGCCATCCACGTCAACGTTAATACCGCCCAGTGAAGTCACTGCGTCGACGATTGCCAGCGCATCGAATTCGCGGGCCAGCGCGCACAACGCCGCCGCATCGGAGCGCACTCCGGTGGAGGTTTCAGCATGGACAAAAGCCAGGGCTTTGACGCCCGGGTTCTGTTCCAGCGCGCTACGAACCTTCGCCACATCAACCGGCTTACCCCAGTCGTCTGTCACCATGATCGCTTCGGCACCGAAGCGCTCGACGTTCTCCTTCATGCGACCGCCGAAGACGCCATTCTGACAGACAATCACTTTATCGCCTGGCTCTACCAGGTTGACAAAGCAGGCTTCCATTCCGGCAGAGCCCGGAGCAGACACCGGCATGGTCAGGGCATTCTCAGTCTTGAACAAGGCCTGCAGCATCTCCTTAATCTCATCCATCATACGGATGAATTCCGGATCAAGGTGGCCAATGGTGGGACGCGCCATCGCCGCAAGCACTCGGGGAGAAACATCTGACGGGCCCGGCCCCATCAAGGTGCGAACGGGAGGATTAAAGGAGCTTTTCATTATTCTTCACCTGAAACCTGTTGGATTAACCTGACCTCCGTGGCATTAACCGGCGAATCAGGTAGTGGCAGTCTCTTTTACCATCGCCATCACCATCTCCGCTGAGTGCTTGGCGGCTTTAATCAGAAACTGATCAAAGGAGATATTGGATTCTTTACCGGCAATATCGGACAACGCACGGATAATAATAAAAGGTGTTCCGAACTGATGGCAGGTCTGAGCGATCGCCGCGGCCTCCATCTCAACAGCCTTCATCGTCGGGAATGTCGCACGTGTTTTGGCAACGCGTTCCGGATCATTCATAAAAGAGTCGCCGGTGGCGATCAGGCCGCGGGTTGTTTTCATTCCGCTCATACCACCGATACAGCGTTCTGCTACATCGGCCAAATGCTGATCCGGAGTAAATGCAGCCGGCAGGCCCGGTACCTGACCCGGCTCATAGTTAAAGATTGTCACATCAACGTCATGATGACGGACTTCGGTGGAAATCACTACATCGCCGACTTCCAGCTCAGGATCAAAGCCACCGGCAGAGCCGGTGTTGATAACACAGTCGGGTTTGAATTCCTGCAGCATCAGCGTGGTGCCGATCGCCGCGTTAACCTTACCGATGCCAGACTTAAGTAAAACGACCTCATGGCCGTGCATAGTCCCTTCAAATAACTGATAACCGGCAATCTCATGATCGCGGCGGCCCTCAATACTATCCTTTAACAGCTCTACTTCTTCATCCATGGCACCGATAATGCCGATACGAACGGCGCCATTATTCTGTTTAATTTTCTCGGCCAGTGAGTGCTGCATTGTCATGTGATCCAAATACCGTGTAGATGTCGCAAATCAGCCGGAATTACAGCACAGGAACCTTTAAAAAAACAGCATATCCCGGCTTTATCTCGGTAAATTCTCCTAACGGATAATAGCCGGACGATAGCACAGCGATACATACACCAAAGATATAAGTGAATACCCCTATGCTTTCAATTAGACTGAGTGCTTTCAACCGCATCCGGACCAGAATGCAATGAGTGTCAGCCGCCATTACCAGCAGTCCCTCCAGTATGATTTGATTCTTCAGCGCGTCAGGGAGCTTTACCCGCAAGGCGCGTCAGCCTACCAATTGGCACCACTCGATCAACTTCACATTGGCGGTATTCTTGCCTCGGAACGACTACTGGAGAACCTGAGCGAGCTTGCTGATAACGCAGCGATACTGGAACTCGGCTCAGGGCTAGGCGGACTGGCCAGGCTGGCAACTTCAGTAGCCAATGCCCGGTTCACCTGCCTTGATATCTCCCATCAACTCAATCGCCTTCATAGCCAGATCTCCCGCCACCAAAACGGCGTTGAGGCAGATATTCTCACCGCTGATGCGACAGCAATTCCGCTAGCCGATCAAAGCTTCGATTGCGTCATACTGCAACACAGCCTGCTGAACATTCCTGATAGTGAAGCCGCCCTCGCTGAGTGCTGGCGAGTACTAAGGCCGGATGGCCAGTTGATTTTGCATGAAGTCCTGCAGGGCCCCGATCCAGAGCAAATGCGATATCCCGTTCCCTGGGCCAGCACTGCCGAGCTATCCCATTTAGTCAGCGTAGAGACACTGAGAGCGATGGTTGCAGGGCAGTTCAGTGCGATATCCATCGATGACTGGACCGCTGACGCCCTTAGCTGGCGCCAGAGACAACTGCAGAAGGAGCGAAAGGCACAAGCTTCATCAAACCCTCAGGCAGGACTTTCACCTGCACTGGTTTTAGGCGCTGAGTTTCCACGGATGGGTGCAAATGTGGCGCAAAACCTGGAATCCGGCGCGATCCGGGTGGTCGAACTGAAAGCGCAGAAAGCGCTGACCGCCTGAACGTCAGACCGCACGCCTTTGCTTTGCAGGCAGACAGCTTGGCAGCTCAGCGAATATCGATAACACGACTTGCTTTGCGATACTGAATCTTCCAGCCATTCCATGCCGGCAACTCCCATCGGGCAGGCGGCTGTTTGCGGGTGCCGGAAACCGCTTCAATGGTAATGCGCTTTTTCCGGGTATCATATTCCACACTGAGTTTCAGGTCACTCAGGGAGAGCTGTTGCGGATAGCGACTATCAAAGTCGTCGCGCTGCCATTGCGGTATGCCATCAAATACCAGATCACCGGCTTCAAACAACTGCAGTTCAGCGACTGTTTCCACCCCCAAAGCTGACAACTGTTGCTGCAGCCAGTCCAGCGCCTCCGGCACTTCAACGCTCTGGCCTTCGATTGCATTCCAAAGCCGCCAGGCAGCAAGGTCCTGGAGAAGCCGGTCTCCTGCACCTCTGAGTAAGCGCCCCCGAAGTATCAGTTCTGCCAGCGCCCGGTGCAGCATTTCACCTTCAGGCACGATTTGCTGCACGTCGATACATCGACCGGCATAGAGGCGCTGGCGGGTTACTTCGACCTCGCCCGCAGCCAGCTGCGGCGACGAATCAGCATCCTCACCGAGCCCTGCCGCAGCAATTTGAGCGAACGTGACCGGCATCAGGCAGTTTGCCTTGTTAATGGTCTGACGGGTACCTCTGCCCGGAAGGCTGTACTGGTCCAGCACTAAAGCTGCATCCGCATCGTCATCGAACCGGCTGTAATCAGCAATCTGAACCTCACTGTAGCCGTTACCCATCGCCTGCGGCCGCTTCTCCCTGCGAACATAGGCCAACGCCGGCTGCGCCTGAATAATCGCATCTGCCAGCGCTCGCTGTCGGAAATCGAGCGTTGCGCTGCAGGCCGGTAGCTGCATCACCTGACGCATCTGTCGTGACAGCTGCCGGGCCTCTGCCAGCAGATCCGCAGGGGGTTCGATATCATCGGGTCCACCCATCCTGATCAGTTTGATCAGTGATACTCCGTCACAAGGCAGGGGCTGCCACTTAACCAGGCTCTGGCGCTTCTGCTCATCCCGCGGCAGACTCAACAAACGACCACCCACCGAAAGAGCAGCGGCAAGATCGATCATCGCCATTCTCAGCTGCACATCAGGCATCGCGGTTATCAGATGTGAAAACAGAGTATCGATCGGTAAAGGAAACAAGCGCCGACCGTGATCGGTCGCAAGGCCGCGCGCATCGATTGCCCGCATATCCTCCAGTTGAGCGATGGCCAGCTGCAGTGATTTCTGCGGCAGCTCAGAGGGAAAGTTCAGCTCAGCCGCAGCCACACCACTGCAGGCTGCGGCCAATACCAGATCCGTCAATTCCTCCCGTACCACCTCCGGCGGCGTCACCCGCTCCAATGGTGCGTGTTCACCCCACAGGCGCAGGCACTGACCAGGGGCGACCCGACCTGCCCGCCCCTTGCGCTGATCCGCACTGGCCAGAGATATCGGATGCAAAGCCAGCACTGTACGTCCGTTACGCTGATGGGTACGTCGCTCAAGACCACTATCGATCACCTGCGTCACGCCGGGTATGGTCAGTGAGGTTTCAGCAATATTGGTCGCCAGAATCACCCGCTGATGATCCGCCTGCTGCAAGGCGGCCAGCTGCTCCCGATTGGAAACCGAGCCATGCAGCTCTGCCACTGTGATACCCTGACGCCGCAATATTGCAGCAGTCTCGCTGATTTCACGACGCCCCGGAAGGAATACCAGCAGATCACCGGCGTAGCGGCGTGAAAGCTGCTGCGAAACCGCTGCAGCAACCTGTTTGGCGATATCTTTTTGTGAAGGCATCTGGCGCGGATCCGTGGCGATGTGGTTAACCTCCACCGGATAACTCTGCGTTTCCACTTCCAGCAATGCTGCACCAGACCATTGTTGCAACGCCTGGCTGTCGATGGTTGCCGAGGTGATCACGATGCGATGTCGGTTACCATGACGAATCAGCGCCAGCAACAGATCCATATCCCAACGGCGTTCATGAAACTCATCCAGTATTACGGTGTGGTACTGATCCAGCTTACCTTCACTAAGCCAGCGTAAAGCAACTCCGGGCGTCACGAAGGTGATCTCCGTCTCTGCACTGACTTTCTGCTGGAAACGAATTGCATATCCGATTCGTGCGCCGGTTTCAGTACCGGTCTGCCCGGCAATAAAATCAGCCAGTGCGGTACAGGCCACCCTACGAGGCTCAACCACCAACGTTTTGCCCAGCGTTGCGGCCCATAACGGCAGGCGGGTCGATTTACCGCTACCGGTGCCGGCCGTTACGATAAGATCACCCTGTTTGAGTGCGCTGATAAACCGCGACTTAATCAGATCTATTGGAAAAATCGGTGCTGAATCCATCATTGCAGGTATACAGGTGTTTCAGTTGATCAGTTTGAGAGTCACTCAGGCATTAAAAAGCCCCTGCTACCACTAAGTGGCACAGAGGCTCTCGAGTCATCTATCCGTTCAGGCCGCTTTAACGACTTCAGATTCCAGATAGTTGATGATATCGCCGGATTCGTACATCCATTCGACCTGACCATCGGCTTTCTCGATACGCAGGCAAGGCACTTTTACCCGACCGCCCTGCTGTTCCAGCGTCTGGCGGTGCTGCTGGTCGTTGCGTGCATCGCGCAACTCGATATCAAGCGCGTTACGCTTCATGCTACGGCGCACTTTGACGCAGAATGGGCAGGCCTCAAACTGGTACAGAGCCAGGCTGCGTGTACGTTCATTGATTCTTGCCTGCTCGGTCTCTTCGCGCTTCACCGCACGCGGCGAAAAGATAAAGTTAAGCAACAGGATAATTCGCCCAATAACCCAACGTAATAATTTCAACCTCAGGGTCTCCTCTGTCTGATTTAGTTCTGAGCGGCGAGTATTTTAAGGCCGCTTCTTCGATTTCATAGTGGCACGCTTACCCTTCGGCTTAGCACCGGGGCCAGCTTTGCCACGGGAACTGTTTGGGCGCTTAGCCGCAGGTCGTTTCTTCTCCGGGAATTTTGCCCCCCGTGCCACCTGGGCTTTTTTGCCGCCTGGCGACGGCTTACGCTTGTCCGCCTTGTTTTCTTCAGGTGGTACCAGTGCATCCTGATGGTGGCCGATCAGATCGCCACGCCCCATCTCACTCAGGGCGCTGCGCAGCAGGGGCCAGTTTTCCTCGGCATGGTAACGCAGAAAGGCTTTCTGCACACGACGCTGATCGAGGTCCTTGGGCGTATAAAGCTTCTCGGCCTTGTAGGTGACCTTCTTCAGCGGATTTTTATCCGAGTAGTACATCGCCGTCGCCAGCGACATCGGTGATGGATAGAAGGTCTGCACCTGGTCAACTTCGAAGCTGTTCTTCTTCAGCCAGCGAGCCAGGTTGAGCATATCCTCATCTTCACAGCCGGGGTGGGCTGCGATGAAATAAGGGATCAGGTACTGCTGCTTGCCCGCTTCCCTGGAGAAGCGATCAAACATCTTCTTAAACGCATCATAGGTTCCCATCCCCGGCTTCATCATCTTGGTGAGGGTGCCGTCTTCGCTGTGCTCCGGCGCTATCTTGAGGTAGCCGCCTACATGATGGGTTACCAGCTCACGCACGTATTCCGGATCTTCCACCGCCAGGTCATAACGAAGTCCTGACGAGATCGATACCGTATGCACGCCTTTGACCGCCCGTGCCTTTCGATACAGTTGCGTAGTCGGGCTGTGGTCGGTCTTGAGGTTGCTACAGATGGTCGGAAAGACACAGGAAAGCTTACGGCACGACGCCTGAATCTCCGGATCCTTACAGTTAAGGTGATACATATTCGACGTCGGGCCACCCAGGTCCGAAATTGCGCCGGTAAAGCCCGGCACTTTGTCACGAATATCCTCAATTTCCCGGATCACCGACTCGTGGGAGCGACTCTGGATGACCCGGCCCTCATGTTCGGTAATGGAACAAAAAGTACAGCCACCAAAGCAGCCGCGCATGATATTGATCGAGAAGCGGATCATATCGTAAGCAGGAATCTTCTCGTTGCCATATTTCGGATGAGGAATCCGCTGGTATGGCAGGTCGAATACTCCGTCCATTTCCGGTGTCTCCAGCGGAATCGGCGGTGGATTAACCCATATTTCGCGATTACCGTGCTTTTGCACCAGTGTCCGTGCATTCTGCGGGTTTGCTTCGATATGCAGTACACGCGATGCGTGGGCATACAACACCGGATCGTTGGATACCTTCTCAAAGGACGGCAGGCGGATATAGGTGTTTACCGGCAGTCGCTGCTTACCTTTCAGCGGTTCGGGAATGATTCTTATCGGTTGCGGCGCGTCGGGATCACTTTCTTCAGCATCCTTGTTCGTGTCGCCGTAATCATAAGGATTTGGCAGCTGATCGATATGACCCGGCCAGTCAACCCGGGTTGAATCTACTTCAGTCCAGCCGCCGGGTAAGGTTTTGCGGATAATCGTCGTGCCACGCAGGTCATCAATCGATTCAATCGGCTCCCCTGCTGCCAGACGGTGTGTCAGGTCGATAATGGCGCGTTCGGCATTGCCGTACAAAAGGATATCAGCGGTTGAGTCCACCAGCACCGATCGGCGTACCTTATCGGTCCAGTAATCATACTGGGCGATGCGTCGCAGACTGGCTTCAATACCGCCGATGACGACCGGCACTTCACGGAAGGCTTCCTTACATTTCTGGCTATAGACCGTGACTGCACGGTTGGGCCTTTTTCCGCCCATACCGCCGGGCGTGTAAGCATCATCATGACGGATACGCAGGTCAGCCGTATAGCGGTTGATCAGCGAGTCCATATTGCCGGCAGTGACACCAAAGTAGAGGTTTGGCTTACCCAATGCGGTAAAGTCATCCAGCGTCTTCCAGTCCGGTTGGGCGATAATCCCGACCCGGTAGCCCTGTGCTTCCAGTAGCCGCCCCATAACCGCCATACCAAAGCTGGGATGGTCGACGTAGGCATCTCCGGTCACGATAATCACATCGCAGCTATCCCAGCCTAAGGCATCCATCTCAGCACGGCTGGTCGGCAGGAATTTGGCAGGGCCATAGCTTTCTGCCCAGTACTTTGGATAGGTAAATATATCTTTGGCTTTATGGATCATGGACCGGAAATATCAGAGTTCGGTGGAGTGCGCTATTGTCGCAGAAACGGATGCCGAGTCACAGTGGTACCGAACAATTGGTCGGCCAGCAGGAACGTACGCCCATCCAAATAAAAACGGGGTGTGCCTGATGGCAACACCCCGTCGGCTCCGGCCATGCCGGAAGATCAGAAATGATCAGATATCGATAACGTTGAACTCAACCTGAGGGTTGGTATCCGCTTCATAATCGATAGACTCGATACCGAAACCAAACAGTTTCAGGAACTCTTCCTTATACAGTTTGTAATCGGTCAGGTCGAACAGGTTTTCAGTGGTAATCTCAGACCACAGCTCGCGGCAGGCTTCCTGTACGTCATCACGCAGTTCCCAGTCATCCATGCGGTAGCGGTTGCCATCATCAAGATTGGCAGACTCACCGTAGAGACCGGTATTAAACAGGCGGTAAACCTGCTCCATGCAACCTTCGTGCAGGCCCTTCTCACGCATGATCTTGAAAACCATGGACAGATAGAGCGGCATAACCGGAATAGCGGAACTTGCCTGGGTCACAACGGACTTCAGGACACCCACGTTGGCCTCGCCACCGGCCGGAGCCAGCATGGCACCGATTTCGCTTGCAGCACGGTCGAGATCCTGCTTAGCACGGCCCAGAGTGCCGTCCCAGTAAATCGGCCAGGTAATCTCGGTACCGATGTAGGAGTAAGCAACCGTCTTACAGCCATCAGCCAGAACGCCTGCATCTTTCAGTGCATTCATCCACAACTGCCAGTCTTCACCGCCCATTACGGTAACGGTGTTGGCGATCTCTTCATCATTGGCAGGCTCGACTTCAGCCTCGATGATGACGTCTTTATTGGTATCGATGGCGGTAGAGCGGTAAACCTCACCGATTGGCTTCAGTGCAGAGCGCACCAGTTCACCACTATCAGGAAGTTTACGCACCGGAGATGCCAGGGAATAAACAACCAGGTCGATCTGACCCAGGTCTTCTTTAATCAGATCGATAGTTTTCTGTTTTGCTTCGTGGGAGAACGCGTCGCCATTAAGGCTCTTGGCGTAAAGTCCCTCTTCCGCTGCCATACGATCGAATGCTGCAGCGTTGTACCAGCCCGCAGTACCTGTTTTACGCTCGGTACCGGGCTTTTCAAAAAACACACCGATAGTAGACGCGCCGCAACCAAAGGCGGCTGCGATACGGGAAGACAGGCCATAACCGCTGGATGAACCTACAACCAGCACACGCTTAGGTCCGTCCGCAATCTGTCCTTGCTGCTTTGTGTACTCGATCTGCTCGCGTACGTTGGCAGCACAGCCATCGGGATGGGTAGTAGTACAGATGAAGCCACGAATTTTAGGTTTGATGATCATGGTAGAACTTGGTCTCAATCCATTTATCACAGGAAATCAGGCTCTTAAGATACAGCAGTTTCAAGGGCAGGGACAGTTTTTCCCGGCTTAGGGGCTAATCTCAACAGCCTTAACGTCCCATTTACTTGGCGCTTTGCAGTTTCTGTTTCTACACTCCCTGTAGCGCAGTGAAACAACATGAAACGGTCAATGGATACGAGCAACAAGGTTGTGATCGATCAGGAGGCGCGGTCGTTATTCCCCTCTGGTTGCGCAATCAAAGCCTCGTCCGGGTAACAGGTAGTTAGCCGGATGACCCGCCTGGCGTCTGGAAGGATCCAACGGAAGGATACCTGTTCAGCGGTAGAAAGGATCATGAACAGGAATAAAACTCTTTTAGGCAGATTCTCAAAATTTTCTTTCACATTACTGCTGACAGGCAGTCTCGTTATCGCGCCTGATGCCCTGGCGGAACCTGAGTTCGTGACAATGGATCAGTATATGGAGATCCATCCCGGACAGAAGCCGATATCGGCTGCCTTTAACCGACAGGTTCAGGATAAAAGCGTTCCGGTTAGTAATCAGAATCATACACCTGTAAAAATCGCGGTCGTCTACCCTGCCCTTCAGGCCTCTGATTACTGGCGCCGCAGTGTTTCATCGTTTGAAGCGCGGCTCAAAGAGCTGAAAGTTAACTACCAGATGGATACCTATTTCTCTCGTCCTTCCGGCGATATTCAGCTTCAGAATCAGCAGCTGCTCAAAGCCGTACAATCCGGCGCCGATTACCTTATATTTACGTTTAATCAGAAGCACCACCAGCGCCTTATAGAAAAGCTTCTGGTACGCGGCAAGCCCAAGCTGATACTTCAGAATATAACGACACCGGTCAGTCGCTGGCTGCGCCACCGACCAATGATGTATGTCGGATTCGACCATGCAACAGGCAGCCAGAAGATGGCCAGAGAACTGGCGACACGCCTGAATCATCAGGGCAAATACCTCATGCTGTACTTCAGCGACGGATATATCAGTGAAATGCGTGGCGATACCTTCGCAAAAGCAATTTCAAAACATAAATCCATTACACAGGTAGGGAGTTTCTACACGGACGGTAATCGTAGCAAGGCAACCAATGCCACGCTGGACACACTGAGGCAGCACCCCGATATCGAACTGATATTTGCCAATTCCACCGATATAGCCCTTGGCGCTATAGACGCGCTGGAAAAACTCAAACTAAAACAACCAATTTTGGTTAACGGCTGGGGCGGTGGCGATGCAGAACTGAATGCCCTGCTAGACAAAAAGCTCTCACTGACCGTGATGCGAATGAATGACGACAACGGCGTTGCAATGGCGGAGGCCATAAAGCTGGATATCGAAAATAAGCCGGAGCAGGTTCCGCACGTATATTCAGGCGAGCTGACCCTGGTGGACCAGAATATTTCGCCTGCCGAACTGGATCAATTGAAAAAGCGGGCTTTCCGCTATAGCGGCGTCACCCAGTAACAACCGTCACAGTCCGGTCTTCTAAGGGGCCAAATCTTCGTGGAGGTACGGTGAAAGCAATCTACGCAATACTAGTGTCGGTGATGCTGTCAGGCCTGGCGACCATCTGGGCCGGACATAGCCTTGAAACCGACACGACCAAAGCGATTGAATTCGGGGCTCGTCTCAACCATCAAAGAAACGAGCAGCTACTCGAACGGCTTTTTGACGAAAGCCTGGCCAACATCCTGAACATTGTGCAGGAGACATCCCGCTCAACTGATCTGTTGTTTGGCATCCTATCCAACAACAAAGCTGCCGTGGAAGGACAGCTTGGTAATGTATTGTCGCGCCACTCCGGTGAACGTATAGATGCGCTGGTTATCGAAACCGCTGCGAACGGACTGCTTCAGGCATCGAGCTTTTCGATACTGGAATCCGGCCTCAGTCTGAAGCCTCTGATTGACAGCTATCAACCTTATAATCGATGGAAAGTGGTTCGCAGATCGAAAACCGGCAAACAATATATTGTATTGCGCAATGTGCAGCCGGTTATTGATCCGGCAACCGGCGAAGTTGTTGCGAAGCTCAATGTCCTGATTATGTTGAATGATAACTTCTGGGTAATGAGCGAAATACTCGGTGTTCTGGGAGCCAGTGAAGTCAGCCTGATTCACCGGGGCGATAAACTGGGGGCACTGCAGACAGATGCATCCCCTGCTCTCAGTCAGGAATCACCGAACGAATCTTCTTATGAGACGGAGGGGCCGATACGCCAGTATCTTATCGCTTTTGGTACAGAGCAGAGATTCAGGCTTTCAGTTCGACAAAAAGTGGATGACTCAGCGTTCGTGATCAGCCTTATCCATCAATGGCGTGGTTACCTGACCATAACGGGCGTGATTATCACGTTTTTGGCACTGACAGCGCTTATTGCCGTGAGGAGACAGCATCGGCGCTATAGGGCGCAAGCTGATATCGATTCATCAAAAAACAAAAAAGCCACATCGACCCCGTAAGAGTTAACTCTTGCGGCATCGGTGTGGCGCTCAATCAGGCAGCCGGAGCGGCTACTTCAGATCAGTTCCAGGCAGCGGCCATCTGTTCGTCGGACATCGACATAACAGACTCAGCGCCTTCCTGAACCATTGCGACATAACCAGACAAGCGCGGCAGAATCTGAGCACAGTAGAAACGTGCAGTAGCGATCTTGGCGCTGGTAAAGGTCGTCTGTTCTTCACCTGCCGCCGCCATTGCGCCTCTCATCAGCTGCCATGCACCGCAAAGCGTACCCATCATCATCAGATAGTTATAGGCAACTACAGCCGGGAAGGCGGCGTCAGTCGCTGCCTGCTCCAGTAACAACGCCTGAACCTCTTTGACCTGATTCAGGGCACCTGCCAGTTTTTCGGCTTCACGATCAAAGCCACCCGCTGCTTTCAGGCCTTCAACTGTTGCCTCAATTTCGCTCAGCACCGCAGCACCGGCTTCACCCTTATCAAAGATGGTCTTGCGGCCCACCAGATCCAGCGCCTGAATGGCGTTGGTACCTTCGTAAATTGGCAGGATACGGGCATCACGGAAATGCTGGGCGGCACCGGTCTCTTCGATGTAGCCCATACCGCCATGTACCTGAACGCCAATTGACGTCACTTCCTGAGCGACTTCCGTACACCAGCCCTTGACGATAGGTGTCAGGAACGCTGCCCTGGCTTCTTCAATCTTGCGGCTGGCTGCGTCTCCGGCCTTATGGGAGAAGTCCAGGCTGGCACAAGCGTCATAGGTTAGCGCACGTCCCGCCTCGGTAAATGCCTTCATGGTCTGAAGCATACGGCGCACGTCCGGATGGCGAATAATAGGGCCGGCCTCTTTATGTCCCACTGCAGGCCCCTGAACACGATCCGCGGCATACTCCAGTGCGTGCTGATAGGCGCGCTCAGATATAGCGACGCCCTGCAGGCCTACAGCCAGTCGCGCATTGTTCATCATGGTGAACATGCAGGCCAGGCCTTTGTTTTCCTCGCCCAGCAGATAGCCGATTGCGCCTTCGTTATCACCGAAGGACATCACGCAGGTCGGGCTGGCATGGATGCCCAGCTTATGTTCCAGCGATACGCATTTGAGGTCGTTGCGCTCACCGAGGGAGCCATCTTCATTCACCAGATACTTCGGTACGACAAACAGCGAGATACCGCGCACACCCTCAGGCGCATCAGGAAGACGCGCCAGCACCAGGTGCACGATATTCTCGGCCATATCGTGCTCACCCCAGGTAATGAAGATCTTCTGGCCTTTAATACGATAGGCATCGCCATCACGTTCGGCTTTACAGCGCAGCGCCGCAAGGTCAGAACCTGCCTGTGGTTCGGTCAGGTTCATGGTTCCGGTCCATTCGCCGCTGATCAGCTGTGGCAGATAGATCGCTTTCAGTGCATCGGTGCCGTTGGCATCGATTGCTTCTACGGCACCCTGACTCAGCAACGGACACAGGCCCCAGGCCAGGTTGGCCGACTGCCACATCTCCATTACCGGAATAGACAGCGCATAAGGCAGTCCCTGACCACCAAAGTCCGGATTAAACTGCAAGGAACCCCAGGCGCCTTCGACAAATTGTTTATAAGCCTCTGCGAATCCTTCCGGTGTCGGTACGGTATCCCCAACGAGTTTTACGCCCGTGTTATCGCCGACCTCATTCAAAGGGGAAAGTACTTCCGACGCGACCTTGCCTGCCTCATCCAGAATGGCACTTACCATGTCATCGGATGCATCCTCATAGCCCGGTAAAGTTGCCAGTTGCTCTATACGAGCATTGTGGCGCAGAGCGAACTGGATATCTTTCAAAGGAGCTTTATATTCGGCCATGGATCATCGTCCTCGTATATATTTTTACTCGCCGCTAACGTATGTTAGGGTTTTCCCTTATTCTAACAGATTATCGCTTTCCGATAAGATGCATGAAATAATTTTTTGCGTTGCAACACTACTAACTGAGGAATATCTCTATGCAGGAACTGCACGGCTACTATCTTGAAGATCTGGAAGTAGGCATGAGCGCAAGCTACGCTAAAACAATCTCCGAAGCAGACGTTTATATGTTTGCCGGTGTTTCCGGAGACAATAACCCTGTCCATATCAACGAAGAATACGCTCAGACCACTCCGTTTAAAAAACGTATTGTGCACGGCATGTTCAGTGCCGCACTGATCTCAACCGTTGCCGGCACCCGCCTGCCCGGCCCTGGCGCTATCTACGTCGACCAGCAGATCAAATTTAAGGCGCCGGTCTATATCGGCGATACCGCAACAGCCTCAGTTACCATTGCAGAAATCGACGAACGTCGCCGCCGCGTAAAAGCCACCACCGAAGTTCATGTCGGTGAGAAACTGGTGGCAACCGGTACTGCAACATTCATGGTTGATAAGCGGGAAGCCTGATTTAAGGCCTGCCAGCCAAAAAAAACCGCATCTGTTAGCAGATGCGGTTTTTTATTTTCCAGGTTAGCTGGTTTGCTGACGCAGCATAAACTTCTGGATTTTACCGGTAGAGGTTTTCGGCAGATCACCAAAGACAACTTTCTTAGGCGCTTTAAAATGCGCCATGTTATCGCGGCAGAATTTAACGATATCCGCTTCGGCCACCGATGAACCCTCTTTCAACTTAATGAAAGCACAAGGCACTTCGCCCCACTTTTCATCCGGCTTGGCAACGACCGCCGCTTCCATTACCTCTGGATGACGGTAGAGCACGTCTTCCACTTCAATACTGGAGATGTTCTCACCGCCGGAAATAATAATATCCTTGGAGCGGTCCTTGATTTCGATGTAGCCATCTTCGTGCCATACCGCCAGGTCACCGGAGTGGAACCAGCCACCTTCGAAAGCTTCATCCGTGGTGCTCGGGTTTTTCAGGTAGCCCTTCATGACCAGGTTGCCACGCATGAAGATCTCTCCCATGGTTTTGCCATCCTGGGGCACCGGCTCAAGCGTTTTAGGATTGGCAACCATCAGACCTTCCAGCATCGGTGCGCGGACACCCTGGCGGGACTTAAGGCGGGCGCGCTCTTCGATTGGCTGCTCATCCCATTTATCGTGCCATGCACAAACAACAGAAGGACCGTATGTTTCGGTCAGGCCGTAGACATGCGTCACATCAAAGCCCATCTCTTCCATGCCCTGGATTACTGCAGCAGGTGGCGCTGCGCCTGCGGTCATCACTTTCACTTTGTGGTTAATGCTGGCTTTCATCTCTTCGCCGGCGTTGTTCAGCATGTTCAGGATGATCGGCGCACCACAGAAGTGATTCACTTTCTCAGTCCGGATCAGGTCGTAGATATCCTGATCACGCACATGACGCAGGGAGACACTGGTACCGGCTGCAGCCGCAATAGCCCAAGGGAAACACCAACCGTTGCAGTGGAACATTGGCAAGGTCCACAGGTAGACCGGATGCTGGCCCATATCCCAGGAGACAATATTGCTCATCGCATTGAGGTAGGCACCACGATGGTGGTAAACCACCCCTTTCGGGTTACCTGTGGTACCAGAGGTATAGTTCAGTGTGATGGCTTCCCATTCATCCGCCGGTGGCTGCCACTTATACTCGGCATCGCCCGCAGCAATGAAGGCTTCATAATCCATCTCACCGATCAGCGAGCCGCCTTCATAAGACGGATCATCGATATCGATCACAACCGGCTTGTGAGCAACCATCTTCACAGCCTTGTCTACGACAGCAGAAAACTCACGATCTACAATAAGCACCTTGGCTTCGCCGTGCTGCAGAATAAAGGCAACTGCTTCTGCATCCAGACGCACATTGATTGCATTCAGGACGCCACCGGCCATTGGAACACCAAAGTGTGCTTCAAACACTTCGGGAAGGTTAGGCGCCATAACGGCAACAGTGTCACCCTTACTGATACCACGCTGAGCCAGCGCAGAGGCGAGCTTACGAGCGCGGGCATAGGTTTCCTTCCAGTTGCGACGTACATCGTTATGAACCACTGCTGTGTGCTCCGGATAGACGGCTGCAGCACGTTCAATAAAGCTCAGTGGAGTCAGGGCGCTATAGTTAGCAGCGTTCTGCTCCAGTCCGTATTCATATGGGTTATGAGTGTTGCTCATTTGTTTTTATACCTTCCTTCGTGGGGTGCTTTCGCACAACCCTGTTAACCGGAATCCGCCCTGATAGGCGCAGTACAATAGTACGTGTTTTCCCTTACTTATCAAGTTAGCCTAAGGTCAAAGACAGCGGTTCACAGCCTTGCTGTACGGGCTTATACTCATACCAATAGGCGATACAAAAAGATAAAAACCCTTAGGGATACCCCCGCGCAACTACGGAAGACGCTGACAATGAGCAACCTAGAGCAACTCAACCAGGCCCTTGCAGACTGCCAGGCAGAGGCTGAGCGTTACCGTCTGCTGGCAGAACAGTCGACCGACCTTATATCGCGCCACACTCCGACTCACGAGTGGACATTTATAGACGTTAATCCGGCGATTGAAAAAGTTATCGGCTACACCCCGGAACAGATTATCGGCACCTCCGGCTACGATCTTTTTCATCCCGAAGATGCAGATAACCTGCTGAAGCGTGCGGAGTCCGTGCGCTACCGCAGTGGCATCTACACCAATGTCTACCGTTACAAACACCGAAAGGGACACTATATCTGGCTGGAGACCACCAGCCGGACGATTCGGGATAAGGACGGATACCCACAGGAAATCATCTGCGTCTCGCGCGATGTTACCGAACGGGTCGAGGCACAGCAGGAAATCAAGCGGCTGGCACGGGTCGTCGAGGCATCTACGGACATGATCATGTTCTGCAATGAAGCTTCACGAAAAATTACCTACCTGAATGAATCCTGCTACCGAACCCTGGGGGCTGAGGAGAATAAGCCGTCTGTGTTTTATCTCGACCAGCTGTTTGAGAGCGATATTTACGGCACGCTGGTAAAAAGCGCGTTGGAACACGCCTCACTGCATGGTGTCTGGTATGGCAGCATCACCATGAAACCACCTGAAAACGGGCGGGTCGCAGAGGTGCGGGAGATCATCGCCCACCGCAACCGGGCCGAAAATATGCGGGTGGAGTATTACTCCATCATTGGCCGTGATATCACCCTGCGCAAGAAAGCAGAGCAGGAAGCCAAGCGTCATCAGCTGGAAATGGCCCATATGTCACGGCTGTTATCAGTGGGCGAGATGGCAACCGGGCTGGCACATGAAGTTAACCAGCCCCTGGCAGCCATCCTCAACTATTGTCACGGCACCGCCCGACGTCTGGAGGATAATCCGGACGATATAGGCACGGTGAAACGCTCGATGGAGCTGATTACCAAACAGGCGAAGCGCGCTGCTGAAATTATTAAACGGATGCGCAGCTTCGTGCGCAAAACCGAATACCAGCGCCTCTCCTTCTCGGTAAACGACGCCTGTATCGAGGTGAGTAAGTTTCTTAATCAGGAAGCCGCCGATCACGATATTGAGTTTCAGTTCGTGCTCGATGATGAGGATACTTACCTGCTGGCGGATAAAATCCAAATAGAACAGGTTCTTCTGAATCTGATGCGCAACGCGATCGAAGCATATAGCGATTGTGAGGCGACCAGCAGACCCGTTATTATCAGCACCCAGAAAAACGGAACCTATATCCATATCTGTGTAGAGGATGAAGCCAAAGGGGTCTCCGCCGACGCATTGGCGCAACTTTTTGAGCCCTTTTATACTTCGAAGTCTTCCGGATTGGGGATGGGGCTTTCGATATCCCGGACTATCATCGAAACCCACGGCGGACAGCTTTGGGTCGAAAGCGATGGCAAGGCCGGCACCCGATTCCATTGTAAATTGCCGTTAAAGGATAAGTGATGTTCGATACAAAACAGGCCACCGTATTTATCGTCGACGACGATGATGACTTTCGCGACTCAATGCAGTGGTTACTGGAATCCGCCAATCATCAGGTTGTCGCTTATTCTTCGGCCCAACAGTTTCTTGACCAATATAACGATGAGCTGGGCTGCATGTTGCTGGACGTGCGTATGCCTGAAATCAATGGCCTGGCCCTGCAGCAGATCCTGATCGACAGGGGAATGAAGATTCCGCTGGTTGTTATCTCCGGCCATGGCGATATCCCAATGGCCGTCACGGCGATTAAGAATGGTGCGCTGGACTTTATCGAAAAGCCATTCGATGACAATGTCCTGCTTCGCCTGGTTGAACAGGCCTTGCAAACGGCATGTTCTCAGCAGCAGGACCTGGAAAGCCACAACGCCATCAAGGAACGTTACGCGAACCTCAGCCGCCGCGAAAAAGAAGTGATGGAGCTGGTCGTTAAAGGCAAAGCGAATCGTGAAATCGCCGAAGAACTGGGTATCAGCCCGAAAACGGTGGAAGTGCACCGTTCCCGTGTTATGAGCAAGATGCAGGCGGACAGCCTGCCAGAACTGGTCAGGCAGGCTGCGGCGATTTAATCAGTCGGGTCACAAAGTCTGCCGTATGGGTCAGACACTGTTCAGCCGCCTCGAAGTGCGGAATATGGCCGCAGTCTTTAAGCATGCAGGGCTCGGCTGCTGCGCCGATCGCCTGACAGATATAGTCAACCTGTCGGGATTCACCGTACTGATCGTCCTCGCCCTGCATGATCAGGGCGGGACAGCTGATCTCCCTTAACCAGCGTCCCAATTGCAGATCCTGCTGGAAGCTATCCCTCATCCAGGTATCACACCATGCATCAAACAGCTGCCCAGTGCGTTCGCCATGATACCTCTCCAGCCTGCTATGCAGGTCAGTCCGGCGATATAACTCTTTGGCGGCCCGAATCCCCTCCAGCGTCATATCATCCACGTAAGCGTGTGCCGCTTCGGTGACAATACCAACGACAGACGGGCTTGTGGCGGCCCCCACCAGTGCAACCGATCCCCCATCGCTGTGACCGATAAGAATCACTTTTTCAAGCTGCTGTTGCTTCAGTAGCTGCGGCAGATAATACTCGCCCTCCACCACCAGGTAGTTGTCTTTACGCGCCTCTTGCAGCGCTGTTGAGCCACCATAGCCGTATCGCTCGTATATCAGCACATCGCATCCGGTCAACCGGGCAAGTTGTTGGGGATACTGCTTCCACATCGCTATACAACCCAGAGCTTCATGCAGGAAAACCAGCACGGTATCACTGCCCGGGCAGGGATGCTTGCCGTAACGGTAGTGCAAACGGACACCGTTCGGCATCATCTGATAATGTTCACTCCATTGCATCCAGACTTCTCCTCTTACTCAGCCTCGGTTATCCGGTATTGAATAGGTCAGGGTTGCGTGGGCGACAATCTCCTCCTCCCCTGCACTGCTAAGATAGACCTCCCCGACCGCCAGCCGCTTGCCGCATTTCAGGAGCCGTGCCGTGGCGATAAGATCCGCCTCCGGGCTGGGCTTGCGCAGAAAATTAATATTCAGGCTGGTGGTAACCGCCAGCGCCACAGGCCCTATTCGCGTCAGCAGGGCCGCATACATAGCCACGTCCGCCAGTCCCATCATCGCGGGCCCCGAAACAGTGCCGCCAGGCCTCAGATGCTGGTCATCAACCGGAAGCCGCATTTCAGCGCTGCCATCCTCGACAGATTCGAGGACTCCGTACTGATCACCCTGAGGGAAATGTTCCTGTAAAAACTTATTGAGCGTTTTCAGATCCAAAAGCCACCTCCAATATGCCCTATCTCCGGATTAAGGGAATAAGGGCAATCGTCTGAGTTCTGCCAGGTGCAGAGGTTTAGATGTATCTTGCCGGACAGTACTGTCCGACGGACCTTCCGGTATATCTCTCCGGCGCACGCGCTCAACGCACCGCGACCGGCCCTCTGACAAAAAAACCGGGAGCACTAGACTCCCGGAAAACACGATCTCAATCACGAATGCAGAGCACCCGATGAACAGGCCCGATTCCGGGCCTTTAGTCATTTATTTCAGCTGGTTACTTCGCTTTCTTCGCGTGCCTGGTTACGCAGAATAAAGCGCTGTATCTTACCGCTGGGTGTTTTTGGCAGATCATCTACAAACTCAATCTCACGTGGGAAGGCATGAGTGGACAGTCGACTGCGAACAAACTGTTTAAGCTGGTCAGACAGTTCTTCTGTCGGCTCAAACGGCGGTTTGATAACCACAAACGCCTTGATGATCGAACCGCGCTTTTCGTCCGGCTTGGCCACTACGCCTGATTCAGCCACCGCCTCATGCTCAAGCAGTGTACTCTCAACATCGGCAGGCCCTACGCGGTAGCCCGCCGTCGTGATGATGTCATCGTCACGACCATTGAAGGAGTAACCACCGTCGCCATGACTGACCACAACGTCACCGGTCAGGTAGTATTTGCCGTGGAACGGATTCTTCTCGCCCCAGGTATATCCCTGGAAGAAGAACAGCGGTGAATTTTCGACATCGACAGCCAGCTGGCCAACTTCGCCTTCACCGATCTCTTCGTAGTCACCGTTCAGTGCCACGACCCGGTGGCCTGGCATAGAGAAGCCCATGGAACCGACTCGTACCACTGACTGTTCCAGATCGTGGTGGTTACAGGCCGTCATTCCGGTTTCAGTCTGTCCGTAATGGTCCATCACCGGACACCCCAGGCGACGATCAACCCAGCCGATGACTTCGGGGTTCAGCGGCTCACCGGCACTGCTGGCAACCCGAAGATCAAAGCAATCCTCCTCAGACAGGAGGTCATCATTTGCCATCAGCAGGCGATACGCCGTCGGAGCTGCTGCCAGATTAGTGATCTTGTATTTGCGCAACATCTCATAGGTGCTTTCAGGGGTGAAACCATGCTCACAGAAGTGAGTGCCGTTACCCATCAGCAACGGGCCGACTACGGCATAGTAGAGACCGTAAGCCCACCCCGGATCGGCAACGTTCCAGTAGGTATCTTCCGGTCGCAGGCCGATGGCAAAGCGCATATAGACATAGAAGGAGAGCAATGCTTTGGCAGGCACAGATACCCCTTTGGCCTTGCCGACGGTGCCTGAAGTGAACATCTGCAGGAACGGGTCTTCAGCACCGATTTTCACCGGTTCAAACTGATCGGACTGGCTGAATACTTCTGCTTCAAAGTCCATATTGTCAGCGTATCGGGCATCGGCCTTATCACGCTGGAACAGCAATACCGGCGGACAACCCTTAACATCGTCCAGCTTGAAGCGGTTTGCCGGATCGGTCACGACCAGTGTAGTACCGGCACGCTGGGTACGGTACTCAATAGCGCCAGCACCAAAAGCGGTGAACAATGGCTGATAAACCGCACCGGCACGCAGGGTGCCCATAATAACAACCAACAGCTCCGGCGTGCGCGGCAACAGTGCAGCTACCCGGTCGCCTTTGCCGATTCCCTGAGACTTGAGAAAGTTTGCGAACTGGGCCGATTTGCGTTTCAGCTCGGCGTAGGTCATATCGCTGGCGGCGCGCTCGGCACCTTCATAGCGCAGTGCCAGGCGATCGCCTTCAGCCCAGCGGTCAACGATCTCTTCGCAGACGTTGAAGCCGTCATTCAGGTTTCCGATCAGAAGATCTTCAATCTGTGACGGTGTAAAGCCGTCATAGAAAGCCTGGTAATTTTCGATACTCATGGTCGCTCTCTCATTAGGTATTTTATCGTTATTGTTGGCCGCTCTCCCGCGACCACTAAGTTGCAAACCGTTGAATTCTGCAGCCGGACTGAATCAGGCCAGCTGTTTCAAGATCTCACGGGCGATGACAATCCGCTGCACCTCGCTGGTGCCTTCATAGATCGACGTGATACGTACATCCCGGCTCATGCGCTCCAGTGGGTATTCGCGCATGTAGCCATAGCCCCCCAGCATCTGCAGTGCGCTGTAGCAGGCCTGGTTGGCCTTTTCACTGGCAAACAATTTGGCCATGGAGGCTTCTTTCGCGAACGGCAGCCCCTTCTCTTTGCGATCTGCCGCACTCATCAGCAACAGGCGGGCAGCTTCCAGTTCTGTCGCACGGTCGGCGATCATCCACTGCAGACCCTGGAAATCACTGATAGGTCGACCGAACTGTTTACGCTCTGTGGCATATTGAGTTGCATAGTCGATTGCAGCCTGACCGATACCCAGCGCCAGCGAGCCGATACCAATGCGCCCGCCCGCCAGTTCGGCAACTGCAATGCGGAAGCCATCGTTAAGGGCGCCCAACATGGCATCCGTGCCAACCTGCACCTGATCAAAGTGCACTTCATTGGTGGCCGATCCGCACTGTCCCATCTTTTTCTCAGCAGGTCCTACCGTAATCCCCGGCGTATTGGCTTCGACCAGGAAGCAGCTGATACCTTTCCCCTTGGCTGCGGCCGGGTCGGTCACAGCCCATACCACATAGACTCCGGCGAATTCAGCGCTGGTGATCCATTGCTTGGTACCGGAGATCACCCAGCCCTGATCGTTGGCAACGGCCTGGGTACGCATAGATGCGGGATCTGACCCCGCTCCGGCTTCGGTCAGACAGAAACTTCCGCTTAGGTATTCGCCGCTGCACAGGCGTGGCAGATAGGTCTGCTTTTGCGTATCTGTTCCCATCGCCTGAATCACCTCGGCCACCATATTGGTCACCGACATGGTTACCGCAGTCGACGCACAGGCTTTGGCTATTTCTGTCACCGCCAGGCTAAAGGCAACCACTCCGGCCTCAGTGCCACCGTAATCGGCATCGATATTCAGCCCCATAAACCCGAGTTCTGCGAGCTTGGCAGCATTGGCCTTGACGATCTCATGATCGGCGCTCTCGTCCAGTTCAGCGGCCCGGGGTGCCAGTTCAGATTCGGCAAAACGCTTTGCCGTATCCTGAATCAAAATCTGCTCTTCAGTTAGCTGGAGATCCATCAAACTTCTCTCTAATCAGGGTTTACCCTAATCTATATCGTAAATTTACGTTTACGTAAACAGCAGATCGATTATTCTTTATGCCAAGACAGAACAGCAGGAAAACAGATTACGGCTGTTCTGGCGCAAAGTTTTTGCCGTAAACAGGCCGTATTGCTTGATCCCTGATGGCGACTCCTTAGAATGGCGGCAACTAAAAACGGGCCACTAACTGTTATGGATAAGATCCTTGTAAGCGCATGCCTGATGGGCGAAAAAGTAAGGTACGATGGCAACCACAACGCCCTGAACCACCCTTTACTGCAACGATGGCAGGATCAGGGCAGGTTGATACGTATCTGCCCGGAATCGGCCGGCGGCCTTCCCACTCCCCGCCCGCCCGCCGAAGCCCAAAGCCAGTTTCCGATCCATATCACCAGCCGTCAGGGTGACGACCTGACACCTGAGTTTCTGCAAGGTGCCGAGCTGACTCTCGAACTGGCCAAGGCCAATCAGGTCTGCTGCGCTCTGATGAAGGCAAAAAGCCCTTCGTGCGGAAACAACGAGATCTATGATGGCAATTTCAGCGGAACCCTGACCAAGGGGTCGGGTGTGGCCGCTGCGGAACTGATCCGGTCCGGCATCCCGGTATTTAATGAAACCCAGATCGATCAGCTGATCGAATTTGTAAACGATATGGATACAAACCTTAAAGATGGAACCTTCACTTCAGATGATTAATCAGGAGCTGGCCGATCTGGGCGTGCTCTATACCACGGTTATCGATTTCTTCGTCAATTACAGCTTCCAGGTAATCGGCGCCATTCTGATCTTTCTGCTGGGACTGATCGTGGCGCGCTGGATTGGCGGCATGACTTTGCGTCTGTGCGAACGAAACGAAGTTGATGTCACCCTGCGCATGTTCATCGCCAGCGCAGTCCGGCTGCTAATCATGGCGATGGTTATCGTCATCTGTCTGGGTAAGTTTGGCATCAGCATCGCGCCGTTTGTCGCCGCACTGGGTGCGATTTCACTGAGTGTCGGTCTCGCCCTACAAGGCGTTTTCTCGAATTACGGCGCCGGCTTCAGCCTTATTCTGACCCGACCATTCGTCGTTGGAAATACGATAAATATCAATGGGATAACTGGCATAGTTAAAGAGATTAGACTGGCGCATACGATGCTTGAAAATGAAGATGGCGAGCTAATCACCATTCCTAACAAGCAGATTGTCGGCGAGGTACTGATCAACTCCTTTGAGTATAAGGTTGTTGAAGCCTCTATCGGCATCAGTTACAGCGCCGATCCGGATCAGGCTATCAGCACTATCCGTGAAGTTTTACAGAACCTACCCGAAGTGTCGCAGGAAACGCCCCCGCAGATCGGTATCGAAGGCTTCGGTGACTCGGCGGTTAATATCGGTTACCGCTACTGGCTGCCTACCAGGCAGTTTTTCGAACTGCAATACCGCATTAACGGCGATATCTACAACCGGTTTCGTCAGCAGCAGATTGGCATTCCGTTTCCGCAACGTGAAGTCACAGTCCGGCATCTGCCCTGACTTCCCGTCTTATACATCAAAGCGCCGCGCAGGCGGCGCTGTTATTCTCCGCATGCGGCCGCTGTAGCGGCGTCGCCTGTGATAACATCAGAGTTACTAATATAGCGGTTCCGGCGTATACTCCGGCGCCGGTTTAGACCGGCAAGCAGTCTGACTACCCGTCAGTTGCTGCTGCCAGGTCTGTTGTAATCCCACAGGCGACTTGTTCAATTCCAGGCAGCGCCCTAGAATGTGGCGATTTTCCAAGTGTTTTCCGATTAAATGGGTAATGGATCTATGCGAGCAAGCCAATTCCTGATTGCCACTGTTAAAGAAACCCCATCCGATGCTGAGGTAATCAGCCACCAGCTTATGCTGCGTGCCGGTATGATTCGTAAGCTGGCCTCAGGCCTCTATACCTGGCTGCCAATGGGACTGCGCACCCTGCGCAAAGTCGAGCGTATTGTGCGCGACGGCATGGACAATGCTGGCGCTCAGGAGGTACTGATGCCTGCGATTCAGCCGGCAGAGTTATGGCAGGAATCCGGCCGCTGGGAACAGTATGGCCCTGAACTGCTGCGCGTTAACGATCGTCACGAACGCGAATTCTGCGTGGGCCCGACCCATGAAGAGGTCATTACTGACCTGATCCGTCGCGAGATCAAAAGCTACAAGCAGCTGCCTGCCAACTTTTATCAGATCCAGACTAAATTCCGCGATGAAATCCGCCCACGTTTCGGCGTAATGCGCTCACGCGAATTCATCATGAAGGATGCCTACTCCTTCCACGTTGGCCATGAGTCCCTGGTAAAAACCTACGACATCATGTTTCAGGCCTACGTCAATATCTTCGATAAGCTGGGCCTGGACTATCGTCCGGTTATTGCCGATAACGGCTCTATCGGCGGTGAAGGTTCCCACGAGTTCCACGTCCTTGCAGACTCCGGTGAAGATGATATCGCGTTCTCCAATGGCAGCGATTACGCGGCTAATATCGAGAAAGCTGAAGCACTGGCACCTGCGGGCGAACGCGCAGAGGCCACTCAGGAGATGGAGCTGGTTGATACACCAAACGCCAAAACCATCGCCGACCTGGTCGAGCAGCACAATGTTCCGATCGAAAAGACCATTAAGACACTGATCGTGCACGCCTCTGAAGAGTGTGAGGCTGATTTTGTTGCCCTGCTGGTCCGCGGCGATCACGAGCTAAATGAGATCAAGGCAGAGAAACTGCCTCAGGTCGCAGCACCACTGGAAATGGCCTCCGAAGATGAGTTCCGCTCTGTTATCGGTGCTGGCGCAGGCTCTCTGGGCCCGGTCAATATGCCAATCCCGGTAATCGCTGACCGCGCCGTCGCCCATGCCTCTGATTTTGGCGCCGGTGCCAATATCGATGGTAAGCACTACTTCGGCATCAACTGGGAGCGTGACGTTGCCCTGCCAGAAGTCGCTGATATCCGTAATGTCGTTGAAGGTGATCCAAGCCCATGCGGTAACGGCACGCTGGAGATCAAACGCGGCATCGAAGTCGGTCACATCTTCCAGCTGGGCAGCAAGTATTCCGAAGCGATGAACGCCACTGTACTGGACGCTAACGGCAAAGCCACCGTGATGGAGATGGGCTGCTACGGCATCGGTGTGACCCGTGTGGTTGCTGCAGCAATTGAGCAGAACTATGACGATCGCGGCATTATCTGGCCAGAAGCGCTGGCACCGTTCAGCATCTCTCTGGTTGCCCTGGCGTACGAGAAATCAGAAGCCGTCCGCGAAATGGCAGACAGCCTGTACGAAGAGCTGAAGGCCGCCGGCCACGATGTGATTCTGGATGACCGCGCCAAGGTCAGCCCGGGCGCTAAGATGGCCGATATGGATCTGGTTGGGATTCCACACCGCGTCGTCATCTCCGATCGCGGCATCAAAGCCGGCACCCTGGAATACAAGGGCCGTCGCGATGCCGAGAAGCAGGACATCGCGATCGATCAGCTGTCTGAGTTCCTGAAGCAGAAGCTGGCCTGATTAACTGACCGGTTGTTACTGTAAAAAAGCGGGCCTTGCCCGCTTTTTTTGTTTCCGGGTAATATGACTGCCAACGCCTCAGTGCACTCCTAAGTTGCAACAGGACTCTCAGACTCCCATGAAATGGATGCCATGCGCCCTTCTGCTGTTCAGCCTTAATCTGTCCGCCCAGACCACCGTATCAGCGCCTGACCCGGCGCTGCGGGCCGCGCTGAAAGCCGAATTTTCGGCGGCCGATAGCTTTGATGACCGTTTTGATGCCGAGGTATGGCTGGTAGATATGTCCGGCCGCATCCGGCCATTTCTTAAGGATGAGCTGGAGCGCGTAGAGATCCTGCGCTCGATACACGCCGAGGCGAAACGCCAGGCACTCCCGGTTGATCTGGTCATGGGACTGATCCGCACCGAAAGCGCTTTTAATCGTTTTGCGGTCTCATCCGTAGGTGCTCAGGGACTGATGCAGGTAATGCCTTTCTGGAAGAATGAAATCGGTCGTGCCGATGATAATCTCACCAATGTGCGTACCAACCTCCGTTACGGCTGCACCATCCTCAAACATTACATTAAGCGCTCAAAAGGCGATCTGACCGAAGCGCTGGCGCGCTACAACGGCTCCTACGGCAAAACCTGGTATCCCGAACGGGTGTTCCGCTACCAGAAAAAATACCGTTAGCCCTTCTCAGCAGCAGACCGGACCTAACGAGGCTGCCTCAGTACCTCGAATATCTCGTATTGCTGCGCATCTTCGACCAGCTCTGATTCAACGTCAGCCACCGCCGCCAGTGGCGGCCCCTGGCTCAGCCAGGTTTCCAGTTGGCGTACCGCCTTCTCTTCACCCTGAATCATTACTTCGACATCCCCATTTGGCAGGTTTTGCACCCAGCCGGTCACACCTGATGATTCGGCCTGCTCCAGTGTGGACTGGCGAAACCAGACCCCCTGGACCCGGCCCTTTACAACGGCATGCAACGTAATCGTATTCATCACCTCTCCTCTACCACATTCCCGGTCTTTCCCGCGGCGTCTTCATATTTTTCGCTGAACAGGGCCTCCAGAGACAGGTTCAGCTCATGCTGCTGTTGCGAGGCGATCTGCTCCAGTCGGTGGTTCAGCTCCCGTTCCCAGGCCAGCAATGACTCTGTCGCCGGTACATCTGGCAGCGGCCAGGGAAGTTTGGTTGTCAGTTCTTTCAGGCTGAAGTGACTCATATCCCGACAGAGGAGAAAACGCCCCTGCTCATTACGGGTCACAATATTGGCATCCAGCAGTAGGGTGGAATAGTTGTCCCACCGGGCCTGATTGAGACCCGATACCTGTCGCATCAGCTGCTGGTCGGACAGCGTCTCGCCATTCTTCTGCGCCTGCCATAGCTGGCGTAACACACCCAGTAAGACATGCAGGTGTGGCATGCCGCTGTAACCGTCCTCTCCCCGCCAGACTGTCAGACTCCGGGTAAGCTCTGCTCCGAGCAGGATGATAATCCAGGAGATATAGATCCACGCCAGAAACAGGGGAACTGCAGCAAACGCACCATAGATCAGCTCATAGGACGGGGACTGGGTAACGAAGAACGCAAAGCCCCGCTTCGCCGCTTCAAACAGCACCGCGACGACACCTGCCCCTATGGCTGCATACCTCAAGGGCACCCGGCAGTTCGGCACAGCAGCATACAGCAGAGTAAAGGCCACGGCAGAAAGAAGCATCGGCAGCAGGGATAACAAGCGCAACTTACCGGCAATTTCGGAGGCGCTGGAGATAAATGGCAGTGACGCTATATAGGAGGTCAGCACCAGGCCAAGCCCGATCAGTATCGGCCCGAGGCTCAGCACCGCCCAGTACAGCAAGAAGCTCGACAGGCCTTTACGCGGTTCGGATACCCGCCAGATGCGGTTTAAGGCAGCTTCAATATTTTTCATCATCATAATGGCGGTAACGGCAAGAATAGCTACGCCGACTGCCGTCAGATTGCGCGCCTGGGATGAGAAAGCCGCCAGATAATCCTGTACCACGGCACCAGTTGTCGGCACGAAATTGCTGAATATCCAACCCTGCAGCTGGTCACCAACACCCTGAAACGAAGGGATAGCTGCCAGCATGGAATAGGTCACGGTCATCAGTGGTACCACCGCAAACAGCGTGGTATAGGTCAGTGCCGAAGCGTTGAGAATACCCTGATTGCGGATAAACTGACGTATCGTATCCCGAATAAGACGGATTAGCGGGTGATTAAGTATCCCGGCCATCACAGCTCCTTTGTCGCAACGCTGCCAGACGTATACAATAGCGCCCGGCCCAAATTATTTAGACATAACAACGGTATAGCATAATGAGTGACGTCACCATCTACCACAACCCCCGCTGTTCCAAATCCCGCCAGACACTGGCCTTGCTGGAGGAAAACGGTGTCCAGCCTGAGATCCGCAAGTACCTGGAAGACGCACCCAGCGCCGAAGAGCTGAAAACAGTGATCGCACAGCTGGGTATCAGCCCACGCGACCTGCTGCGCACCAAAGAAGCTGAGTACAAGGAAGCGGGCCTGGACGACAGCAGCCTGTCTGACGACCAGGTGATTGCCAAAATGGTCGAGTTCCCACGTCTGATCGAGCGCCCTATCGTTATCAAAGGCGACGCCGCCCGTATCGGCCGTCCACCGGAGTCCGTACTGGAGATCCTGTAAGTGAGCCGCCCCTACGTTCTGGTGCTCTATTACAGCAGCCATGGTGCCACCCGCACCATGGCGCAACATATTGCCCGCGGCATCGAGCAGTCTGGTATCGAAGCCCGGCTGCGCACGGTTCCGGCCGTATCAGCCAACAGCGAAGCCAGCGCCCCGGCAGTACCGGAACAAGGCGCACTCTATTGCAGCGAGCAGGACCTTGCCAACTGTGCAGGCCTTGCACTGGGCAGCCCAACCCGCTTTGGCAATATGGCCGCGGCGCTGAAGTATTTTATCGACGGCACCAGCGCGCTCTGGCTCTCGGGTGCTCTGATCGGCAAGCCGGCGTCAGTTTTCAGCTCCAGTTCCAGCCTGCATGGCGGCCAGGAGACGACTCTGATCTCGATGATGCTTCCCCTGTTGCATCATGGCATGGTTATCACCGGCCTGCCTTATAGCGAATCGGAGCTGCTCAGCACCACCACCGGCGGTACCCCCTACGGTGCAACACATGTAGCCGGAAACGATAGCCGCCGCCCGGTGGATGATACCGAGCTGAAACTCTGCCGGGCCCAGGGCAAGCGCCTGGGCGAGCTGGCAATCAAACTGCAAAAAGAAACCTGAACATGCCTGAATATCAAACCAAAGCCCGTATCAGCCACCTGATTACGGTGTTTAGCTATGTCGCCCTGCTGGTACTGCTGAGTGCCTGGCATCTGGTGCTCTACCCGATCGACGGCAATACCTGGGTGATCTGGGCCTGGCACTGCGTACCATTGCTGGCATTTGCGCACGTCGTATTTAAAGGCATCCCACGCGGCCATGCCTGGCTCTGCTTTATGCTGCTGCTTTACTTCGTTCAGGCCGTGCTGAGTGCGATGCATCCGGTAACAGCCCTGATCGGCCTGATCTACGCCTTGCTGATCTCAACCCTGTTTACCAGCGCAATGTTGTTTGCCCGCTGGCAGAGCCGACATCTCAACGAAGCTAACAACGCCTGATATGCAGAGTATCCGTCGACAGTTCCCGCTGCTCAGCCAGCGGGTAAACGGTCAGCCGCTGGTTTATCTCGATAACGCCGCTACCACCCAGAAACCACAGGCGGTTATTAATGCCGTTCGTGATTACTACCGCCAGTACAACGCCAATGTGCACCGCGCATCCCACGCCCTCAGTGCGCAATCCACCCTGCGCTTCGAGCAGGCGCGCCAGGATGTTGCCGGCTTTATCAATGCCGTTAGCAGTCGGGAAGTGATCTGGAGTCGTGGCGCCACCGAAGCGATCAACCTGGTTGCCTGCAGCTGGGGTGACAGCAACCTTAAGGCCGGCGATGAAATACTGCTATCAACACTGGAACACCACGCCAATATCGTGCCCTGGCAGCTGCTGGCGCAACGGACCGGCGCTCTGATACGGGTGATCCCGCTGCTCGAAAACGGTGATCTGGATCTGGATGCCTTGCAGCAGCTGTTAACTGAAAACACCCGTCTGGTGGCAATAAGTCACGCCAGCAACGCGCTGGGTACCATCAATCCGATCAAACAGATTGTCCAGGCCGCCCATGCCGTGGGTGCTCTGGTGCTGGTTGACGGCTCTCAGGCGGTACCGCACTTCGCGGTAGATGTTCAGGCACTGGACTGTGATTTCTACGTATTTTCAGGCCATAAGCTGTTTGCACCGACCGGTATAGGCGTGCTCTGGGGACGCCAGGCACTGCTCGAAGCGATGCCTCCCTGGCAGGCCGGTGGCGAAATGATAGAGCGGGTCAGCTTCAACGGCACTACATTCAATCAGCTGCCTTTCAAATTTGAAGCCGGAACCCCCAATATTGCCGGCGTGATCGGCCTGGGTGCGGCCGTAAGATGGCTGCACGATCAGGACCGTCAAAAACTGGAGCAGCAGGAAGCACGATTGCTGCAACGGGCAATAGAGGGATGCAATACGATCCCGGGGTTTGAGCGTATCGGCACGGCACAACATCAGGTCAGCCTGTTGTCTTTCATGCTGCAGGGCCAGCACCAGCAAGATATCGGCCTGTTGCTCGATCAGCAGGGCATTGCGGTGCGCACCGGGCATCATTGCGCGATGCCCCTGATGGAATCACTGGGGATTCCCGGCACCACCCGCGCATCCTTTGCCTTTTACAACACTGAGGCAGAGGTAGACCGCTTTATCGAGGCGCTGGATCAGATCGCCCGCAGCGAGTCATCGGGCTGCGCAAATCCTCAGCCGAGGCGGGAGGTAAGCCCATTCATCGACTCCCCTTACGGTCGCGACATCCGCGCAGAAGCCCTTGAGCAACAGCTGACGGCGATCCGGGACTGGAACAGTCGCTACCGTGAAATAATGATGCTGGGCAAAAAACTACCGAGCCTGCCAGTGGACTTGCGGCGCGAGGAATACCGGGTTCAGGGCTGCGAAAGCACGGCCTGGTTGGTGATGGAGCGCACTGATGACGGCCTGCTGCACTTTCTTGCCGACGCTGACGCGCGCATTATTCGCGGCCTGATCGCCCTGGTCCTGGCGGCATTTAACCATAAGTCACCCGCTCAGATCCTCAGCTTTGATATCGATCGCTATTTCGCCCGGCTTGATCTTGAAAAACACCTCAGCCCATCCCGCGGCAATGGCCTGAGGGCAATTATTGAACAGATTCGACACTATGCCACCGATGTAACTGACAGAGACACTAAATGAGTAATTTTACAGACGTTTCCCTCCTGAACTCCGTTTTTGGCAATATTAAAGGCGACATGGAGACGCCGGACTGGAACAAGGCCCGCAAACAGCTGCAGCTTATCCAGGAAGAGATGCAGGAGATGGTAGAAGGTATCGAAAAACACGACCTGTCTGAGGTTCGAGATGCCATCGCCGATGTCCTGGTCACGACTTATGGTATGGCCCACATCCTGGGTATAGACGCAGATAAGGATATGGCTGCGGTGCAGGACAGCAATATGTCCAAATTGTGCAAAACCGAAACGGAAATTGAGGCGACATTAGCCTATTACCGCAACGAGATAGGACTGGATGTATACAGTGGCGGTGAGCTGCCACAGGGCTGGGTCAAGTCCGGTAAGGATCAGACCGGTAAAGACGGCAAAACCTACCCCGCTCACAAGTTCCTGAAGAACACTAACTGGCACGAGCCGGTACTGGACTGAGACAGCTCCCTCAGGGCAGGCGATTTCTCATCTGCCCTCTTTCTACCACCAGATTGTTGCACATAACGTAATAATGCGGTTCCATAGGCTGAAAGTATAAAAGGACTTCCGGTCAGCTATGAATCTCAACGACGTTCGCTTGTTTCTCCGTGTTGTCGAAACTAACAGTTTCACAGCCGCCGCCGACACGCTTGGCATCCAGAAATCAACTATCAGCCGGCGCATTGCTCAGCTTGAGGACGATCTGGGCGTCCGTCTTCTGCAGCGTTCAACCCGTAAATTAAGTCTGACCGACGAGGGGCAGGAGCTATTTGACCGCTGTCGTCCGCTGGTGGAAGAGCTTGAACAGGTACCGGACCTGGTGGCAGCCAACCAGCATGACCCGCGCGGTAAACTGCGCATTACCGTTCCGACCGAGATGGGCATTTACATGCTGGACGAGGTAGTGGCAGGCTTTCTGATCCGCTACCCGAAGCTGGATGTCGATATTGAGTTAAGTACCCGTGTGGTCGACCTGATCGAAGAGGGTTATGACCTTGCGCTGCGGGTTGGCGACCTGGCTGACTCAAGCCTGATCGCCCGGCCTATCTCAAGTATCACGCTTGGCCTGTTCGCCAGCCCCGCCTATCTCGAACAGTATGGCGTACCCGCCACCCCGGCGGACCTGCCCGATCACCTCTGCATTACCATCCAGCGCCCCAATCCGTCCTGGTCTTTCGATAACTGGGAAAATGGAGCTCAGATTCCGGTATCCGGCCGGGTACGCGCGAACAGCCTCAGCTTTGCTGCCTCTATGGCGGAGAAAGGACTGGGCATCGCCCGATTGCCACGTCCTTTTTCAGCCGGCATGGTCGAACAGGGCAGCCTTGTACCGGTATTGGAAGAGTACAAAGCGAACCAGGTGACCATAAATGCAGTTTATCCCAGCCGCCGCCACCTGAATCCTAAAGTCAGGCTGTTTATCGACTACGTTAAAGAGATGATACAGGACCATCCATGGATGGCCGATTAAGCCAGCGGTCGGAGTCAGCGGGCTAAACTGGCCCGGCAAAGGTGGTAATACCTGAGGTCAAACAGGGAGAGACAGATGCAAAAACCACTGCTTACGCTGATGATTGCGCTGATCGTTCAGGGCTGCAGCAGCTCACAACCCCGGATTAAAATCGAAGACCAAAGCTATAACCGCCCTGCCCCCATACAGAAATCATCTGCTGCGGTTCAACAGAAGCTGATGGACCACTTCAGCCAGTGGCGCGGTACACCATATCAGCTGGGCGGCCAGAGCCGTCGCGGTATCGATTGCTCCGGCTTTACCCAGCTAAGCTATCGCCAAAGCCTGGGTATTGAACTCCCCCGCACAACCAGCCTGCAATCAACCACGGGGCCGGCTATATCCGATGCACAACGTCGCAGTGGTGATCTGGTGTTCTTTAAAACCGGTTGGGGTAAACAACATGTCGGGATCTACCTGAGCGGTGACCGCTTTATGCACGCCTCTACCAGTGCCGGCGTAACGATCTCGGAGCTTAACAACCCCTACTGGCGTCAGCGCTACTGGAAAAGCATACGACCTGATGGCATCAACTGATGCCATCCAGACTCAGTTCCGCCTGAAACACACCGTCTCAGCAGCTGGCGCTCCGCACGGCGGCAGGTTCCCTGCGATACACTTAATTTTCACACTAGCACCACATACTGCGGATGTCGGTAGCTGCAGCGAGCCTGGATGGCTGTAAGAAATATTTTTGTGCAGCGCACAAAAAAAGCTATTGACTTGGTTATTTATTAGCCTAGAATAAACCCCATATTGTGCACTGCAACATTCGCTAACGGAGAGTGAAAATGAACGCAAACGTCGATCTGCAGAAACCTTTCGAAGCTGTTAAAACCCTGATGACTATCCAGGCTGAAGCTATCTCTAAGTCTGTTGAACAGCAGAAGAAATCCGGTGAGCAACTGACCGCTTTCTTCAAAACTGAAGCAGAAAAAGCTCAGACTCTGAAGACTCCTGAAGATGTTATCAACTACAACATCAATGCTAACAAGAACCTGTTCGAACTGCTGAAAGGCCAGGGCGAAGCATTCACTGCTATCGCTACTGAAGCACGCGAAGCAGCTATGGCAGAGATCGAGAAAATGGCTAAGTAATCAGCCATCTGAATAGCAAAAGCCCCGGTTTTTACGCCGGGGCTTTTTTGTGTCTGCCTGACGGAGCCGCCTCAGAGCATATCTTCTATCCGCTCGGCACGTGTCGAAGATGGCGGATGACTGCTTAACAGGCTATGGGAGCCGCCCTGATCCAGGGCCTGCATCTTGCCCATCGCACTCAGGGCTGCGTTCAGATTGTAGTCGTGACGGCGCATAAACTTCACTGCATACTTGTCGGCCCGCAGCTCCTGTGCCTGCGAAAACTGTGCATTCACCACCGCCTGAGTAAAGGCACCGATCTCGGAAGCTGCCAGTGCCGCAATCGTAGACCCTGTTGCTACCGCACCTTTACGCGCTGCGGATGCCGCATAGGCTACCTGCATCGCCTTGCGGGAATGCCCCTGCTTCACGTGCCCTATCTCATGGCCAATAACGAAGCGAACCTCATCGTCTGTCATCAGGTCCAGCAAGCCACTGTAGACCCGCACCGTACCGTCAGCCATAGCGAAAGCATTGACGCTGTCATCTTCATAGACTTTGAAATTCAGCTGCAGGCCGTCTTCATTGTGCAGTCCGGAAACGATACGCGCCAGGCGCTTATGATAGTCAGAACTCTCTGCTGCAACCTTGTTCTTACTATCCGACTCCTGTGAAGCCTGCAACGCAAGCGCTTTTGCCTGTTCGTCATTCAGCGTAACTGCACGCACCAGATCAGTCGCCGCACCCAGCGTTGCATCAATATTCTTAACCGAACCGCTTTCTACACAGCCGCCCAGCGCAAACACTGCGACACAGGCTAATGCCAGTTTTCTCATCATACTATTCAACCCTTATAGACTTTTCGGTTCAGGCAGCAGCCTATGCAAAACAGTATGACTGCTAACTGAACAACTCATGCACTGCAGATATTACCGGCCCGGCGGCACAAATTGCTGCAGATCATCCGCGAAACGAATATCGCCATTATACCGCGCCTGGATAGCCGTTTGGGTATCAGCCTCCTGCCCCAGTGTCCGTTTCATGCGATGCGACAGTAGCAGCAGTTTAACCTGTGCATGGCCAGCGATACTCCCTATCTCATCCGGCGTCATATGCAGGCCACGAGCTACGCCCCTGGCTCCGGCGGGTACCGCATTGTGAGCCACCAGTATATCGCTACCAGCGGCCAGCCCCGCCAGAGTCTGGTAGCGGTTGCTCATATCGCCGCTGAAGGTGAGCTTGCATCCCGCCGCCCTTACCTGCCAGGCCAGCGCAGGAATCGGCCCATGATGGACCGGAACCGCGGCAACACTGATCTGATCATTGATACGGTATTCGCTGACCTGGCGTGGCTTAGCCGGGATATTCTGCGGAATCAATTTAAAGCTGGATCTCTGCTCTGCCACCAGATATTCACTCAGATAACGATAAGCGCCCTGCGGGCTGAATAACTGTGTCAGCCAGTCTGAAGTGGACGGCATCAAGTAATTACCGGAAGGCCCCAATACCGGCAGATCCTGCTGCCTGGGCGTAAAGAATGCAGCTTTTACCAGGGCTGGCAGATCTGCACTGTGGTCAACATGCAGATGGCTCAGCAATAAGGCCTGCAGATCTTCGATTCTGGCGCCACTGCGCTCGAAGTTCAGCATACTTCCACTACCGATATCCACCAGCAGCCGCGCCTTACCATCCATCCAGATCAGATAGCCGCTGGAAGCCCGCCGGTCATCCAGCTCCGGGCCACCAGAACCGAGCACCTGCAACTTCACCCGCTTAGCATCACATTGATTTGCTGCAGCAATATCGGCTGCAACAATGTCGGCTGCCGTAATCTTGCCTTTGTCCGCTGCGCCCTGTGCGGACAAAGGCAAGGTCAGGGCAAGAAGCCAAGTGCCTGCGGCATTTTTCAGGCGCCATTGCCTGTTGTTTGAGAACATAGAGGGGCGTCCCTGCAGTAAGAGTCATCGAATCCGGCGTATTAGCGTGTACAACGAGGCCGGAAGTTGCAGGGACAGATCATATCAGCAGATACGCGGTAATTGTTCGCCGACCAGCATATCCATGATCCTTTCGCCGCCAAACCCGGTCTGTACGGTAACCCGCCCTGCCCGGCCTGTGATCACCTCACCGATAATTGCTGCGTCCCTGCCCTCGGCTGTGCTGCGCATCGCGGCCAGTACAGCGTCCGCTTTGTCTGCAGGCACCGTCGCGACAAGCTTGCCTTCATTGGCAAAATAGAGCGCATCCAGGCCAAGAATTTCACAAACACCCCGCACTTCGGTACGTACCGGAATCTGCTGTTCATAGAGGCGGATAGCCACTTCAGCCGTTTCGGCAAACTCATTCAGTACCGTGGCAACGCCGCCCCGCGAGGCATCACGTACGGCATGCAGGTCGGGACAGACTTCAAGCATCGCCTGCACCAGGCGATGCAGTGGCTGACAATCGGTCTGAAGCTCAACCTCCAGCGCCAGATCACCCCGGGCATTCAGAATAGCGGCACCATGATCACCGACGAAGCCGTTGACGATCACCTTATCTCCCGGTTGCGAGCGCGTCGCAGCAATATTAACGCCACGAGGAATGACTCCAATCCCGCTGGTATTGATGAAGATCTTATCGCCCTTTCCTTTGGGCACGACTTTAGTGTCGCCCGTGACGATGGTCACTCCGGCCTCGTCGGCTGCCTGCCGCATCGAGGCCACAACCTGGCGCAGCAGTTCGACATCCAGGCCTTCTTCCAAAATCATGCTGCAGGAGAGATACCTGGGAATGGCGCCCGATACCGCCAGGTCGTTTACCGTACCGTTGATCGCCAGGGTGCCGATATTGCCGCCGGGGAAAATCACCGGATCGACCACATAAGAGTCGGTGGTAAAGGCCAGCTGAGCGCCCTCGGCCTGCAGCTCTGCCAGATCGAAGCGTGCCTGATCCTCCAGTGCATTCAGGTCTTCGTTATCAAACACAGATACGAATACATCCTCGATCAGATCCCGCATCGCCTTGCCGCCAGAACCGTGAGCCATGGTGATGGTTTTTGCCGTCAGGGTGCGTTTTGCTTTCTGGGTCATGATTACTTCTCTTTGCGTATCCGTCAGATATTTGCAGCGTCAATTTTGCCGTAGCTATAGTAGGCGGAACAGGCGCCTTCAGTGGACACCATCAGGGCACCCAGTGGCACCTCCGGCGTACACTGCTTGCCAAAAACCTTACATTCCCAGGGCTTCAGCACCCCTTTCAATACCTCACCGCACTGACAGGATTTCGGATCGGCAATCTTGAGGTTCGGGACCACGAACTGTTTCTCGGCATCATAGCGGGCGTAGGCCTGACGCAACTGCACTCCCGAGTGATCGATCGATCCCAGGCCTCGCCACTCAAAGAACTCCCGCAACTCGAATACCTGCGCCAGCGCCTGCAGGGCCTGAGAGTTGCCCCCCTCTGGCACTATGCGCTTGTACTGGTTTTCGATCCGCGCTTCGCCATCCCGGATCTGAAGCAGCAACATATACAACGACTGCAGCACATCCAGTGGCTCGAAGCCGGCCACCACCAGCGGCCGGTTGTACTGGCTGGAGATAAATTCGTAAGGTGCCTGACCGATCACCATGCTGACATGGCCCGGGCCGAGGAAGCCATCAATATACATGTCCGGTGAATCCAGAATCGCCTTGATGGTCGGAATAATGGTGATGTGGTTGCAAAACAGGTAGAAGTTATCAATCCCCTCTTTTTCTGCCTGCAGCAGGGTCAGTGCCGTGCTGGGCATGGTGGTCTCAAAGCCCAAGCCAAAGAACACCACCCGCTTATCCGGATGTTGACGCGCCAGTTGCAGCGCGTCCATCGGCGAGTACACCATGCGCACATCACAGCCCTCTGCCTTGGCCTGCTGCAGGCTCTTCCTGGATCCGGGAACCCGCATGGCATCGCCGAAGGTGGTGAATATCACATCCGTCTGTTCAGCGATCGCGACACAGTCATCGACCCGTCCCATCGGCAATACGCAGACCGGACAGCCCGGACCATGCACCAGCTCAATCTGTTTTGGCAGCAGCGCTTCCAGCCCATAGCGAAAAATCGAATGGGTATGACCACCGCAGACCTCCATAATCTGCAACGGTTTATCCTGGCATTTTGGGATTTCGGCGACGATGGCGTGGATCTTATCCAGCAGTGCCCGGGCCATCTCAGGATCACGAAACTCATCTACAAACTTCATTACTCTGCTACCTCTATCTTGTCCGACCGTGCTCACCGAGCATGCCACGCTCATCCGCCAGGAGGGTGTGAACCAGATCCCAGAGAATGTGATAGGCCGTCAGATGGCACTCCTGTATCCGGTGTACACTGTCTGACTCCACGATCAGGCAATGATCAACTGCCGCACAGCGTGCCAGCTCACCGCCGTCCATACCGGAAAAAGCCACAACGGTCAGGCCCAGCGCCTTGGCCTTCAAACAGGCGGCGGTAATATTGTCTGAGTTGCCACTGGTAGAGAACACCACCAGCAGGTCCTTCGGCATCGCCAGCGCCAGCAGCTGGCGCACCAGCACATGCTGAAATCCCACATCATTGGCAACGGCGCTAATCATAGCGCTGTCCTGCGACAGGCTGTACGCCGGCAAGGCCGGGCGACCTGCCGTCACCGGGTGCATAAACTCCAGCGCCAGATGGGCAGCATCGCAGGCTGAACCGCCATTACCGGCACAAAGCAGCCGCCCGCCGTTTCGGTATGAATCAGCAATGGCTTTAGATATATCTGCTAAGACACTGTTATATTTACTGAAAAAATCCTGCTTAGCAGTAACGCTCTGCTCAGCCTTCAGGCGAATCGACTCCAGAAGCTGATCGGTTTTATCGCGCTGCGGTGGCTTTTCCCCCTGCTCAGATCCCATAAAGGGATACATTGAGGTGAGGATGTCTTTGTTACTCATGGCTTTACCTCCGGCCGGGCCTGCCGTATCAGTACCGTCCTGACCGGTCGTTGTTAATCTGTTTGCGACGCCTGCATCGCGGCCAGCTCTTCCTGCAGCTCACCCAGTTCGGCCAGGATCTGCAGCGTTTTCTGCGCTTCATCTTCGTCGATCAGGCTCATAGCGAACCCCACATGAACCAGGGTCCAGCGACCGATCAGGGTGCTTGCCGCTGCATCCGGCATTACGCAGCCAAGATTTACCTGGCGCTTCACCCCTGATATGTCGACCATCGCCAGTGCGTTTTCTTCATCCAGGATCTCAATAATCCGACCCGGTATACCCAGACACATAGTTACTTCTCCGCTAATTCAATCGACTCAGGCGTTGCTGTGGTTTTCTCCAGTCCATATCGCTCCAGCTTTGAACGCAGACCAACCCGGGATAGCCCAAGCTCTCTGGAGGCCCGGCTCTTGTTCCAGCGATGACGGATCAGGGTTTCACGCAGTATCCGCTTCTCCAGCCCTTCAATCCGCTCCTTCAGCGGGCCTTCGATACCGGCGAGGATCTCGGTCTCTTCCACCTCTTCCACCGGTGCCGCCCTTAATACCCGCGGGTTTAGCAGATCGGCACCCAGAACGTCGCTTTCGGCCAGCACCAGCATCCGGCGGACTTCATTCTGTAATTCGCGGACATTACCGGGCCAGCAATAGGCCTGCATGCAACGCAGGGCCTCTTCCGAAAAGCCTCTGACCGGTTTATCAAAGTCACGCATGGCATTATCGAGGAAGGCCCGCGCCAGCACCGGAATATCCACCGGCCGTTTTTCCAGCGCCGGCAGGTCCAGCGTCACTTCAGCGAGACGGTAGTAGAGATCCTGCCGGAAGCGCCCAGCTCTGACCTCCTCTTCCAGGTCACGGTTGGTGGAGGCGATAAGACGCACGTTGATTTTACGCCGCTGATGCTCGCCGATACGCCGCACTTCACGTTCCTGCAGCACGCGCAGCAGCTTGACCTGAAACGCCGGGGTGATCTCTCCGATTTCATCCAGGAAAATGGTGCCGCCATCAGCCTGCTCGAACAGCCCGATATGGTCCGCAACCGCGCCGGTAAAGGCGCCTTTCTTATGCCCGAACAACTCTGACGCCAGCAACTCATCCGGCATCGCCCCGCAGTTTTCAACCACGAATGGCTTGTCACTGCGCAAGCTGTTGTAATGCAGTGCCCGGGCGAACAGCTCTTTACCGGCGCCGGATGGCCCGCTGATCAGCACTGATACATCATAGGGCGCGATTTTTTTCACCTGTTCACAGGCATCGTTGAGCGGACTGTGCTCGCTACGGCGGATCTCATCCAGCTGAAAGCTCTGCTTCAGGCGGACTTTTTTCTGCTGGATATTCTGTTCTGCCTGGTCTGCAGTCAGCCGCATCTCTGTAGCAAGAAACTCGTTCTCGTTCTGAAGCTCATACAGACGGCAGGCACTTTTCAGAATCAACACCAGGTTTTCCGGATGCCACGGTTTAGTGATGTACTGAAAAATACCCGCATCATTGAGGCCACTGATAATGTCCTCTGAGTCGGTGTAACCGGAGAGGATCAGCCTGACCGTCTGCGGCCAGCGCTGCCGCACCTCTGTCAGCAGTTCGACGCCGGTGCGCCCCGGCATCCTCTGGTCACAGACTATTGCCTGCACCTGATGATCTGCCAGCTGCTGCAGTGCCTCTTCGGCACTACTGGCAGTCAGGACATCGAAATCCTCATCCAGTGTGCGATCCAGCGTTTCCAGCGAACGGACTTCATCGTCAACACAGAGGATAGTCGGGCGGGTTTTCTTTAACATAATTACAACAACGCCTGTAACTGTTGAATTTGCTGGTTCAATTGATCAATCCGGCACTGCAGCAAGCGGCCACGCTTCGCCTCCAGCCAGTCGATCCACTGCTCCATCCCCTCGCCACTGCGGGCCGAGAGCTGCAGCACCTGTATCTGAGGATTGACCTGCCGGGCATAGGCGATACATTGTTCAGTATCGAAATCGAGGTACGGCAGCAGATCGACCTTATTCAGTATCATCAGGTCGGCGGCAAAGAACATATCCGGGTATTTCAGCGGTTTATCCTCACCTTCTGTCACGGAAAGAATAGCCACCTTGTGCGCCTCTCCCAGATCGAATGCTGCCGGACACACCAGGTTACCCACGTTTTCGATAAACAGCAGGCCGCCTTCCAGTTCGTCCAGATGCTCTGCGGCATGGCCCACCATATGCGCGTCCAGGTGACAGCCCTTACCGGTATTCACCTGGATCGCCCTGACACCGGTTTCGCGGATGCGGTCGGCATCATTGGCTGTCTGCTGGTCGCCTTCAATCACCGCGCAGCGACGCTTCTGACTGATACGATGCAGCGTTTCGGTCAGCAAGGTGGTTTTACCGGAACCGGGACTGGACACCAGGTTAAGCGTGAAGATACTGCCGGCTTCAAAACGGGCACGGTTAATCGCCGCGTAACGATCGTTCTTACCCAGAATATCCTGTTCAATCTGAACCATCCGGCTCTGTGACAGCCCCGGCACATGAGCCCGGGCCGGACCCTGTCCGAAATGGATATCGCCTTCAGCATTCACTGCCGGGGCCTGGACTTCCGCCTCCGCATGGTTGTGCTGCTGATGGGCATGATTGTGAACTGCGGCATCATCGTGATGATGATGGTCGCCTTCAATACGGACTTCACCTTCTGCGCAACCACATACAGTACACATACCTACTCCACCTCAAGCTCTTTAATTCTCATCTCTTCACCCTGAGTGACCTGCAGCTGGTAGCTGCCACAGTAACTACAGGCATCATAGCGCTTATTGATAGTCACCGTTCGCATGCACTGCATACAGAAGGCTTCGCCCGGCAGCTCTATAATCTGCAGCTGCGCACCTTCGGCGATGCTGTTGCGGGTGACGGCCTCAAAGCAGAAGCGCAGTGACTCCTGTTCGATCATTGCCAGCGGACCGATCTCCAGCCAGACCGCCTTTACCCGACTGAATGACTGGACAACGGCCTGATCCTCCAATACCTGAATGATCCCTTCCGCGATCGACATCTCATGCATGGGGCGCAACCTCAATATTTATTTCGAATCCAACACAGGGGTCCACAGCAAGTACCGTCTGATGCACCAGTGCCTTAACCTGTGCCAGCGGGACTTCCACCCCTTTAAGCATCGCCGACACCGAGCCAGACGGATGAAAGTTCCACTCGGTCGGCGCAACGATCTGGTAGTTGCCGACGCAGCCCTGATCCAGTTTGACGTAATGCATTAAACGACCGCGTGCTGCCTCAACGATGCCGATACCTTCGCCCGGATGCAACATGCTGCTCGGCTTGCCAGGCGCAGGCCCAGCACCGCAGAGCGCCCTTAAACGCTGGGGAATGCAGGACAACTCCAGCACCATCGCCATAAAGCGCAGGCTCAGCGGGTGGCGGCCGGATTTTGCAGCTGCAACGATCGGCGGCGCATCGATCCAGCGGGTCCAGACACTGGTCTCGCGACAATGCCCCTGCCAGTCCGGTCGTTGCACAAAGGTGGTCCCGCCGCTATGCCTGAAGGCTTTAAGCCATAATGCCGGATCGCTTTCAGGCAGCGGAGCACATCCGGGGTTAAGCTCGATGCCGGCAAACTCCTGTTCCAGATCCAGAATAACGGCCCCGATCGCAGAGCTATCCTGCGCCTGACAAAACTGCTGTGGCAATGTCGCTATAGTGCCAAAGCTGCTTTCAAACCACTGCTCCAGCTGAGTGGCCGCCTCCTCCAGATCAGGGATCTCGTCAGGCTCTGCGGCTGCCAATGTCAGAACCGGCAACACGCTTTTAAACAGCTTGTCATACCAGCGCTGCAACAGGGCGATAGTGCCGCAGTTATGCGATTCCAGCCAGTCCTTCGTCAGCCGCCAGGCCAGCTCGCGGGCGGTTTCGGCCACAACCAGTGCCTGACGCAGGCGCTGTACCTGCGCGCAGGCGGGCTTGCCCAGCGCCTGCTCGGCAGCCTGCAGTGATGCAACCTGCTGCGCCCCGGCACAGAGGTTAAACAGCAACGGCACAACAGCGGCGGCCTGTTCGATCGTTTTACCCTGCAGGACGCGCGTCGCATAGTAGGGACGGCTGGAGCCAATCGCAATGTCGCTGATCCTTGCCCCGTCATATTGCAGATCGAAGGTCAGCCTGCCCGCCAGATCAGCCGCCATTACCGACCTCCCTTCTGGCGGCCAGCCCTGCCGTAATAAACCCGCGACGGCTGAGTTTTTCGGGCCCGCTCTCCGGCCGGGTGCCCGGATCTGCCGCGTCAGAGACCGCATCATTTGCAACGGCATCGCGGCCTTCCGAGCCGGGGCAGTCCGCTGCCAGCGCATCAGCCAGCGCCTGTCGCTCCGAGTGACTGAAGTGCGCCTCATCAAACAAAGAAACCATCACAGCCTCGGCAGTTGCCAGCGCTGTTTGCTGATCGCTGAACTCATGCATGGGAGAAAATAAGGAGCAGGCGCCATAGACTCCCAGCTGCGGATCATCGCCAAAGATAAACTCATAGACTCCGGAAGGCAGTCGGACCATCACCGCATCACCTTGTGAACGGTTATTCCAGTCGTGGCCCTCTCCGGGCAGCAGGATCAGGTTCATGAACCAGGGTGTGATCAGCACGCCAATAGAGCCCTGCTGCCACGGCCGGAATCCCACGACTGCAACCTGCAGGACCGGATTACACACCGGCATGTCACGCATTGAGGTGGCGGCAATCTGATCGAATCGATGCTGCAGCAGCGCTACGCAATCCATCACTCAGGGCTCGACGACCATAAACTGGTCACGCTCACCGTCGCACTCCGGACAACGCCAGTACTCAGGAAGCTGACTAAACGCAGTCCCCGCAGCGATCTGCCAGACGGCATCGCCTTCGGCCGGACGATACTGGTACCAGCAGATTTTGCACTCTAACACCGCGTCATCGGCAATCCGGGTAGTATCGCCTAGGAAACTGCCCTCAAAGCCTGACTGGCTCATATCAGCACCTCACGTATCTCATGCAGACGCATGGCCGAATCCTCCAGATCCTCCTGTGCAGCACAGGCCACCTCCGGCACGTCGGTGACCTCAAGGGTATCGAGAATCAGCTGATCCGTTGAATTGAAATACTGCACCCGCCACAGGGTATTGACGGCACAGCAACTGATGCGACAGTTACCATATCCACGGGAAAGGATTGTGACCGGACCTCGCCCGATATGGGCCTCAAGGCACTGGTGATCGGCCGGAGAGAACGGCAACAGGGACAGATTGATCACATGGGGCGTGGACACCTGCTCGGGTCGGAATGCTCCGGTAGCATCGGCCAGCTCGACCAGCACTGAAGGAACGTTAAGTAACTCCGCCGACAGCTTATCAGCATCAAGTTTAAGCGGCACCGCATCACGGAAAGCACGCTGTTTCACCGGCTGCGGCAGGTCAGCTACTTCAAGCAGATCAGACACCATCTCACCACCGGTATTAAATTCACGTAGGCGCCATACACCGGCCAGCACGGTCTCCTGTGCCTGGACCTTTGCGTCGCCCTCGATGATTAAACTGACTTCACCCTCGCCCAGCACCTGGTTAATCAGTTCCAGGTCGGCCTCGGGCAGCTCGTTCAGGTTCAGCTGGATGCCCGGTTCGCCACAGCGATAACGCTCCAGCAGCGCCTGCAAGCGTTCCAGTAACTTAACCGCGTGAGGACAGGCCTGTAGCTCTTCGGCCTCGGGCAAGACAGGGGGAAAGTAAGTGTCCATCTCCCTAGGCATTGGCATATAGTCCAGCACCAGATCTTCTTCCGGCTGACTGCCCGGCCCAACCGGTACGTTAAATAATGGGATATCGCGTTTTTGCATGATAGTTCCTCACTGACCACAGGGACTGGTAACCGGATTAACCACCACCGGAATCCCGATGCAGGGATCGCGCCGCGGTTGTAACGCCAGAATAGTGTCGACCTCTCGCAGGTACTGATCCCAGTCCTGCACTTTGCTGATCTGCCCCAGAAAGCGTCCCTCATTCAGGAACACCAGTGTTGGCCAGACGGTAAAGTTGTAACGCCCCTGTAACTGCTTTTCAGCTGCCGGATCGATCACTGCCGCCGACAGCTGGGGAAAGGCCTTCAGCAGTTCAGGTAAGATCACCGCAACATCGTTGCTCTCCGGAAAACGGGCCGGGTTTTCGGTAAAAAACAGCACACAAAAGGACTGCTGTTTAATAAATTCATCAAAGCCAGACATATCCAGGCGCGGATAACCCAGCTCATCTACCAGTCGATCTATCAGTGGAGATGCCATTTCATACTTTCCTGTTACGATTTCAGATGAGCAGGCAGTTGCGGCTCGCGATCCGCGAGGTCTGCAAACAACTCATCAAAGTCGGCGTCTTTGCCCTGCATAACGGCTTCGACCGCGGCAAGCGCCCTTGTTATCTGTTCAGCGCGCAACGGCTCCAGCACCTCCCGGGCACTTCCCAGGAATGTCAGTACCCAGGTCCCTTCCGGCTGATAACCCACCAGTGCCATATCAACCTCGCTCTGACCGGCAGCAGACTGACACAGGGCGCGATGCTCATCTGCGCGTATAACCTGCATCGGAACACCCAAGCACATCAGCCCTTATCTCCGTTAGCCGAACCGATAAAGCGCAGGTCGCCTTTCCGGCAGGCGGACTGTTCATCAGGCCGCCCTCCCTCATAATCGGACATTGCCAATTCAGCGGGAGAGAGATCAGGTGCAGGCTCCTGAGCACGTTCGCTAGGTACGACACCAAACCGGGCCAGATAGTCCAGCGCTATTTCGACGGAGGGCTGCACCTGCAGACGAACCTCTTCTCGCAGGCTGCCGCCAAAGTCCTCCAGCTCTACCGGCTGGCAACCGACAAGCAGCAGATGCCGGGGGTAACTGCCGGTAAACTCAGCCATCGCCAGGACTTCCTGGAATCCTGTCTGGTGCAGGCTCATCTTTTTTGCGCCCATGAACTTAGGTACTTCATCGTCATAGATTGTCTTCAGGGTGCCCGGCGCGAGGCCATAATCGATGGCATCGAAAACCACCAGTACATCAGCCTCCTGGACATGCTGAACCAGATAGATCCCCTGGGTTCCGCCATCCATCAGTTTTACCTGGGATCCAAACATGTAACGCTGGTTGAGCGCTTCAACACAACGTACTCCAAAGCCTTCATCCGCCCAGAGCAGATTACCAATACCTAAGATCAGAACGTTTTTTTGCGACATTGCACTTATAACCCGAAACCATCGTCATTGATGAACAGAGTGTTACAAGTACCGTGCCAATTCTGAATAGTCACTCATCGCCAGCAACAGCGCCTGTCACGGCATCCGTTACAGAAAACCCGCTTTCCATATATGGATACTTATCTACCACTTAAGACATGAGATGTATGCCCGACTGACCAGTCGAGCGACAGGAGACGAAAACAAAAAACGCAGCCAGATGGCTGCGTTATAGTGAGTCGGATATGCGGAAGCTGCTACTTACGGCTTTTGGCGGGCTCATTAGCGTTACGGTTTACCTGCTCGACACCATCAGCAGGCTGGCCGGTCGTCAGCAACGGTGCGGCATCAATGGTCTCCGCATCCATCAGCTCGGCCACACGCTGCAGTGAAGAAAGCAACAATGTTTGCTCCCAGTCCCGCAGCTGCGTCAAGCGGTCAACAAAAGTATCCTGTAACAACGGTGGTGCTGAAGCGACAATCTCTACCGCTTTCTGGGTCGAAAACACGAAAACCTTACGCCGATCACTGTCGGATCGCTGACGTGACACCAGCCCCCGCTGCTCAAGCCGCTTAAGTATATCGGTGATGGTCGCCTGACTGAGGCTGACCTTGCGCGCAAGCTCGCCGGCCGTCAACCCTTCGGCGCCCAGGATCGCTTTTAACACCAGCGCCTGAGGCCCGGTCAGGCCATACTGGTTAACCAGACGGCGGGAATGCAGGTCAACAGCCCGGATTATCCGTCGCAGCGACACCAGAACTTCATCACAGATATCAGATTCGCCTTTCATAGGCCCATACAACTCAATATTTACGATTAAAAGGAAAAACAACCGACCAACAGCCTATTGGCCTTGCTTCAGTACCGAAACTTAAAGAAAGCAGGCTAACACACTTATTTTGGGCTGTAACCAATTTCACATATAAACGGCGCTAAGCGTTTTTCGCAGATATAAAAAAACGGGCTCAGATGAGCCCGTTTTTTACAGCGCGGCAGGATCAGGCAGCAGCCACGTCCATACGACGCTCAATCAGCGCCTGATGTAGCGCGATCACAGCCTGCTCATAGTCATCTTCGTTGACGACACACTGCATCTCGACCTGACGAATAGACTGATGCAATGCCATCACATTGATGCCCGCTTCAGCCAGCGCAACCGCCGTCCGCGCCAGAATACCCTGAACTTTCATATGCGAGCCGATCGCCGATACGATAGCCAGGTTATGTAGCTGCACCAGGCCTTCCGGATACATCTCTTCGATCAGCTTGGCGGCGCGGTTAACCATCTTGCGCGAGCCACCCACGTAATAGGTGATACTGTTGGCATCGGCATCCTTATTGACGACATACAGCTTCAGTTGGGCCAGCAACTGCGAGATACGGATATCGTATTCGGCGTCGCCCAGCATTTCCTGGTCAAATATCTCGATGCCGAAAACATCTTTACGTCCGGCAATGATTTCCACCCGCGGCGACTCACTGTGGTAATCCTGGCTGATCAGGGTACCTTCGTGATCCGGCTCAAAGGCGTTTTTAACACGCAACTGAACACCGGCACGGCGCAGGCCTTTCGCCGCCTTGGGATGGATCGCTTCCATTCCAAGGTTGGACAGCTGATCGGCGACGTCATAGTTAGTACGGCCAATAGTTACAACGTTCTCGGTTCCGACCAGCATCGGGTCAGCGGAGCTCAGATGATACTCTTTATGAATAATGGCTTCGCGGGCGCCGGTTACAGTGGCAATCTTGCTGAAGGTCATCTCACTGTAGCCGCGGTCGAAAGTCTTCATCAGGCCTTCGGCACAGTGCGCGTAACCAGTGGCGATCACCAACTGGGATGCGAAATCGATACCTTTAAAGGTTTCAGCTACCATCTCGTCAAACGACAGAGGCTTGTCGAGGTTCCAGCCGGTCAGGTCGGCAAAGTGGGCGTTGACGCCAACCTTACGCAGCGCCAGCACGGCGTTATAGCCACTGTGGGCTTCGCCCAGCGAGGCCAGCATTTCACGTACCTTCATCAGGTGCTCTTCAAGCTGGAAATGACCGTAGGAACACAGGTGATGCAGGCTCTTCATGCAGTCGCGAACGTCCTGAATCCGGTCATCGACAAACTTATCTGCCGCATTCAGTTCGAATTCGTTGCTCTCGCCTATGAACAGCTCGGCATTGATCTCGAGCATACGTGCCTGAACCTGGTTCAGCGCGCTTTCCCAGGCTTCTTCGCTTTCGGCGTTGGCAAAACGTGCATACACACCGGCTTCGCCGGTTTTCTTGTGCTCGAGAAGCATGTTGGTAATACCGCCGTAAGCAGACACCACGAAAATCCGGTTGTACAAATCTGCTTCTTCGCGGTTTCCAACCAGGATAGTATCCATCAACTCCTGAAAGCGGCTCATCGACGTGCCGCCAATTTTCTCGACTGTATGCATTTTAACTCTCGTTCTGTCTCTAGGTTCGGCCTTCCTGCACCAACAGAAACGCGGCGGATGCTCGCTTTTGACAGCACCGGCCACCATTCACACTCACGGCCAGTCAGGTAGGACCGGCGGTAAGAGAGCGTGCGTAAAACCTTCAATCGGAATGTCATCATAGAAAAACAACACCCCTGTAACAAAGTAGGGGCGAAATTATACATGATACGGGGGGCTGTTGGGGATAGTCCGCGGCAGTTACAGACTCAGGTTTTTCCGTGCCCCGGGCCAACGACGCAGTTACGGCCTTCATTCTTGGCCCAATAGAGGCGTTCATCGGAACGCTGTAGCAGTTCGGCATAGCCCTCACCCACCCGAATCTGCGAAACACCGAAGCTGGCGGTGACCGGGCGCTCAATGCCGTAGTTTTCGCTTTCAACAATCATACGCAGGCGATTGGCAATGTCAGTGGCGGCTGCGCCATGGGTCTCGGTGCAGATCAGCATAAATTCCTCACCGCCTATACGGGCCAGAAAATCCATACTGCGCACACAGCCGCTGACCTTAGCCGTGAAGCGACGCAATACGGCATCGCCGACAGGATGACCGAAGGTGTCGTTTATCTCTTTAAAGTGATCGATATCGAAGATAACCAGCGAGAGCGGACGATTGTAGCGCTGGGCGCGTCGCACCTCTTTGATCAGCACTTCCATGCCGCGACGTCTGTTTAATACTCCGGTCAGGGAATCGGTTCCCACTTCGGCCACCAGAGATTCGATCTCCCGCTTTCGCCGAAGCGCAAAGAACACCAGATAAGCCGGGATAAACACGGCCAGGCTGAAAAACCAGTCATCGAGGCCAACACCCTTGAACGAGTGCAGGAAGTAGAAAACACGCTCTGCTACCTGATACTTCGCATTGACGAAAACCAGCAGCGCAAACAGGGGAATGGTTAGCACCAACTCCTTGATCAAGCGGCTTTTCGACAGAAACTTATGTGTACTCAATGTGGCGAGCCTGACTCATACTTTCAGCTAAATCACTGAAGTGTCTATATTTTTGAACGATTGATTGTACAAAATCATCCAATGAAAAAATAGGTAAAATTTCTAAGTCGTACACTTTTTATTCTATTCAGATCCCTTCATATATCAAATGCAGTCTCATATTTTACTTCCCGAAGGGCGAAGTTTGACTGCACCTGGGCGACACCTTCCAGCGTAAAAAGGTTATCGTTGAGAAAGCGATCGTAGGCCGCCATATCGGGCACCTGGACCCGCAACATAAAATCGGCATTTCCGGTCAGGGCGTAGCACTGCAATACCTCCGACAGGCCTTTAACCCGTGTTTCAAACGCATCCCGATAGGCACGGTTATGCTGTGAAAGCTGAACCATCAACACCACCGTCAGCCCCTGCTCAAGCTGCCGGGGATCGAGCAGTGCAGCATAGCGCTGTATCACGCCAGACTCCTCCATCGCTTTAACCCGGCGCCAGCAAGCCGCGGCAGACAGATCGACCTGCTGCGCCAGTTGCTGATTGGTGATGCGGCCGTCCTGCTGCAGGATCCTGAGAATCCTACGGTCATACTGATCGATCATTTACCACTCACTGCGAAAGAACATTCAACTATCCCACGAATAGTATCAATATCCTTTCATATTTTCATGGATATACGGATGAAATAGAAAACACTTTTCAGGCAATAATCCCTACAATTTCCCTGCTCTCGATTTACCGGTGAGAGCACCATAATTCAGATTTATCACGCGGCATCTTGCCCGATCTGCCTACTCGGCTCACAGGGTGGTAACGGCAAGTTGCTGCGAGATAGATTTGATGCCTGCGACATTGCACCGCAGGCCAATGTGCTGACGATTCCTTTCAGCCAACCCGTTTCTCCGCGGTACTCAGGTACGTCTGTGACAAGGCTCTTGCGCCTGAGTGCCGTATTTTTATTACCAAAAAGAAACCCCGTCACTGCGAACAGTGGCGGGGTTTCTTTTTAAGATGCGTACCCGGGCCTGCAATCCAGGCCCGCTAGCTTAAGCTCTGCCGCTTCGAATTCCGGATCCGGTCAGTCGATAACGTAATCGAGCAACTCCTCGTCACTGATCTCGTTATCTTTCACTTCCCAGATACTCAGCACCGAGGCATCAGTCTCGATCACACTGTTACGCTCGCCGGTCAGCAGGGGATGCCATTCCGGCAGCTCCTTGCCCTCAGCGATCAGGCGATAACTGCAGCTGGGCGGTAACCAGTGGAACTCCGCTACATCATCCGGCTTCAGTTTGACGCAGTTTGGCACCAGGGTGCAGCGATCTTCGTAACGGGTGCAGCTGCAATTGTTAAAGTCGAGCAGATGGCATACAGCGGTGGTGTAAAACACCTCATGGGTATCTTCATCTTCGACCTTCTGCAAGCAGCAAAGGGCGCAGCCATCACAGAGGGATTCCCACTCGGACGGTGTCATCTCATGCAGCGTCTTGCGACGCCAGAATACCTCTTGCGCGACCACTTAACGCACTCCGAATTCGGGACGGTCCGGGTCCTTATAGAGATCCAGCATATAGTCATCTTTAGCTGGCGGCAGCTGCAGATAGAAACCTTTAGTGGCGATTTCCTGCAGCACTTTTGCGCCATCAACACGCGCCAGTTTGCGATCGGCCTTCAGCGGCATATCCATCACATGGAGCGCCGTACCGAACATCTCTTTCAGCTTGTCGGGTACCCGGTCGAGTTGCTCTTTCTTATCCACGTAAAGGAACATTTCATCTTTACGGGAGCTTTTAAACACACTACAAATTCTCATTGCTTCGCAATCCCAATTTTGTTCAGTTCTGCAAGCAGCTTCTCGCCGATCACTTCGCGTCGCCAGGGCACCATTTCATCGGGCAGCCTGTAGTTGCCGGTATCACAACCGGTACGTATTAGGGCATCCAGCTCTTTTTTGCGCAATAACACTTCAGGCGCAATATCCAGCTCTTCAGCACGTTCACGCACCATCGCCTTGAGCTTCTTAAGGTGCTGGTTCCAGCCGAAGTGCAGTGGTTTCTCAATCCGCTGCGGCGGGTTGTCAGCAGCACTCTGCGCCGCGCCCTGCAGTATCTCAAGTATTACCGGGCCATCGACCCGAATCGCGCGCCGTTTAAGCTCAGGTACCCGGCTCAGCTCAGACAGAGAGCGTGGCCAGCGGTCGACGATATCCAGCAACGCCTGATTTCTCAGAATACGGTTGCGGGGGACGTCCCGCTCGCGGCAGGTACGCTCACGCCAGGCGGTCAGGTCCCTTAACGCGGCCAGTTTTTCTTCCGGTAACCGCCACATCTGGGTGAAACGGCGGTAATAACCAAGCCCCTCGGGATCAGTATCGATAGACTGATGTAACAGCCCCTCTCCTTCCTGGATTACCCAGTCGGCGATCCCTTTTTGTTGCAGTATCTGCTGCTGCATCTGACAGATTGCGGGCAGATACGCCACATCCAGTGCCGCGTATCGCTCCTGACCAGCGGTCAGCGGTCGCTGCAACCAGTCAGACGTGGTCTCTTCCTTCTCCATTTCGACATCGAGAGCATGCTGCAACATACGTTGCAATCCCATGGAAAAGCCCCAGCCGACAAACGCAGCGGCCATCTGAGTATCATATACCGGACGTGGCAACTGACCCAGGCTCTTATGAAAGAGCTCAATGTCCTCAGTAGCAGCGTGCAGTACTTTTAGCACCCTTTCATTGGCAAACAACTCTGCCAGCGGCTCAAAGTTATCGATGCTGAGCGGATCAATCAGGTAGCACTGCCGATCGTCTGCCAGCTGAATCAAACCAGGAATCGGGTAGAATGTTTCCACTCGCTGGAATTCTGTATCCAGCGCCACCATCGACAGCGTCTGCCAATAGATACACAGCCTGGCCAGTTCTTCATCATCTCGCACCCAGACCGGATGCTCTGCTGTAGCTTCCAGCTTGCGCCAGTCGTATTGGCTCACCGATTCCATGACTTTCCTCAGCTTAGAGCGCGACGCCCGGCCAATGCGTGGGCCAGGGTACCGCCATCAACGTATTCAAGCTCACCACCTACCGGCACTCCATGTGCGATACGGGTAACCTTAATATCCATTCCCTTCACCTGTTCGGCAATAAAGTATGCCGTGGCCTCCCCTTCAACGGTCGGGTTGGTCGCCAGGATCAGCTCTTTAACGCTTCCCTGCTGCAGGCGTTCCAGCAACAGGTCGATGCCCAGATCCTCCGGGCCGATGCCGTCTATCGGAGACAGGTGGCCGGTCAGCACAAAATAGGCTCCGTTAAATCCGCCGGTCTGCTCGATCGCCAGTACGTCCATCGGAGACTCCAGCACACATAACATTGAGCCTTCGCGACGCGGGTCCGCACAGATCTTACATACCGGATCTTCAGACAGGGTTCGGCAACTGTTACAGCGCCCGACCTTCTCAATAGAGGTATTAAGCGCTTCTGCCAAGGACAGGGCACCCTGAGGATCTCGCTCCAGCAGATGGAAAGCCATCCGCTGGGCCGATTTAGGTCCCACTCCCGGCAGACAGCGCAGGGAGTTGATCAGTTGCTGAATCAGAGGACTGAATGACATATTGGATCAGAACGGCATGTTGAAACCGGGAGGCATCTGCATACCGCCGGTAATTTTGGACATCTTATCCTGAGTGTTCTGCTCAACCTTACGCACCGCATCATTAACGGCTGCGGCAATTAGGTCTTCGAGAATCTCTTTTTCCTCTTCCATCAGACTGTCATCGATGGAGATCGCTTTAACATCATGACGACCATTCATGGTAACTTTCACCAGACCTGCACCGGACTCACCGCTGACTTCAGCATTAGCGATCTCTTCCTGCGCTTTCTGCATCTGCTGTTGCATCTGCTGCGCCTGCTTCATCAGGTTACCCATACCTTTCATCATGGTATTTTCCTCGTCAAAGAATTAATCAATCGGTTCTACTGACGCCAGAACAACTTCGGCGCCAAAATGTTGTTGCAGAGCAATGACCGTGTCATCGGCCTGAATTGCCTGAACAGCCTGCTGTAGGCGTTCAGCCTTTTTACGTGCCTGATACTGGCTTGGCGTTTCGCGACTCTGCACGCCCTTAACAAATTCTACCTCAAGCGAACTGTCGAAATAACGCTGCACGGAATCACGGATACGATCGCGCTGAATATCATTCAGTACCGCCACCTGCCGCTGGGTGTAGTGCAACACAGCGCGCTGGCTATCAAAATGTTCCAGTGACAGGTTATTGGCCAGGTTAGCGGTCATGCCGGTCAGGCCCAGTTGCTGGGATAACAGCACCCAGTCTTCAGGTTTGACCCCGTTAAGCTGATATCGCTCAATCGCTTGCGGATCACTCCGAATCACGCCTTCAGGCGCCAGCCCTTCAGCAGGCGGCAGAGCTGACTGATCACTGTGAGGTGCCGCCGGGACTGGCACGACAGGGTCAGGCGGGAGCTTTTTTCCTGCATCCTCTACCGGATAGTCCTCCCATGGAGGCACATCATCATAACCGGGCGGCACATCATCGTAGGCTGGCGGCGCTTCATAGGCTGGCGGTTCAGCGGACTGCGGTGCTACCGGCTCAGATACAGCCGGTGCTGGCTGCGGCGGCTGGTCGTTACGGACTGGCGGGGCCGTTATCCCTGCCCCCGCCATCTGATGTTCTGCGGGCGGAGGGGTCGGCTTCTCTGCCACTGGAGGCTGAACGGGTGCTGGTGCTGGTGCTGGTGCTGGTGCTGGTGCCGGAGTCTGTGCCGCTGCAGCAACTGACTCAACCGACGCTGGCGTCTCGGCCGAGCCAGCTGCTGGACGGCTCTCCGCTGCGGCCTGACTGACAGCACTTTCAGATACACCACTATCCTGTGCCCCGGGCCGCGATTCGGCAGGCGCGGGTGTCTCTGAGACCTGAGGTGCCGGGCGACCTTTAGTCGGCGCCGCAGACGCCGGACGAAATGCCAGCATTCGCAGCAGCGTCATCTCCAGCCCTTCACGGGCATCAGGCACAAATGGCAGGTCTTTGCGCCCCATCAGAGCGACCTGATAGTAGAGTTGCACATCTTCAGCGGTCAGGCGCTGAGCCAGAGCTTCCACCTGGGCCTTGTCACCCATGCTGTTATCCACTGCAGCCGGTACTACCTGACCGATAGCAATACGGTGCAGCAAGCTGACCAGATCACCCAGGACAGTGTTGTAATCCGGTGAGAAGCGCGCCAGTTCTTCAACCGCTGCCAATAACCCCGACGCGTCCTGATCAGCCAGACAATCAAGCATCCGGTAAACCAGTCGCTGGTCGATCGTGCCGAGCATCGCCCGTACATCGGCTTCCAGCACCTCGCCGGCACCAAACGCGATCGCCTGATCCGTCAGGCTCATGGCATCACGCATCGAGCCGTCGGCCGAACGCGCCAGCAGCCAGAGCGCCGGTTCCTCGAAGTGGATCGATTCCTCACCCAGCACATGCTGTAAGTGATCGACGATCCGCTCCGGGATCATATTCTTCAGGTTAAACTGCAGACAGCGTGACAGAATGGTCACCGGAAGTTTCTGCGGATCGGTGGTTGCCAGCAGGAACTTCACGTGAGGCGGCGGCTCCTCCAGCGTTTTCAGCAACGCATTGAAGGAGTGAGTCGACAGCATATGTACCTCATCGATGAGGTACACCTTGTAACGGCCATGAGTAGGCGCGTACTGGACGTTCTCCAGCAGTTCGCGGGTATCTTCCACTTTGGTACGGGATGCCGCATCGACCTCTATAAGGTCGACAAAGCGCCCTTCGGCGATTTCGCGACAGGCAGAACAAGTACCACAGGGCGAAGAGGATACGCCCTGTTCGCAGTTCAGTGACTTGGCGAACAGACGTGCGATGGAGGTTTTACCCACGCCACGGGTGCCGGTAAACAGGTAAGCATGATGCAATCTGTCATCATCCAGCGCATTAACCAACGCCTTCAGGACATGCTCCTGACCAACCATCTCCTGAAAGCGTTTAGGCCGCCATTTGCGGGCCAGTACCTGATAACTCATCTCGTAAAATCACGACTCAAAAAATAATAGAATCAGGCGCTTATGCTACCGGTTGAGACCGTAGTAAGCCAGCGGAAAGCAGCGACAGAACGTAATCGGAAGCAGTAGACAGGAAATTCTGTACGAAGATTATTCAAAAGCTGCGGACAGGTTCCGGCAGGCGTCTAAAAATCGACCTGCCGGAGGCACAAGACGACAGTGATATATCGCCGCCGGGCTTAACCCCAGCTACGCACGCGCCCCACATCCAGATGGATAAAGTTACTTTTACGGTAGTAGCCAACGCCACCGCCGCGTAACTGCAGCGCCGCTTTATGTAAACGGTCCAGTGAAATATCTGACATCCGGATATCAACCGCTTTCCCTTGCATGTGCAGGCTGCGTTTAGCTACACCATTGCTTTTCTTCCGCAGCATCGCGTTGGTTTCCGGCGACCGGTAAGCAGAGATAATCTGAATCTCCTCAGACGTTCCGGTCTTGGAGTGCAGGCGATGTAACAGATCGATCAGTTCCACATCAATTTTGGCAACCTGATTATTGCGGTGGTCACGCAATACCTTATTAATATCACTCAGCCCGTCTGGCAGGTAACGTCCAGCCACCCAGAAGGTGGTGTCCACCCGCTCCCCAGTGTGCAGGTTGAGCATACTCAGCTGCTTCTCCTGCGAGGCCGTGCGGCCGGTATGCACTGCTGGCGCAGCGATAATCTGAGGTGAAACGGCAGTAGCGGCGACGCTACCGGCTAAGCATAGAAACTTTCGGCGGTTAAGTTCGGTTTTCAGTGTCATGTACTACCCAATCAGAAACACTATCTAGAGGTAAAATCAGCCGCCTAGTATGCCGAAACGGAGCACTACTGTACAGATTTCACCACCCTGTCGCCCGCAACAGTCAGTTTCAGTACAAGTGTGATACAGAAAATTTTTCCGATAGACGCCGTTAACAGGCCGCCGGCTCTATTGGATAAGGCTTGGCCGACCCGGGCGCTGGTCCGGAGATACAGAAACAGCCTCTCCCTTGCGGGCCTGGGCCGCTACTTCAGCACGGTCATAGCGATAAAGATCTGCACGGAACTGCACCACCCCCGACGAATCCAGCCAGGCAGTCCAGTAGGTGATCACCAGAGGTACCGGGTGACTTAGTTTAAGATAGCGTGTCTTAGACTGGGCACGATAGGCCTCAAGTTTAAGCGCCTCTTCTTCCGACTCGATAATCATCTCAGCCAGCTCGAACGGCTTTTCCAGCCGGATACAGCCGGAACTGAATGCCCGACTGTGTTTCTCGAATAGTCGGCGCCCAGGCGTATCATGCATATAGACGCTATAGTGATTAGGGAAATCAAACTTAATCTGCCCCAGTGCATTCCCCCGCCCCGGCGGCTGATAAAACCGCTGTTGATTACTGCCACGATAGAGCAGATCGGTATCAAGCCACTCCACCGGCAACACACTGGGCGGGTTACTCCATCCGGCGACAAGACGCAGATTCTCCTCCTGCAGGTAATTCCCATCTTCCATCAGCTTCGGGAGGATATCCTTATAGGCTATTCCTTTCGGGACATTCCAGGCCGGGTTAACCACCAGCGTTTTGACTTCGCTTTTTATCAGCGGCGTCGGCCGCTTGCGGCGCCCAACAATGGTTTTCATCTCCAGCAGAGTCTGTCCATCCGCCACGTAGCGCAGGTAAAAGTCAGGTACATTGATATGGATAAAGCGCCCGACCAGCTCGCTGCGGGCGGTTTCAAAACGGGCACGATTGATACGTAGCTGGGCCAATCGGAATTGTGGCGTTATATTGAGATGACGACGGGTTTCAGGGCCGATAATGCCATCGACTTTAGCGCCATGACGGTGCTGAAAGCGCTGCAGTGCATGCTCCAGCGCAGCATCGAATAACTTAACATCGCCTTCTGGATAGCGTTTATCGAGATCCCCTAGCCAGTAAAGACGCTGCCGCACCAGGTCAATCTGATCGTGACGATCACCAGCCTCCAGCAACCTGGTTGCCTTCAGCGGCGGCCACTTCGTATAGCGCGCCAATAATTCATAGTAGCTTTCAAGCTGTTGCCAGTCAGTAAAGTGTTTGCCCGGCTGTAGATCTGTCATTACCGGCGCGGGATCGGCCTCGGGCAATCCACTCTGTAAAGAATCGAGCAGCGAGAAAGCAGTCGTCTGGGCCTGGATATTTGCGGTCAACAGTCCGGCCACCAGTAACACCCCGCCCATAAACCTAAGCACACCCATAGCTGTACCTAACAAATATATTCGCAAATCCGCCCTGCCCTTAACGGATGACCAAAACCTGAAAGACCAGGCATGACGCAAACGCGCATGTCGGCTGCTTCCCTGCAATGCCATCAACCACAAGAACTACTCCGACTACTGAGCAAACGTCAGGCATATAAACTATAAGACAGCCGATCAGGATTCAGGCTCCCTTTTAATACCAAGTCGTTATAGATTGTATGAAAGAAGCTATAGCTTACGAAATGATATGAAGTGGTATTCAACGTACTGTATGCAAAAACTCAAAGGTCTTACGCACCTCAGGACTATGCCCCGGTTACATACTTGTTAATTTTTGCCATCAGCGTCTCTCTGACAAAGGGCTTCACAACAAAGTCGACAGCGCCGGCCTGCAGACTTCCAACCACAACAGCTCGCTCGCTGTGACCTGTAACCAGTACGATCGGTATATCCCTACAGGTATCGGCGCTTTTCAGACGCCGTGTCAGTTCAATACCGTTAATATCAGGCATATTGAAATCCATAAGGATAATATCCGGCTTATTATTCCTGAGTGCGGCCAGGGCTTTTGAGCCGGAATCAAAGCAAATAATTTTGAGGCCACTATCCTTAAGCACCTGCTTCAGTAGCTTGTGCTGAAATTCGTCATCATCGACAAACATGACAACAGGACTAATTTGCCTGGTCAGGCTCTTAAGATTGTTAAGGACATTGATCAGGGGATCGAATTCCTTATCAATACTCGAAAGCCAGTTGCGGAGAGGGCCTATTGACTGTTTTGCTCCCTGAAACCTGTCGATAAGTTCATGTTCTTTCAGTTTAAGAATATCTTCTGCCATCTCATGCTGGCTATTGGTTTCACCATCCCTGGACTGTGCTTTCTTCAGAAGGTGATCCAGCGCGACTGCAAGACTTTGCTCAACCTGATAGATACTGTTGCTTGCATCATCCAGATATTGATCGCCCTGCTGCCGGTAGTTACCTATGAGGTTTTCGACTGAACCAATTTTCTTACAGGGCTTAGCAAAGTCGGAGCGATCAGGGCCACCAACACCATGCCCCTCTTCTCTTAGGGCCTTGTGTACCACCATCTCAAGCCGGGGTGCATCATAGGTAATTGGCCAGAACAGCACATAATCGTCGAAGAAGTCTGCCTTGCAGAGTTCATATGCGCTCCAGATATTCTCCTTGCTGCACAGGACGATTGCCTGATGCTGAAATGAATGGGCTTTAGGGTCATCACGAAAAATCTGGAGGTAACACTCTTCAGCTCTTTTTATATTGGGGAAAGCCAGTATCAAAACTCTTGGCTTTCTCTCACTAAAAACCTCTTTAGTGCCTTCAATTCCAACCGATATCAGAATACTTCCGAACTTATCGCTCAGAAGATCACTTATCATTTTTGCATCGCTACGCCCTTCAGCAGCTATTAATATAAAATCTTCTTCATCCATATTATAAACAATCCCTATCAAGCAGATTCGACATCCGCTGCTTCCACTTTTCAACCCAGAACATTACATCGTTCACAGGAATAGGCGGTGATATAAAATAACCCTGGGCTATATTACAACCGGAGCCTGCGGCGAAATTCCAGTCTGCTTCAGTTTCAATCCCCTCTGCGACAACGCTCATACCCAGTTCATGAGCCAAAGCAACATTAGATTTTACGATCGCAGCCAGAGAGGGATCTTCACAAGCCCCCAGCACAAAGCCCTTGTCTATTTTCATTTCACTGAAAGGTATATCCCGAAGCTTTTCCAGGGTTGAATACCCCGTACCAAAGTCATCTATTGAAAGACCAAAGCCTTTGATCTTAAGGCGGGCAAATATATCCATCTGCTTGGGATCGTTATGCATGAGGCAGCTTTCAGTTACCTCGAGAACAAGCGATGATAGAGGAATGTTTTTTTCAAATGCTTTTGCGGCGATGATATCAGGATAGTCTATTGATACCAGGCTATTCATTGAAATATTCACTGACACATTCATCTCAAGACCATGCTCTATCCACCACTCCATATGAGTGAGAACCTGATCAATCAAGCTACTGGTCAGGCTTCCTATAAGCTCTGAGTCTTCCGCTAATCGAATAAACTGATCGGGATATACCAATCCATCTTCCGGATGAGCCCAGCGAGCCAGCGCTTCGATACCTGTCACCTTACCGGTTTTCAGTGATACCTGGGGCTGATAATATACCTCGATCTCCCCATGCTCTATAGCATGCTTAAGCTCAGATGATTTATATACTCTTTTTCGATGTTCTAAGGCGTCGCCTTTAACCTTTCCATTTGAGATAACATTTTTAAGCTGTTCTGGCGTAACGGGTTTAATCAGGGCACCGATAATATTCAGATCATGTGCTAACGCCAGTTTATTCGCCAGCATTAGCAAGCGCCGGTCTTCACCACTCACTAATATTAATTTGCCTTTATACTTTATCTTAACCAGCACACGAATAAATTCGATGCCGTCAACCCCGGGCATTTTAAGGTCACAGATAATCAGATCAATTCCTGCAGGGGAAAGCTCGAGGATTTTAAGCGCTACGTTAGGATCGTTTATACAGTGTATCGAGTCGAACCCGATAATCATAAGCTGCCTTCGCATGAGATGAAGCATAAGAGCGTCATCATCAACAACCAATATTTTTACCATATTATTTCTCTTCTAAAAAATAATTTTCTTCAATGAATGACGTCAAACCTTTCCGGACGAGGACGATCTCATCATTCATTTTCACGATTGAGGATTGCACAGCATCCCATTCACATCGCTCGGAGACGGACTCCAGTTCCTCACATATATCACCCAACCGATGTGCGCCTACAGATCGGGAATTTGATTTAAATCGATGACTGGCTTCAACTATGGCTCCGGCATCACGTCCGCTGCAGGCTTCACCGATTAGGCGTTTTATCGGTTCAATAACGCCAAGGAAATCTTCAATTACTTCCCGAATCGCATCGGGATCATCCCCGATAACCGATGTGATCGCAGCCAGATCAATTCTGCTGCGTTGGGTCGGGGACTGCTTCCCAACAGATTCCGGGGGCAGCCCTCTATCCAGCCCCTCTTCGATGGCATCCTTTAACTGCTGTAACTGCACAGGCTTGGTGAGATAACCATTCATGCCCGCTGCTTCGGCCCTGCTCGCTTCACCGCGAATAGCATTAGCCGTCAGTGCGATAATGGGGATATTGGACGCCCCTTCTTCACTTCGAATTGCCTGCGCTAATGCATAACCGTCGAGAAGCGGCATATGCAGATCGCTGAGTAATAGGCTGAATCGTCCGCTACGCCATTTTTGTAGCGCTTCTTTACCATCCTTTGCGACCTCTGCAGAATATCCGAGCAGATCTAGCTGACGCAGAATCACCTTCTGATTGATCGGGTCGTCCTCAGCCACTAATATCACCCGACTATGTCTCTGAGCATCCTCGGCGCACTGGCCAGCCGTTTCCGAAGTAACCGGCTGCTTTTGGTGAGAGGACTGATAGGCATCAGGAATCTCACGGCCGGCAATTTGCGCGATAGCCCTGATAAAAACGTTTTTCTGCAGCGACTCACCATCCAGCACTGTTACATTAGGCAACTCCAGTTGGATGCTATCGCTATGGCTCCGGGTAAGAACCAGTAGCTGACAGGCTGGCGCAATATCCCTGACCCTCTCCACCTCTTCGATCAATTCCTTCAGACTCCTGCTACCGGAGTCACAGATAATAATGGCCGGATCGACGGATCCTGCTGCCATGGAGGCAGCATTCTTCAAACTTGAAAAAACACTGACGCCGGCATTGGCGTGTTCAAGATAGGCTTTCAGATAATCCGTTCGAATACAGCCTCCTTCGGTAAGCATGCAGCAGACTCCATTGAGCGAAGGCATTTCAGTTTCTTCAGCGCCATCAACCAACTCAACTGGCAACCGGACGGTAAAACTGGAGCCTACGCCGAGCTCACTTTTAACCCATATCTCCCCCCCCCATCAGGGTTACCAAACGCTTAGCAATGGCCAGCCCCAGGCCGGTACCCCCAAAGCGCCTGGTGGTTGAGGTCTCAGCCTGAGTGAAGGTCGTAAACAGAGTTTGGATTGTCTCTTCCGCTATCCCTATACCATTGTCTATCACAGAGAACTCTATGAACTCTGCCGCCGGCGTATCAGGGGAACCACTGGACATGGTGCACTGTACATCCACCCGACCTACACAAGCCGATTGCCCGCCACTGAACTTGACTGCATTTCCAATAAGGTTGTAGAGGATCTGCCTTAAGCGTGTCCGGTCGGACCAGATTTGTACGGGAACATCAGGAGATACAAACACCGACAGGGAGACCCCCTGACTGACTGCAACAGACTTTAAGGAGGTGCATATTCCCTCAACAATTTCTTCGACAGTCACCGGCACACGCTCTAACTCCAAACGCCCTGCCTCAATTTTAGAAAAGTCGAGAACATCGTCGATAAGATCAAGCAGCGAGAAAGATGACTCGCGAATGGTGTGGACAGCATCCAGTTGCTGAGAAGAGAGTTCACTATGAGCCAGTATTTCAACCATACCGACAACACCATTCATCGGTGTACGTATTTCATGGCTCATCGCAGCCAGAAAAGCGGACTTTGCCCGGCTCGCCTGCTCGGCATCAAGCTTTGACTGCTCCAGCGCCTTGTTTACATCGCTAAGTTGTTCAGCCTGTTCGGTTAGCTTAGTTGCATGGTTTCGTGTAGTAACCAGCATCCAGCTGATAATGAAGGTCATGGTGCTGAAAATAAGTCCCGCCACCAACAGACTCATGGGCAGCGTAAAATCCAGCCTCGATTCGAATAGCGGTGTAGAGCGAAACTCTATGGTCCAGGGCCGCCCCGCAATAGAAATTGTTGAGACCGTTTTGTAAAGCGGCTCCTGACTGGCCTGCGTCAGGTGCAGTTCCTGATCACCATCGTAAAGCAGACTGGCCTCTGAAGGCGTATCTCCGTCATAGAGTCTGAAACTTACAATAGAGGATTCTTCCTGCAGAATACCTCGCATCAGGTTAGTGGCTCTAAACGGGCTATATACATAGCCAAGTAATTTCTCCCGTCTCAGCTCTACAGTCGCAGGCTTTGTTGCTGTGCTATAGAGCGGCAGGTAGAGCAAAAACCCGGCCTGCTTATCCTCAGTTATCTCCTGAACGAGTTCGACCCTGCCTGATAAAGCCGCCCGCCCGGTATCTCGTGCGCTTTCCATTGCAGCCCTGCGGGTTTCCTGAGAAAACATGTCATACCCAAACGCCTGCCGATTTCGCTCATCAAAGGGTTCCAGAAATAGAATTGCTGTATAGGCATCTCGCTCGCCTTCAGGCTTAACCCGGTATTCGGGGAAACCCTCCTTACGTACCTGGCTCACATGTTGGTCCAGCTCTTCTGGTTTTATATACTGAGAAAAACCGACACCCTGGATGCCCGGAAAGTTCTGATCCAGCTTCAGCGCATCGACATACTGCTTCCAGGCGTCCCGGGTCAACTCAGGGAAAGCCGTAAACAATCCCTGCCCACCACGCAGTATCTGTTCATACGCAGCCATTCTGTTCTTGATCTGTGATTCAACCAGTAATCTATTCGTTTCAAAGCGCCCGGACGCAGCCTGGTGGACACTGTTTTGCGTATAATACCAACCACCCAGAGTAACCAGCATACACAGTAATAACACGATTAAGGGGCCACCCTTTGCGTTAGTCCAGCCGCCCGAGAATGAATCAAAATACTCCCGGATTGTTCTCATAGTTACCACTCCTTTGCATCCATCCCCGACCGAATGGAGAGGATAATCCTGTCTTTAATATGAACCAGCTTAAATAGTTAGAATAAAGCCAATTCAAACTGTGTTTAACCAGTCATTAGCAGATGAAACAACCTCTGAATAACTCGATTCAAACTGTTTAACTCCTGCCTTAATATCGTCTTTACTAGCGCTTCTAATCGCCGTTTCGAGCTCGGCACAGACATCGCCGAATGCTAATGCGCCCACGGCCCTTGAAGAAGATTTAAGTTTATGAGCCACTTCTAATACCTTCTTAAGATTATCTTGATGGTATGCCATAAGGATTTCGCCGGATTGCCTGTAAGCAACCTCCAAATACTCAACCATAAATGACTTAGCCACCTGATCATCATCGCCCACAAGGCTTTTCAGGATATCGACATCTATAACTCTGGTATCTGATTTTTTATCGGTATCAGTGAACGTGTCTAATTCAGAAAATGAGTTTTCATAGCCGCTTTTTGGTAGCCACTTCATTAACTCATCTGCCAATACATCCAGTTGTATGGGTTTAGTAAGGTACGCATCCATACCGGTAATATGCGCTCGCTTCTCTTCTCCTCTGAGTGCATTAGCAGTTAAGGCAATAACAGGAATCCGGCGCGAGCTTTTTTCCTCCTTTCGGATCATTTCAGTTAACTGATAACCATCCATTTCCGGCATATGCAGATCAGTTAATACCAGCGCATAGTGTTGATCTCTCCACATTTCAAGGGCCTTACTGCCGTCGGGTGCAACCTCAGCTGCATAACCCAGTATGGCTAATTGTCGTAAGATAACCTTTTGATTAATCTCATCATCTTCTGCAACAAGAATAAGACGCCCCTGACTACGTGCTTCAGTAATTGAAACCTTCGTATCTTCCTGCGTAATAGTAATATCATCTGCTGTCTTTTGAATGATATCGGTACTCGCATCTCCTGCTGCAACAGCGACAGCATTAAGAAGGTGGAATCGCCTTAAGATATCCGTACTAAGCAAGACGATGTTAGAGTCTGAAATATTATTTACCGATTCGAAGCTACGTTTTAAAACAACCAGTTTTACACTATGGGACTTGACAAGATAGGAGATATATCCTGAATCCAGTTGTTGAAGTGTTGTTGCATCAATCAGGACGATTTGCAGACTATCTGTACTTGTGATCTGTTCCAATGTATCACCAAGACTCAGCACCCTGACGCGTGTTATTGCAGACTTAAGGTAGTCAGACAGATCCGCAGAGATGAATGAATCACCTTCAACAACCACACATTCAACGTCCGATACAACTGGCAGAGGGCGCGCGGGCAGTTCCTGAGAGCTATTCACCGGCAAGGTAACTTTGAACGATGTACCCACACCAGGCGTACTCTCAACCTCTATGATTCCGCTCATAAGCTCAACCAGGCGTTTGCATATTCCCAGCCCCAGCCCGGTACCGCCATAGCGACGGGTTGTCGATATCTCTCCTTGAGTGAACACATCGAACAGCTTTTCAAGGAAACCGGCTTCCATACCTATCCCATTATCGGATACCGAGAATTGAAGGCTATCCGGATACTGAGGACTGTTTTCAATACGGACACTCACGCGGCCTTTCCGGTCTGTCATTGAACCGCTGAATTTGATTGCATTACCAATCAGGTTAAACAGGATTTGACGAATACGGGTATCGTCGCACCAGACCTGTTCCGGCACGTCCGGCGCAATGTAAAGGTGCTGGGTTACGTCGTTTTTAATTGCAACAGATACTAGTGAAGCGCAAAGATCTTCAATCAGATCTGAAAGGTAGATCGGCAGGACATCCAGCTCCAGCTCATTGGCTTCAATTTTTGAAAAGTCGAGAATATCATCAATCAGGTCCAGCAATGTCAGACTGGAGTTTCTCATGGTATGCACAGCGTCCGCCTGCTGTTCAGACAACTCACTCCGGGCCAGAATCTCTAACATTCCCAAAACACCGTTCATCGGTGTGCGTATTTCATGGCTCATTGTGGCTAGAAAAGCCGACTTGGCGCGGTTTGCCTGTTCAGCGTCAACTTTTGCAGACTTCAGCTCGGATATCAGCCGGTTTTTATCTCGCAGGTCCCTGAGAGTACCGACGAAATACTGCTGCTCGTGGAGTGTATAAGCGCTGACGGCAAGATCTAATGCAACCCGATAGCCCTCTTTATGCACCCCCTCTACTTCGCGTCCAACACCAATAATATGGGCCTCACCGGTACGCTGATAATGTTCCAGATATCCATCGTGCTGCCTGGCAACCGACTCGGGCATCAGCATTGAAACATTCTTTCCCAGAACTTCATCCGGGCTGTAACCCAGCACTGTGGTCAACGCCTGATTAGCGCTGCAGATCCTGCCCTCGACATTAATGGTAATGACACAGTCCGTCAGATTTTCGACGATCGCCCGAATCTCTTCCTCTCGCTCATTCATAACAAACAGCAAAGCCCTGTGCTCCGCTATCCGTCTATCTCGCTCTTCGGTAAGCTTTCGGGTTTTCTCCAGGCTTCGATGAAACCTTGCGGTGTCATACAGGGTGCAGTGAATAAGGTTATCCCTGCGCAGTACCGGGTTAAATTCCATCCACAACCAGTTCCCGTCCCGGGTACGAAAGCGCATTTCAAGCCGGTCAGCACCGGATGCTACACCGAGATTGGAAAGCGAATCGAGCAGTTGATGGCGGGATTCAGGGTCGCACAGATCTTTAATCGAGCTATCGGCTAAATCCGATTGAGACCACCCTAAAAAAGCTGTAAAGGCGGGATTAAGATGAAGGAAGTTTCCGGTTTCACTGATAATACATAAAGGAATTTTTGACTGAATAAAAGTATCGTCCAGATCTACATTACTGTAGATATCGCCCAGACCTTTTATCTGCACAAAAGTGCACTCGATAGCAGCACTATCTGACTGCTTATCAAAAAAACCTAATTTTCGAATAAATACATTGTGGAGACGACCCGACCCTACAGGATTCCTCAATAAGAGATCCCTGCTCGATGCGCGATTTTCAGTGGCCGCTAAACCTGAAAGCCATTCAATAGCTTCATCAGTATCTACTAAAAACAGTTCAGGCAACGTTCTATATAAGAGCCCTGTATCCAGGGTTCCGAATATAGCTACAGCGGCACTGTTAAAATTGGCGACCCGATACTGATGATCAAGTACCAGTGCTGCATCCGGTAAGATTTCGATCCATTCACTGGCAAGCTTTGATACTTTTTCGCTGCCACTCGCCATCTCGTCAATAAAGTCCATTTAACTCTCTCTACGAATGCTAACCAATAGATGGGTAAGAATATTCAGGTATCCTGATGCACTAAGATCAGTTCAGCGGGCTTCGAATGAAGCCTGAACACATACGATAGGTAAGCAAACGAAGAAACGGCGTTATAGCCATTCTGACAGAGGAGATAAAAGCGGTCTTTTTAAAGTTCATCACAGCCTTCCCTTTCCTTGTGAGTCTACCTTCTAACCCTGATATACGAAGACAAATACCCGACCACGATGCCGGATGGTATCCGCTTAACTTGCACTTTTTATTTCCGTAATAGTCATGTAAAGCATTGAGTGCATTAGGAATATCAGCGCATGCTAATTGAGTGTAGATTCACATTCGTGATATTTCAAACAGGGAACTGCATTCTATTTACGCCCTGAAGGCAATGCAGACTGCTCTCCTCAAAGGAGCTTATGAGCGAGCACGGGCTGGGTACTGCGGCACCATCGCTGTAAGGCCTGCCCGCAGCAACCAAACGAACAGCCCAAACGGACAGATAGAGGCATTCAGACCTTATCCCGTGTAGCAGGCAGGCAATGCGGGATGATGCTGCGTAACCTGGTGACGATATCCAAGACAACAGGTGAATAGCCCGGCTTTTGCCTGCAGATCCTGGAGGGAAACTGCGAAGAGATGGACGTCTCTGTTCAGGCTGAGCTTGCCACCCCCTCTTCGAATCGGAAGAGTCAGTACGACCACGCCCGCATATCTGATCTACAGCAGGACCACCCAGAGGTCTATCAAGACGGGTTTTCAGTTAATAGATCATGGGTCATTTTGTTTTAAATGATCCCTGTATGGTCTGTACGGTTCAATGAACCGTACAGACCATACAGGGATCAAAGCTTCTCACCACGTGCTGGACGGCCACCGGTTCCTGCTCATCTTTGCGGATGGGGGTGCCTTCCAGGGCTTGTTCCAGGGCTCCGGGGATCGCTTGTTCGTCACGCGGTGAGAAGTTCCAGGTGGTGGGGGCGATGATCTGGTAGTTTTCGATCTTGCCCTTTTTGATACTGATCCAGTGCCCGAGGCTGCCGCGGGCGGCTTCAACCAGGCCGCTGCCGGTTGCGGTGTCAGGGATAATGCCGTGGCTGCAGTAGGGTTCTTTCGGGTCGAGCTGTTTTACCCACTGCTCCATCTGCGGCACGACGATAGCCAATTCGAGCAGGCGGGCGACGATACGGTTCTGTACGTTGCCACCGCTTTGCCGTGCCAGATCGGTGATCAGCGGATGGCCATTGACCAGCTGCCGCGCCAGTGCGCCAGTTTCCACTACCTGGCGATTGAGGCGTGGCGCCTTGCACCAGCTATAACCGTGGCGGTTGTCCATCGAAGGGTTGGTGGTGCCTTCGGTCGGGTGTTGCGGAGGCTGATCGCTACCCTCCATCCAGGCATGGGAGAGGTCTTCACGGACATGAGCCGGATTAAACGCCGACACAACACCCTCACGCCACTGGCCGGAACGGAACAGTTTATCGCCGCCCTGTAGGTAGTTGCCGTAACTGAGGAAATGATCGGTTGCGCGCCCGAGCTGATCCAGTTTTAACTGGCCGCTCAGGTGGAGAAAGGTACGCAGATCAGAACTTTTCCAGTGATCTTGATCGCGCCACTGTTCCAGCGCCGCTATTGAATTCAGTTCGGCAATCTGCTCAAGCGGAGCGCCAAACAGAGTGTTTTCCAAAAAGCGGCGGAAACCGCTGATAATCATCAGCAGCTTTACCCGTTCCTGGGCATCGACCGGCTTGGAAGTTCCGCCCGGCTGCAAACTCAGGGTATGGGGCCATTTACCCGCCATTATTCCCATCAGATGGAGGAATTCTGCGCGCGATGGCAGCATCTCCCGGGCTGCATCGCCTTTTACCGCCTGAAAACGCTGTCGTACCGGCGCAAACCAGTTCTCACCGGCATATACCTCGCGGGCAAAGTCCGGCATAAAAAACAGATAGAAATGGGTCAGCAGGTCGGTGAGGTTTTCGTTGGCCAGCACCAGGCTGGTTGCCAGCTGGCCATTGGGCGGCACTTCCAGTTCCATCGCATCGGCCAGTGCCGTGGCGCAGGCAACAGACTGACTGACTGAGCAGATACCACAGATCCGGGGCGTGTACACCAAAGCATCAATCGCAGGCTTACCCTGCAGGATCTGTTCGAAGCCGCGATACAACGGAGAGTTCACCCGCGCGCTCGTCACCCGGCTTTCATCAGTTTCCAGTGCTACCTCCAGATCCCCTTCCACCCGGTTAAAGGGGCCGACCAGCATACGGCTCATATCAGCGTTTTCTCTTATGAATTGTTGGCGGATAGATCAGCCTTTCTGAAGTGGCGTTTTCACGCAATCGTTCCGGTGTCGCTGCTTTCGACAGCGATGCCAGCGCAACGAACCAGGCTTTCGGCATATCGGTTGGCAGGCCAACCGGGATACCGGCAATCTTAGGGGTCTCGGTAAAAGTGTGACGCGGTTCTTCAAACTCCGGTGCCGTGCAGTTGATACAGGCATAACCGCCTTTAGTACAGGAGCCGGTGCCATTCCAAGGCCGGACATTGCAATCCGCATGCGCCTGGGTGCCGAGGCAACCCATATTCTCCATCATACAGCCACGATCGCCGGGCTGCTCCGCACTGGCCTTATACTCGTAGTACTCATTCCGGTTGCAGCCGTGATGCACCAGCTGATCAGCATACATTCGCGGTCGCCCCAGTGCGTCGACGCTGTCTTCACTGAACTCGCCCAGCGCCAGCTGCACCAGAGTATCAGTCACCCAGTTTGGATGTACCGGGCAGCCGGAGATATTCACTACCTTTTCCTTGGCGCCGGAGCGATACTCACTGCCCAGCAAGCCGCCATAGATCTCACCTTCATACTGCAAGCCCGTCGCATCGGTATGGTTACTGCCCGCAGCTGAGATACCGCCATAGGCCGCACAGGAACCGATCGCCACGGTGTAGGCGGCTTTTTCGGAGAGCTCCCGTACCCAGTGAATCATCGGCTTCTGCGTCCCACCCATTACATGAAACATACCGCTGCCATTGGGGCCGCGCAGCATAGAGCCTTCCACACAGAGCACATCGAGGCGGATCTCGCCGGTGAGAATACGATCGAGGATCTGACGCATCTCGGTGCCGGTTTCCTCACTCAGTGACGGATGCCACAGCAGGTTGATGCCGGCACTGTCGAAGATGGTGATCAGGTCAGGGCCTTCGGCGTTCAGCAGCGACATGGTGCAGCCACCGCATCCGGCTGATTGCAGCCAGAGAAGATTAAACATGCCGCACCTCACTCTTTGGGCAATCGCAGACGCGCAACGGCCCCTCCGTCGGGATGGTTATTGATACTCAGCTCACCGCCATGCTCGCTGACGATACCGTAGCTGATCGACAGTCCCAAACCGGTGCCCTGTCCGACCGGCTTGGTGGTGAAGAACGGATCGAACAGGCGCGAAAGAAATGCCTCCGGGATACCGCTACCGCTATCTCGGACCTCCAGCCAGCAGTAATCACAGGTTTCTCCGGCGCTGATACCCAGCCGCGGATGTTCGCTTTCTGCCATCGCATCGGATGCGTTCTGGATCAGGTTGACCACCACCTGATGGATCTGGCCGGTGTGGCCAAGCGCCATCTGATGCGGCGGCATACGATCAATCACCTCGATCTTGCGTTTGCTTTCCTTGGTGATCCAGTGCAGTGCCGAACGCGCCACATGGGTGAGATCGAATTCAGTTTTCTCCGCCTCCTGAGTCGATGAGAACTGACGCAGGTCATGCACAATTTCCCGGACACGGTCTGCCCCCTCCATAGTGCCGTCCACCAGCGAGTTGAGGTCGCGCACCACTTTATCGATTCGCAGCTCGGCGCGTAACGCCTGCAGTTCCTCACGGCTACGCCCTTCCAGCACCGCATCAAAATAGGACACCAGGCGCGCGGTATAGCGCTGCAGCGCATGCATATTGCCGTAGACAAAGGAGATCGGGTTATTCAGTTCATGCGCGACACCGGCGACAAGACGGCCCAGTGAGGCCATTTTTTCCGCCTGCACCAGCTGCTCCTGTGCCAGCTTCAGCTCGGCATGGGCGGCATTAAGTTCGTTGTAGGCTTTGTGCAGCTCCCCCAGCGGTCGCCCCACCAGCACCATACCGACGATACGGCCGCGATGGTTCTTGCGCGGCGTGCAGTTCATCGCCATCGGATGGCTGCTGCCATCAACGGCCAGCAATTCCACCTCACAGTCACGTACCGGTTTAATGCGCAATTGCTGGTCGAAGATCTGCAGCCTGGCGCGGTAGCGCTCCGACACCAGTTCGGTCAGTGAACGGCCATGCAGCTGCTCTGCCTTCTGGCCCGTCACCCGCTCCAGTGCCTCATTAACCTCAAGAATAACGCCCTGATTATCGCAGACGATCAACACATCGCTCATCGAGCCCTGTACGCTGTCGAGGAACGTCTTGGCCTCTTCCAGCTCGGCATTCTTAGCCTCTACCTCAACCTGCGAATGCACCAGATCAGCATAGGCTTCATCCATTTTCTGAATGACGCTGACCCAGGCTTCATCGGTATTGAGATCAGGATCTTTCGGGCTGAAATCTTGTTGCGACATGGCATCGCTATCCTCTGCTAACTCGCCACCTGACGATGGCCATACTGCCTAACGTTTACTGCGTTTGCGGCCCAGCTTTTCACGTACACCTTCAATCGCCAGAAACAACTCAATCAGGTGCCCGCCCGGGCCGACATCATAGATAATGCCATATTCCCGCACATCAAGGGTGATATGTCCTTCAAACCCGGCGCGGTAACCGCCCCAGGGATCAGCCCCTTCGCCAATCAGGCTCACCGGTATATCGATATCCCGGCTCACCCCATGCAGGGTAAATCTCCCGGACAGCACGCCGTTTTGGGCATTACCGCGGTATTGCTGACTGACAAAACGCGCCTCAGGGTAGCGTCTGGTATCGAGGAACTTATCACTGCGCAGGTGTTTATCACGCTCAGCATGGTTGGAATCAAGACTGCGGGTATCGATCACGACACTGATACGGCTGGTTTCGGGCCGGGCACTGTCCCAGCTGAAGTCACCCTGCAAGCGGTTAAAGCGGCCATACAGCCAGCTGAAGCCAAGATGCTTGGTACGAAACTCTATAAAGGCGTGGCTCGGGTCGATTGAGTATTCAGCCGCCCAAAGCGGCTGCGGCGCAAGGAGGCCCAGACAGAGGCAGAAACATAACGAGGGGCGCATAGTAAACTCCCGTCAAAGATTAACGAGGAGATTGATCCTTCCCCATCCCCGCTTCGCAGATCGCACAGTAACGGGTATCAGGTACAGACTGCAGCCGCATCAACGGAATGGCAGCGCTGCAGGAGAGACAATAGCCCGGATTGTTCTGGCAGATATCCAGCATCACCTGCTCGACGTTTTCCAGCCGACGATTACAGTCGCTAACAGCCGCAGGCTGATCTTCACCGGAGTTCACGTCCTGTGCAGGCTCAGGCGGTGCAAGCGACAACTGGCTGATCTCATCGCGCAACTCCTGTTTAAGTCGCTGCAACGCATCCAGTAGCTCTTTTACTTCCTGATCACAGGGATTGGGCTCTGATCTGCTTTCCATAGACACTCTTCCGCTCGACGACACACCCGGCAACCCGGGGCCTGATGCGATCCTATTGTTCCATTCAAACACAGGCCAGACAACGCCTTAGTCTGAAAAATTGCTTTATGGAGTAATTTTAGGCTAAAAATCCGTGATTTAGCCAACTCAACAGGGGCATTATGCAAAGCGCCTGAAACAAAAATACCCGCATCACAGGATGCGGGCATTACCGGTTTAAACGCTAATTGCGGCTGTCGCTATCAGGCGGACAGTTCCAGCAGCAGCTTGTTCAGGCGGGCAACGTAGGCAGCCGGATCATCCAGCTGTCCACCAGCAGCCAGATCGGCCTGCTCGTACAGAACCTGGGCCAGATCAGCGAAGCGGTCTTCATCCGCCTCTTTGTCCAGCTTCTGGATCAGCGGATGCTCAGGGTTCACCTCAAACACACGCTTGCTATCCGGAACCGGCTGACCTGCCGCTTCCATGATACGGCGCATCTGCATGCCCATATCGTAATCGCCCAGCACCAGGCAAGCCGGAGAATCTGTCAGGCGATGAGTGATGCGTACATCGGCAACCTCTTCACCCAGCTTCTCTTTCAGACGCTCAATCAGGCCTTCCAGCTCTTTTGCTGCTTCTTCCTGCTCTTTCTTCTCTTCTTCAGACTCAGTATCGCCCAGGTTCAGCTCACCCTTGGCAACATCCTGGAAGGACTTACCGTCGAAGTCGAACAGGTGGCTCATCAGCCATTCGTCGATACGATCTGTCAGCAACAGTACTTCGATACCTTTTTTACGGAAGATTTCGAGGTGCGGGCTGTTTTTAGCCGTGTTGTAGGAGTCAGCGACAACGTAGTAGATCTTCTCCTGACCTTCCTGCATACGCTCGATGTAAGACTCCAGACCCACAGTCTGCTCATCGTTATCATTATGCGTAGAGGCAAAGCGCAGCAGCTTGGCGATCTTCTCTTTGTTGGTGTTGTCTTCAGCCGGGCCTTCTTTCAGTACCTGACCGAACTCTTTCCAGAACTTAGCGTATTTCTCGCTGTCGTTCTTCGCCATCTTGAGCAGGGTATCCAGGCAGCGCTTGGTCAGGGCTGCGCGCAGCTTGTCGACCTGAGGGTCCTGCTGCAGGATCTCACGGGACACGTTCAGGGACAGCGCATTGGTGTCGATAACACCTTTGATAAAGCGCAGGTATAGCGGCAGGAACTGCTCGGCTTCATCCATGATGAAGACACGTTTAACGTACAGTTTCAGGCCGCGAGGCACGTCACGGTTCCACAGGTCGAACGGTGCGCGCTCTGGCACATACAGCAGGCTGGTGTATTCCAGGTTACCTTCGACGCGGTTATGCGCCCAGGTCAGGGAGTCGCTGAAGTCGTGGGAGATATGCTTGTAGAACTCCTGATACTCTTCGTCAGACACATCACCTTTATTGCGTGTCCAGAGTGCAGTCGCGCTGTTAACCGTTTCATCTTCCGGGATAACGGTCTCATCCTGGTTCTCTTCGCCCTCTTCCCCGGATGGCATCGCGTCTTTTTCCATGATGACCGGAATGGCGATGTGATCGGAGTACTTACGCACCATAGCGCGCAGGCGGAAACCATCAGCGAACTCGTCTTCACCCTCTTTCAGGGTCAGGACGATACGGGTACCACGCTGGCTCAGCTCCGTATCGGCGATGGTGTAATCACCTTCACCCTTAGAGCTCCAGTGCACGCCTTCAGCAACGCTGGTGCCGGCCTTACGGGTGTAAACGTCAACCTGGCTGGCAACGATAAAGGAGGAGTAAAAACCAACACCAAACTGGCCGATCAGGGCGCTGTCTTTCGCTTCATCACCGGTCAGCTGGGAGAAGAACTGAGACGTGCCGGACTTGGCGATTGTACCCAGATGCTCAACTACATCATCGCGGGACATACCGATGCCGTTGTCGGCAATGGTGACAGTCCTGGCATCTTTGTCGAACTCGACACGGATGCTCAGGTCGCCATCGTTCTCGTACAGAGATCCATCAGACAAAGCCTGAAAACGTAATTTTTCACAGGCATCGGATGCATTGGAGATCAGCTCTCGCAGGAAAATTTCCTTGTTGGAGTACAAGGAGTGAATCATAAGCTGCAGCAGCTGTTTTACTTCGGTCTGAAAACCATGAGTTTCTGAACGCGTTTCTGTGCTCATAGGACTATGCCGGTCTCTCTGTTAAAAGATGTTTGGAATCAGCGATTTGCGCTGAACTATCTTAGTGTTTTCAGAGATGGGGCCGGTTCAGATGATTTCAAGGAACAAAATGCGATTGAATTGAAAAAAATCAACAGGACCTACGCCGAGGCCCTGTTGCTGTGTCTGTGGTGATGCGGACAGGAACAATCAGATCTGCTCGCCGCTATGATTTTCGCCCGTGCTCATCATCAGGGTTTTCAGCGTCGAAGAGGTAAATTCACGACCATAGAGCACGTAAACGGTAATTGACGAGACGATCATAAATACCCAGGGGCTGATAAACCAACCCAGTACCGCCAGGCTGAAATAGTAGGTACGCAAGCCAATATTGAAATTATTCGCAGCCATCGATGCCATCTTGGCGATGCGATTGGCGTGGCTGCGGCGCTGGGAATCAGAGATATCCTCATTCGGATGCGGGGCGCCTCCGATCATCACCGAGGCAAAGCCATACTGGCGCAGGCTCCAGGTGAACTTAAAGAAGGCATAGACAAACAGGATGATCAGCACCAGCAGTTTAAGCTCCCACTCCTGCTGCGTAGCCGGATAAGCAAACGGAATGTGCTGAATCACGCCGATCGCCTTCTCCGTCGACCCCAGTACCGTCAGCAGACCGGCCAGCACCAGTATGGTTGTGGAGGCGAAAAACGCCACGCTACGCTCAAGGTTGGCAATCGCCGTGGTATCCGCAATACGCACATCACGTTCCAGCATATGCATCATCCACTCAGTTCGATACAGATGCAGCACACTGGCCAGGCAGGGGGTTGTGTAACTCTTCAGGCGTGCATAGCGCATGTAACCGGTGAAGCAGACCAGAAACCAGCCCAGTGCCAGCAGGTTGAGCCAGTTTTCAGTGCAGAACTGAATCATCGCTTCCATAGATTTTACCAATATTCCCGTTTTTTCAGTGGGTTAAGGCCTAACAGGATACTGCATTCAGTATCGCTTCGATAGCGCACCCGGCATCGCCCTGGCCGACTTAAACGACCAGCTCGCCTGCCGCCAGGCGCGCGCTGATCTAGTCTGAATACAGGGATCAGCCGCAGGAAAATGCTGCCTGAGAGGACTGTATGAATTTTTTTCTGACTCCTGAGTCAATTTAATTATTGACTTAAAAGTCAGGTTTTACTTAAATCGCTGTATACAAACACTCAACATAATAAATACAAAACAGGAGAATCCCCCTTGATTAAGTTCTTGCTCAATCAGGAATTAAGGGAGGAGCACAGCCTTGACCCTAATATGACGGTGCTGAACTACCTGCGCGAGCAGGTCGCCAAGACCGGTACTAAAGAGGGTTGTGCTTCGGGCGATTGCGGTGCTTGCACGGTGGTGCTGGGTGAGTTGGATGGCGACAGCATCCGCTATAAGAGTATCAATGCCTGCCTTACTTTCGTTTCCGCACTGGATGGAAAACAGCTGATCACCGTGGAAGACCTGAAACATCAGGGCAAGCTGCATAAGTCCCAGCAGGCGATGGTCGACAAGCACGGTTCGCAGTGTGGTTTCTGTACCCCGGGCATCGTGATGTCCCTGTTCGCCTTAGGCAAAAACAATGCTTCCCCGGATAAGGACGAAGTGTTGGAAGCCCTGGCGGGCAACCTCTGCCGCTGCACCGGCTACCGTCCAATTCTGGATGCCGCTTTTGCCATGTACGAGGACACTGCTGACGACCAGTTCACACTGCGTGAAGCGGCTACCGTCGAGCGTCTGAAAAAGCTGCAATCTGAACAGATCAGTGAACTGCAGCACGGTAACCACCAGTGCCACAATCCAAGAACTTCAGATGAGCTTGCCGCCCTGCTGCTGCAACACCCGGACGCCCGTCTGCTGGCTGGCGGTACCGACCTGGCGCTGGAGGTCACTCAGTTCCATCGTGAACTGGATAGACTGATCTACGTCGGCGATATCAAAGAGATGGCACAGGCGGAAGTGTTTGAAGACCGTATCGAGCTGGGCGCAGCAGCACCGCTGAGCAAATGCTACAGCGCACTGTCTAAAGACTATCCGGATTTCGGCAACCTGCTGCACCGCTTTGCCTCCCTGCAGATCCGTAACCAGGGCACCCTGGGCGGCAATATCGGTAACGCCTCCCCGATCGGCGACGCGCCACCGGCCCTGATCGCCCTGAACGCACAGATTGTGTTGCGCAAGGGTGATCAACGCCGCGCGATGCCACTGGAACAGTTCTTCGTCGACTATAAAGTGACGCTGCTGGAAGAATCGGAATTTATCGAGAAGGTCGTGGTGCCACGGGCTCCGGCGGCGGATCAGTTCCGTGCTTACAAGATCTCCAAGCGCCTGGACGATGATATCTCTGCCGTGCTGGGTGCGCTGAACATCAGTGTAGAAAACGATGTGGTGACCGATGCCTGTATTGCCTTCGGTGGCATGGCGGCGATTCCGAAGCGCGCCAGTCATTGTGAAAAAGTACTGATCGGCAGCGCCTGGAATCAGGCCACCATCAATAAGGCGATGGAGGCACTGGAACAGGATTTCGCACCAATCTCAGATTTCCGCGCATCCAGGGAGTACCGCATGCTGACAGCCCGCAACCTGCTGCAGCGTTACTTTATTGAGAGTCAGATCGTCGAGGTTGAAACACGGGTAACCGCTTATGTCTAATCATCACGCAAATACCAAAACAGTCGAAGAGATGCTTGCGCTGGTGAAGCAAGATCTGAAAACCGGTGTCGGCCGCAGTGTTAAACATGAGAGTGCCGACAAGCAGGTGTGCGGCGAAGCCACCTATGTCGACGACCGGCTGGAATTCCCTAACCAGCTGCATGCTTACGCTCGTATGAGCGAAAAAGCCCATGCCCGCATCAAAAAGATCGACCTCAGCCCCTGCTACGAGATTCCCGGGGTGGCAATCGCCATTACCGCAGAAGACGTGCCGGGCCAGCTGGATATAGGTGCTGTACTGCCGGGTGATCCGCTACTGGCCGATGGCATTGTGCAGTATATCGGCCAGCCGGTGATCGCTGTCGGTGCCAGCAGCCTGGAAACAGCCCGCAAGGCGGCGATGGCTGCCGTGATCGAGTATGAAGATCTCGATCCTATCCTCTCCGTGGAAGAAGCCCTGGAGAAAGAGAGCTACATCAGCGAGCCCCACACCCATCAGCGGGGCGATTCAGCAGCGGCTCTGGAAAAAGCCACCCACCGCCTGCAGGGAGCTGTGCATATAGGTGGCCAGGAACACTTTTACCTGGAAACCCAGATCTCCTCGGTGATCCCTACCGAAGATGGCGGCATGATCGTGTTCTGTTCCAGCCAGAACCCAACCGAGGCCCAGAAACTGGTGGCTGAGGTATTGGGTGTACCGTTCAACAAAGTGGTGGTGGATATGCGCCGTATGGGCGGTGGCTTTGGCGGTAAAGAGAGTCAGTTTGCTATGCCCGCCTGTATCGCGGCGGTTATCGCCCACCATACCGGCCGGCCCACCAAGATGCGCCTGCCGCGGATGGAAGATATGGTGATGACCGGTAAGCGTCACCCCTTCTACAACCAGTACGATATCGGCTACGACGAACGCGGCGTGATTCAGGGCACTGAGATGAAGCTGGCCGGTAACTGCGGCTACTCGCCCGACCTCTCCAACTCCATTGTCGACCGCGCGATGTTCCACTCCGACAACAGCTACTACCTGGGTGATGCCACCGTCACCGGGTACCGCTGTAAGACCCACACCGCCTCCAATACCGCCTACCGTGGTTTCGGTGGCCCGCAGGGTCTGATTATGCCGGAGATCTTCCTCGATGAGATCGCCCGTAACCTGGGTGAAGATCCGCTGGAGATCCGTAAGCGTAATTTCTACGGCAAGGAAGACCGCAACTACACCCACTACTACCAGAAGGTCGAAGACAATATCATCCACGAGATGATCGCTGACCTTGAAGAAAGCAGTGAGTACCAGAAACGCCGCGTCGAGATCGCCGAGTACAACCGCAAAAGCCCGATTCTGAAAAAAGGCCTGGCACTGACACCGGTGAAGTTCGGTATATCCTTTACCGCCACCTTCCTGAATCAGGCCGGTGCGCTGATCCATATCTATACCGATGGCAGTATCCACCTCAACCACGGTGGTACCGAGATGGGTCAGGGCCTCAACACTAAGGTGGCGCAAATCGTCGCCGAAGAGTTCCAGGTCGATATCGACAACATACAGATCACTGCCACCAACACAGACAAGGTGCCGAACACCTCTCCGACGGCAGCATCCTCCGGCACCGACCTTAACGGTAAGGCAGCGCAGAATGCAGCAATCACTATTCGCCAGCGCCTGATCGACTTTGCCGTGAGCCACTTCCAGGTAACCCCGGAAGATGTCTCCTTCAAGAACAATCACGTGCTGATCCGCGACAAGGTCATGCCGTTCGCCGAGTTTATCGAACTGGCCTACTTCCACCAGATCTCGCTGTCGAGCACCGGCTTCTACCGGACGCCGAAGATCTACTACGACCGCGACAACGCCCGCGGCAGGCCCTTCTATTACTATGCTTATGGTGCAGCCTGCTCAGAAGTGATCATCGATACCCTGACCGGTGAGTACAAGATACTCCGTGCCGATATCCTGCACGATGTCGGTGCCTCGCTGAACCCGGCGATCGATATTGGTCAGATTGAGGGCGCTTTCGTTCAGGGTGCTGGCTGGCTTACCACCGAAGAGCTGGTATGGAACGATCAGGGCCGCCTGATGACCTCCGGTCCTGCGGGATACAAGATCCCTGCCGTGGCGGATATGCCGATCGACTTCCGGGTGCGCCTGGTGGAAAACCGCAAAAACCCGGAAGACACCGTATTCAACTCCAAAGCGGTCGGTGAACCACCGTTTATGCTGGGTATCTCGGTGTTCTGTGCCATCAAGGATGCGATCGCCAGCGTGGCTGACTACAAGGTCAGTCCTAAGGTAGACGCGCCGGCAACACCGGAACGGGTACTCTGGGCGGTCGAGGCGATGAAGGCCCATAAAGCCGCAGCCGACGCCACCACATCCACCGAGCAGACCGTCTGACAGCGGTGGCCCGGCCAGCACCAGGCTGCCGGGCCACCCCGAACGAGGCCAATAAGCATGAGCAATCAAAACAATAACAACTGGAACAGCGAAAGCTGGCTCACCGCACTCAGCAGCCTGCAACAAGCAGGAAAACCCTGCGTGATGGTGACCGTAGTCGAAGAAAAAGGCTCCACCCCGCGAAATACCGGCGCCAAAATGGTGGTTACCGCGGGCCGTACCTTCGACACCATCGGCGGCGGCCATCTGGAACACAAAGCCACTAAGCTGGCACGACAGATGCTGGAAGAACAATGCAGCGATGCCCGCGTGCAGAGCTTCTCACTGGGGGCTTCCCTGGGCCAGTGCTGCGGTGGCGCCACTTCGTTGCTGTTCGAGCCTGTGGGGATTGCTCCGCTGCATATCGCCCTGTTCGGCGCCGGCCATGTAGCCAAGGCACTGGTACCGATTCTGGCCTCCCTGCCCTGTCATGTGAGCTGGATCGATGGCCGCGATCACGAATTTCCCGAGCATGTCCCGGCCGGAGTGGAGAAGATCGTCAGCGAGTACCCGGTGGATGAGATCGAAGACCTGCCACCAGGCACCTTCTATATCGTCATGACCCACAACCACCAGCTCGACCAGGAACTGACCGAGAAGATCCTCAAACGCGACGACTTCGGCTACTACGGCCTGATCGGCTCGCGCACCAAGCGCAAGAAGTTTGAGCATCGCCTGCGCGCCAAGGGTTTCAGCGATCAGGTGATCGACAAGATGGTCTGCCCCATGGGCCTGCCGGAAGTGACCGGCAAGCTGCCCGCCGAGATCGCCGTCTCTGTCGCCGGTGAAGTAATCGCCCGTTATCAGGCGGCAGCATCCGCCGAACAACACAATGACAGTGACCGGGCTGTAACAGACAAAGATCAGAGTAAAGGCGCAACCGGGAAGATACACCGGGTTGCCTGAACAGAATAAAAACGAGTAAATGACAGTTATGAATCCTTCTATCAAGGCATACCGTTCCGCCATCATCCACAGCACCGCCGACCCGGCGCTGGTGGGGCTGGAAAATTCCTACCAGTACTTCGCCGATGGCCTGCTGGTAGTCGAGGATGGTCATGTCAAGGCGGTGGGTGAAGCCGCTGAGCTGCTGCCAACCCTGGGCGATGATGTCACCGTGACCGAATACCACCGCTCGCTGATCACACCCGGCTTTATCGATACCCATATCCACTTTCCCCAGACCGGTATGATCGCCTCCTACGGCGAGCAGCTGCTGGACTGGCTGAATAACTACACCTTCCCGGCGGAAAACGAGTTCAGCGACGAGCACCACGCCCACGACGTGGCAGACCGCTTCCTCACCGAATTGATGCGCAACGGCACCACCACTGCCCTGGTGTTTGGCACCGTGCACAAAGAATCGGTCGACGCCTTCTTTGAAACCGCCGAGAAATACAACCTGCGGATGATCGCCGGTAAGGTGCTGATGGACCGCAACGCGCCGGACTACCTGCTGGATACGCCGGAATCCGGCTACAAAGACAGCAAAGAGCTGATCGAACGCTGGCACGGCAAAGGCCGACTGCACTACGCCGTCACACCGCGCTTTGCCCCCACCAGTAGCGACGAACAGCTGGCGATTGCCGGTCAGCTACTGCACGAATACCCCGACCTTTATATGCACACCCATCTGTCAGAAAACCAGAAAGAGGTCGAATGGGTACTGGAACTGTTCCCGGAGCGGGAAAGCTACCTGGACGTCTATAAGCACTTCAACCTGCTGTCAGAACGCTCTGTCTTCGCCCACGGTATTCACCTGTGTGACAAAGAGTGCCAGCAACTCTCCGACAGCGGCTCGGCCATCGCCTTCTGCCCGACCTCCAACCTGTTTCTCGGCAGCGGCCTGTTCGACCTTAAGAAAATGGAGCAGATGGAAGTCAATGTCGGCCTGGGAACCGATGTCGGCGCCGGTACCAGCTTCTCGATCCTGCAGACCCTTAATGAAGCCTACAAGGTGATGCAGCTGCAGGGAGAAAAGCTACACCCCTACAAGTCACTCTACCTGGCAACGCTCGGCGGTGCCGAAGCCCTGCGCCTGAACGACAAAATCGGTAACTTTGAAGTGGGTAAAGAAGCAGACTTCGTGGTACTCGATGAACAGGCCACCCCGCTGATGGACTACCGCATGCAGCAGGTACAGAGCCTCGACGAACGCCTGTTCGTAATGATGACCCTGGGTGACGACCGCAGCATCTTCGAGACCTACGCCGCCGGACGTTGCGTCTACCAGCGTGGCTGAATCCTTAAATCAAGATACCAAAGCCCGCCCCTCAACCGGCGGGCTTTTTTGTGCAACCGCCGTCACCAGCGATAGTCGCCATATCGACCCTAACCGGCAGGACTGATCGGCAACACCTCATCCACAATCTTAAAGTTCAGACCGATGCTTGACCCGCAGGCAAATATGATTACCATGATAATCATATTTAAGAGGATTTTCCCATGCATGAGCACCTATTTATTATCGCCAGAATCAGCCCTAAACCTGAATTTATGAACGATGCCAGAGAAGCCTTACTGAGTATCGTGCCCCCCACTTTGAATGAAGAGGGCTGCCGGCAATTTTCCGTACACCAGGATGAAACGTCTTTGTACCTGTACGAAGAGTGGGAGAATCAGGACGCACTGGATAGACATTACGCCATGCCCTATATCGCACCCGTTTTCGAGTCCTATAAAGAGTGGTTAGCAAAGCCCGTTGAAATCAGTAAGCTGACAAAACTGGCATAGCGATAGAAATAAGCCCGGACGCATTATGTTTTTCCTAAAAGAGCTACCCACAAGACAGATGATTCGGGGGTATGCCGAGCAATACCCTTCAGCGGACGTAGATTCGGTCGAACAGGCATTGAAAATGATGCGCCAGGCCAGCCTACTGGTACGGCGGCTCGAAACGTACTTTAGCCATCATGGTATTTCCCAGCAGCGGTTTCTGATCCTTATTGTGCTAGACCGGGAGCCGGAAAGAACCAGCTTGCTCGCCAGTGAGATAGCAGAACGGGTCGACGTGTCCCGCCCGGTAATGACCCGTACACTGCGAAGTCTGGTAGATGAACACCTGATCACCCTCTCGGCAGACACGTCTGACAAACGAGCAAAGCAAGTATCTCTAACGGAAAAGGGCAAAACCTTTCTGGCAGAGATCCTACCCGGTTACTTTAGTGAAATAGATAAGTTCATGAAAGAATCAGCCCCATGAACAGAATGGCCGCTACATGGCCGCCATCACCAATATAGTTCTTAACACCATGTGCATGAAGCGCCGGTTAAGCAGTCTCAGTCGGTTGCTGCTGATACTCACGTATGCGCTGTTGTATCGAGGTAAAATCAGAGCGCTCCGGGCAATCGGCGAGAGCGCTGGAGGGTGTTCATAGTTCTGTGTCAGCGTAAATCACAGAACTATGAACACCCTCTCCATTGACGCGGGGCGGCTCATATGTGTTATGTGGATTCATCTAGGTAGCTTCATCAGAAAGTCATCTACTTTTTCGGTAGTGTTCAAAATTCTGTGTCACCTCTATAGTTTGACCCCTACAGGGAGTGACACACCATGTCTGACAAATACGAAATCGATATCCAGGCCTTCGCCAAGGCCCTTCAGTCTGGCCAAGATCTCAATGGGAAAGACGGCCTGCTAACCCCACTGATTAAACAGATCACCGAGGCTGCTTTAGGGGCAGAGTTGGATGAACATCTGGTTCAGGATAAG